>JBOZRQ010000055.1:0-101783 GCA_050789255.1 Symbiobacteriaceae bacterium
CCGGCATGCGGACTGTTCTTAGGCTACAGTCCCCGTCTACGAGCTTGGGGACTGGGGAGACTTGAACTCCCTAGTTACGTAAACTGCGAGGCGTACAGATGCAAAGAGCCGCCGCACATCCCGTGCGACGGCTCTTGCTGTCTCAGTGGTAGGTGATGATGCGGTCCAGGTCGTGGCGGTGGTGCGAAAAGCCGTCCTCGGCCGGGTGGCCGATCGGCACCATGGCTGCAAAGAGCACATGCTCCGGCAGGTCCAGAATCTCCCGCACCTTCGCCTGGTCGAAGCCGAGCATGGGAACCGTGGCGTAGCCCATGCTCCGGGCCGCCACCAGCAGGAAACCGAGGGCGATGTTGGTCTGGGTGAGGCCCCACTGCCCCCGGTCCGCCACGCTCTGCTTCCCGAAGGTGGTGCGAATCGTGTCCACCAACCGCTGCTTGCCCTCCGGCGGCATGCCCGGATGGGCCACCTCCTCGGCGTTGGCCAGGACATCTTCCATGTCGCTGGCCACAAGGATGACGGCGGGCGCCGAGGTGACCTGGGGCTGGTCGTAGGCGGCGGCCCGCAGCTGCCGCTTCACCTCGGGGTCGACCGCCACATGGAACCGCCAGGGCTGGACGTTCCACGCGCTGGGCGCCAGGTGCGCCAGCCGCAGGATCTCCTCCAGGTCATCACCGTTGATGGTCTCCTGCACAAACCTCCGGATGGAGCGCCGGTCCTCAATCGCCTGCCGCACCGACAAGGATTCTGCCAGGTGAGCCTGCATGCAGCCGTCCCCCTTCCATGGATTGAGCGGGAGTCGGCGTTATTATGTCCAAAAAAACACCCCGGCGGTGCCGCGCCGGGGTGTTCAGTTTTGCATGCCGAAGAGCGGTGGTCGTACTGAGCACTCGCCTTGCACGCCGTGAAGGAAAGCGATAATCGCCTGAAACAGCGCATCTGCGATGGTCTCTTGCATTGCAGGCTGCGACAGGCACGCCTCCTCCTGGGGGTTCGATAGGAACAGCCCCTCCAAAAGGACGGCGGGGATGAAGGTGTTGCGAAGCACGTAGTAGTAATCCCGCGGATTGGCTGGGTCGGAGAGCCGGCACCGAAGGCCGCGGTCGCAAGGAGGGCAGCAGTTGCCGAAGGCCTGGTTATGTTGAGCCAGGGAGCTCAGCACCTGGCTCTGCACAAGGCAGCCCAGGCGGAGGGAGTCGTCCAAGGTCGCTTGCTGCTGCTCGCAGCCGCACTGGTAGTAAGTCTCGGTGCCGGTGGAGGTGCTGGCCCGGGAGTTGTTGTGGACGCTCAGGAGCAGGTTGCCGCCGCTGGCGGTGGCCAGGTCGGCCCTGAAACCCAGACTTACATCAATGTCGGCCGTGCGGGTCATCCAGACGTGTCCGACGGCGCCCACCAGCCGTTTCAGCAGCAAGGTGGCAATGCTCAGGTTGACCGCCTTCTCCCGAATCCCCGTAGGTCCCGTGGCGCCGTTGTCCGAGCCGCCGTGCCCGGGGTCGATCACCACGATCGCCTGGGTGGGCTCTGCGGGCGCCTTGGCGGGCGTGGGAATCCGCTGCAGGCTGTGCGTGGGCACCCAGCCGTTGGTGCCGTCGTACAGGGTGATCATGTGCCAGGCCCCGTCCAGGGTCATCCGGAAGGACGGGTAGTAGGAGCCCGCCGGGAGAACCCCGATCAGACCGCCCCCGAAGGCCGCACTCCTGACTTCCGCAGGCTGCCGGAGCACCACGACTCCGCTCCAGGTGCGGGCCTTGCGCTCGAGCGGCACCGGCTCCACTCCGGCCGCCTGCCGGGCCTGGTGAGCAGCGGCTGCCCATCTGCTGTTGGCGATGAACCAGGAAGCCCGCTCCCTCGGCCCCACTGTGCGGGCCGGCAGTCTCAGGATGGCGTCCAGGATTTCGTCGATCCTCGCGCCGTAACCGGTGTCCGCCGCCCACCGCCCCGAGAGGGCATCCACGGTGGGGGCGCTGCCCCAGGTGACCATGTCGTAGCGGGTATCGGCGAGCAGCAGCCCCGAGGGCAGCGGGCGCACCGTGGCGTAAGCATGGAGATGCTGCAACTGGGCCAAGATCCCCTCCGCAGCGGAGGCGAAGGTCTCGCCCGGGCTGCCGGGACCGGTGGCGCCCAGCCCGCCAAAGTTGTTCTGCCAGAATAGCACGGCGCCGGTATATCGAAAGTAGTCGGTCTGCAGCAGGGCCTGGGCATAGGCCACGTCCCCGCGCACACCCACCCGTTGGCCGGTCTGCAGGTAGAGTTCAGCGAAGTAAGGGGCGTGCGGGTTCACCGAGTGGCAATGATCCTCCATTTGACTGGCGTCGGCCAGGGGCCTGCCAATGATCGCCCGGCCGCGATCAGGAACGGCCATCGCCACATCCGGCGGGGCGGCCGACCCCTCTCCGAAGAGCACGGCGCCGTTCTCAGAGCCGCTGGCGTAACACGTCACGGCGGTAAGGCAGCCCAGCTCCCGCATAACATGGGCCAACTCCGTCAGGGTCAGACTGTCGGCGGCCACGTGGACAAGCAGCCCGTCGTCCCGCAGGCCAGCGGCGGTATGGGCCGCCTTATCGCCGTCCGAGATGCTCACCTCTCCACCAGCAACCAGCGTGAGACCGCCTGTACAGACGTTGCCGGAGCCCGCCGGACGGGCGAATGCGAGACGGATGGTCGACCCAAACCGCCGCATCTGATATCCCACGGGTCACACCCCTCATAGGTAGACATAATACACCGCAGTGTATGTTTGTCTCCCTGCGGGTGTGTCAGCCTGCCGACACGAACCGGGTCAATGCTGCTTCGACCCGGCTGAAAGCCCCAGGTCGCAGGCTGTAGTGCTGGATTTCGCCCCGGTGCAGGTGGGAGCGCACCAATCCCGCGGCACGCAGCACCGTGACATGCCGATGCACGGTTCCCTTGGTCAGGCCGCTCCTGCCCACGATCTCGGTGAAGCTGAGCGGTGCCTGTGCCAGGCTATAGAGAATCCGCAGCCGGCTCTCGTCGGCCAGGGCGCGGGTCAGGCGCAGGAGCCCGGGGCCGGGCTCGCCGGCGGCCACCGGCAGGTCCACCGGGCAGAGGAACATCAGCAGGTCGGTGCAGGGCGACCAGACCGTGAGCGGTCGCTTGTGGTACTGCGGCACCAACAGGACCCGCCGGACCTCCTCCGGCTCGACCCAGAACCCGTTGGTGGCCTCCTCCACCGCCTCCTGCAGGGGCAGGTGGGTGCCGACCGGGTTGGCAGCCCGGTCCGCGAGGGCGGCATGGACGGCGGGCGCCACCCCGGCGAAGTACTCCTCGTTCCAGGCTGCCAGCACTTCGGCGTAGCGGCTCCGCTCGGGGGGCAGCCGAATCCCTTCAGGCGCCAGGGACGGGGCCAGCAGCTCGTAGATCTCCCCTGCGCTGCTCGCAGACAGCCACCGCAAAAACCCTGCGGCCGACCGGTCACGCTCGGGGCACTGCCAGATCAGCAGGCCAAACTGACGCAGGCACGGGGGCTCGGGCAGTTCGGCCAGCGCCTTCTGCAACGGCTTGCTCAGCAGGCCCCCGACCGACGCCGCCCAGTCGTCTCCCATCTCCTGCAGTCGGTGGTGCTGGGTGCTCAGGTAGGCGTGAAGGCTCACCACCAACTCGTAGGCCGGGGCCCAGTCGGTCTGAACGGAGTAGCTCACGGATTACGCCCCCTCTGCCAGCGTTGCGCCGGGCGCCGTCAGGTCCCCGTCGACCCGCCGGAGCCCCGGGAACAGGAAGCCGCCCAGCCCCAGCACGATCGGCAGGATCCCCGCAGCCAGGAACATGGGCGCCAGCCCCCACCGCTCGCCCAGGTAGGCGCCCAGGAAGGCGCCCAGCGGGCCACCGCCCCAGGCCAGCAGCAGCCGTGCCGACATCACTCGGCCCTGAATCTCCTGGGGCACCAACCGCAGGAAGATCACCGTGCTGGTGGAAGTAAAGACGGCGAAGGAGGCGCCCTCCAGGACCTTGCACGCCAGGGCGAGCCACACCTGCCCCGGCCCCGCCAGGGAGAGCCCCACGAAGGCCACGCCCGTCCCCACCAGCGACCATAGCATGATCGTACGGCGCTGCTTCACCTCGCCAATGTACCCAAGCGCCCCGGCGCCCAGGGCAAAGCCCAGCGGCCAGCACGCCTGCATGGCGCCCACGATCTGGGCGCCGGCGCCCAGCTGCTCGGCCACATACGGGGCATGCATCGCGAAGATCGCCCAGGCGCTCACATAGCAGAGGCCCAGCATGACCGTCAGCGTGAGCAGGGCGGGCACCTTGCCGAAGAAGCGGAAGCCCTCGGTCATCTCCCCCCAGTAGGTGCCGGGGCCGCCGGTGCGCCGCTCCACCTGGCCTATAGCCGCCGGGACCGCCATGAAGGTGAGCGCTGAGAGCCCAAAGCTCGCCGCGTCGATCGCCAGGGCGGCGTGCGAGCCGAAAGCGCCTATGATCAGGCCTGCCACCAGGGGTCCCACTACGCGCATCGACTCCAGCAGCGAGCCCATGATCGCATTCGCCCGCAGCAGGTGCTCATCGGAGACCAGGTTGCGTACCAGCACCTGGGATGCCGGCCGGTACAGCGCAGCGGCCGCCCCGGAGATCAGCTTGAGCGCAAAGAGGTGCCACAGCTGCAAGTGCCCGGTCACGGCGAGGGCCAGCGGCAGGGCATAGGCTGCGAACATCACCAGATCGAGCACCACCATGAGCCGAATCCGGTTCAGCCGGTCGATCAGGGGGGCGCCCAACAGGCGCACCACCACCTCGGGGACAAGGCTCATCAGGTACAGGCTGCCCATGGCCAGCTTGGAGCCCGTGATCTCATAAACGACCCAACCCATGGCGATCAGCCCGAAGCCGTCGCCGAGGAGACTGATGCTGCGTCCAACGATATAAGTCCAGAACCGCGTGCCCACTGGTAGAGATCGTCCCTTCATACTGTTTCTTCTTGGACGAACCCATTATACAGTTTGATACGGATAAAACTCAAGGGGGTCCGCGTCCGGTGGATAGCGAACGCGCCCGCGGCCTGATCCGGCACGCCTTTCCCGAGCTCCCCGCCCTGAGCGTGCGCCCGTTCGGGGAGGGCTGGGCGAACACCGCCTTCCTGGTCGACGATGCCCTGCTGTTCCGCTTTCCCAAGAACGAGCGCGTGGCCGCCGCCGTCGGGCGGGAGATGGCCCTGCTGCCAGCCCTCGGGGCGAAGGCCGGGCTCCCGGTGCCGGTGCCTGATTACCGCTTTGCCGCGAGGGAGGGCGCCCTCGACTTCCCCTGGCCCTTCGGCGGGTACCCCCTGATTCCTGGCACCCCGCTGTCGAGCGGGCCGGAAGTGGCTCCTGCTTTCGCCGGCGCGGTGGGCGACTTCCTGACCGCCCTGCACCGGTTCCCCGTGGAGCAGGCTGCGGCCTGCGGAGTCCCCGGCGGCAAACCCGAAGCGTGGCGGGCCGAGTACCGGCGGTGGTACGCCGAAACCCGAGCACTGATCTGGCCCCACTTGAGCCTTGCTGAGCAGCAGTCGGTCGCGGCGTTCATCGAGCGCTTCCTCGACGACGACCGCCACTTCCGGTTCAAGCCCGTCCTCCTCCACCACGACCTGAGCCCCGACCACCTTCTCGTAGAGGATGCCGTGCTCACCGGTGTGATCGACTTTGAGGACGCCATCATCGGGGACCCATGCTTTGACCTGATCGGGGTGCTTCACCTGGGTCCCGGCGTGCTGGACCATTACCGCGGCCCCATCGACCCGGGCTTCTTCGACCGCATGCGCTTCTACACCCGGCTCTGGCCCCTCCACGAGATCCGGTATGGCGTCGAGTCCGGGCAGAGTGAGCACATACAGCGGGGGCTTGCCCGCCTGCAAGGAGGAGTATGAGGTGGAGTTCCTGAGCATCGCCAGAGAACGGGCGGCGGTCTATGCTGCCGACCCACGGGTAAAGGTGATCCTGCTCTCCGGTTCCGCCTCCGTCGGGCAAACCGACGCCGCCTCCGACGTCGACTTGCTGGTCTACTACGACGGCCCCCCGGGCGATCAGCTTCTCCAGGCCGAGAAGGAGGCAGCGGTCGCCTCGGGCGGCGGCTTCTTCTGGGGCACCGGGGAGGGCTTCGCGGTCTACCACTTCCAGCAACCCAGCGGCATCCGGGTCGACGTCGCCCATGCCCAGGTCTCCCAGTTGGAGGACCGCATGGCGCAACTGCTGGAGAAGCATTCGCTGGACCTCGACCTCCACCTGGTCGCCACCGGCATCCTCCAGGCGGTCCCCCTGTACGGGGCAGAGGTCGCAGAGGCCTGGAAGCGGCGCCTCTCCGCCTTCCCCGAGGAACTCGCCACGGCCCTTGTGCGGGAGCACCTGCGCTTCAGCCCGCGGGCGGTCTTCATGGAGATGGGCGCCGACCGGGGCGACCTCCCCTTCCTGGCCGAGTTGTTCCTGACCACCCAGAAAAACCTGCTGGGGGTCATGTGCGGCCTGAACCGCATGTACCACCCCGGCAAGGTCAAACGCATGTGGCTCCCCATTGAGCAGATGCAGATCAAGCCTGAGCGCTTCCTGGAGCGCATGCTGGGGCTCTGGCGGGCGCCCGCCCACGAGGCGGCCCGGGAGGTCTGCCAGCTCATCGCGGAGACCTTCGACCTGGTCGACCAACACATGCCTTCGGTCCCCACCGCCGAGAAGCGTCAACGCTTTGAGCTTCCGTCACGCCGTCGAATCCCGGAGGGGGCATAAAAATGGCCGCGGATTTACGGATTAACGGATTTCCGGCATCACACGCGGATGACCTGGGATGCCCACTTGGTTATATATAGAAATATATATGACCAGGAAGGTTTACCAAGTAATCCGCGATTGTGATTAGAATCCGTGCAATCCGCGCATCCGCGGCGGTAAATGCCCCAATGCCCTAGTGAATCGACCGCTTGGCCGTCCGACCGCCAAGCACGTCATGTACGTTCTCCACGACCACAAAGGCGCTCTCGTCTTTGTCGATGACGATCGACTTGAGTTTGGCGACCTCCAGTCGTGTGATCACACAGTAGAGCATCGACTTGGCCTCCTGGGAGTAGCCCCCCTTGGCCGGGATTTCTGTGACACCACGACCCAGGCGGTGCAGAATCGCGTCGCGAATCGCCGCTGCCTGGGTCGTAATGATAATTGCCGATTTCGATTCATCCAGGCCCTCAATCGCAATGTCGATCGCCTTGAAGGCGACAAAGTAGGCGATTAAGGAGTACATCGCCTTGTCCCAGCCGAAGACGAAGCCGGCAGAGCCAAGGATGAAGACGTTGAAAAACATGACGATCTCGCCTACGGAGAAGGGGAGCCGCCTCCCGACCACGATGGCTACAATCTCCGTGCCGTCAAGGCTACCGCCACTGCGAATAATGATGCCCACGCCAAGCCCGAGGATCACGCCCCCGAAGACCGATGCGAGCAAGAGGTCACTGGTCAGCACCGGCACGGGGTGCAAGAAGCTGACGAAGATGGACATGACAACCACCCCGAACAGTGTCGACAGGGCGAATGTCTTACCAATTTGCTGATACCCGATCCACAGGAAGGGCAGGTTCAGCAGGACCAGAAACAGGCCGATGGGCAGCCCGGACAGATGTGCGCTAATGATGGACAGGCCCACAACGCCGCCATCGATGATATTGTTTGGGACAAGGAAGATCTCAAGACCTACAGCCACCAGAAGAGCGCCAAAGGTAATCATGAAGCCGCGGTGCAGCAACTGAACCAGAAAGGAACGCTTGCGATTTCGTACGGATGCCGGCAAATAACCACCCACTTCACAGTTTTTAGACAGAAAATTGTATACCTATCTATTTGGACGCTCGAATCGGTAATACGTTACCCTCATGCGCCCAGGAAAAATGCAGGCCCGCCCCAGTGATTCTCCAGGGCGGGCCTGATTCATAGCGCTTAGTGTCCGCGGCGGAACGACTGCAGGGCTTTCATGTAGTTCGCCCGCTCAAAGGCCGCCGGCTCGGCCACGTTCTTCTGGCTCATACTTCCCTGCATCTGCTCAATCGAAACGTACTCGTGCTCCTTCATCCAGGTCGTCAAGCCGGACAGAGTCTCCGTAATGCTGCTCGGGCCGTTGCGGAGCAGTTCGGAGGCCATCATGGCGACCTTGGCGCCGGCCATCATCGCCTTCAGCACATCCTCGTGGGTGTGGACGCCGCTGGTAATGGCCAGATCCGCCTTCACACGACCATACAGGATCGCTGCCCAGCGCAGCGGGAGCCGCATCTCCTGCGAATGGCTCAGCGTAAGCCTGGGCACCACTTCAAGCTGCTCGATATCCAAATCGGGCTGGTAGAAGCGGTTGAAGAGGACAAGCCCGTCGGCGCCGGCATCGGAGAGACGGCGGGCCATGTAAGCGATGTTGGTGAAGTAGGGGCTCAGCTTGACAGCCACCGGAATCTGCACGGTCTGGCGGACCTCCTGGAGCACGTCCAGGTACATCAGTTCCACCTGGGAGCAGGGCAGGTCCGGGTCGGTCGGAATGTAGTAGATGTTCAGCTCCAGCGCATCGGCGCCGGCCTCCTCGATCAGCCTGGCGTAGCGCGTCCAGCCGCCCTTGGAGACCCCGTTGAGGCTACCGATAATCGGAATATCCACCGAGCGCTTCGCCTGCCGGATCAGCTCCAGATAGGCGTCAGGGCCGATGTTGTAGGTCTCCAACTCCGGAAAGTAGCTCTGCGCCTCGGCCGAACTGTCCGCGCCGTAGGTGAGGAAGTGATCGAGCTGATGAGCTTCGGCGTCGATCTGCTCCTCGAACAGCGAGTGCATCACCACCGCAGCGGCCCCGGCCTCCTCCAGGCGGCGGATGCCATCCAGGCTCATCGAAAGCGGCGTCGACGAGGCCACAATCGGATTCCTCAGGTTCAGCCCCAAGTAACGAGTGCGCAGATCCAAGCTCCCTACCTCCGACTCACAGATAGTGGAGCAGGGGCACCCCCATGTGTGAAGTGCCCCTGCCAGACGGCTTGTGACGAGACTAGCTCATCTTCGCCATGTTCTCGTAAATGTGCCACCGCTCCTTGACCTCGACCTGCGCCTCTTCGAGGAGGCGGGCAGCGGTCTCGGGCTCGCTCTGGGCCAGCATGCGGAAGCGGGTCTCGTTGTAGAGGTAATCCTTCAGGGCGATCTTCGGGGCGCCGCAGTCGAGCTGCAGCGGGTTCTTGCCCTGCGCCTTCAGGCGGGGGTCATAGCGGTAGATCGGCCAGTGGCCGGACTCGACCGCCAGCTTCTGCTGGCTCATGCCCTTGGCCATGTCGATGCCGTGGGCGATGCAGTGGCTGTAAGCGATGATCAGGGACGGGCCGTCGTAGGACTCGGCCTCCTGGATCGCCTTCAGCGCCTGGGCGTCGTTGAAGCCCATGGCGATCTGAGCGACGTAGATGTGGCCGTAGCCCATGGCGATCATGCCGAGGTCCTTCTTGCCGAGGCGCTTGCCGGCGGCAGCGAACTTGGCGACAGCGCCGCGAGGGGTCGCCTTCGAGGCCTGGCCGCCGGTGTTGGAGTACACCTCGGTGTCCATGACCAGGACGTTGACGTTGTGGCCGGTGGCGAGGACGTGGTCCAGGCCGCCGTAGCCGATGTCGTAAGCCCAGCCGTCGCCGCCCATGATCCAGACGTTCTTCTTGGCCAGGGCGTCGGCGATGGGGAGGAGTCGCTTGGCGGCGGGCAGGTCGAGGCCGGCCAGGATCGCCTTCAGCTGCTCGATGCGCTTGCGCTGAGCGTTGATGCCGCCATCGGTGCTCTGGTCGGCGCCCAGGATGGCGTCGGCGAGCTCGGCGCCGATCTGGTCACGCAGCGACTGGACCAGCTCCATGGCGTAGCCGTACTGCTTGTCGAGCGAGAGGCGCATGCCGAGACCGAACTCGGCGTTGTCCTCGAAGAGGGAGTTGGACCAGGCGGGACCGCGGCCCTGGCCGTTCTTGGCCCACGGGGTGGTCGGCAGGTTGCCGCCGTAAATCGAGGAGCAGCCGGTGGCGTTGGCCACGACCATGTGGTCGCCGTACAGCTGGCTGATCGTCTTGACGTACGGGGTCTCGCCGCAGCCGGCGCAGGCGCCGGAGAACTCGAAGAGCGGCTCCAGCAGCTGGACGTTCTTCGGGGTGGCGAAGTTCATGTTCTCAGGGCGGTTGATCTCGGGCAGGCTCAGGAAGTAATCCCAGTTCTGGATGCCCTCTTCGCGCACATCCATCTGGGTGGTCATGTTGATCGCCTTGCGCTTGACGTTGGTCTTGTCCTTGGCCGGGCAGACCTCCACGCACAGGGCGCAGCCGGTGCAGTCCTCCACGGCGACCTGGATCGTGTAGCGCTGGTCGGGCAGCTCACGGAACTTGGCGGGCATGTGCTTGAAGCCCTCGGGAGCGCCCTCAGCCAGGCTGGGCTCGAACACCTTCGCCCGAATGGTGGCGTGCGGGCAGACCACGACGCACTTGCCGCACTGAATGCAGAGGTCCGGATCCCACACCGGCACTTCCAGGCCGATGTTGCGCTTCTCCCACTGAGCAGTGTCGGTGGGATAGGTGCCGTCGCAGGGCAGGGCGCTGACCGGCAGGTCGTCACCGCGGGCGGCGATCATCTCGGCGGTCACGTTCTGCACGAAGGCAGGGGCGGCAGCCGGAACCGGCGGGCGCAGGTCGAACTGGGCGGAGCTGGCGACCGGCACCTTAACCTCGAACATGTTCGCTACCGAGGCGTCAACGGCGGCGTAGTTCTGCTGAACCACGGCCTCGCCACGCTTGGAGTAGGTCTTCTTAATGGCGTACTTGATCTTGGCGATCGCCTCTTCACGGGGCAGCACGCCGGAGATGGCGAAGAAGCAGGTCTGCATGATCGTGTTGATGCGCCGGCCCATGCCGGTCTCCTTGGCCACCGAGACCGCATCGATCACGTAGAGCCGCAGCTTCTTGTTGATGACGGTCTCCTGCACCGACTTGGGCAGGTGAGCCCACACCTCCTCGGGGCCGTAGGGGCTGTTAAGGAGGACGGTGGCGCCGTCAGCGGCGTTGGCCAGCACCGGCAGGGTGCTCATGAACACGAACTGGTGAACGGCGATGAAGTTGGCCTTCTGAATCAGATAGGTCGACTTGATCGGGCGGGGGCCAAAGCGCAGGTGGGAGGTCGTCGTGGCGCCGGACTTCTTCGAGTCGTACACGAAGTAGCCCTGGGCGTAGTTGTCGGTCTCCTCACCGATGATCTTGATCGAGTTCTTGTTGGCGCCTACCGTGCCGTCGGAGCCAAGGCCCCAGAACATGGCCCGGACCACGTCGTCCGCCTCGGTGGTGAAGTGGGGGTCGACCTCCAGGCTGGAGAAGGTGACGTCGTCGTTGATGCCCACGGTGAAGTGGTTCTTCGGGCGGGGCTTGGCCAGCTCGTCGTAGACGGCCTTGACCATGGCCGGGGTGAACTCCTTGGAGCCCAGGCCGTAACGGCCGCCGATGATCCGCGGGAAGATGTTGAACGGAACGGTGCCGTTGGCCATGCCCTCGCTGATCGCGGTGACGACATCCTGGTACAGGGGCTCGCCGGCGGAGCCGGGCTCCTTGGTGCGGTCCAGGACGGCGATCGACTTGGTGGTGCTCGGGAAGGCGGCCAGCAGGTGCTCCATGGAGAACGGGCGGAACAGGCGGACCTTGATCATGCCCAGCTTGGCGCCGCGGGCGTTCAGGTACTGGATCGTCTCCTCGACGGTCTCAGCGCCGGAGCCCATCATTACGATCACATGCTCGGCGTCGGGGGCGCCGACGTACTCAAACAGCTTATAGTTACGGCCGGTCATGGCGCCCAGCTGATCCATGTAGTTCTGCACGATCGCCGGGGTAGCCAGGTAGAACGGGTTGACCGTCTCACGGCCCTGGAAGTAGATGTCGGGGTTCTGGGCGGTGCCGCGCATCACCGGGTTGTCCGGGGTGAGGGCCCGCTGGCGGTGCGCATCCACCAGATCCTGGCGGATCATCGCACGAATGTCGTCTTCGCTCAGCTTCTCGATCTTCATGACCTCATGGGAGGTACGGAAGCCGTCGAAGGCGTGAATGAACGGAATCCGGGCCTCGAGCGTGGCGGCGTGGGCCACCAGGGCGAGGTCCATGGCCTCCTGGACGGAGTTCGACATCAGGATCGCCCAGCCGGTCGCCCGGGCGGACATGATATCCTGATGGTCGCCAAAAATCGAAAGGCCCTGAGCCGCAATGGCACGGGCAGCGATGTGGAAAACGGTGCTGGTCAGCTCGCCAGCGATCTTGTACATGTTCGGGATCATCAGCAGGAGGCCCTGGCTAGCGGTAAAGGTGGTAGCGAGGCTACCGGTCTGCAGGGCGCCGTGAATGGCACCGGCAGCGCCGCCCTCGGACTGCATCTCCTGGACGACGGGAACCGTGCCCCAAATATTCTTCTCGCCGGCCGCCGCCCAGGCGTCCGACAGTTCCCCCATGTTAGAGGACGGCGTGATCGGATAAATCGCGATCACTTCGTTGGTTTTGTACGCTACGTAAGCTGCTGCGTCGTTACCGTCAATGGTCACAAGTTTACGCGCCATCTTGTTTACACTCCTAATCCATACACGAAGTAATGGGGTCCCCAACCCCTGTCATACCACACTCTGATTTTAGTCCTGCAGCACCGAAGAATTGTAGAACCGAAAGGGTCATGTAAACCGCACCTTCGGTTAACCTTTGCACTATCCCACATAACTCAGTACCCCCGGTTGGTGCCCTAGTGATCTCATCCTTACGAACGAGAAACTAGAGCGCGCACCGGGGGTTTTATCACTTTTTGATTAAGTTATTGGCTTCATTTGCCGCAAACGGGCCTCGGGCTGAGCGGCTGCAAGCGTGGTCCAGCGATCAGCAGCGAACTCCTGGCGGCCGCAATCAGCACCAGGAAGGTGGCCGCAGCCAGCCACAGCCGTTGCCGAATGTGCGTCAATCATCTCTGATTTTTCGGTTCAACACAGATCGAAGGATTTCCCCCTGATGGAAGGGAAGGTCTCTAGGAGAGCCTAATGGACACAGGGGGACTAAGCAATGCACCACATCGTCATCTACGCGAACAACGCCGCTCAGGTCGCTCACCTGCTGCGCTCCCATGGCTACGCCGGCCCCATTACCGCCTGCAGTACGCCGGAAGAGGCCCGCGAAGCGCTCCCCATGGCCGAGATTCTGCTGGTCGCCCGCATGCCCGCAGAGCTCTACCCGCTCCTGCGCCGCTGCAGGTGGATCCAGGCGCTCTGGGCCGGGGTGGAGGACATGATGACGGCCCCGATCCCTCCGGGCATGATCACCACCCGGGTGGTAGGTATCTTAGGCGGCTATATAGCCGAGTATATCCTCGGATACACCCTCGCCCATACCCTGCGGATGCGGCAGGTGGCAGCCCAGCAGGCCGACAAGACGTGGCAACACTTCTACGTCGGTCGGCTGGAAGGCAAGACCATGGGGCTCGCCGGACTCGGCTCGATCGGATCGGAGGTGGCCCGGCGGGCCGGCGCCCTGGGGCTGAAGCTGAAGGGCCTCAGCCGCACCGGCGCCCCGGTGGAAGGCGTAACCGAGGTCTACACCCCGGCGCAGCTCACCGAGTTCTGTCGGGGGCTGGACTTCCTGGCCATCACCCTGCCCTTCACGCCCGAGACCGACGGCCTCTTTGGCGCCGAGGCGTTCCAGGCGCTCAACCCGGGCGCCGTCGTCATCAACTGCGGCCGGGGCCGGGTGATCCGGGACGAGGCGCTGCTGGATGCGCTCCGGTCGGGCCGTGTGGGCGGTGCCGTGCTCGACGTTTTTGCCGTGGAGCCCCTCCCCAAGGAGCATCCGTACTGGACGGAGCCCGGCGTTACCGTCACGCCGCACGTGTCGGGACCCACGGTGCCGGAGGATGTCGTCCGGTACTTTTTGGCTAACTACGAGCGCTACGTAAAGGGCGAGCCCCTCACAGGGCTGATCGACTTCTCCCGCGGCTACTAGGAGAATGATCTCGGCCCAACAGGTCCGGGCGTGCCCGGCGCAAAAAGGATCCCTCCAGAGCTCAGTGCTGGAGGGATCCTTATGCGTAAATGGTGGCACTGGCTGATCTCGCCCCGGCGCTCCTTCCTGAACTGGCTGGCTGAGCGACAGGCTGCGCTGGAGCGGGAGCGGACCCAGGAGCAACAACGCCTTGAGCAGATCGCCAAGGAGGCAGAACAGGCCTCGGAACAGGCAGCCCGGGAGACCTTGGAGCGGGAACTGGCCAGGCTCGCCCCGGCGCGGCATGCCCTGGCAGCCGACAAAATGGGCACTCCCCTGCTCCTCTGTGCGTACCTCGGCCCGAGCCTGCTGGAAGCACGGGCGATTACCGCTTACGGCAGCTGCGCCCACCTGGAGATGACCTTGCAGGCCTCCCTCTGCGAAGAGGTGGCCGAACTGCTCGACATGCACGGGGTCAGCCATAACCGGGGCGTGGGCACCGCCCTACTGCAGTTCACCGAGCCCATCCTCCGGGAGATGGGCGCCCGCCAGGTGCGGGGCACGCTCCGTTACAGCGACGAAGAGCACCTCGCCAGACTCCTGCGCTTCTTCATCAAAAACGGCTACCGTCTCGTTGAAACGGAGGAGGGGCTCGCAGTAGAGAAACGCCTGCCGTGACCTACTCGATGGTCACCGGCGTCCCGAGCGGAATCATGTCAAAGAGCTCTTCCAGGTCACGGCGCCCTAGGACCAGACACCCGTTCGAGGCCTGGCCGCCGACCTGAGTGGGGTCGTCCGTGCCGTGAATCCCATAGTCGCCCTTCTCGGCGGACACGCTCAGCTTCAGCCAGCGTGTGCCATACGGGTTTGGCTTGCCATTGGCGGTCCGCTCGGCGAGCATGTCCCGCTGGGTTACCGTGAAGGTTCCCTTGGGCGTGGTCTGTCCGCCCCCGACGCCCACCACGAACTCCCGCAGGGGCTGCTCCCCGGACAGGATCTGGAGCTTGCGTTCGTCTGCCTTCACCCGGATTGTGATGGGCTGAAAGGTCGGGGCTGAAAAAGCCCCGGCCTGCGGTCGCAACGAGCCAGCGACCGACGACCACAGATCGGCCCCGCCAGCCGGCGGGGTGTAGACCCAGGCCTGTCCCGGTGAGGGTGCAGGAATCGTATGTAGAACGCCCGGAACCAGTTGATCGAGCCGGGCTGGGTACCGACCATACAACTGGGCGTAACGCCAAAGCGCGCTGGTGACCGTAAGCCAGCGCTCCCGCACCGCCGTGTCCGGCGGCGGTGTTCCCTTTGCGGCCTCAGTCGTCTCGCAGTATGTGCCGGGCGGTCCCACGGTGGAGTTGGCGGAGTCGGCCGGTGCCGTGGGGGCCACCGGCTTGGGGGGCACCACGCTAGCTTCGGCCAACCTGCCGGGCAACGCCGAGCAACTGGGGACGAGCAAGGCTGTGAGAATGGCCATCACGGCGAGCAGGACCGCGGCATACCACAGTCCGCCTCCGGAACGCCGTTGTTCGGGCCTGAGCGGGGGCCGCGCCTTTACCGCCGGCGCCACCCTGGGCGCCGCAGCGGGAACCACAGCAGGCAAGGCGGGTGCCGCTTCAATCTCATCCTCCCGGGGAAGCTCCACCCCTAGCCGGCGCAGTCCCAGGGCCGCATCCGGGTCGCGCCGGTCGCGCACGAGCATAACCGTGTAGGCCTGCAGGGCCTCGGCGCGCCTGCCCTCGGCAGCAGCCCGCCGCGCGGCCTGCAGCAAATGTTCTCGTTCCACCACGATCGGCCACCTCCGTGTGACCTTTTTTCCAGGAAAAGCATCTCCATCCATGTAAGGAAAGTTTAGCGTTGATTGGCAACGGGCGTCGTCACTCTCTGGATGGACGTGGATGTCAGAAGACATACACCTTCGGATGTACGCACCCATGAAAAAGCGACACCCGAAATGTTACGGGTGTCGCTTCATTGTCGCCCTAGTTTGCCCTGAAGTACGTATACAGCCGCCTTGGTACGGTCTGACATGCCCAGCTTGTGGAGAACGCGGCTCACGTGCGTCTTGACGGTAGCCTCGCTCAAATAGAGCCGCATGGCGATCTCCCGGTTGCTGTACCCATGTGCCATGAGGTGTAGGATCTCCTGCTCTCGGCTTGTCAGGAGGCTGAGATCCACCCCTGGTTTGCCCTGATCATCGACCGCTTTGGTCTTCGCCGGCCGGACGGTGGGCGCCGGGCGCGGCGCCGTGACCTCGTCGGGCATGAGATTGAGCTGGCTCCAGACAACGACCTCCAGGGCGCTGATTACCTCGGGCGAGAACCGTCTCGCCCCTTCCTGCTTCAGCTCGATCAGCCCGGCCAGCGGGTTGAGTTCCTGCCGTCCATCCCGGTAGACGAGGGAGGCGTAGCGCTCGACCACGTCGAGAATCTGCTCCTCCCATGCCCCTTTCGATTCTGAGCACCCCTGGATCAGCGGGCAGTCCCTGCGTCGGTCCGGCATGATCTCCCGCAAGAGCGAAGCCGCCTCCAGGTCGCGCATACGCGGCTCCGAGAGCCCAAGCTGCCTGCCAATGGCGACAGCGATCTGCGTATTGCGAAGAACCTGTCTGTCGTGCAGGCCCTCCTGTGACCTCAGTACGTCTGCCAGCTCGACGAGCAGCCGCCGGCGGTCTTCCAACAGCGCCATCGCGGTCCGATTGTGAAACGCAACGGTACCGGCCATGGTCACCCAAATCGAGAGGATCTGCTGCTCCTCCCCGCCCAGGGGGGTGGACCTCGCGCACACGAGCCGGGCCATCCGCTGACCCTTCACGACCACCGGAACCTCGTAGACGTGGTTCCATTGAGCCCGCAGGGGTTCCAGGTCAAGATCGCCGGACTCCAGTGTGCGAATGCCGCAGTAGCCCTTGTGCACGCGGCCCCCAACCTGCCGCAGGGTGCCGTCCTCCCCTGTCGCCATGAACGCACATACTTCAAACTCAAGGAGGGAGGTCAGCACGTCGAGGACCAGGGAGATCACGGTCTCACTGCCTAGCTGGGAGGTGACCAGCCGGGAGACCTCACGCAGGGCCACGAGGTTTCGAGCCATCAACTGCTTGCTGCGCTCCAGTTCGAGTACGCGAATGCACCAAGCGGCAGCAGTGACCAGGGGCTGCAGTCCGGACACAGCATGGGCGAGATCCTCGTCCTTCTCCGCAGAGCCGACCCACATCACACCCCAGGGCAGGCCATTCACAGCGATGGGCAGGCAGATGACCGCCTTCGCTCCCAGGCGCCTGCACTGGCTCAAATCAACCCGGGCATCAAGGCTAAGGTCTGACGTCACCGCATGCTGCTGTGTACGCCAGACCCATCCCGAAAGGGAGTTGTGTATGCCGGCCTTCTTCAGTTGGTCCCCCATAGGACCTGCCGATGCCAGTTGCGAGAGCTGTTCGGGATCGGCGTCCGGCACCAGGACAGCAACCGTCCACTCAGGTCGCGCACAGGCTGCTTCGGCGAGGAGGCGGGCCGCGTCCGCCGCGGTCTGGGCCTGGGACAGCCCCTGCATCAGGCTGCCCAAGCGCGCCGCCCAAACCTCGGCTCCGGGGTAGGAAGTACGTTTCAAAGTATTCTCTCCCAGGGCGGCCTACCCGTTAGGGGCGCCCACATACTCCCATTTTGCACAGGCGGCAGCAGGGCTATTGTTAAGTTATTGTAAAGGTCTTTCGGTTATACGGCTATCGGGTATAAGTACAATTTTTACTCTCATATTATCTAGGGTGATCGCCTGTGGGCGCCAACTCCTTGAGACGGAGGTACAGCCCGGACCGCGATATGCCCAGGCGCCGGCACGCCTCCGACTTGTTTCCTCCCGTCTGCTGAAGGGTCTCCAGCAAGAGCTGCGCACTGAATCGGTGCCCCTGATCTCCCCTCGGCTCTACCAGGTCATACAGGAGCACGGTGGGTGGAAGGTGCTCCCGGAAGATCACGGACCCGTCGCACATAGAGTACGCGCACTCCACTGCGTTTGCCAATTCGCGGACATTGCCTTCCCACCGATGCTTGCCAAGCGCCCCCATGGCTTCCGGCGACAGGGTCACCCGCCGCCCATACCGCTGGGCAAGCTGGCGCAGAAAGTGCTCGGCGAGAACCTCCACATCATCGTGGCGCTCCCGCAGCGGCGGTAGATGGATCCGTACCACGTTTAGCCGGTAGAAGAGATCGGCCCGGAACTTCCCTGCAGCAACCAGCTCTTCGAGCGGGCGGTGTGTCGCAGCAATAATGCGCAGGTCGACCGCCTGCGCACTGGCGCTGCCAATGACATCGACCTGACGCTCTTGCAGCACGCGCAAGAGCTTCGTCTGCATAGACAGATCCAGGTCGCCCACCTCGTCCAGAAACAGGGTGCCGCCCTGGGCCTGCAGGAACCGGCCCTTGTGACCCTCACGCCGGGCGCCGGTAAAAGCGCCGGCAGCGTAGCCAAAGAGTTCAGATTCCATCAGCGTTTCCGGGATCGCCGCCACGTTGACTGCCACGAAGGGCCGGTCGGCCCGGCAGCTTAGCCGATGGATTGCCCGAGCGGCGAGTTCCTTGCCGGTGCCAGTCTCGCCGGTGATAAGGACGGAGGAGTCGAGGCGCGCCACCTGTGCGAGCTGATGCCTCACCTTCACCATCGCTGCCGAGCCACCCCGTAGTTCGGCCAGTTCCGGCGGCTCCTCTGATGGGTACTCACTCACCGCAGCCATTCGGTGCACTGCCGGCTTGTGGTCGACCACCTGCACGTTCCTGTACCCCGCCCGGCGGAGCAAACTCCGAATCTCATCGGCCATTTCGGCACTTTCGCACTTGACCAGCACTTCGGCCATTTTGTCTACCTCACCCAGCCGCACAGACACCTGGAATCACTGCTCCTCTGTCTTCAAAGCGCTCCTGTAGCTGTGTTGACGGTAGGCAGCTACGGCGACCTGCCAGTTCACAGGCACAGCCGGCGCCCCGCTGAGCATCTCCACCTGAGCCTGATTCGCCAGCCAGATCCGGAACGGCCGAACGCTCCGCCGGACTCCAGAAGTCCGACGGGTCCGCGGCTCCGGGAACGCCCCACCGCCCTCTTTTTCACGAGATGGCGAATGCTGGCCGCCAGAACCCAGGTTGACCCCTCGGATCCCTAAGGCCGTGATCATGGTGACCCCTCCAACATACAGTTTAAAAGGTTACGAGATGCAACAGCCGACGACGTCATTCTGCGGCTGTAATTTCCGGACTACACCTGGAGATGTATAATGCTAAACCCGCTCCCGCGGGGTCGAGACCGAAAACGCCATCTCCAGGTATTGGAAGGCAGCTCGCCACACCTCGGTCCGGGCCGCGATCTCCGCTTCCCGGCGCCCGACAGAGGGAAGGCTTCGGGCTGCGTACACCTGAGCCGACTCGGCCCACACCAGGCCCCGGGTGATCCGGCTCGACAGGTTCGAGAAGGAGCGGGACCGCACGGCCGCCTGAACCACCGAGACCACGGTCTGCACGGCGTCGGCCTCGGCAGAGGGTTCGGCCATGCCCCCCCAGGGCGCCGTCAGATGCGCCACATGGGCGGCCAGTTGCTCCAGCGACTGCTTGGAGGGCCGGTACTCTCCGCCGTAGTTGGTCACGGCGAGCAGGGCGCCCGACAGGCCGCCGTAGATGGACTTGGGCCAGAGGTGCGCCACCAGACGGGCGTTGGCAATGCCCAGGGTGACCGCATCATCAACGGTGATGTTGTCCAGCATCATGCCGCGGTAAAGAAGTTGGTCATAGAGTCGCCGGCACATGGCCCACTCCCGGGCCGCTACCAGAGACCGCACGGTAACCTCCAGGGTGGCCGCTGGGAATAGGTGTGTCATTTGTTCCCGCAGGCGGAGCATATCGGTCGCCCGACTATCCATGGGCCACCAGTCAGCAGTGTATAGCAGCAGGATCGGAGCACCCCTTTCCACGGGGGAAGTTGCGTACGCACTGGACTATAGCAAGGATCGTGCCGACTCGCTAAACCCCGACGCACAAGCCTTCCCGGCTTTAATGTCCAGCGTGCAGTGTCTAACTTCTGTGCAGTGTGCGCGCACTGGACAGTGAAAGGGACCCCGGCGGCCGTACTAAGGCTGCCGGGGTCCCTGACTTATCGCTCGTAGGAGTGTGGGCATGTCGTACACTTACAGGTGCTAGTTTCGGGGTCATAGACTCGCCAGCGGGGCTTCCTCCGCCGGTCTCCCTTGACCGTGGCGCACACCACGCACACCGCCGGCTGTGGCACCCCGGGATGCGTGGCCCCGTGCACGGGCCACGGAAAGCTTGTCGCGGCGGACAGCCTCCCGTCGCCGTGCCGCCGGAGGAGCCCGTCGTCTGCGGCGGCGACCCAAAAGGCCCGCATGTTCTCCCATTCCAGGAACTCGTTCTGCTGGTCCACAAACCCCTGGTCGCGGACCCAGGCCACCGCGTCGGTCAGGCTCAGCGGCGCTCCGTGGCGATACATGTATCCGAGCAGGGCAGTCTCCCACTCGTACAGACCGACGCTGTAAAGGGTCTCCTCCACCACCGGCAAGATTTCGCCCTGGAGCAGCCGGTCGCCTTCGGCCTTGAGCACAGCCATCAGCCGGGCATAATCAAGCGCCTCCTGCCGGGGGAGCGCCTCACGCTCCAGGCGCAGCTGCTCTCGCTTCATCTCCCAGCTCAGGCGCAGGGGATGCTTGTGGGTCTCGGCCGGCCCCGGGGCGCCGAGCCTCGGGCGCCGCACCCGGTAGGTGCGCCAGCGGCGCCGGCAAAAGCTGACCTGCTCGATGTCATGCCGGGTGAAGAAGCCATGGCGCCCGCTGAGTTGCAGCCGATCCGGGCTCCCCTCCACCAGGGGCACCTTTACCACGGACCCGTGCCAGACTGTTGCCCCCGGCTCGGGCATGAGGCCCCGCAGGATCGCCAGCGTTGCAGCCTCGTCACGGGTGCGGCCCGCCTCGAAGAAGAACAGCGTCCGCGGGTCCGCCTCCAGCGCCTTCAGGTCGTAGAAACCATGCCGCACGGCATGGGCCACATCCGTCAGGTACGGGCGGGCGGCGTCAAGGTGGTCGGCGTTCAGCCCCCCGCTCAGGATGACCTTCGACATGCCGAAGGGCGCTTCGTGCACCGCCGCGGGCACTCGCCGTCCCGCGAAGAGATGGAAGACCGGCAGCCCGGTGCCGGCCAGTTCAGCCTGGAGCTTGCTCCACTCCCCCAGGTCCAGCGGCTGAGACACCACGTTCAGCACACAACTGGACGCATCCGGCAGGGTCATTGTGAACCACGGCGCCCGGTTTCCCAGGTACCGGTCACAGTCCAGCCGGGTGCCGGCAGGGAGAGCAAGCCGAAACGCCACCACAAGGTGGTGGCGCAGCCAGGCCCGAGCCCGGCGCTCCTGGCCCCCGGCATCTTCGCCGGCGTCCATGCAGCCCTGCTCGTCCCGGTAATGTTTAAAGTATGGCGTGGGAACCCCCTCGCACACGTAGACCACCCGGAGGTCGCACTCCGGGCAGCGGAGCAGGTTCCCCTGGCTTGCCTGGCGGAGCTCGACCACCTTGTCCCACCAGCGCTCCGAAGCCGGGTACACCTCCCGGCGCCCCTCGGGCGCCAGCAGAATGGCAGTTGGCATTGCAGGTCCGTAGAGTGCCACCGGGTCCACCTTCTCTTCACAGCTTCAACACTCTCTTCGCTGTGGGGAAGGCAGAACCTGCATGGAACTAATGGCTGGCGGCTGCCCCTTGTAGAAGGTCCAGAATCTCCTTCATCACGGCCTCCTCATCGGGGCCCGTCGTGCGGATGGTAACCGTGCTGCCCTTGCCGGCGCCCAGGCCCATCATCGCCATGATGCTGCGCCCGTCGGCCTCCTTGCCCCCCTCCTTGATCAGCCGAACGGTCGTCTCCTTGTGCCTGTTCGCAATCTGAGCCAACTGTCCAGCCGGGCGGGCGTGCAACCCCTCTCCGGCCAGGGTGATAATCCTCTCCATCAGATCCCCTCCTGTGGCAGATAGGTGCTCACTTCGTCAGCGGTACTGCTCCCCCTCTATCGTACCCCGGACGTGGCCGGAACCTTTTCCCCCACAGCGCCCACGCGCTCGCCTGCATTGACCGGGCCCTTGCGCTCCAGGGTCCACGACCGCCCCACCAAGTTGGTGAAGACCACGGGGGTCGCCAGGGAGGGGACTCTGGGGCCGACCGCCTTGAGGTCGACCTCAAGCAGGAGCTGCCCCGCCGTCACCGTGGATCCGACCTGAACATGGGCCTTGAATCCCTCGCCCTGAAGCTTCACGGTGTCCACGCCCACGTGCAGCAGCACCTCCACCCCCTCGGGCGTCTCCAGCCCGACGGCGTGCAGGGTGGGGAACAGGTGCGCCACCACGCCGCTGACCGGCGCCACCACCCGCCCGTCGGACGGGAAGACGCAGAAGCCGTCCCCGACGAGTTTCTGCGAGAACACCTCATCCGGCATCGCCTCGATCGGCCGGACCTCCCCCGACATGGGCGCTACGACAATCCCCGCCTCCACCGGGTCGCAGGGCGCCGCCCGGCGCTCGGCTGCGAGGCGTGCAGGCGCCGCCGGCGCACCGGACATCAACCGCTTGATCTGCTCCTTGAGCGCATCGCTTTCGGTCCCGAAGACCGCCTGCACGTTGTTGCCCACCTCAAGCACCCCGGCGGCGCCGAGGCCCTTCAGCCGGGCGGTATCCACCTTCCCCTTGTCGTGCACCGTTACACGCAGTCGGGTGATGCAGGCGTCGATCGCCTCGATGTTCTCCTGGCCGCCCAAGGCTGTCAGGATCTGAGCAGGACGGCCTTCGGCGACTGCCGCCGGAGCCGCGGCTCTCGCCTCGTCGCCCGCCGCGGCCGGCTCCCGCCCCGGGGTCTGCAGGTTAAAGCGCCGGATTGCCCAACGAAATCCAAAGTAGTAGATCGGGACGAAAACCAGTCCAACCGGAATCACCATCCATGGTCTCGTAGCAAGGCCCCAGTTCAGCACGTAGTCAATGAAGCCGCCCGAGAAGGTAAAGCCATGCCGCACCCCAAGGAGGTCCAGGGCAGCGAAGGAGAGCCCTGCGAAGACGGAATGGATCACGAACAGCACGGGAGCCACGAAGGCGAAGGCGAACTCGATCGGCTCGGTAATGCCCGTCAGAAAGGAGGTAAGCGCCGCTGAAGCCATAATGCCCCCCACCTCACGGCGCCGCTCCGGCCTGGCCTCGTGCACCATGGCAAGAGCAGCGGCCGGGAGCCCGAAGAGCATGAAGGGGAAGAGCCCGCCCAGGAAGCGCCCGGCGGTCGGGTCTCCTGCGAAGAAGCGCGGAATGTCACCGCGAACCACTTCGCCTGCAGCGTTGGTGAAGGAGCCGAACTCGAACCAGAACGGCTGGTAGAAGATATGATGCAGGCCGAACGGAATCAGAATGCGCTGCCCAAACCCGAAGAAGAGCGGCCCGAACGGACCGGAGTTCAACGCGGCATGGCTCACCACGTTAATGCCTGTCTGAATCGGCGGCCAGACATAGCCGAAGACCAATCCCAAGGCCAGGGAGGCCACGGCCGTTACGATCGGCACGAAGCGCTTCCCGGCGAAGAAGCCCAGGTAGGGCGGCAACTTGATGTCGTGGTAGCGCCGGTAGAGCATAGCGGCGGTCAAGCCGACCACAATGCCCGAGAACACACCCATATTGATGTCCGGGTTCATTTGCTTGAGCACGGCCGTCAGCACCAGGTGGCCGGTCAGACCCGCCAGCGCCGCGACCCCATCGCCGCCCGCCAGGCCGAGTGCTACCGCCGTGGCGAATAGCACCGGCAGGTTGTCAAAAATGATACCGCCGGCGTTCTTGATCAGCGGGCTGTTCAGCAGGTCCTTGTCGCCAAACCTGAGCAACAGGCCGGCTGCGGGAAGGACGGAGACCGGGGTCATCAGGGCACGTCCGATCTGCTGCAGGTACCCGAATGCTCTGCGCATGACTACCACTCCCAGTTCGTCACAACTCACGAGTAGTAGCCTCTCCGAATGCCGACGCTCCTATCACGAACGTAACGTTTGCCAATCATCCTCGCTCGGACATGCTATTGGTGGGGGTGAGCCTCTATGTGGCGCAAGGCGGTGGCGGCAGGTGCGATGCTGCTCCTCGGCGTGGCTGTCTTTCGATACGTCTTCCCGCGCACGCCCCGGATCGGCCCGCTTGCGCGGTGGGAGCCCAAGCCTGGCCGTCTCGTCCTGATCGTGCCACACAGCGACGACGAGGTGCTGGCTGCCGGGGGGCTGCTGCAGGCAGCCGAGGCCCGGGGCGAAAAGCCGCTGGTGGTGCTCGTCACTGGCGGCGACGCCTTCAAGGTGGCCGCCGAGACGCACTACCAAAAGCTTCACGTCGGCCCAGAGGAGATGCTCGCCTTCGGGCGCCACCGGCTGGGCGAGAGCCGGGCTGCCCTTGCCGCCTTGGGCCTGCCTCCCGATCGACTGGTTTTCCTGGGCTATCCCGACCAGGGGCTGCCGAAGCTCTGGATGGAGTGCTGGGCCGCCCCCTGCGCCGGCCACCTCACGGGCGCCCAGTCCGTGCCTTACAGCGAGGCCCGCACTCCCGGCGCCCCCTACACCGGGATGCAGTTGGTTCAGGAGCTCAAAGAGGTGCTCCGGGAGGCCCGCCCGTCGGTGCTTGCCTTCCCGCACCCGAATGAGGCTCACGTGGACCACTGGGCGCTCTCCAACTTCGTGACAGCGGCGCTGGCCGACCTCAGCCGGACCGAGCCGGGGTGGACTCCGCCGGAGGAATGGCTCTACCTCGTGCACCGCGGCGACTGGCCGGCGCCCAAGGGCTACCGGCCCACCGACCAACTCCTGCCGCCCGAGAAGATGGCCGTCGACATGACTACCTGGCGCCTCCACCCGCTGACCCCCGAGCAGGTGCAGCGCAAGAAGGAGGCACTGGATCAGTACCGCAGCCAGACCGCGGTCTTAAGGCGGTACATGTTCAGCTTCGTGCGGACCAACGAGCTGTTCGGCCAGCTCACCCCGGTCCAGCCGGCCCGCCAGGGGGCAGGCAGCATGCCGGGCGCCCCGCCCTGGCCGGGGCCCAACTGGGTGCAACTGGTCCAGGACCCCCGGGGCGACACGCTGGCCCGGGAGCTCGAGCAGGGCGCCGATGTCGTGAGCCTCTGGGGCGCCGCCCACGAGGGAACGCTCCACCTGGCAGCGGAGACGGCCGCCCCCCTGCGCCACCCGGCTCAGGCCCGCCTCTATGTACGTGGGTTCCGGGCCGGACACGGCTGGGGCGAGGTGGCACAGGTCGCCGTCCAGCCCGACCAGGCTGGGGGTGCCTGGCTGCGGGCGGCCCTGCCCTTGGCCAGGCTGGGCGCCCCACTGGCTGTCATGGTCAACATCGAGACCCGGGTCGACTCCATTCTGATCGACAGGTCGGCCTGGCGCCTCCTGCCGCTCGACGGAAGGTGATGCGTTGAGCTACGAGTACCGCCCGGCCCGGGCGGGCGACCTCGAAGGGATCGCCCGCATCTTCATGGCCGCCTTCCCCGAGTCGATCAGCCACTACTTCAGCAGCCCACCTTCGCCAGCGGTCGTCGCCGAGCCGTTCACCCTCTGCCTGGCCAGCGAGCCCGGCGGCTTCCTCGTAGCCGACGCCGGCGGCGGGCAGATCGCCGGCTACATCTTCGCCCCGGCCCACACCGGCCGGCTCCCGAGGGTTGCGCTGTCGCGCGGGTTCGCCTTCCGGTGGCTCTGGCGCTGGGTCTCAGGCCAGTACGGCATCGGCCTGGGCCCCGTCCGGGGCCTGGCCGCCAACAAGCTCGACTTCCTCGCCAGCGCCCGCCAGCCCAAAGTCCGGGCCGACGCCCGCATCCTCTCCATCGCCGTCCACCCCGACCACCAGGGGCGGGGCATCGCCGGAAAGCTGTGCAGCCTAGCCTTGGACCGACTCGACCAACTGGGCGCCTCCCCGGTCCGCCTGGAGGTCCGGCCCTGGAACACCCCAGCCGTGACCATCTACAACCGCCTCGGGTTCCGCCGGGTGGGGAGTACCCACGACAGCCAGGGCGAGTGGCTAATCATGTTGCGAGAGCGGTAAGACGACAAACGCCCGTGCGGCAAACCCGCACGGGCGTTTGGTGTCAGAACATGATCTTCTGGCGCCGCATGCCCACGTTGAGCACGAGGCCCACGGCGACCAGGTTGGTAATCAAGCTCGAGCCGCCGTAAGAAAAGAGCGGCAGCGGAATGCCGGTCACCGGCATGATCCCCAGGGTCATGCCCACGTTCTCTAGCACGTGGAAGCCAATCATGGCCGCCACGCCTGCTGCAATGAGCATGCCGTACCGGTCCTTTGCTGTAGCGGATATGCTCATGATGCGCCAGAGCAAGACCAGGAAGAGCACCAGGACCGTAGCGCCACCGGCGAAGCCCAACTCCTCGCCGACCACCGAGAAGATGAAGTCGGTATGCTGCTCCGGCAGGAAGCCCAGCTGGTTCTGGGTGCCCTTGTAGAGCCCCTTGCCCAACAGCCCGCCCGACCCGATGGAGATCTTCGACTGGGCCACCTGGTAACCCGAGCCCTGCGGATCGCGCTCGGGGAAGACGAAGTCCTGAATCCGCTCCACCTGGTAACGGTTCAGGGGGTACATCGAGACGCCCCAGGTCATGTGAGCGTAGAACCAGCCGCCCATCAGCAGAATCGGCAGGCCGCCAATCAGGGCGATCTTCCAACCAGGGAAGCCCGCCATGTAGACCATGGCGGCCGTAATCACGATAAACACGAGCGTCGAGCCCAGGTCCGGCTGGAGCATGATCAGCGCCACCGGCGGGAGCACGTGAATGGCCGGCATCACCAGGTCCCAGATCGTACGGAGGCGGTCGAGGCGGCTCAGGTGATAGCCCAGCGTCAGGATCAGCATCACCTTGCCGACCTCGGCCGGCTGGACCTGAAAGCCCGGCAGGGGAATCCAGCCCTTCATGCCGTAGACCGTCTTGCCCAGGACCAGCGTAATCGCCAGCAGGGTCATGTTCACACCGTAAATAATTGGCGCCATGCGGCCGAACTCGCTGTAGTCGAAGAGCAGCACCACCAGCAGCATGACAAAGCCGATGGAGCCAGCGATAATCTGCTTGTTGACAAAGACTGCGGACGCTTCAGGGCCATTAAACCCAAGCCCGGCGCTGGAGACGACCACGATGCCCATCGTCATCAGGGCAAGCGTCACCAGCAGCAGCAGCTTGTCCAGGTGCCGCAGCAGCCGAGTATCGATATTCAAGCGCGCCAACCCTCATTTCATGTAGGTACTGTAACGTTAACATTATACACGAAGATAGGCCGCATTTGACTCCTTCACACGTTAAGAAACCACCGGCGGAGTTGCCGGTGGTTTCCATCGTTGTGTGCCAAGACGCTACCGGTTGCCGCCCACCGCCGCCCGCTTCATACGGCGGACAGGGATATTGGCCACCAGCGTGGCCTGATCTGGACCACTCTGGAGGTTCACATCCATTTGGTCCTGATCGATCTCCATGTAACGGGAGATGACGGCAACGATTTCTTCCTTCAGGGCCTCGAGAAACTGGGGCGAAACATTGGTGCGGTCATGCACCAGCACCAGCCGTAACCGTTCCTTTGCGACGCTTGCGCTCGCATTTTCGCGACCGAAGACCCTGGCGATGAGCTCTAGCAAGGTGCGCCCCCCTTTCCTAGCCCCGGCTGCTGAGGCCAACGATGCGCTTCAGCTTAGCCCAGAAGCCATCGTCCACCTCTAGCTGCATGATGGGTACCTGCTCGCCCATAAGGCGGCGGGCAATGTTCTGATAGGCCTGACCGGCCCGGCTCTGCTTGTGGTAGACGGCCGGCTCGCCGCGGTTGGTGGACACGATAATGTGCTCATCCTCCGGGACGATGCCCAGCAGGTCTACCGCCAGCATTTCGAGCATGTCATCGATTTCCAGCATGTCACCGCGGGCGACCATTTTGGGCCGAACACGGTTGACAATTAGCATGGCCGGACCCTTGTCCTCCGGCTGGGCGTCCCACAGGCCGATAACGCGGTCCGCGTCGCGCACCGAGGAGACCTCGGGGTTACAGACGATGATGGCCTTCTGCGCACCGGCAATGGCGTTCTTGAAGCCGTCTTCAATGCCGGCGGGGCAGTCGAGAAGAACGAAGTCGAACTCCCGGGCGAGCTGCTCGGTGAGCGCCCGCATTTGCTCGGGGGTGACGTCCTTCTTTTCGCGGGTCTGGGCGGCGGCCAGCAGATAGAGGTTGTCGATCCGCTTGTCCTTGATCAGCGCCTGCTTCAAGCGGGCGTTGCCCTCAATAACGTCGACCAGGTCGTATACGATGCGGTTCTCCAGGCCCATAACGACGTCAAGGTTGCGCAGCCCTATGTCGGCGTCAACCAGAACGATTTTGTTGCCAAGCTGGGCCAGCGCAGTCCCCAGGTTGGCCGTGGTGGTTGTTTTGCCAACACCGCCCTTACCTGAGGTTACAACGACGACCTGTCCCATTCGCGTTCCTCCTTCGCGCCCACCAGGTCGGGCGCCCCGCTACTCTAACGTTTCGACTCTGTGGGCGTTTCGATCACAATGATGCCGTCGCGAACCCGAGCGACCTCGGGGAGCGGCTGGGCAGGGTCTTCCTGTGCGTCGGGCGCCCGGCCAATGACCTGAGCGATGCGCAACTGGGTTGGCCGCAGCTTGGTGGCGGCCACAAAGGCCCCACTGTTGCCTGCACAGCCGGCGTGGGCCACCCCGCGCAACGCACCCATAACTACGATGTGCCCCGTGGCAATGACTTCAGCGCCGGGATTTACATCCCCCAGAACGATGACGTCCCCCTGATGTCTGACGCTTTGGCCGGAGCGAAGGGTTCGGGTAACCACGAGCGCCGTTTCCGACTCCTGCAGCAGCGCTGCCGCTGGCAGGGCGGACTGGCGGCGGGCCTGCTCGGCCTCCTTGAGGGCGGCCCGGGCCTCTTCCACGGGGTCGGGCGCAACGATGACCTGCTTGAGGGTCATGTCAAACTCGGCGAGAACCGAGGTGACAAGCTGTGTATCGTCCGCCGAAAGGGAGCCTTTGGACAACTGAACCGTGACCTCGTGACCCTTGAAGAATTGACCGGATTGCTTTAACCGAATGTACAGCCGTTGGCAGACTTCAATGAAGTCCTGGTATTCAGGGAGCAAGATGATTAGCCCGGTTTTGGTGGTGCCGCGGATCACGATGTCTTGGCGCATAAAGGTGCTCACAACCCCGATGCGGAGTGGTTTTCCTCTCAGTTAAATTCTCTTTGGGCTCCGTAACTCCTTCTCACCCATTTACAAAAATTGTCGGCGGCAGAAGCCACCGACAATTTCGCTATTCGCCGGAACCTAGGACCCGGTACTTGCTCCGCAGAGCGGCCTTATCGTTGGGGAACTCCTTCGGCACGTTGGCCGGGTCGGCCGTGGGCAGCTTCACATTGAAGTAGGCAGCCTCAATGGCACGGGCGACAGCCGAAACGTTCGAGCCGTGCGCCGCCTGCTCAATAACGACGGCTACGGCGATCTGCGGATCATTGAGCGGAGCCAGGGAAACGAAGAAGCCGTAGTCATCACGGGGCGGATTTTCGGCGGAGCCAGTCTTGCCGCCAGTCCGAATCCCCGGCAACGGCCAGATGGCAAAGTCGGAGGTCCCGCCCGGCGGGCTGTCTACGGCCGCCATGCCCTCAAGGATCACCTGGAGATGCTCGGGCTTGACGTTTACCTTGCCTACTTCTTTCGGGCCGAACTCCTTGACCGTGTTGCCCTGGCTGTCGATGATCTTCTGTACCAGGTAAGGCTGCATGACCTTGCCCTGGTTGCCGAGGGTAGCCGTGTAGCGGGCAAGCTGCAGCGGGGTGGCCTGCACGATCTGCCCGATCGCGGCCGAAACGGTGTGACCGACCCCCCAGGGGTCGCCCAACTGCTTCTCCCAAATAGCCACCCGGTTGGCCTCGTCGGGCAGCAGGCCCCTGCTCTCGGCGCCCAGATCGATGCCGGTCCTGGAGCCGAAGCCGAACTGCTTGGCCATATCGACCAGCTTGTCGACGCCCATGCGGTAGCCCATCTCGTAGTAGTAGATGTCGCAGGAACCCTGGAGGGCGCCCACCGTGCTTACGTTTCCGTGGCCATAAGGCGTCCAGTCCTTCGGATTGCCCGCCTTGTCATAGACACCGCTGCAGTAAACCGTTTCGTAAGGTCCCACAACGCCGGCAGTGAGAGCTGCGGCGGAGGTCATCATCTTCCAGGTGGAGCCGGGCTGGTACGCCTTCTGGGTCGCTCGGTTGATTTCGGGCGTCAGAATCGGGTCCTGAAGCTTCTGATAATCCTCATTCGAAATACCGGTGGCAAACAGGTTGGGGTCGAAGGCAGGGCGACTCGCCATCGCCAGGACCGCCCCCGTCTTTACATCCATCACCACGACGGCGCCCGCCTTGGCGTTGGGCCATGGCCCGTCGCCGATCACGGTGTTCCGAATCCGCCACATGTCCCATTCCAGCGCGCGCTCAGCCACCCGCTGGAGGTTTGCATCAAGCGTGAGCACCAGGCTATTGCCCGGCTGCGGCGCGACAGTTTGGACCTCGCCCAACGGCTTGAAGTAGTTGTTGATCTCCACCTCACGCTGTCCGGGCTTGCCCCGCAGAACATCCTCATAAAAAACCTCAAGTCCGGTCTTGCCGATCATCTCGCCGCCAATATAGCCCTTGTCCTGCAGGCTGTTCAGCTCATCGTCGGTGATCTGGCCGACGTAGCCGAGAATATGTGCGGCCAGATCCTTATGCGGATAGGATCGCACCGCCTGCGGCTGAATCTCCACGCCCGGCAGCTCCTGACGGCGCTCCACGATCATGGCGTACTGCTCCTGCTTCAGGTCGTTTGTGACCAGCACAGGCTCGTAGAATGCCTGCTGAATTCGCTTCTGCTCAACCCGCTTCTGCAGGTCGGCCAAAGGCACGTTCAGCATGGTCGATAGACGCTGCAGCACCTCAGGCTGATTGTAATAGGGAAATCGAATGTAAACGGAGTTCGCCGGTCGGTTAATCACCAGCGGCTCCAGATTGCGGTCGTAGATCGTGCCTCGGGGCGCGAAGATCGGCAGCGTCCGGGTCCGCTGCTCCTCTGCTGCGCTCCGGTACTGATCCTGCTGGCGCATGGTCATGTTGCCCATCTGAGCGATCAGGGCAACGAGGGTGACCATGATCATCGCCGTCATGAATCCGGCCCGTCGGTGATGATCCCCCTTCTCCTTGTCGGTGAGATCTCCGGGGCGCTCGCCAATCTTGGGCAACCTTTGCACCTCCCCCTTAGAAAAACGAAGCGGACGGGCCGATTCGGCCCGCCGCGACTAACGCCGTCTTAAAATAATTGTACCCCGCGGATCTGGTTTGAGGTACAGGTAGTACTTGTAAATACGATTATAAACCAGCGCTGCAAGGACCATGTCATAAAGTGCTGCGGGGAGAATCGTCGTCCGCAGCGTCTCCACGGCACTGAACTTCCAGCCAAAGACCCACAGCGTCATCCATACCACGGATTGCGTGACCACCGAAGCGACGAAGCCCGCCGTCGGCGCCAGGAGGATGTTGTCCTTGAAGACCTTTTCCTCCACCACGCCGGACACAAGCCCCACCAGACCGAGCGTAAGCACGTGAAGGCCGATAAACCGGCCGGTGTTCAGATCGATCAGCAGCCCGCCGAGAACGCCGGCTGCGAGCCCGGTCTGCCACCCGAACAGCAGCCCGTAAGCCAGAACGACCACCAGCAGGATGTTCGGAATCACCCCGCCGATCGAGAGGTAGGTTCCCAGCACGGACTGCAGGAGGAACGCGAGCACGAGAATACCGGCAAGCACCCAGTATCTCACGGAGCGTTCGCCCCCCTGTCACTGTCGGTGGGGGCCAGTACCACGTGGACGACCTCCAGCTTATGAAAGTCGACCGCCGGCCGGATGTTCACGAACTTCTGGTAGGCGGTGTCGCCGCTGCCGATGCTATCGACCCAGCCGATCAGGAGATCGGCCGGAAGCTTCGCCAATCCGGAGGTGAAGACGGCCTGTCCGACCTGAACGGCAGGCTCGCTGGAGAAGAAGGTCATGCGAACGTGGCCGCCCTGCACGGTCTCAATGACACCGAGTTCCCCGGTGGGCGCCACCTTGGAGCCGGCGCCAAAGCCGCCCTGGCCGAAGCCTGCGTCGATCACCAACTGGACCGTCGCGGTGTACGGCGTGGTGTGGGAAACCTTGCCCACAAGTCCCTGCCAGTTCACGACCGCCATGTTCTGCTGAACGCCGTCCCGGCTGCCGCGGTTGATGACCACCGAGCGGTACCAGTTATCCGACGTCCGGCTGATCACCTCGGCGGTGAGCAGCGGGTACTTCGAGCGCTGCTTCATGGTCAGCTCGCTGCGCAGCTCCTCGTTTTGCCGGGTCAGCACTTCGCTGCGCGCCTGGGACTGGCTCATCTCCTGAACCTGCTGGCGGAGGCGCTCATTCTCCTCCCGGAGGTTGATCAACTCTCGCGCCGAAGCCCCCACGCCCCGGAACTGGCCAGCCACCCAGCCGGTGGCCACCTGGAGGGGGTAGAGCGCCGTGGCAATCATCTTCTCTACAAGGGTCACCTCGGAGCGTTCCTGGGCCGTGGCCGTCATGACCCCGAAGATCAGCACCAACACGACCAGGGCCGCTCCGAGGCGGCGCAGCTGTCTATTACTTCTCATAGGTGATCTATCTCGTCCCCCTGACTACAGGGACCTGCGTTACTAGGACTGACGGGTGACCCGCTTGAGGATGTGGATGTCGTCGAGGCACTTGCCGCAGCCCTTGACCACGCACAGCAGCGGCTCGTCGGCCACGTGCACCGGCATGCCGGTCTCCTTCGAGATCAGGGTGTCAAGGCCACGTAGCAGGGCGCCGCCGCCCGTCATGACGATGCCGCGGTCCATAATGTCGGCCGCGAGCTCAGGCGGGGTGTTCTCCAGGGTGATCTTGATCGCCTCGACGATGGAGCTAACCGGCTCCTGAATCGCCTTGCGCACCTCGTCGGAGGTGATGCGCAGCGTCCGCGGCAGACCGGTGACCAGGTCGCGGCCACGGATCTCCATGGACTCTTCCTTCCCGGTGGGATAGGCAGAGCCGATGGACATCTTCACCTCTTCGCCGGTGCGCTCGCCGATCAGCATGTTGTAGGTCCGCTTGACCCACTGCACGATCGCCTCGTCCATCTCATCGCCGGCGACGCGGATCGACTTGGCCGTAACCAGGCCGCCCAGGGAGATGATCGCCACCTCGGTGGTGCCGCCGCCGATGTCGACCACCATGCTGCCGGTGGGCTCCTCAACGGGCAGGCCCGCACCGATGGCAGCCGCCATGGGCTCCTCCATCACGTAGGCCTCGCGGGCGCCGGCCTGCAGGGCGGCGTCCTGCACAGCACGACGCTCGACCCCGGTGACGCCGGAGGGAATGCCGATCACGACGCGGGGCCGGAAGGGCGCCCGTCGTGGGTAAGCCTTCTGGATGAAGTACTTGAGCATGGTCTGGGTCACGTCAAAGTCGGCGATGACCCCATCCTTCATGGGGCGGATCGCGATGATGTTGCCGGGGGTGCGGCCGAGCATCTGCTTGGCCTCAGAGCCGACGGCCAGGGGCTCCTTCTTATCGCGGTCGACGGCGACCACCGACGGCTCCTGGATAACGATGCCGCGGCCCTTCACGAAGACCAGCGTATTGGCGGTTCCAAGGTCAATTCCCATATCGCGCGCAAACATTTGCCAAAAAGACACCGCACAGTTCCCCTTTCTTCAGCGCAGACAAAAACTTAGGCAAACTCGACGAGACCTCGCTCCCGAAAGCTGGCGTACCCGGGTTTCCCCCTTCCCACCACGATGTGGTCGAGCACCTCAATGCCCATGAGCTTGCCCGCCTGAATCAGGCGCAGCGTGATCTCACGGTCTTCTCGGCTCGGGGTCGGATCGCCGCTGGGATGGTTGTGTGCAAGAATGACAGCGTGGGCGCTTCGCTCAATCGCTTTCTTGAAGATCTCCCTGGGATGAACCAGAGAGGCGGTCAACGTTCCTTCTGAGATTAATTCTACATCGAGAACGCGATTCTTTGCGTTCAACAAAATTACCTTAAACTGTTCTTTGGTCAACTCAGACATCGTCGGAGATAAGTATTCGTAAACAGCGCGAGGATTGCTGAGGTCGACGCGCTCCGGCTTAGGATATTGTGCGCGTTGTCCCAGCTGAAGCGCCGCCAGGATCTGTGCAAGTTTCGCTTCGCCGACCCCTTTGACCACCCTGCGCATCTCGGGGGGCCGCATTTGAAGCAGGTGCGCCAACGGCTGGCCCGGCGTTTTCGACGTACAGTAGTGCAGAAGCTCTTGTGCCACCTGGAGCGCCGACTTGTCGCGCACGCCGGTGCGCAGCAGAATCGCCACCAACTCGGCGTCGGAAAGCCGCTCGGGCCCCAGGGCGAGCAGCCGCTCCCGGGGCCGTTCTTCACGGGGCAGGGCCTTCAGCGGAATCGACACTCCAGATCGCCCCTTTCCGGGGCTTCCCTTAGAGAATGTTTACTCCGAAGTCGGCCAGCATTTGTGCGGTGCGGCATAGTGGAAGCCCCACAACCGTAAAGTAATCGCCAACGATGGATTCGATCAGGGCGGCGCCCCGGCCCTGAATGCCGTAGGCGCCGGCCTTGTCCATCGGTTCGCCCGAGTCCACGTAGCGTTCGATCTGGGAGCGCGTCAGCGGGCGAAAGCGAACCGCGGTGCGCTCGTGGGAGACCTGCTCCCGGTCCGGTGCGATGACCGCAACCCCGGTGTAGACCGAGTGTTCCCGACCGGCGAGCCGCTCCAGCATGGAGATCGCATCCGCACGGTCCTTGGGCTTCCCCAGCACCGTGCCGTCCACCACCACAATGGTGTCCGACCCGATCACCAGGGCGCCGGGCCGCCGAGCGGCCACATCGCGGGCCTTGATCGCCGCCAGATGCTCCACCAGCTCAGCCGGGGTCATGGGTACAGCCACCTCTTCGGAGACCCCGCTCGGAACGACAGTAAAGGAGACGCCGACCTGCGCCAGGAGCTCCTGGCGACGGGGCGACGCCGATGCAAGCACAATCTCCACGAAATCCACCCCTGGGTCCTACCCGTGCCGAAGTGCGAGCCACAGGGCCAAAACCAGCCCGATGGCGCCGCCAATAGATAGCTTTAACTGAAGCCCAAAAGTAATTACGATGAATGCAAGATCCAGATTGCCCGGGCCGACGCTCAGGGGGAGCGCATTGTTTAGGAAGGGGAGTTGCGACGCAACGGCGGCGCCCAACAGCTGCCCAACCACGCCGCCGATGACGGCCCACATGAAGGCCAACCAACCACGACTCACAGAGTAGCCTCCTTGACGTGCCGAACCTTCCTGGAGGTATGACGGCCCCCGAATAGACTAGGTTTCGGGTCAAGTAAGGGAAATTCCTCTGCTATAAAGCCGCAGATTTAAGCATAGCAAAGAAGAGAGACACTGGCAATAACTTCCATCATCATGCATGCGCGGAGGTCACCTATGAGAATCATGCTGGATACCAACCTCTTCGATCGGATCGCCGACACCCCTGGTTTGACGGAAGCCGTCAACCTGCTCGCCGCGACCAGACAGATCAGCGTCTTCACCACCCCGATCCAGGAGGAGGAGCTCGCACAGATCACCGACAAGGCCCGGCACCGGCGGCTCGACGCCATCCGGCGCACCGTTCTGCCGATCCCCGACTCGGTCTACGCCCCGACCCTCAAGCATCTGAAGGACGCCCTGATCGGGGCCGCTGCGGCCGCCGGTGTCGACGTGCTAGTAACCGAGGATGGCGACTTTGCCCGCCGCGCCCGCGCCGGCGGCTCCCCTTGCGATGTCTGGAGCTTTGCTGACCTGCAGGCGTTCGTGGGCCGCACATAGAAGGAGTCTCCCCCAGGAGGGATTCCCCATGGAGATGCCCAAGCCGCTGGTGACCGCCGATTGGCTCGCTAAGCACCGAAACGACCCGGACCTCGTCATCCTCGACTGCCGCTTCCAGATGGCCGACACCAACGCCGGGCGTGCCGCCCACGCCCAGGCTCACATACCCGGTGCCGTCTACCTCCACCTCGACGAAGACCTGTCCGGCCCGCAGCAGGAGCACGGCGGGCGCCATCCCCTGCCCGACCCGGCCGTCATCGCCCGCAAGCTCGGGCAGGCTGGCATCGGGGACGGCACCCGAGTCGTCGCCTACGACTGGACCGGCGAGCATGCCGCCCGGTGCTGGTTCGTACTGCGCTGGCTCGGCCATGCGGACGTGGCTGTGCTGGATGGCGGTTTCAATGCCTGGACCGCAGCCGGCCACCCCACCGAGTCCGAGGCGCCGCACCCCACCGAGCGCACCTTCACCCCGCGCCTGCGCCCCGACCTGATCGCCACCATGGAGGATGTCCGGGACCGGCCCGAGGGCGTGGTCGTCATCGACGCCCGGGCCGTCGAGCGCTACGCCGGCCAGCCCCACCCCCTGGACGCCAAGCAGGGCCACATCCCCGGGGCCCTCAACCGCCCGTGGCAGGGCGCCCTCGGACCCGGCGGCACCTACCTCCCCGTTGCTGAGCAGGCCGCCCGCTTCGCCGGCATGGCGCCCGACCAGGTGATCCATCACTGTGGCTCGGGGGTGACCGCCTGCCCCAACCTTCTGGCCATGGAGCTGGCCGGGCTGCACGGCGCCCGCCTCTACGTTGGCAGCTGGAGCGACTGGTGCTCCTACCCCGAAAACCGCGTGGAGAAGTAAGACTAGCCCGCCAAGCCCTGGCCACGCCAGGGCTTTTGCCATTGGGCTGAAACCAGGGAGGGTTTCGGCGAAAGGTATGGAATAGTCACTCCGACTCGTTGGTTTAGCACCCGTCGTGGCTCGTGGGCATATGCGGGAGGGTGGCAAGGTGAAAAGACTCCTGGGGATCCTGCTAATTGTAGCTTCGCTGGTTACAGTCGGCCCCGCAACGGCTTCTGCCGCCACGGTTGAAGAGCGTCTCGCCGCACTTGAGCAGCGCGTCGTTCAACTTGAGCGTGCCCTCAGTCTCACAAAGCTGGATGTGCCAGGTCTGGTCAAGCTTGCGGCCCCCTCTGTCGTAAGCATTTATATGGTCGATGATACCGATGATGTGCTCAGTCAGGGAACGGGGTTCATTGTGTCTAAGGAAGGCATGATCTTCACCAATGCTCATGTCATCAACAAATCCGGCACCATTAAAGTTAAGCTGAATTCCGGCACCGTCGTCCAAGGGCAGATGTGGCTTATCGACCCGTTCCTCGATCTCGGTGTGATCGACATCCCCGGGACCTCGCACCCCGCTCTGACACTCGTCGACACGAAGCCCCAGGTGGGCGACCCCGTCGTCGTAATCGGCAACGCTTGGGGCTACAGCAATTCCGTAACCACTGGGGTTGTCAGTGGTGTTGACCGACCGGACCCGTACCACTCGTACCACTATCCGTCGCTCCAAACAGATGCGGCCATCAATCATGGAAACAGCGGCGGCCCTATCCTCAACGCGCAGGGCCAAGTCATCGCGATGGCAACCTGGGCCGAACTCAAGGACGAGACCGAGGGAATCGCCTTTGGCATTCCCGGCGACCAGATCTGGGCGCAGCTCCGGAAGCTCGACGACAAGCGTGGAATCGTCCGTCCCTGGCTGGGAATCTCCGCTCAGGAGCCGTACTGGGCAAGGGGCGGCCTCCCCAACTCCCTCGGCCTCATGGTGACCGGTGTTCACCCCAAGGGAACGGCTTTTGCCGCTGGGATAAAGCCCTATGATTTCATCCAGAAGCTGAACGGCGTTGCGATCAACTACCTCATGGACTTCCGCAGGGAGCTGGACAACTTCAAACCCGGGGACACCGTCACGCTGACGATCACTCGGCAAAACAGTTCGGGAAGGTACGTCGCCCAGGATGTAAAGGTGCGACTGGGTGAGTACAGTCTTCTTTCCACAATCCAAATACCGGTTGAGTACGAACCCAGGACGGATGACGTTTATTGAGGCCACATGAGAAGAGGACCGCCCCATGGTGGCGGTCCTCTTCCTGTCAGAATCTAGTTGCCAGTGGCCGGAGCGGTGTGAGCGCCGGAGAGCCCACGGTACTCATCAACCAGAGCCATGTAGCCGGTCATGGCGTTCATGTACTCCTTGGAGCCCAGGGCGGCTTTGGCTGCAGCCTCGATGGCGGTAGCGTTGGTGCTGGCATCGGTGGCGAGCTTGACGTAGGGATCGAGCGCAGCGTTGTTCATCTTCTTCAGGGTGTCGGCCATCTTGGCGAGCTCCTTGCCCTTGGCGGTCAGGGCGGCGGTGTCGGCGCTGCCGCTCTCCACCCAGCGGGCGGCCTCATAGAGGTAGGAGGTCATGGTCTCCAGCCCCTTCTTGACCTCGGCGGCCTGGGTGGTGTCCTTCATGTTGGCCACCGTGATCGCCTCGGGCATCTGGTTGATGGAGACCTTCGTCACGAAGGGGCTCGTGACGTCGGCAGCCACACGAGTCTTCGCATCAACTGCCTCATCGGCGTTCATGAACAGACCGGCGTAAACCTTGTACAGGCCGTCAGCGCTCTTGGCAACCAGGGCGTTCTCACCCTTGCCGGACAGGGTCGTGGCCAGCTTCTGCGCACTGGCCTGGGACCGGAAGGCGCCAACCTGGACCAGGTGCAGGTCAAAGCTGCCGGGGTTGCCTACTGCAACGTGGTCGCCACTACCGTTGTCCACAATGACCCCGTTGCCACCCAGGTCGGTGCCTGCGGTGTCGCCCTTCCATACGTTGTTGAGCCAAGTCCCCGCATACCAGGCGCCCACCAGAGCCAGGATGGTGGCCAGAATGAAACCGCCGCCCCACCGATCCTTCATTTTCTGTTGCGCAGAACGACCAAAACGATGCATGACTGTCCCCTCCGCATTACGATTTGAGGTCGTCTCGCCGGTGGGACGGCACGCACCTGACCCAGGCCATGGGTCCGGGGTTCAGACGCCGTTCCGCTCCTAGCGAGCATTTCCATCACATCGTTATGCGGACAAAGTACCGGTTATGCAGACTCCGTTATGCAATCTAGCTGCAAGCGTGCAGGTCCCACTGTATAAAAGGAGCCGGTAATTAATACCAGGTCCTCAGGACCACTCGCCGCAAGGGCTGCAGCCATTCCCTCCCCGATTGAGCCGGCCACCGTGGCCTGGCTGCCCAGCTCAAGACAGAGCTTTGCCAGGTCAACAGCCTGCAGGGCCCGTGGGCTCTCCGGAGTCACCGCCCAAACCCGGGTCGCAAGCCGGAGCAGCGGGGCGACCATCTCGTGGACATTCTTGTCCGCCAGGGCGCCCACCACCAGATGGACCCGGCGCCCGGGAAAGTAGTCGGCCATCGCCTCAGCCAGGGCCTGACACTTGGCCGGGTTGTGGGCAGCATCCAGCACGACCGTGGGCTGGCCCGGTCGGACCTCAAAGCGGCCTGGCCAATTCACAGTGGCAAAGCCAGCACGGATCTGGTCCTCGGTGAGCCCGCACAGCTCCAGTACCCGCAGGGCCACAGCAGCGTTGGCCGCCTGATGACGGCCCAGCAAGGACAGTTCCACATCGCGGTACCAGCCCCGGGCGCCGAGCAGGTGGGCCACCTGCCCCCGCAGCCCGTGCGACACCACCACTGCATCCTCCGCTCCGACCTCCACCAGCACCGAATCGTTGCTCAGCGCCTCCTGCCGGATTACCTCCAGGGCGCCGGCGTGATCGGTTCCCGTCACGCACGGCACCGCAGGCTTGATGATGCCCGCCTTCTCCCAGGCGATCTTCTCATGGGTGGCGCCCAGCCAGTCGGTGTGGTCCAGCCCAATGTTGGTGATGCAGGTGACCGCAGCGTTGTCGATGGCGTTGGTGGCATCGTACCGGCCGCCCACTCCCACCTCCAGCACCAGCCAGTCCAGGTTCTGACGGGCAAAGTACATAAAGGCGAGCACGGTGGTTACCTCGAACTCCGTTGGCTGCTCGTGCCCCTCCGCCACCATCGCCTCCAGGTGCGGCTGAATCTCGCTGACCAGGGCGGCCAGGTCCGCCTCGGCCATGTTGACCCGGTTGACCTGGTACCGCTCGGTGAAGGACTCCAGGGCCGGCGAGGTATAGAGCCCCACCCGGTACCCCGCCGCCCGCAGCCCAGACTCAATCATGGCGGAGACGCTGCCCTTGCCGCTGGTGCCGGTCACGTGGATGATCCGCCCCGAGCGCCGGTCGGGGCGCCCCACCCGGCGCAGGAGCTCGACCGTACGGTCGAGCCCCAGCTTCACACCCAGCCTCTGCAGCGAATGCAGGTAGGCTCTTGCTTGTTCGTAGGTCAACATCACAGCTTCTTGAGCATCTCAAGGCGGCTGTTCAGGCCGGCCAGCTTCTCCTCGAGAGCGGCGACCTCGGCCCGGGTCTCCTCGATCACCTCGGGCTTGGCCTTGGCCAGGAAGCCCTGGTTGTTCAGCTTACCCGTCAGCTTGGCGTGCTCAGCCTCGGCGGCCTTGGCCTCCTTGGCCAGGCGCTCGATCTCCTTGGGCACATCGATCAGCCCGCCGATCGGCACGTAGACCTGGACGCCGGCCAGCATGGCCGTGGCGGAGTTGGCGGGCGGGGTACTCCCGGCCTCCTGAATGCTCAGGCTGGCGGTCTTGCCCAGGCCCTCGATGAAGGCCCGGCCCTCCTCCAGCAGCGTCATCGAGTCCCGGGAGGAGCCGATCAGCACGGCGTCGATCTTGCTGTGCTCGCCGAGGCGGAACTCCGCCCGGATCGAGCGCAGCGCCTTGATGGTATCCACGATCAGCCCCATGCGGGACGCGGCCTCGGCGTCCTCCCAGCCGGCCAGCGGCTCGGGATAGCGGGCCAGGGAGATGGTGGGCTCCAGGTTGGTCTGGCCGGACTGCGCAGCGATCGCCGGAGCGATCTCCACCGGCTGGGACTGGGCGGGCAGCTTCTGCCAGATCGCCTCGGTGATGAAGGGCATGAACGGGTGCAGCAGCCGCAAGGTGCCCTCAAGCACGAGCGCAAGTGTCTCCTGGGCGGCGGTGCGGCTGGCATCCTCCTTGTTGTAGAGGCGGCCCTTCACCAGTTCGATATACCAGTCGCAGAACTCGCTCCAGATGAAGTCGTAGATCGCCCGGGCGGCTTCGCCGTACTGGTACTCGCCCAGAAGGCGGTTCACGTCTTTGACGGTCTCGTTAAAGCGGTGCATGATCCAGCGGTCGGTCAGGTTGTAGCTCTCCGCGCAGATTGGCTCGCTGGAGTCCCAGTCCTCCAGGTTCATCAGCACGAAGCGGCTGGCGTTCCAGAGCTTGTTGGCGAAGTTGCGGGCGGCCTCCACCTTGTCCCAGTGGAAGCGGGTGTCGTTGCCCGGAGTGGTGCCGGTCAGCAGCATGAAGCGCAGGGCGTCGGTGCCGTACTTGTCGATCACGTCGAGCGGGTCGACGCCATTGCCCAGGTTCTTGGAGAACTTGCGGCCCTGGGAGTCCCGAATCAGGCCGTGCAGCACCACCGTGTCGAACGGGATCTTGCCGGTCAGCTCCAGGCCGCTGAAGATCATGCGGGCCACCCAGAAGAACAGGATGTCGTAGCCCGTGATCAGCACGTTGTTGGGATAGAAGAAGTCCAGGTCGGGGGTCTTGTCGGGCCAGCCCAGGGTCGAGAAGGGCCACAGCGCCGACGAGAACCAGGTGTCGAGGGCGTCCTCTTCCTGGCGGAGCTTCTGGCTGCCGCAGTGCGAGCACTGGGTGGGATCCTCGTTCTCCACCGTCATGCCGCCGCAGTCGTCGCAGTTCCACACGGGGATTCGGTGGCCCCACCAGATTTGCCGGGAGATGCACCAGTCCTGGATGTTCTCCATCCAGTGCAGGTAGACCTTAGTGAAGCGCTCCGGCACGATCTTGATCTCGCCGGACTCCACGGCCTTGGCGGCGGGAGCAGCCAGCGGCGCCATCTTCACGTACCATTGCCGGGAGATCAGGGGCTCCACCACGGAGCCGCAGCGGTCGCAGCAGCCCACGTTGTTCTTGTGGGGCTCAATCTTGACCAGCCAGCCCTGCTCCTCGGCGTCCGCCACGATCTGCTTACGGCAGGCGTAGCGGTCCATGCCGGCGTACTTGCCGCCGGCCGCCGTGATCTCGCCCTTGAGGCCGATCACCTGCGGCGCCTCCAGGTTATGACGCAGGCCCATCTCGTAGTCGTTCGGATCGTGGAACGGCGTCACCTTGACGCAGCCCGTGCCGAACTCCTTCTCCACGTAGGAGTCAGCGATGATCGGAATCTCCTTGCCCGTGGCGGGGTGCATGAGCATCTTGCCCACCAGGTGCTGGTACCGCTCATCCTCGGGGTTCACGGCCACGGCGGTATCGCCGAGCATGGTCTCCGGGCGGGTGGTGGCCACCTCGATATAGCCCGAGCCATCCACCAGCGGGTAGCGGAAGTGCCAGAGGCTGCTGTCCTTCTCCTCGTAGACCACTTCAATATCCGACAGGGCGGTCTGGTCCTTGGGGCACCAGTTCACAATGCGGGTGCCCTTGTAGATGAGCCCCTTCTTGTACAGCTGCACGAAGAAGGCCCGCACCGCCTTGGAGCGCTGCTCGTCGTAAGTGAACGCCTCCCGGCTCCAATCGCAGGAGACGCCGAGCTTGCGCAGCTGCCCGTTGATGGTGCTGTTGTACTTCTCCTTCCACTCCCAGACCTTGGCCACGAACTTCTCACGGCCAAGCTCATGCCGGGAGGGACCGCCGGCCTTGCGCAGGTCATCCTCCACGCGCACCTGGGTGGCCAGGCCGGCGTGGTCGGTGCCGGGCATATACAGGGTCGGATAGCCCTGCATGCGCTTCCAGCGGATCAGCACGTCGATCATGGTGTTGTTCAGGGCGTGGCCCATGTGCAGGGCGCCGGTCACGTTGGGCGGGGGAATCATGATGGTGAATGGCTGCTTGCCTTCGACAATGGGGGCCTGGTAGAACTTGTTCTCGGTCCAGTACGCGTAGTACTGGTCCTCCACCAGCTTCGGGTCGTACTTCGATGCCAGTTCGGTGCCTGCGGCCTTCTGCTCTTCGGACATGGTGTCGGTCCCCCTCAAAAAATAAAACCCCGGCTGCGTCCTATAAGGACGAGCCGGGGCTCGCGGTACCACCTTACTTCCCACGCCGTTTGAGGATCGGCGTGGACTCTCACTCTCGCTGTAACGGGCGGGGCCCGGCGCCCCCTAGCAGCCGTGGCTGTTCAGGGGAGCGGCTTCGGCGGCGACTTCACCCCTGCCTGTTCAGGAACCCTTCCACCCAGTGGGGTTCCCTCGCTGTGAACGGCTATGGAGCTACTCCTCCGCGTCAACGCCTTTTAAACCTTGTATAAGCCCATGATATTCCGCAGACGAACGCTTGTCAACTTAGCCTGCGTTCGCCTGCACCGACTGCGGCTTGCGGAATTCGTGGGCCAACATGCGGAGGAGCACCTGGTCCAGGTAGCGGTCGCCCGCCCAGTAGAAGTCGTCGCGGCGGCCTTCCACCTTGAAGCCGGCAGTTTCGTAAACCTTCTTGAGCCGCTCGTTCTCGCCCACCAGGGAGGCGCCCAGGCGCTGCATGTTCAGTACCCGGAAGGCATACCCGGCAGCGACCCGCAGGGCATCTTCCTCAAAGCCTCGGCCGCGATAGTCTGGCTCGCCGATCATGAGGGTGACCTCGGCGTGGCGATGGACCCAGTCAATGCCGTGGATTTGCAGCAGGCCAATATTCCGGCCGTCGGTCGTTTCGATGGCCATGTACTGCGAGCCGTTCTCGCGCTGGTCGATGCTCTTTTCGAGTTCCTTTCGGTTGCGCAGGTGCGGAATGGTCAGGGATGAGACCAGCCCGTCCAGCTCGTTGACCCAACGCTGCATACGTTCAATGTCGGTAGATTCCAGGGCGCGTAGCCGCACCTTCTCGCCATATAGCACCGCTGTCTCCTCCTCTGCCTTCCGCTCGGAGCTAAAACATCTCCTACTAAGAAAACGTACGAGGAGCCGCAGGGGTTCGCGGTGCCGCGCAAATTAGGCAGGCTGAATCTCGTTCCGGCGATGCCACCGCTCCCGGGTCAGGTTCATCAGCAACACTGGCGAGGGGTCGCCCCGGCGGCTGCTCGGCTCCAAGATCGCTTGGCGGCGGAAGCCTGCCCGCAGGTAAACATGGATCGCCCGGGCGTTCGACGTAAAGACCCGCAGGTAAGCCTCCCGCAGGTTCAGGTCACCAAACGTGTGCTGCAGAAGCAGGTTGAAGGCATCCGTTCCGTAGCCGTGGCCCCAATACTCCTTGTTGCCAATGCAGATACGGAGCTCGGTCGACCCGGTGCGCCAGTTCAGCTGGGCGAGCTCCACCTCGCCGATCAGCTTCCCTTCCAGGGTCTCAATGGCCAAGGCGCGGCTGGCCTGACCGCTCCGCACCGACTTGTACCAGTCGTCAACCGACTGCTCCGCAAACCGCCGCCCCATTAGTGCGATGATGTCGGGATCCTCATCCCATGCCAGGAGCACCGGCAGATCTGCCTCGGCGATCGGCCTGAGCATGGTCAGCGAGCCGATGTGCGTGTGTAACGTCGGCTTGCCCTTCGCTTTTGATTCCGTTCGCTGTTCGATCGCCATGCACGCCCTCGAGTTTGATTTAGGTGTTTCGGTTCTTTCCCGGCACCTTGATTTCGACGGTGGCTGTGCTCATCCTCTAGGGAATTCGAGGCGCGAACGGCAAAGGATGCGGGCAGCACCGCTGTCAGCAGGCCGCCCGCATCGCTGTTAATCCTTAAGTTCTCGGTACATGCGCACCAGCAAGTCGATCATCTCTTCCCGCTGACGCTTGTCCCAAACATGGGATAGATTGGCCATCTCCTGGGCGAGCTCAGAGCTGATTTCACTGACGCTCGCGCCCTTTTGAGTGAGCCTGACGGTGATCACCCGCCGGTCTTCCTGACTGCGTTCACGTTCCAGCCAGCCATCGCGCTCCAACCGGTCCACGATCCCCGTTACGTTCCCTCGGCTGCAGTTCAGGTGCTCGCTGAGTCCTCCCAGCGTGGCATCCTGCTCATTGACGGCGGCGAGCAGTAACTGGTACTGCGGCATGGTCAGTCCATATCGATTGCTGAGAAATTTGTCGCACCGCTTACCGACGAGATCGGAGATGAGTTGAAGCAGCGGCAGCACCCGATCCGGCTGGGCAGATTCCAGAGCCGTTACCTGGGCCTGTTCCACCTTGTTCATCCACCTCTCACTAGGTTTTCAAGTAAAGATTGGTATTTTTCCCGATGAGGACCAACCTCTACCAAAACTATCCAAGTTCATTATAGGGGATACTGGAAGAAATCGTCAATCCATTTTGTTGAAAACTTTGCGGGGGCTGGGTATTCAGTCGGGCATGCTTAACCGCACAGAAAGACCGGGGCAGCCAAAACCGCCCCGGTCGCCTACCTTTAGTCAGCAGTGTCAGCCAGCCTCCGTCGCCGCACCTGATCCGCCCTGTGCCGGGCCAGCGCCGCATCCAAAACACCGTTTACCAAGTCGGCGTAACTCCACCCGCCCACAGCAGCCTGTCGGCAGAGGTCGCTGAAGCCAGGCACCAGACCAGGCAGCGGGTTGACCTCAAGCACGTACGGCACCCCGTCTTCGCCGAGGCGCAGGTCTACCCGTGCGACGTCTGCGCAGCCCAAGGCTCGGAAGGCGGCCAGGGCGGTCTGCTTCAGTGCGGCCTCCAGCGTTGGGTCCACGGGCGCCGGGCAGAGGTAGTAGTCGTCGGCGTCCCACTCCTTCTTGAACTGGTAGGAGTAGATCGCTCCGTGCTCAGCCGGCACCAGGCTGTAGTTGATCTCGATGATGGGGAAGAGCACAGGATGATCGTTTCCGACGATGCCGACCGTGAACTCGCGCCCCTGGACGAACTCCTCCACCAGGGCGGGCTGCCGGTACAGCTGGTGAACGAAGGCGACCTGCTCCAGCAGTTCCGTCGGGTTGTTTACCTTCGATGCCGGGCTGATCCCCATGCTGGAGCCCTCGCACGCCGGCTTGACGAAAAGTGGGAAGCGAAGGCCTGCCCAGTCCGGCTCTGCTCCGGGCTCTACCACACGGAAGGCTGGGGTCGGCACGCCGTGGTAGAGAAACATCTTCTTTGCGGCCGCCTTGTCGAGCGAGAGCGCCAGCGCCATAATTCCGGAGCCTGTGTAGGGGATGCCCAGCATCTCCAGCATCGCGGGCACGTGGGACTCCCGGCTTGCCCCCCGGATGCCCTCGCACATGTTGAAGACCACGTCAGGCCGCCGCTCCCGCAGCTTCTGGTAGGCCTCCTCATCGCCCTCGATCCAGATCACCTCATGCCCGGCGGAAGCGAGGGCGCCCGCCACCGCCAGGACGGTCTGCTCGCTGTCGAACTCGGCGTGTGCGTCGGGAGGTTCTCCTTCGTCAACAGGGTCGTACTTGCCCAGGTTAAACATGAGCCCAACCGTAAGTCCCATGGCTGCTGATCGCGACTCCCTCTTGCACAGAATGAAACGTTTCGATCGTTAATGTACCTTCATCATAGCATCGAGGAGTTGACTGTCAACCTGCCAGAGACGTAGACCAAGCCATCAACATTTGCTACTATCTAAACCATACCATGCACCTTAACTACGCCGCACGAAACGTTGGAGGGAATGGAGCTTTGCGACTTCGTACCTGGCAGGCCGATATTCTCCTGGCTGCCGTCACCGCGGTTTGGGGCGCCACCTTCCCCCTAGTGAAAAACGCCACCGACCTGCTCGGCGGCGGCGTTCCTACCTATTGGTTTTTGGCAGCGCGCTTCACCCTGGCCTTTCTCCTGCTGGCTGCCCTCTTCTGGCGGAGGCTGGTCCGGGTGCCCCTGCGCACCTGGGGCGCCGGCCTTCTGGTTGGCCTCTTCCTCTTTGCCGGCTATGCCTTTCAAACCTTTGGACTCGCCCACACAACCAGCTCGAAGGCGGGCTTCATTACCGGGTTGTGCGTCGTCCTGGTGCCCGTGCTTTCTGTGCTGTGGCTGAAACGGAAGCCCCTCCCTGGCGCCTGGATCGGCGTTGCCACCGCGACGGTGGGTCTGGCACTGCTCTCCCTGAACGCCGACCTGAAGCCCACCTACGGGGACCTGCTGGTCTTCCTGTGCGCCATCGCCTTCGCCCTGCACATCGCCTCGATCAGCCGGTACTCTGGCCCCCATGACTCCGTGGCCCTGGCCATCATCCAGATTGGCGTAGCAGCGGCGCTCTCCTGGGTGCTCCACCTCGTGGACAAGGGGACGCTGGCCCCCGGTGTACCTGGCGTGCAGTGGTTCCAGGGGCCGGGGAACGTGGTGCTGGCCTGGCTGATCTGCGGGGTGCTGGCCACGGCGGCCGCATTCCTGCTCCAGAACGTGCTGCAGCCGTTTACCACCCCGACGCACACCGCCCTGATCTTCTCGGCCGAGCCGGTCTGGGGAGCGATCTTCTCCTACATGCTGCTCGGCGAAACGCTCACCCCGCGGGGCTACCTTGGCGCCGGGTTGATCCTCGCCGGCATGTTCCTGGCCGAACTCCCCATCGGGGTCAAGGCAGGTGACACCGCTGACCAGCCTGGCGATTAGTACTGGGCGTTCAGCGAGTTGGTCAGCTCGCTGAGGGCGTCCCACAGCTCCTTGAACATAACCGCCCGCGTGCCCGCCTGGAGTTTCTGGGCGGGCACTCCCTTTAGGCTCAGCACATCCAGGCCGATTTCCCGGCGGACCAGGTTCAGGTGGTTCTGGCGGAAGCGCCCGAACTGCTCATCAAGCTCGAGCAGGGCCTGAAGAAAGTCGTGCAGTTCACCGTGCTGGTAGGGACTGCCGAGGATCTCCAGGGGTGCGGCGCCCCGCTTTTGCAGCACCGACTGGTAAGCCTCCTCCATGGGCCTGGCCATGTTCAGAATGCGGTTGAAGCCCGGGCTGTCCTGACCACTGCCCCGCCCTAAGGCCAGCCGGACGGTGTGGTAATCGGCCGGGTGCATCATTTCAAGGATTAAGATCTGCTCCGACAGGAAGCTGATGATTCGAGCGGAGCGCAGCAGCAGGTGCGTCGCCCTGCGCAGGTCGTCGCTGGTCTGCATCTGGCGGATCGCCTCATGCAGGTCGTGCAGAACCGCCTTCATCCAGATCTCCGAGGATTGGTGCGTGAGCTGAAAGAGCAGTTCGTCGTGGGTCACCAGATCCGACTCCGCCTTCTGCAGGCTGAGCAGTTCGTCAGTCCGTATGTACAGTTCATAGTCGCTCGCCATGTAAGACTCACCTCTCACCTTTACTACGTAGAACACCCCCGGCGAAGTTCGCCGGGGGTGTAGTTTATGCCTGCCGATTCTGATTAGTTCAACTTAAATCGCTCTACCCGTTGCTGTAGGACCGTTCCGGTAGCGGTCACCTGTGTGGCGCTGGCCAGCATCTCCGTCACAGTGCACTTTACCTTGCCGGTCGCTTCGGCCATCGCTGTGCCGGCGGACAGGCTGTGGCGGGCGCCGTCCTCCACCGAGTTGACTACGGTGGCCACATTTCCGACGGTGGCGACCATCTCCTCGGCGGTAGCGGCGTTCTCCTCGGCGATCGCGGACAGCTGGTCGGTCGCCATGGCGGCCTGAGAGCTGGCGGCGTTGATCTCCTCGGAAGCCGCCGAGATCGCCTCCACCTGGCGCTGCGTTTCCACAGCCGAGGCCAGGATCCGCTCCAGGGAGGTTCCGGCCTCCTTGACCATATTGGCCCCGGTATTCACTTCGCGCGTGCCTGCCTCCATGGTGATCACCACGGCGGCGGCGCCCTTGCGCAGGTCCTCAACCCGGCCGCCGATCTCAAGCGCCGCCTTGCGGGAGCGCTCCGCCAGTCGCCGCACCTCGCCGGCCACCACGGCGAAGCCACGCCCGTGCTCGCCGACGCGTGCCGCCTCAATCGCGGCGTTCAGGGCGAGCAGGTCGGTCTGCTCTGCGATGTCGGTAATCAGGGCCAGAATCTCGTCGACATGGCCAAGGTCGGTGCTGAGGGCTTTGACCTCCTCAGCGGCGCTGAGCACCCGCTCACGGACCCGGTCCATGGTGCATACAACGTCTTGCATCGTCCCGAACCCTGCGTCGGCGGCGCCCCGGGTATGCATGGCCGCCTCGGCCACCACCGCAGCGCTTTGGGCGACCTGCTCAATCGCTGAGGTTACCTGCCGGAGGACCTCGGCGGTCTGTTCGACCTCCTTGGCCTGCGCCTCGGCGGCCTGCGCCACATGCTCGGCACAGGTCCGGAGCTCAACAGCCGCACGGTTGCCCTCAGCCGCCTTCTCCACCTGATTCACGGCCACGCGGCGCACCTCTTCGATCAGCTTGGAGGCGGAGTCGGAGGCGGACGAAGTCTCCGCCGCGCCGGCGTTCAGGCGGCGCCCGGCGATCTCAAGCTCCCTGGCCGAGTCCCGCATCTCCTGCACCATGGTGCGAAGGCTGGCACTCATGTGGTTGAACGACTTGGTCATCTGTCCGACCTCGTCGACACTGTTTACGGGCAACTCAGGGTGCGACAGGTCGCCGGCGGCGATCTTCTCCATACCCTCACGGAGCTTCCAGATGGGCCGCACCACGATCAACGAGAAGAACACGGCCGCGCCAAGGCAGACCAGCAGCATGGGTATGCCGCTGATCAGCATCTCCTTGATTAGTTGGTTGGTGAGGGAGTCAATCTTGTCCTCCGAGATTCCCAGGGCACGGGCACTTCGGCCGAGGCTGTACCACACTTGAAAGATGCCGAGGCCAAGGGGGATAAGAGCCCAGGTCAGGAGTGTTGCTGTGGTGCGAGGTCCGAAGTTCCACTGCAGCGGGTTGAGCAAGCGTCGCATGAGAATCCCCCTTGGGGAGAGACATCCGGATTCACCCCTTATTTAACACCAAAGACCTCCTGGAAAGGGAGGTCATTAGTGACATTCTTGGTATAGATATAAATACCTATTGTCCTACTAAGGTATTCCTGCTAGAGGACAGTACCCAAGACCATAGTTCCTCGCGGCCGAGACCCTCTTCCGCGGAGTAGGGAATAGGCAGTAGTTGTCCCCCTAACTGAAGTTCTTTGGCGATCTCCTTCAGGTGATCGGGACGCTGGCCGCGGGCAATCTTGTCCGCCTTGGTCGCCACGCAGATGCGGTGCCGGTGGTAATGGGACAGCCATTCCCACATGGCGATGTCGTCCTTGCTGGGCGGATGGCGCAGGTCGACCACCTGAATCACGCCTGCCAGGTTCCCACGCGTGAGCAGGTAGTGCTCAATCAGTTTGCGCCAGGCCTGCTTCTGGCTCTCGGAGACGCGGGCGAACCCGTAGCCGGGCATGTCGACAAAGTAGAATGCCTTCGCCTGACGGGCGGCCTCCAGGGCGGACCCCTTCAGCGAGAACCGGTCGGGGTCGTGCGGGTCCGCGGGGTCACCGATCTTGGGCTTGCCCTCGGGCCAGATGCGATAGTAGTTCAGGGTCTGCGTACGTCCCGGCGTGTTCGATGTCCGGGCGAGCTTGTTGCTCCGCACCAGGCTGTTGATCAGGCTGGACTTGCCCACATTGGAGCGGCCGACCAGCCCGATCTCCGGCAGGTTGTCGGTGGGGAACTGTTTGGCCGAAGCGGCACTCAACACGAACTCAGCGAACAGCGCCATTGGCGAATACCCTCCAGACTGAGATAAGGGCGGACTGAGTACTGCTGTAACTCAGTCCGCCCTCATGTTGACGTTACACGGGCGGGGTTCCGGGCACCTGGGGCTGCGGGGGGATCACCTCGGGCGGGGCCATGAGGCCCTCGTCGGTGGGCTCCTTCGCAGGGGCGTCGTGCAGCGCAATGCGCAACACTTCGTCCATGTGTTCGACCAGGTGGATATCGAGCTTTTTGCGGATGTTGCCCGGCACATCCTCCAGATCCTTCTCGTTCTCCTTGGGCAGGCAGATGTCTGTAATGCCCGCCCGGTGGGCGGCCAAGAGCTTCTCCTTCACACCGCCAATGGGGAGCACGCGGCCGCGGAGGGTGATCTCGCCGGTCATGGCCACACTGGCTTTCACCGGACGCCCCGTGAGGGCGGAGATGACCGCCGTTGCCATGGTGATGCCTGCCGAGGGGCCCTCCTTGGGCACGGCGCCCTCGGGCACATGAATGTGGATGTCGTGCTTGGTGTGGAAGTCCTCCTCCACGCCCAGCTCCTTGTGGCGGGAGCGGATGTAGGAGAAACCAGCCTGGGCCGACTCACGCATGACCTCTCCGAGCTTGCCGGTCAGGAGCAGGTTGCCCTTGCCCTTCATGACCGAGACCTCGATTGGCATCACGTCGCCGCCGACTTCGGTGTAGACCATGCCGGTGGCTACGCCAACCTCGTCTTCCTTGGCCTTCTTGCCCCAGGCGTACCGAGGGGCGCCGAGGTAGTTGTGCAGGTTCTGCGTGTTCACCCGCACCACGGTAGCGTCACCACGGGCGATTTCCCGAGCCGCCTTGCGGCACACGTTGGCCATCTGGCGTTCCAGGTTGCGCACGCCGGCCTCGCGGGTGTACTCCCGCACGATGGACCGCAGCACGTTCTCAGAGACCTCGAGGGTCTCCTCGGTCAGGCCATGATCCTTCCGCTGCTTGGGCAGCAGGTGGCGCTTGGCGATCTCCACCTTCTCGTCTTCGGTGTAGCCGGAGATGGTGATGAGCTCCATGCGGTCGAGCAACGGCCGGGGGATGTTCCAGACCACGTTGGCCGTGGTGATGAAGAGCACGTTCGACAGGTCGAACGGGGACTCCAGATAGTGGTCAGAGAAGGTGGCGTTCTGCTCGGGATCGAGCACCTCCAACAGCGCCGAGGCAGGGTCGCCGCGGAAGTCGGAGGACATTTTGTCGATCTCGTCGAGCAGGAAGACCGGGTTCTTGGTGCCGGCCTGCCGCATGCCCTGAATGATGCGGCCAGGGAGGGCGCCGACGTAGGTGCGCCGGTGCCCGCGAATTTCTGCCTCGTCGCGCACGCCGCCCAGGGAGATCCGGACGAACTTACGGCCCAGGGCGTTCGCAACCGACTTGGCCAGCGAGGTCTTACCGACGCCGGGAGGTCCACCCAGGCAGAGGATGGGGCCCTTCATTTTCTCGACCAGCTTGCGCACGGCGAGGTACTCCAGGATGCGGTCCTTCGGCTTCTTCAGGCCGTAGTGCTCGTTTTCCAGGACCTCCTCGGCCTTCTTGAGGTCGATCTGGTCATCGGTCATCTTGTTCCAGGGCAGAGCGGTAACCCACTCCAGATAGTTGCGCACCACGACCGCTTCCGCAGCCATGGGGGGCATCTTCTCGAGGCGCTCGACCTCGCGGAGTGCCTTCTCCTTCACGTCGTCGGGAAGGCCGGCCTCCTCTACCTTCTTACGGAACTCGTCCGACTCGGTGCCCTTTTCGTCGCGCTCGCCGAGCTCCTTCTGGATCGCCTTGATCTGCTCGCGCAGGTAGTACTCGCGCTGTGTCTTCTCCATTTGCTTGCGGACTCGCACGTTGATCTTGCGCTCGAGCTCCAGGACTTCCATTTCGTTGGTGAGGATGTCGCTGACTCGCTCCAGCCGCTTGACCACGTTGAACGCTTCGAGTACGGACTGCTTGTCCTCCAGTTTGAGCGCCGGCAGGTGCTGAATGATGGTGTCGGCCATGCGGCCGGGCTCCTCAATCTGCACGACGGTGACCAGCGCTTCCGGCTGTACCTTCTTGGAGGCCTTTATGTATTGCTCATACTGGTTGATGACCATTCGCATGAGGGCGTCGGTCTCGGGGGTTTTGCCCAGATCCTCGTCGTGCTCGTCCACGGCCACCCGGAAGAACGGCTCCTCCGACAGGTAGTGGTCGATGCGGGCACGGGAGACGCCTTCAAAGACGACCTTGATGGTGCCGCCGGGCACCTTGACGACCTGTTTGATATCGACGATGGTACCGACGCTGTAAATATCCGTCGCGGTGGGCTCGTCCACCTTTGTATCGCGCTGCATGACAAGCAGCATGCGACGGTCACCAGCCATGGCCTGATCCACGGCCTTGATCGACTTCTCACGTCCGACTTCCAGGGGGTGGATCATGGTAGGGAAAATGATCTGGCCCCGAAGCGGCAGCAGCGGGAGTTCGATGAGTCTGCCCTTCCTGTCGCCGGCCATTCGCGTCACCTCCTGGCATTCTAGCCCTTGGGTAAAATTCTAGCACACTTGCGGGGTAGACCACGCAAAGATCTTGTCGAAAAAGGCCCTGTGTGTTCTTAGACGAGTCGGACCCACCTGCAGGTTCGGACTGTCTGGTAAAGATGCTCCCCCGGTCACGCGCTTTAGCTTGCACCAGCCTTGTTGGCGGTATTCCGCAGAGAGCGAACCGGGGAGCTGCCATCGAGCAACTCCCCGGCTGGGCTGGGCCCTATTCAACGGGAGATACTGTAACCGCCGGCTGTGGGATCACCGGTATGATCGCCGCCGGGATGGACAGCTCGAACTCCTTGTCCGCCACGTCGGCAACGACCTCCGCCGGCGCCTCCTCGATTCGCAACGCCAGGTCGAAGACCTCCTCCAGCCGCTCCACCGGGATCACCTGGATCGAGGCGAGATCGCGAAAGCCTTCCTGCCAGTTCTCCTTGGGGACGAGGACCCGGGTACAGCCTGCGTGGCGTGCCGCCTCTACTTTGGCCACCACGCCTCCAACAGGCTTGACATAGCCCCGGATCGAGACCTCGCCGGTCATCGCCAGTCGGTTGTCCACCGGGCGCCCTGTGAAGGCGCTGTAGATCGCCGTGGCGATGGTGACCCCGGCGCTCGGTCCATCGACCGGCGCCCCGCCCGGGAAGTTCACGTGCAGGTCGTAGTCCCGGATATCCTCACTGATGTACTGCTTGAGCACGGTAAGTACGTTCTCCACAGAGCCCTTGGCCATGGACTTGCGGCGCATGGTGCGGCCCTGGCCGCCCATCTCCTCCTCGTCGACCACGCCGGTGACCACCAGCGTGCCCTTGCCGGGCTCCTTCGCCCTCCGCACATCGACCTCCAGCTCCAGCAGGTGGCCCATGTTGGGTCCGTTCACCGCCAGGCCATTGGCGAACCCGACCACCGGCTTGGCTGGGACCCGACGGTCTGGCCGCGGTTGCAGCTGACCGCTGTTGACCACCCACTCCACCTCTTCGGCGGGGATGAGACGGCGCCCGGTCCCCATGACGATGCCTGCGGCGATCTGCACGATGTTGACCGCCTCACGCCCGTTGGTAGCGTACCGCTTGATGACATCCAGGGCGTTCGGAGCCAGTTGAAAACCGATCTTCTCGGCGGCCCGGGAGGCAACTCGGGAGACCTCCTCGGGAAGGAGCGGCCGGAAGAAGATCTCCATGCAGCGAGAGCGGATCGCCGGCGGGATCTCGTGCGGGAGGCGCGTGGTGGCGCCCACCAGCCGGAAGTCAGCCGGCAGTCCGTTCTCAAAGATATCCTGAATGTGGCTGGGAATGTTGGGGTCCTCGGGGCTGTAGTAGGCGCTCTCCAGGAAGACCTTCCGATCCTCCAGCACCTTGAGCAGCTTGTTCATTTGAACCGGGTGGAGCTCGCCGATCTCGTCCAGGAAGAGTACGCCGCCGTGCGCTTTGGTTACCGCCCCGGGCTTTGGCTGGGGAATCCCCGCAATGCCCAGGGGGCCGGCGCCCTGGTAGATCGGGTCGTGGACAGAGCCGATCAGCGGATCAGCGATGCCGCGCTCATCGAACCGGGCCGTCGTGGCATCCAGTTCAATGAACTTGGCTTCGTTCTTGAACGGGGACAGCGGGGTGCGCTTGGCCTCCTCCAAAACCAGACGGGCCGCGGCGGTCTTGCCGACGCCCGGTGGCCCGTAGATCAGCACATGCTGGGGATTGGGGCCACACAGGGCCGCGCGCAACGCCTTCAGCCCTTCCTGCTGCCCTACGATCTCGTCGAAGCAACTGGGGCGGGTCTTTTCGGCAAGGGGCTCGGTCAGACTGATCGCCCGGAGTTTGCGGAGCTTGTCCAACTCCTTGCGCGACTCTTTTTCAACCGCCGTCTTGTTACCCTGCTGCGACTTGAGCAGGTTCCAAAAGTAGACGCCGATGACCAAGATGAAGAACACCTGGAGAACCGTGAGGATACTGCCCCATGACATACCGGTTCGCTCCTCCTCCCGCTCGAACGGCTGCTACTGTCGCTATTCCTGTGCGGTTTAGTATCCCTCTGCGGAAGAAGGCGAATTCTGACCAGCAACGGTTGGCAAGTACTGCCTTCATGTGATGTCACCAATAGACCAGTGGGCCACACATCTGCGAATATATAACCAACAATTTCTTTGATCACCACGAGGGATCGAAAACGAGGTGAGCCTTTTGGTCCCGTTCGTACTCCTCAGTTCCCACGCGCGCCAGACGTCCCAGGGGTTCTCCTCCCTGCCCGAGGCCGGTGCTGCCGCCACCTGCGCAACATCTACGGGAAGCTGGGCATCTCCTCGCGTTCAGCGCTCGTTACCTGGGCATTCCAGAGCGGCCCGATCAAAGCCAGGCCGTTCTAGGCCCTTTGCGGCTCCAGCTTGGCCACTGTCACGCCGATTACCACAAGGACAGCCCCCGCCCACTGAAGGGGGCTCCAGTGCTCGCCGAGGAACATCGCAGCGCCCGCGGCAGCAATCAGCGGAGTCAGGTTGCTGTACAGGGCTGTGCGAGCACCGCCCACCCGCTTGACCGCCCAGGAGTATATGATATAGCCGTAGGCCAACGAGAGCAGCGCCGAGAAGGCCATTCCAAGCACGGAGAGCCCGCTCACCGCCGACCAGTCCTGGCGCGGCAGGGCGCCGGCGCCCACGATCAGGTTCGTCACGGCGCCGAACAGCATCGCCCAGGCGGTGACCCGCAGCGATGAGCCGACCCGGTTGATCACGGGCCGGGCGTACACCGTGTAGGCCGCCCAGCAAAGCATGGCGCCGACGGCGATCAGATCGCCGACCATGGTAGCGCCGCCGAAGCCCAGGCCGCCCTTGGCACCGGCGATCACCAGCCCGACCCCCGCCACGCTGATGGCGCAGCCGCCCAACAGCCAGCTCGTTACCCTGTCCGTACCGGCCATGGCGCCCCACAGCGTCACCACCAGCGGCGCCGCACCGATAATCAGCGAGGTGTTGCTGGCAGAGGTGCGGGAGATGGCCTCTATGTAGAGCCACTGATAGAGCCCGTTCCCCACCAGGCCCAACAGCGCCACCCGCCAGAAGTCCTGCTTGCTCAGACGCCACTGCGGGTCGGTCCACCGCACATAGCCGATGGTGGCCAGGGCCGCGGCCGTAAAGCGAATGGCGTTAAAGGCGAGCGGGCCCCAGCCGGCGAGGGCGCCCTTCACCACGGAGGCGTTGATGCCCCAGATGACGGCTACCGAAAGCATGGCGAGGTCGACCGTAGAGAACCGGAGCCTCGACGAATCCTGTGCTGGCGCAGGAGCTGCCATGATGTAGTACACCTCGTTCGCCAAATAAAGGAAAAACCCCGTGGAAATCTTCCACGGGGTTTTAAATGCGGCGTTTAGGCCGACTCTTCCTTCTTCACACGGCGGGCCTTGGGGTCGGCGGTGACCATGAGAGGCTCTTCCTTCTTGGCCACGACGTCCTTGGTGACCACGCACTTGGAGATGTCGGTGCGGGACGGCGACTCGTACATCACGTCGAGCATGATGTCCTCGATGATCGCCCGCAGGCCACGGGCGCCGGTGTTGCGCTTGAGCGCCTCCTTGGCGATCGCCCGGACCGCATCGTCCTTGAACTCGAGGTCGATGTTATCCATCTGCATCATCTTCTGATACTGCTTGAGCAGGGCGTTCTTCGGCTCCTGCAGGATGCGCACCAGCGCCTCCTCGTCGAGGGCATCAAGCGTGACGATGACCGGCAGACGGCCAACGAACTCGGGAATCAGGCCGAACTTGAGCAGGTCCTCGGGGAGGATCTGGCTCAGCAGTTCGCCCACGTTCTGGTCCTTCTTCGAGCGGACATCGGCGGAGAAGCCCATGCCACGCTTGCCGACGCGGTTGCCGATGATCTTGTCGATGCCATCGAAGGCGCCGCCGCAGATGAAGAGGATGTTGGTGGTGTCGATCTGGATGAACTCCTGATGCGGGTGCTTACGACCGCCCTGCGGCGGCACCGAGGCGACCGTGCCCTCGAGGATCTTCAGCAGCGCCTGCTGCACGCCCTCGCCGGAGACGTCGCGGGTGATCGAGGGGTTCTCGGACTTGCGGGCGATCTTATCGACCTCGTCGATATAGACGATGCCCTTTTCCGCCTTCTCGATGTCGTAGTCGGCCGCCTGGATCAGCTTCAGGAGGATGTTCTCCACGTCTTCACCGACGTAGCCGGCCTCGGTGAGCGAGGTCGCATCGGCGATCGCGAAGGGAACGTTCAAGATCTTGGCGAGGGTCTGCGCCAACAGAGTCTTACCAGAACCGGTGGGACCGAGCATGACGATGTTGGACTTCTGAAGTTCCACGTCGTCGAGCTTGCCGCCGATGTTAATGCGCTTGTAGTGGTTGTAGACGGCCACCGCCATGGTGCGCTTGGCGCGTTCCTGCCCAATCACGTACTGGTCGAGGATCGACTTGATCTCCCGCGGCTTGGGAACGTCCTTGAGTTCGAAATCGACCTCTTCGTTTAGTTCTTCCTCGATGATCTCATTGCAGAGCTCAATGCACTCGTCGCAAATATAGACACCTGGACCGGCGACGAGCCGTTTCACCTGGTCTTGGAACTTGCCGCAGAAGGAGCACTTCAGTTGGCCTTTGTCCTCACCCGTGAACTTGAACATTCCCCCACCCCTTTCTTTACCGGGCTGCCTTCTTTTCCTTCGGATGGACCACGTCGTCCACCAGGCCGTAGGCCTTCGCCTCGTCGGCGGACATCCAGCGGTCGCGCTCCGTGTCTTCCTTGATACGCTCGACAGGCTGGCCAGTATGCTTGGCGAGAATCTGAGCCATCTGTTCTTTGGTCTTGATCAGTTCGCGGGCGGTGATCTCGATGTCGGTCACCTGGCCGCCAACGCGATCGGTGTGGGGCTGGTGGATCATCACGCGGGCGTTCGGCAGCGCAAAGCGCTTGCCGGTGCCGGAGGCCAGCAGCAGGGCGCCCATGGAGGCAGCCAGGCCGACGACCGTGGTGTTCACCGGGCAGCGAATGTGCTGGATCGCGTCGTAGATGCCAAGGCCCGCGGACACCGAACCACCGGGCGAGTTGATATACAGGTTGATCTCCTTGTCAGGATCATCGCTCTCCAGGAACAGGAGCTGAGCGATGATGATGTTGGCAACCTGGTCATCAATTGGCGTGCCCAAGAACACGATCCGGTCCTTCAGGAGCCGGCTCCAAATGTCGTAGGAACGCTCACCACGGTTGGTCTGTTCAATGACTACAGGAACTAGGTAACTCATAGTGTGACCTCCTCACCCCGCAGCCTATGCCAGTTGCCAGGCTAGCCCTGCGGGACCGTATTCAGGTTCACCAGATGCTCGATGGTCTTCTGAATCAGAAGGCCCTCGCGCATGCGCTCACGGTAGTTGGCATTCTTCCGCAGCGTCTTGATGTCGCCCTCCTGGCCGGGGTAGCGGGCGAGCATGTCGTCGAACTCCGCCTCGATGTCGGCGTCGGTGACGGTGATATTCTCCTGCTTGGCGACGGCGCCCAGGACGAGGTCGTTCTTGACGCTCTTCTTGGCGGGCTCCTCGAACTCGTGGTGCAGGTCGTGGCTGGTCTTGCCGGTGGCCTGAGACCACATATCCAGCGAGAAGCCCTGGCGCTGCAGGGAGTGCTCGAAGTCGTGGATCATGTCGTGGACCCGGTTGTGAACCATGACCTCGGGGAGGTCGACCTCGGACTCGCTGGCGACGGCGTCGATCACCTTGTTCTGGTAGTCCTTCTCGGCGTTGGCCTTGGCGGACTCCTTCAGGCGGTTCTCGATGTCGGCCTTCAGCTCGCCCAAGGTCTGGAAGCGGCTGGCCTCCTTGGCGAACTCGTCGTTCAGCTCGGGGAGCTCCTTACGCTTGACCTCTTTGACGTTCACCTTAAATAACGCTGCTTTACCAGCTAAATGTTCGGCATGATACTGCTCAGGAAATGTAACATTTACATCACGGCTCTCGCCGACCTTGGCGCCAATGAGCTGCTCCTCGAAGCCGGGGATGAACTGGCCGCTGCCGATCTCCAGGGTGTGGTTCTCGCCCTTGCCGCCCTCGAAAGCGACATCGTCGACGAAGCCTTCGAAGTCGATGATGGCAAAGGAGCCTTCCTTGACTTCGCCGGACTCGTCGGTCACCAGGGTGGCCATGCGGTCGCGCAGGCTGTTCAGCTGCTCCTCAATCTGCTCGGTGGCGACCTCGGTGGAGGGCTGGGGGATGTCGAAACCGGAGAGCTTGCCGAGCTTAACCTCGGGCTGGACCTGGACCTTGCCCTTAAAGATGAAGCTCTTGCCTTCCTCGGCCTGCACGAGCTCAACCTCGGGCTGGTCGATCGGGTTGACCTGGTTCTCGACCACGGCCTGGCTATATGCCTTGGGCAGCAGGTCCTCAACGGCCTCCTGCACAAGGGTCTGCTTACCGTACATGCGCTCAAAGATGGGGCGGGGAGCCTTGCCCTTACGGAAGCCAGGAATATTAACGCGCTGACTGAGTTTACGGAAGGCGCCGTCGATAGCCTGGGCGAACTGGCCAGCCTCTATTTCAACTTCAAAGCCCATCCAGTTCTTCTCTAACTTGTCCCATGTAGCCTTCATCTAGTCTCCCCCTCAAAAGTCAGTATATGGCCCCGGAGTGAGTCGGCCACATACAAGATATCCAGCCTTTACTTCGGCTGTAACTTTAGTAGTATACCACGGACGCCCAGTGCCAAACAACGCGTACCCTTCCTATGCTTGTGACGTTCTTCTCCCCCGGCGAGGTTCGGGCGCGGATCCAAATGGGGCGCGCCGGGACATGAGAAAAGCAGCGGCAGGGGCACCGCTGCTGGCTGGGTATGGGGATCGGAGCACACTGGTGGTGACGACGATTATACGTCTTTTGCCAGCCGTCTGCAAGTCAGCGGGGCATCTGCCGCTGGTAGGCCGCCGCCCCCATGGTCGGGGTCAACCCGCCGAACCAGGGCGCCGGCGTCGGGAAGGAGATTCCCTCCAGCGGGCTGGGCCACGCTACCTTGAAGCCCTTGAGGGGCTGGTTGGAGCGGGTCCCCTGATCGGGCACAATGTCGGGTCCCCGACCCGGCTTGATTGAGCCGGGGTCCTTGCCCGACATGTCGACACTCTTTATGAAGGCTGCGCCGGCGCCCTGCACCACGTGGCTCACGAAGCTTCCCGTGTCCTCGAACTGGCCCTTGCTGACGGAGTGAATCGCCTGGTCCAGGCTGTTTCCCGCCTTGAGGCTGGCCATGATCGCCTTGATGCCGCCGCCTTCCTGTGTGGCTTGGTCCAGGTAGCGGACCGCCACGTAGCTGGCGGCGTATTGCGTGGTGTCGCCTTGCCAGGGCTGGGCGAGGCGCGCCATCATGCGCTCGGGCGTGTAGCGCTTGAGTACGATGCCCACCCGCTCTGCTCCGCCTGCGACATACTCGGCCGTGCCCTCGGCGAACCAGTCCGGCAGGGCTGACATGTCGATATTGCGGCCCATGATGGCGTGGGTCATTTCGTGGGCGATGATGCGGTCGTTCTCAATGACGTGGTCGTTCTTGCCGTTGGGGCCGTAGTCCGGCACGAACTGGTTCATGCTCAGGTGCAGCTGCTGGTCGGCCATGCGGCCGTGCCGGTCATACTCGTAGCTGACCGCGGCCAGGGCGCCGCCCATGTCCTCCTCGAAGACCACTTTGAGCGGGGCGCCGTCGCCCCAGAGGCCATATGCCTGCTGCACCAACGCCTCCGCCTGCTGCAGGGCGGAGCTTTTCAGCGTTTCGGTAACGCCCTGGCGGGTGCGCATGGTTTCGAGGTTTTTGCGGGCCTCGGCCAGGGTTTCGCGCAGAGCGTTCAAGTCGGGCAGGGGCGGGCTGCCCGCGCCCTGACCGGTGCGACGGCCGAAGAGCCAACTGAGGGTATCCCACGTGCGCAGCAGACTGCCCATGGAGCGAGCTCCGGCACTGATTTCCAACTGGTCCCCTGCCATGCCGGCTGCGCCATGCAGAGGCCGGGTTTCCGTGCTGCGGTTTGCAGCGGCATAGCGATCCTGGCCGAGGCGGTTCAGGTAGCCGACCGACAGGGCGCCCTGAATTGGGTTAGGCACGCGGGTCCCCCCTCCGCGTTCTTGTTACCAAATATTACCATATATGTTGGTCATTTGGCAATATTTGGTAGCAAGTGCCCGTCCGTAAGGGGTTCATATCGTACTAAAGTACGATGGGCGTTTCTCCCTCTCGTACCTGTAGGGTCCGGACACCATCCGGTAGAATTCGTACCATAGGACTGCGCCCTGCTAGGCGCACGGGAGGACTTATTCACATGAATGCCGCAGCCACGAACGAGACGCCCAAGGCCACACCGTCAAAGCCCAGCCTGTTCCGGAACCGGACATTCCTAACCGTCTGGACCGGCCACACGATCTCAATTGTTGGCGACGGGTTCAGCAGCGTGGCCCTGGGCCTCTGGGTTCTGCAGACCACGGGCTCAGCCAAGGCCATGGCCACGATTATGTCGGTCCGGGTGGTGATCGGCATTCTGCTCGGCATGGTGGCGGGCACCGTCGTCGACCGCGTCGACCGCCGCTGGTTGATGATCGGCATGAACGCAGTCCGGTTCTTCCTCGTAGGGGCCATGGCCCTCTTGGTGCGCACCGGCGAAGCCCCGTTCTGGGAGATCCTTGGCCTGACAGCGCTGACCGCCGTTGCTGGCCAGTTCTTCGGCCCGGCCTTCCAGTCCAGCCTGGTCAATATTGTCGGCAAGGAAGAGCTTCCCCGGGCGTCCGGACTGCTCCAGGTGACCAACACCCTCGCCCAGGTGGCCGGACCTTTCCTGGGCGGCACCGTGGTCGCCGTCTTCGGCGGCTGGGCGGCCCTGTCCGGCGACGCCCTCAGCTTCCTGATCTCCGCCCTGCTTCTGCTCACCGTCAGCTTCGCCAGCCCCCGCCGGGAGGGCGCCCAGCGCCGCTCCTTCTTCGGGGACATGAAAGAAGGCCTTTCCTTCATCAAGGATCAGCCCCTCATTCGCTCCCTGATGGTGGTCGCTCCGGTCATCAACTTCTTCGGCAACGCTCTGGGCGTGGTGCTCCCTGTGATCGCGGTCAAGGTCTGGCTGGCTGATTCCGTCAAGTTCGGGACCTTGGAAGCGCTGTTCCCCATGGGCTTCGCCGTCGGCGCCGGCCTGATCATGGCGCTGATGAAGAAGATTCGCAGCCGGGGCTGGTTCATGCTCGTCGGCATCATCGTCGGCGGTGTGCTGATGACCACGGTCTCCCTGATGCCCTCCATCGAGTCGGCCATGCCGATCACTCTTCTGGTCGGTATCGCCATGGCCGCCCCGAACGTGCTGCTCCAGATCATCATGCAGTCTGAAGTGCCGACGGCCGTACAGGGGCGCGTTTTCGGCACGCTGGGAAGCCTGGTCAACGTGGCCAGCCCGCTCTCGATCATGACCGCCGGCATTCTGGCGGACGTCTTCGACCCTGTGCTGGTCTCTGCGGTGGCCGGTGCGATGCTGGTCGCCTCTGCCCTGCTCACCACGGCGATGGCGCCCGCCCTGCGGAACTACAGGTAACCCGCCATGCAAGTCATGATACTGGGTACCTACCATATGGCCGGCTCCACCGACCTGGTCGTGCCTGACGCCGGCGACGCTCTCTCCCCACAGCGCCAAGCCGAGATCGCTGACCTGGTGGCCCGACTCACGACCTTCGCCCCCACCAGGGTCGCTGTTGAGGCGCCGGCCTCAGCCATGACCAAGGTCAACGCACAGTTTGAGGCCTACCGGAGGGGCGAGTACACGCTCACCCGGAACGAGATCGACCAGGTCGGCTTCCGCCTGGCGGCCGAGCTGGGGCTGGACCGGCTGGAGTGCATCGATGAGCGGATGGACATGCACCTGGATGAGGTGATCCAGTTTGCGGGCGAGCACCAGCCAGCCCTGGTCGACCGGATCATGACCCTCGTCGGCGAACTGGAATCGGCGACCGGCAGGCTCACCCGGGAAGGCAGCGTCGTCGAGATCCTGCGCTACATGAACAGCACGGAGTTCGACCAGTTCCACCGGCTTTATATCCTCACTGCCCAGGTGGGGGCCGGGGAGAACTACATTGGCGCCGACGCCGTAGCCGCCTGGTACCACCGCAACCTGCGGATCTTCGCCAACATCGCCCGGCTGGCGGGGCGCCCGGAGGAGCGGCTCCTGGTGCTGATCGGGTCGGGGCACGGCGCCCTCCTGCGGGAGTTCATCCGGCAGGCGCCGGGGCTGGAATTGGTCGATCCTCTCCCCTACTTGGCATAAAAGGAGCAGCTCCCGATTGATCGGGGGCTGCTCCTTTGTATATCTAGAGAACCATGCCCGCCACGACGCCGAAGAGAAGCAGCGGGATGTTGAAGTGCAGGAACGTAGGCACGCAGGTATCCCAGATGTGATCATGCTTGCCGTCGGCGGCGAGGCCGGCCGTGGGTCCCAGCGTGGAGTCCGAGGCTGGCGAACCGGCATCGCCCAGGGCTGCTGCCGTGCCGATGATCGCCGCTGTGGCCATCGGGCTGAAGCCCAGCGTAGCGCACAGGGGCACGAAGACGGTCGCGATGATGGGAACCGTGCCAAAGGAGGTCCCGATGCCCATGTCTACAGTGAGGCCAACTAGGAGCATCAGGATCACGCCGAGCAGCCGGTTGCCGCCGATCATCGCGGCTGACGACGTAACGAGCGACTCAACGCCACCGGTCGCCTTCACCACATCGGCATACCCCGCGGCCACGAGCATCACAAAGCCCATGAACCCCATCATTTTGATGCCGTCGAGCACGGCGCCGTCAAAGCGCCGCCAGGGCAGCGCACCGGTCACGGCCAGGAGGCTCAGGCCGGTCAGGCCGCCCAGAACGAGCGAGTCGGTGGCGAGCTGGACCGCCAGCGTCGCCAGAACCGCGAGCACCGCTGCTGTGTGGCGCCACTCCCAGCGAGCCGCTGTGCTCGGCGCCGCCACCGGCAGTGCGTCGGTCTCCGCGGCCTGTTTCCGGGGCTTGCGATAGGTCACGAACGCCGCCCAGAGCAGGCCGACGACCATGCCCATGGTGGGAATCAGCATCGCCTTGGGCAAGTCTGAGACGGCGATCTCCATGCCGCCCTTCTTCATGTTGTCAGCCACGATGTTGTGGAAGATCAGGCCGTACCCGGCGGGGATCAGCATGTAGGGCGCCTGCAGGCCGAAGGTCAGAGCGCTGGCCACACCGCGCCGGTCGATCCGCAGCCGGTCGAACACAGGCAGCAGGGGCGGAATCAGCAGAGGAATGAAGGCGATGTGCACAGGGACCACGTTCTGCGACAGCGACGACAGTGCAGCGATCGCCAGGAGCAGGGCAGCGGTGCGCGCCTTCTGCAGCCTGGTTACCGCCGAGCGCACCAGCAGGTCGGTGATGCCGGTTTCGGCGACCGCCACCGCCAGGGCTCCGAGCAGCACGTAGCTGAGCGCGGTCTCAGCGTTGCCGCCCATGCCGTCAATCACGGTCTGCACCGTCGCGGACAGCGTCATGCCGCCGGCAAGCCCGCCCGCGAGTGCGGCGGCCAGCAGGGCGATCACGACGTTCACCCTCGCTACGCACAGGACGAGGACCACGAGAACCGATAGAATGACCGGGTTCAACGAGAACATTCCTCCGTTAACGCTTTAATTTAGTAAAGACAACACCCCCGATCTTATCTGTTGGAGCCGTGCCTGTCTATGAGTCAAAATGAGGAAAAGCAGCCCGCCCTCTGCGAGCCAATTCGCCCATCATTGCGCAAACCCTTGCAGATGACCGTTGATAGTTTCGCCCATAGGCACTATAATGTCGCTAGACTATCCGAGAGGGGGGGATTTGGATGATGTGCATCGCCGCCTGGCGGATTCGGACGGCTGCCGGTCATCATACCATGCCCTCTCAGGAGTGCGTGCGCTGACCGATGCCGTCTTTTTGGGCATTGTCGCCGCAGCCCTGTAGTGGGCTGCGGCTTTTTTGTGTGCCCAAAAAGGAGGACAACCGATATGTCCATGATCGAAGTGCAGAATTTGTCAAAGCGGTTTCGGATCGTACATAAAGAGCCTGGCGTCACCGGTGCACTCAAGGCGCTCTTCCATCCCTGCTCCGTGGAAAAGACCGCCGTGGACGGCGTCAGCTTCACCATTGATGCCGGCGAAACGGTGGGTTACATCGGCGTCAACGGCGCCGGCAAGTCGACCACGATCAAGATGCTGACGGGTATTCTACTGCCCTCCGGCGGATCGGTCCGAGTGCTGGGCCGAGACCCCTACCGGGAGCGCATCGCCAATGCCCAGGAGATTGGCGTGGTCTTCGGCCAGCGATCCCAACTCTGGTGGGACCTGGCCGTGATCGAATCATTCAACCTGACGGCCAAGATCTATGGAATTGAACCAACTCGCTACAAGCAGGTGATGGAGCAGTTCACTGCACTGCTCGATCTTGGACCTTTGCTCTCCTCGCCGGTCCGGACTCTGTCACTGGGACAGAAGATGAGGGCCGAACTGGCTGCGACATTCCTGCACGAACCCAAAGTAGTCTATCTGGATGAGCCGACCATCGGCCTGGACGTGGTGGTCAAGGAAAAGATTCGGGAGTTCATTCGCCAGATCAACCAGGACCGGGGAACCACTGTGGTGCTGACCACTCATGACATGGCCGACATTGAGCAGCTTTGCCGGCGGGTGATCATCATCGACAGCGGCAAGAAGCTCTATGACGGGCCTCTGAGTACCATTCGGGACCGGTTTGGCAAACACCGGCTGATGACGTTCGAGACGGCCTCTGCTGTAGGCTCCGTTACCCTGCCGGTCGGTGCAGAACTCGTCACGGCCGAAGAACGCAAACTTGTTGTCCGGTTCGAGCGTACACAGCTCAGCGCCAGCCAGATTGCCGCAAGTGTCATGAACCAAGTGACGGTGGTTGACTTCCAACTGACCGAACCTGACCTGGAGTCCATTGTCAAGCAGATCTATGCCGGTGCCCTGAAGCAGGAGGTGGCAGGATAATGCACAGCATCCGTCACCGGCTGCGGCAGTTTGGGGCACTCTGTGGGGCCATTTTCAAACAGCGTCTGGCCTACACCCCGTGGTTCTGGTCCGATGTACTGGGCCAGTTGGTGCTGATGGTTATCTACACCTACTTCTGGCGGGGGGTTTTCGCCGGCCAGGGGACCGTGGGCGGCATGACCGAAGCGCAGACCATCGCCTACGTGCTCATCGCAAATGCCACCGGCATGGTCCTCAGGTGGTCGTTAATCGGCGAGATCGGGCAGATGCTGCGAGACGGCTCCATCGCCACCGAACTGCTCCGGCCCATGGACTTTCAAGTGCGCATGTTCGCCTGGACCCTGACCACCGTTGGCGGCACAATGGCCCAGCACATGCTGCTCCTGGGTGGCTTTGCCTACCTCTTTATGGACCTCCGACTGCCATCTGACCCGTTCGTCTGGTTCTGGTGGGTACTCTCGATGCTCCTGGCTGGCGGCGTCCTCTTCTTCTTCGACTGGGCCGTCAGCATGATCTCCTTCTACTCCACCGAGATGCGTGGGCTCCTGATCCTGCGGGACGGGATCATCAGTTTCTTCAGCGGCTATGTTATTCCGCTGGCAATGTTCCCGGACTGGCTCAAGCGGGTGGCTGCCTTCCTGCCCTTTGGCCAGATGCTCGACACCCCGGTGATGATCGTGACCGGTGGCCTGCCCATCTCGGCAGTGCCCAAAGCGCTGCTGACCCAGGTGCTCTGGCTGATCGGTCTGGCTCTCATCTCCCGGCCGGCTTTCCAGTGGGCCGTCCGTAAAGTCACGGTGCAGGGAGGGTAAGGCCGTGCGACGTTATCTCTCGCTCTTCGGAGCCTTCTTCCGCCAGCATCTTAAGCTCATGCTGGAACATCGGATGAACTTCATGATCAGCCTGCTGGGTACGATCTTCTGGCAGGGTGCGTGCATCGCCGCCATCGTGATCGTTATGGACCGGGTGCCGGTCTTGAAAGGCTGGACCCGGGATGAGATCTTCCTGACCAACGGCCTGCTGACATTGGGTCTCGCTGTGGCCCGGATGCTTGACTGGAACCTGCTGGTCTTCGGGCAGGCCTTTGTTCAGAACGGACGGCTGGACCGCCTGCTGGTCAGACCCATGAACCCTCTCTTCCACCTGATTGCTGACCGCTTTAACCAGGAAGGCGTGGGGGACTTCATCGTCGGCATGGTCCTGGTCGTGCGCTCCATCCGGGTGCTGAACCTTACCCTGAGCCCCGTGGATTGGCTCTACCTGGTGATGGTCGTGGTCAGCGGCGCAGGGATCTTCCTGGCGCTCCAGTTGGCGGCGGCCACCCTGGCCTTCTGGGTTACGATAGCAACGCCGATCAACTTGGCGGTGGGCCACTTCACTCAGTTCGCTCAGTATCCGCTCTCGATATACGCTCAGCCGGTACGGGTCTTTCTCACCTGGCTGCTGCCTTTCGGCCTGGCCTCGTTCTACCCCGCGGAGTACCTGCTGGGGCACAACCCGGGTCCAATCGCCTTCGCAGTCCTGCCCATGGCCGCCTTTCTCTTCTTCCTGGCCTACCGGTTTTGGTCGTTCGGCCTGAGGCGGTATTCGGGGACAGGGTCCTAGGGCAGCCGGAACGAGTTGCCAGGACAAACCAATAGACAAGGGCTCCAGGGAAAAAACCCTGGAGCCCTTGTCTTTCAAGTTGGTGCGAGAGAGGGGACTTGAACCCCTACACCATACGGTACAAGATCCTAAGTCTTGCGCGTCTGCCAATTCCGCCACTCTCGCATATGTTTCTGCAAAGATCCTGCGCAAAGCCGCACATGAAATGATACCTTAGCCGCGCACCCGTGTAAAGCCCTCGGCAGGATGTGCCGGCAATTCCAGAAGGGAAGGGAAACGCTCACTCGCTGGGAGTGTTCAGCGCCAATTCACAATCACAAGCGCCAGACTTTCGCCTGGCGCTTCACCCTGCGCGTGTCTACTTGATACCCGTGAGCGTAACACCCTTGATAATCTGCTTCTGAAAGATCGCAAAGACGATGAGCACAGGGAGGACCGCCATGGTTGCCCCCGCCATCACCAACTGGTACTCGTTAAAGTTCTGGTAAGCAAAGTTGGAGAGACCGACCGGCAGCGTGTTCATCTCCGGATTGGTGATCGCGATGACAGGCCAGAGGAACGCGTTCCAGTTGCCCAGGAAGGTGAAGATCGCCAGGGCCGCCATGGCGGGGCGAACGTTGGGCAGCGCGATCCGCCACCAAATGCCGAACTCGCCCAGGCCATCGATCCGGCCGGCGTCCAGGAGGTCGTTCGGAATCGACTCCATAAACTGGCGCATGAGGAAGATGCCGAAGGCGGTAATCAGACCCGGGAACATGATCCCCAGGTAAGTATCATCCACGTGAAGCTTGACGGCCCCGATGTACCAGGGAATGATCAGCATCTCGGTGGGGATCATGATGGAGCTGAGGATGGCAAAGAAGACCACATTGCGGCCCTTGAAGTCGACCTTGGCCAGGATGTAGCCCACCAGCGAGTCAAAGAAGCAAACGCTGACCGTGGTCACACTCGCCACGATGATCGAGTTCAGGTACCACCTGGGGAAGGGCGTCTGTTCAAATATGGTCTTAAAGTTGGCCAGTGTGGGGTGCTCGGCTACGAGCTTCATGGAGTATACTTCAGGCCCGGGCTTGAAGGCCGTGGAGATCATCCAGAGGAACGGGAAGACCGTGATCGTGGCGCCAGCCAGGAGGCCCAGGTAGGTGAGCGCCTTCACGAGTCGCTGCGAAGACAGTCCTCGGTCCATGCGTCCACCTCCTTAGTACTCGAACTTGCGGGTGATCACTTTGGACTGCACGATTGTCAGCACCAGGATAACCACAAAAAGCACAGTGGTAGCAGCGGAGGCATAGGAGAGGTTCAGGGACTTGAACGCCTCCTGGTATATGAAGAGCACGAGCGACTTGGTGGAGTTTAGCGGACCACCCTGACCCTGGCTGGTCATGTTGAGGACCTCGGTGAAGACCTGCAGATACCGGATGGTCCCGGTCAGCGCAGAGAAGACGATCGTAGGGTTTAGCAGAGGGAAGGTGATGTGCCAGAACCTGCGCCAGCCGTTGGCCCCGTCAATCTGCGCCGCCTCGTAGAACTGCTGGGGGATGCCCTCCAGCCCTGCCAGGAAGATTACCATGGAGAAGCCCAGCCCCTGCCACACGACCGAGGCGATGATGACATAAATGGCCTGTGACGGGCTGCCCAGGAGTTTTTGGGCCGGGAATCCCAAGAAGAGGAGGATCTGGTTGAAGAGGCCGCCATGCTCCTGCATGATCCAGCGCCAGACCCACGCCACCGCAACCGAAGAGGTGACGTAGGGAATGAAGTAGAGCATGCGGAAGAGACCCTTGAACCGGTTCACCTTTTGAATCAGCAGCGCCACGCCGATACCAAGGGCGATCTGGAGGGGTACCCCCACCAGCACGTAGATAAACGTGTTCTTGAGGGAGATCCAGAAGACCTCATCGTGAAACAGCTTGGTGTAGTTGACCAAGCCGACCCAGGGCTGCGCGTCATTGAGGAACTGCCAGTCGTACAGGCTGATTCGCATGGCGTAGAGCGCCGGACCCATGCGGACAATCAAAAAGAAGAGCAGCGGAATCGACAGGGTCGCCCAGGCCCACATTGCCCGCTTGTGACTTAGCGTGAGGCTCTTTCGCACCTTTGTGGGTCTGGCTGGCTGTGGTGCAGCGGCCATGCCCAATCCCCCATTTCGGCAGGAGTGTCAAACATCGGACACCGGCACGATTCCCCGGGCCGGGCGCCCGGGGAATCAATGCCGGTTCGGAAGCGGCTTACTTGCGCTTTGACCAGTAGTCGTCAAACAACTTCTGGGTCTTGTCCTGGGCTTCCTTCAGGGCCACGTCGGGCGCCTTGCCCTTCAGCACGACCTCGTCGACAGCGTTGACCAGGGCGTCGCGGTCCTTTACCTCATCTACAAAGAAGGTCGCGTTCGCGTAGGGCAGGCCCTCAATGAAGCCGGCCAGCTTGGGGTCGCTCTTGTACTTATCGGCGACCTCGGGGCGGGCAGGCAGTTCGCCAATGGCCTGGGTCCAGCGCTCCATGACATCCGGCTGGGTGAGGAACTTGAGGAACTTGATCGCCGCATCCTTCTGCGGACCCTGGGCCTTCTTGGTCAGGCCGTTGGCCCAGAAGGAAGCCATGGTGTACGGCTTGCCGTTGGGGCCGACGGGCAGCGGTGCAGACCTGAACTCGAAGGTCACGTCCTTCAGGTTGCCGAGGCGGAAGGAACCGTCCACGTCCATGGCGGCCTTGCCTGCCTTGAAGGCGGTGACGTCATCGGTCATGAAGCCCATCTCGCCGACCTTATGGACGGTCTGGAGTTCGACCCACCACTTGAAGGCCTTCTGGCCGGCGTCAGACGCCCAGTCAATCTTCTTGAAGTCAGCAGACTGCGGCTGGCCGCCGGTCTGGCGAATCAGGACCTCACGGAACCAGTTGTGGCCCTGGCCGGTGGTGTTGAAGTAGAAGCCTACCTGCTGGAGCTGGCCGTTGGCGTCACGCTTGGTCAGCTTCTTGGCAGAGTCGACCAATTCCTCCCAGGTCTTGGGGGGAGTTGCGATATTCGCCTGCTTGAAGAGATCGACGTTGTAGAGCATGGCCAGGGTGCGGACAGCGGTCGGCAGTATGTAGTACTTGCCGTCCATCTGACCGGCCTTGACAACCGGGAAGAACTCCTTCTCGATGGTGGCAGCGGGGAACGCATCCTGCGGCAGCGGCTGCAGATAGCCGGAGTCGACATATTTGGGCAGCCAGCCGTAGTACAGGTTAATCAGGTCCGGACCCTTGCCAGCGGAGACGGATGCGGCAACTTTCTCGTTGTACTGCTCATACGGGAAGTTGACCTGCTTGACCTCGATGTTGGGGTTCTTGTCCTGGAATTCCTTGATCAGCTGAGTCATCAGCTCAACCTTGGACTTGTAGTCGTACTGCCAGTACTCGATGGTAACCTTCTCTTCGGTCTTGGGCTGGGTCGGGGTCTGGGGCGTCTCCGTCTTTGCAGGCGCCTTGGAGCCGGTGCAACCAGCCAGCATCATCGAAAGGGCCAGCACTGCTGCGAGGACTGCTGCGAACCGCTTGTTCATCCTTCAACCCCCTATGAGTGTCACTGCCTAACCTTGCTGCCTGCTCCGCCCGCGTGCTGCACCAGCGAGAGGGCGTCGGAGAGCATCAAGGATCGTGCCAATTGGAGCGCTGTACGCTGCTCGGCGACCTGTTGGCGCGCCGCTTGGACCGCCTGGGATGCGGTTCCAAGAGCCCGGCGGACCTCGATGGGTGCGGGCCCACCAATCACCGATCGCCGCTGTACAAAAATGCGCGGATCAATCGCTGCCTGGAGCGAGGCTTCCGTAAGGCCGGTGGACCGGCCAAACACGTCTTGTGCGATCTGGTCCAACTCGGCGAGCCTTGCGTCCGGGAGGATTCGCCCCTCGCTCTGAAGTTGTTTCACGTAGGTAGCAACCATATGGTGAGCCTGGCGGAAGGCAAATTTGCCTTCCCGAACCAGTGTATCGGCCAGTTCGGTCACAGCGGAGAAGCCGTCGCGGGCCCGGGCATGCAGGAGTTCGGTGTCGAAACTGGCCTTCCCGAGGATCTCCAGCAGAAGGCAAAGGGCACGACGGGTCTCAACGATCGCCTCCTCCAGCAGCGGCTGGAGGTCGTCGCCCACATCGTTGATATCGCCCAGGGGGACGTTGTGAGCCAGCGGAAACACGGCGCTCGCCCGGCCCATGAGGCGGCTCAGGACCGCTCGCAAATGTTCCAGGGCAACAGGATTCCGTTTCTGCGGCATGATGCTCGATACCTGAACCAAACTGTCATCGAGCGTTAAGATACTGAATTCGTTTGACGCCCAGAGCATCAGATCGTACGTGAAGCGGCTTACGTTGGAGCCGAGCACGGCCAGGGCGCTGGCTGCCTCAAGCGTATGGTCGGAGGCGCAGACGGCATCGTAGGAGTTCTCGACGAGCCCCTCAAAGCCGAGCCAGCGCTCCACCAATTCCCGATTTATGGGGAAGCCGGTAGTGGCGAGGGCGGCGGCGCCCATGGGGGACCGGTTCACTCGGGCATACAGCCCGGATAGCCGCTCGGTATCCCGGCGCAAGTTCCCCTCTACTGCAAGCAGGTAGTGGGCCAGGGTAGTGGGCTGCGCTTGCTGGTTGTGGGTGTGGGCCGGCATGACCGTATCCACATGCTTGCCGGCCAGATCCAGCAGCGCCTGGCGGACAAGCTGGACCCTCTCGGTCAGGTCCAGCAGGTCCTGACGGAGCGCCATGCGGAAAATGGCTGCATCCAGATCGTTGCGGCTGAAGGCGACGTGCATGTTGCCGGCCGTTTCGGCACCAATTGCAGCCTCGACCTCATGCTCGATCAGGAAAAAGAGGTCTTCATAGGTGGGGTCGTACCCCTGCTGGGGGGCGTTCTCGATGCGCTCCAGCAGCGCATCGACGATCGTGGCGGCGTCTGCGGAAGGGATGATGGCACACCGGTCCAGCATGAGCGTATGGGCGAGGTTGACCTCCATGATCGACCGATAAAACCTGCGCTTGGCTACCTCAAAGCATGGGGAGAGAATTTCGTTGACGTAGACTCGCGACCGGTTGGACATGACGATCTACTCCTTCATTTTCAGGAGGCGCGCCGCGTTGTTGTGGAAGATGTCCTCGATATCCTCCTCATGGAGGTTCAGGTAGCGTACCGAGCGCATCTGGTCCTGCAGATAGCGGTAGACAAAGCCGCGGGGGAACCACATGGAGTCGGTGCCGAAGATGATCCGCTTCGGGCCGACGGTCTCATAAAACTTGCGGAAAGCGGTGTCGAGGTCCATGGGATACGGCTCCCACCGCATCCACTGGTTCGAGCCGGAGGTATCCACATACACATTCGCACATGACCAGCATAGCTGGAGCAACTCCCGCATGTAGCCGCACCCGAAGTGGGGAATCACGAAGGGAATGTCGGGATACTCCATGGCGATTGGGGTGATGGTCAGAGGATTCATGTGCTTGTGGTAAACGACCCCGCCGGCACGGCCCAGGGGTCCAAAGTGGATCAGGACGGGTAGCTTTTTGTCGGCTATGTAAGTCCAGAGCGGCTTCAGCTTGGGGTCGGTCCAATCAATCTCGACCCGGGGGCCAAGCAGTTTGTAGCCACAGAGACCAAGTTCTTCAATAGCGTACTTGAACTTTTCGACCACGTCGGGCAGCTCCGGTTTGTGGTGAGCCATGCCATAAAACTTGCCGGGGTATTTCTTCATCACCCGAGCCAATTCTTCGTTGGAGGAACCGGTCAGGAAAACCACGGCGCCAAGGTCGTACTTGTCGACTTCCTGCGCCCAGCGGCTGATTAACTGGTCCTCCCCCTCGGGGGTCTCCACCATGGGCTCGGCGGGTCCGGGAAAGTCCCATTCATCAGCCATGCGCTGACTGCGCTCACGGTTGTACTCCAGATGCAGCGGATGCGGAGCATGAGACGACGGCCCGGAGCGGCGGGTAGCCCAAAAGTGCGTGTGGAAATCAATGACCTTCTTGCCGCTCTTTAACCGAATCACGATGTTTTGCCTCCCCCAAGGTAATTACTGGGCTTCTACGCTTCCACGTGAATGGAGCGACGGTTAGCATCCAGGACCAGGGCGACGCCGCCGAAAATGCCGGCATCTTCCTTAAGTTCGGAGAGCACGAGCGGAACCTGATAGGGGACGATCCGGGCGATCACGTCGCGGATCGGTTCCAGCAGCTGGTCAGCTGAGCGCATGACACCGCCGGTCAGGATCACCATTTCGGGGTCGAGCAGGCAGATCATGTTGGCGATCGCCAGACCCAGGTGCTCAGCGGTTTCGGTCACCACGCGCAAAGCGGCGGGATCGCCACCGACGGCCAGGCGCATCACCTCGGGGCTGTCCACCGGGCGCCCCAGAGAGATGCTGCCCCGCCGGCCAATCCCCGGTCCGGCGGCCTCCGCTTCCAGGAAGCCATAATCGGAGCGGGCGGCAGGCGGACGGCGCAGCACCTCGGGGCCGGTGGCGCAGTAGCCGACCTCGCCGGCGGCGTCGCGACAGCCCCGATAGATCTGGCCATTGATGAGGATCGACGCACCGATGCCGGTCCCCACCGCGATACAGAGAGCGTTGCGGACCTCCCGTGCGACGCCGAACCAGCGCTCACCCGCAAGGATGGTGTTCACATCGTTATCCAGGAAGACAGGCAAACCAAACTGCTGCTCAAGCATCCGTCCCAGCGGGAAGTCGCTCCAGCCAAGGCCGGGGGCGAGGTTGACCACCCCTTCGGTCAGGCTGGTTACGCCGGCTACCCCAAGACCTATGCCTCGGATGTGGGCGCCCTGAGGGACGTCAACGAGCAAGAAGCGGATCACTTCAACAAGGCGTTCGTAGGGATCGCGGGGTCCGTTCTCCCTCGTCAGGGTGTGGCGGGAGAGCATCTGGCCGGCCAAGTTGGTCAGGCCGCCTGCGATCTTGGTACCGCCGACATCGATTCCAATGACGAGTGCGGCGTCGGGGTTGAACTCATAGAGGCGTGGCTTGCGCCCACCGCTGGAGGCGCCCAGGCCTACAGCCCGGGTCACACCCTGTGCCATGAGCGAGTCGAGCATGGCCGCCACCGTTGGATGGGTCAGCCCGCTGAGGCGGGCGAGTTCAACGCGGGAGATCGGGCCGTGGTCACGCACCAGCTTGAGCACGGCGCCCTCGTTAATTTCCTTGATCAGCTGTGCGTTGCCACGAGAGGTGCTGGTGTTGGATGACCTCATGGTAATGTCCTCAACCTTCCGGAGAGTCTACTTTAGAAGGTGCTTTTGAAAAGTTCTTTAAGATGGTGAATTTTCCTGCTCCCAAGAGACAAATCATGCAACTTCTTGAGACATCACTTTACTGCGCTCTCAATTATGTAGCAAACGCAAAGAGGACGCGACATCGCCCTCTCTGCATCGCTTTCGCAGCCTGCTCACGGCACAGGACGGCTTGTCCGTGTGCACACAGAAGTCGTCTGCAGTACCCGTTCCCTGTTTCCAGCCGCCACGGTCCGGGCGGATGGGTAAATGCCCAGAAACACAAGAACAGCCTAGGTTTCCCTAGACTGTTCCACATGTCCGGTATTTAACTTGGGGAGAGGGGTTCATAGCGAGAGAAAGAATTTTCAGGTACAAGATCCTAAGTCTGGCGCGTCTGCCAATTCCGCCACTCTCGCGTATGTTTCAAACCATACTCCCGCAAGCACTTGAGCCTGCGAACTCGGTCGAGCAAAGCCGCATGAAATGATACCTTAGCCGCGGGTCGGCGCAAAGCCCCCGGCAAGATGTAACGGGGGTTCCAGACAAATCATTTCGAGGACACTTGACAGAAAATCCAGGAGTAGGTATATCATTAATTAGACGGCTAAACATTAGGAGTTGATCCGGTGTCGCCCAAGTCCATGCAAGACGCCTTCACATATCTGCTCGCCCAGGTGGCTCGCCTTCACCGCACTCGGGTAGGCGGCCAGCTTGAGGAGCTGGGCGTGCACGTGGGTCAGGAGATGATCCTGATGCAGTTGTGGATGGAGGACGGCCAGACGCAGAGCGACTTGGCTGAGCGCACACACGTGGAGCCGCCCACCATGACCAAAATGCTTCGGCGCATGGAAACCGCCGGGCTGGTAGAGCGCCGCCGGGATGAGAACGATGCCCGTATTTCACGGGTGTACCTCACGGAGCTGGGGCGTACATTGCACGGACCGGTGGCCGATGTCTGGTACAGTGTCGACAAGACGATGTTGGCTGGGTTCACGCCGGAAGAGCGCCTGCTGTTGCGGCGCATGCTTCAAAAGATGCGAAATAGCCTGTCCTGATCCATCCACCTCCGGCTCAAGGGCCGGAGGGTATCATTTGACCCGGTTATTAGACGTCTAACTTTTTTACTTAGACGTCTAAGTATATGGTTGCAACTACCAAAGAAGGAGCTGGAGCGCCATTGGAAGTCAACGTGCTTGTGGTTTTCTATAGTCTTGGGGGCTTGACGGAACAACTGGCAACCTCGGTGGCAAGCGGTGCGTCAACGCTGCCGGGGGTGAACGTCCGGATGCGGCGAGTGGCGGATCTGGGGCGCCCGGCAGCAGTGGACCGCCTGGACGCCGTGCGAAACAGTTGGGAGGCAATGACCCGGAAGTACGAGTTGCCGACCCACGACGACCTCCTGTGGGCGGACGCCATCGTATTGGGCTGCCCGAGTAAGTTCGGTGCCGTCGCCAGTGAAATGAAGGCATTCCTGGACACCCTGGGGCCCCTGTGGATGCAGGACAAGCTGGTAACCAAGGCGGGGGCGGCGTTTGCGTCCTCCTCGTCGCTGCACGGTGGGCTGGAGGTCACATTGCAGAGCCTGCTGACGTCGATGATGCACCTCGGCATGCTGGTGGTTACACCTGGATACGCGAGCCCGATCATGCGCCGGGCCGGCGCACCCTACGGTGCGGCCGCAGTCAGTTACGGCACGGAGTTCCGATCAGCCACGCTTGATGATTTGGCTGTGGCCGAGTTCGTTGGCCGACGAGTGACTGAGACCGCGCAGTACCTGAAAGCCGGGAGGCTGGCCATGGAACCCGCTGCGGTATAGGTAACCTTCGCTGTGCCCGTTGAGGGCAAGCAGACTCATCAACCTGGGAGGAATATGGCATGGATCTAGGACTGAAAGGCCGTGTGGTAATAGTGACCGGAAGCACTTCAGGGATCGGGAGGGCAACGGCCGTGGCGTTCGGGCGGGAGGGCGCCCGGGTAGTGGTTACCTACCGGCATGACAATCACGCCGCCGAAGAGACGGCAAACCTCGTATGGGAGGCCGGCGGCGAGGCCATGGTCGTTCCCTATGACTTGTCGGATCGGGGGTCCATTGATGCCGCTGTGAAGAGCGCCGTCACCAAGTGGGGCGCCGTCCATGTGCTGGTCAACAATGCGATGAAGTGGGCCGGCAGCCGGGGCGGGCTGTTTGAGGAGGCGGAGCCAGCCGAGTGGCAGGGCATGATCCGGACAGCGCTGGAGGGCCCCTACCACACGATCCAGGCCGTGCTTCCGTCCATGCGGGAGGCGGGCTGGGGCCGCATCGTGAACGTTTCCTCCAGTCTCGCAGAGGATGGCATGGTCGGCTCCGGTCCCTACGGCGCTGCCAAGGCGGGCTTGCACGGCCTGACCCGCAGTCTGGCCTGGGAACTGGGACCGGCGGGCATTCTAGTCAACGTGGTCATGCCGGGACTGACCCTCACTGAACGGGCGCCCCTGGTGATTCCGGCCGAGGTGCGGGAGCAGGTGCGCAGCCAAACACCCAGCCAGCGGCTGTCCACACCGATCGATGTGGCTGCTACGATCCTATTCTTGGCGTCAGAAGCTAACGGCAACATCAATGGGGAGATCGTTCGGATCACCGGCGGGGCGTAGCGATAGCCAAACAACAAAAGAAACAGCCCGATGTTTTCGGGCTGTTTCTTTTGTGGACGTTGGTGGGCCATGTTGGATTCGAACCAACGACACTCCGCTTAAAAGGCGGATGCTCTGCCCCTGAGCTAATGGCCCGCAATAGCAGAGCGGACTCCACTATGCTAGCTGCAGGGAGTGGAGTCTCGCCTGAATCTCTGGCTGGGGCGGCTGGATTCGAACCAACGCATGCGGGAGTCAAAGTCCCGTGCCTTACCACTTGGCGACGCCCCAATAGCGTATGGGCTGACCGACCGGAGTCGAACCGGCGACCTCAAGAGCCACAATCTTGCGCTCTAACCAACTGAGCTACGGTCAGCATATAAAAAGAGACTGGCGCGCCTGGCAGGATTCGAACCTGCGGCCAACCGCTTAGAAGGCGGTTGCTCTATCCCCTGAGCTACAGGCGCCTGTATAGCACAGGATATCGTACCACAGGGCGCGGACTTCTAACAAGTAATCGACCGATGGCTGTGACCGAAAAAAACAGGGCGCTACCTGAGTGGCGCCCACGTTGCCTTCGATGGAGCGGGTGATGGGAATCGAACCCACGCTATCAGCTTGGAAGGCTGAAGTTCTACCATTGAACTACACCCGCATGTGTGTACCGGTCACAGCCCCGGCATGCTCTGTCTTGGTCAGCCCTCTCGTGGTTGCCTAGGGCAACCTACTGTCGGGTGACCAATTGCTTCGCAATTGGTCGGGGTGACAGGATTTGAACCTGCGACATCCTGCTCCCAAAGCAGGCGCGCTACCAGACTGCGCCACACCCCGGTCGAATCCTGCACGAATGAGTATATCCTAGAGCCGCACGGTCTGTCAAAAGCTAATTTCTGTTTTTGGAGGCCAATATATCCACGATCAACGCAGATAGACAAGTTGTGCGACAACTTGGCCCTGTTCAATCTCCAGCAGCGCAGCTGAGGGCGGGTCGCCTGGAATCCTCGGCTGACTTAGACTGCCCGGATTGAGCAACAATATGCCCCGCTCTTCGACATTTATGGGCACGTGGCTGTGGCCGAAGATCACCACGCGGGCGCCGTCCTCGGCGCCACGGTACAGAAGGCGCTGAAGGTCCCCCTTCACCCCATAATGATGCCCGTGGGTCATCAGGATGCGGACCCCGTCAAGCTCGACGACCTGGTGCACCGGGTCCCTGGCGGGATGGTCGCAGTTGCCGGCGACCGCACGGACCCGGGACGGCTCGACGCCCAGGCTGTTGGCAATCCGGGGCGCATCGTAGATGTGATCGCCGGCGTGCAGGAGCCAGTCGACCCGGCCAACGGCGGCGCGCAGCTTCCCCACGAAGCGGAAATCGCCATGGCTGTCGCTAACGACGGCAACACGGGTCATGCCGGCTCACCCCCAAGCAGTTTGGGCAGGAGCTTCAGGGCCTGCTGCAGCGACCGAGCCCGGTGGCTGATGCGGTTCTTCTCCTCCATGCTGATCTCGGCCGAAGTCTGGCCGCCAGGCAGAACGAAGACCGGGTCGTAGCCGAAGCCACCGGTGCCCCGGGGCTCGTAGCCGATCCTACCCTCCCACTCCCCGCGCACGACCTCCTCACGCCCTTCCGGCGTGACCAGAGCGATGCAGGAGACGTACCGGGCGGAGCGCTGCGCCTCGGGCACGCCCTGCATGCGCTCCAGGAGGGCACACATGCGGTCTGCATCGCTGCCGGGCACCCAGCGGGCCGAGCGGATGCCCGGCTCGCCGCCCAGGGCGTCCACAGCGATGCCCGAGTCCTCGCCGAGCGCGGGCAGGCCCGTGGCAGCAGACGCCGCCCGGGCCTTGATGAGCGCGTTCTCTTCAAAGGTGCTCCCCGTCTCTTCCACGTCGGGGGAGGCAGGGTCCAGACCGACTATTTCGATGTCGCGCCCCGCCATAAGCGCCTGCAGTTCCCGGATTTTGCCGGGGTTTCTACTGGCGAGTACCAACCGCTTGCTTTGCACGTGAATCTACCTCCGCCCCGAGGGCGCCGAGCGTGGCTCGTTGGATGGCGACCAGGCGCTCAATGCCGCTTTGTGCCAGCGCCATCATGTCGTCGAGTTGACTGCGGGTGAACGGGCCGGCCTCGCCGGTGCCCTGCAACTCCACCAGCCCGCCGTTGCCGGTCATGACCAGGTTCATGTCGACCTCGGCCCGGGAATCCTCCGTATAGGCCAGGTCGAGCATCGGCACACCGTCTATAATACCAACACTGGTGGCGGCAAGGTAGTCCGTAATCGGGAGTTTGTCAACAAGGCCGCTCTTCCGAAGGCGCTGCATGGCATCCACGAGGGCCACGTAGGCGCCGGTGATCGAGGCGGTACGGGTGCCTCCGTCCGCCTGAATGACGTCGCAGTCCACCCAGAGCGTGCGCTCCCCGAGCCGCTTCAGGTCGATGACGGAGCGCAGCGCCCGCCCGATCAGCCGCTGGATCTCCATGGTGCGCCCGCCTGGCTTGCCTCGCACCACCTCACGCTGGTTGCGCTGACCGGTGGCCCTGGGCAGCATGCCATACTCCGCGGTGATCCAGCCCTCGCCCTTCCCCTTCAGGAAAGGCGGTACCTTCTCCTCCACGGTTACCGTGCAGATGACCCGCGTCTTGCCAACCTCGATTAGCACCGAACCCTCTGCGTGCTCTATGTACTCCCGTGTGATGGTCACCGGGCGAAGATCATCAGGCATACGTCCGTCCGCTCGCATGATCAGTTCGGTCACTCCTGTTCGTGTAGATGAATCCGGATCTGCTCGGCGTGGGCGACGCCGCCCGGCCAAAGCCGCGACGCCACCTCCACAAATCGAGCCGGGTCGCCCGTCGTGTAGAAGCGCCTGCTGCCACACCGCTGCGGGTTGAGGAGCCCCTGATCTTGCAGCCAGGAGACCACCTCGGCGCCCGTCGCTACACCCGGGTCTACAAGGGTGACGCCCGGGCCGGCCACATCGGCGATGACGGCCTGCATGTGCGGAAAGTGTGTACAACCGAGGACCAGCGTATCCACCTGTACCTGCAGTAGCGGTGCGAGACACCGCTCGACCTCCTGGCGGACCTCCGGCCCCGAAATGACGCCCTCCTCGGCCCGGATCACCAGGATCGGGCACGGCTCCTGCACCACGTGCGCCGCCGGCCTGGCCTGCAGAATCATGCGGGGGTAGATGCCCGAGTCGCACGTGCCCTGCGTGGCTGCAACGCCAATCCGGCCGTTGCGAGACACAGTAGCGGCCGCCCGGGAGCCCGGTTGCACCACACCGATGGCCGGCACCGGGAGGGCGCCGTCCAGCAGGTCCAGCACGGCCGCAGTGGCGGTATTGCATGCCACTACGACGAGCTTGCAGCCCTGCTCGGCAAAGAAGTCCATGAAGTGGAGAAAGAAGCGGCGCACCTGGTTGCGCGGCCGGGGACCATAGGGAAACCGGGCCGTGTCGCAGGCGTAGATCAGATCCTCGCCGGGAAGGAGCCCTGCGACCACCTTCGTCACGGTGAGACCGCCCTCGCCTGAGTCAAAGAAGCCAATCGGCCGGGAGCGGTGCATCACACTGGTCACCCCCTGCTCCGCAAAAGAGCCCCGTCTACTATCCTACGGAGATTTTCCCCTGGTCATGCCCCGCACACGCGTGAAGGCACCACCCGCCTCCAGGTGGCGCCTTCAACAAGGTAACGGTGGGATAGGGTGCCTAGACCCTCTCGGTATGGGCCGGTTCAGGGATGGCCCACACCTGCCGGGTTTCGGCACCCCCTCTCGGCATGGGCCGGTCAAGCAAGGCCCACGCCTGCCGGGTTACGGCACCCATTGAGGGTGCCTAGACATTGAGGGTGCCTAGACCTCACGGGTCATCAAGTAGTTCAGCTGCTCCAGCGACTGGATCAGCCGTTCCTTGTCTGCTACGTCGAGTTCAGAAAGGATGGTAGCTAGGTAGGTGCGGCGAGCGGATACAACCTCGTCGATCACGGCACTGCCCTTTGCGAGCATCCGCAGGCGAATCACGCGGCGGTCGTTGGTATCACGCACCCGCTCAATCAGGCCGTTCCGCTCCATACGGTCGATGAGGTCCGTGGCGGTACTGCACGCGAGATACATCTTTGCGCACAGTTCGCCCATGGTCAGCTCACCGTAGTCACGGAGCACGAGCAGAGCATCCAACTGGGGGTTGGTGATCTCGAAGTTGCTCAGAATGTCACGTCCCCGCTTCTTCAGGATCGTGCTAACATTCCGGAGCAGGTCCTCAATCTCCGCCACATGCCGATCAACCATGGTCTTCGTCAGCACACTTGTCACCTCCACAGCGATTATTAGCCACATTATGGCTAATCTTTTACCATACACAAACATCTCATATCCCGTAATGGTAGATATGCTAAGTTTGTGTGGGTTTGCTAATTAGCGACCGACAACTTATTCTCCTGCCATTGATAGTCGCTTTCAAAGATTTAGGGCGTAAAACCTACTGGCTGAAGTAGTTGAAGATGCCGGTCTTGATCGCCTCGGCGGCCTTCGGCGGGTAGGCCTTGTCTGCCAAGACCTTCTCCTCGGTCGGGTTCGACAGATAGCCCAACTCAAGCAGGACTGCGGGCGCCAGGGTCTCCTTGATTACCGTAAAGGACTCCAGGCGGACCCGGCGGTCCGGGAAGCCCAGCCCCTTGACGATCGCTGCATGCAGCGTCTCGGCGGCCTTGCGGCTCTTGCTGTTGGTCGTCCAGTAATAGGTCTCGATGCCCCGGGCCGTGGGTGCTGTGGTCGAGTTGTGATGGATGGAGATGAACAGATCGACCGCAGGTTTCACCGCATTCACCAGGCGGGGCCGGTCCGGGAAGTTGACGCCCTCGTCCCCGGTGCGGGTCATGAAGACGGTGGCGCCGGCGCTCTGCAGCAGGCGCTGCAGCTCCAGGGCGATGGCGAGGTTAATGTCCTTCTCCCGGGTGCGATAAGTCGTGCCGATGCTGCCGGGGTCATCCTTGCCGCCGGGAATCTTCCCGTGGCCGGCATCGATCCAGATGCGCTTGCCGTAGACGGGCGAGGTGATGATATCCACGATGACGCCGGCGTCGCCATTCTTGGAGATAACCGTGTGGCCCAGGTAGTAGGGCAGCGCCAAGGTGATCTGCAGGGAGTCGAGTTGGGCGCCCGGCGCCACCGAGACGGTGTCGACGGTGCCGTCAGCGACCTTGACGGTGTTCTCCCGCAGGCCGCTGCGCCCCTGGGGGACGTTGATCGACAGGGTCTTGCCGGAGGCTGTCACCGTGGCATCGATGGGGAGGCTGAAGGGCAGGTGCAGCCGGGTCCGGCCGGGGAGTTTCTCGGTGCGCACCTCCTCAAGGCGGGGTACGAAGCGTACCTGCAGGCCCAGGTCGGTGCTGATGATATCGGCGGGGTGGGATCTGGCAAGGTCCAGGACCACCCGGGCCGTCTCCTGGTTCATGGCGGAGCGGATCGACGAGACCAGCGGCGCCGCGCCATTCACGCTGGGAGGGAGATTTGCGCCCAGGTGGGCGCCGGGCATATCGAGCACCAGCCGGGGCGGACCGCCAACCTCCTGGGTACTGTAGTTCAGCTTGCCGTCAGCCGCCAGGTTGACCTCGGGGATGCGACCGTCCATGCGGAGCTGGGCCCCGGCGATGGTGTACTCGAACTCTACGGTCAGGAGTGTGCCGTCGGGCGACAGGTTGTACTTGAACTGCGGCGGGTTCCAGGCCTGGACCTGTAGTTGAACGGTACGGCCTTCCGCCTGCAGGTGGATCAATTTGAAGAGGGAATCGTAGACCAGCTTGGACGGCTGCGGCGCCTTGATGACCGCCGGGTAGAGGTCAAAGTTGAGGGTGCTGGCGGCGACCTGGGGCTTAAGATTCGCCAGTGGCTCAGACAACTGCAAAGTGATGCGAGACTTCCCTGTGTCGCGGGTGTAGGTGAGAGCGGTGATTTCTGTAGGCTTGCGAAGGATGTTGGCCGTGCGGGTTGCCCCGTCCCACTCGATGGAGCCGCCCAGCGCCTCAGCGATGAAGCGAAGCGGCACCATGGTTCGGTCGTTCACCAGCTGGGCCGGCACATCCATGACCACCGTTTTGCCGTTGACCTGCGCCTCTTTCTTACCCAGGGTGAGAACCACCCTGTCAGACCAGCGCACAACCGTGGCCTGGCGCTTTTCCTGGTCCCACTCCACCGTGCCCCCCACCGCCTCGCCGACCGACCGGACACCCACCAGGGTGCGGCCCTCAACGATCACAGCCGGCACCGGCATGGCCAGCGGCTTGCCCTCCACCAGCACCGTAACCCCCGCCGGAGCCTCCGCCGCCGCCAAACCCTTGAGGCCCAGAGTGCTGAGCACAACCGCAAACACGCTTACAAGGATTTTCGCCAACTTTACGTTTTGTATCTCTATCATGTCAAACGGATTCCTCCGAGATAAAGTTCGATAAGATCGATAAAAATGCTATAAAAAAATACGCCCATAGAGATTGATGCCATTTATTGCTTCGGGCAGAAGGGTTCCTGGTCCTGTACCCGGTAACCCGGTTGCCCAAAAAAGCGTGGTCCAAGAAAACCGCCTACAAGTTCTTGTGGGGGCCCGTATGCGTCGTGGCAGGTTGCGGCTGGCGCATCACCGCCGACCGGCTGAGGGTTGATGGCACCGATCGTACCCGAGGAGGGAGCGACAGGACGTCGCTCCCGACCCCCTTAACGCGCCACCTGCAGTCACGGACGACTGTCAGGTGGCGCCGATCGGTGCCATCAACCCGACGTGCCTGCCCGCGGAGGCGGTGCCGCGACAGACGACAACCTGACACGAAAGCACGCGAAAACCGCCCCACAACACAAGGTTGTGAGGCGGTTTTCGCAGTGTGGTGGAGGCGGCGGGCTCTGCCTCCCGCGTCCGAAGGAGTACCAGACAGAACTTCTACGAGCGTAGCCGTCGTTTTAGTTCTCGCGATTGGGCCGCCCGTCGGCTAGCTGCCTTCCTCGCAAGCCCCGAAAAGTTCCTCGCCCCCTGAGTCCGAGACAGCCTCAGAAGGAACAGCCCGTTAGGTTGACGCTACAACTCCGGGGCACGGGCCCACGGTCCGGAGGAGCGATCCGCGGCTAGGCCGCGGGCTGCTTACGCAGCGTAAGCGAAATCGTTGTTGGCAGTTAATGCCTTGCGGCCAGTTTAACGAGGCAACCGCACCTCGGCTCGCTATCCTGAACGCTACTTCCCCCGTCGAACCTGATTCGCCCCCGTGTTATATGGTGAAGCCGGGGATTAGCCGGCGACGACCCGAGGTCAGTCTTCCCACTTGCCGCGCATGGCCCGGGCCATTTCGCGCTGCACGTCGCGTGCGGCGATGTCGTCGCGCTTGTCGTAGGCCTTCTTGCCCTTGGCAAGCCCGATTTCCACCTTGGCGCGCCCCTTCTTGAAGTACATGCGGAGCGGTACCAGGGTGTACCCCTTCTCCCGCACCTGCCCGAAGAGCCGCAAGATCTCGCCCTTGTGCATGAGCAGCTTGCGCTTGCGCAGCGGCTCATGGTTGAAGCGATTCCCCTGCTCGTACGGGCTGATGTGCACGTTCTCCAGGAAGATCTCGCCATTCATGACCTGCGCATAGCCATCGCGCAGGTTGACACGCCCGGCTCGGAGCGACTTTACCTCGGTGCCCTGCAAGGCGATGCCCGCCTCAAAGGCCTCCTCGATAAAGTAATCGTGGCGTGCTTTGCGGTTGTCAGCGATATTCTGGGTGTCGCTTTCGGCCTGCTTCTTCGCCACGTTTCTTCACCTCGCCGGATTACTTATTATGACGCCAGCGCTCCGAAAAGTCAAGGCAAAGCCCGACCAGCAAAGATTGCCGGTCGGGCCGATGCGCTACGCTCTATTCCATGGGCTCCATTTGCGCGGCGCCCTGCTTCCGCCGGGGCCGGGCCGAACGGCGGGCCCGTCCGGGGTTGCGCCGGGCGCTGCCCAGGGCAGGCACGTCGGGCAGACCGGCGGTCTCGTCGGCGGTGCCGGGCGCCGGGGCGAACGGGGCCTCTGCGGTCGCCTTGCGTCCGCCACGCTCCCGCCCGGGAGGCGGCGAGATGGAGAACGGGTTGATCACGCCCGGGTCGTCGTCGAGGCGAACGCGGGGCCGGCCAGATGGCATGGGCACGCCCCACATGTCTACCCGGGACGAAGAGCGGTTGACACGGGCAGCCGCGTCCTCAGCGGGGCGCTCCACCTTGCGGGGCGCCGTCCGCCCGGGCGCCGCCGGAGCCGGCTGCCGCTCGGCCCTCCGGTGCTCCTTGGCCTGCCGTTTCTCCGCCTTGGCAGCGTTGACCTCGGCCCGGCGAGCGACCTTCTGCTCAGCCTCCTGAGCGGCCCGTACCGGGGAAGGTGCAGGCAACTCTACGACCACCGGGGCTTCGGCGCGGCCCTTGCCCTTGCGCCGCTTGCGGCGGCGGCCATCGCCCTGGGGCTCCTGCTGGGCCTTCGCATTCGGGGTCGGCGCCGGCATGGGGTTGCCGAAGTTCACACGCTTCTTGGCAGCGCGGTTGCGGGTCTCGCCCGGCGCAGACTCCACCACCGGGACAATGGTCTGCTCGTCCAGGCTGAAGTCGATCTGGCGGCTGTCCACGTCAACCCGATTGAGTTTCACGAAGACGGTGTCGCCCAGGCGGAAGCGGCGGCGGGTGCGCTCGCCGATCAGGGCGTAGAACTGCTCGTGGAAGTGGTAGTAGTCGTCAGCCAGGGAGGAGACGTGGACCAGGCCCTCCACGGTGGTGGGCAGCTGGACGAAGAAGCCGAACTGGCCGACGCCGGAGATGATTCCCTCGAAGGTCTCGCCGATCTTGTCGGACATGAACTCGGCCTTCTTGATATCCAGGGTCTCACGCTCGGCTTCCACCGCCACCCGCTCACGCTCGGAGGAGTTCTTGGCGGCTTCGGGCATCCAGCGCTCCCACTTGGCCTTCAGCTTCGGGTTCATGCTGTTGGTCAGCAGCGCCCGCAGCACCCGGTGGACCACCAGGTCGGGGTAGCGGCGGATTGGCGAGGTGAAGTGGCAGTAGTAGTCGGCTGCCAGGCCGAAGTGGCCGAGATTCTCCTCGCTGTAAACCGCCTGGCGCATGGTACGCAGGAGGACCGAGTTGATCAGGTTCTCCTCCGGGCGCCCGCGGGTCCAGTCGGTGATCGCCTGGAGCACCTTGGGGCTGATCGTCCCCTCGGCAGGGACCCTCAGGGTGTAGCCGAACAGGGAGAGGAACTGCCGCAGCCCGGCGATGCGGTCGCCGGCGGGCTCGCCGTGCACCCGGTACATGAAGGGCACAGCCAGGCGGTGGCAGTGCTCGGCCACCGTCTCGTTGGCGACGAGCATGAACTCCTCAATGACGCGCTCGGCCACGCCCCGGTTGACCCGGCGGATCTCGAGCGGCCAGCCTTCGCTGTTCAGCTTCACCTTCGCCTCGGGCAGGTCAAAGTCGAGGGCGCCGCGGCGGCCCCGCTTCTCCCGCAGAACGCTCATGAGGCTGAGCATGTCGCGGAACATGGGCACCAGCGGCCGGTACTCGGCGATGGCCTCGGCATCCTCGCCAAGGATCTGATTCACCTTGGTGTAGGTCATGCGGGCAGTGGTCTTGATCACGGACGGGAAGGTCTCGTAGCGGACCACGTTCCCCTCGCCGTTGATCTCCATGACGCAGGACATGGTGAGCCGGTCCACTGCAGGGTTCAGGCTGCAGATGCCGTTGGAGAGCTTGGGCGGGAGCATGGGTACCACGCGGTCGGCCAGGTAGACCGAAGTCGCCCGCTTGTACGCCTCCTGGTCGAGGGCCGAGCCCTCCTTGACGTAGTAGGAGACGTCCGCGATATGTACGCCAAGGCGCCACAGGTTCTCCCCGATTCGCTCCACGTTGACGGCGTCATCCAGATCCTTGGCGTCCTCACCGTCGATCGTGACGATGGTCCACCCGCGCAGATCGCGCCGCCCCTCCTGGGTGATGGCCTCCTCCTGAACGGTCTCAGGAATGGTTTCGGCCTCGGCCAGGACCCTGGGCGGGAATGCCTCGGGCAGCCCGAACTTGCGGATGACGCTGACGATGTCGACGCCGACCTGCCCCTTCATGCCAATGCGCTCCACCACGCGCCCTTCGGCGTTGCGGCGGGCCTCGGGGAAGTGGACGATCTGCACGACCACCTTCTCACCGCTCTTGGCGCCGTTCGTGGCGCCCTTGGGGATGAAGATGTCGTCGGGGATGCGGCGGTCGTCGGGCGTTACGTAGCCGGCGTTCTTGGCCGCCTCAAAGGTGCCCACCACCCGGGTGGTTGCGCGGGACAGAATGCGAATGATTTCACCTTCCGCCCGGCCGCCGGTGCGGGCGGGGGGGCTCAGCCGCGCCACGACGCGGTCGCCGTGCCAGGCGCCGTTCAGCGACTCACGGCCGATGAAGACATCTTCGGCGGCCGGGTCGTCGCTCACCAGGAAGCCGAAGCCCTTGGCGTGGCCCTGCAGGCGCCCTACCGCCAGGTTCATGCGCTCGGGAGCACCGTAGCGCTCAAACCGGGTGCGCACGACCTCACCGGTCGCCTCCATTTGCTCCAGCGTCTTCTTGAGCTGCACGTGCTGCCGTTCCGGGATACCCATGGCCGTGGCCAATTCCTCAAAGGTCATGGGCTTGTATGCCTTTTCGCGGACGAACTCCGCAATGCGTTCCTTCATGTGCTACCACCTTATGGCAGAAAGGGCTTTCAAGTCCTAAACGTATCACATTGGGGCACTGTCAGGCAAGTCGGGCAATGTTCACAGACATAGAATGCGCCGTTTTGAGTGATTACATGACAAGAGCCCGCCTGCCGGGGACAGCAGGCGGGCCTGCAATGCTCACTTGGGTCTGCGGGAGTCGCGCCACGCCAAAAAGGCCGCTACTGGTCCAACCATGAGGGCGGCGTCGCGCATCAGGTCCCACCGAAAGGTCTGACCCTGTGCGTACGTCCAGACAGCATAGCCCCCCGCCACCAACCCTGTGGCTCCAACCCAGGACAGGAGGGCCATAATAACGGGGGCGGGTCTGCGGGGTTGCTGGCTCATGCTACTTCGCCACCGGCTGGTAGTTGGCCTTGGCACGGGCGAGGGTCTCGGCCGCCTCGGCGGCGCCCTTCCACCCCTGGATGTCGGTCACCTTGCCCTCAAGATCCTTGTAGGTCCTGAAGAAGTGCTCGATCTCGCGGAGGACGTGCTTGGGCACATCGTCCAGGTCGTGGAAGTCGGCAAAGCGCGGGTCCTTGACCGGCACGCCCAGCAGCTTGTTGTCCACACCCTTGTCGTCGGCCATGGAGAGCACGCCGATGACGCGGCAGTCGATAATGCAGCCCGGCACGGTGGGGTTGGTCACCAGGACCAGGATGTCGATGGGGTCGCCATCCTCCTCCAGGGTCTCATCGATGTACCCGTAGTCGGTGGGGTAATGAACCGGGGAGTACAGCACGCGATCAAGGCGAAGGACACCCTTCTCCTTGTCAAATTCGTACTTATTCTGGCTGCCCGCAGGGATCTCAATCAACGCTTCGACGATAAGCTCGCTCACAAGAGTGACCCCTTTCGCGGGTGATGGAAGTTGGTTAACTGGAATCGCCCTTCAAGACATTATAGTAACCCTGATGTATTCGGGCAAGCCCTGGAGACGAGAGACACTATTGGAATGAAAAAATCCTCCGCTCGGAGGAGGGATTGGGAGTGCAGATGACGATGAAAGCTGTCGTTATGGCGGGCGGTGAAGGTACTCGTTTGCGACCCCTGACAACGACCCGCCCCAAGCCGATGGTGCCCGTGGTGAACCGTCCGGTCATGGAGCACATTGTGCGCCTGTTGAAGCGCCACGGCATCACCGAGATGACCGCCACGCTGCAATACCTGCCTGAGGTGATTCAGGAGTACTTCGGGGACGGCGCCGACTTCGGCGTGAAGATGTCGTACTCGATTGAAACGCTCCCGATGGGCACCGCGGGCAGTGTCATGGAGATTCGGGAGGCGCTGGATGACACGTTCATCGTGCTCTCGGGCGACGCCCTGACCGACATGGATCTGACCGACCTGATTCGCTTTCACAAGCGCAAGGGATCCGTCGCTACCCTGGCGCTGACCCGGGTAAAGAATCCGCTGGAGTTCGGGGTGGTGATCACCGACAGCGCAGGCCGCATCGTGCGGTTTCTGGAGAAACCGTCCTGGTCGGAGGTCTTCAGCGACACCATCAACACCGGGATCTACGTGCTGGAGCCGGAGGTGCTGGGCCTGATGGAGGCCGGGCGGGCCTTCGACTGGTCGAAGGACATCTTCCCGCGGCTGCTGGCGGAGGGCCGTCCCATGTTCGGTTACGTCAGCCGCGACTACTGGTGCGACATCGGGTCGCTGGCGCAGTGTCTGCAGGCCAACCAGGACTGCCTGGCCGGGAAGGTGAAGGTCGACATCCCCGGTGAGGAGATTCGGCGCGGCATGTGGATCGGGCGCGGGGTGGAGATCGACCCGACGGTGATCATCGAAGGGCCGGCTGTGATCGGTGATGGTGCGGTCCTGCGGCAGGGCGCCCACATTGGCGAGTTCGTCTGCATGGGGCCGAACACGGTCGTCGACGTCGGGGCTGGTGTGCGCCGGAGCGTGACGATGTCCCAGGTCTACCTGGGGCGCAGCACCCAAGTTAGCGGCGGCTGGCTCTCCAAGGGGGTCAGCGTTGCGGAGCGCGGCTCGGTGGGGCAGGGCGTGGTGATCGGCGACGACTCCGTCATCGGCAAGGGCGCCGTGGTCAAGCCGGGGGTGAAGGTCTGGCCGGACAAGGTGATCGAGTCGGGCGCCCATGTCACCAGCAGCGTGGTCTGGGGCAGCCGCCAGTCCAAGGCGGTCTTCAGCGCAGGGGGCGTAAGCGGCCTGGGCAACATCGAGATCACCCCGCAGCTGGCGGTGCGGCTGGGGGAGGCCTTTGCCTCCACACTCGCCCGGGGCGACTCGGTCTGCGTCAGCCGTGACACCTTCCCCGCCTCGGTGATGCTCAAGCGCGCCATGATCGCCGGGCTCGCTTCGGCGGGGGTCGAGGTGCTCAACCTGGAGTCAGCCCCGCTGCCGCTGGCCCGCCACGCCATTCCCACGCTGGGCGCCAAGGGCGGGGTCTTCCTGGTCGCCGACCCTTCGAGCCCGGGCGGGGTCTCGATCAAGTTCCTGGACGCCAGGGGCGCCGACATCGGCAGCGACATGGAGCGGAAGATCGACACGCTCATGGTCCGGGAGGACACCCGGAAGGTCCCCGCCGACGAGGTGGGCAGGCTCTCCTACCCCTCCAAGGTCCTGGACTTCTACCGCACGGGTTTCCTCCAGCAGATCGACACAGGCGTGATCCGCCGGCGGCAGTTCCGGGTGGTGCTGGACTACGGCCACGGGGCAGCCGGGCAGCTGATGCCCTCCATCCTCGGTGAGCTTGGCTGCCAGGAGCTCTCGCTCAACAGTTCACCCGATACCAAGCGGCTGGCCCGCACCCCGCAAGAGGTCGCCAGTGCGCTGGCGCAGGTCGGCGCCCTGGTGCAGTCGATCAAGGCCGATCTGGGAGTGCTCTTTGATGCCACGGGGGAGCGGATCCAGGTCGTGGACAACCAGGGCCGGATCGTGACCGGCCAACAAGCGCTGGCGCTCTTCACCTCCCTCTCCCTGGAGCGCCGCAGCGGTGCGGCCGTGGCTGTGCCGATTACCGCCAGCACCGCCATCGAGCAGGTTGCGGGGGTGCGGAACCGGGTCGTGCGGGTGAAGACGGGGGCGCGAGCACTCATGCAGGCCGCGCACGACCACCAGGTGGCCTTCGCAGGCGATGAGCATGGGGCCTATGTCTTCCCCGATTTTCACGAGGGCCAGGACGGCCTCTTTTCCATGGCGCGGCTCCTGGAGCTGCTGGCGCTGAGCGGTATGCCGCTGGATCGCCTCGTTGATGATTTGCCCCCGACCAATGTGTCGCATAACATGGTCTACTGTCCGCTGGAGGCCAAGGGCAAGGTGATGCGGCACCTGATCGAGGCCAGCGCCGGACAGGATGTGGAACTGGTGGATGGCGTGAAGGTGAGCCGGAACGGGCAGTGGGTCGCCCTGATCCCCGACCCGGTGGAGCCGATCTTTCACATTTACGGGGAGCCCGGCGATACCGCGGACCCGCTGGTGGCCGAGTATGGCGCCGCCATCCGAGAGATTGTGGGGGAGGTCGGTGGGATGTGAACGGAAACACGGCGGTAGCGGTGTCCGGCCCGGCGCGGGTCGGGGTGATGGTCCGCTCCGCAACATCGATCTACATATACTGGCGGGGGGCGCCCGGCGCTGCGCTGCGGCTGGTGGACCTGAGCGGGCGCCCGCGCCATGAGCTGCTGGACGGATGCGGGGAGCGGCGGGTGGCGGTGTCGGAAGCGGAAGGCGGTGTGTACGTGGACGATTTGTTGCCGGGGCATCTGTACTACGTGGAGGCCGGAACCCTGGGGGCGGGGCCCGTGCAAACCCCGTGGCGGAGGCCTGCGGAGGGCTCAGGCTTCCCCGAGCCGTATCACCGTTCGTAGAGGCGAGGAGGTCCCGCTGGTGGAGTACGCACTGATTCTGCACGCCCACCTGCCCTACATACGGCCCACGGGCGCCGAGATCCTGGAGGAGCGCTGGCTCTACGAGGCTGTCGCTGAGACGTATATCCCCCTGCTGTGGGCGCTGGAGCGGCTCCGGCGGGATGGGGTGCCGGCACGGCTGGCGATCTCCCTGTCGGGGACGCTGCTGTCGATGCTGGGTGATCCCGGGCTGATGGAGCGGTGCCGGGACCACTTGGTGCGGGTGGCAAGGCTGGCCGCCCGTGAGGCTGACCGGTTGTCGGGCACCAGGTTGGCGGCGGCAGCCCGCTTTCACGCTGAGCGGTACGCCAACCTCGTTCTTGCGATCGATGAGCGGAGCGGCGATCTGATTGGAGCCTATCGGGAGCTCGCCGAGAGCGGCATGGTCGAGTTGTTTACCGCAGCGGGCACCCACGGCTACCTCCCCCTCCTGGCGACCGACACGGGGCGCCGGGCCCAGATCGAGGCGGGCCTGCAGGAGTTCGAGCGCCACTTCGGGCGGCGGCCGGCGGGGCTCTGGCTGCCGGAGTGCGCCTACGCTCCCGGGCTCGACCACCTGCTGGGCGCCGCCGGGGTGCGCTGGTTCGTGGCCGAGGCGGACACGGTGGAGGCGGCCTGGCCGCCGGCGCCCGGGACCGCCTGCGTGCGGACCCCGAGCGGGGTTGCGGCCTTTGCCCGGGATCGTGCGGCGTCTGTCCAGGTGTGGGATGCCAAGCGAGGCTTTCCCGGCGCCCCGGCCTACCGCGAGTTCTATCGAGATCAGGGGTTCGACCTGACCCTGACCGAGGTTGGGGCATGGCTGGTAGACGGTTCGGTTCGATCGGACACGGGCTTGAAATACTACAAGGTGACCGGCGACGTCGACTTGCAGGAGAAGCAGCCGTACGACCCGGTTCTGGCGGAAGCGACCGCCGCTACTCATGCCCGGGAGTATGTCCGGCACCTGGCCGGGCGGGAGGGGCTGGTAGTCACCCCGTTCGATGCCGAGCTGTTTGGCCATTGGTGGTTTGAGGGGCCACTTTTAATGGAGGCGCTGTTCCGGGAGTTGGGCGGAACGGTGCGGCCCGTAACCCCGAGCGACTACCTGGGCTCGGCGCCCGACCTCCCGTTGGTGCGGCTTCCGGCTGGCTCCTGGGGGGCGGATGGCAACCACACCCGCTGGCTCTGCCCGGCCAACGACGATCTGTGGCCGCGGCTGCACGAGGCTGAGCATGAGATGGCCGACCTGGCTGCCAGTGGGGCGCCCACGCCGGTGGTGGATGGGGCGGCGCGGCAGCTCCTGCTGGCGCAGTCATCCGACTGGCCGTTCATCATCTCATGCGGCACCACGGTGCAGTATGCACGCAGTCGGGCGTTGCAGCACCTGCAGCAGTTCGATGGCATCGCCGCCGGGTACCTCAGCCCGGAGTCACTCGACGAGCATCATCTCTGCATGCCGCAGTTGGATGGTCGGGCCCTGTTCGGGCCTCGTCAGCGTGGCTTGTCCTATGGGGAGCCGCTGCGGGTTGCTATGCTCTCCTGGGAGTTCCCGCCGGGCAACGTTGGCGGCCTGGGGCGCCACGTGATGGACCTGGGCGAGGCGCTGTCGGATGCCGGCCACGAGGTGCATGTGTTCACCCTGGCGGACGAGGCGTCGGCGCCCGGCACGGAGCACGTGGCGAACATGACTGTACACCGAGTCGTCCGCCCGCCGGAGGGCGGCAGCTTCCTCTCCTGGGTCTACCGCTTCAACCTCGCACTAGTGGAGGCGGCTGTGGACTTGGCGGGCCGCTTCGATGTGGTGCACGCCCACGACTGGCTGGTGGGCCAGGCAGCAATGGCGTTGCAGGCCCGGTGGCGCATGCCGCTCATCGCTACGATCCATGCGACCGAGCGGGGCCGCAACCGGAGCATCCGGGAGCCGATCCAGGAGGCGATCCATGCCGAGGAGTGGCAGCTGGTCAACGCCGCTGACCGGGTGATCACGGTCAGCCATGCGATGGCCCGGGAGGTGTCCGAGTCGTTCCGGGTGGCGCCTGTGGTGCTTTACAACGGGGTGAAGCTGCCGGCCCCGGCCGGCGCACCGCCCTGGGCACTGGGCGCCCCGTACTTCTGCTATGTGGGCCGCCTGGTGGCGGAGAAGGGTGTGCAGGTTGCGATTCGGGCGCTGGCCCGGGTGCCGGGCGCCCACCTGGTGGTGGCGGGCCGCGGGCCCATGGAAGCGAAGCTGAAGGCGCTTGCGCATGACTTAGGTCTCGCTGGGCGGGTACACTTTGTAGGGCGGATCAGCGAGGCTGAGAAGAACGCCTGGCTCCAGCACGCCGCTGCCGGCCTGGTGCCCAGCCTCTATGAGCCCTTTGGCATCGCTGCCCTGGAAATCATGGCGTCGGGCGCCCCGGTCATCGTGGGCGACACCGGCGGCCTGGCCGAGATTGTCACGCATGGCGAGGATGGCCTGAAGGTGGCGCCGGGGAGGGTCGGCGCCCTGGCTAAGGCCATGGCCGGCCTGCTGGCCGACCCGGAACGGGCCCGGGAGCTGGGCGCCGCCGGGCGCCGCACGGCCGCCGGCCGGTTCGCCTGGCCGGCAATCGCCACCAGCACCCTGGAGGTCTACGCCTCGGCATTGCTTACCGCTGTCCACGTATAGCCGCGAGAGGGGAACGCCCGTGAATCCAAAGATCGCCTACTTTTCCATGGAATTTGGCCTCAACGAAGAACTGCACACGTACGCCGGCGGACTGGGGATTCTGGCCGGTGACCACCTGAAGGGGGCGGCCGATATCGGCCTGCCCCTGGTGGGCGTGGGCATTATGTGGCGGCAGGGCTACACCACCCAGATGATCAGCAACGAGGGGTGGCCGTATGACTCCTACCCCACCTTCCGCTATGACTTCCTGGAGGACCCGGGCGTCACCGTCACGGTGGAGATCCGAAACCGCCCGGTCCGGCTGAAGGCCTGGTGCGTGCGGAAGTACGGCAACGCCCCGCTCTATCTGCTGGACGCGAACCTGCCCGAGAACAACTATGCCGACCAGTACATCACGGCGCAGCTGTACGGGGGCACGGCCGAGGACCGCGTCGCCCAGGAGATCATCCTGGGCATTGGCGGAATCCGGGTGCTACGGGCATTAGGCTTTACCCCCGCGGTCTACCACTTCAACGAGGGCCATGCGGTTCTTGCCGCCACCGAGCTGATACGGGAGCGGATGATGGGGGGCGCCACCTTCGAGCAGGCCCGGGCGGCTGTGCGGCAGCAGATCGTCTTCACAACGCATACCCCGGTGCCCGAGGGGAACGAGAGCCACTCCCACGACCTGCTGGGCTACGTGGGCGCCTACAATGGCCTGACGCGGGACCATCTGGTCGCCATCGGCGGAGATCCCTTCAACATGACGGTCGCCGGGCTGCGGCTCTCCCGAATTGCCAACGGCGTCGCGGAGATTCATGGACACACCACCCGGGAGATGTGGGCCCACGTGGAGGGCGCCCCGCCGCTGATCCACATCACGAACGGCGTGCACCCCGGAACCTGGCAGAGCCGCGAGGTGGCGGCTGCCAACACGCCGGAGGAGCTGTGGGAAGCCCACGTGGCGAACAAGAAGCGGCTCCTTCAGGAGATCTACGCCCGAAACGGAGTGTGGCTCGACCCGGAGGTGCTGCTGATCGGCTTTGCCCGCCGGGCGGCGCCGTACAAGCGGCCTGACCTGATCTTCCGCAAGCCCGAACTGATCGAGCCGTTGCTCCAGGAGGGGCGCCTCCACCTGGCCTTCAGCGGCAAGGCCCACCCCCGGGATGATAACGCCAAGGGCACCGTCTCCCGCATTGTGGAGATGAGCCGGCGCTACAAGGACCGGGTCGTCTTCCTCCAGAACTACGACATGCGCCTCGGGCGTCTGCTCACGCAGGGCTGCGACGTGTGGCTGAACAACCCCCGCAAGCCGATGGAGGCCAGCGGCACATCGGGCATGAAGGCGGCCATGAATGGCGTGCTCAACCTGAGCGTGCCCGACGGCTGGTGGCCGGAAGCGGTGGAGCACGGCGTGAACGGGTGGGCCTTCGGCGGGGAGTACGACCACTGGGACAAGGACAAGATCGACGCCCAGGCGCTCTACGAGGTGCTCCTCGGGGACGTGATCCCTACCTACTACGGGGACCGGGAGCGCTGGAAGCGCATGATGCAGGCCAGCGTCGCCTCGACCCAAGAGGCCTTTTCGATTCAGCGGATGGTGCGGCAGTACGCTCAGTTGATGTACAAGGTGTAAAAAAAGAGAGCTGTACGCCTTGCTGGGCGTACAGCTCTCTGCCATTTCGTCAGGCTAGAAACAGTTGAGGATCAGGTCAGCGACGGCGATGAGGGCTGCATCAGGCATCTTCCGGGGATTGCCCGTGAGTCTGCGTGCGGCGGCCCACCCGAGTAAAGCGTCCCGAAGTCTTTGCATGTGCTGGCCCCCCTTCGCCCAAAGTGTATAACTATTTCCGCAACACGTCAAGGGGCGGCCAGGGTCACGCCGTCGGCGAGCAGCCGCTCCCGGATGCGCCGGATAAAGGCCACCGCATGGGGATTGTCGCCGTGGACGCAGATCGTGTCGGCCTTCACGGGCACCTCCGCCCCGGTGATCGCCCGGACCTTGCCGTGTAGGACCATGCTGACGACCTGGGCCTCCGCCGCGGCGTCATCCTCCAGGACGGCGCCGGGGAGGCGGCGGTTGACCAGGGAGCCATCCTCGTTGTAGGCCCGGTCGGCGAAGACCTCGCTTGCGGCTCTGAGACCCGCTGCCTCGGCTTCGCTCTGGAGGGCGGAACCCGGCAGGGCGAAGAGAACCAGGCTGCGGTCAAAGTCGGCGACGGCGGCGGCGATCGCCTTGGCCATGGCGCCGTCCTGCTGGGCCATGTTGTACAGGGCGCCGTGGGGCTTCACGTGGTTCATCCGTACGCCCTCAGCCTTGCAGACGGCGGCGAGGGCGCCCACCTGGTAGAGCACGTCGGTGTAAATCTCGTCGGGAGTGCACTGCATGGGGCGCCGGCCGAATCCCGCCAGGTCCCGGAAGCCCGGGTGGGCGCCCACCTGGACGCCATGCTGCTTGGCCAGGCGCACGGTCTTGCGCATCACCAGGGGATCGCCAGCATGAAAGCCGCAGGCGATGTTGGCCGAGGTAATCAGCGGCATCACCGCCTCATCGGCGCCAATGGTGTAGGCGCCGAAGGACTCGCCCATGTCGCAGTTCAGATCGACTCGCACGGTGTGTCATCTCCTAGTTGAACGTGGGGAGCCAGTCGCCGTGGGCATCAATCAGGTCGTCCACCATCGCCCAGATCTCGTCCAGGGTCAGCTCGGCGGCGGTGTGAGGGTCGAGCATGGCAGCGTGGTAGATGTGCTCCCGCTTGCGGGTCAGCGCCGCCTCCACGGTGAGGGCCTGCACGTTGATGTTGGTCTGCATCAGGGCGGCAAGGTGCGGCGGCAGGGCGCCGACCCGGGTCGGCTGCACCCCGTTGCGGTCCACCAGGCACGGCACCTCTACACAGCAGCCGGCGGGGAGGTTATCGATCAGCCCGTGGTTGGCCACGTTGCCGTAGATGGTGCGGGGGGTGCCCGTCTCCATGCTGTGGATGATCAGGGAGCCATACTCGTGGCTGCGCATCACATCGATGGGCTGGTCGCTCTCCAGCTCCCGGCGCAGCTCCTCCCACCCGGCGATCTGGTTCTCACAGCGGCGGATATACTCATCCAGGGGGATGTTGAAGCGCTCGATCAACGCCGGCCGCCCGCTCTTGATGAACCAGGGGACGTACTCGCTGAAGTGCTCGCTGGACTCGGTCACGAAGTAGCCGAGGCGATTGAACATCTCATAGCGTACCCGGTTCCAGTCGGGGATCCGGCCCTCGCTCACCACCTGGCGCAGCTTCGGATAGAGGTCCTGACCGTCATGCTGAAGCTTGAGATAGAAGGCCATGTGGTTGATGCCGGCGCAGATGTAGTCGATCTCGTCGAAGGGGACGCCCATGTCCCAGGCCAGCTGCCAGGCGGTGCCCTGCACGCTGTGGCAGAGCCCCACGGTCTTGATCTTGCTGGCTCGGCTGATCGCCCAGCAGTTCATCGCCATGGGGTTGGTGTAGTTCAGGAAGGTCACGTCGGGGCAGAGCTCCTCCATGTCCCGGCAGATATCCAGCAGCACGGGAATGGTGCGCAACCCCCGCATAATGCCCCCGATGCCCAGGGTGTCGGCGATGGTCTGGCGGAGGCCGTACTTCTTGGGGATCTCAAAGTCGATGACCGTGCCGGGCTTGTACCCCGCCACCTGGATCATGTTGATGGCGTAGTCGGCGCCGTCGAGCGCCTTCCGGCGGTCGGTGGTCACCTCGATGGTCGGCTTGGCCCCCACCGCCTCTGCCACCTTCCGGGCGACGGTCGCCGAGGTGGCGAGCCGCTCCGGGTCGATGTCGAACAGGCTGATGGTGGAGCCCGCCAGCTCGGGGAAGCTCAGGATATCTCCCAGCAGGTTCTTGGCGAATACGGTGCTGCCAGCGCCGATGAAGGTGATCTTGGCCACGTGCTGCCACTCCTTTCGGTCCTCGCAAGAGTTCGCAGCGGGGGTGGCTTCCTCCTGCCGGGCGCGGCAAGGCGCCCCCCTTGTGGGAGGGCGCCTCCACGCTTAGCGTTTGAGCCACCGGAGGCCACCAGTCACTGCGGCCGCTGTGCCGCCTAGCAGGCTCAGGCCGACCGGCAGCGCCAGGGCCCAGGTCAGGCCCCGGGTCAACATCTCCCAGAAGCCGGGCTGCGCAAATCCCTGTGACATGCCGCCAAGGGTGGGGATATAGCGCATGAACTCCAGCGAAGACGCATCCACGCCCCGCATGAGCCAGAGGGTTGCGAGGAAGGCAAGGACGGCGTGGAGCAGGCGTGCGAAGATGTACGGACCCATCCGGATGTCGGTGCCGGTCAGCACGCTCGCCACCTGGCCGAAGACCGACAGGCCGCTCCAGGCGATGATCGCTCCCGCGATGGCCGCCTGCTGGATTAAGGCGGCCGGTGCCTTCGCTGCGGCGACGGCGCCCAGGTCGATCTCGAAGAGGCCGGCCACGGCGGATCGGACCAGGTCGGGGTCGATCCCCACCGCCTTGAAGAGGATCTGGAAGGGAAGTGCAACGATGGGGTAGAGGCCGACCACGTCGATGATCTTGACGAAGGTGGAGAAAAGCATGATGAACCCGCAGATCAGCCAGAGGGTCTTGACCGACTCGTTGACGGCGTCGCCCATCATCTGCCCGAAGGGACGGTTGTCCTCCTTCCGGGCGTCTACCAGGGCGTCGACGGCACGGCTGAGGATGCTCCCGGTGCGGGCGGCCTCCGGCCTGCTGGAACGGTCTCTCGCTCCGTAAAACCGGAAGGCGATGCCGACCAGGAACGCCCCGATATAGTGGGCGATGGCCATGGTCTTGCCCAGGGCGGGGAGGCCGAACATGCCCACTGCCACGGCGCCAAAGATGAAGAGCGGGTCTGCTGTGTTGCTGAAGGCCAGCATGCGCTCCCCTTCGATCCGGGTGCACATATCGGACCTGCGGAACTTGGCGGTAATCACGGCATCCATGGGGTAGCCTGCTGCCAGGCCCATGCTGAGCACGAAGGCGCCGGCGCCGGGGACGTTGAACAGCGGGCGCATGAGGGGCTCGAACAGGACGCCGATGAAATGCACAACTCCGAGTCCGAGCATGATCTCCGACAGGATGAAGAAGGGCAGCAGCGAGGGGAAGACGACGTTCAGGAAGAGGTTCATACCGTCCTTGGCGGCTTCCAGGGCCACATCGGGGAAGAGGACCAGCGAGAGCGTCAGGAGCACTGCCGTTGCAGCCCAAACCAGGGCCGATATCCTGCCGCGCATAGAGCACCTCCGGCGTCAGCAAAAGTGGCACGTCCCAATAGGGCCGTGCCACATAACTATGTGCTTGGACAGATTCTATTCGGGGAATCCACGGTCAGGACGCCGCTTTGGCAACCTGGGTCTGGGTCTGGCGCTTGGTCAGGTACAGCACAACCAGCGGCACGAGAACGCTCACATAGGCACCATCGATTCCAAACGGGCTGCCGGCCAGGAACCAGGCGCCGGTTGCTGCCGCGCCAAGGCCGATCGCCCAGGTGGCCCGGCCGGAGGCCAGCAGCGGCAGGAAGAATGCGGCGATCAGCACGGTGAACAGCGTCACCCGCAGCCCTCGGGCCATGAAGATCAGCGGGAAGAGGCCGGGCTTTGCAAGGACGAATGGGATCGGCAGCAAACCGGCCGCGAGGGAGAACCAGCGGCTGGCCTTCTTGGCCTCTTCACCGCTGGCCCGCGGCCTGATGTAAGGCACGTAGAAGTCCTTCACAATCAATGTGCCCACGGCGAGGACGTTGCCTGAGGAGGTGGCCAGCATTCCGCCGGCCAGACCCGCCACCACAATGCCCTTGAGCAGTGGGGGCATCAGTGTGACCAGGATGGGGAATGCGGTGGACGGGGCGGCCGTGGGGAAGAGCGACCTGGAGGCCAAACCGGCAACGGCGACCAGTGCGCCGCCGACCACCATGATTCCGGCGGCGACGACGGCGCCCTGCCGGGCGTTGCGAGTTGAGTCGGCACTGCCCAGGATCTGCACGACGCCCTGGGATGAGCCCACCGCTCCCAGGTTGGCGATAAGCCATGCGGCAAAAATGCTCGGCGGCACGTTCAGGAAGCTGGTGAAGCCCGGCGGCACGCTGGCCTGGACACCACCCAATCCGCCTGCCGCCCTCAGCCCGTACAGAGCGCCGAGGACGCAGCCGAGCAGGGAGCAGGTGGTGTGCACCATGTTTGCGCTCGCCAGGTACCGCATGCCACCAGCGGATACCCCGACCGCCACCAGCGTGCCGCAGACGGCGACCGTCCAGGGAAACGGGATGTTCAGCAGGAGCGCCGTGGCGGCGGTCCCGCCGGTGTAGGTCGCCACGTTGACGGAACACAGGGCGACCAGCAGCACCGCGGAGGTTACCGGCTTGAGTGCCGGCCCCAGCAGGGCGCCCAGGGCGCCCGAGGTGGTGTAGTGGCCGGTGGCTCGGTACCGGGCGGCCAGACCGTAGGCGAGGAACAGGAAGGCCAGACCCAGCGTCATGATCGACCAGGCGGCATATCCGCCCCGCTTGAAGGCCTCCTCCGCCCCGGCAAGGATGTTGCCCGGCCCCAGAAACTGCGACGCCAGCGTGACCCCTACGACGACGGCGCCCAGGCTGCGCCCGCCGGTGAGAAACTCGTCGGCGCCCTCCGCCTTGTGCCGAGAGCGCCAAAGGCCGTAGGCGAGCGTCCCGGTCATGTAAACTGCTACCACTGCGACAACTGTCCAATCCATCGACGCGTGCCATCCCCTTACCGGACCGCATCGGAAGGGGAGAGCCCCACTTGCCGGAGGCTCTCCCTTGAGTAATGCTACCAGTATGTCGCCGGCATCGCGGTTTGAGAATAGACGAAAAGACCCATCGTTGTAGCGATTTGGTTATGTACTTGTTGATTGCCGAAACTGAAGAACCCCACCGTTTGCACGGTGGGGTTCTTCGGAAATAGTTTGGGCGGCGACCTACTCTCCCACGTTCAAGACGTAGTACCATCGGCCCTGAGAGGCTTAACGGCCGTGTTCGGTATGGGAACGGGTGA
>JBOZRQ010000056.1:0-19129 GCA_050789255.1 Symbiobacteriaceae bacterium
GCCGGAGCCTGGGCCGCCGGAGCCTGGGCCGCCGGAGCCTGGGCCGCCGGAGCCTGGGCCGCCGGAGCCTGGGCCGCCGGAGCCTGGGCCGCCGGAGTCTGGGCTGCCGGAGCCTGGGCCGCCGGAGCCTGGGCCGAGGCTGGCTGGTGAGCGACCTGAGGCGCCGCCTGCGGGGCGGCAGGCTGTGGCTGTTCTTTGACCTGCGCTCCCGCCGGAGGGGGCGGCTGGGTTTGTAGTTGAGTAGCTGTGGGCCGAACCTCAGCGGGTTGTGGGGTTTCCGACTGACCCTGCGGAGGCTGAGCCGCCTGGGTCTCGCCCTGTTGAACCGGCGGCAATGTAGGTGGGTTCGCCGGCGGAGCCTCCTGCCCCTGAGGGGCGGGCTGGCTTTGAGGCTGCGTGGCGGCTGGCACCTGAGGCTTTGGCGGAGAGTAGGTGAGCTTCTCCGGCTGGGCCGGGCTGCTCAGCACCTTGAGGACGATCGGAGAGCGCTCCTCGCCCGGCGTGGTGGGGCGTTCCCGGGGCTGCACCTGAACCTGAACCTTCTGCCCCTCCTTGAGCGGGGTCTGCAGGGTCACTTCGACCCGCACGTTTCGCCCAAGGTTGAGCATGGCCTTCTCCCCGAACACGGAGACCACTTCGGCGTCCAGGATCTTGCCCGGAATGAGCATCTCGGTGAGCAGGTCGGGGGCGTATTGCGCCAGAATCCGCACCGTTGTGGGACTGAGCCCGGTCGGCTGCATACGCTCCCTCCCCTGCTTTGGTCGTTCGCCAGTCGCGACGGGTGAAAGTTTCTGCGACCGGTCAGGGAAACCCTGCCTGTCCGGTAGACGGTGCCCTCCCGCCTTGGTAAACTAGGTGCTGAGTGCGATTCCGGTGGGGGGTGCGCAGTGAACCTCTTCGCTTACGGCACGCTCATGGAGCGGCGCATCATGGCCAAGGTCATTGGTCGCACGCCACCGTCGCCTGTATCGGCTACGCTCCATGGGTATAGGAAGTACGAAACGACGATGGGCTACCCCATTGTGCTCCCCGAAGCCGGAGCCTCGGTCACCGGGCTGGTCTACTACAGCCTCTCCCCCGCCGACTGGGCCAGGCTGGACGAGTACGAAAACGTAAACGACATCCCGCCTGCCTATCACCGCAAGCTGGTCACGGTGGAGGGCGCCCACGGGCGCATCAGTACCTTCGTCTACATCGGAAACCTCAACTTCTTCCGGACGCGCATCAAAAAGTGACGCCCCGCATGCACTGCGGGGCTTTTTCTATTCCTGCTCCATCCGTTTGACCACCCGCTCAGACAGGTAGCGGTAGATGTCGACCTTCTGCTCGTAGTAGTCTTCCTCCATCTGCCGGACCATACGAGCGCCCTTCTCATGAAGCACCCGGAAAAGGATCTCCGCGGCCTCAAACTCCAGGTCGTAGAGCTTGCCGTCGATGGCGGCGACCCGGGCCGCCAAGGCAAAGCTGAGCGCCTCGCGGGGGTTCTCCTTAGCCAGGGCGTTCTGAGCCAGGATCAGGTGCGCCCTGGCCTGCTGGAGCAGGCGGTCTTCGGCTGCTTCCAGCGCACGGAATGCCTCCTGTATGGAGGCGTCATACTGTCCCGCAGCCAGGTGGAACAGCGCCCGGTCCAGCAGATGGGTCGCCAGGAAATCCCGGTCGAGCGGGTGGGACCGGGCATAGGCGTCGCCGTCCTGCAGCAGAGGGATTGCCGCTCCTGGCTGTCCCTGGTCCAGGTAGATCCTCAGGATCGCCCGGGTGCAGTCCATCGCAGAAGCGCCGTCCCCATACCGCTCAAACCAGCCGTGCGCCTGCCAGTACCGGTCGATCGCCTCGGCCGCCGCACCGCTCCGGTAAAGGGTGCCGGCCTCCCTCTGCAGGGCCGCCCCCTCCCGGCAGCGAGCGCCTGTATAATCGTGCAGCTCAGTAGAGAACCGCTGAAAGATCGCCAGAGCTTCCTCATACCGCCGGACCTCGCACAGCGCCTGACCCAAATCCGGCAGCACAAAGCCCCGCAGATCGGCCAGTCCGCCCAGCTCGCTCAACACAACCGCCTGCTTCCCTGCATCCACAGCGCCGAAGTAATCGGCCAGCTCCAACTGGCTCCGGCAGATCGCCCCGTAAATCCGAGCAAGCTCTTCCGTCCCATGCCCGCCCTCCGCCAGCAGCTGGACGGCCTCTTCAAGGCACCGCTTGTAGTCCCCCGAATCGAGCAACCGGGTAAGTTCGCTCACCAGCAAAATCAGCGTCCTCCTATGCCTGGGCGATTCCCCGCGCAGGCGGGGCGCTCTGCAAACCTGGATCTCGTGGCACTGGTTGCACCAGCTTTGGGCATTGGCATGATGTGACTGAGTTGCCTCCGGGATAGTGTGTCCCATCGGACGAAGTGTTTTTTCTGCCAATTCCCGGCATTCCGTGAAACCTCAGAACCATTTCCCGGTAAGAAAAAACACCCGACCAGCGCCTGTTCGAGCGCTGAACCGGGAGTTTGTGCTGCAGATATGCTGTGACGGGGGGTCACCCTGTTGGGTGGCGAAAAGTATAATGGCTAACCGAATAATACCATATCAATTGACATATGTCGACATCGGAGAAACAGAAAAGACCCGCCGGTGGTGACGCCGGCGGGTCGGTGTTGCACGGTTAGTTATCTCGGCGCAACAGGGAAGAGGAGAAATACTGCCCCAAGTCGATGCCCATGGCCTGGTACTCTTCGTCCAGTTCCCGAACCACGCTTTCGCCCTGCTGCCGAATCACTTCGGCCATGGCCTGCGAGGCGATGAACTCGAGCTCGTAGTGGCGGCCCTGGAGGGCGGCAACCCGGGCCGCCAGAGCGTAGCCCAGGGCCTGCTTGTGGTCGCCGACAATCTTGGTGCAGCGGTGCAGAATCATGTGGGAGTGGAAGGTGAGCCAGAAGTCATCCCGGCGGGCCTCGGTCACCTGCATGGCGCAGACCATCGCCCGGCCGAGGCGGCCCTGGTGCAGATAGTACCCAGCTCGGTCAAGAAGGTGGGCGGCCTTGTAATAGGTGTCGCCCGGGTACTTCCTGGCGATCGACTTCTCGAACTTGAGGAGGTCCGCCGCCGGCTCAAGAGAGGTGAGGGGATCCTTCTCATGCATCTGCAGATAGGTATTGATCATATCGGAAGCGGTTGTAAAGGAGCTATGATCAATACCGTTCTTTTCGAACCATACCCGAGCCCGGTTGAGGGCTTCGAGGGCCTTGTCGGACTCCAGCTTGCGCTGGTGTGTGACGCCGATGTGCTTCCAAATAGCGCCTTCCAGCCGGCGGGCGGTGTTGTACTTCATGATGTGCTCAAAGTAGCTGTAGAAGGTGTGAAGGGCCTGGTCGTACTGGCGAACAGCAGCGTATGCGGTGCCAAGGGAGAGCAGCGTCCGCCCGAAGGTGTCCCAGTCGGCTACGTCCCGGGCGAGCTTGGCGGCCAGCATGCCCGAAGGGATCGCACCGTAGGGGTCCTGCAGACCGACCCGACAGCGGCAGATCACCATGTTGATCTGGGCCAACTGGGCAATGGTCCACCCACCTTTGAGGATCTGCTGTTCCGACTGACGGAGACACTTTTCATATTCGCCGTTCTCCATCAGCTCGAGAAGTACATCTAGCACCTAACTGGCCTCCCATAAACCGTTTAGGCAACGGATTGTTTCATGGATAAGCATCATCTGTGGACTATTCTAACATGTCCAGTTTTATATGAAAAGGATTTTTTACGTTTCAACCATTCATACTCATCTTTTCCTTTTTTCTGGTAGCGAATTGTTTGTTTCACTCTCTAGTACGAGAGTCGGTTGGTTTAGGTTCGAAGTTTGGAGAAAAACTTTTTGCTTGGAATGAAAAAAACCCCCGTCCCTCGGGCGGGAGTTGCTACAGCGGGGCTGCGTCCGTTGTCTGAATGCAACGCGGGACGCGCGCGAAACCCCTAAGGGTTCCGCTGCGAGTCCTAGCAAGGATTCGTCGTAGTTGCCGGCTGGCACCCACCAACCAGCTGAATTGGGCCGATACTGGTCGCCAGCAGTGCAATGAACAGCGCTACCAGGAGCTTCGACTTGGTCGTCATCGCAGGTACCTCCTCATAATGCTGCTTTGTTATCGCCTAAAAACCCAACCTATCGGCCGGGAAAATAGGTAGCCGCGTAGAGCAAATCGGTGATGTATTTCTGGTCCAAATCCCTTAGGGCGGCCGGGTCAGCCTTGGTGATCATGTACATGAGATCGCCCGCCTCCGATTCGAGGTCGTAGCGATGACATGACATGGCGCACACTCGTGCTGCCAGTGAGTGCCCCATTGCCTCTTTGTGAAGACTGCCGCGGTGGGCAATTCGGGCCAGGACCATGTGAAAGTGGAACCGCTGATGCGGGGCCTTGGCTGCCACGCGCACGCCTCGGGATGCTATTGCCTCGGCCCGAGCAAGGCGGTTCGTGAGCAGTGCAAACTCCGCTCTCAATAGCAGGTGCCATAGCCAACTGTTCCGCCACTCCGCCGCTTCGGGGTTCTTCCTGAGGAAGGATGCAGACTGAGCCAGCAGGTGTGGAATGGCGTTGAACTCGCGAGTCTTCAAATACAGATAGATTAACCCTTGGCGAACGCCGTGTTCCTTCCGACCGTCGCGTAATTGTTTCGCTGCTTCTAACGACCTACGGTAAGCCTGCTTTGCGGCCGGTATGTCGTTTAACGCCATATGGGCGAAGCCAAGGTTGTACCAGACGACCGTTTCGTACTCCCTCGCTGTGTTATACTCCTGGAATTTTCCCAAGAAGGCCAGGCACATGGTTAAGGCCTCTTCGGGCTGCCTCAAGAATAGGTGGGCGGCGCCCGTCAAGAAGTTCGCTTTTCCGTAGTAATCCCACAGCTCCAGGTCGAAGGAGAGCCTGATCGCAAGTTCACCGGAGACGACTGCTCCGTGGTACTCGCCCAACTCCAGCCTGGACGAGGCCATGGCGCAGTTAATGCGCAGGATCTCCTCCAACGAGTTTTCCTGGCGAAGAAGGAGATGCTCGGCGAACTCTAGCGCTTTCGCATATTGCCCCTCGGTTACGAGCTGTTCCAGATACTCGATCATTGCCACACCGCCTATTCGACCTCTATGCCCGAAATATTGACTGAGTTATTTTAACCTTTGACTATATGGTAGCACACTAGTTTAGAATTCCGCAAGACTTTAGTCGAATATTTACAAGTTGCAACAAAACATACAGTCTCTGTGCAACTCCCGTGACACATGCGATGTTTCATTCTAGTAACTTCTACGCTGAAGCGGTCCTCTAGGTTCGATAGGTTCGAAGAAAAAATGTCCGAGAGACTAAAATAACCGACCGTTCCTGGTCGGCTGGTGGCAGTTCTGATACAGTTTTGGGTTAGTATTGTTTTCCGTTTTATGGATGCACCATCAAGGCCGAGAAGCTTATTCCTCAGCGGGCGGGGTGGGCTTTTCACCTCTATCCCCGCAGCAAATTTTTATCTCCCTGTCCCGAGTCTTAGCAAGGCGCAGTCGTCGTGCTTTCACACGCACCGGTCAGTTGAGGAGCGATAACGGCAATCGCCAGAGACATCGCGATAAGGATCACTACCCGCTTCGACACTTCACGCATTTTCTCACCCCCTCTCACCTTCCTTTTGGGGGAATTATGGTAAGCCCGAGATTCGTCGCCCGAGTTCCTCAACCCGTATAAGCGAACCGAACAACTGTCGTTCGAGCGGTTCCGAGCCTAGCTTGATGCAGCCATACATAAATTCAGCCGCCTGGGACTCCAAATCAAAGCGTCGTTGTTCCACGGCGTACACCCGAGCATTTAGAGAGTGCGCAACAGCTGTGGTAACGTCGCCCATTCTATGAGCGATCCTGGCCATGATCATGGTGAAGTAATACCGATACTTCGGAGAATCACCCGCTAGCAAGAGTCCCTTACGAGCCACTAGCAATGCTCGCTTCAGGCGGCCGGTCAAGAGGGCGAACTCCGCCCTCAACTCGTAGTGATACAGCAGGCTTTCCCTGTGCAAGTACACATGAGGATGATTGCGGAGGTAGAACAGGCATTGGGCCAAGAGGTTGGGCACTCTCCCGTATTCTCCGAATGACATAGAGGCTTGAATTAACCCATGCCGCACTCCGTGAGCGTAACGGTGATACCCAAGTCGGATGGCTAGCTCTAGTGCCTGCGAGAGATAACGCCAAGTTCCGCCGCGGTCCCCAAGATGCATCGAGAAGATGCCCAAGTTGTACAGGATTAGTACCTCATGCTTCAGAGCCCGACTATATAGATGCCGATGGGCAAGGTAGTCGTAACATGCCGACTTAGCAGCCTCCAGCTGGCCCAAACGATCAAACACAACACTGAGGTATAAACATATGGTACCGTAGTTGTCCCAGTCCTCCTGGTCTTCAGCAAGTCTTAGGGCAAGTTGCCCGGACATCACTGCGCCATGAAACTCATTGGTGTACGTCCTGCACCGAAGAATTGCAGTGTGAAGAGCCACCAGTTCTTGTGGAGTGGTGTCAGGGCGAAGTAACAGCTTCTCAGCAGTCTGAAGTCCTTTGCTGAATTCGCCCTGGTCTATCAGTTGTTCCAAGAACTCGAACATAGAACTTCAACCTCCTAACCACCCAAACCTCATTTGGTGGACTGTGGTCCATTTCGCTGGTGATGTAGTTGCTTTCAATACCTTTAACGGATAAATCAACGTGCAGGTTCGACATGGGTTGTAAAAATGTTGGAGAAAATGTCGAGGCTTCGGGAATGCATTGGGCGGCCCATCTACCCCGAACATCACCATTACCCTGGACGGCAGGAGAAGCCGAGCAAACAAGCGAAGTCACCGAACGAGACTCGCAAGGGGGTCAGTATTCTTGCTTACACCACAAGAGATTGCTGCGGAGCGGCGCCGGCGGCGCGAGGCCCGCATTCATGACTTGCGACGGGACCGCGATGAGCGGGAGAGGACCCTCGTTGCGAGGGCGCCCCGCCTCGGCGAGGTCTTGCATGAGCTGTCGGGGCTGGCGGCTGAGCTGGCCTCCACGCTCTTAAAGGGCGGCTCGGTGGGCCAGGTGAACGCGGCCTACCAGAGCATCTACCAGCGGCAGGCAGCGCTGATGCAGGAGCGAAACCGGATTCTGGCCAAGCTTGGCGCCGACACCTCCTACCTGGAGGTGTGGTGGGACTGCCCGGCCTGTAAGAACGAGGGCTGGATTCCGGCCGAGCTGCACGAGGACGGCTCCTTCGTTCCAGCCAAGCGGTGCGAATGCCTGATTCGGGAAGAGATCGAGGACGTCCTCAAGGCTGCGGGGATCGATGGGCCCCTGCGGGAGTGGACGTTTGTGGCCTGGGATATCAACCGGGTCTTCCCGGAAGAGGTCCGGCCTTATATGCAGAAGGTCAAGGAGTTCTGCGAGAAGTGGGCCACGGACGTGGCGCAGGGCGCCCGTCGTGAGAACCTGATCTTCGTGGGCAACCCGGGGGTCGGCAAGACCTACATGTCGGCCGCTGTGGCAAACCTGGTGGCGCTCTCCCGGAAGACCGTCGTCTACATGTCCATGAACGGCTACCTGGAGTTCGTGCGGGCGAACCGCTATGACTCCGCCGACAACGGTCAGGGGAATGCCACGATCCGCCGGGTCATGGATGCCGACCTGATGATCATTGACGACCTGGGCGCCGAGCGTCGGACGGAGTGGTCCGGCGTGGAGCTCTTTGAGCTGCTCAACTTCCGGATCAACATGGGCAAGCCGACGGTAATCTCCACCAACATCGAGCCTAGAGAGATCTCTGAGGTGTACGGGGTGCGCCTGGAGTCCCGCCTGCTGGGGAACTTCGACATCATCCAGTTCAAGGGCGAGGACATCCGCCTGAGCAAGTACCGTGAGCGTCCCATCTAGCGAAACAGAAAGGCGCCGCCCGGGGGTATCCCTGGGCGGCGCTGCGATTATGCGAGGTGTCGGGTCTCGTTCAAAGCGATCAGCCGAACCTGGTCCTGGCTCAGCCACAGCTGGTTGATGCAGGCGTTCCCCTGCTCGACCGTGCGGTCCTGGGTTCGGCGGGAGCCCATCGCTGCGAGGATTAGGAAGGCGTTGAAGCCGGCGTGGGCCACCAAGGCCACCTTCTCCTCGGTGGCGCCGAAGCGATCCCTGATTCTCGCGAGGATGGCGCAGGCCCGCTCGTGGCCGGTCTCCAAGGTCTCCAGGCCGAACTCGAAACCGTCGTCGGGCAGGTCGCTCTCGCAGCGGGCGGATGGGCAGAGTTCCCGGATGCCCGTGCGCCCGAGGAAGCGGTGCGGCTCGTTCCGCCGATGCTCTAGCAGGTCACGCCACACCTCGTGATCGGCGCCCCACGTCCGGCAGAGCACATCAGCCGTCTGGAGCGCCCGGCGCAGGGGGCTGGAGATGACGAGGCGGATCTGCTCCGCCTCCAGGAACCGGGCCACCGCTTCGGCTTGGCTGACACCCAGAGGGGTAAGCGGGGCGTCGGGAAGGTCGAGGTTGCTGATGTTAGCCTCAGACTGACCATGACGGATTAAGTAGAGCAGCAACGGTATGTCATGACCCCTTTGCGAGAGATGCCAGAACCCGTTTGACCGGCAGGGCGTGTACCGTGCGGTCGTCCCGGCCCACCACGGTGCTGGCGGCGAACAAGGAGTTGAGCACCGCCTCCTCCACCGCTTCCACGGCGGCGAGGAAGAGCCGGCCCATCGCCTCAGTATCATCCCGGAGGAGTTCGACGGTCATCAGCGGCGATGCAGCCACGTGCGGCACCCGGTAGGCCGTGCTGAAGCTGAGCACAAAGTCCCCGCTGCCGTGGGAGGCGCTGGCGCCCACCCGGGCCAGACCCAGGGCGCCCCGCTTGCACAGCCGGGTCAGTTGGCGGGCATCCAAGGGTGCATCGGTGGCCAGGACCACCATGATCGAACCCGGCGGGATCTCCTCGGGCTCGGGGCCCTCCTCGCCGGGGTACTCCTTCAGGAACTGGCCCACCGGGGCGCCGGCGACCAGCAGGTCCTCCCGGCGGCCGAAGTTGCTCTGGACCAAAGCGCCGACCGTGTAGCCCGCCACCGTCCGGGAGGCCGAGCCGATGCCGCCCTTGAAGCCGAAGCAGACCGTCCCGGTGCCTGCGCCGACGGCGCCCTGGGCGACCGGGCCCGGCCCCGCTCCGGCGAGGGCCGCCAGGACATGATCCTCCTGGACGTGCCGGCCCTGGATGTCGCTAAGGTAGCCGTCGTTGCACTCGCCAACGACGGGGTTGACCGTGCTGGTCGAGATGCCGATCTCGGGGTTCTGCCCAATCATGTAGCTGACCAGGGTGTTGGCCGCCCCGAAGGCCGACAGGGTGTTGGTCAGCAGGATCGGGGTCTCCAGGGTGCCCAGCTCCTGGACCTGCGCCAGGCCCACCGACTTGCCGAAGCCGTTGAGCACGAAGACCCCGGCGGGCACCTTCTCCTCAAACAGGTTGCCCCCGTGTGGCAGGATCGCCGTCACACCCGTGCGCACCGGCCCACGGCCCGGCTCCAGGGCGCCGGCCCCCGCCACCACCGTGGCGTGGCCCACCAGGACGCCCGGCACATCACAGAGGTCGTTCTGCCTCCCCGTCGGGAGGTGGCCCGTCCTCAGCCCCAGTTGCCTCGCTGTCGGTCTCTGCCGGTAGGGGCTCGTCCACGCTGACATCGGGCGCCGCCTCCTCAATGAGTACTTGGTCCTCTTCGTCCGCTTCCGACCTGCTCAGCAGGACGGTGGAGACGATGTTGTGCAGGGTATGTGCGATCATCGGCACCCAGAGGTCGCCGGTCCACCGGTAGGCCAGGCCGAAGAGCCCGCCCGAGATCGAAGCGGCCACCACGTAGGCCCACATCTCCTTGCGCCAGCCGCCGTGGCTTACGCCAAACAGCACCGCTGCGGCGATGATGCCGATGGAAGGCTGAAGGCCGCCGCGGAATAGCACCTCTTCGGCCAGGCCCGCTGCGCTGACCACGACAAACATCACGGGGTACCCCGCCGTCCGCAGGGCCTCCTCTCCCATCTTGACGCCGCTGTCCTTCATTGCCTTCTCCAGGACCGGGTGGCTCTTGGAAAGAGCGTAGACCAGACCCATGGAGAGCCCTGAGGTCACAGCGGCTCTCACCAAAGTACGGAGGGTGGGCCAGTGAAAGAGGTCGAGCACCTCGCGCCGCAGGATGTACCCGAGCGCAAAGCCCACCAGCACCATGAGGGCGGGGGCGGCCACACCTGCCACCAAAAGGAGGCGCAGCCGCTCTGTATGAAGTCGTTTGTACACGCCGCCCCTCCTCTGCGCGGAAACAGGACCGCCCCGAAACAGGGCGGTCCTTTCGATTATAGCTTGGCAACGATCTTCAGCGTGGCATTCTGGCCCTTCAGCTCAGTGAACAGCGCTTCCGCCTCGGCTGTATTCATGCGAATGCACCCATCGGACGCCCAGGTGCCGATCTTGTCGGGCTCACTGGTGCCATGGATGCCCCAGAGCCAGGCGTTGTCGCCCTGAAGGACCTGAAAGCCCATCCACCGGGTGCCCAGCGGGTTGCCGGGCGCCCCGCCGGCGTAGCTCTTGTCGCCGGGCTTCAGGGCGTTGTAAGGCGGGTTGGTGGCGAAGTTGGTCAGGGTAAAGGTGCCCTCTGGCGTGACGAAGTTGGTCTTGTAGTCCGACCAGGTCGGCTGTGGCCCCTTGGTGTCCCGGCCGGTGGCGACCGTGAAGTGGTCGACCAACTGGCCGTCCTTATAGTGCCACAGATGGTTCCATTCCTTGTTGACCAGGACGAAGTGGCCCTTCTTCACCCCGGGCTCCGGCGCCTTCAGCTTGTAGTAGTCGACGGGGTCAAAGCTGCCAAGCTGGTAAGCGCTGAACTTCGGCGATCCCTCCTTGGCGGTCTCAACCACCAGGAGATCACCTTCGACGCGAACCTGACCGCCGCCCGCCAGGGGCAGCTTCTTGCCCTGTACCTTCCAGTCCTCGTTCTCCTGCTTCAGATAGGCCGCCGTTCGCTGCCCAAGCTCGTCCGCCTTGGAGATGACCACGTAGCCACCGGTCACCTGCACCTGCTGCTCGATCATAAGCCCGGCAGCCTTGGCCAGGTCCGCACCTAGATCGTGCTTCTTGCCGATCACCGGGATGTTCTGAACGGCCTTGGAAACGGTGTCAGCCCCGCAGCCTGTGACCATCAGCGCCACCGCAGTAAGCGCAATGCCAATCGTACGCCGCAAAGCCATCACCTCGAATTTGTCTAGTTTAACGAATCTCGACCATGGTCCCGGCATCGATCAGGTCGTACAGCTTCTCAGCATCGGCATTCGTCAGCCAGACCGACCCATTGCTGGACCAGGTGCCGATCTTCTCGGGCTCGCTGGTGCCCTGGATGCCAAAAATCCAACCGCTGTCGCCGGGGAGAACGGAAAAGCCCATCCAGCGGGTGCCCAGCGGGTTCTTGGGATCGCCGCCCTTCCAGGACTGCTTGCCGTCCGAGCTGGTGTAGCTCGGGTTGGCCTGCAGCGTAAGGATGCGGAACGTGCCCTCGGGCGTGTAGTTGTTCTTGGTCGACGGCGTCCCCGTGCGGTCCTTGCCGGTAGCGGTCCGTGCAACATACATAAGACGGCCGTTCCGGTAATAGTACAGCACGTTGAGGCGCTTATCGACAAGGACGAGATTCCGGTCGGTGCGCGCCGACGCCGTGATCCGGTAGTAGTCCAGGGCCGAAAGGCCGCCGGTGCCGCCCACAGCGAAGGCCTGGTATTGCTCTTCGCCGCCGGGGAGGCGAACCGTCAGGAGCAGGGCGCCCTTCGCCTCGCCCAGGTCCTGCCGGGCGAGTTCCGGCAGGTGCTGCGGCCACTGTAGCGGTTGGGCGGCGCCGGCCAGCCGGTATTCATCCCCGCCCGAGAGCAGCAGGGCGACACGGCGCTCGCCGGCATGGAGCGCGGAGATGGCCACGGCATCGCTGCGGCCATCCGCATTGAGATCTCCGATGAGATGCAGGACCTGCAACGGGCCCAGCGCCGTCTCCAGGTCCGCAGGCAAGGCGATCGACCGGGAGATGGTCTTCTGCGGCGATATGGAGTTCCACAGGGGGACCCCGAAGCGCCATGCCCCGTAGCCTGCCCCTGCGAGCAGCAGGAGCAGCAGCAGTCGGGTGAACGGCCTGGGGCCGCGACGTCGCATGGACCCTCACCTCCCGGTCAAGGGCACCTAGCCCTTGAGCGCTTCCTTGAGCGACTCCTCGGCGGCGGCCACCGTCGCGTCAATATCCGCGTCGGTATGGGCGATGCTCATGAACCCGGCCTCAAACTGGGACGGCGCCAGGTAGAAGCCGCGCTGCAGCATGTTGTGGAAGTAGCGGCTGTAGAGCTTGGTGTCGGAGGTGAGCGCCGTCTCGTAATCCACCACATCGGTAGCGGTGAAGAAGAGGCCGAACATCGAGCCGATGGACTTCATGCGGTAGGGCAGGCCCATCCGCTCCATCATCGCGTTGATGCCATTCTTAAGACGGTCGGTGTTGGCGACGAGTTTCTCGTAGTTGCCGGGGCGCCCTAGTACCTCAAGGGTCTTCAGGCCGCAGGTCATGGCGAGCGGGTTGCCGCTCAGGGTGCCAGCCTGGTACATGGGGCCGGCCGGGGCGACCATCTCCATGATCCGCTTCTTGCCGCCATAGGCGCCAACGGGCAGACCGCCGCCGATCACCTTCCCGAAGGTGGTCAGGTCGGGGTCGATGCCAAAGTAGCCCTGGGCGCCGTTGTACGAGACGCGCCAGCCGGTCATCACCTCGTCGAAGATCAGCAGGGCGCCGTACTCGGCGGTGATGCGCCGGAGCGCCTCCAGGTAGCCCGGCTGCGGCAGCACGAGGCCCATATTGCCCACGACCGGCTCGGTGATGATCGCGGCGATGTCATCGCCATAACGGCGGAAGGCAGCTTCGAGCGCCTCCACGTTGTTGAAGGGGATGCTCAGGGTGTTGGCAGCGTTGTCGGCCAGAACGCCCGGAGAGTCGGGCACGCCCAGGTCCAAAGCGCCGGACCCGGCGGAGACCAGCAGGCTGTCGTTGTGGCCATGGTAGCAGCCGATGAACTTGACGATCTTGCGGCGCTTGGTGTAGGCCCGGGCCAGGCGGATCGCGCTCATGGTCGCCTCGGTGCCCGAGTTGACCATGCGGACCATCTCCAGCGAGGGCAGGCACTCCATGACCTTGCGCGCCATGGCCAGCTCCAGCTCGGTGGGGGCGCCGTAGGAGGTGCCGGAGGGAATCGCTTCGATCAGCGCCTGGGTGACCTCGGGGTGAGCATGGCCCAGGATGAGCGGACCCCAGGAGAGGCAGTAGTCGACATAGCTGTTGCCGTCCACATCGTAAAGGCGGGCGCCCTCACCGCGAGTGATGAAGGGCGGGGTGCCGCCCACGGACCGGAAGGACCGAACGGGGCTGTTTACGCCGCCCGGTATAACCTCTTTGGATGCAGCGAACAAGGCCTGGCTTTTGCTCTGGTGAAAGCTCATTGGCTGGCAGCCTCCTGCGAATACAGTTCTGGCCATTACACTATAGCATGCCCGTGGGCCAGCGTCTCTCCAACAAGGAGACCACGCCGTTCGGTCTACATAAGCTAGTGGAAGGCGAGTGTGGAAGGAGGTGCTGCGCTGTGTACTATGGGTATAGCAAACCGATTGGCAAGGCGGCCGGGGTCGGCCCGTATACGATCGGACCGGGCTACGCCAGCTATCCCGGAGCAGGGGCTACCGTCGCCAGGGGTTTCAGCAAGTCCGTCCCGGTGACCACCGCCGCCACCACGGCAGGGAAACCCTATGGCAAACCGTATGGCAAGCCCTATGGAAAGGGTTACGGGAAAATCTAGTCACCCATGACCCGGCGGATCTGCTCCAGGGCCCGCAGGACCTCGCCTGCCCGGTCGGCCAGCTCGGCTGCCCGGTCGGGCGGCAGGTCCTGGCCCTTGGAGAGCCAAGCCTTGCGAAGGTCCCGCATCTCACGGAGGACGGCGGTCATCCGACGGCTGGAGAGCGCCAGTGCGGCGCCTTCAGCCAGGGCCAGTTTGGCCTTGGCCGGCTGTTCGGCCTTGGGCTGCCGGCGCGGCCAGGAGGTGGAGCGCAGGGCCATGGACTGACCGAGCTGCGGTACCTCCACCCGATGCCCCCGCTCCGTCAGGAGCCGGGAGAGCTCCGCCTGTGCCTCAGCCTCGCCATGGACCAGGAAGGTCATTTGCGGGGGCTGCTTCAACTGGTCCACCCAGGCCAACAGCTGCGCCTGGTCGGCGTGGGCCGAGAAGCCGTGCATCGTCTCGATGCGGCAGCGCACGGCGATCTCCTCACCGTGGATTTTCACGACCTTGGCGCCGTCCATGATACGGCGGCCCAGACTGCCCTGCGCCTGGAATCCGACGAAGAGCACCGTGCAGTTCTCACGCCAAAGATTGTGCTTGAGATGATGGACAACCCGCCCGGCCTCGCACATACCGCTGGGGGCGATGATCACCATCGGCTTCTTCACGAAATTGAGCGCCTTGGAATCCTCCCCGGTCCGGGAGAACTCCAGGCCACGGAAGTTAAAGGGTTGATCCCCGGCCTTAAGAAGCCGCCGGGCCTCGTCATCGTACACGTCGGCGTGGCGGGTCGTGATCTCGGTCGCTGAGATGGCCAGCGGGCTGTCCAGCACGACCCGGAGGTCTCGGGGCAACTGCCCTGCTTCGACCAGGCCGTTCAGTTCGTAGAGGATCTCCTGGGCACGCCCCACCGCAAAGGCGGGGATGATGACGTTGCCGCCGGCCTTGATGGTGCTGCGGATGATGGTTGCCAGCTGCTCCCGTTTGGACTCGGGCGGGTCGTGCAGCTTGTTGCCGTAGGTGGACTCCAGCACCAGGTAGTCGGCCTCGTCGATGGGGGTCGGATCCTGGAGGATCGGGCGCCCAGGCTGGCCAACGTCGCCGGAGAAGAGCAGCTTGGTGCGGCGCCCGGCCTCGTCCTGCTCAAAGAGCTCCAGCATGGCGGAGCCCAGAATGTGGCCGGCATCTTGCAGGCGAATCTGCACCCGGCTGCCGATGTCCACCATCTGTCCGTAGGGGATGGGGCGGAACAGCTCCGCCGCCCGGAGCGCATCCGCCTGGTTGTATAGGGGCTGCCGCAGGGGCAGACCGGCCCGGCTGCCCTTGCGGTTGAGCCGCTCCACCTCGGCCTCCTGGATGTGCGCCGAGTCCTGGAGCATGATCGCCGCCAGGTCCGCACTGGCCGGGTGGGTGTAGATCGGGCCGCGGTAGCCCTGCTTGACCAGCAGCGGCAGGCGCCCGGAATGGTCAATGTGGGCGTGGGTCAGGATCACCCCGTCGAGCAGGGCAGGGTCGAAGCCGAAGGGCTGGCTGTTCAGCTCCTCCTCGCCGCCCTGGAACATGCCGCAGTCGACCAGCAGGCGAAGCCCGCCGGCTTCAACCAGATAGCAGGAGCCGGTCACCATTCTTGCTGCACCGAGAAAGGTCACGCGCACAATGTTGCCCCCTTCGCCAGGGATTCCCACCAAACTATTCGGCTTGCTTAAACATTTCCCCTGTGTACGCGAAAGGCGCCGGCGCCCACGAAATGCACCTGACCGCCGACCAGGACAGCTCCGGGGGTGACCTCCACGGTCAGCCGGCTGGGGCGCCCGATGGCGTGGCCCTGCTCGCTGTGCACCACCGGACCCGGCACCGCCCGGTGTCGGACGAGAAACTCTCCCAGCGGTCCGTTGGCCGAGCCGGTGGCTGCATCCTCCGGGTTGAGATCGAAGGGGCAGAAGACGCGGCAGCGTACTGCATGCTCACCCACCGCAAAGATCATGACACAGGAATCGACGCCGCCGCCCAACTCAGCGAGCCGCTGCATGTCCGGCCGGGCGCCGTCCACCGCTTCGGCCGAGCCAAGTGGAATCAGCAGCGTGCGCATGCCGTTATCCGCACGCTCTATGGGGAGATCTCGCCGGAGGCTCCCCGGGTTCACGCCCAGGGCGGATTCCAGCCAGGCAGCGTCGATGGATACCGGCTCGAAGGAAGGCAGGGGCTGCGCCATCTGCGCCTCCCAGACCCCATCGGAGATCGGGCGCACCTCCACCGGCACGATCCCCCGGCCGGTCTCAAACCGCACCGTGCCGCCCTGGGGCCGCACCGCACAGGCGGCGCCCAAAATCGGATGCCCGGCAAAGGGAATCTCTGCGGCCAGTGGACGCACGGGCACCCAGATTCGAATGCGGAAGTCGCCTGCGTCGCCGGGCTGCACGAAGACCGTTTCAGCGTGGTTCATCTCCCGGGTGACCCGGCGCATCACCTCCGGCGCAAGGTCCACCGGCGCCGGGTGGAAGACGCACAACTGATTGCCGCCAAACTGCTCCTCGGCGAACACATCGACCCAGGTAAAGGTCAAGTCCACATAATTCTCCCCTTACGCATACGAGAACGCTGTGCATAAGCAAAGTGCTGCCATCTCCCGTAACGATAAGGAGCGTCCCACCTGGGGCGCTCCTATCGGGTCGACTCAGCAGCTCTTTTCAGCCGATGCAACGAGTCTTCGATGCCGCGCTCAAATGTCTTGCTCAGAAGCCGTTCAAGCACCTGTCCCTTCAGCCCGGAAGGGAAATGGACATCTCAGCCATATTGAACGCGGCAAGTTGCCGCATCCAATGGGGCACATGAGATGTGAGGCTCCACGGCCATGCCGAATGGAAGGTTGAATCGCAACCCGATTCGCTTGGCGTGTTCATCAACCTCCAATACCACCAAAGTAACCTTCAGCCCACTGACTCGTAAAGTCACGGTTTGACCGGCGGTGGCTTTCCCTTCGGGGTCAATGCGGATCACGCGCCCGTCCATCCATCCGTACTGGTTTGGATTCGTTAACAACTCCCAAACCACTTTAACGGGTGCGTCAACCACGGCAGCGGGGCACACGTTGAACGCCATGAAAACCCTCCCTGCGAACCAATACGAAAAAGGGCCGCCCTAGGGCGGCCCTGTCGGTTAGCTCTTCTTAGCCAGGGTGTTTTCGACCTTGGCCTTGGCCTTCTGCTCATCGAGCCACGGGCGCATCTTCTCGCTGACCTGCGAGGAGAGGTAGGCTTCCTTGATCTTGGCCTTGGCGGACTCGAAGGTCGGCAGTTCGCCCTTCACGTCGACCACCTGGGCCACGTGCCAGCCGAACTCGGTCTGGAACGGAGCGGAGATCTCGCCCTTCTTCATGTTGAAGACGACCTTGTCGTACGCCTCCACCATGTTGCCCTTCGTGTTGAAGCCCAGGTCGCCGCCGTTGTCCTTGGCGGTGGGATCGGTGGACTTCTCCTTGGCGAGCTTGGTGAAGTCGGCGCCCTTGTCGAGCTCAGCCTTCACGGCCTTGGCCTCCTCCTCGGTCTTCAGGAGGATGTGGCGGGACTGGACCTGGCGGGTGTCGAAGGCCGCCTTGTTCTCCTCAAAGTACTTCTGGAGGGCGGCGTCGTCCGTGGCGATGTCCTTGCTGAGGATCTTGGTGACCTTCAGGCGGTAGGTCTGGTCTTCCTTCAGCTGCTCCAGGGTGAGGCCGTACTGGGTCAGGGCCTGCTGGAAAGCATCCTCGCCGCCGATCTGATCCTTGATCTTCTTGATCTCGGCCTCGACCTCGGCATCGGTAACCTTGATGTTGGCAGCCGTGGCCGCCTGGTTGACGATCTCTTCTTCGATCATCTGGTCGACGACCGTGGATCCGTTCTGCTTAACGAGCTTCTCGTAGAGGTCGTTCTTGGTAATGACCTTGCTGTTGACCTTGGCGACCATCTGGGCCTCGGGCTGAGCGGCGCGAGCGCCGAACATATAGCCACCAGTGCCGGCGACGGCCAGGGAGACGACTACGGCCAGTACGGTTCCGGCCACGCCAGTATTCTTAGACACGTTCATGTTCCTCCTTCTTTGCTCCAAACAACTACGTTTATTTCGGAGCCTGTTTCTTTTTCTCCTACCGACAGAGCGCGACAAAAGATGAACAATGGGTTAACACCTGGAAATCAAAAGTTGATGGCGCCCATCTGGGCGCCACCCTTGGTCAGCGTCAGGCCCGAATGCCCAGCAGCTTCTTCCCCTCGTCGCTCATACGGGCGGGGGACCAGGGCGGGTCGAAGGTCAGGTCCACCTTGATGTCCTCAAGCCCCATGGGCGCCAAGGCTTCGTAGACCCCATCCACCAGGGCGCCGGACACCGGGCAGCCCATCGTGGTGAAGGTCATTAAGACACGCGCCTTATTATCCACTATAGTTAGCTCGTAAATCAACCCCAAATCGACAACGTTCAGTCCGATTTCTGGGTCCACAACGTTACGAAGCAACGTACGTGCGATGTCCACCTGTCCCATGTAAGTTTTACCTCCTTGTAAACCGAACCTCAAAAGCGCCGTCAGGGCGCTCGGTGATGTCGTAGTCAAATCCCTGTCGATCCATGACGCCATACAGCGGCGCCGGCTCGAACGGAGCGATCAGCACAAGCTGATCCCCTGGCTGTTCCAGCGGCTCCACAGCGCTCATGATCGCTCCGAAAGGCTCTTGTCCCGCTGCGAGCACTGGGCGCACATCAAGCGTAACGACGCGGCTTGCGCTCATGACCCGGCCTCCCCGATCCGTTTCTTGCAGTATACCCTGCCTACGGCATCGGAGCCATAATCACCAGCACCGATGCGCGCTCGGTCATCGCCCGAACGCCATTGGTTTCGTGCGGCGGATAGAACCGGATGGTGCCGGCCTCCGCCGGAAGCCAGTCCATGCCGTTCAGCAGCTCACACCGGCCCGACAGCACTTGCAGCATGACGCTGGAAGAGCAGATACTGGGCGGCATGGACTGCCCGGGAGACAAGTTTAGTATGATCACCCGGATGTCCTGGCAGCTATGAATAATCTCGCTTACTACGCCTTCGTCCGAGAAGCGGATGTGATCTTGCAGCTTGAGTTCCATGCTTGGCCCTCCCTCCATATTGCTCTCAGTGTACTTCAAACGAGTCGGGAAGCCCGTGTTCATGCGCGCTATCGCGAAGTGATATCCGTCACACGAATGAAGTCGGGGGGAGGTAGAGCGCTAACCGGCGGCGGGGCAACCTCCTGCGGGCTAAAATCGCAACGTCCTCGGAGGTTGCCCCTTGTCCCCCCGACAC
>JBOZRQ010000057.1:0-207386 GCA_050789255.1 Symbiobacteriaceae bacterium
AAAAGTTTGTGGCTCTCATCAAAAGAGTGTACGTCTTCGCTTGCTCTTTGCACTGTCTAGTTTTCAAGGTCCCAGTCGTTCGCCACCCGGTCTTCCGAGCGGCGAGGTTCTTAGGTTACCACGCTCTGTAGCCGTTCGTCAACTGCCAATATCCACCTGACCGCTCGCCGGTGCGCTGCTTCCTTCCGGATCTGACGCGTTGCCAGCGAGCTGCCAGCGGATTGGTGGGCCATAAGGGAACTCAACCCCTCGTCGCCCGATAGAAAAGCCACCTCCACTTGCATGGATGTGGCTTGCTGGCTCCGGCTGTAGGATTCGAACCTACGACCCTCCGGTTAACAGCCGGATGCTCTACCGCTGAGCTAAGCCGGAATCAAAGGAAACCTTGGTTGGGGATCCTGGATTCGAACCAAGACTAGCTGAGTCAGAGTCAGCCGGGCTACCGTTACCCCAATCCCCAGTGGAACGTGGCGGAGAGGGTGGGATTCGAACCCACGGTGGCTTTTTAGACCACACCGCTTTTCGAGAGCGGCACCTTCAACCACTCGGACACCTCTCCAAAATGGAGCTGGTGGCGGGACTCGAACCCGCGACCTGCTGATTACGAATCAGCTGCTCTACCGGCTGAGCTACACCAGCGGAACCGTGGTGGACCGCGTAGGACTCGAACCTACAACCTGTCGATTAAGAGTCGAATGCTCTACCATTGAGCTAGCGGTCCATCATAAAGAAACCTGGCGGAGAGAGAGGGATTTGAACCCTCGCGGGACTTGCGCCCCCTACAGCTTTAGCAAAGCCGCCCCTTCAGCCACTTGGGTATCTCTCCGTGACTGTAGTGTGCAGTGTACCAGGGCAGCTTACTCGGTGTAAAGACCGTTTCGACTGCCAAAGCTGGAACCGTTGTCGGCCCTCTCGTGGTTACTTCGTAACCTACTGCCGGGCGACCCATTGCTTCGGTGCTGGTCGGCCCTCTCGTGGTTGCCTAGGGCAACCTACTGCCGGGCGACCAATTGCTTCGGTGCTGGTCGGCCCTCTCGTGGTTGCCTAGGGCAACCTACTGCCGGGCGACCAGTTCCTTCGGAACTGGTCGGGGTGACAGGATTTGAACCTGCGACCTCTTGGTCCCGAACCAAGCGCGCTACCAAGCTGCGCTACACCCCGAACATGATAAATGGGCTGACCGACCGGAGTCGAACCGGCGACCTCAAGAGCCACAATCTTGCGCTCTAACCAACTGAGCTACGGCCAGCATGAAACAAGGAACATGGCGTGCCCGGCAGGGATCGAACCTGCGGCCTCTTGCTCCGGAGGCAAGCGCTCTATCCGCTGAGCTACGGGCACGTCTATGGAGGTGGGTGTGGGATTTGAACCCACGGATAACGGTTTTGCAGACCGCCGCGTTACCACTTCGCCAACCCACCGAATGCTTGGTGGGCCATGTTGGCTTCGAACCAACGACACTCCGCTTAAAAGGCGGATGCTCTACCCCTGAGCTAATGGCCCGTCTCTATGTGCCGCCGAAATGACTGGCGGCGAAGATTTATGATAGCGTGCTTGAGTCATCTCGTCAACACGGCATTTTATGGTACTAATCCCATTCTAGCGCCCGATAGCGCTGTATATTGAAGAAAATCGCTACGAGACCTAGCTTATTCGCAACGCGGCGGAAAAGTGCAGGACTGGCGCTGCCCGCGGGCGAAGACCTCATGAATGCAAGGAGGCACGCCCATGCGAGTAGACTACCACACCCACCATTACCGTTGCGGCCACGCCGTAGGGCAAATGTCTGAGTACATTGAAGCGGCGATCAGCGCCGGCATCGACGAGATCGGCCTCAGTGACCACAGCCCGATCCTGCACCTCGGCGACGTCGACCGGCCGCTCCCCCGCATCACCATGGCCAAGTCGGAGCTCCCCAACTACATGCGGGAGATCGCCCAGTTGCGCGACCAATATGCGAACCGAATCACCGTGCGCCTCGGTATCGAGTCCGACTTCATCGACGGTCTGGAGGAGAGCTACCGGGCGCTCTGGCGGCAATATCCCCTGGATTACGTCATCGGCTCGGTCCACTGGCTCGACGGCTGGTCGATCTTCGAGAACGATCTGCCTGAGGGCAGGAGTGCCGAGGCCATCTACGCCGACTACCTGCGGGCAACCCAGCTTGCGGCCAAGAGCGGCGTCTACGACATCATTGGGCACCTTGACTGCCTGAAGACCAGCGGGCATATTCACGACCTCGCCATTACGCCGCTCCTTGAGGAGACCGTCCGGGTACTGGCGGAAAGCGGCGTGGCGATCGAGCTGAACACCTCCGGCTGGCGGAAGTCGTGCGCGGACTGCTACCCCCGTATGGAACTGCTGGCCCGGTGCCATCACTACGGTGTGCCGGTCACTCTGGGTTCGGATTCCCACGCTCCCGAGCAGGTGGCCTCTCATTTTGATGACGCGGTTGCCCTGCTTCAGGAGGTAGGCTACCGGCAGATCGCAACCTTCTCGCAGCGCCGCCGCACCTTGCTCCCCCTTACGTAAGCGAGGCTCCCGCTTTCGCGGGAGCCTCATTATAGGTCTGAGGTAGATTCGCCATGCTAGGTGTGTCCGCAGAATCTCAATTGAACCTTAACACTACGACCCAAACGCCTTAACACCGCTCGGATATGGTTAAAGTGTAAGGATTCCCACCCCACCAAAAAGGAGATGTGTCCTCCCATGAACAAAGTAATCAAGGGTGTTGCTGCGCTCCTCACCACCGGCGTGTTGGCTCTCAGTCTGTCCGGCTGCGGTGGCAACCAGAACCAGGCCCCCGCCCCCGGTGGCGGCGGTGCCAAGGTGGAAGGCACCGTTACGGCCAGCGGCTCGACCGCGCTGCTGCCGCTGGTGCAGGCTGCCGCTGAACTGTTCATGCAGACGAACGACAAGGTCACCATCACCGCCAGCGGCGGCGGCTCCTTTAACGGGCTGAGCCAGGTTGCCAGCGGTGCCGTGCAGATCGGCAACTCCGATGTCCAGGCCACCGGCGACCAGGCGAACGGTCTTGTTGACCACAAGGTCTCGGTTTCGCCGTTCGTGATCATCGTCAGTAAGGATGTCACCGCGCAGGATGTCACCCTGGAGCAGCTCGCCAAGATCTTCCGCGGGGAGATCACCAACTGGAAGGATGTTGGCGGCAAGGACCAGAAGATCACCATTGTCAGCCGCCAGCAGTCCTCGGGCTCCCGGGCCACCATCGTCGCCACCGTGCTGAAGGGCCAGGGCGACATCGCCAAGGAAGCTCTCCAGCAGGACTCCAACGGCAAGGTGCAGGAGACGGTCGCCGGCACCCCCGGCGCCATCGGCTACGTGGACGCTCCCTACTACAAGGCTGACAAGCACGGCGCCCTGAAGATTGGCGGCGTCGCCTACAGCCCCGACGCAGTCATCAACGGCCAGTGGCCCATCTTCGCCTACGGGCACATGTATACCAAGGGCGAGGCGACCGGCGCGACCAAGGCGTTCATCGACTACATCATGAGCAAGGAGTTCCAGGAGGGCACGGCCGCCCAACTGGGGTTCATTCCGATCACCAAGATGACGAAGTAACCCGATGAGCAAGGCGACCCCCAGGTTGCAGAGGGCAGCCTGGGGGTCCTTTGCCGGGGGCTGGAGGTGCTTGGCAGTGCCAGAGCGGATTCTGGTTGTCGACGACGAGGCTGCCATTGTGGAGCTGCTGTCCTACAATCTCCGGCGGAGCGGCTACGATGTGCTGACCGCCGCCAACGGCGAAGAGGGGCTGGCCCTGGCCCGCTCTGAGAACGTGGACCTGGTGGTCCTCGACCTGATGCTGCCAGGGATGGACGGTTTCGACGTCTGCAAGGAACTGCGCAAGATCTCGGCTGTGCCCATTCTGATGCTGACCGCCCGGGGCGAGGAGATCGACCGGGTCGTCGGCTTTGAGATCGGCGCCGACGACTACGTCACCAAGCCCTTCAGCCCCCGTGAGCTGGTCGGGCGGATCAAGGCGATCCTGCGGCGTTCCCGCAAGGAGAGCGAGCCTGAGCCTGCCGCTAGTGGCGATACGCTATCGTTCGGTTCCCTCACGGTCAATTTCGTCACCTACGAAGTCCACCGGGAAGGGCGCCGCATCGACCTGACGCCCACGGAGTTTCAGATCCTGCGTGTGCTGTGCCAGCACCCGGGCCGGGTCTACACCCGCGACGAACTGGTCGACCGGGTGATGGGTACGGACTTCTATGGCGATGTGCGCACGGTGGACGTCCACATCCGCCACCTGCGCTCCAAGATTGAGGAGAACCCCTCCGACCCGAAGCTGATCGAAACGGTGCGTGGCGCCGGCTACAAGTTCACGGGGGCGAAGCGGAAATGAAAGGGCTGCAACGACAGGCGGCTCTGGTCTTCCTGGCGCCGCTCCTGGGTGTGTTGGCAATCGGCCTGCCCTACGTGGTGTCAGGCCGATTTGTGCGCGCTCTGCACGGCGAAATCACCTGGGTCGACCTCGTAGTTTGGGTCTGTATCGGCATGATCATGATGCTGCCGCCCCTGCTGGGCTACCGTGTCATGGTCCGGGTGGCCGGCTCCCTCAGCGAGTCGTCGGAAGTGGTCCGGCGGGTAGCCGAGGGGGACTTCTCGCGCACGCTGGCGGCCTGGGCGGCTGAACACAGCGAGCTGTTCGATCTGGAGCAGGGCATCAACGCCACTGCACTGCGTTTGCGGGACCGGCTGATCGAACTGGGCGAGGAGAAGGCCCGGCTGGAGGCGATCTTGGCCAATATGGCCGAAGGCGTCCTCCTGATGGATGCCCAAAAGCGCATCCTGATGGTGAACCCCGCTGCCGAGGCGATGTTCGGGCGCCCCGCCGAGGATGTGATCGGGCGGGACCACCTGGAGATCACCCACCACTTTGACCTGGACCAGCGGCTCGACCGGGTGCTGAGCTCCGGCGAGCCGGAGCTGCTGGAGATCAAGCGGGCCCGCCCCGAAGAGCAGATCCTCGAGTGCCGCCTCGCCCCCGCCGGCGCCGGCCTTAAGGAGCAGCGGGGCCTCCTGCTGGTGCTGCGCGATATCACTCGCCCCCGTCGCCTCGAGCAGATGCGAACCGAGTTCGTCTCCAACGTCACCCACGAGTTGCGGACCCCGCTGACCTCGATTGGCGGATTCGCCGAAACCCTGCTCGAAGGTGCCCTGGATGATCCCGACACGGCCCGTCATTTTGTGGGCATCATAAAGAAGGAGAGCGAGCACCTCAGCCGGCTGATTGAGGATATCCTCGACCTCTCCCGCATTGAGTCCGGCAAATGGAAGATGCAGAAGGCGCCGGTCGACCTCGGCGCCCTTACGCAGGAGACGTCCGGGCGCCTCCGGTCCAAGGCCGAGAACCTGGGCGTGCACCTGGAGGTTATAGTTCCGGCGGATATCCCGACGATTCCTGGCGATCCTCACCGGCTGGCCCAGGTGCTGATCAATCTGATCGACAACGCCCTGAAGTACACCCCGGCGGGCGGCAAGGTGACGGTTTCAGCCGAAGACGAGCCCCAGCATGTTAAGCTGGTCATCTCCGATACGGGCACAGGCATGCCGAAGGCCGACCTGCCGCGCATTTTCGAGCGCTTCTACCGGGTTGACAAGGCCCGCACCCGCTCCACGGGCGGCACCGGCCTTGGCCTCTCCATCGTCAAGCACATCGTCGACGCCCATGGGGGCACCATCAGCGTGGTTAGCGATGTGGGTCAGGGCGCAACCTTTACGATAACCATCCCGAAATCTTAATACAGCCATAATCCATCATTACGATGCGTTTGTTAACGTTTGGTTAGGTAACGCCGCTCCGTCGGGGAGGGAACAGTCTCCTTGCAACGAGCCCATACGACCGACCGCGTAGCCACCCGTCTCCTGTGGGCCAGCGCCTTGCTGGTTACGGCGGTCATCGCAGCGATCCTGATCTTCGTCGGCAAAGAGGGCCTCCTCACCTTCACGCAGGTCAACCCGTTCGCGTTCTTCTTCAGCCCCAACTGGAACCCGCCGCAAAACCAGTTCGGTGCGCTCGCCTTCTTCATCGGCTCCATGGCCGCCACCGGCCTGGCGCTGCTGATCGGCGCCCCGCTGGGCCTGGCCGGCGCCATCTTCATGGCCAAGGTCTCCCCTGGCTGGATGCGCTCCCTGCTGCGGCAGGCCAGTAACCTGTTCGTCGGCATCCCCTCGGTGGTCTACGGCTATATCGGCATGACAACCCTGGTGCCCTGGGTGCGTGACCACGTGGGCGGGCAGGGTTACGGTCTCCTGGTGGCCGGACTGATCCTGGCGATTATGGTCCTCCCCACGATTATTGGCGTCGCAGAAGACGCAATCCGTGATGTGCCGATTGCCCTCGAGGAAGGTTCTCTGGGGCTGGGCGCCACCCGCTGGCAAACGATCTGGAACGTGCTGATTCCCGCTGCCAAGCCCCGCATCCTGGCGGGCATCATCCTGGCATTCGCCCGGGCCTTTGGTGAGACCACGGCCGTGCAGATGGTGATCGGCAACTCGCCCCGCGTTCCCAACAGCCTGGTGACCAGCACCTCCACCCTCACCAGCCAGATCATTATGGAGATGGGTCAAACGCCCCCCGGCACCGTCTGGAACCGGGCGCTCTTCATGATGGCCTTCGGGCTGCTGGCCAACTCGCTGCTGATGATTCTGCTGGTCCGCTGGGTCAGCAACCGGGGGGTGGAGCGATGAGCCGGGCTCGCATAGCAGACCAGATTGCGACCGTGGTTCTCTGGGCCGCCGGCCTGCTGATTCTGGCGATCCTCGCTGCCTTCCTCATCCGCATTCTGGGCCGTGGCCTGCCCGTGATCGACTGGAACTTTCTGACCCGCCGGCCCACCACCATGACTGCCGGCGGCGGCATCGGACCCGAGCTGTTCAACACCTTCTACGTGACGGGCCTCTCACTGCTCTTCTCCCTGCCTGTGGGCCTCGGCGCCGGCATTTATATGGCCGAGTACGCCAAGCCGGGGCGGTTGACCAACATGATCCGGCTCAGCGTCGAAGCCCTGGCCTCGGTGCCCTCCATCGTGCTGGGCCTGTTCGGGATGATCATCTTCGTCAATACGATGGGGTGGGGGTTCACGGTTCTGGGCGGCGCCCTGGCCCTGGCTCTGCTCAACCTGCCTGTCCTGGTGCGGGTGACGGAAGAGTCGATGCGGTCTGTCTCCCAGGCCTACCGGGAAGGCAGCCTGGCGCTGGGGGCCACCCGCTGGCAAACCGTCTCCCGGGCGGTACTGCCCAGCGCCCTGCCCTCGATCTTGACCGGCGTAACGCTCGTGGCGGGCCGTGCGATCGGCGAGACAGCGATCCTCATCTACACGGCGGGTGTCACGGTCTCCCGGCAGTACCCGGACTGGCGACTGTTCTCGGCGGGCGAGACGCTGGCAGTCCGCATCTGGTACGTCACGTCCGAGGCGCTCGTCCCCGATGCGGACCGGATCGCCGCCGGCACCAGTGCTCTGCTTCTGCTGGTCGTGTTAGCCTTTAACCTCTTGCTGGCTGCGCCGGTCTATTGGTGGAGCCGCAAGACCTCCGGCCGGGCACACTAAGAGCGCCGCTCATGAAAGGAGTCTCTGCCCTTGTCTGAGCAAACTCGTATACAGGTAGAGAATCTTGACCTGTACTATGGCACCTTCCGGGCGCTGCGCTCGATTCGCCTGGATATTCCCACGAACCGTGTCCTGGCCCTGATCGGCCCCTCGGGGTGCGGCAAGTCGACCTTCTTGCGCACCCTCAACCGGATGAACGACCTGGTGCCGGGCGCCAGGGTACAGGGCAAGGTGCTGCTGGACGGTAAGGATATCTATGAGCCCTCGGTGGACGTCGTCCTCCTCCGCAAGCGCATTGGCATGGTCTTTCAGCGCCCGAACCCGTTCCCGATGTCGATCTATGACAACGTGGCCTACGGTCCTCGCATCCACGGGGAGTCGCGCAAGGCTGTGCTCGATGATCTGGTCGAGTCCTCGCTGCGGGGCGCCGCCCTGTGGGATGAGGTTAAAGACCGCTTAAGCAAGAGCGCCCTGGGTCTCTCGGGCGGCCAGCAACAGCGCCTGTGCATCGCCCGCTCGCTGGCGGTCAAGCCCGAGGTGCTGCTGATGGACGAGCCGGCTTCGGCCCTGGACCCGATCAGCACCGCCAAGGTGGAGGACCTGATTCGGGATCTCCGCCAGGACTACACCATCGTGATTGTCACCCACAACATGCAGCAGGCTGCCCGCATCTCCGACGAGACCGCCTTCTTCCTTTCGGGAGAGCTGGTCGAGCACGGTTCCACGGGCAGCATGTTCACCAATCCCAAAGATCAGCGGACCGAGGACTACATCACAGGCCGCTTCGGTTAGCCCAGAAAGGGGAGCCGCCATGGCTACAAGAAGTTCGTTCCACGAGCAGCTGAAGAACCTTCAGCGTGACATCCTCAAGATGGGCCTCTTCGTCGGCGACGCGATCCCGAAGTCTGTTCAGTCGCTGGCCAAGCAAGACACCGAGCTCGCCAATCAGGTAATCGCCGGCGACGACACGGTCGACGCCATGCTGATCGACATCGAAAAGCGTTGCCTGCAACTGATGGCGCTCCAGCAGCCGCTGGCGACCGACCTGCGGGCGATCGGCACGGCGCTGAAGATCGTGACCGACCTGGAGCGCATGGCGGACCACGCCACCGACATCGCCAAGGTGACGCTCCGGCTGGAGGGGGAGACGCTACCCAAGGAGCTCGTCGACATTCCTCGAATGGCCGAGCGGGTGCAGGTGATGACCTCCGAAGCGCTCGAGTCCTACGTCAACCGTGATGTGGAACGGGCTCGCCGCATGATTCAGATGGACGACGAGATCGACAGCACCTACAAGCGGATCTTCGACGACTTGATGTTGATCATGCAGGAGAAGCCCCAGTACATCAAGCAAAGCACTTACCTTTTGCTAGTAGCGATGTACCTGGAGCGGGTCGGAGACCACGCCACCAACCTCGGCGAGTGGACCATCTACATGGTTACCGGCGAACTGAAGGACATGAACGCATGAAAAGGAAGCAGCCCACCTCTTGTGAGGGGGCTGCTTTTTCGTGCTCGGATGCAGGCCGCTTATGCCTATTTAGCACCTACCGCCCGGTGCACCATGACCACGGCTTCGGCCCGGGTGGCGCTGGCCGCCGGGCGCACCGACCCGTCCGGGTACCCGCCCAGGATGTGCAGCGTGGCTGCTAGACCGAGGTACCCCTTGGCACCCGCAGAGACTGCCCCTGCGTCGCTGAACTTGGCGACCTCGCCGGCGGCTGCCGCCGCCTGGCCCTCCCGCCCGAGCGCCCGGATGGCCATCGTGGCCACCTCTTCCCGGGTGATCGCCTTGTCGGGCTCAAACTTGCCGGAGGGGTACTCCTCCTTCTTGATGATGCCGGCGGCGACGGCGCCCTCGATCACGCCTGCCGCCCAGTGGCCGGACGTGTCCGTGAAGCTGGCGGAGGCGTCGACCGACTTCACCCCGAGCGCGCCCAGGAGCATCTTCACAAACTCGGCGCGGGTGACGGAATCCTGCGGCTTGAAGCTTCCGTCGGCATGGCCGGCAATCCAGCCTGCCTTCACCCCGGCCTCGACGTCGAGCTCAGCCCAATGCCCGGCAATGTCCAGCATCTGTCCGGGGCGGACGGCCCACCAGACGTTGTTGACCCGGTGCCCCAGGGTGTCGCCGGCCTTGGTGTCCTTGATCCAGTAGTAGAGCGGCATCCCGTTGAAGGTCACCTGTAGGGCGCCGTCCTTGCGAGTCGTGGTGCCGAGAGTTCCGTGCAGCCCGACCGGGGCCACGGGGGTCTGGCCGGCGGGCACGATTAACGGGGGCCAGTTGACGGCGCACTGGTTGTAGCAGTTGCTCGTCCCGATGGCGTCGCGGGAATAGCTGTACAGCGTCATCCCCTTGGCGTCCGTCATGATTGTGCCCAGGGTGGGATCCTCGACCAACTTCACCGTCGGGGCGTCGGGGTTGACCACGAACCAGACGTTGTTAACGTTCTGTCCCAGGATGTCGCCGGGCTGCTCGTCCTTGACCCAGTAGTACAATGGCATACCGTTGTAGGTCACCTGCACGGTGCCGTCGGTCCTGGCTGTCGTGTCAAGCTTCCCCGTCAGCCCGGCGGGAGCGACAGGGCTCTGGCCGGCGGACACCAGGAGCGGGGGCCAATTGACGGCACACTGGTTGTAGCAGTTGCTCGTCCCCGGAACATCCCGCGTGAAGATGTACAAGGTCATACCATGACTGTCCGTCAGGAAGGTGCCCAGGGCCGCATGCTGGGCCAGCGTGACGGTCGGCTCACCGCCGTTGGCACTGGCAGGAACGGCAACCAGTCCGAGCAGCAACAGCAAAACCAGGAGCGCTGCGATCCGTCGCCTCATGACTTACCCTCTCCCCTCAATATTACAAGGCTGAAGAGAGTACGTGCCCTCCGGCTGATTTGGTTCTACCTGCCGGGGATTTTCATAGAGTGAGGCGAATCAACGTCGGGACGAACGGAGGGAGCGATCAGCGTGCAGATGGGTCCCTTTGCTTCAGACCCCAGTGGCGCTCACCCGGATCAGATTCTGCGGGCCATGAACCCGCTGGTCGAGCGGGCGGCGCTCGAGCTCCAGGGCGGCGCCCCGGCGCCCACGGTGCTCCGGGAACTGGCTCTGTCCTCCTACCTGGCGGGCGCCGGAATGCCGGTCCACAGCGCTCAGGCAATGGTTCGGCAGTGGCGGTCAGCCGGGACCTCCGCTGGCATGCGGCCCCCGGAAACGGGGCCGGGCCAAGCCCCACGGGACCAGGAACTGACCCGCGAACTCGAACGCTTCATGAAGGACGAGACCACAGCCGCCAGGTTCTACGCGGAGCTGGCCCGGCGGGCACAGGCCGAGGGCGCAGGCCCCGTGGTCGTTGACTACATCCAGCAGGCCATGAAAGATGAGCAGAAGCACTTCGCCATGGTCCAGGGGCTATACCAGGAGCTAACGGGGCGGCCATTCGAGGTGCAGCCCGATCAGATTCCATTCGGCACCCTGGAGGAAGGGCTCCTCAGGGCCATGCACGACGAGTACGAGGCGATGGAGGGCTACCGCCACGTCTACCTCACCTACAAGAACGACCGGATTCGGGACCTCTTCTTCGAGTTGCTGACCGATGAACTTGAGCATGCGACCCGGTTCAACTATGCCCTGCAGGTGGTAGCCCCCCGGGGCAGCTAGGTCTCTCGCCAACCCCGGCGCCCCTGTGCTAGTATCTTCAGGGGAGAGTGAGCAACCTTGTCTGTACGGGTGCTGGGGCTGGATCCCGGGAAAACGACCGGATACTTTGTCTGCCGCGGTTACGAGTCCGTCCTGTGGGGGTCGGACCGCGACGTAAACCGCATCTTCCAGGCCGTGGGCGAGGTGGACGTGGTCGTCTTTGAGGACGCCCTCGATCTGGACCAGGTCGAACCGCTGCGCCGCCTGCTGAACGTGCCGTGGGTAGGCGTCACCCCCGAGCAACTCCAGCGGCGCCTCTTTAACCGCGTCCTGGGACGCAAGCTGGTGAACGGCCCGGCTGCCCGGCGCGAGGTGGTTCGGCGCGCCTTCGGCCGCGACGTCACCGACGTGCACGCCCTGGACTCGGCCTGCCTCGCCCTCTGGTGGCTGGCCGGCGCCGACATGGCCGCCCAGGGGCCGGACCTCGGGAACCTGCGAGTCTGGGACCTCTTCACCATCGCCGACGAGTTCGGCGAGGAGACCTACCAGGTGGTCCCGCCGAACACCGCCGACCCCGCACAGGGCCTGGTCTCCTGGGCCTCGCCGCTGGTGCAGGCCGTGAAGGGCGCCCAGCCCGGCCAGCAGGTCACCGTGGCGGCGCCCGGCGGAGATTGGACCTGCCGCCTCGTGCGCATCGAACCAAGGGAGTAAAAAAGGCCGGCAGCCGCACGATCTCGGCTGCCGGCTCATTTATCTCGTCCACACCAGCGGGATCCTCTTTTGCTCACCAACCAGGTCAGACCCGTCAAGCCGAAGCTGGCCCGACCGCAGTCCAGCCCAGGCGTCGTGGCGCTGGCGGCGGTCCATGAAGGCAAGCGGGGCGGGGCTCTCAATGAAATAGTAACGGAAGTGCTGGCTGCCCTGGTCATTGCGGAGGTAGCCCGTCTGGACAAGCAGATTCAGGAAGGTGCCCACCACGTCCTCCGGGGAGTTCAGCCGGCCGGGGGCCACGTACCGGGCGATTCGGACCATGTCCGAGTCGAATCCGAACCGCTGCTCCAGATGCCGGCAGACCCAGCTCGTGGTGAAGCTGCCGCTGCGCCGCCAGGCCACCAGCTGGTAGAAGACAAAGGCTTGCCATACCGTGCGATGGGTTTTGATCACGGTATCGTCGGGGATGGGCATGCCCACGAGAAAGAACAGGTTCTCCGGCGTCAGGTGCAGCCGGTCCACCAATGCCCGCCAAGTGGGGTCCGCCGCACGCTCCTGGAGGCGCCGCCGTTGCTCCTCCTCCTGCTCGTTCTGCCGAAAGGCGGGGGAGTTGATCCCCAGGGTGACCAGCAGCCTCTCCCGGGGATCGCCGTAGTGCGCTGGAGTTTCAGCGACAGAAGCGGTCGCTGGTACCTGCCGCGCGACGGCCGCCTCCAGCCGCCGGGCACGGGCCTCAAACCCCTGAAGGCGTTCCTCGTCGGCCGCCGTGAAGAATCCATCCGAATCGAGCTCCAAGTCGGCGGAGCTCAGCGGCACGGTCAAGCGCACCGACGCCATACGGGTATCGACGTGCCCGCGCAGCTCACGCATGGCCCTGTATATGTGCAGCTCGCCGGACGTGGCGTCCAGAAAGGTGAGGGAACGCAGCCGCTCCAGCGCCGACCTGCGGTACCACGGACTCACCTCGCGGCCAGTTCGGGCCGATAGCTCCTGCTCGCGCCACAACTCTTCCTGCCGATCGCCACGCCACCACGCCACCTCGTAGGGGGTCCGTACGGAAGCGGCATTGGCGAAGGCGGGCAGGTCGAGAAAGAGCATGTCCGGCTCGGACGCTCCCCAGCGGGCCTGCTGCTCCTCGGAGGGCTGGGCGCCGTCCAGCAGGTTCTCACCCAGAATCCAGACATCGGTGACACCGAGGCCGCCGTACGCTTCGTGCCGTTCCGTCCACTCCTTCAAGCTGATCCTGGACCGCTGGTACTCCAGGGCGAAACAGGACCCATCCTTCAGCCGTACGAAGACATCCGGTCGCTGCAGAGTCTCGGGCAGCGGATGTTCCAGGGCGAGCAGATCGACCTGCTCCCCCAGGCTGCGCCGAACCCAATCGTAGAGCAGCAGCTTCCCGGCGATATGCTCGGCGGACTCCGGCTCACTCCAGCGCTGATAGGGACAGTGAATGCGCGGCTGATGTGCGAAATGCCGGACCCTGCGCAGCCCCCACCTCAGCACCACCGGGCGCCGACAGCACGGGGTGATGAGCCTGCCCGACCGTGCGGCCTCGCGCAGCGACTCCTCCTGCGAGTCCCACGTGGCCTCGTGCAACAAGATGGGCTGCCCGTCGAGCACAGCCGAAAGCATACGCTTCACCCCCGACCTTCAGTGTACCGGAAAACAGGTCCGTTCGAAAGATCAAGGGCAGGAGGTGTGCTCCTGCCCTTCGTGCTGTTAGTGAGCCTTCGGCAGATCCTCGGGGCGGGGGAGCTTCAGCTCCTTGCCGGCCGGGATGGTATCCGGATTGGAGAGCTCGTTGAGCTCCTCAATGTAACCGGAGTAATCGGGGTTGCCGTAGTACTGCATGGCGATTGAGCGCAGCGTCTCGTGCTCCTTGACCGTGTGGGTCATGGGCACGGTCTTGCCGGCGGCGGTCACAGCCTCGGTGCCAGACTGGGCGCCGGCGGCCTGCGTGGGCTCGGTGCCGGTGCCGGAACCGGTGCCGGCGTTGGCGACACCCGACGGTGCAGTCTCCGAGACGGTGCCACTGCCGTCCATGGGCTCAAGGCCCAGCTGCTCAAGCTGGGTGGGCGGCTGCTCGGCCGGCTTGCGGGACGTCCAGACGGCAACGGCCCCGACGACGACGGCCAGCAGGGCGGCCCCGACCATGACAGCGGTGCGGTTCTTAGCGGGCATGGGTTGCATGGGAATCCTCCTCTCAGGTACCAGGCCATAATGACAGAAGCCTGCTACCGTGATTATGGACAGGCGATCCCCAATTTAAACCAAACCCTCCTACACTTTCTTAATAATCGTGAGATACCGTTCCTGCCGATAGGAATAGAGCGGCGATTCATGCCGTCCCCACCACACCACCGGGATCGAGAGCTCGTCCAACAGCCTGTGCTGCTCCGCTCGCTCCTCGGCGCCCAGGTTGGCGATCACCAGCCATCCCTGCGGTTTCACAAGCCCATAGACATGTTCCAGTAGCTTCACCGGGCGCAGGTATCTGCGGGGAAGCCCCCACCGCTGGAGATCGGGCGCAAACAGGAACGGGAAGAGCATGAAGGCGATGTCGACCGGGCGCCCGTAGTCCCGCAGGTCCGCGTGGATGTAGTGCGCGCCGTCCAGCCCGGCGGCGTATGCCTCCGCCCAGTCGATCCGGGCGCGGAACCCCGCGTAGGGCTGGTACGCATCCAGCTCCGCGCCGTCAAGTGAGACGGTCCGACCGCCACGGCGTAGCAAACCGTAGAGCGCCTGCACGTAAAACCAGTCCCCGCAGCCGGCGTCCAGCGCCTCCACATGACCAGGAGTGCGCACCCCTGCCTCCGCGAAACCTTTCTCCAGCATCTGCAAATAGAAAAGGGAGGCGGCAAAATCGGTACGCCCCGAATGCCGCTCCCAGTTCTGTAGCCCATAGGTCTCAACGAGTCGCTTCACTTCTGCAAGCGCCTCGCCAGGGAAAAGGCCATCCTTCGGCTCCGCCGGCAGGCGGCATCCCCTGCGCCGGAGCCGCAGCGCCTGGCGCACGGGGAAGTCCAGCGCGTTGCGCAGCCATCCTACCATGCTACTTCAGGTTCTCAGGGTTCAGGCCCAGCAGATCCTGGGCAACGAAGATGCCGTCCTTGCGCACCAGCTCGCCATCGAGGTAGATCTCGCCGCCGCCGTAGTCGGAGCGCTGAATGCAGACCAGGTCCCAGTGGATGGCGCTGTCGTTGCCGTTGTAGGCGATCTTGTAGGCCTGGCCCGGGGTGAAGTGGAACGAGCCGGCGATCTTCTCGTCGAACAGGGTATCCTTCATGGGCTTGAGGATGTACGGGTTGAAGCCGAAGGAGAACTCGCCGATATAGCGGGCGCCCTCGTCGGTGTCGAGCACCTTGTTGATCCGCTCGGTGTCGTTGGCCGTAGCCTTCACGATCTTACCGTTCTCGAACTCAAAGCGGATGTTCTCATACGTAAAGCCCTGGTAGACCGAGGGCGTGTTGAAGCTGATGTAACCGTTGACCGAGTCCCGCACCGGGGCGGTGTAGCACTCGCCGTCGGGGATGTTCCGCCGGCCCGAGCACTTGATCGCCGGTATCCCCTTGATCGAGAAGCTCAGGTCGGTGCCCGGGCCCACGATCCGCACCTTGTCGGTCCGCTCCATGCGGGCCTTCAGGGCGTCCATGTTCCGGTCCATCTTGGCGTAGTCGAGCGTGCAAACGTTAAAGTAGAACTCCTCGAACGCCTCGGTCGAGGTGCCTGCCAGCTGCGCCATCGAGTCGGTCGGCCAACGCAGCACCACCCAGCGGGTCTGGTTCACCCGGATGTCGCTGTGAACCGGGTTCCACCAGTGCTTCTGGTAGATCTCGTTCTTCTCCGGGGGTACGTCGGACAGCTCGCTGGCGTTGTCGCCGGCGCGCAGGCCAATGTAGGCATCCATGTCCTTCATGCGGTCGCGCTCGTACTTGGCCATCATCTTCCACTGCTCTTCGGTGGCGCCCATGAGCAGCGCACGGTTGACCGCATGGTTCTTGATGGACACAAACGGGATGCCGCCGACCGCGTAGGTCTCCTCGATCAGCGCTCGGACCACGGGCACCTCCAAGCCGTAGATATCGATCAGGATCTTCTCGCCGGCCTGCAGGTTGGTGCTGTAACGGATCAGATTGCGAGCCAGAGTGCGAATGCGCGGATCCATACCGTAGCGTGCCTCCCGGGGGCGCCGTGGCGCCAGAGTCGAACAAATAGTAGTATACCGTACTTTTGGGGGCATTGCGCATCCTTCCGCTTCCCCCTTCCGTATCGAGCAACGTTGATTTACAGTAGAAGGAGGTAAAGGCGGTTCCTAAAGGAGACAATTATGAATATCGCAGATGAAATTATGGCCGCGCTGCTGTCCGCCAAGGAGCAGTCGGAGCCGCTGGTTGATCCCAAGGCCAGCCGGGTCTGGCAGACCAGCCTCCAGAAGGCGCTCGCCGGACCGGTGGAAGAGGTGACTCGCTATCCACAGGCCAGGGCCTACCGGTTTGACCGGACCGTGCCCGGCGGCGACAGCGAGCGCTGGCGTACCGAGCTCCGGATTCGGATCAGCGGCGTGGGCCCATATGCTGCACATATGTTCGTCGAGCTCTCGAACCTGGACCACTGGTGGGCCGGAGCCGTTCGGACAAGCCGGGTCGGCTTCTACCCGGAGCAGGTCGACGTGCTGGACCGGTTGCGCGCCTGGTACCACGAGAACGGCATCACCGAACTGGACCACCACGTGCTGGCCCTGCCGGCCCCCGAAGGAGTCGTTCGCCGCAAGCGCGAGGGCGCCGCCCCCACCGTCTTCGACGCCCTGTTTGGTGAATAGATATGCCTAGGATCAACCCCAGTGCGGTGGTGGCGGAGGTTGAGCGACTGAGCAAACTGTCGCTGTGGCCAGGCTTTAACCCCCTGGCTTATCCCCTCGCTCTTTATGTAGATGACCAGCCCCACCTGTTCCGGCACCCCAACCCGCCTGCCGACGTGCCACCGGCGTTCGCTCATACCACGCAGGAGATCGGCGGGGTGCTCTGCGCCACGGTCCAGCTTGGGACCGGGGGCGTCTACACGCTTGAAGATGCGGCAGCGACCTCGGTTCACGAGCTCTTCCACGTTTTCCAGACCACCCGGTACCCGGGCTGGACAACCTCGGAGGCCGCTCGGTTTACATACCCCGTGGAGAACGCCCAGGCCCTCGCCTTGAGGCGGCTGGAGACCCTGGCACTCCGCCGGGCGCTGGAGGCCGCGGCGCCCGATGCATCGGCAAGCTGGGCCGCCGCTTTCGCAGCGGTGCGCAGGGAACGCCACGCGCTCCTCCCTGCCGAGTCCGCCGCCTACGAGCATGGCCTGGAGGCGCTGGAGGGCACGGCCTACTACATTGAGTTGATGGCCCGCGGAGACGACGCCCACCACCTGCCGGAAGAGGAGTGGCCCGCAGACGCCATCCGGATCCGTTCCTACCTCACCGGCAGGGGAATCGGGCTGGTACTTGACCGACATTTACCAGACTGGAAGAGCCGGGACTTCAGCACCCCGGCCGAGTTGCTGCCTTCGGCACTGGGAAGCACCCCTGCGGCACAGTTCACCCGTGAAGAGCACGAGGCTGCGGCAGCCGCAGCCGTGGCCGACGTGGCTGGGTTGTTGGACCGCCGGCAAGAACTGCGCGCCCAGTTCCTTGCACAGCCCGGCGAGACCCTCGAGCTGATCATCCAGGGCGAGCCGTTGCGGCCCCGGGGCTTCGACCCCATGAACCTCCATCGGCTCGATGGCCTTGAACTCCTTCACACCCGCTTCCTGCGGCTGGGATCGGCCGCCGGCCTGATCGAGATCTTCGGCGCCCAGGCGCTCACGCTGGGGGCTGGCCCCCACCCCCTCTATAACGGGGTGAAACGGGTGCTTCTCACGGGGCTCCCGTCGCTGACCGTGCAGACCCTCAACGGGGGCGGCATCCGTCTGGAGGGGCAGGGCGTAAAAGCGGAGTTCTCTGGGGCGCATGTCACGAGGTCAGGCACGTCGGTCATTATGACAGTCTAAAAGAAATCCCCCACCAACCGACTAGTTGATGGGGGATTCTGTTCGCAATCCTACGCCGCGGCCTCAATGGCATCCACCAAGATCTTCTCCACCTCTTCGGCCAACGGCTTCAGCCGCGTGTCGCGCAAAAGCTCCATGAGCAAGGTCGGCCGAGTCAGGCTGATGCGTGTGGTGCCGCCAACCGCCGTCACCGTGATCTTGCAGGGCAGGAAAGCAGCGACATCGGCATTGAGGTCGATCGCTTGCTTTGCCCGCGGTGCGCTGCACACCTCCAGCACGTGAACATCCGGCTCGATGGTCAGCCCCTTCTCAGCCAGCTTCTGGTTGATGTGAAGATGCCACAGGACGCTGAACTTCCGTTCGGTCAAAGCCTCCTGAAGGGCGGCAATCGATGCCTCTACCGACTTGCTGGTCTGGAACACGAGCTGGTACTCCACGTTCCCTTCCTCCTCACCTTCCGGTTGTCGTTATACCCTACGGGGTATAAGTATAGCACACCGGATGCGAAAGTAATACTTTTATGGTTCTTTGGTGTCTCCAGCAGCAGTGGCAAACGCGCTACCCTGATAAGAAGAACTGCGTGCGGAGGTGCGAGCTAATGGCGGTCTTTGTGTGCAAGGTCTGCGGTTCCCAGAAAGAGGGGCGCTGCAAGCCCCAGAAGTGCGAGTGCGGCGCCAAGGGAACCTTTGAAAAGAAGGAAGAGGCCAAGACCGAGCAGAAGGCGTAATCACGCAGAGCCGGGGGCACGTTAGGGTCCCCGGCTCTCGTTTTTTGACTTGATCAGACAGGAGTTGAAGACGATGCAGCAGCAAGGACTCCGTCGCGATCTCGGGCTTCCCCAGGCGATGCTAACCGTAGTCGGCATCGTCATCGGCTCCGGTATTTTTGCTTTGCCCGCCGTCGTCCTGACCAAGGCCCAGACCCCCGGCCTCTCCCTGCTGGCCTGGGTGATCGGCGGCCTGATCAGCCTGGCCGCCGGCCTGACGATTGCCGAACTGACCGCTGCAATGCCCAAGGCAGGCGGCACCTATGTCTTCCTGAACCAAGCCTACGGCGAGTGGCTCGGCTTCCTGCAGGGATGGGCGTTCTTCCTGGCCTACAACTCGGCCACCAACGCCGGCGTCGCGATGATGTTCACCACCTACCTGACCGCCCTGGTGCCCCTCTCCACGGTGGCCCAGACTGCCGTCGGGCTGCTCACCCTGGCCGGCCTGACGGCTATCAATATTCTGGGCGTCCGCTTCGGCGGCTGGCTTCAGGTGGTGTCCACAGTGGGCAAGCTGGTCCCCATCGCATTGCTGATCCTCTTCGGCCTGGGCCGGATCCACATGGGCAACCTGGGGCCGCTGCTGCCCGCCAGCGGGCTGGGCGGTGCTCTGGCCGGCGCTCTTTTGCCGGTCCTGTGGGCCTACGATGGCTGGATCAACGTCGGCATGCTCGCAGAGGAGATCAAGGACCCCCAGCGCAACCTGCCCCTGGCCTTTATCGGCGGCCTGGCCGCTGTAACGGCGATCTATGCGCTCTTCAACGCAGCGCTGCTGGGCGTCCTTGGGCCGGCCCACATGGCAGGGTTGGAGAAGCCGGCCGTCTCCCTGGCGGTTGATCTCTTCGGCGGCGGCGGCGCCACGCTGATGACCGTGGGCATGCTGGTGAGCATGTTCGGAACCCTCAACGCCTGTGTGATGACCGCCCCGCGGTACTACCTGGCCATGGCCCGGGACGGCCTGTTCCCGGCGGCCAAGACCGTCTCTGCCCTGCACCCCAAGTTCGGCACGCCGGTCACCGCCCTGCTGCTTAGCTTCGGCTGGTCTTCCGTGCTGCTGCTCTCGGGCAAGTTCGGCCAGCTGCTGAACCTCGTCGTCTTTGTCGCCTGGGTCTTCAACACCCTTGCGATGGCTGCGGTCCTGGTACTGCGCAAGAAGCGGCCCGACCTGCCCCGCCCCTACCGGGCCTGGGGTTACCCAGTGGTCCCGCTGGTCGGAATCGCTGCGGGCCTCTGGATCGTGGGCAGCATGCTGGTCACCGAGCCGATGACGGCCATGCTGGGTCTGGGACTCACAATGAGCGGCCTGCCGGTCTTCTGGATGCTACGCCGAAAGGGATAAGAAGATGGGGCGCCCCTGCACGGGGGCGCCCTTTCTTGCATATCTACATCGTCTTCCAAAGGATGAAGAAGCCCGGCAGCGGTACATAGCCCAGCTTGCGGTTGACCGCCAGCATGGGGGCGTTGGCCGAGTGGTTGTTGGTGACGATCTGCGTAATGCCGTGCTCCCTGGCAAAGCGCAGGCCCATGAGCTTGATGGCCAGGGCCAGCTGCTTGCCACGGTGCGCTCGCTCCACACCCGTAAAGGCGATGTGTGCCCGGTGCGGCTCCTCGCTGTTACGGTGCATCGATGTGAGTCCCGCCCAGTTCCCCTCAGGATCGACGGCGATCAGCATCGATTCCACCCACGCATCGGGGTTGGTGAACATCCACTTACGCCACTCCTCAAAGGGCGCCTGACCGATGTCCGCTGCGTTGGGCAGGTCCTTCAGGAGCACGTGGTGGAAGTCGTACAGCTTCCGTTCCGTCTCCTCGGTCCGCATGTCCGCCAGGGATACGAAGCGATAGTCCTGCTCCAGGATCCGGTCAACCACGCCTGGGAAGCTGGCCTCGTCAAACTCAGCCGGGTTCATCTTCGAGTCGAAGATGTGGTGGCGCTTCACAAAACCACGCCGCTCCGCCCAGGCGAGGGCGCCGGCGTCGTTGTCGGCCACTTCCGCCGTCAGTCCCTCCACCTTGTGCTCCGACCAGAAGGGGTCCAGCGCCTTGTAGAGCTCCCTGCCGATCCCCCGTCCCCGCAGCGACGGGTCGACCGTGACGCCGACCATGCCATAGCCCGGCTTCAACCACGGCGCCAGGAAGGCGGTCCCGAAGGCGGCGACCTCGCCGTCCTCCTCCGCTACCAGCCTCACGACGGGATAGCCCTCGGGCCACGTCTCTATGGAGTGTCTGAATGACTCCAAGGTCTCAGGATCGTTGCTCCTGGTATTCTCAATCGCCACCGCGCGGGCGTAATCGGCCGGCGTCAGTGGCCGGATTGTCAGCGACATTCGTATAACCTCCCACCAACACAGATCGGCTACTTGGACGTTCCCGAGCCCGAAATCGTTCCAGCAATTCACTGTACCCATTCCCTAGTACAATCGGTTGCCAGAATCATCCCCTGCGTTTAAGCTTCCTCATATGAAACTCACCACACTTATCGTACAGTCCGGCACCCGCCGGGATCCGCACACCGGCGCTGTGCCCGTACCCGTCTACCAGGCGGCTACCTTCCAGCATCCCGAACTCGGCAGGTCCACCGGCTACGATTACTCCCGCACCAAGAACCCCACCCGGGAGGCCCTGGAGGAGGCCCTGGCCCGGCTCGAGGGCGGGGTCCGGGGCCTGGCCTTCGCCTCGGGCATGGCCGCGGTCCACTGCGCCTTGCAGCTCTTTAGGCCCGGCGACCACCTGGTCGTCACGGAGGATCTCTACGGCGGCACCTACCGGCTCTTCGACAAGGTGCTCGACCTGGAGTACACCTTTGTAGACACCACGGACGTGGCCGCAGTCCGGGCTGCCGTACGCCCCAACACCCGCGGCATCCTCCTGGAAACGCCCACCAACCCGCTCATGAAGACCGCCGACGTGGCGGCCATCGCCGCCGTGGCCCGCGAGGCCGGAGCGCTCCTGCTGGTGGACAACACCTTCCTGACGCCCTACCTGCACCGGCCCCTGGAGATGGGCGCCGACGTGGTCATCCACAGCGTCAGCAAGTACCTGGCCGGCCATAACGACGTGGTCGCAGGCGCCATCGTCGCCAAGGACCCTGCGATCGGCGAGCGGCTCTACTTCTACCAGAACGCCATCGGGGCGATTCTGGGCCCCCAGGACTCCTACCTGGTGATCCGGGGCATGAAGACCCTCGCCCTGCGCATGGAGAAGCACCAGCAGAACGCCCGGGCCGTGGCCGACTTCCTGCGGGGCCATCCGCAGGTCGACAAGGTGCACTACCACGGGCAGGGCGGCATGCTCTCCTTCGAGGTAGCCCGGACTGAGCAAGTAGCGCAAGTCCTCCGCCGGGTGCGGCTTTGTCTCTTCGCCGAGTCGCTCGGCGGCGTCGAGAGCCTGATCACCTACCCCGCCACCCAGACCCACGCCGACATTCCGGCCGAGATCCGAGCCCGGCTTGGGATCACCGACCGGCTGCTGCGCCTCTCGGTTGGCATCGAAGACGCAGATGACATCATCGCCGACCTGAAGCAAGCACTGGAGGGGTAGCGCCGTGAAGTTCGGAACCAAGCTGCTGCACACCGGCCACGAGGTCGACCCGGTCACTGGCGCCGCCGCTGTGCCGATCTACCAGGTCTCCACCTTCGACCAGCCCGGCCTGGACAGCCCTGGCAAATATGACTATGCCCGCTCCGGCAACCCTACGCGGGCTGCCGTGGAGGGCGCCGTCGCCGAGCTGGAGGGGGGCGCCGCTGCCTTCGCCTTCGCCTCGGGCATGGCCGCCGTCTCTACGGTGCTGATGCTGCTGTCCGCCGGCGACCACGTTGTCGTGACCGATGACTGCTACGGCGGCACCTACCGGGTGCTCACCCGGGTCTTCAGCCGCTTCGGCATCGAGGCGACCTTCATCGACACCAGCGACCCGGCGGCGGTGCGCGCGGCGCTGCGGCCCACCACGAAGATGCTGCTGGTGGAGACGGTGAGCAACCCGTTCCTGCGCCTGACCGACGTTCCCGCCATGGCGGAGATCGCCCGGAGCCACGGCTGCCTGCTGGCGGTGGACAACACCTTCCTCTCCCCCTATCTGTCCCGCCCTCTGACGGAAGGCGCCGACATCGTCATCCACTCCGCCACCAAGTACCTGAGCGGCCACAGCGACGTGATCGCCGGGGCGGTGGCCGTGCGCGATCCTCAGCTGGCCAAGGACGTCTACTTCCTGCAGAACGCCTTCGGCGCCGTCCTGGGGCCGCAGGATTGCTTCCTGCTCATGCGGGGCATCAAGACCCTGAAGGTCCGCATGGACCGGCAGGCGGCCTCGGCGGCGCACCTGGCGGCCTGGCTCGCCCGCCGTCCCGAGGTGCGGGAGGTCTTCTACCCCGGCATCGGGGCGATGCTCTCCTTCCGCCTCGCCCACGAGAGCCTGACGGCGCCCTTTGTGGAGGCCCTCCATCTGCCGCTCCTGGGCGTCTCCCTGGGCGCCGTGGAGACGCTGATCGCCGTGCCCGCCCGCCACTCCCATGCCTCAGTGCCCCCGGCCGAACGCGCACGCCGGGGCATCACCGACGACCTGATCCGCTTTTCCGTGGGCATCGAGGAGCCCGAGGACCTGATCGCCGACCTGGCCCAGGCGCTGGTCCAGGCCACCTCCGTCGCCGCGGATTAAACGTGGGACCCCAGTCCCAATGTTAAGTATCTAGCGTCCTATTTGACGTAAAAAGCGCAGGACTATTCATAACGGTGTTGTATTTTCAAACCCCACTAGCGTAATAGGGGGATGAGGGTTTGAAGAAGTCCGTGCGCTTCATCGGGATTCTGGCCGGCGTTACGCTCCTTACGGCCAGCTTGGCCGGCGCTGCTCCGGCCGCACAGTCCGTCAAGGGCGAGTACCTGGTGTCGTTCAAGGAGGGCGCCTCGCTCAAGAATCTAGGCAAGGGCATTGAGGTGGTGACCGAGTACTCGGCCATTAACGCCGCCCACGTCCGCATGTCCGCCGCCGCCGCTGAGGCTCTGGCGAACAACCCGAACGTCGACGAGGTCGCCGAGAACGATGTGAAGACGGTGATGGGCTACCTGGACGGCACCTACACCTGGGGCATCCAGGCGGTCAAGGCCACAGAGGCCTGGAACTTGGGCGCCACCGGCGCCGGGATCAAGGTCTGCATCCTCGACACCGGCATCGACTACAACCACCCGGCCTTTGTGCGGGGCGGCACCTCGATCATCAAGGCCAGCAAGAACTTCGTGAGCGACGGCCACGCCAACGCCGCCGACGGCCACGGCCACGGCACCCACGTGGCGGGCACCATCGCCGGCCAGGGCAACGGGTCGGGCAGCTACATCGGTGTAGCACCGGGCGCCGACCTCTACATCGGGCGAGTTCTCGGCGATGACGGCAGCGGCGCCACCAGCGGCATCCTGAACGGCGTCAACTGGTGCGTCTCGCAGGGCGCCAAGATCATCAGCATGTCGCTGGGCGGCAGCCTGAAGTCCAAGACCGAGGAGCGCACCTACAACAGCGCTTACAGCAGCGGCACCCTGGTCATCGCCGCCGCCGGCAACGACGGCAACAACCGGGTCAGCTACCCCGCCGGCTACGCCAACGTGGTCTCCGTGGCTGCTGTCGACAGCAACCTGGCCAAGGCCTCCTTCTCCCAGTATAACAGCGACGTGGAGCTGGCCGCCCCCGGCGTGTCGGTCCTCTCTTCGTACCGGATGGGCCAGGGCCTGATGGCCAGCGCCAGCGAGGGAAGCACGAGCTACAAGTCCCAGGGGCTGGAATTCGCCCCCACCGGCAACGTCTCGGGCCCGCTGGTCGAGTGCGGCCTGGCCGACACCACCACCTCGTGCTCGGGCAAGCCTGCCTCCGGCGCCTGGATCGCCCTGATCAGCCGGGGCACCAACACCTTCGCTGACAAGGTGACCAACGCCAAGGCGCAGGGCGCCGCCGCTGCGATCATCACCAACAATGACACCGCCGCCGCTGACGACGCCGGCAGCTTCACGCTCGGCGCCGCCGGCAACTGGATCCCGGCCGTTTCGGTCTCTTACAACAGCGGTGTGGCCATCCGTGCCGGCGGCCTCGGCTCCGGCAACGTGACGATCTCGCCGTGGGACTACACCTACATGGACGGCACCTCCATGGCCACCCCGCACGCCTCGGCTGTCGCGGCGCTGGCCTGGTCCGCCAAGCCCACCCTGTCCAACGTGACCATGCGCTCCATCCTCCAGACCACCGCCCGGGATCTGGGCGCCGCAGGCCGTGACACCAGCTTCGGCTACGGCCTCGTCCAGGCTGACGCTGCCGTGAACAAGGCAAAGGTCAGCAACTAGGCCACCCTGATCAGGCGATTGAGCCTCCGCTTCGGCGGGGGCTCCTTTTTTGTGTTGACATTCTCCCCACCTGTGTCATAGACTTAAACTGAGAATCTCACTAGGAGATAATGAACATGGAGAAGCGCAACCGCCAGGGCCTAACCGAAGCAGAGTTCCTCGCGCAGTATGACGCCAGCAGGTTTGAGCGCCCATCGGTCACCGCCGATATGGTCATCTTCACGGTGACCAGCGAGGAGGCGGACGACCACCGCAAGCTGCCGGACAGGTGCCTGCGGGTGCTGCTGATCAAGCGGGCGGACCATCCGTACCTGGGCCAGTGGGCGCTGCCAGGCGGCTTCGTGAACACCACGGAAGATCTGGACGCCGCCGCAGCCCGCGAGCTGCACGAGGAGACGGGCATCGAGCGCATCTATATGGAGCAGCTCTACACGTGGGGCGCCGTAGACCGCGACCCCCGCACCCGGGTCATCTCCTGCTCCTATCTCTCTCTGGTCGACGCGGAGTCGCTTCAGCTCCGTGCCGGGGACGATGCATCCGACGCCCGCTGGTTTACCGTGCGGGAGACGCCGCTCCAGGCGATCCGGACGATGACCGAGCACGGCTACGTGCTGGAGGAGCGTAGCCGGCTCACGCTGGAGGCCGGCGATGTGCAGGTCGGCGGTGTGATCCGGGTGGTAAAGACCGTAGCGGGGAAGATTACCCATATCACCCGGCACATCGAAGAGTCCAGCGGGCTGGCGTTCGACCACCTGAAGATCCTCGACTACGGTCTGGACCGGCTGCGGATCAAGGTCGAGTGGTCGGATATCGTCTTTAACCTGATGCCGGATCGCTTCACTCTGGCCGAGCTCCGCAAGGTGTATGAAACCATCCTCGGGCGCGAGCTGCACGCCGCCAACTTCCGGCGCGACGTGGAGCGCATGGTGGAGGAGACCAACGAGGTCCGCAAGGAAGGCGGCCACCGGCACGCCAAGCTGTTCCGGTTCAACCCGCGCTGGTCCGAACGAAACGCCTGACGCTGTGAGAGGAGAATGGCTATGACCATCGATCGGGATCGACTGCTCGGGCAGGCGGAAACCCTCGTCCGTGGGATGCTGGAGAAGGTGGAACAGGCCAGGGAGATCGAGTTTGCCTCCCTCCCCCAGGGCCGCACCGCTCTGATCATGGTGGATATGATCATCGGCTTCGCCAAGAAGGGCGCCCTCTCCAGCCCCCGGGTCGACCTGCTGGTGCCCGGCGTCGTGCGGGTGCTCCAGCAGGCGAAGCGGCTGGGGATTCCCGCCATCGCCTTCGCCGACGCGCACCCCGAGGACAGCGTGGAGTTTCTGGCCTACCCGCCCCACTGCATCGCCGGGACGGAGGAGAGTGAGGTGGTGCCCGAACTCCAGGAGATCGGCGGGTACACCTTGATTCCCAAGAACTCGACCAACGGCTTCCTGGAACCGGCGTTCAAGGAATGGCTATCCGCCCACTCGCAGATAGACACCTTCGTGGTTGCGGGCGACTGCACCGACATCTGCGTGATTCAGTTCGCGCTGACCCTGAAGACCGAGTTCGACCGGCAGAACCGCCCGGTGCGGATCATCGTCCCGGCCGACGCCGTTGATACCTTCGATGCGCCGAATCATGACGGCGATTTCCTGCACGTGGTCGCCCTCAACCTGATGATGGGAAACGGGATCGAGGTCGTCAGCACGCTGCGGTAAAGGGGTTGGCATGATGGGCAAGGGCCTGGTAGATCCGTTCGGCTGGAACGATGAGGCGCTGAACACAGATATGTACAACTGGTCCATGGTCTACGCTTCCTGGGCGAACGGCCGTCATACCCGTAAGGGCGTCTTTAACTATACCCTGCGGAGCGCCCGCGGCGGCATGGCCTTCAACGTCTTCGCTGGCAAGGAGCAGATCGTCGAGCACGCGTTGCGCTGGCAGCTCGGACCCAACGAGGTCGACTATATCTGCTCCATCCTTGCGCCCATGGCCCGTGATTGGGAGAACAACCAAGCGGCGTTCCGGTCCTACCTCGCCGGGATGCGGATCACGGGTCAGATCTATATGGTGCCCGAAGGCAAGGTGCTGGGCCCCCGCACCTTCGCCTTGAAGTATGTGGGCAACATCAACGAGGCGCGCATCCTGGAGACCTATATCCTGGCGGCAGCGAACCACCAGACGCGCATCTGCACGGCCGGGGTTCAGGTGGTGGAGGCGCTGCACGGCACCGGGCTCACGCTCATCGACAACAGTGCGGAGGCATCCCGCACCGACAGGCTCTTTGAGGGCGGCACCCGGCGGGCGTTCAACCTCCAGGCGGCGCTGTATGCGGCCCGGGCCCTTTACCTGGCGGGGTTCGATGCCACCTCCAACACCAAGGCCGGCTACGTCCTGGGCATCCCGGTGCGCGGCACCATGGCGCACAACTGGGTCCAGGAGTTCCAGCACCCCGGTATTTCCCCGACCGCCGCCGAACTGGAGGCCTTCCGGGCCTGGAACAACGCCTTCGTGACGGGCTCCTATCTGCTGGATACCGTCGACACCAGGCGCTCGGGCATCCCCAACGCGATCACCGCCGGCCTGGAGCTGGAGGCCAGCGGCGGCCGGCTGGTCAGCGCCCGCATCGACTCCGGCGACATCGCCTTTGACAGCCGGGTGGCCTACGAGCAGTTCCGGGGCGCCGGCCTCGGCCACGTGGAGATCACCGGGTCCAGCGACCTGACGGCCGAGGTGGCCAGCCATATCAAGTTCCTTCAGCACGGGTGCGTCACCAGCTGGCTCTTCGGGACCAAGGTGGAGACGCCCGACCCCCTGGACGGCGTCTTCAAGCTGGTGGCAGCCGAGCACGAAGGGGCGCTGGCCCCGGTGATCAAGCGCTCCGGCAACCCGGTCAAAACCACCGACCCGGGCGATCAGAAGCTGGTGGAGATCTTCGTTGGCAGCGAGGCCGACAAGGCCGCCAGCCGCCACAAGGCCACGCTGATCACCCTTGCGGATGAGACGACCAACCCCGCCGAAGACCTCTATATCTTCGACCCGTTCCACCCGGAGCTCAACCAGACCATCCCGGGCGGCACCTACTACGTGGAGGAGCCGCTCCAGCTGGTCTACGACGGCGGCAAGGTGGACCCGAACCTCTTCCCGAGCCTCACCGAAATCCGCCAGTACCTGCGTTTCGAGCTCGACCGCCTCTATCCGCAGTACCGTCGCCTGCTCAACCCGCAGACCATGAAGGTCGACCTCAGTCAAAAGCTCTATGACCTGAAGACCACGATGCTGCGTCAGACCTAACCGTAAAAACGTATGCAGGCGAGGCCGTGATGCCTCGCCTGCTCTCGTTCGTGCTAATTGTCGATCGTAAGCACAATGCTCTTGTCGGCGTCGTTCCACGTGAGCTGGGCGCCGAGGCTTTCGGCGGCGAAACGCAACGGCACCATTGTGCGGCCCCCCACGTTGGCGGGCGCCACGTCGAGCGTTATCAGCGTACCGTCAATGACGGCTTCCTTTCGATCCACCCATAGGATGATGGTCCGGCTCGCGCTGGACAGGACAATCCTTCGCTCGGCGGCCTCCCACTCCAGCTCCGCCCCCAACGCTTCGGCCACGAAACGAAGCGGTACCATGGTGCGCCCGTCGATAAGCTGAGGAGGCACGTCCAAGACCGACTTCCGGCCATTCACCTCTGCGGTGGGGTTGTTCAGCTGGAGCTTAACCACGCGCTTGCCCGTGCTGGGACTGCCGCTAGGACTGCCACTGGGACTGCCACTCGGACTGCCACTCGGACTGCCACTCGGACTGCCACTCGGACTGCCACTCGGACTGCCGGTCTGGGCCGGCAAGGTTGAAACCTGCACCTCGTTACTCGCAGTGCCGAGCGTCCCGAATTGGTAGGCCTGCACCTTGTAGTAGTAGGTCTGTCCCGGCTTGGCCTTGGTGTCCAGGTAAGTCGTAGCCAGGATGGGGAAGTCGGTAAGGGGCATGCTCCCGAAATTGCCGGGCTCGGTCGACCGGAACACGTAATAGCCATCGTTCGGACTGGCGTAGTCGGACCAGGAGAGGAGCACTCCTGTAGGACCGGCAATGGCTGTCACCTTTGCGCTGCCTGTCTGCGGACTGGGGGTGGGCTGTGGGGAGGGCTGTGGCGCTGGGGACGACCCGAAATCCGGCATCGGGAACGGGGCGGGCTCGGGTGGAATGATCGGGGCTGGCTGTGGGGTCGGTGCGGACGCACCCACCTCCCCAATCATCCATCCGTAGATCGCGATGCTGCTGAAGCCCTGACCCCTCCGCCAGCCCGCGCCCATCTGCACCTGGGCGAACGCTCCGCCTTCGAGCTGGATGACCAGGACCTTGTCTTCCACGGCGGTCACGTCCAGGGTGTTCCGGTACCCGGAAGCAGGCGGGACCAGGCGGAAGCTGAGATCCTCGGCGCCCTGGATGACCATCATTCCGCCCTTGGAGGTTACCTTTGTACCCGCCAGCACGAGATCCTCCCCGGCACCGCCGGTGGCAAGGTCGAGGCCGCTGCCATCATCAAGCCACATCTCCCAGCCAACATCCTGCCAGGAGATGGTAGCCGCCTTCACCGCCCCGGTGAACACGCTGACCAGGAGGACGATGACCAACGCCCACCCGAAACGCTTCGGTAACGACTTCTGCACGCTGAATGCTCCTTCCCTTGGCATTATCGGGCAGGACCGGGATCGGGCACCCGCTTCACCGGTGTGGCATACCCGGATTCCGCCGGCGCCCCTTGAACATACAGGTTGTCGATTCGACTCCAGTCAGCAGCCAGGTCTCCCGTAACGGTCATGGTCTGCCAGTACTCCTGCAAGTGCTGGGAGGTGCTCCATCCCTTGGGGGCCGGCTGCAGCGTCAACTCCACGCGGAGCGGATCAAGCGTGTAGGTTCCTTTGTACTCAAGATTTGTCCCGATGAACGTCGCCCCGATCAGCCCTGTGATCGTCAGGACCACCCTGGCCGTGCCGTCCGGATTCAGGGTGAGGTAAAAGTCGGGTTTCGCCCCGCTCGACTTCGAGGCGTACCCGTTCTCGTAGCGATTCAGCCATACAGCGCTGAAATGGGTGGAACCGGAGACTCCCGAGCTTGGGCCCGGGTTCGGGGCAGGCGAGGCAACTGCGGATGAACTCCCGCCCAGCCTGATCTCCCCCGTGGACTGGTCAAACTGCACCTTATCGCCCAGGGCGGTGGTGAGGGCGGAGAGCGGCACCATGAGCCGGTCCTCCACAAGGACGGCAGCGTGATCCAGTTGTACGGTCCGCCCGTTAATCTGCGCAGATGAGCCGTTGATCCAGAAGGTCATCATCACCCCTTGGCCACCGACCGTTACCAGCTGTTTGCGGCTGTCCCACAGCGTGTTCAGCCCCAGGGCCTGAGCTACGAAGCGCAGTGGTACCATGAATGCCCCGCCGATCCGCCTCGGTCCCACATCCAGCGCAGCAGGTGACCCGTTCATCTCGGCGTTGGCGCTGTCGACCCAGAGCTTGGCCGCTGCTCCCCCGACCGGCTGAGATCCGGTCCCGGACGGCGCAGGCGCAGCGGAGGCCCGGTCCATCACCGCCCAGTCCTCCAGGTACATGCCCGTATTGATTAGGCCGCTGGAGGAGACCGACCCCACATTGACTTGAGCAAGGCCGTCCTTCAGCAGTACGACCAGGCGATGGTAGGCCACATGGTTCGCATCCAGCCGGAAGGTCCAGCCGTCGGTCGGGGGGACCAGGTCCAAATCCACGTACTGGGAAGCGTCGGAGAACTGCATGCCGTACTTGGCGTAAACGTAATCACCGTCGAACCTCAGATCATCACCGGCGCCGCCGGTTCTGAAGTTGACGCCCTGGTCCCGCTTCAGCCAGAGTTTTCCGCCTGCCCTGGTCCACTCCCCTGAGGCCCCGGTAGCTGCTCCTGGGAAAACAGCGGCCAGCAGGGCCAGAGCCAACACTGTCGCCAGCCATCGAACTCCCCTGTTTCGCAAGGTGATACCTCCTCCGTCCCGCCGTTGTGCGCCGCAAACAAAAACAACCCCGTGGTTGCTGTCTCCAGCATGCCACGGGGGCGTTACTTCAGCGTGAACGTGTAGACGTTATGCTCCACGAAACACGGACCGGGTTTCCGGCTCCGGTTCTAGGCCAAGCTCATGCCTGAGCCAGCGGACGTAGCGCCGGTATCGGCTGAGCGCTTCGCCGCGCCGGCCAAGCTTGAGCAGAAGCCGCAGCAGATCGCGGAACTCTGCCTCCCGCTCGGGCTCCTCCGCGATGATCTCCTCCAGGGCGGCCAACTCCTCAGCGGTGTGCCTGAGCCTGACCGCGGCCGCCCGCCAGATCCGGAGCAGCTCCAACATCTCCTGGCGGGCATGACGCCGGTACTCGTCGGCCCAGGCGTGGGCAACCCCCGGCAAAAGGTCCCCGGCATACAGCCGCCGCCCAGCCCGGCAGTGCTCAAGCGCCGCGGCGGGATCAAGCGCCAGGCTGGTCCTGGCCGCCTCCAAATGCGCCCTCATGGCCTGCAGATCCACGTACCGGATGCGGTCCGGTGGAATTCGGACGAGATCGCCGGCGGCCTCCACATCTACCCCGATCCCCTGGAGAGCCTTCCTCAGACGGTTCAGGGCCACCCTCAGCCTGCCGCGCGCGGCGCCGGAAAGCCCGTCTTCCCAGAACAGGTCCAGCAAGGTGTCGCGCGAAGCGCTGAAGCCCGGCTGCAGGATCAAATACTGAAAGAGAGCGCGCACCTGGGCCCTCCCCCACACCTCCAGGGAGACTTCCTGCCCGTCGGCCAGCAGTCGGAAGGCGCCCAGGCACTGCACGTCCAGGCGTGTGCTGGCAGCGGTAACATCCGCCTCGGAAGCGGCCAACACCTGGCGAGCCGCAGCTTGAAGCAGCGGCGCACCCAGCGTGTCAGCCAGGCCTTGGGCCAGCAACGCATGCTCCCTGGCAGCCCCTGGCCGTTCCCGTGCGAGGGCGAGCCACGCCCGGGTCAAAGACGACATGCACGAGAGTACAGGTCCGCGTCCGGTGGCCTCGGCATGAGGATCGCTCACCACCGGCCACTCCGCGAGGGCCGCCACTAGCTGGTTGCGCAAGGATCCGTCGGACGTCTCCAACTCGGCCTCAACTTGGCGCAGGGCGGCCTCTGCCTCTTCCCACTCGCCGAGCTCGGCGTGGGTCTGCCCTAAGCGGCACAATGCCAGAAGCAGCGCTTCGTACCGCCGCTGCCCGACATACCCCGCGACGGCCCTATGCAGCCAGCGGAGCGCCGTGCGGGCCTGTCCGGCGCGCCGGATCGCATCGCCGGCCTCCAACAGAAGATCGGGGTTGGCCTCCGACACCGGGGCCGGCGCCCGCTCCAGGAAGCGGCCGAGCTGCGGCAGATCCCCATCGCGCAGCAAGCGGCGCCCCAAGTGTCCGAGATAGGTGGCGGCAAGGTCGTGGTCCTCTGCTCGGAGGGCGTGCTCCAGTGCTTGATCGTACTCCCCCTGCCCCCACTCCCAGAGTGCGGTGCGGCGGAGCAGCCACTGCCACCGCCCAGGTTGGATGTCCTGCTCCCGGCCCAATGCTGCAGCGATGACCGGATGTGCCATCCATGTATCTCGTGCTCCACCTGGCAGCAACAAGCGAGCCTGACCTAAGCGGGCAAGTTCGCCGGGACCCACCGGACGATCAAGCAGCCACGCCACGTCAGGCGCAGCGAGCTCCGGGAGCAGTGAGGAGGCTGCCAGCAGGGAGCGGTCCGCCCCCGCCAGGGAAGCCAGTACCTCCGCCCGAACGTATTCAGCCAGCTCAGTTAGCCCGTTACTGCCGTTCTCCTGGCGGCTGAGGATCGCCACAGCGGCGGGCCAGCCGCGAGCGAGCGTATGAATCTGCTGAGCCTCTGTGTGTGAACGCCCCAGGGCGAGAGCCAAACGAACGGACTCTTCCTGCGACAGGGCCAGGCGCTCGGCGGTCATCACCGACAGCTCCCCGCGCCGCTGCAGTTGCTCAAACGCAGCCAACGGCAATTCCTCGCGGGCGGCCGCCACCAGCCTCAGGGTTGGGGTGCGGTCCACCAGCTCAGCCAACACCTTCAGGGCCCCGCCGGCGTCGCACAGAATGCCCGCTTGGTCAATGAACAGGGTCACCGGCAGCGTCTGTGCGGCGAGCCAGTGGCTGAAGCGGAGTAACACCTCCTGCGAACTCCCGGCCGCAACCGCCCCCTCAGCACCAGCCGCAACCACAAGGCCTGCAAGCAGGTGCTCCGGAGCACGGTCAGCATGCTCGAGGACATACCATGTGCGAAGTCCCCTCACCCGTGCCCAGCACTGTGCCAGCAGTGTCGTTTTGCCGTACCCGGCGGGCGCCGTCACGAAAGCCGCCCGCGCCTTCATCAAGGCCGTGACGACTTCCGGCCGGCCAAGGCAGGGCTCCAACAGCGAGGGAACGGAGAACCTGTCCAGCACTTCCATCCACCAGAACGCTCCTTATTCGAGGGCCCCTGCCTCGTCCGGGCAGATCTGCAAGTACGCCACCAGACCCATTACATACAGAATCCGGCGCAAATGTTCGCTCAGGCCATAGGCTCGGCTCTCTCCGCCCGCTCTGGTGACGTATCGTACAGACCAGATCACGCCGCCCAAACCAGCGGAGTTGATCGTCGATACCCCGGAGAAATTCAAGACAAGGCGCAGGGGTGGAGACCAGTTTTCCTGTACGGCGTTTATGATCGCTTCGCCGCCGTCACGCCCGAACTCCCCTGCCAGATCGATCACGCAGCTCTCCCCCGCCCGTCTGGTCGCCACCTCAAACACAAGTCCCACCTCCGGTCAGGAATCGCATGCGCACCTGTTTGCCTGTCTCGAGCGGTTCTACCCTCAGTTCATCCGCCATCTGTCGGATCAGGTGCAGTCCCCACCCGCCGATCGGCCCATCGCCCTCGATCTGCTGATGCAGGTTTGGTGGATTTGCCGGCAAGTGAAACGGCTGTCCCTCGTCGGCGACCACGATATCCAGGCTTTCGGCGCCGTATATGGCCCGCATCGTGACTGTGCGCTCGGGCTGCAGCCGATTTCCATGAATGATGGCGTTCAGGCAAGCCTCCCCCACCGCCGTGGCGACCGAATCCGCCCGCTCCGCCATGCCCCACTGCCTGACAACGGCTGCGGCCTCTCTGGCGGCCATCAGTTCGGAGCCATGCTCACTGGGAAAGACCCACGAGCGGACGGCCGGCGGCACCACAATCAGTCCCATGATGTCGTCCACAGGAGAGTGGGATGCCTCGGCAGTGACACCGGCTGCTCGAAAAACCGCCTCGATGCGGGCCGACGCGGTCAGATTCGGCGTGCATAGCGCCTCGGCCATGTCGTTGCCCCGAAGTGCCCCGACGTGCTCAATCAGGCCGTCGCTGTAGAACAAGACCGGTGCGCCGGGCTCCAACGGGCAAGTCAGCTCCCGATACTCCACATCGAGATCGATGCCCAGCGGGAGTCCGGGGAGCACGCCGATCTCTGCCCCCGCAACAACAGGCGCCCAGTGACCTGCGCTGGCAACCGTCATCAGGTTGTGCCGGGTTTCGACCACGGCGTAGGCCACCGTGACGAAACACCCCTGTGGCACGCTGCCATAGAGGAGGCGGTTTACAGCCCGCAGCACCTCCTTGGGATGCACCTGCAGCGTAGCCTGGGAGCGAATCAGGCTGACCACGGAAGCCATCATCAGGGCGGCGGAAAGTCCCTTGCCGACAGCGTCTCCGACAGCGATGGCAAATCGCCCTTCGCCAAGGTCAATCATGTCGTAGAAGTCGCCGCCGACATGCTCCGCCGGAATCAGTCGCACCGCCAGATCCCAGCCGGCCGGCGGAGACCAGCCCCGAGGAAGCATGGCAGTCTGAACCGAACGGGCGGCCGACAGGTCTGACTGCAGCCGGTGAAACTCCTCCTCGACCCTGTCCTGCAGGGTGTTGATCGCTGCCACCACCTCGCCCACATCATCGCGGTCCGTGATGGCAAACCGTCGGAAGAGCTCCGGCCCAGCGCCTGCAGCAAGGCTGCGCAGGCGAAGGGATATCGCCGACAGGTCCCCTGACAGCTCTTGGGCTACCATGATTCCTACGCCGCCGCACAGGAGCAATGGCATCAGCAAGCCAACAGCCAAGCGCGGCCCCGGAACATCCCGGGACACAACAATGAACACGGTGTAGAATGCTGCCTGCACCAGGATCAAAACCAGGATGCGGGCGCCGATCGGCGTCCGGCGCCCCGCCGGGGGCTGCCTCAGCTCAAGCCGGGCGAGCGCCACCCGGAGCAGGCGTCGGCTAAACGTGTAAAGCAGTAGGGCGAGCACCAGCACAACCAAAAACTCGCGCAGCAAGGAAAGAAGCATGTCCGTTCTGGCCGTGGGATTGAGAGCGAGTGCCCCGAGTGCAGTACCGTACTCAACACCTTTGTGTACCAGGCTAAGCCCCACCGAGGCCACGGTCAGCCATATGGAGGACTTGTGAGGAAGATCGATCACCCGCGAAGCGATTTCGTTGACTTCCGCTGGCGAGAGTGCGCGGCCGCGACCCTGGTCCGCCAAAGCAATGTAAAGCCGGCGGAGGTACAGGCCAACAAGCGCGTCCAGCATAAGGCTGAGAAAGAGTGCGCCGACCCATATCGTCAGCGTCATCGCGGGTTCCTGGAGCCAGTAGGTGACAGGGTTGATTCCCAGGTTGACATAGTTGGAGAGGTACACCCAGGTCATCCCAGTCGCCATAAGTCCTGCAAAGAGCGCTCGGAACCGCCACCGCATCGCTGCACCCCCATCGCAGCGCATAAATTCTCCGTGTTACAAGATAATTCCTATATGATTGAATTGAAAAAGGCAGGACACAAGGTCCTGCCTCTATGCGGATCCGTTCTACCCTACGAGCGCTTCCATCTCGTCCAGCCGCTTCTCGAACACGTCGAGCGCCTGCTGCACGGGCTCCGGCGAGGACATGTCGACGCCGGCGTCGCGGAGGATGTTGATGCTGTAATCGGAGCCGCCCTTCTTGAGGAAGCCCAGGTAGCGCTCGACGGCGGGCTTGCCCTCGGAGAGCACCTGCTGGCTCAGGGCCGTTGCGGCCGAGAGACCGGTGGCGTACTGGTAGACGTAGTAGGCCCCGTAGAAGTGCGGGATGCGGGCCCACTCGATCTCGATCTCCTTGTCGACTGCGACGCCCTCGGTGCCGTAGTACTTCTGGTTCAGCTCCAGGTAAGTCTGGCAGAGCGAGTCGGCGGTGAGCGCCTTGCCGGCCTCCAGCTGCTGGTGCGCCGCGTGCTCGAACTCGGCGAACATGGTCTGCCGGTAGAGCGTGGTGCGGAAGGACTCCAGCGAGTGGTTAATCAGGTACATGCGGATCTTGGGATCCTGGGTGTTCTTCAGCAGGTAGTCGGTCAGCAGCGCCTCGTTGAAGGTCGAAGCGACCTCGGCCACAAAGATCGTGTAGCCGCTGTACTGGAAGGGCTGGTTCTTCCGGCTGAAGTAGGAGTGCATGGAGTGGCCCAGCTCGTGGGTGAGGGTGTACATGGAGTCCAGGTTCTCGGCGTAGTTCATGAGAATGAACGGCTTGGTCTGGTAGCTGCCGTGGGAGTAGGCCCCGCTGCGCTTGCCGACATTCTCGTACCGGTCGACCCAGCGCTCGCTGGTCATGCCGGCCCGCGCGATCTGCACGTACTCCTCGCCGAGGGGCGCCACCGACTTGAGGATGGTCTCGACCGCCTCCTCGTACGGGATCTTCTTGTCGACCTCGGACACCATGGGGTTGTACAGGTCCCACATGTGTACCTGGTCGAGCCCCAGCAGCCGCTTGCGCAGGTGCAGATAGCGATGCAGCTTGGGCAGGTTCTTGTCGACCGTGGCGACCAGGTTGTCATACACGGCCTCGGGGATGTTGTTGCCCGACAGGGCCGCCGCACGGGCCGAGGGATACTTGCGGGTCCGGGCGACGAAGACATCCTTTCGGACGCTGGAGCCGTACGAGGTCGCAAGGGTGTTGCGGAAGCCGTTGTAGGTGGCATAGAAGACCTTGAAGGCGTTCTCACGCACCTCGCGGTTGGCGCTCTCCCGGAAGCGAGGCCAGCGGCCCTCGGTGAGCTCCACCTCGTTGCCGTTCTCGTCCTTGACCTTGGGGAAACGCAGGTCGGCGTTGGCAAAGGTGCTGAAAATCTTGCCGGCGGCGGCTGTCACCTCGCTGCTCTGGGCGAGGAGCTCCTCTACCTCCTGCGAACGAACGTGGGCCTTCTCCCGGAGCAGGTCCTCCAACTCGAACTTGTACTCCTTGAGCCCCGGCTCCTTCTCCATGAAGCCCTGCAGGGTTTCGGTGGGAATCGCCAGGATCTCGGGGGTCATGAAGGAGCCGGCGGCGCGCGCCTTGGCGGCCAGGGACATGGCCCGGTCGCTCAGGGCCTGATATGTACTGTTGGCGGCGTCTTCGTCGCGGCGCATGGAGGCGTATACCACGACCTGCCAGAGCACTTGGTAGAGTTCGTCCCGCAGCTTCAGGGCGGCCAGCAGGGTCGACGGGGACTCGCCAAGCTTGCCCTGGTAGGCGGACACCTTCGGGGTCAGCTCGGAAACCTTTTGATAGTCCTGCTCCCAGGCATCGTTGGTTGGGTAGATCGATTCCAGGTCCCAGGTGTGCTCCTTGGGGACCTCCTGACGCTTCAGCACACGCTCCAAGTAACCCGCCTCCCAGTTATGTAGCGAATGGTCAAAACAGCATCTTCTATTGTAACACAACCCCCGTCGAGCAAACAGGAACTCCCTTCCGCAACTTCCCCCTTGCAAAACGAGAACCCTCTCGCTATATTATACCGAGAAGGTTCTCGTTTATTTTGCCGCAGGAGGTGCACCCCATGCCAAAGGTGTCCCAGGAGCACGCCGAACAGCGCCGCCAGGAGATTCAAGAGGCCGCCCTGGCAGTCTTTGTACGCAAGGGCTACGAGCCAACCACCATGAAGGACATCGTCGCTGCGTCGGGCAAGAGCTTCGGCGGCGTCTACATGTACTACGCCAGCAAGGAAGAGATCTTTTCGGACCTGGTCATCCGGCGCTACCAGGCCATGGGCGGCGCCATCCCCGCCGGCGAAACGTCTGCCTGGGAAGCCCTCAGCGCCTTCCTGGCCGACCAGGAGCAACGCATAACGGCTGGCACCACCGGGCTGCCCGTGGTGATCTACGAATTCCTGCTTGCCGCCCGGCGCGACGAGGGGCGGCGGCCTTTCGTACAGCAGCGCTATAGCGCCGTTTACGGGGCGGTCGAGTCGCTCCTGCGGCGGGGCGCCGAATCTGGGGAGTTCCGCCCCCGCTTGCCGCTTCAGCATATCGCCCACACCGTCATCTCCCTGCTGGACGGGATGTTCCTGGAGAGCTGCACCAGCGGGAGCGAGCGGGTCAACGTGGGCGCCCAGTTCCAGGTTTTGCGCTCCACCCTCTACTTTCTCCTTGAGGTGAACCCATGAGCACCATGTACTCCATCTTCAAGAGCGCCGCTGGCGAAGCCGCCTTCGCCGAGGCTTACGACCGTAACCTTGCCCTCTGGACTGTGCCCTATGAGACCTCCTTCGTACAGACCGAGTTCGGCGACACGCATGTCATCGCCAGCGGTCCGAAGGATGGCGAGCCCGTGGTGCTCCTTCACGGCATGACCGGCAACTCCACCTTTTGGATGGAGAACATCCCCGCGATGAGCGGGTTTCGAACCTACTGCATCGATGCCATGGGCGACCTGGGCCGCAGCGTGGTGCGGCGCCCGCTCAAGAGCCGGGAGGACTGCGCCCGCTGGCTCGAGCAGGTGCTAAACGGCCTGGGTCTGCAGCGGGCGAGCCTGGTCGGCCACTCCATGGGCGGCTGGCTGTCGCTCAACTTCAGCGTGGCCAAGCCCGAGCGGGTGGACAAGCTGGTCCTGCTGGCCCCGGTCGCCTCCTTCGCCAGCCTGCCGCTTGCCATGATGACCCGCATCTACCCGGCCATGCTCTGGCCCACCAGGGAGCGGGTGACCAAGGCGTGGTCGTGGTTCCTGGCCCCGGGTCAGCGTATCCACCCCACCGTGATGGATGGCATCTGCACCGCCTACGCCCACTGCCGTCCCCAGCTGGCTGCGATTCCGGGACGTTACTCGGCAGCTGAGCTGGCGCGGCTGACCATGCCCGTCCTCTTCCTGGTGGGTGACGCGGAGAAGATCTACAACCCCGTCAAGGTGATGGGCCGGGTGAAGGCGGCCATCCCCCACGCCTCCACGCAGCTGATCCGGGGCGCCGGCCATTGCCTCATTACAGAGCAGGCAGACGCCGTGAATGCCGCGATCGCGGATTTCCTTCACGGCGGAACCTGAAAGCCGCCAGCGACGTCACAAGGGGGTAATGTGGCAAACAAGGCGGTTGATTCGATGAATTGTGCCAAGCTGACGTCGCTGGCCCTCTGTGCGGTTCTGCTGTGCGCTTGCTCCAAGGGCGCCCCCGCCGACCCGGCCGCGCCAAAGCCGGACGCAAGCGCAGCATCCGTGGCCTCGATCCCAAGCCCCGTAAGCCCGAGGGCAGGGGTCCACCCCCTCATGGCCAGGCAAGAGACCAAACTGACCTACACCCTGCGGGACAGCGGCAAGCCCGCGGCCACCGTGAACGAGGAGACCATCATCGATGGCAACCGGGTGGTCCATGCCTATGAGGGCAAGGTGTACGTCACCTGGCATGTGGCGCCCGAGGGCGTCTACCGCCGGGATCCCAAGGGGGGCGGCGCCCTGCTCCGCTACCTGCCGGCTGAACTGAAGGACGGCCTCGCCTGGTCCCAGCAAAGCGGCGACGCCCAGGTCTGGTTCCACCTGCGGAAGGCCGGTCAGAACTGGGAACTGCTCATCCTCAACCGGGGCGAGCTGACCCGCTTCCTGTTTGTCGAAGGGATGGGTCCCATCATGGCTGTGACGGAGAACTGGGCCCGGCCAGCCGACTCTTTCGCCAAGTGGAAGGGAGAAGACAAGGGCGAGTCCCCCTCCAAAGAGTCCAGGGCGACCTACCTCGGGCAAGCTGAGGCTGCTCTCACAGAGAAGGCGCCAGGCGTACAGGATGCCAGTGCGGACGAGTTCTTCCGCCAGGTCAACACGGCCATGAAGAGCTTCCTGACCAAGGCCAAGGAGTACTGGACCGACGTGGACGGCGACGGCGTGATGGACCTGGTCCGCGGCCAGTTTTACGACTGGACGAACGATCCATTCCAGGTGCTCTACTGGGGCCAAAAACCCCTGGACCACGAAGCTTCCAACCCCCGGGGCAAGTCGCAGCGGCTAACCCCCCTGTACGTGCCCGGCTCCTCCCGACCGATCTTCGTGCGGGAGTACCGCGGCACCACACCTGCGAACACCGTCACGACGATGGAGATCATCTACGGGTATCGTGAGAACGCAAGCACCCGGCTGCTCACGTACACCCCCTCCAACGCAGATGGCATCCAGCTGATTGGCCAGCGTACCAGCGTGAGCGAAAACGGGGTGATACGCCTCGAGCGGGAACTGGGGGACCCGGCCGCCCATATGACCATCTCTGCGTACCAGGTGATCCCGGACGCCACCAGCTTCCGCCTCCGCCGGGTGGAGAACGAGACCAAAATGGTTCCCCAGGGCAAGGAGCTCCTGGTCCCGCAGACGGCCGACAAGGTCTTGCTGGCCGCTATTTTTGCGAAGGACCGGGCACGCGAGGAGTTGCCCCACTACTTCCTGGGCTCCAACACGGTCGAGACGTTCGAGGGGGAGTCACGCCTGCACCTGTCCGCCGACTGGATGTTGCCCCAGGTCCAGGTCGGGCGGCTAGGCGAGCCGAAGTCCGGCGAAATGATTCCCACCATCGCCGAGGACAAGCAGGCGAGCACCGGCACCTTTCACTTCCTGGTCAAGATGTACGATCGCAACGGGTACCAGCTGACCTGGGGCAGCATCACGCTCATCGCTGTCCAGGGCGCTGGCCCGGTGATTCAGCGTTTCGAGGTCACCGGCACGGGCCGTATGCCGTTCGAGAAGTAAACATGGGCAAACCCCCGCTCCTTCGGATGAAGGCAGCGGGGGTTTGTCGTTGCAGGAGCTTAAGCTGCGTAGGAGTGCAAGCCCGAGATCAGCAGGTTGACGCCGACCAGGGTGAACATGATCAGAATGAAGCCCACCACGCTGACCCAGGCTGCGGCCCGGCCTTCCCAGCCACGCACGATGCGCATGTGCAGGTAGCCCGAGTAGAAGAGCCAGGAGATCAGCGCCCAGGTCTCTTTGGGGTCCCAGGACCAGTACGAGCCCCAGGCCTTCTGCGCCCAGATCATCGCGAAGACGATGGCGCCCAGGGTGAAGAGGGGGAAACCGACGGCCACGCCGCGGTAGCTCACCTCGTCGAGGAGCTGGGGGTTCATGCCGGCGACAGCCTTGGAGCCCATCTCACGGAGCGGGCCACGGGCAATCAGGCGCAGCACCAGGTAGAGGACCGCGCCGACCAGCACCGAGAGAATCAAGGTGTTCAGCTTCTTGGCGGCACCCTGCCCGGCCATCCAGGCGGGAACGGTGGCCAGGGGCAGGTCCATACCCAGGAAGGAAGCGTCGCCGGGGTTGGAGCCGATCGGGCCGATGAAGGGCGGCAGGGTGTAGTTCAGGGTGGAGGCGCCCACGCCCGTGTTGGCCAGTTCCACGGAGTAGCCAGCGGCCTTCATGCCCAACGCCATCACGATGAAAGCGACCAGCATGCAGGCGACGAAGAAGAAGAACTCCAGGGCCCGCTCCTCCCAGGGCTCGCTCTTCTCCTTGCGCACCCGGAGCAGGTACATCAGGGCGGCGCCGAAGCCTACGGCGAAAGCGCCCTCGCCCAGAGCGGCGGTCGAGACGTGCAGGGGCAGCCAGAAGGACTGCAGCACCGGCACCAGGGGCTTAACGTCCTGCGGGAAGACCGAGGCGTAAGCGATGACGATGACGCCCACCGGGGCCACGAAGGCGCCCAGGGCGGGGAGCTTGTACCAGAAGGAGAGCATCACGAAGAAGAGCATGATCGCCCAGCCGGTAAAGGACATGTACTCAAACATGTTCGACATGGGCGCCTGGCCCGAACCTGCCCAGCGGGCGCCCATGGCGCCGCCGTGGAGCAGCACGCCCAGGCTGCTGAGGCGGAAGGCCCAGTCGCCGAGCCTGTCGGCAAGCGCGAAGTGCTTGGGGTCACGGCGCCGCAGCGTAATACGGGCGATATACAGCAAGGCCGAAACGACATACGCCGCAAACGCTGCGAAGAACAAGTAACTGGCGGCTGTAATCAACGCTCTTCACCCTCCGTGATATCCTTCTGCGGATTGGTCTTCGGGTCAAGGGCTGTTGCCAGGGTAGCGATCTCTGTCTTGAAACTGTTCTGGTTCCGGTTGGTCCAGCCGCCTACCACCACCGAGGAGCCCTCGGCGATCGCCCAGTAGCGCCGGTGTGCCAGGTAGAAGGTCAGGCAGGAGCCGAGGCTGACGATAAGGAGGCCAAAGTAGATCACGGGCACGCCCAGGTCCTTCTTCACCTTCAGACCGGTGGTCGAGGACTCGGCCATGTCGATGGTCTCAAGCTTCATCGGGATGTTCGTGTTGAACTCCATCTCGGGATAGAACACGAAGTACCACAGCTGATGCGTCTTGCCGGCAGGGTCCGTGATTTCCAGCTTCAGGCCGGGGTTGTTCACCTCGGACGACTTGCTGACGGGCTTTCCAGCCTGGTCGAGCCCAAAGTCCGGAAAGTAGTCGACCACCTTGATGCTGTGGCCTCCCACCTTGTACTCCGACGCCGGGGTGGTCAGGTCGACCTTGAACTCGCCGAGCGTCTGGCCGCTGGCCCGGTCGTTCAGGGCAACCGTGGCATAGCCCGCCCCCGTCTTGTAGCTGGACTGGTAAAGCTCTACCCACCTGTACATCAGGGGCTCGTTCATCGAGATGGTCTGGGACCGGACCTCCTTGCCGCCGTCAATCACGGTGGCGTCGGTGCGGTACGCCTTCGGCGCCCCGTTGTCGTAGTACTCAACCGTGAACTTCTCGTTCTTCACATACCAGTTGGTGCCGGGCACCTTCACGGTGGCGTCGTCGCGCACCCAGACCATCTGGTCGAAGTAGAAGCCGGGCACTGCACGCATCATGCCGCCGACCAGGATCAAGATCAGGCCGATGTGCAGGATGTAGGGACCCCAGCGGCCCCAGCGACCCTTGTCGGCGTAGAGGCGGTCGCCTTCGATCACAACGCCGTAGCGCTTGGCCTTCAGAATCCCGGCCAGCTTCTCGAGTGGCTGGCCGCCCTTCTCAGGCCGGAAGGTGAAACGGTTCTTCAGGTGCTTCACGAAGGCCGGGTCGGGGCTTACGTTCGGGCGCTGCACCGCCTTCCAAAGCGGCACGAAACGCTCCAGGGAGCAGACCACCAGGCTGGCGCCGATCATGAAGAGCATGGTCAGGTACCACCAGGAGGTGTACATGCGGGTCATGCCGGTCTTGTAGAGCAGGTTGCCCCACACCGGGCCGTAGCGCTGGGGGTAGAAGTCCTGCGGCGGCAGCCAGGAATCGTAGAGGCCCTCCTGCGTGATCAGGGAGCCGACCACGCTGGCCGCAGCGATGACAAAGAGAAGCACCGTGGCAACCGGCACGGAGGCGAAGAAGTCCCAAGTTCTGTCCAGCAGGTCCTTGGTAGGCTTCTTCTCTTCCAGAACCTCTTCTTCAGCCTGGGCCTCTTCCGAGGTCTCCACGTCTTCAGAGGTCTCCACAGGCGGATGATTGGCAGCGTCCATGTAGGAGCACCTCCGTTACAGGATTTTCTGGATCAGGGCCTTCAGCTGATCCTTGCTGATTTCACCGGTCCACTTGCCCTGCACCACGCCGTTCTTGTCGACGAAGTAGCTGGTGGGCAGCGGCACGATATCGTACAGGCGGGAGACGTGATCATCCTTGTCGATCAGGATCGGGAAGGTGATCCCCGTCTTCTCCTTAAAGGAGTTGATCGCCACTTCGCTCTCATTGAGGTTGACGCCCAGGATCACGAACCCCTGCGCCTCATACTCCTTGTAAGCCGCCTGAAGGGTGGGCATCTCAGCACGGCACGGCGGGCACCACGAGGCCCAGAAGTTGATCATGACCGGCTTGCCCTTGAAGTCGGAGAGCTTGTAGGTCTTGCCATCAAGGCCGGTCAGCTCAAACTGAGGGGCGGGCGCGCCGTTGGGAATGCCTACGCCGGCCGCCTTGGAGCCCTGGTTGGGCCACAGGAGCACGTACAGGGCCCACAGGGCCAGGAAGGCCAGCACTCCGGCAGAGGTTCTGCGCTTCCAGCGGGGGTAGCTAATTGCTGCAGCCGTCACTTGGTGGTACCCCCCTTCAATCCTTCCAGGGCCTTCTTCGCAGCCTCGACCTGGCGGTCGACCAGCTCCTGCTGCTCCACGTACTTCAGCTGGTTCTGGCGCTCGGTCTGCACCACATCGAGGTACTTCTGGTAGTAGGCAGCGGCCTCGGTCTTCTTGCCGGAGGTTTCGCTGATCCAGGCCAGGTTGAAGATCGCCCACAGGTAGTTGGGATCCTTGGCGAGCACCTCCGCCGAGGTGGAGACCGCCTTGTTGGTGTCACCGGAATAGTAGTAGGTCAGGCCGAGGTAGGTCCGTGCGTACTGGTCGTTCGGATCCTCCTTCAGCGCCTTCTCAAACTCGGTGATCGCCTTGCGGAAGGAGTTGCCGGCGGCCGCCCGCTCGTTCTTGGTCATGTAGTCGACGCCTTCATCCATGTACTTGCTGCCCAGCGCCACGGCCGGCAACTGCTCCTGCGTGGCGTCCACGGTGGTGGACTCGAGGGGACCGCCATCACTCGAATCGTTGGCCAGGTAGAAACCCGCAACCATGCCGGCGCCGAAGAGCATCAGGCCCAGGAGCCCCTGCGCCGTGGTCTTCCAAATCCGATTGGGGGCCAGAACGCTGGTTTGCTTGCGGGCGGCGGCGGGGGCATGCGCCTTCGGCGCTTCCTTGCGGGGCTTCCGAACGGCCTTGTCGTCGGGCGCCTTGCCTCCGCACATGTTGCAGTACGGTCCGGTCAACTCGCTGCCACAGCTGGGGCAGGTCTGCATACAGTACCCTCCTAGGTAGGTTAGAAGCGAATCTGGTTACTTCCCCTTGGGAGGCATCGGCGTATCGGTAGGTTTCAGGCCCTGGTCCTGATACCGCTTGTCGATGTCGTCACGGATCTGACTGAGGGACTTGCCCTGTTCCAGGCCTCTTCTCACGTCACGCGTGATGTCTTGGCAGACCATTCAGGTCATGGCGTGGTCTTCGTACCCGGTGACCTTTCCGGCGGCGTCCGGCTTGAAGTAGCACGTAAAGTTGTTCTTGTGCCCAAGCGTGTCGCAGCCGCAGTAGCAGGGCATGTACTGGAGCTCTTCGGCGTGGTTCAGTGCCCAGGCGTAGGTGTCGATCACCTTGGCATCAGCGGCGGCCAACCAGTCCGGAACCGGTCCAAGGCTTTCGAGCGTCGCCATCGGCACCTTTTTGGCGTTGGCGGTCTGCCAGTACCGGAAACCCGCGAAACCAGCGCCTGCAATCAGCAGCAGAGCTACCAGTCCAAACAGCCAGGATCGCAATCGAGGATGTGCATGGCGGTTTTGCACGCGTCTTCCCCCTTCAAACAGAGCGCGGAACTTCACACCTACACGTTACCAGTGAACACCCCTTAGTCTCCATGGAACATCGGCCTTATTTAGGTACGGATGCCAAATGCACTCACGATAGTTACTCGTCTAGCTAAAAAGCGCGCAAAAGTCCGTCCCGGCTAGCGGGACGGACTATGAAGGGTGGTGCCCTATTACTACTTCGGGAAGCTCCGGCTGAGAATCGCCGCCGCCTCGGCCATGGTGACCGGGTCGTCGGGACGGAATCCGCGCTCATCGCCCTTGATGATGCCCGCCTCGGCCGCAGCGTTAATGTTGGCCTCGGCCCAGTGGCCGGCGGCGTCCGCAAAGCGGCTGGCGCCCGTGATCGGGGTGAGGCCCTTGGCCCGCACCACGAGCGTGGCGGCCTGGGCACGGGTCAGCTTGGCGTCGGGCCCGAAGGAGTCCGCCGACAGGCCGTTGACCAGCTTGGCCCCCACGGCTGCCTGCACGTAGCCCAGGGACCAGTGGCCATAGAGGTCGGCGAAGGCGGTTGCGCCCAGCTGTTCGTTGAGGCCCAGCGCCTTGGTCAGGCCGTAGGCGAACTCTGCCCGGGTCATATGCCGGTTTGGATCAAAGACCCGCTGGCCCTTGGCGTCCAGCTCATAGGGGAGCCGGTCGGGCAGCATCGCCTTTACCGTCGTCTCCGACCAGTGGCCCGCCAGCAGTGTCCAGTCCTGGCAGCCCGGCTCGCACGCGCGCTTGGGGGCGCTGACATCGCCGGCGGCCAGGAACTCATAGGCCGTCTGCAGGTTGACCTCCGCCTCAGCGGCCATCACCGCCGGGGTCTTGCGCGCCAGGGCGAGGATTCCCAGCCCCACCGAGATGTCCGACTCAATCTCGGCAGGCGACGGGCCAATCTTGTTGGTCACCTGCTCGGCGCCCGGCCAGGCCAACTGGCTCCGCTCGGAGACAAGCCCGTCGTGGCCGGCCAGCGCAGCGTTGTGCCCGTCCACCCAGACCGATGCAATCGCCAGGGCGACCGGCTTCCGGTCGGCGAAGCGGGCCTCGCGCTCTTCCATGGTAATCAGTACCCGGCTGCCCGCCTGCAGGAGAGAGCCAAAGCCGCTCACCATGGCCCGGTCCACCTTGGCGTAGTCCAGTTCGGCCATGAAAGCCTCCTCGCGGAGCATCCCCATGTGCGGGGCATCAAGGCTGATCGCCCGGCGGATCTGCGGGGCGGTATCCCCGGCCGTCAGGATCCGTGCGATCAGGCCTCCCCGGTCCTTGCCCAGCAAGTCGATCTGGGGCGCCCCGGTCTCCTTGAGAATCCGGCGCACCTCTGCGGCCACCACCGCGGCGTCGGCGAGAATGCCGGTGTCCTCCGCCTCACCCCCGGTGACCGAAAGGTCTACGGTAAAGAGCGTCTTCCCGGAGACGTAGCCCTTCTGCTCGAAGAAGGGGACAGCCGCCGCCCAGGTGGTCGAGGGCGAGCCAAGCATGCCGTGGATCAGAAGCAGCGGCGTTGCGGGCGCCTCGGCCCGGGCAGCCATGGGAACGAACAGGCTCAGCAGCAGCGTCATCGTCAGCAACACAGGCAGAAATCCTCGGCGGCGCATATCGGTTCCCTCCCCGTGATTCTACAAGTGTGCAAATTCAACTTACCGTGCTTGATTTCCCCCTCTTTCCAGGCAGATTGTTGTGCACTGTGCGCGACCTTTTCGTCCCCCCTCCCGTTATGGGAAGTGAAGAGATCAATGAGAGGGAAGGTCCTTATGAGGAAATGGATCCTGGTTCCGGCGATCGTGCTGCTTCTGCTCCCCGCGGCAGTCCTCTGGCAAGAGGGCGGCGACCGTCCGGCGAACGCATCACCGAGCCAGAGCAGCGTGGTCATTCCCCAGCCCGCCCCACCCTCTGAAGCGAACAAAGAGCCCATTCCGGAGCCCGCCTGGTCGAAGGCTCCGGCCCTGCAGGCGGCGGCCGAAAAGGCCATGTCCGGCTTCTCAGGCCGGTACAGCGTAATTGTGCAGGACCTCTCCTCGGGCGAGCGCTTTGCGCTGAACGTCAACGAGCGCTACCACCCCGCATCCACCATCAAAATGCCGGTCACCCTGTTCGCCCTGGAGCAGTTCCGGGCTGGCAAGCTCGATTGGCAGGACGGCATCGTCTACACGGAGACGGACTTTGAATCCCCTGGCGGCGGTGCTTTCGAGACCGCCCCCTTCGGCGGCGTCTACCCGGTGGAGAACCTGGTGGGCCGGGCCCTACGCTACAGCAACAACGTCGCCGTCAACATGCTGGGCCGCCACTTGGGCTGGGAGAACATCCGCAGCTGGACCCGGAGCATCGACGGCGAGCTGTACCGCCTGCCCGACGGCACGCCCGAGGTCACCGCCAAGTCCGAACTGGGCTGGTGGCTCCACCTGGACCGGCTCGCCAAGGAGGACCCCAAGCGGGCCGAGCTGATCCTTCAGCCCCTGCGTGAAGTCGCCTACGATGGCCGCATCGCCGCCGGGCTCCCCGACGGGGTGAAGTACCTGCACAAGTTCGGCTCGTACGACGGCAACTTCCACGACGCCGGCATCATCTACACCGAGCGCCCCTACGCACTGGTGGTCATGACGGGCGGCGCCACAGAGGAAGAGGCCGACAGCGCCATCGCCGGTCTATCCGCAGCGATCTATCGGGTGATGAGCACCCGGTAAAGCAATCAGGCCTCACGGCGTTTCAGCCGTGGGGCCTGATTGTGTTATCATCGAAGAAACGCACCCGCAGTGGAGGCAACCAGCGTGACGATCAGCGTCGGTCTCGTGGGTTTTGGTTTGTCCGGTTCAGTCTTCCATGCCCCATTTCTCACCCGGGTCCCCGGGCTCTCGCTGGGCGCCGTCGTCACGTCTGACCCGGCCAAGGTGCACGGGGTCTACCCGCAGGTGCAGACCGTGGCATCGGTGGACGAGCTCCTGGCGCGCACCTCGGTGGACCTGGTCGTCATCACCACGCCCAACACCACGCATCACGCCTACGCCAGGCAGGCGCTGCTAGCCGGCAAGCACGTCGTGGTGGAGAAGCCCTTCACGGTCACCACCGCGGAGGCGGACGATCTGATCGGGCTCGCCGCCCAGCGCAACCTGGTGCTGAGCGTCTATCAGAACCGGCGCTGGGACGGCGACTTTCTCACCGTGCGCCGCCTCCTGGAAGGGGGCGCCCTGGGAGACCTGGTGCGCTACGAGTCCCACTTCGACCGCTTCCGCCCCGACGTGCGTGTGCGCTGGCGGGAGCAGGACCTGCCGGGCTCGGGCCTCCTCTACGACCTGGGCTCCCACCTGATCGACCAGGCCCTGGTGCTCTTCGGGCTGCCCCGCTCGGTCCGGGCTGAGCTCAAGATGGAGCGGGCCGGGGCTCAGACGGTCGATGCCTTCGACCTGACCCTGGACTACGGCCGGCTCACCGTGGCGCTGCGGGCGGGCTCCCTGATTCGCGAGCCCCGGCCCCGCTTCGCCCTCTTCGGCGCCGCGGGCAGCTTCGTGAAGTACGGGCTGGACCCGCAGGAGGATTCCCTGCGGGCCGGCGGCGGGCCGGGGGCGCCCGGCTGGGGAGCGGACCGGCCCGAGCTTTACGGCAGGCTGACCACCGACCTGCACGGCCTCACCTTCACCGGAAGCATCGCCACCCTGCCGGGTCAATACCAGGCCTACTACGAGGGGATCGCCTCTGCCATCCGGGAAGGGCAGGCCCCACCGGTCACCGCCCAACAGGCCCGCGACACCATGCGGATCATCGAGCTTGCCGTGCAGAGCGCTGGCGAGCTGAGGACGGTCACCCTCTAGAGATAGATCTTCTCCACGCGGTCCCCATCACAGGTGAGCACGTAGACCCGGTCGCCCTCGACCGACTCCAGGTGCACCGGATGCTGCCAGATCGCGTACACATGCATCAGCGTCTTCTCGGCGTACTGCGTGTCAAGGTCGCGCCCATCGTGGTGGTGGCGCAGGTACAGCTCTCGGCGCCCACCGTAGTCGCCATCGTCAACGACGATATAGGGCTGGCCGAAGTTGGTCAGGCTCTCAACCAGGGCGTCCCGCACCCGCTCCCACGCCTTCTCGGTGATCCGCCACTCGTCGTCCTCCAGGGCAAAAACGAACAGGTCCAGCTCCTCGCAGAGCTCTTCGGTCAGGTAGGTGCGCAGGAAGGAGACGTCGTTCTCCAACTCGCGCACCTCAAACATTTTCTCCCGCCCGAAGCGCTTCTCGATATCCTCGAACATCTTAAAGCCCACGAAGTACGGGTTAATCCGGGTGCGGCCCGGCGTGCAGACCGAGCTGTGCAACCGCCCGAACTCCACGAACTCGTCGTCGGTCAGGTTGATCTCCCGCATAATCCGGCTGTGCCAATAGCTGGCCCAGCCCTCATTCATAATCTTGGTCTGGATGGAGAGGTCGATAGGCACGACCGGCGGCATATCATGGGGTAAGAGGTGTCGCCACGTGAGCGCTGCGATCTACATCCGTTGGTCCACGGAGGATCAGGGCACGGGCACCACGCTCGAAGTCCAGCGGGACGCCTGCCTGGCCTACGCCGCCGACAAGGGGTGGACCGTCGCCCTGGATCAGATCTTCATCGATGATGGCATCTCCGGTGCCAAGGAGAGCAGGCCGGCCCTCAACCGGTTGAACCAGGCCATCCAGCAGGGCTTCATCTCCACGGTGATCGTCTATAAGCTCGACCGCCTGGCCCGGCAGCCCTACCTGGCCTACAAGCTGGTGGAGAAGGACTGGCACAAAAAGGCCTCCCTGATCTCCATCACAGAGGCGCACATCGACACCACCTCCACCACCGGCCAGCTGGGCTTCGGCATCGCTGCCATCTTCGCTGCCCACGAGCGCAACACCATCCGCGACCGGACCATGTCAGGCAAGCGCCGCCGTGCCGCAGAAGGTCGGAACCCCGGCCTTCGCCCCCCGTTCGGCTACGCCATCGCCGAAAAGCGGTTTGTGGTCGCCGAACACGAGGCGGTCGTCGTCCGGCGCATCTATGAGGAGTATCTGTCCGGCCGCACCGACGGGCAGATTGCCCGCACCCTCAACGAGTCAGGCCTGCGCACCAGGGCCGGGGGGCTCTGGCAAATCTCCGCCGTCCAGCGAGTTCTCACCAACCCCGCCTACCGGGGCCGGCTCACCTACCGGGAGATCACCGCCGACGGCGCCTTTCCCGTCCTCATCGCCCCGGAGCGCTGGGAGCACGTCCAGGCCATGCGCCGCAAGAAGGCCCGCATTCACCCGCGCCGGTCGGGCAGCGATTCCCCCTATATCCTGTCGGGCCGGCTTCACTGCAGCTACTGCGGCCGGCCGATGAACGGCCGGGTCTGCCGAAACGGCACCTACGAGCACAGGTACTACGCCTGCACGGGCTACATCCGCTTCCGCGACTGTCCCTGCCCGACCGTCCGCCAGGAGCAGCTTGAAGGGGCCGTTCTCGCCCACCTGCTTCCCCTGCTCGACAACGATGAGGTGAAGCGCAGAATCAGCGACGGTCGCGCAGCAAAGGCCCGCCTTCTCCAGGAGGAGATAAAGGCGTTGGAGGCCCGGCTGGCTGAGCTCGACCGGGAGCTGGTGAGAGTCCGGCAGGATTACCGCCAAGCCAGGATCGACGCCGACACCTTCAGCCACCTGCGCACCGAAATCGACGCCGACAAGGCAGCGCTGGCCGATACACTTGCGCGAAAAAGGGCCAGCCAATCTCAACGCCCGCTGGTCGAGATCGACGTGGCCCTTGTCTGGCAGGAACTCTCCTTTGTGCAGCGCAAACAGGTGATCCACCTGCTGACGGAGCGGATCGAGTGGGACTACATGACGGGGCAGATCGCCATCAGGAGCACGCTCTAGCCAGGATCAGGTAGACCTGCTCGAGCACTTCGGGATTGGGCCGATCCGGTCGGATCAGGACGACAGTGATCTCACGCACCCTCATCGCCCCCTGCACCCCGTATGTGGTGATGCAGTCTATGCGGCCCTTCGGCTACAAATCCGCGGCAGGATCGAACGTGGCGGGCGTGGTCAGCCCGATCTTCAGCTCCCGGGTCACCCGACCCTCCGGGCGCCCCTCCACCACAAAGGCGCAGATGCCGACCTCCACATCCAGCCCCTTGAGTCGCTCGATCAATGCCGGGTGGAACTCCAGGTAGCCGTCGCGCTCCTGCCCCTGGCCCCCAAGCGCCGCCTGCACCGGGGCGATGTCCGCCCCGAAGACCTTGGCCACCTTGTAGAAGTAGTCGCGCTCCGAAAACCAGGCCGTCTCCGGCACGGGCTGCCCCCAGTTCTGCTGGTAGATCTGCCCGGTATGCTTGTTCTCCAACGAGCAGTAGTGCACCCCGAGGCCCAGCCCCTGGTCGAGCGCGAACTCCAGCAGTTGCAGGCACTCCAGCTCGCTCCAGGAGATCGGCAAGCCCCCGGCGTACCAGTAATCGTAGAGCGTCTCGTAAGGCCGGCGCTTCAGCAGGTAGCCCCGCTTCCGGAACGCCTCGACGTTGTTGAGCGGAAAGCAGAACTCCAGCAGGTTGACCCCGAAGACCTGGAGCCGCTCCAGCTCCAGGAGCATCTCCTTCATCACATCGAGCGTGCCGGGCAGCACCGGCGTCTCCACCATCACGGCGGGGATGTACTCCCTGGCCATCGCAATGCGGTCGTAGGTGTGGCGGCGCCCGTGGGCGCCGTCATGCGCCCGCACGCTGAAGCGGATCTCGGCGAGGCCCGCTTCCTTTAACTGCCGCAGCAGGTCCCGGTTGATGTGATCCCCGGCCGTGTAGAGCCGGGTGTGGGCGCCCGGAAACCGCTCCCGGGCGGTCCGGAAGAAAGCGGCCGCCTCCTCCGGATAGAGCAGCGGCTCACCCCCGGTCAGCGCCAGATGGCTGACCCGGAACCCCTGGTCATGCATGGAGCGAAGCTCCGCCGATACATCCCGCTTCGCGTGGGAATGCAGGTCGAAGTCCTCCTGGTTCGGGTTAAAGCAGTAGAAGCAGCTGCGGTGGCACTTCAGCGAGGTGTAGAAGGTGGCGCTGCCAACGCCCTTCTGGCAGGCGACGCAGGCCGAGGAGATCCGGCCCACGTGGATGGAGTGGCCGTTGTTGCGGAACGTGGCGCCCTTGCGGCCCAGGGAGCTCCGCAGCGCAGCGGTCTCGGCGGCGCAGTCCCGGGGGTCGAACTCCAGGCCAAGCTGCCGCACCTGCTCCACAAACTCCGCCTCGATCCGTACGTACCCTTCGGCGTAGGCGCGAAGCTGCTGGTTCCGGACGGCGCCCAGCGCCGCCGGCGTCAGTTCGGTGATGATGTTCGTCCAGCTCCTTCCCGCAGAAGCTCCTCCAGCATCCGGCGGTCGAGGGGCAGGAACCCGGCGAGCAGGCGGGAGAAGCCCCGGTAGAAACCCGTCTGGGCGCTGGCGTTCACATCGTCTGCGAAGGAGGTGGCCCACCGGAGCAGGTGAGCGTCCAAAAACGCCCGCTGGTCCTGCAGGACCTGCTCCAGTACGAAAACATCGCCGTTCGACGCAGCCTCGGCGGCAAACCGGCAGGTCTCGTACATGAACTGAAGCTCCAGGCCGATATGATCGTCGGGCTCGGAGCCCACCTTGCTGGAGATCAGGCCGTACTTGCGATAGGCCTGGCGCACCTCCAGGGTCTGGACCTGAAAGAGCAGCCGGTCCGCCGTGCGGTAGGCCGACTCGTAGGGCGGGGCCGGCAGCCGGTCGGGGCCAATGAACATACGGGTATAATCCCAAAGCAGCCGATCAAAGGCCGCGTTGCTGTCGAAGGTAGGGTCGGACAGGTACGCCGCGACTTCGGCCGCCCCCTGCTGAAGCGAACCCGGCTGTTCCGCATAGGGGAACAGGCTGACCGCATCATGCTCGGCCAGCGACCGAATCCACTCCCGCGACGGCTCTGAAGCAAAGGCCTGTGCGAGCAGTCCGTAGGCGAATCCACGCGCCTCGAGAACGGCCTCCAACTCGCCGCTCCGGACCAGTTCCTGGGCTTGCGTGACCATGGGCAACACCCCTGTCAGACATAAGTAGAAAGGAATCGGGGCCGGCAGCGCAAGGTCGCCGGCCCCTGAGTCTTGGGGACTAACCGATGGAAATCGAGACGCCGGTGATATAGAACAGGTAGCGGCCAACCAGCTCGCCGGCCAGCAGGAAGGCGCAGGCGGTGTAGACCAGGCCGGTCGCCGGGCGCCCTGCGGCGATCCGCCGCCAGCCGAGCACCAGGGGCACCAGACCGCCGGCCAGGGTCAGGGCCCAGCGCAGCACCAGGGCGACGCTGTGCTCCCCGCCCAGCAGGCTCAGGGACTGGGCAGCGGCAGGGCCGGCGCCCGAAAGCGATGCCAGGTACAGCGGGTACGCAACCAGACCCACGATGCCCACGATGACCGCACCGCCGAGCAGCATCTGCATATCGCTGCTGACCTGCGGGTTCTCTCGGCCGAACCAGGCCACCAGGCTGGCCGTCAGGGCGCCGCCCACCAACAGGGCGGTGGCAACGAAGGCCAGGAAGGTGCTCCAGCCCTGCCAGGCCGGGCGCATCGACATGTGGTAGACCATGGCCATGCTCACCATGGACAGGGCGCCGCTCAGGGCAGCCAGCAGGTCGATCACCTTGCGGACCGACGGCGACCGCTCCAGCGCCACCGACGCCACCAGCAGCACGAAGAAACCGCCGGTGAAGAAGATCTCACGGGAGAGCCAGGAGCTACCGAGCCGGGTCATGGCGGTCAGGGCGAGCATCGGGCGGCCCAGGTGGAGCACGGAAGCCGCCAGTCCGACCAGCGTCAGCGGCAACAACGCCACCACGGCCTTGCGATAAGCGCTGTCCATCGCTGCGTCCCGATTGCGCAGCCGCAGCACGGCGGTCAGGATGAAGGCGCCGATGGACGCCTGGACCAGGACCGTAAAGAGGATCAAAGCCCATTCTTTCAGTTCCATCTCTGTGCCTCCCTCCTACTTTCTCGCTTCAGCCTTGGGGTTGATCAGGAGCGAGGGATGGGTCAGGCTGGCATCGGGCAGGCGGACGATGTTGTCCACCGCGCCGGGATGCTTCTTGCGGAGCTCCTCGATGTCGCCGAACTCCAGCGCCCGCATGACGCAAGCGTCGACGCACGCCGGGTTTCCGCCAGCGCTGGTGAGGTTCACGCAGCCGTCGCACTTCTGGACGATGCCCTTCTCCTCGTTGTACGTGTTGGCGCCGTAGGGGCAGGACCACACGCAGTACTGGCAGCCGATGCAGGCCTCCTGGTCAATCGTCACCAGGCCATCATCGGCCCGCTTGATCCGGGCGCCGGTCGGGCAGTTCTCGACGCAGCGCGGGTTCTCGCAGTGGTTGCAGGCGATGGAGAGGTTGTACATCCAGGGCCGGGGATAGCTGCCCCCTTCAAAGGTATAGACCTGACGGTACGTGATCCCCACGGGCAGATCGTTCTTGTCCTTGCAAGCCACCTGGCAGGCCTTGCAGCCAATGCAGGCGGTCATATCGTAGTAAAAGCCCTTTTGTGCCACGACGATCCCGCCTCCTTTACTTTACGGGGATCCGCGGCGCCCACTTGTGGTCGGGCTCCAGCGGTGTGTTGTAGCGCTCCACCTGCACGTTGCAGGTATTCCATCCCGAGATGCCCTGCCCGCTGGGGATCGGGCCGCAGAGGATGTTGTCGGCGCCGGCCTTGTCGATGCCGGTGGACTCGTCCATCGTCACCCAGGCCCCGTGGGGCACGCCCACGACGCCGGGCATCACCGTCTCCGTCACATGAACCGGGCGAATCACCTTGCCGTGGCGGCTGGAGATCAGCACCGTGTCGCCTTCCTTGATGCCGCGCTCCGCAGCATCGTGGCTGCTCAGGTAGACGTGGTTCTCGAAGGACTCCCGCAGCCAGCCCACGTTGTCAAACACGGTGTGCGAGCGGCGCAGATAGTGCGGATTGATCGCCTGGAGCGGGAACTCGCCCTTCACCTTCGCCTTGAAGTCCTTGAAGGTCTTCTCGTAGCCTTCGGCGGGCGGGTTGTAGGTGGGGATCGGCTTGATCTGACTGAGGCCGTAGCCCTTGATCAGGTCAGCCAGCGCCTGCGAGTGGATCTCCAGCTTGCCGCTGGCGGTCTTGAGGGCGTTCTTGACCGGATCCTTGCGGAACGCCTCGTAGGCGATGAAGCCATACTTGTCGCCGGGGCGCCGCTCGACCTGGTAGACGCCCTTGTCGATGAACTCCTGCATGCCAATGCGGCCCTGCTGGGCCTTGCCGGTCACACCCATCTTGGCGATGTCCGCATCGGTGATGGTGAGCAGGGGCTCGTACCCGGTGCCGTCGGTCTTGATGACCGTGGCGCCCGCCAGCTGGTTGAAGAACTGCTGCTTCTCCGAGATCGGGTAGATCGCCTTGGGATCGAGGCCCAGCCGCTTGCCGATCTCCATGGCGATCCACTGATCGCTCTTGGCTTCAAAGAGCGGCTCGGTGATCTGGGTGTAGCAGATCATCGCTTCGCGGTTGCCGGTGAGCAGGCCGCCGCCTTCGCGCTCCCACGGGGTGGTCGCGGGCAGCACCACGTCGGCGTACAGCGAGTTGGTGGTCAGGAAGTGGGCCTGGGAGACCACGAACTCCACCTTGCGGTGCGCCTCAATGCCCTTGGTCATGCCCTCACGGGTCTGCAGCGTCGCTCCGCCGCCGTGGTAGATGCACTGAATGTTGATGTCCGTGGGCTTGCCAAAGCCGGCGGTGTACTTGCCGTTCAGGATGGCGTCCCACATCTCGGCGTCGACGATGCTGTCCTTGACCGGGTTGGTGACGCCGGGCACGCCGGAGCCGCCGCCCTTCACCAGCGCCGGGCCGCCGTTGGAGGTGTTGTAATGGCAGGAGACGCCGGTCATGCGGCCCGACTCGCCCATGTGACCCGTCATGGCGCCGAAGGCCATGAACATCTGGGGCATGCTGTCCGAGTTGTGGGTTCGGGCAGGGGCCCAGCCGGTCAGGAGAGCGGTGCGCTTCGTGGTGGCGATCTCACGGGCCAGACGGCGGATCGTGAGGGCATCGATGCCACAGATCTCGGAGGCCCATTCGGCCGTCTTGGGCGTGCCGTCGTGGGTGCCGAGCACGTAGTCCTTCAGGTTCTCCTTGGGATCGGCGCCCTTGGGCATGTGATCAGCGTCGAAGCCCACGGTGCAGTTGTTCAGGAAGTCCCAGTCGATCAGCTTGTTGGTCGCCGGGTTGTCCTCGGTCAGCAGGGTATGGGCCATGCCCAGCAGCAGGGTATGGTCGGTGCCGGGGCGGATCGGAATCCACTGGTCGGCCAGCAGCTCCACCGACTGGGTGTGGATCGGGTCGATGATGATGAACTTGGCACCGGCCTTCTTGGCCTGAATGTAGTGCCAGGTCGGGCTGCCGCCGGCGCTCCAGGCCGGGTTGGCGCCGAAGAGCACGATCAGCTGGGAGTTGCGCAGGTCGAGCCGGTCGTTGATGCTGGTCTCCATATATCCTTCGGCCATGCCGAACTTGGCGGGACCCCACCGCCAGGAGCCCCACGAGGTGGTGCCCCAGTGGCCGGTTGAGCCGCCGAAGAGCGAGAGCGTGCGGCCAATCTCACTGCCGCCGCCCAGGAAGATGGCGCGGTTGCCGTACTTCTCCTTGATGCGCTTCAGCTCGCTGGCGACGATGTCCAGGGCCTCATCCCAGGAGATGCGCACCCACTCATCCTTGCCGCGCAGCTCCTTCTTGCCGCCGCCGGGCTCCCAGTTCTTGCGCTTCATGGGATACCGGAGCCGGTCCACCGCGAACACCTGCTTGCGCTGCGACCGGCCGCGGGAGCAGCCGCGCTGCTGCGGGAAATCCGGCGTATCGGGATGGGTGTCGTCCGTCTTCTGCCGAACCACCACGCCGTCTTTGACCAGGACCTTGTTGAGGCAGCGGCCGCCGCAGTTGTGCCAGCACGCGGCTGTAAGCCACTGGCCCTCCTCGGGCTGGCCAGCGGCCTCGGCCGTAGCCGGCCCGACCTTGACCAGCCCGGCGCCGGCGCCCAGCAGCGCCGTGGCGCCTACCGCAGCGGCGCTCCAGCCGAGGAAGGTCCGCCGACCGACTCTGTGCTGCTGAATCTCACGAATCAGTTCCTTCATCCATGACCCCTCCGCATCCGAGAGACTTCGAATACACCTCCATTGTGAACTCCATCACATACCAGCGGAATGACGCCTTCTTACACAAATGGTTGCTATGAAGGACCAAGGACCCTATACCCTTTGCTCATCGTGTCTACCTACCCGTTCATCTGCATCTGGGGGACGAAGTAAAGGCTCTCCTCCCGAACGATCGCGATAATGTCCCGTTGCCAGGCCTCCAGGTGGTCGGCGTGCTCCAGCAGGAAGCGAAGCAGGTCCTTCTCGGGCTGCTCCGGAATCCGCCGGCGCGGCGCCGGACCCTTGCGCTCGCCCTTCAGCTTCCGGCCGGTGCCCAGCGAGGTCTGGTCATCGGTCTTACCGGGGAAGAGGTCGCCGAAGTGGTCGTACAGGGGCGGCTTTGGCTTCGCCTCCCGCTCCGCCTCACGCCGCGGGTACGGGTCGATGTGGTCGGAAATCGAGAGCACCGCGTCGAGGAACTTCTCGACCTCCAGGTCGCCCTCTTCGTGACCGTACTCCCGAATCCGCTGGGCGTTCTGGCTGACCGTGTCCACCATGTGCCGGTTCGTGCCCCCGAACCAGATGTTGTGCTTGAAGAAGTCGGTGTGTCCGAACACGTGGGCGACCACGAACTTGTTGTGCAGTAAGGTGTTGGTGTCGAGCAGGAAGGCGTAGCTGGGGTTCGAGTTGATCACCAGCTCGTAGATCTTGCTGAGGCCGTAGTCGTAGCTCGACTTCATCTGATAGTAGGCCTTACCGTGGGTCCAGTGACTGAAGCGGCCCGGAAGCAGGTAGGCGCCGAACTCGTAGAGGATGGTGGCCGGCACGATCTCGAAGTGGGTCGGGAAGGGGTCGAGGCCCAGTTCACGGGCCTTCTCCCAGATCTCCCCGATCGCTTGCTCGAGTTTCGGAAGGTCCCTGTCATCCATGGGCTCATCCTCCTCCGCGGCATCTTGCTCCTGTTCTACTCTATGCGGCCGGTGGCCCGGGGTGGCATTAGAATCAGGTTCCGGCCCAAGGGTTCCACCGTGTGATATACTAGAAGCACGGTGTTGTGGTGTGAGGTGATGGGTCATGAGCATGGACGAGCTACGTGAGGCCCTACGCTCCCTGCCCGAGGACCAACTCAAGCAGTTGATTCTGGAGTTCTTGCCCCGCGTAGCGCTAGCCCCTGCGGATCCGGCCGAAGTTCTGCGTACAGCCGACCAGGTCATCAAGGACCGCAAGGGGCTACTCGAGAGGCTTGCCAAATGAACGCCTGGCCTTTTATCCGCGAGAAACAAGCGCATGGCAGCCGTGCTGATGATCACGCTGCTCCAGTTGAACGGGCTTGACCTCGTAGCCGATGACGCCGCCGCTGAGGAAGCCATCGTGGGCCTCGCTGCGGGGACTATTGATCTTGATACGTTCACTGCTTGGGTACTCAGGCATGCTGTCTTGGCCAAACACCCGTAGACACAAACTCAATGGGCGAAGGCCTCCCACTGTGCTGGTGGGAGGCTTTAGCGTTGGGGTATCATGGTTGCTATCACATCATTAGCGGGCATAAGGCCTGGAGGTGTCCCATTTGCCTTACCAGAGCTTGGTACGACGGTATAAGGATCAACCAAGGGAAGAAGTATTCGCTTTCTTCAGCTACCGCGGGCAGGAAGGCGAAACATGGGAGACCCCGTTCGAACGATTGGCCCAAATGGCGAAGGACGAGCCCTGGAACTTCCAGCATAGCGAGTACCGACGACCTGGCCAGAGTTACCCGGTTCTCGTTGGTTACCTCAACTACACCTTTTTGCGGGTCCAGGATCAGGGCAAAATCGTCTACTCGCAAGATGGTTCCCGCGCTTGCTTCAACACGGGCCTCCAGACACCGCACGAAAAAGACATCTATGCCACGTTCTTCCGAAACAGAGAGTCTGAGTTGCGCAACCAGCCGGACTGGACGCTTTACGGCTTCTTTGACTCATACTCGCCGAAGGTGACCGATTTCCGCCCCCTGCCGCCCATTGCAACCTACATCGAAGATCCAAGGGACCTGGTCTTTGACACCAACTGCGACATCGAGGTCAACTTCGATCATCTCTTCCAGGACAATCGGGACCGGCTCCCGCCTGTGTTGCAGAACAACAAGACGCTGGCGATCTCGGCCATCCAAGGCTCCATCGAATTGTTGAAGGAAAAGATTATCCGCAACTACAAGATCGCTATCCCGCACTGGTATCGGAACCGCATCCAGTTGCTGCTCCCCCTCAACCTGACCAGTGACAGCGAAGCCGATCTGGCACTGGTGGCCGAGCGCGATGAATCCAACCACGTCTATCGCATCAAGACGGTGCTTACCATGGATATGGCCTATATGGACGCCAGACTGATTACCCGGCCGGACCGGGACTGGCTGAACCCCTAGAAAAAGAGAAGCCGGAGGAACCAGCTAAGTTGGGCTGGCGCCTCCGGCGCTTTCTATAGGTTCTGCAAGATGTCGACCAGTTCGCAGACCATCCCAGGCGCCGTCAGCCCGGTTGCCTTCTCCACCACGGCGCTGTACACGTGGGGGACCACGATCTGGCAGCCAGCCTCCAGGCAGATCCGGGCGGCCTTGGCCACGTTCGAGGCGTCCAGCCCGCCAGTGGGTTCAAACACGGGGATCCCGGCCCGAGCCGCTGCCTTGGCCATGGCCTCTAGCTCGTCCCAGGCCCCGTTCAGCGGGAAGAACTTGACCGAGGGCACCCCGGCGTCCTTCAGCATCGCTGCGGCCGTGTCTGCCGAGACCACAGCGGGCTCCGCAGCGGTGGCGCTGAGCGGCCCGGTCGAGATCAGCACCCGGCCCGGGGTTCCGGTCGGGCTGATCAGGGCGTTGACCACCGTCCCGGCCCCGGCGAGAAGGCCGGCGGTATAGCCCGCCGTCGGAAAGACCTGGTTCACGTGGGAGGGTGCGGTCGCCTTCGCCACTTCAGCGGCCAGGCGCCATACGTTGGGATCGCCGGCCCCCAGCCCCACCGAGACAGGCACCCCGGCCTCGTGGCAGGCGTTCACCCGGGCCACCGCCGATTCCAGCGTGTGCCCCTTGGAGATCAGCCCAACCAATACCGAGCCGCCAGCCTGCCGCACCACATCGATCGCGTTCTCGGGGGTCGCGGCCAGCACGTTTACCGCCAGCTGCCCACCTATCAGGTCAACGCCCCGCAGCATTTTGGTTCGCCTCCTCTCGCAGCGCCAGCGTGATCGCCTGGATCAGGGCAGGCACCTGCTCCCGGGTGATCGTACGCGTGTCCAAGTTGATGATCCCGCTGTCCGCTTCGTGGTTGCGGGTCTTGACCACCGGGTCGCCGGACTCCAGCACGGCAATTAGCTGCCGGGCCGTAAGCCGGGCGCCCTCCTCCAGCGCCAGCTGGGCCCGCCAGATCGGGCGGGTGCCGTCCTTGACGGCCCGCACGGTCAGGCCCGCAATCCCCTGCAGCCCTGCGACGAGCGCCTCAGCCAGGGCCCGGGTCTGCTCGCCGATCCCGTCCGGGTCCTGCCGTACATACAGGTCCAGGGCGGTCAGGAAGCCGATCATCCCTTCCTTGCCGATCTTCATGGTCCGGCCGATGCCCTGGTTCTGCATGCGGCAGGCGGCGATCAGATCCCGGCGCCCGGCGATCATGCCGGAGGTCGGTCCGCCGATCGCCTTGTGCCCGCTGTAGACTACCAGGTCCGCCCCGGTTGCGATGTACTTGCGCAGATCGACCTCGGCAGCAGCGTCCACCAGCACGGGAACGCCAGCGGCGTGTGCCTCGGCCACCACCTGCTCCAGGGGCAGCATGCCATCCTGGACGGCATGGTGGGAGACTACGTAGACCACGGCGGCCACATCCGGCGTCAGGGCGCCCTTCAGCAGGGCGGGCTTGGTATCGTTGCTGGAGCCGATCTCCACCGGCTCGCCGCCACCCAGCCGGATGATCTGCAAGATCGGGGCGCCGAAGTCGATGGCGTGCCCCCGCTGGATCACCACCTTGCGGCGGGTCACGGGGACCTGTGGCACCTGTTGTACCAGCGTCAGGTCGGCCCCGGTAATACAAGCCGCAACGCCGATGGCGATCCCAGCCGCGGCGGCGCAGGTCACCATGCCCGCCTCGGCGCCGGTGGCGGCAGCAATGCGCTCGCCGGCCCGGTCCAGAAGCCGGTCCATCTCCACGTAGCCCTGAGCCGCCGTCGCCAGCGCCTCTGCCACCTCAGGCTCGACCGCCGAAGCGCCCAGGTAGGTCATCTTGCCGGCGGCGTTCAGCACCCGCCGCAGTCCCAGTCGTTCGTACAAGCTCATCGAACTCACTCCTCAGGTGCAGCGAGGCGCCGGTACCGCTCAGCCAATCCCGGCGGTACCGCCACAGGCGGCACGGGTTCTAACGCAGGTGCCATCGCGGCCCGGGCGGCCGCCAGATCCGGGAAGAGTCCGCCCGCCACGGCGGCCAGCTGGGCGGCGCCCAGCGTGGCATCGCCGCCGCGAACAGCCATGGTCGGAAGACCGGTCAACCCTGCCAGCGTAGCGCCGAGCAGGCGGCTCCTACTACCGCCGCCTGTCAGCAGCAAACGCCGGGGCTTAGCGCCGGCCGTCTTCAGCGCCTCCAGAGCCAGCCAGAGGCTGAGCGCCACCCCTTCGATGGCAGCCCTGGCCAGCTCTGCGCGCCCATGGGATAGGTCAAGGCCGGAGAAGGAGCCCCGGGCGCCAGGCGCCCAGGTAGGCGTCCGCCCCCCCGTCAGGTCGGGCACGAAGATCACGCCGCCCGCCCCTGGCTCCGCCTCCTCAGCCAGATCCTCCAGGTCTTGAGCAGAGCCCAGACCCAGCAGGCGGGCCGCCCAGTCGAGGGCAGCGCCGGCAGTGCCGGTCACCCCTGTGCCAAAGTAAAGGTCCGGGCCAAGCGGGTAACAGGTGGTCGCCCCCTCCGGATGGAGCAGGGGGGATCGGTCCAGCACCCGCACGACCCCGCTGGTGCCAACGCTGACCACCACGTCCCCCGGCTCCGTGGCACCGGCGCCCAGACTCGAGCAGGGGCCGTCCCCTGCGCCCACTGCCACCGGCACCCGGCCGATCGTCATGCCCAACCGCTCCCACGGCGCTCGCACGGCCGGAAGTACTGAAGGACGAACCCCGACGTGCCGCAGCATCGGCGCCCACCAAGCCTGCCGGTCGAGGTCGAACAGCTGCGTCGCCCCGGCGCAGGACGGGTCTGTGACAAACTCCCCGGTCAGCAAGTAGCTCAGGTACTCCCGCGCGCCGCTGATTCGCCGGACCCGGCCCCACACCTCCGGCCGGTTTGCCTTCACCCAGCAAAGCTTGGCCGCAGGGTAGCTCCCCACGGTCCGGCAGCCAGTGTTGCGGTAGACCTCAGCTCCGCCAAACCGGGAGGCCAGCTCCTGCGCCTCCCCCTCGGCCCGGCGGTCCGACCAGGGCAGAAAGGGCAGAAGCGGCGCACCGCTTTCATCCAAAAGCAACATACCCGACATCTGGCCCGTGAAGGCCATGGCGTTAGGACGCTGGTGCTCCGTCAGGGCAGAAACCAACTCCCCCACGGCGGCAACCCAATCGGACGGCTCCTGTTCTTCCAAAGAACCGTCCCGGCGGGTTGGATAGACGGCCGACCGCTCGGCCAGCAGCTTTCCACCGACATCATAGAGGGCTGCCTTCACAGAGGACGTGCCCAGGTCGACGCCCAGCAGCATCGGAATCACCCCTTGATCCAGCCGGTCAGTCCCTGCCGGACCACGAACTGCATCAGGTCCAGCACATAGCGGTTCAGCGGCGTCGGCGTCCCGTCCACCAGCGAGTCCGGGCGAGCGCTCAGCCCATCGATGGCGCCCAGGTCGACGCACCGGGCGATAATCCGCTCGATCTCAATCTGCCCCAGCACATCGGGCGCCTTGGCCGCCGCCGCCACGGCAGCGGCGACCGCATACGCTCCCCAGTTGGAGATGCAGCTGGCCACCGTCACCGTCGCAGGCACCACGCAGGCCACCCGGTCGCCGTGGGGCACCGTCTCGGCCACGACGGGCGCCAGCCTGCCGGTGCCCAACTCGTTGCCGCCGTCGCCGATGCCTACGGTCAGAATGCCGCGCCGGTTCGCCTCGTCAAAGAGAGCATCGCCCCGGGCCACCAGGTGGGCCGGAATCTCACGGCCGGAGACATTATAGTGCTTGCCGTCGGCGGCACGACCCGGCATCTCCACGGCGATGACGGCGGCGGGCTTCAGGGCATCCAGCAGGGCCGCAGCCTCGCCCGGCGCCGCCGCACCGTCGGTGGTGAACGGGATGACCGCCGCCGCAGCCGCCGTGGGCGGTGTGGGCTTGGAGCGCACAGCCCGCTCCAGGTCGGTCACGATCAGGCCCGCCGCCCGCACGCAGGCGACGGAGTACTCGGTCAGGCGGCCCTCGGTCACGATCACCGGGACGGCGCCCAGGGCCTGCTCCAGGGCTCGGGCCAGGACCGCGGCGCCCACGGGGCCGTCCGTCTCGGTCAGCCCTTCAATCAGCCAGGAGCGGGACGGGAAGCCGGTAATGATCAGCACCCGGTCGCCGGGCTGAATCCGCTCCGCCAGCTCGCCGGCTGCCGCTGCTGTCAACGGCTCGCCGTGCAACTGCCGTGCGGCGTCATAGAGCCGCAACACGGCCCCGCGGCTGGTCAGGTCCAGGCTCATCAGCTTATCAAGGCTTTCGCCGATCTTTCGCAGTTGGGTTCGGTCTATGTGAAGCATAGCGGTGACCTCCCGGTGCGGTTTTGGCCTAGACATCCTTCAGCCGCGGATCGTAGATGTCCCGCAGCATGTCGCCGGCCAGGTTGAATCCCAGAACCAGAAGTGCGATGAAGAGCCCCGAGAAGTAGGTCATGTGGGGTGCGACGGCCAGGTAGTTGCGGCCCTGGGAGAGCATCGTCCCCCAGTCGGGCATGGGCGGCTGAACCCCCATCCCCAGAAAGCCCAGGGCTGCGGCCACCAGAATCGCCTGACTGATCCGGAGCGTCGCCTCGGTCAGCACCGAGGGGAAGATATTGCGAAGCACGTGGCTGAACAGGATGCGCCATTCGGGCACGCCGAGGGCGAGGGCGGCCTCCACATATTCCTTGGAGCGCTCGGAGAGGGTCGCTGCCCGCGCCATCAGGGCGATGGCCGGGGCTGTCGTCACCGCGATGGCGATGATGACCGAGGTGCTGCCCGAACCGATCACGGCGACGATCGCGATTGAGAGGACCAGGGACGGAAAGGTGAGCACCACGTCGTTGACCGACGAGATGATCTGATCGGTCAGGCGGCCCCGATAGCCCGCTAAAAGGCCAAAGGGAAGCCCGACGAGCACGCCGAGGCCAACCCCTACCACGCCGACCGCCAGCGACGGCCGCGTGCCCCAGATCAGCCGGCTCAGGATATCCCGGCCGAGGTCGTCGGTCCCAAACCAGTGGGCGCCGGTAGGGCCCTCGAGCACGTTGGCCAGGTCCTGGGCCTCGTAGCTGTACGGAGCGATGACGGGGGCCAGCAGGGCGACCAGAACGAAGCCGGTGAGGACCAGCAGGGCGAAGACGCCCAGGGGATAACGCCGAAGTCGCTTCACACCGTCGCCCCCCTTTAGCTGTAGCGAATCTTGGGATCGAGCCACAGATAGATCGCGTCCACCGCCAGGTTGACCAGGAGGAAGGCGCCGACGAAGAAGAGCGTCACGCCCTGCATCATGTTGTAATCCCGGTTGCGGACGGCATCGATCAGCAGCAGACCCAGGCCGTTGTAAGCAAAGATGGTCTCAATGACGACCGAGCCGGAGAGAAGGTAGCCGATCTGCAGCCCGACGGTGGTAACGACCGGCGCCAGGGCGTTGCGGAGCGCGTGTTTGAAGATGACCGTCCGCTCCGCCAGGCCCTTGGACCGGGCCGTGCGAATGTAGTCCTGCCGCACGACGTCCATCAGCGAGGAGCGGGTCATGCGGGCCACGATCGCCACCAGGCGGGCGGCGACCGCCAGACCGGGCATAATCAGGGCCTTCCAGCCATCGGTGCCGGTGGCGGGCAGCCATCGCAGGCCCACCGCCAGCCAGCCCATCAGCATCAGAGCGATCCAGAAGTTCGGCACACTCAGCAGGACCGAGGTGAACAGGCTGCTGGCGTAATCCCAGATGGACCGATGCCGCACGGCCGACAGAATGCCGGCGGGCAACCCCAGCAGCACCGCCAGGCCGATGGCGAAGATCGTCAGCTTCAGGGTCGGGCCGATGCGCCGGAACACCTCCGGGCCCACCGGAATCCCCATCACCTTGGACTTGCCCAAATCGCCTGTGAAGACCCCCGCCATGTAGCGGGCGTACTGCACGGGGATCGGCTCATCGAGGCCCATCTGCTGGCGGACCGCCTGCACCTCCGCCTCCGTGGCGAAGGCGCCGGCCACCATGCGGGCCGGGTCGCCGGGGACGAGCCGGAAGATCACGAACACCAGGGTCACAACGGCCAGCAAAACGGGCACCAGCCGCAAGAGCCGCGAGGCCAAAAATCGGGTCACGTGGCTCCTCCCCTCATTCACAGAATCGCAGCAGCCACGTGCATGGGACCACGGCGGCCCCATGCACGCGGCGCTTCGGCGCTGGTTACTTGGCAGGCTTGGAGTCGCGCAGGATGGTGAAGATCACGGGCCAGACCTGGACGCCGCCGACGTCGTTGCGGTGGGCGATGATCACGTTGTCGACGTACAGGAAGATCGCCGGCGCCTCTTCCCAGATGGTCTTCTCGGCCTGGCCGAGGATTTCGGCGCGCTTGGCGGGGTCGGTGGTCTGGGCGGCCTGGTCGAGGGCCTTGTCGACGGAGGCGTTGGTGTAGAAGCTCATGTTCCAGATCGTCGCCTTGTCGTCGGCCTTGGCGTTGGTCTTGAAGTTGGCGTCCAGCTGCGTGCCGCCGTCACCGTTGGACGGGTTGAAGGCCCAGAGGTAGGCGTCGTACTTGACATCCTTCGGCGGCACCTTGATGATGTCCCAGCGGCTGGCGGCCTCGACCTTCTGGATCTGCACATCGACGCCGATCTGCTTGAGCTGGGCGGCGACCGCCTCCACCACCTGGAGGTCCTTGGGATACTGACCCTCGGCGGTGTTCAGCACCATCTTCAGGGGCTGACCGTTCTTGACGAGGACGCCGTTCTGCATATCCTTCCAGCCGGCGTCGGCCAGCAGCTGCTTGGCCTTGTCGGGGTTGTATGTATACTCGCCGGCCTTGACGTAGCCGACCGTATTGGGCGCCAGCGGGCTGGTCAGCGGGACCGCCATGCCCATGAACTGGCTCTTGATGATCGCATCGCGGTTGATGGCGTAGTTCAGGGCCTGGCGGACCTTCACATCGTTCCAGGGCGCCTTGTTCAGGTAGAAGCCGATCACCGTGGTGCGCAGTCCGGGCTTGTCAACGACCGTGATCTCCTTGTTGCCCTTCAGCCGGGCCACATCCTGGGCAGGGACCGAGGCGATCACGTCGGCCTGGCCGCTCTCCAGCATGCTGATACGGGCCTGGGCGTCCGGAACGGCCTTGAAGATCAGCTTCTCGTAGGCGGGCTTGGCGCCCCAGTACTGATCGTTGCGGACCAGCACGACCTCCTGGTTCGGCTCGAACTTCTCCAGCTTGTAGGGGCCGGTGCCGACCGGGTTGAGCGGGTACTTGTCGCCGAACTTCTCCAGGGCGGCCGGGCTGAACATGCCACCGGTGCCGTGGGCCAGGGCGTTGAGCATCACGCCGTGCGGGGTCTTGGTGATGATCTGCAGCGTGGTGGGGTCAACCGCCTTCACTTCGGTGATCGGGTCCCACATGGTGCGGTTGGCGGTGTTCTTCTTGGGATCGACCAGGCGATCGAGCACCTTCTTGGCGGCCTCGGCATTGAAGTCGGTGCCGTCGTGGAACTTGACGCCGCTCTTGAGCTTAAAGGTCCAGGTCAGGCCGTCGGGCGAGATCGTCCAGCTCTGGGCCAAGCGAGGCTGAATCTTCATCTGATCGTCGAAGCTGACCAGGCCCTCGTAGATCGACAGGGCCACCTCATACCCAGCGGGATAGGTAGTGGGGCCGGGGATCGTGTCCAGGTTGTTGACGCCGCCGGCCTGAGCGTACGTGATGGTGGTCTTGGCGGGTTTTGCGGGTTGGCTGTTGTTGGCGGGCTGGCCGGACTGGCCGGAATCCTTGTTGCCGCTGCTGCTTGCGCAGCCTGCGGCGAGCAGGGCGGCTGACAGGAACAGGGCCAGGAAGCGCGACATACTGCGTTTCACAATGAATCCCCCTTCTGCTCTCCCATGTGTGGAATCTATCGAGCTACAGGCGCTTGAGCGCTGTTGCCTCGCGTACCCGCTGGACCCCCTCCGCCGCACTCTTGCCCCGGCGGAGCGCCACGTTGACGAACAGGGTGTCAACGATGGCCAGCTGAGCGATGCGGGAGGTCATGGCCTCGGTTTTGAACCCGGTCTCTTTCGCGGCGGTGAACAGTTTCACGTCGGACACCCGGGTGATAGGCGATTTGGGCGCCCCACTGATGCAAATCGTGGTCGCGCCGCCCTTCTTGGCGACCTCCAGCGCTTCCACGGTATCCCGGGTCGCCCCCGAGTGGGAGACGCCCACCGCCACGCAGCCGGGTCCCAGCAGTGCGGCGGCCACCAGCTGGGAGTGCTCGTCCACGTAGGCCGCAGCGTTGATGCCCAGCTTCAATAGCTTGAGCGCCCCGTCCATGCAGACCCAGCCGGAGTTGCCGGCGCCGAGGAAGACCACACGGCTGGCGCTGTCGAGCAGCTCCACAGCCCGGCTCAGGTCACGGCTGTCGATCACCGACATCGTGTCTTGCAGAGCCTGGACACTGGCGTTAAAAACTTTGGCTTTCACGGTGTCGACCGTGTCGCGCTCGTCGATCTCCTCGTGGATGGTCTGAAGCGGGCCGACCAGCGACTGGGCCAGCCCGATCTTGAAATCCTGAAAGCCCCGGAAGCCGAGTTTGCGGCAGAGCCGAACCACCGTGGCCTCACTGGTGCCGCTGCGGTCGGCCAGATCGCTGATGGACAGCTGGATCACATCGTGTGGATGTGCCCGCAGGTACTCGGCCAACCGTGCCTCCGCCTGGCGCAGCGTCGGCAGCAGTTCGCCCAGGCGGAACAGGCTTGGACGCCCCTCTTCCCCGGTTGCCATGTGGTTCCCCCTTCGGATTTCCTGTCTAATGGTTACGGTATTTGTAGAAAAACACCTTCTCGTTTTTCCGCATCAAAGCGAAGTTTTTCTTCATATCTGCTTATGAGGGCAGGAAACCACACGAATGAGGCGGAAAATCAAAGCATCCAGAGACGCTAGGAAGGAGATTTTCGCCTTGAACCTGGCCGACTGTGCGGCGGAACTTTTCATGCTCGGCTACCAGGGCGCCGAACCCGGACCAGATCTGCTCGCCCTCGTCCAGGAGCAGCGGCTCGCCGGGATCATCCTCTTCGCCCGGAACCTGGTCACCCCCCAGCAGGTGCGCCAGAGCGTTGACCGGCTCCAGGCAGCGGCCGGCGAGCTGCCCATGTTGATCGCCACCGACCAGGAAGGCGGGGTGGTCTCCCGCATCACCGGGAGCGAGCCGGTCCGGCCGGGCAACATGGGGCGCGGCTTAAGCCAGGTCATCCCCGCCAAAGGTCTGGCGGGGACGCCCTGGCCCGGCAATATGACCCTCGGGGCCGCCCGCTCCCCCGAGCTGGCCCGGCAGGTCGCTGAAGGGGTCGCCCAGGAGCTGCTCGCGCTTGGCATCAACCTGAACCTTGCCCCCGTGGTGGATGTTAACAACAACCCGGCCAACCCGGTGATTGGCGTCCGCTCCTATGGGGCCGACCCGGCCCCGGTGGCCGAGTTGGGCGCCGCCGCGATCACGGGCTATCAGGCGGGCGGCGTCATGGCCACGGCGAAGCACTTCCCCGGCCACGGCGACACGTCGGTCGACTCCCATCTTGCCCTCCCCGTGATCCCCCACGACCGGGCGAGGCTTGAGGCAGTCGAACTCGTGCCGTTCCAGCGCGCCATCGCGGCCGGGGTGGGCGCCATCATGACGGCGCACGTCTGCTTCCCGGCCGTCGAGCCGGAGCCGGGCCTACCTGCCACCCTCTCCCGGCGAGTCCTCACCGGGCTGCTCCGAGCGGAGCTCGGCTTCCGGGGCCTGATCCTCACAGACTGCCTGGAGATGCACGCCATCGCCAGGGGAATCGGGGTGGCCGAGGCGGCGGTCCGGGCGATCATCGCCGGGGCCGACCTGGTGCTGGTCTCGCACACCTGGGAGGTCCAGCGGGAGGCCATCGCCGCCGTGCGCGAGGCGATCGCTTCGGGCCGCATCCCGGCCGAGCGGGTGGCGGAATCGCTGGAGCGGGTACAGGGCGCCCGGCGGGCCATCGGGCGCCGGCCCTCCCCTCCCCTTGAGGTCCTGGGGTGCCCGGAGCATCTGGGATTGGCACGCAGGGCCGCCGCCGAAGCGGTCACAGCCGTCGGTCCCGTCGAGCACCTGCTGCCGATCGTGCCGGAGGCGACCGTGGCGATCGGTGTGGACCCTGACCCAGTCACCCTGGCGGAGGAGACCGGCGTGAACGGCTCGCCCGTCCTGGCTGCCCTCTCTCGTATGGCCCCGGCCGTGCAGCGGCTGGGGATCACCCGGGAGCCGTCGGACCAGGAGATCTCCAAGGCGTTAGAAGCCTCGGCGGGTGCGCGCCTGACCATCGTCGCCACACACGCTGCCCATCTGTTTCCCCGCCAGGGCGAGCTGGTAAGGGCCCTGGTGGCAGCGGGCCGTACGGTGCTGCTGGTGACCCAGCGAGGTCCCTATGACCTGCTCGCAGCCCCGGAGATCGCGGGCGCCCTGATCACCTACGAGGACCGGCGCTATGCCGCGGAGGCTGCGGTGGCCGTACTGCTCGGGCAGGCGTGGGCGCCGGGACGCCTGCCATAAGGGGGAGAACGCGCCGACCGTAGCGGTTAGGCTCCGGTCGGTCTTGCGGAATCCATATCGCGATTTACCGGTAGGTGAAGAGGCCAACTGCCTCGCCCGTGTTCGCGTCGATAACCACGTGCACCTCACTGTTAACCACATGCTCACGCCCCGGGCCGCGTCCAACTTGATACGCAACGTCGTGGAATGTCACAACCCAGGCGGGAACCCTGAGGTGCTGGGGGGCCCTCCTGCCCCCGGCACCCTCATCTGTGTACAAAACGTATTTGGCAGTGGTCTTGGAAGCTTGCGCTGCCAAGGCCTCACCCAAGCGAACTCTTGCGGCTGCAATCGCCTGTGGTTCTTGCACCACCGCTGGGGTCGTCGGTTCTTCGAACCGAATGCCAATGGAGTCAGGAGACCTGTTCGAGGACCGTCCTTGCGCCGAGAGCACCACATAGCTAACAAGGAGCGTAGTCGGGATCACAACGGCAACGATCCATTGCCACGACATCCGCTTCATGATGAAGGGCACCCCCAGGTGCTATCGTTCCTGACCCACCAGAATGACGCACTCCTCCGCCGTCAGGCAGCCGCAGCGCCGCACAGCGGCCAGCAGGACCTTCATCACGTGGAGCTTTTCGATCAGGTCGTCGATCTCTCTTGTCTTCCGGTCGGTCAGCTCCGAGAGCGCCGCCTGGTCAGGGAGCGGATCGCTCTTCATGAGCAACTGAAGCTCCGCCATCGAGAAGCCTGCCTGCTTGAAGAGTTGGATCGCATTCAGGCGCAGCAAGGTGTCCGCGCTGTAGCGGCGCTTTCCGCCAGCGCGCTCGGGGGCTGAGATCAGGCCCAGGCTCTCGTAGTAGCGAATGGCGGAAGCCTGCACCCCAGCCCGCTTGGCCAGCTCACCGATCGACATCACTGACACGCGCAATTCCCCCTTGACTTAAAGTTTACTTGAGGTTCTACACTCCGGGTAGACCCACACAAGGAGGAATCACGCTTGGTCAGTGAACATGTGGCGAACCTTACCGCTGCCAACTGGGCGGCCGAGGTGGAGCACTCGCAGATCCCGGTGCTGGTCGACTTCGGTGCAAACTGGTGCCCACCGTGCCGGCTGATCGCCCCGATCGTCGCCGACCTCGCCGCTGAGCACCGCGGCGCCCTCAAGGTGGGCGCCGTGGATGCCGATGCCGAGAGCGCCATCGTCGCCCGCTTCGGGGTGATGGGGCTCCCCACGCTCCTGATCTTCAAGGACGGCCGGCCGGTCGACAAGATCATCGGTTTTGTGCCCAAGCAGGAGCTGCAGCGGCGGCTAGCCCCTTATCTGGCCTAGCCTCTGCCCAGAAACCGCAGCGAGAGGGGCCAGCCCTTCTGCATCACCCGCGGGCCGTGGCCCCCCTCGACCAGCTCGTGGCCAACCCGGGCGCCGAGCCGCCCAAGCAAGTCCATCATCGCCGCCCCGTTCCGCCGAGCGGGCGCCTCAAAGGGGTCGTCGGCATCCCCGTAGACGAACCAGCAGTCCGGCATCGGTCCCGGGTTGCGCCCCTCGATGCGCGCCATCGACTCAGCCAGGTACGAGTGGCTGATCTCGTTGCGCTCGCTCGACCAGATCATCCAGCCCGGCGCCTGGGCAGCGACCTTGCTGAAGAGCTCCGAGTAGAGGGCGCCTAGCTCCAGCACGTAGCCGGCCCCGGCGGAGTACCCCAGCAGCCAGCGGCCCTCACGGCTCGCTTTGACGCCGTAGGCTGCCTCCACCGCAGGCACCAGCTCGGTGGCCGCAAACCGGTATAGATCTAACTCGTCGTCACCATCCTCGAAGTCAATCCCCACGGCCAGGCAGGGCGCCACGGTTCCAGCGGCAATCTGCTCGTCGAGCCACTCGGAGAACCCGAACCGGAAGTGAAGAAAGCCAGGGCAGCAGTAAATCGCCGGGTATTGACCCGCCGGATCGTAGCCGGGGGGCAGGTAGACCTGAGCGGACCGCTCGCCCCGAAAGACGGTGCTGGGCACAGGAAGGGTCTTCACGTGCGGCATAGAACTACTTCTCCTTCACATCTCTATCCATCGAGGGGAAACCATGATCGCACTAGTGACTGGAGCAAACGGGTTTCTGGGCTCACGGGTGACGGCCTGCCTCCGCCAGCAGGGGGTGCGCGTGCGGGCCTTCGTGCGGCGCCCCGATTCCCTGGACGGCGCCCAGGTTGACGAGATCGCCACGGGAGATCTGAACGATGAGGCCGCAGTTATGGCTGCCGTTGCGGGAACCGACTACGTTGTGCACTGTGCCGCTGTACCGGGACCGGACCTCGCCACCAGCCTGAAGGTCAACGGCGAGGGGACGGGGCTCCTGGTCGAGGCCGCTCTCGCCCACGGCTGTGCTCGCTTCGTCCTCATCTCGACACAGAGCGTCTACGACAAGTCCACCACCGGCCCGGTCCCCGAGGATGCCCCCTACTGCACGGAGGGCACCCCGTACGACCTCGGCAAAGTTGCTGCGGAAAAGGCCGTACGGGCGGGCGAAGCCCGTGGCCTGAAGGCGGTCATCCTGCGCCCGCCCATGATCCTGGGCGCCCACCCCACCTCCATGTGGGGATTCAAGGTCGCCAAGGCGCTCCAGGCCGGGCGCTTCCCCATGGTCGGCGACGGCTCTAACACGGCGACCTACATCCACGTCGACAACCTCGCCCAGGTCGTGCACACCGTGCTATCGGCGCCACAGGCGGTCGGACAGGCCTACAACACGGTCGACGGCTACACCACCTGGCGTGAGTACCTGGAACACTTCCGCACCTGGCTCGGGCTCGGTGAGATTCCTTCCATCGACCCGGCGTCGGCGCCACCCGCTTTCGGGTGGAAGGGCTACCCCTCGGGGGAGAAGCTGCGGCGGGAGCTGGGCTACACCCCGGTGCGCACCTACGAAGACGCCATGGCTGAGGTCCACGCGTTTCTGAACACCGCACTGTAGTGCTTCGCCCACCCCTTAGCCCGGGGTGGGTTTTTCCTTTCTGACATAGTATTATAATGAGTATAATATTTCGGATGAGAGAGGCGACGCAACGCATGCGAAAAAGGTTGGCCCTACTCCTGACACTGCTCCTGGCGCTTGGATGGGCGCCGGCCGTGCGCGCAGCGGATGCGCCCACGCTGACCGCCTCCGCCACCACCCTGGGAACGCGGGGCACCGTCACCCTCACCGCCAGCGGCACGGCAGTGACCTGGACCATCACGAAGGGCCAGGGCACGCTCTCGGCTGCCTCCGGGACCAAGGTCACCTTTCAGGCCTCGGCGCTGAGCGGGCCTGTGACGGTGCGTGCGTCCCTGACCGCCGACCCCAAGAAGTTCAGCGAACTCACCCTGCAGGTGAACGGCGGTCCCGTCCACGTCATGCCGGCAACCGGGCTGATTACGGCGCCGGCCAACTACATCGACCTCGAAGGCAAGACGCTTCGCTATGCACCGAAGACCGGCGGCGGCTATGGCCTGGAGGTGCTGCCTCTGAAGTACCGGGAGCCCTCCGGCAAACCCCTCGCAGTGGAGAAGTCGGTGGCGCCCTGGCCGGCACGGGGCTGGAAGGTCGACCTCCCCTTCGAGTTTCCCTTCGGGGGCAAACGGTGGAAGAGCCTGTTCGTCAACTACTTCGGCAACATCTCGTTCGGCCGGCCCGAGGGTGACTTTTACACCACCGTGCGATCCCCATGGCCTGACGGCACCATGCGTTCGATGGCCGCCTCCATCGACGCCCAGGCCGCTGCGGGCCAGGAGTACATCATCGCGGCGCTCTGGAACTATTACCATGATGGCGATCCAGGCGCCATCACGGTCAATACCGATGCCTCGGGCGTCGTCGTGACCTGGAACGTCCGTCGGATGGACGGGCACATCGGCTTCGAAGAGAAGACCAAGCCCGGCCTCTTCCAAGCCAGGTTGGAGCCCTCGGGCGCCATCGAACTATCGTACAAGAGCCTGCCGGAAAAGGACGGGATCGTGGGTCTCTTCCCGGGCCTGAGCGGAATCACGGGCACGCGCCTCGATCGTGCGGACGACCCGCAAGACGCCCCCGACCCCAAGGTCGATATCCGGGCGCTGGACGTGTATGACCAGGGCACGGTGATCATCTTCACCCTCACCATGGGCGCCGATGTCCCGACGAAGGTCGATCAGGGCGACCTGATGCACCGCGTCTTCCTGGATTACGGCGACAAACACTGCGCTGTGTACACTTCGGTGAAGAGCGCCGTACAGATCGCCAGCGACTGCGGGTTTACACCAGGGGTTTCGGTGAGCGGCAAACAGGTGAGCCTCCTAGTCCCGCGCTCTGCGCTGGGCGGCGCCAAGAGGGTCAAATGGGGCGCCGATGTGGTCTGGTGGGGCTTCGACGGCCGCTTTGACCAGCTCGCCTTCACCGACCACCGGCCCTTCCCGGTCTCCGAGTACAAGCTCGACTTGAGCGCAGCAGGCGGGAAGACCCTGACCGGGAACGCCTACGAAATCTTCCATTACCCGGGCTTCCCGAAGCGCCCGGAGGAGGTCTTCCCGGCCGTCTACAACAAGTTCCCGGCGGGCGACGACCTCGCCGTGATCTACACCGATTTCCGTGTGGATGCCCTCTTCGCCTCCGGCAACGGCTCGGGCCGGATCAACACAGCCATACAGGGCATCGGTGAGGCGTATGCCCGCCCCAGGGCCGGGACCGAGTTCGGATCACCCCGCCTCCAGGCCACCATGGCACCGGTCTACATTGGCAGCCCCTTCATGGCCGAGACCTTTATAGACGGGGGCCGCACCGTCAGGAACTTCGGGCGCGGCCTGGACTGGATCGCTCACGAGCTGGTGCACAGCTGGGGCGCGGGTCTGAAGTTCGTCAATCCGGTCACCCGCAAGGTCGAGCCGCTCTATCAGAACGAGCCGTGCCAGTGCCACTGGTCCGAGTGGATTCATTTGCCCTCCTACGCCCAGGTCCTGAGCGAGTACGGCGGGGACTACAAGGAGCACACGATTATGTGGGCCGGCCAGGGCAGTTACTGGTCCGAGAACGGTGACGGGACCTTTACCCGCCACCCCAAGCCCTATCACTTCCCGGCCGGCCTTTCGGCACTGGATCTCTATATCATGGGCCTGCTCCCGGCGGAGAAGGTGCCCGACACCTTCATGCTCACCGATGTGACCGAGCTCGGTGACGGGCGGGTGCGGGCAAAAAAGGTCCCGGTGCGCATTGCGGATATCATCGCTGCCATGGGCCCCCGGAACCCGGGGCACGACCAGAGCCAGAAGCGGTTCACCCTGGGCGTCTACCTGTTGACCGAGCCCGGCCGCGAGGCGGACCCGGCGATGCTCAAGCGGGCGCAGGACCTGGGCGCCGCCATCGGCCGCCACTTTGTTCTCATGAGCGGCAACCGCATGGAGGTCACGTTAACTCGCTAATGCAGCCGCCCGGGCGCCCTGCTGCTCCCCATCGATGGAGCGCAGGGCGCTGCTGCTTATGGCCAGCAGGGCCACGACCACAGGCACCAGGCCGAAGGCGGCATACATGACGGGCAGGCCGGCCTGATCCGCCACCAGGGAGCCGAGGAAGGACGAGAGCGGCATAACCCCCCAGGCGATGGTGAGCCGCACCGAGTTGACCCGCCCCTGCAGATTCAGGGGCACCATGCGCTGGAACAAGGCCTGGTTCTGGGGGTTGAACATGCCTAGGCCGACGCCGCAGAGAATCAGCAAAGCGGCGGCGGGCAGTATGTAGCCGCGGCCCATGAACGCCATCGACGAGACGGTGATGCCGCTGAGCACCAGCGGCATCATCATGGCGAGGCGGCGGCGCTTGATCTCGCCGGTCCAGCCCAGGAGCATGCTGCCGAGGAAGGCCCCCGCCGTGATGCAGGAGCCCAGCAAACCCACGGTCTGGGCGGTACCGCCGAGTTGCTCCCGCACAAATGGGACCATCATGGTGCTGCCGGCGTTGGTGGCAAAGTTGAGGGCAGCCACGGCCACCATGACAACCAGCAGGGCGGGGATTTGACGGAAGACCAGGAAGCCTTCAGCCATCTGCTCCCAGTAGCTGCCGGCGGTCCCGCCGGTGCGCTGCGGCACCTTCCCAATCTCCTGGGGAATCAGCATCAGGGAGATGGCGCCAAGCAGGTAGCTTGCCACATCGATCACCATGGCGGGCACCGGACCCAAGGCGGCGACGAGGGCGCCGGCAGCCACGGGACCCAGCAGTCCGACCCCGGTGGTGAGGCTCTGCGAGACAGAGTTGGCCCGAAGCAGCTGCTCCCGGGGCACGATCATCGGCATCAGGGAGAAGGCTGCGGGAGCATATAGGGCGCGGCTGAGTCCGGCAAGCACGGCGATTCCGTACAGGTGCCACACCTGGAGCACCCCGGTCAGGGCGAGCACCGGCGTAATGGCGTATACCAGCGCCTGCAGGAGGTTCAGGTTGCGCAGGAGCGCGATGCGATTAAAGCGGTCCACCAGCGGTCCGCCCAGCAGGCGCAGGAGCGTCTCGGGCAGGGCGCCCAGCATGAAGATCGTGCCCATGGCCAGCTTCGAGCCGGTCAGCTCGTAAACGAGCCACGCCTGGGCAATGGTGCCGAAGCTGGTGCCCAGCATGTTGATCGTGTGGCCGGTCATGATGGTCCAAAACCTGCGATTCATCTAGATTCCTCCCTGCGATCTTTGTTCTACTTTTATGGAACAGAATACGATGATGATAATACAATGGAACTACAGTGTGGTCAATAGTGGAAATGGAACTGCGTAATCCTGTTCCATTTGGGTTGATTTGCCCCCGAAAGTTCTCTATGATGATAGGCGAATGGCACCAGACGATCCAAAGGGGTTTGACACGATGTATCAGGTGCTCGTCAGCTTCGCTCCCGCCCATGAGCTGGTCTTGAGCTTGGATGCCTTCCTATATACCGCCAACAAGGGCATGGACATGGGTCCGGAGTGGGTGAGCGAGGTCAGCGCCCGCATGGGCGCCGATAAGGCGGCGTCCCTACGCTGGGCAACCGCCATTGACCCCTTTGCCCTGTCCCTGCTGGTTTGGCAGTGCCCCGGCACCCCTGGACCGGAGGAGTTCCTGCAGTGGCTGTCCGCCTTGACGCCAGGGCAGCTCTACGAGCGGATGTCCCCCTATGTGCCGCCCCAGAAGGCCGACCTTCTGCGCGACCTGGGCCAGTGGCAGGGCCATGTCGTCCAAGTGCTCCGCACCTGGCACGAAGGCTACTTCCGTGCGGTCGAGCCCCGCCTGCTGGCCGCCCTGGCCGCGGACGCCGAGCGGCGGCGTGGCGAGGCGGCTACGGCTGACCCCGTCGCTCTGGTCGAAGAGGCGACCACCGGCCTTCGGGTGGAGTCGGAGAGTCTGGACCAGGTGCTCCTGGTGCCCCAGACACATCTCCGGCCCCTGGTGCGGTTCGCCAAGTGCAACCGGCTGCTGATTTGCCTCTACCCGTTGGATGCGGCCCCCACCGTCCCAGGCAGGCCTGCACCGGATCTCATGCGAACCGTGCGGGCCCTGGCCGACGAAAATCGCCTTCGGATCATGCACTTCCTGGCCGACAGCCAGCCGCGGAGCTTCACCGACGTCATGAAGAACGTCGGCCTGGCCAAGAACACCATTCACTATCACCTGTCCGCCTTGCGCACGGCAGGGCTGGTTCGGTTTCATCTGTCCAGTGAGTGCGACACCTTTCTGTACACGGCCCGGCGCTCCGCGCTGGACGAGATCGGCCCCCGCCTTCAGCGCTTCCTCGACGAGCGATAGGCGCGCAAGTGCCGTTTTCATGACACCAACGGCTCATCTGGCGGTCGTACTTTGAATCCTCCCAGCGCCGAATACCGGATGTTGAGCCTTTGCGAGATAATCTCCACAGAGGCCCAAATCAGAGTCCGGGAGGGATTGCGATGAATCTGTTCCGGAAGGCGCTCCAGACGGCGTGCCACAACGAGGCTTGTCGCGATGGCAACCTCATTTACTTCGGTCCGGCGGACCGTTTCGTCCCGATCGACTGGGTTGAGCGCATGGCCGAGCACGAGTGGGATTGCACGGAGACCGGCGGCTGCAAGCACCCCGCCTGCAAGACCGACGGTTGCTACCGTGGCCAGTGGGCCGGCGAGGACTGGATCTGCGAGGCCCTCGTCATGGACGGGCATGCTGTTCAGGTCCCCTTCGCCCGCATCATGCAAAACCTATCCGCTTAAACGCATGGACGAGCCCTCACCGATCACCGGTGAGGGCTCAAGTTTTCCATACGGGTTGACAGATATATCGACATGTGTCTATATATTGTTGAGGTCCAGCTCGTGGAGGTGTCTCCATGGAACACGAAAACCGCCCGGCGGATCAGGCCGAGCAAATGGTCGCCTACTTTCAGGCCCTGGCCGATGTGACCCGCCTCAAGCTGGTGGGCCTCCTGGCCCAGCGGGAGCGGAGCGTGGAAGAACTGGTCTCGGCGCTGGACGTGCGCCAACCGACGGTCTCCCACCACCTTTCCAAGCTGAAGATGCTGGGGCTGGTGAAACTCCGCAAGGAGGGACAGGTCCACTACTACTCCCTGGATGAGGAGTTCGTCCATCGGCTCGCCCGGCAGGTGCTCTCGGCAGACGGGCTGGCGAACTTGGCTCCAAGCGACGAGGGCGGCGCCACCTGGGAGAACAAGGTGCTCCAGACCTTCTTCGCCCCTGACGGAAGCCTCAAGGAGATCCCGACCCAGCGCAAGAAGCGCGACGTTATCCTGGCCCGGCTCGTCGAGGAGTTCGAGCGAGGCCGCATGTACACAGAGGCCGAGGTAAACGCAGTCCTGCGCCGCTTTCACCCCGACGTCTCCACGCTTCGCCGTGAGTTTATCATGACGAAGCTGATGCAGCGGGAGAACGGCGGCGGCCTCTACTGGCGGCGGACCACCGACGAGCCCCTGGGGTAGTTCCCGGGGCGCCTTCAGCCTGAGCTGGGGCGCACCGGTCGCATCGATATATCGATGCATATGGATACATAAATGACAACAACAACCGCAAATACTGGAGGACCATGCTCGATGCAAAGCAGTGAACGGATCCGGCGTACGTACTACCTGCTCAGCGGCCTCTACAGCTTCACACTGTCGCTTACCCAGCCTGTCTGGGTGCTCCGTCTGACCGATGCCGGCCATGACCTGACCACGGTCTCGCTCTTTGCCGTGGTCAACTCGATCACCGCCCTACTGCTGGAAGTGCCTACCGGCGTATTGGCCGACCGCTTCGGCCGGCGGTTCTCCGTGCTGCTCTCCTTCGCACTGGCCGCTGCGGGCTGCAGCCTGTGGGCGCTCCCGGCATCCGTCCCAGTGATGCTGGTTGGCACGCTCCTCTCGGGCGCCGGTGTGGCGCTCTACTCAGGGGCGCTCTCCGCCTGGGCGGTGGATGCGATCTCTGCCGCCGGCGGGAGCTTTTCCACCACCGACCTGTTTGGCCGGGCCTCGGGCATCAGCCGGACGGTTGCGGTCGCCGGTGGCTTCCTGGGCGGCACCGTCCTGGCCCGGTTCGGCCTGGCCTGGCCCTGGGCGGTCGCTACGCTTTCCTACCTGCTGCTCTTCGGGCTGGCCTGGCGCCTCATGCACGAGCGCTGGGAACGGGTGGCTGGCCGGTCGGCCCTGGATGAGTGGCGCGGCATGCTCGCAAGCGTCACCACCGTAGCCCGGGAAGGGCGTCGGAACCCGGTGCTGGGCTTGCTCCTGCTGGGCCCGCTCCCGGCCTTCGTTGGCAGTGCGGCCGCCGCGAGCCAGTGGCAGGTGAAGTTCCAGGGCCTCTCCTCCGGCGAGGTGGGGGTCACGGGCGTGGTCTGGGCGTTCATGCTCGCAGCCTCGGCCGTCGCCTCCTTCTCCATTCCCTGGCTGTTGCGGACGGTCGGCTCGCAGCAGCGGTTCCTGGCTGGCGCGGTGGTGCTCAACAGCCTGGCCATCGCAGGCGCCGGTCTCTCCGGTCAGTACTGGCTGGCCCTCCCCTTCTTCTGCCTCCATGTGGCAGCCACCACCATCTTCGGCACTGTGGGAAGCGCGGCAATAAGCGACCGGGTGCCGTCCGAAGTGCGGGCAACCGCCCTCTCCGTCTACTCCATGATCGACTGTGTGGCCGATGCGGTGGGCGTGTCACTCTTTGCGCAGGTGACCACCCGCCTCTCTATGGAGCTAAGCTGGGTGGCCGCAGCTGCGTTGGTGCTGATCGCGGCGCCGCTGCTGCTGGGCGTGGGGGCTAAGGGCCGCCGGATAGGCCTGGCGAGATAAGCACTTCTGGTCATGGACGAGCCCTCACCGATCACCGATGAGGGCTCAAACGTCACGTTCACCTACTGATCGGATCCATAAATCCGACTCAGGATTCATTTGAATTGAGGCAGGTTTCCTAACGCCGGCCGCGAACTCACGAAGGCCAACCTGTCACAGTGCCTGAAACGCGTTTCCTAATCCCAATGGGGATTTCTGATCCTGACCCTAGGTCAAAGTACCATGAGTCATCAAGTGAATAGACTTGCAAAATCGGTATGACGGCAGAATGTCGCTCAGGGGCAGCCATATGACATATGACTCTACCAGAAGGAATGTCACTCACGAGATAGAACAAGGTTCATAAGACAACACGTTCAAAAACGTCGGCTCGCCTGTGCACGTATGTGGTGACGGCGTTGTGAGATCGGATGAGGTTAACCCTACCACTGACTTTTTCAGGACGAAGGAGTTAGATTGCCAATATGAAAGTTCGGCTCACATCTGCAGGCATCCATAACACAAGAATACACGACGGGCTGGTTGACATGCTGGGCAAACCGATTGCCGAGTCTAGCGCCCTCTGCATTCCCACTGCGGTGTACGCCATACCCGGTGGTGCAGGCCTCGCATGGCGGTTCTTCAGCGGACAAGCCACCACACCTACTGACGTTCTACTAGTGAATGGCGGTGAGGCACCTTGAAGCTCTTGCTTACGTCAGGCGGCGTCACGAACCCAAGCATCCACTCGGCGCTCGTGCAGCTTCTCGGCAAGCCGATCGCCGAGTGCCACGCCCTCATCGTCCCGACAGCACAGTGGGGTCACCCGATGTGCGGTCCGAAATCGGTGCGGGGCTTCGTAGCCGCCGAGCCCACGGGGCGGCACCTGTCCGGCCTGGGTTGGGCGTCGCTCGGTGTCCTCGAGCTCACCGCACTGCCCACCATCGGCGCGGAGCGATGGGTCCCCTGGGTCCGGGAGGCCGACGTGCTCCTGGTCGACGGCGGCGACGCTACGTACCTGTACCACTGGATGCGGGAGTCCGGGCTGGCCGATCTGCTGCCTTCGCTGCCCGACACGGTCTGGGTGGGAGTTAGTGCCGGAAGCATGGTGATGACGCCCCGGATCGGAGCGTACTTCGTCGAGTGGCCGTCCGCTCCGGACGACCGCACCCTGGGAGTCGTCGACTTCTCGATCTTCCCGCACCTGAACCTTTTCCCGACGAACACCCTGGCTGACGCAGAGCGGTGGGCCGCCGACATCGGCGGCCCGGCCTACGCCATCGACGAACAGACGGCCATCAAGGTCGTCGACGGCTCCGTCGAGGTGGTCTCCGAAGGGCAATGGACGAAGTTCGGGACATAGCCGCCCGGCATCCGTGACGTCGCTTCGTTGGACGTGACCTTGTCGGCTTGCAGCACTTCCGAGAGCGCCCGCCGATGGCCCACGAGCCCTGCCGGTCGGCTGACAGGGTCTTCTTCATCGTGGATAACGGGGCTTCACACCAGCCCAAGACCTTTCAGGACCGTCTCAGCTCACGATATCCGAAGGCCGTCACTGTGCACTTGCCGGTACATGCGAGCTGGCTCAATCAAGTCGAAGCCTACTTCTCCATCCTACAGCGCAAGGCTTTGACTCCAAATGATCTGGAAAGCACAAATGCTCTCACGCAGCGAATCCTGGACTTTCGTCCGGCACAAACGACAGCCAACCTGTCACAGTGCCTGAAACGCGTTTCCTAATCCCAATGGGGATTTCCGATCCTGACCACTAGTAGGCCCAACTGGTTGCGCCAAGTCGGTATACCTACGCCGCGTTAGGCTAAAATGTAAAGAGGCGCCCGCATGGAAGGCGCCCCTGGGAGTCCGCTAGTCGTTAGCGGTGCGAATTGCCGCGAGTACAATCAGCACGACAAAGATGAATGTGTCTGCCTTCATCTTCACGGTGATGACCACCATTGGCGTCAGCCGACTGCGGGGCATTCTCCTCCGCCGCTAAAATGCAGTGTGCTCGGAGAATGCCCCTTGCCTTTCAGAGGCTCGGCCTGCCGTGACTCCCAGTTATAGGATACTATAGAACGCGTTTTCAGCTTGTCGAAGGCAGAAGACGCGTTCTTGCATTTCATTCAACAATTCGACACAACAATTTCAGGATGTCCGGGCGCATGCTCCGCTGGCCCTCGGATATGGTGACCCAACGCCAGAAACTGCACTCCATGACTTGCCGTCTACTATGCAGGGGGATAGGCTTGACCCCAGGCGGTACGGAGGTGGCGCTATGAAACGTGCGCTCTTGGTGGCAGCAACGGTAGTGGCTTTGCTCATCGGGATCGACCGATTGCAATGGTTCACCGGACGCGTGCCCCTGTCAAACATCGTGGCTCGTGTCGCTGAAGGCGCGCCAGAAGCCAGGATTTCGGGTCAGCTCCTCCTGTTCCATGGGACGCACCAAATCAATGTGTCTGACTTGAAACCCGTCGGCAAGACCGATCGAGGTGTCACCTTCTATCGCATCCACGATTGGCCCGATCGGATGCCTGGCGGCTGGATCTACATCCCCATCTCGGATTCACTGAGCTACCGCTACAGCACTCCAACGCGCCCCGGCACGGTCTAATTCGCCGTACTCAAGACTTCTCAAGGGTTCTCAAGGCGGTTCCGCAAACCCGCGACTGGAGCCAGATGCAGCGGAGAGGGCGCGTGGACAGGCCATCTTCGTCCCGTACGAGGCAAAATCACGGGCTGCGCGACCTCGATCACGGTCGCCACAGTCGGCAAGTAGGCCGTTAGTCGACCATGCGGAACCCTACTGGCAGAAGATGGATAACCGAAGAATCCAAGGTAAAAGATACCAAAAACTACTCAAGATGGCTCAAAGGCCCTCGCGAGTTCTCGCGGGGCCTCGCGCACAATACACGAAAAAAACTTTACTCATATATCGAACAACCCCGGTTCGGACTACGTTATTGGTAGTAGAAACGCTCCGGAAAGGGGTTGACGGGATTGTGAACATCGACAAGGAGATGCTGAATCGGATTCAGGAAGCGGTGGTGGCCAACCGGGTCGCCACCAGGCAGGATCTCATGGAGAACTACGCCATGGAAATCGTCATGCGGCCGGATCGACTGGGCTACTTCAACCCGCGGGTGACACAGGCGGTGGACGACATGTCCAACACCGAAGTAACCCACATCAAGTTCATCCCGCTGGTCAAGGACGGGGTAGTCGCCATTACCCCTGCCGCACCCACCGAACCTGGCGCCACCGAGTTCATGCGCGGCGAGAGCCGCCGCACCGCCATGGCCAACCTCCGCGTCGCTCTGAACGGCTTCCAGGTCGAGATTCACGAAGGGCGCAAGCTCGCCTTCCCGGTCTCCCCGCAGCCGTTTACCACCGCCGAAGGCAAGCAGAGTTCGATCCTGGTCTTCCAGGTCAAACGGCCTGAAAGCAAGAAGAGCGTGGCCCGTCCCCGCAAGAAGAAGGATGAGGCGAATGCCGAGAAGAAAGCCGAAACCAAGGCCGAGAACAAGGCCGAAAACAAGGCCGAGCAGAAGCCTCAAGTGGCTCCTCAGCAGCCTCCGGCGGCAGCGGTTCCCGAACAGCCCAAAGCTGAATCCTAACGCCAGACCAGAAGAGCCCACCCTCGCTTCGCAGTGAGGGCGGGCTTTTCCGCGCCTGACCGCCTTGGTCACCGCATAGGCTAGTCTCACCCTGACCAGAGAGGGAGGAAGTCATGCGGGCGACCCTCCGTGTTCTGAATGCCATAGCGAGTCTGGCCCTGGTCTACCTGCTCACCGCGGCAGTCCTGATGCTGCCTGCAGGGCTTGTACGCAGCGGCAACAGCACGTTTTTCGGCTTCGCAGGCAGCCGGTTCGATCCAGCTCAGTATGGGAGGGCGCTCGGCAGTCGGCCCGTGGTCGACACGTCGCTACTGGGTGTACAGGCCCAGGTCACGCTCGGCGTCCTGGTTGGCGCGATCTCTCTATGCCTGCTGCTGGGGGGCGTGGCCGGCTACCTCCTTAGCCGCTGCGGGGCACGCTGGCTGCGGCGCCCGCTTTGGGGAGTGACCACGCTCCTCCTCTCGCTGCCGGACGTGCTCATGATCATTCTGCTTCAAGTCTTGGTCTACAATGGTGGACAGCTCTCCGGCCTTCGGCTGCCGGTTTACGGCGCGGTCCTGGGGGAGCTCACGTGGCGTCACTTCGTCCTTCCGGTCGTGGGGCTCGCACTCCTGGGGGTTCCGTACACCGCCCGCGTCGTCGCGGCGTGCATGGAGGATGTGGCCTCCCAGCCCTACGTGCAGGCAGCCAGGGCCCGTGGCCTCTCCCGGTGGACCATCCTCTGGCGATATCTCGGGCGCAACACGCTGGTCCGGGCGTGGGGCGCCCTCCCTGCCATTTTGGGCCTGCTGCTGAGCGCAGAGCCGGTTGTGGAGTACATGACTGAGCTGCCGGGGCTTGGCCGACAGCTCATCCGGACACCCCATGGGTATGGCGCCGCACTCACCCTTCTGCCGCTGATGTTGACGGTGACGCTGCTGCTCGTTGTGGTTGAGGCAACGGTCAGCGTGGTCAACCCGGCACAAGCAATCGATGGCGTGGTCGACCCGAACATCCCCCGTCGCACGGCATGGGTGGGCCCCAGGGCAGCGTGGCGCGCCCTGGGCGATCTGGCGACCTGGGTCGCGGACATGGCTCGCGCAGGCCCGGCCTTACCTTCCCGCCTGCTCCGGGCGCTCCGGTCCGACCGTCTGCTCTTGGCCGGTGTGGTGCTCGTAACAGGGCTGGTATCCGTCGCGGTCTTTGCGCCCATGCTCGCTCCGGCCCCCTGGGACCAGCGTGACCTAATCCGCATTGACGGCGCTTCGATCCTGACGCCGCCCTTCCCACCGGGTGCAGGCAACTGGCTGGGAACCGACGCCTTTGGCCGCGACATGCTGAGCCGGTTGATCTGGGGGACGCGCTTTGCCGTGCTCTTCGCCCTGCTGGCCGTCCCCCTGCGTTTCCTGCTGGCCCTGCCCGTGGGAATGGTGGCCGCCTACCGGGGCGGTACGCTCGCTTCTACGGTGCAGCGCCTCGCAGCGGTCTTCACGGCCCTGCCTGCCGTCTTGCTGCCGCTGGCCCTGATCCCCGGTCTCAACGACATCTTCACCGGGCGCCCCTGGCCCGCTGCGCTGGCGGGCATCCTCGTCATCGCACTGCCGGGCGCCCCTCGACTGGCCGAGGCCGTCCGCCTGCTCTTTCGGGAGCTGCTGAGCCGCCCGTTTGTGGAGGGCGCCCGGGCCGCAGGGGCTGGCGGAGCAAGGGTCCTGCTCCGCCATGTGCTCCCACACGCTCTGCCCGCCCTGACCGCACTTGCGGCCCTGGAAGTGCCCGTAGTCATGACGGTCACGACCTTTCTGGGCCTGCGGAAGGTCTATGTGGGCGGAGCGATGTGGGACCCGGAGACCCGGCGGATCGTGGGGCCGTACATGCCTGAGTGGGGAGCGGCCGTCGCATCGCCGTTCGAGCTGTTCAGCCTGGGAAAGTGGTGGCTCTGGCTTCCCTTCGCGGCGCTCTTCCTGGCCGTGCTTGGCTTTACCCTGCTCGGGGAGGGGATACGCCGAAGGACGGCCCGCTAAGGCCCCTTCATGACCGTCATGCATGACCTTTGGTACAGGAACTCCACCCGCACGAGTGTAATTACCTAAACACACGCGCAAGTGGGGGTAGACCCGTGGGAATACGCATCGTACTAGTCGATGACACCAGTATGTTTCGAGATGGTCTGCAATTGGTGCTCGAGCGCCAGAGCGACATGACCGTGGTGGGTCAGGCCGCCGACGGGGCAGAGTCGCTCCAGGTGGTAGAGCAAACTTGCCCCGACATCGTGCTCATGGACATCCGCATGCCCATCATGGACGGGGTAGAAGCGACGCGGCGCATTCGCAGCTACTTTCCGAGCACGCAGGTCCTGGTGCTCACCACCTACTCCGACGACGACTACATCGTAGAGGCGCTAAAGGCCGGCGCCGCGGGCTACCTGCTGAAGGACATGCAGTCCCGGGATTTGATTGCCGCGATCCGGGCGGTACACCAGAGCGGCGTGCTGATTCTCCCGCCGATGGCCGCCCGCCTTCTCTCAGACGCCACGCGGAGCACGCCCCACCAGGCTGAAGAGCCAGGGGCCGCACGCCTCGGAGACCTGACACCCCGGGAGACCGAGATCCTGAAGTTCGTGGTCCAGGGCATGACCAACCGGGAGATCGCCGACCGGCTCCACCTCACCGAGGGCACCGTCAAGAACCACATGAGCGCCGTCTACGCCAAGCTCCACGCCCGGGACCGGGCACAGGCCGTCTCCTTCGCCATGCGTCAGGGCCTGATCGAATGAACACGCACAGCCAGTACCGGTACGTCGAGTACATCAAGCTCGCCATCGTGGGGATGCACTACGCCCCGTACATACTCTCCCTTGACCTGAACGGCAGCGCCGGCGTCTACGTCGCCTTTGGCATCTACATCACTGCCTCGATGGCCCTGCGCAACCTCTACCTGGCCGACCGGCTTTCGGTGCACCTCCGGGGGGGTTGGGTCCTGGCCGATACGGTGATCTGGCTGATCGGTCAGTGGCTCACCGGCTGGATCGGCATGACGGCCGTAGCGCTTATCCTTGGCACGGACGCCGCCATGAACGGTTGGCGCTACAAGCGCGGCCTGCCGCACTTGCTCGTCGAAGCCCTCATCCTGCTTGCAGGTGTGTGGCTGACCGCCCCGGGACCGATCAGCGAAACCCAGTGGCATTTCTTCCTCTTTCAGGCCGCCGTGGGGTTCGCCTTCGTCCACGCCTTCGTCTACATGGCGACCACAGTGCGGGAGGCCAATGCAGAGCTACGGGAGTACGCCACGAAGGTTGAAGAGATCACCGTGCTGCGGGAGCGAAACCGAATTGCACGTGAAGTTCACGATACGATCGCCCACGCCTTCACCGGCATCATCATGCAGCTGGAAGCCGTCCGCTTCATCATGGAGGACGAACCCGCCACCGCCGCCCAGCGGCTCGACATCGTGCAGGAGAAAGCCCGTGAAAGTCTCGGGGAGCTGCGACGGTCGGTGCACGCCCTGCGCCCGCTCCACCTGGAGGAGCGCCACGGGCTGCAAGCCCTGTCCAAACTGGTGGAGGACTTTCACCAGTCCACAGGGGTGAAGACCAGCCTGGAGGTGACCGGCACGCCGTGGGAGTTGCCGGCAGCACACGAACTGTGCCTGTTCCGCGCCATACAGGAAGGCATGGTCAATGCCCTCCGGCACGGTGGCGCCTCCCACATCCGAGCGGCCGTTTCCTACACCCCCAGCGACGTGAGCCTCACCATCGAAGACGATGGCCGCGGCACCGCTGCGCCCGGCGCCGGCGGACTCGGACTGACCGGCATCCGAGAGCGGACCGCCATGCTTGGTGGGGAGGTCAGCGCGGGGCCAGCGCCGGACGGTCTGGGGTTCCGGCTGCAGGTGTGGCTCCCCAGGTAAGGGTCACCCATGACCGTCATGGGTGACAGGCGGCACAAGCGCTTCCGCCCCCCTCGCCCTATGCTGAAAGCAGTTCGCATAGGAGGGGTTACCACATGGCTGCACCCGACATCGCCATCGAACTGAGCGGAATCGAAAAGCGTTACGAGACCTCTGCCGGACCGTTTCACGCCCTGCGCAGCGTCAACCTGCAGGTATACAGGTCTGACTTTGCAGCGGTGGTGGGACGGTCCGGCAGCGGCAAGTCGACGATGCTCAACATGATCACCGGCATCGACCGACCCACCGCCGGCGAGGTGACGGTCGGCGGCAAGCAGTTGGCCAACCTCAGTGAGTCCCAGTTGGCGCGCTGGCGGGGCGCCCAGATCGGGATCGTGTTTCAGTTCTTCCACCTGATCCCGACCCTGTCCGTGCTGCAGAACGTCATGCTGCCGATGGACTTTTGCGGTGTGATCCCGAGGCGCGACCGGCGCACCCGGGCGCTGCATCTGCTGGAGATGCTGGGCCTGGCCGCCCACGCAGACAAGAGGCCTGCCCAACTTTCAGGCGGACAGCAGCAACGGGCAGCGATCGCCCGGGCCCTGGCCAACGATCCCCCGATCATCGTTGGTGATGAACCGACCGGGAATCTGGATTCAGCGACCGGCAACGAGGTCTTTCAGATTCTCAAGGGCCTAGCCCGGGAAGGGAAGACGGTGGTCATCGTCACCCATGACCTCGACCTGGCCCGGCAGGTGGACCACGTGATCACCATGCAGGACGGGGCGGTGGCAGCCAGCGGGAGGCCCGCATGATTGGGCCGCGGTGGCAGAAGGTCCTCGGTGACCTATGGCAAAACAAGAGCCGCTCGCTTCTGGTCAGCCTCTCGATCGCCGTGGGAGTCTTCGCCGTCGGGAGCACCGCCAGCATCCAGGTCAACCTCCAGCGGGACCTGCAGCGCAGTTACGAGAACTCGAACCCGAAGAGCGTGCAGATCATGGGCGCCCCGTTCGAGGCAAAGGTGGTCGAGGCGGTCCGGCAGTTGCCAGAGGTCAAAGCGGTGGAAGGGCGCACCGCCCTCACCATCCAGGTGCCCGACAGCAAGGGCGGCTGGCAGCCCTTTGAACTCACGGCGATCCCTGACTTCACCGCCATGCGCATCGATACGGTCTACCCTGCGGGCGGGACCTGGCCGCCTGCTCCCGGGGAGATCCTCCTGGAGCAGGCCTCCCTCCCCTATCTGTCAGGCGCTGAGCTGGGCGGGACGATACGGATTCAGATGCCCAACACAGAAACCAAAGAGCTAAGCATCTCCGGCCTCGCCTACGACGCCAGCCGTTTCCCGGCCCCGCTCAGCGGTACGCCCGCCGGGTACATCTCGATGGAGACCCTGGCCAAGCTCGGCGAGCCAGGGCGCTTCAACCAACTGCTGATCACCGTCTCGGGCGACGCGCTGGACCAGCGCCACATTCGACAGGTCGCCGACCGTGTCCAGGAGGCGATGCGCGCCGCCGGCGCCCAGCCCTCCGGCTTCTACCTCCCGCCGCCCGGCAAGCACGCCGCTGACAGCGCTGTGGCCACCTTGATGCTCCTCTTGGGTGTCATCGGGGCCGCAAGCCTCATCCTGAGCGGCTTTCTGATTCACAACACGATCTCGGCCGCCCTCTCCGAACAGGTCCGCCAGATCGGTGCGATGAAAGCGGTCGGCGCCACCCGTTGGCAGTTGGTCGGCATCTACCTCGTCATGGCGCTGGCGCTTAGCGCCGCCGGATTCTTGCTAGCGATGCCCGCCACCTGGCTCGCCAGCGAAGGAATGGTCTCCTACCTCGGCCGGCTGCTGAACGCCGAGCGGGCCACCCATGGCCTTCCGCCGGTGGCCCTGCTCCTGCAACTCCTCGTCGCCCTGGCCGTTCCGCTGCTCTCGGCCCTGCTGCCGGTCCTCGCTGGCACCCGGATCACGGTGCAGGAGGCGCTCGCGGCCTACCGCAGTACCTCGCGGCGGCTGGGCCGGCGGCTTCGCACGGTGGTGACCCTCGCCGTGGCCGGAGCAACCTTCATCGCGGTCCTGGGGGTGCAGCGCTCGCTCGCGGGCACCGCCCAGGAGTACCTCGATCACTACGGCTACGACCTGGTGCTCCGCTTCGAGCGGCCCCAGCCGGGAGAACGGCTCACCCGGGAGGCGGCCGAGGTCCTGGGATTGGCCCCGACGGCGACCTGGCTGCGTACCGGTGCGACGATCCAGGGCAGCGACGGCACGCCCAGCCCAAACTACCAACTGATCGCCCTCCCCACCGATTCGCGCCTATTCCAGCCACAGGTGCTCGAGGGGCGCTGGCTGGAGCCCGCCGACACGGATGCCGTGGTCGTGGACAACACGCTCATCAAGAGCGAGCCTGATCTGCGGGTGGGCAGCCGGATCCGCGTCAAGGCCCGCGGCGAGGAGCACAGCTGGCAGGTGGTCGGCATCGTCAAGGGCGCCCTCACCGACGCCAACCTGTACGTGAACGACCGCACTGGCCTGGCCAGCGACCTGCTCGTGCAAACGCCCAACCTGAGCGCCACCGATCAGCAGCAACTCGGCGAGGACCTGCGGCAGCACTTCAACCGGCTGGGACTCCGGGTCACCTCCGTCGCCACCGCGGCCCGCACCGAGGCGATGATCATGACCCAGTTTGACCTGATCGTGATGCTGATGCTCGCCATGAGCGTGCTCCTCGCTCTGGTCGGCGGGATCGGCCTGACCGGAACGCTGAGCATAGACGTCATGGAGCGCACCCGTGAGATCGGCATCCGGCGGGCGATCGGAGCTACGGGCAGCCGCATCTTCTTGATGGTCACGTTCGAGGCGGTGCTGACGGGCTTGGGCGGCTGGGGGCTCGGCGCCCTCCTTGCAGTGCCCGCCACGCGGCTGTTGGCCGACAGCGTGGGGATCGCCTTTCTGAAGAGCCCGCTCACCTTCTCGTTCTCGCTCGTCGCCGTGGTGAACTGGCTCGGCATCGTCCTGGTCCTCTCGGTGTCAGCCAGCCTGATTCCCGCCTGGAGGGCCACCCACATCCGCGTGGGCGAAGCGCTCGCGTACGAATAGCTCTGCTATAATAACGGGGACCCCTTCCACCATGGAGGTGCTCCCTGCATGCGCATCGGCATCAATACGGCGAGTTACTTTGGACGAGCATCGAACTACCAGACCAGCATCGCTGAATGGGGCGCTGCCGAGCGCCGGGTGATCGAGAACGCGAGCCTGGCGGAGTTCGACCGCATCTGTGCGGATGTGGCCGGCGCTGGGTTCCGGTATGCCGAACTCTGGATGGCCCATGCCTTCCCGAAGTTCATGACCCCCGGCCTCGCGGACGAGATGCGCAAGATCTGGGAGAGGCACGGCCTGGCCATCACCAGCTACTCGTGCTCCCTGGGCGATCCCGTCCGTTGGCCCCGCTGGACCCGCTTCTGTTTCGAGACGGCCAAAATGCTGGGCATTGAGACCATTACCAGCGGCATCGGCAAGGAAGCGGCGCCGGTGATCTACGCCCACTGCCGGGAGTATGGCATCCGGGTGGCTGCCGAGAATCACCCCGAGAAGCACCCCGACGAGATCCGGTCCGTCATCGGCAACTACGGCGACTGGATTGGCGCCTGCGTCGATACGGGCTGGTTCGGCACCCAGGGCTTCCCGGCCGAAGAGGCCCTTCGCCTGCTGCGGGACCACCTCTTCCACGTCCATCTGAAGGATGTCCGTGAGGCCGGCCAGCACAACTCCACCCGCCTGGGTACAGGCATCGTCAATATCGAGGGCTGCGTGCAGGTGCTCAAGGAGACCGGTTACGACGGCACCCTCTCCCTGGAACAGGAGTCCGGCGACCACGACCCCACCGAGGACTGCGCTTACGGGCGCCGCCTGGTGGAATCGCTGTTGGCCAAATAGAAAGGGGATTGCGCAGTGACACGCGTAGCACTGGTTGGGGCGGGCTGGCACGGGCAGGGGCATCTCGGCACCATGATGAAGATGAACGGCTCCGAGGTAGTCGGCGTCTGTGATCTGAACGAAGCGCTGGTCACCAAATGTGTCAACAAGTGGGGCGTCGCCGGCTTTGCGGATTACCGGCAGATGTTCGAGGAGACCCGGCCGGAGGCGGTCGTCATCGTCACCCCGCCGGAGGTCCGCCTGGACGTGGTTTCGGAAGCGGCCCGCCGGGGGATTCACTGCTTTATTGAAAAGCCGCCCGCCAAGGACCTGGAGGCCGCCCGCGCCGTGGAGGCCGTCCTGGCTGAGACCGGCGTCATCAACAGCGTCGGCTTCATGTTCCGCTACGGCCGGGCCGTGGACAAGCTCCGGGAGCTGATCGCCGGGCGCCGGGTGGCGCTGGTGCGCAGCACCATGCTCGACGGGATCGCCCTCCGGCCCAACTGGCCGCGCTGGTTCTTCGACAAGGCCCGGTCGGGCGGCCTGATCTTCGACCAGGGCATCCACGTGCTGGACCTCTCCCGCTACATTCTGGGCGAGGCTGCCGCCGTGACCGGGCTGCAGGGCAACCCGATCATCCCCAAGAGCGAGGGGTTCAACGTAGAGGAGAACGCCACGCTGATGCTCCAGTGGCAGAGCGGGGTCATGCACACCCACACCCACAGCTGGACCTACCCGAAGTTTCTCGCCCAGATCGAGGTGATCTCCGACGAGCTGCACCTGACGCTCGACCTTGGCAAGGGCTCGGTCAGCGGCTTCATCGGTGAGGAGGAGGTCCGCTTCGAGTACCAGGACGCCCTCTACCAGATGGAGCTGGAAGCCTTCTTCGAGGCGGTCCGGACCGGGCGCCGGGAGCTGGTCCGCTCCACCTACGCCGACTCGGTCACCTCGCTGGCACTGACCCTCTCGGCGGTGCAGTCGCTGGAGGAAGGGCGCAGTGTGACGCTATAGGCCCAGCAGAAGACCCGCCGGTCGTTGCCGGCGGGTCTTTCTATACCTTGAGCCACCGGCCCCTGCTCTCGCCGGTACTCCGGGAATCGCCCTTCAGCATGATCTCCCACCGGCCCCCATGGGGGTCGGAGAACATCATGTGGGTTGGCGCGTCATAGGCAAAGGGGCACCCCATCTCCCGGGCCCGGCCGCGGAGCGCCTCAAGCTCCTCGGGGCTGACCACCAGCGCAACGTGCGAGAGCCTGCTGGGCTCGCTGATTGAAGCGGTCGTGCGCTCCAGGGCCAGGTCCAGGGCATCACGCCGCAAGAACACGAGGTCCAGCTTCACGCCAGCGGCTTCGGCCTCGTCCCACCCCGCACCAGGCGGCAGCGTGGCCCACCCCTCTTCCGTTCTGGCCTCCCGAAAGGCGACCTCGAGCCCAAAGAGGCGCCGATAGAACGACTCAGCTTCCCGGAGATCTGGGACACGAATGGCCACATGAGCGACAGCACGGTAGTTCAACGTTGATTCCTCCCTTTTATATCGTGGACCCCTTGACAATTCGGCAGGTTCAGTCTACTATCAGGTTGCGATTTGCGCAATATGCAATTTGCAACTTGCAAGTTCGTCAACGAGAAGAGGCGATTCCACATGGCAAGAGCCGATTTCTTCCACGCTCAGCCGCCGCCCCAGACCGAGGTCCTGCTCTCCCTGCCGGCCAACATCTGCACGGCCCTGGTGCTGATCGACTACGCCTCCAACCAGGGCACTACCCCCACCCCCTGGCCATATCGCACCCTCGCACGGTTCTCCGAGCGGGAGAGGCAGCTGTTGGGCGGGCTGCGCTCCGTCCTGGCCCACGGCACCAACCTGCGCGATTACTTCCTGACGCAGATCGGACCGCATGAGGCCGCCCACCGGGAGTGGCCGGCCCTGCTGACGTGGCTGGAGCATCGCAAGCCAGATGAGATGACCGAGCTGATCATCTGGGGGATTCTCTCGGGGCTGGAGTGGTATCGGGAGCACATGGAGCCTGATCCGGAGATCGAGCGCTACCTGGAGCGGCTTGGCAGCCGCGAGCCCGACCGCGACATGCTCAGGGACCCGGCACGGCGCCGGATCGGGCTGGAGGCCCTGCTGCGCAGCTGGGGCTACCAGGACCCGTCCATCCCCCTGTCCATGTCGGAAGATCCGCAGGTCCTGCAGGAGGGAATCATCACCCTGCTGACGGCGGTATGGCGCGAGGGAATGGCCGATGTGTGGTCCGAGGGCGCCGCCGAACTCGAGCGGGCCACGCAGGGCGCCCTCCCGGCGGGCGGCGTCGCCAGCGCCGAGGAGCACGTGCTCCGGGTGACGGGCCTGCAGCCGCCCATCTCCAGTGCGGGGGCGCTGCGTCAGGCCCGCCGAATCACCTTCGTCCCCTGCTTCCACCTGGGCCAGTCCCTCTCCATCAGCCGGGCCGAGTACGGCTGGACCCCCGCCCGCCCCGGGCAGGATCAATACCACCTGTTCTACGAGCCCAAGAGCCTGCGGGAGCCCCGGCCTTCCGTGTCGACGGCGGTGCAGCCCATGGAGCTGGCCGAACTCGGACCCTCCCTTGAAGTCCTAGGGGACGGCACCCGTCTGGCGATGCTCCAGCTGCTCCGGGCGGAGGGGGAGATGTTCGCCAACCAGGTGGCCGAGCGGCTGCAGGTTCACCCCAGCACCATCTCCCGGCACTTCACCCAGCTGGAGGGCGCCCGCCTGGTGCGAGTCCGCCGGGAGGGGAACCTCAAGTACTACACCGCCAATCAGGACCGGATCCGAAATCTAATTCGCCTGCTGGAGCAAGAACTGGGATAGGGGAGCGAGAGCGTAATGAACGGGGGAGCCACGATCGAGTTCCGGGGCGTACGCCGCCGGTTTGGGAGTTTTGAGGCGGTCGCCGGGCTCGACTTCACGATTGAGCGAGGGGAGATCTTTGGCCTGTTGGGGCCTAACGGGGCAGGCAAAACCACGACCATCCGCATGCTCATGGGGTTACTTCAGCCCAGCGCCGGGGAGATTCGCATCGATGGGCACCGGCTGAGCGAGGGCGGCAGCGCCGTGCGGAAGCGGATCGGCTGGGTGCCGCAGGCGCCGACCCTGGACCCGTTGCTGACCGGCCGCGAGCTGCTGACGATGGTCGCAAACCTCTATGAAGTCCCTGAGGCGGGCGCCCGGGTCGCGGAGGCGCTGGCCCAGTTCAAGCTGACGGACGCGGCGAACCAGGTGGTCGGGAATTACTCCGGCGGCATGAAGAAGCGGCTGGAACTGGCGGCCGGGACGATCCACCGGCCCGGGCTGCTGGTGCTGGATGAGCCGACGACCGGACTTGACGTGGAGACCCGGCATCAGCTCTGGGAGCTGATTCGGGAGTTGAACAGCCAGGGGACGACTGTGGTGATCACCACCCACTACCTCGATGAGGCGGACATGCTGTGCAACCGCGTGGCGATCATCGACCGGGGCCGGGTCCGCACCATCGGCGCCCCCGCCCGGCTCAAGCAGCGCTACGGCCGCTCCCTGCTGCGCCTGACCTGGGACGACCCCGCCGTCCGTTCGGACGCTGCCAGTCAGGTCGCCGACCTTGTGGGACCAAGCCCCGTGCGGGAAGTTGGAAGCCGGGTCGAGGCGGAAGGCGTCGACCTGGCCTACGCCATGGGTCAGCTCCTTCCGGCACTGCACGAGCGCGGCGTCCCCCGACCGGACGGCGTTGAGTGCCTCTCCCCCAGCCTCGATCAGGTCTTTGCCCGGGTGACCGGGCGGAACTTCGATGCTGTCACCGGTACAGCGCTCGGCGGGAGCCAACAACCGGAAGAGGCGCCGGCGGCTCCCTCTGAAGATGAGGCGCCGCAGGCAGCACTACCCTCTCACCGCACCGTCTCCTTACGGGAGTTCCTCCGACACAATCGGATCTTCTGGCTCCGCTGGTGGTGGCGGATGAAGCGGGACCCGGTGGACCAGGCCATCTCCGTGCTGCAGCCGGTCCTCTGGCTGCTCCTCTTCGGGCAGCTGTGGCAGGCGGCCATACAGCCGGACTGGGCCCAGGGGGGCTACCTGCGGTTCATGATGCCCGGTGCGGTGATGATGACCGTCTTCAACGCAGCGCTGATGGCCGGCCTGGACGTGCTGGTCGACCGGGAACGAGGGGCGCTCGACCGGTTTCTGGCCTCGCCTGTGCACCCGATGGCGCTCGTGACGAGCCGGTTTGCCTACATCACCACCGTCAGCACCGTGCAGACCCTGTCGATGATGGCCCTGGCCGCCCTCCTGGGGGTCGACTTCGGCTATGGTCTGCTGACCGTCCCCGGCCTTCTCCTGCTCGCCGCCCTGCTGGGGGCGGGGATCACGGCGGCATCCTTGGCCCTGGCTTTCGCCGTGAAGCATCACGGTCAGTTCTACACCCTGACCGGGCTGGTATCGCTCCCGCTGATCTTCCTGAGCAGCGTCTTCGCCCCGGTCGAGGTGATGCCCGCCTGGCTCAGGGCGCTGGCGGTGCTCAACCCCATGACCCATGCGGTGGGCGGCGCCCGGCAGCTGATCCTCGGCGGAGTCCATGCCGCCCCCTTCCTGACCATCGTCGGCGCCCTGCTTGCCTTCGGCGCAGTCATGCTGGCCATCGCTCATCGATCGGCCAAACGGTTCCTTACATAAGGAAAAGGCCCGCCGGTTCGCCCGGCGGGTCTTGCTCTTTCTCAGTGACAATTGTCCACGAAGGCGGCCACCAGGGTAGCGCCGACCTTGCCGAGCCCCGCCGGCGCCACCGTGCCGCAGGTCTTGAACATGGCCAGCGATACGACCTCGCGACCGGTATCCACCTCGATCACCTGCCCGCCCGGAAGAAGCACATGGCGGGAGTCCGGCGTCCAGAAGGCCACCGGGCGATCGGTTTCCGCCAGGTCAGCCATGACCACCCGATGCGCACTTCCCTGCTGTCCCAGCGCGACCTTGCCAGCTTTGAACACCACCAGCCACCGTCCATCCGGCGCAGCGCTGATGGTGGCATCCCCGGCCGGCTTTGCTTCGCCGGCCGCAACCGTCACCTCTTTGCCGTCGGGGGTGACGGTACGGAGGACCTTCTCATCTGCAAGCAATACATTGCCGTCCGGCAGGAAGCGGGCCCACTCGCTGCTGACCGTATTCCAGAGCTTCCGGGGCTTTCCGCCCTCCACCAGGAAGTAGACGGTGCCGTTGCGCCCGAGCAGTCGCCCCCGGGTGGGATCGGTGTCCACCAAGATGCCGTTCTGAGGGAACCCCGCAACGGGCTTGCCGTCAGGGAGTTCAACCACCGTGTAACCAGAGCCGTGGCACGGCATGTGCATGTTCAGGTCGGGGTTGTGCTGTGGCTCTAACTGTGCACCCCTGGCATCCTTGGCGCCGGCGGCCCCGATCTTGAAGCTGGCGCATCCGCCTGGAACGGTGACCAGCAGCGCCTGGTCGCTGGCCCACGAAAACGTGGCCGGATACGCCTTCAGCTCCGCCTTCAGGTGCTCCTCTACCGAGGGCCGGTCCACAGGGGCGCTGAACTCCAGCCGCACCTTGTTGGTGAACGTGGAGACCGAGGCGGGTGCGGTAATCCAGGGCTCGTCCACCAGGGTGACGGTGCTGCCGGTCGGTGCGTTCGGAGTGGGCTCCTTTGCTGGGGCGGAGCATCCCGCCATGATCGCAGCCAGCGCAATCACGGCGATGCTTATGGTCTTCAATGGAATCGAGTCCTCCTACTTGTCATGGGTCGTTCGCATGGCATAACGGATCACAACGAATTTGGTTACGGGCACGAGGGGTAGATTCTACCAATCACTGTCAACCACCAGGGAAGTCGTCTCGTGGCTCGAATCATTATAAAGGTGTCTTCCACGTAAAAGTTTCTGGTTGAGGCAAGGGGTGAACATGGTGACCAGACTTCCATCTGAATCGGAACGGCAGCACGAACTGCCTTCGCAGCAGCCAACGGGGCTCCGGCCCATGTGGCGATATGTCCGCTGGGCAATCCTGCTCCTGGCGGTGGCGGTGGTGTGCGACCTGACCTATGCTTTGGTCACGCTGCCGAAGCTGCCCCCGGGGGGTTTTGACCCGTCCCGGCCCACCATGGTCTATGCGGCGGACGGAAAGCCGGTCGGGCCCCTGAGCGGCAACATCTTCCGAATACCCGCCGGCCTTGAGGAGATGCCCGCGTACCTGCCCGAAGGCCTTATCGCCACGGAAGATATTCGGTTTCGGGAGCACCCCGGCATCGACCCGCGCGGCATCGCCCGGGCGATGCTGAAAAACCTGCGCAGCGGTGAGATCCGGGAGGGCGGGAGCACCATCACCCAGCAGGTGGTCAAGAACACCTTCCTCACCTCCCGCCAGACGCTGCGCCGCAAACTGCAGGAGGCGGTCGTGGCGGTGGCGCTGGAGCGCCGCTACACCAAGGATGAGATCCTGAGCCTGTACCTGAACCAGATCTATTTGGGCCATGGCGCCTACGGCGTTGGCGCTGCCGCCAAACTCTACTTTAATAAGGATGTCTCCGAGCTGACACTGGGCCAGGCGGCCACGCTGGTGGGGATCACACCGGCCCCCGAGAGTTTCAGCCCCCTCCGCCACCCGGACCTGGCCAAGGAGCGGCGCGACCTGGCGCTTGACCGCATGGTGGCCGCAGGGGTCGTTGAGCCAGCTGCTGCCGCCAAAGAGAAGGCGAAGCCGCTGGTGACCCACCGCGGCACAGCCGATCTGGAGGTCCGGTTCCCCTGGTACATGGATGCGCTTCGGCGTGAACTGCGGGAGCGGTACGGCCTTGATGAGCGCGCCGTGGAGCTGATGGGCCTGAAGGTCTACACCGGCCTGGACCCCGCGCTTCAGCGGTCGGCGGAGCAGGCCCTCGCTGCCAAGCGGTTCCCGGCATCAGCGCCGGACGGCATCCAGGGCGCCTTCGCAGCCGTCGATCCCCGCACGGGCGAGATCCGTGCCCTGGTGGGCGGACGGGCGTACACCGTTGCGGAAGGGCTGAACCGCGCGACCGACGGGCAGTTGCCCCCCGGATCGACGATCAAGCCGGTGGTCGTTTACGCCCCGGCGTTCGAGTACGAGGGGCTGACCCCTGAGAGCACCGTGGAGGATACCCCGCTTGATCAGGACGGCTGGCAGCCACACAACGCCGACGGCAAGTTCCGGGGTGAAGTGACGGTGCGGGAGGCCGCCCGGCTGTCTCTGAACATCCCGGCCATCCGCATCATGGAGCAGACGGGCGTCAGTCGGGCCCGCTCCTTTGCGGAGGGTCTGGGCGTCCCCTTTACGGGCCAGGACCGCTCGCTGACGCTGGCCCTGGGCGCCATGGAGCGAGGGGTCAGCCCGCTGCAGATGGCGGGCGCCTATCAGGCGTTTGCCAACGGCGGCACCTATTACGAACCGCACCTGATCGTCCGGGTGGAGGCGGCCGATGGCACGCTGGCGCCCGACAAGTCGATCAAGACCAAGCGAGCCATGAAGCCCCTCACCGCCTACCAGGTGACCGATATCCTCAAGACGGTGGTGCAGAGCGGCACCGGCCTTGGCGCCCTCCTCGACCGGCCGATGGCCGGCAAGACGGGCACGGTGGAGCTGCCCCCGATTCCCGAACTCCAGGGCCGGGAGGGCAACGCCGCCGCCTGGTTCGTGGGCTACACCCCCGATCTGGTGGGTGCGGTCTGGGTCGGGTACGACAAGATCGACGGTCAGCACTACCTGCCCCCCGCGATCAACGGGAGCACCTACCCCACCACCATCTGGCGGGAAGCGGTGGGCTCGGCCCTCGCCGGGCGGCCGGCGCTGGCCTTTCCCGGCAAGGACGGCCGGGTTCCCCCGCCGCCGAAGCCGCCGGCCCCGGTCCAACCCGCCAAGCCTGTCACGCCTCCGGAACCGCCCAAGGTGACACTGCCGGCGGTGACCGGGCCCAAGGCGGCGCCGGGTGAGAAGCCCGGGACTGTCGCCCTCACCTGGGAGGCTGAGGCGACGAAGCCCGACACCGTGGCCTTTGCGGTGCTGCGCGGCACTTCGCCTGATTTCAAGGCGGAACTCAGCAGCGTAGTGGCCGTGGTTTCGATCCCCGGCTTTGTGGATACCCCACCCGGCCCGGGCACCTATTTCTATCGGGTGGCCAGCATCGACCCGGCCACGAAGCAGATGGGCGAAGTATCCGACAGCGTCTCTGTCACAATCCCCGAGGAGGCACTGAAGCCGCCGGAGGAGCAAAAGCCGCCGGAGGAGCAGAAGCCGCCGGAGGAGCAGAAGCCCCCTGAAGACCAGAAGCCTCCCGCAGAGCCGCCGGCGCCTCCGGTGGCGCCAGCCAAACCGGGCAACTAGCCGTCAACCGGCGCGAAAACAGCCGGGGAACCACGTGTTCCCCGGCTGTTTGCTTGCGGTGGCGCCTACTTGTCGCCGAAGTGACGGCGGGCAGCGTGCATCGTCGGGCCGACGTACTCGTTCAGCGGGAAGCCGTGCTTGATCGCCGCCGTGATGAACGCCTTGGCGTTGTGGATTGCCGTGCGGGGATCGGCGCCCTTGGCCAGCTCGGCGGTAATCGCCGCGGCGGTGGTGCAGCCGGCACCGTGGGTGTAGGTCGTGTCCACCAGTTCGCTCTCCAGCAGCTCGAAGCTCTCCCCGTCGTACAGCAGGTCTACGGCCTTCTCCAGGCCCAGCTTGCGCCCGCCCTTGATCAGGACGAACTTGGCGCCCGCTTTGTGGATGGCCACGGCCGCAGCCTTCATCTCGTCGACGGTCTTAATCGGCGGCACCTGGGCCAACTGCGCCGCCTCGAAGAGGTTCGGCGTGGTGACCAGGGCCAAGGGCATCAACAGCTCCCGCATGGCGGTGGCATTCTCCGGGTGCAGCGGCTCGTCGGTGCCCTTGCAGACCATGACCGGGTCGATCACCACACGCTCCAGCTTGAACTCGGCGATTTTCCGGGCCGCCAGCTCGATGATCTCCACCGTGGGGAGCATACCCGTCTTCACTGCGTCGACCCCGATGCCCTCCAGGGCCGTCGCCAGCTGGGCCTCAATCGTGGGGATGTCGACCGGGAAGACCTGGTGGGCCCAGTTGTTCTTCAGGTCCATCGCCACAATGACCGTCAGCACGTTCATGCCGTAGACATCAAGCTCCTGGAACGTCTTGAGATCAGCCTGAAGACCAGCGCCACCGCTGGTATCCGAACCGGCAATCGTAAGGGCCTTCTTCATAAGGAAACCCGCCTCCTTTTAGCTCCATGTTTGCCCATGGGACCCGTCCGGTCAACAGCCGATCGGGCGAAAAATTGGATGAACGCTTCCCGCAATCATCCTGTCTCATAAGTAATTAAGTACAGACGGTTGTGACGGAGCAGCATTTGCAGCACGGGCCGCCTTTGCGTGGCCCCCATCGGAGGTAGGGTCGCATGTCTGACCGGCTGATGCGCTCCATGGCTCGCACCCTGGGCGCCTTCCTCCCCCGCCTCGTCCCCTACGTCGTTGCAGCCCTGGTGATCGTCATCCTGCTGCACATCCCGGCGGGCCTGCAGACCGCTGACGGGCGGACGGGTTACTCCGGGTCCAAGTTCAAAAGTGCGGTCACCAGCTACCTCGCCAACCTGACCCGGGGAGAGCTGGGCACCCTGAAAGCCCTGGGACCGCCGGGGTACCGCGAGGATCAGCCTGTGGCCCGGGTCGTGCGGGATCAGGCGCCCCGAAGCCTGGGGCTGATGGGGCTGGCGCTCGGCATCAGCCTGGTCCTGGGCACAGCGCTCGGCGCAGCCGCCAGCCACTTCGGCCGCGCCCGACTCCGCCCCGCCGCCCTGACCGGGAATCTATTGCTCCTTTCCTGCCCGGACATCCTCCTGGCGGTGATCCTGCGCAAGGGCGTCATCCTTGGGATGCAGTGGTACGGCATGCGCCTGCTCGATCCATCATCCACCCTGACGGGGGTGGGACCGGCGGACTTCGTCGCACCGGCTCTGGCCCTGGCTGCGATCCCTACCGCCGTGGTCGCCCGGGTGCTGGCCGTCGCGCTGGATGATGTCCACGCCCAACTCTACATCCGAACCGCAATCTCCAAGGGGCTCGGCCCCTGGCAGGTGCTGTGGGACCACGCCCTGAAGAACGCCTGGGTCCGGGTGACCGATGCGGGACCCATCCTCGCCGGCAGCCTGGCCACCGGTGTGATGGTGGTCGAGCACGTCTTCTACTTTCCGGGCATCGGCCGCACCCTGGCGATGATCCTGGAACGGGGCGGACAGCCCGGTCCCTCCGCCACCTTCACCCTCGTGCTCCTCGCTGGGACGATGATGATCGACATTCTCCTCGGCGCCATCCGCATGCGGCTCGATCCCCGGTTTGGCCACGCCGCCACCGGTTCTGGCCCTGCCCGAGAGCGGTTCTCCCCCCGTCGCCTGACGGAGCTGCGCCATCTCCCCGGGCGCCTGGTGGAGGGCCTGCAGATCTGGCTTGCGGACGTTCCCCACAACCTGGTCTCGACCGCCTGGCGCCTGCGCCCCCTCAGGATGATGCGGGAGGCGGTGACCAATCCCCCGCTGCTGATCGGCCTGCTGGGCGTCACGACGTTGGTCGTCCTGGCGCTGTTCGGCGGGCAACTGGCTGACCTGCGCACCGGGCAGACGATCCCCAAATACCTGATCGTCGCCGAGCGGGTGATCTTTCCACCCTACCCGCCCGGGGTCCCAGGCTTCCCCTGGGGCTCCGACGCCTACGGGCGGGACCTGCTCTCCCGGATCCTGGTCGGCGCCCGCTATACCCTCTTCTTCACGCTTGCGGTCACCCCGGTGCGCTTCCTGGCGGCAGTGCCCTGGGGCTTGATGGCGGGCTTTCGGGGCGGGGGCAGCACCAAGTCGCTCTCGCTGATCTTCTCGGCGATCCCGGTGATCCTGATCCCCGCCTCCCTGCTGCCTCTGATGGGCCTGATGGGTGGCGGTGAGCTCAGCCGGTCCTCCTTCTGGCTGATCACACTGATCCTGGCGCTCGACGGGATCCCGAAGGTGGCCGAGAACATCCGCAAGCAGGTGCAGGCGACGCTGGTGCAGCCCTTCATTGAGGGGGCGGTCGCCGCAGGCGCAGAGTCGGGGCGCATCCTGCGCAAGCACGTCCTGCCGCACCTGGTGCCGCAGCTCTGGGTCACCGCTGCCACGGACATGGCCTGGACGCTCCTGACCCTGGCACAGCTCGGCGTCTTCAGCATCTTCGTGGGCGGCGCCGCCCGGGTCGCCACCTACGGGGAGATGGACTCTCGGACCTTCGTTCCCCGTATCGCCGACTGGTCCAGTATGCTGGCCAAACCGTACGAGGTGCTCTACCGGGCTCCGTGGGCGCTCTGGATTCCCGCCCTGGGCTTCCTCTTCGCCATCGCCTCTTTCAACCTGGCCGCCGAGGGACTCCGGAAATACGTCCAACGCCAGGTCTCCGGCCCCCCGCTGCCTGAAACCTCCCCGCAGGGATGGCTCAAGGGCGCCCCCGGCCGGCGCCTTGCCCTCGAGTGGGCGACGGCGGCCAGCCTGGCTGCGGCCCTCCTGCTGTCCGGTGCGGTCTATGGGATGGGCAACCCCACGACCCGTGCGCTCGCTACCGGATCGGTGCTCGACCGCTCCCGCCACGACCTTCAGGTCCGGCTCGACACCCTGTACGGTACCGGCTACGATGAGGAGCGCCGCACCGCCCTCGACCGCCTGCCAGAGGTCCTGACGACCTACCTGGGCGAGGTCTTCAAGGAGAAACGCAGCGCGATCGACATCCAGCAGGACTCCCGCGGCCGGCTCAACCTGTTCGAGGTGGGCCGCCTGCGGCTGGTCCAGTACCAGGTGCCTTCGGACCTGCGGCGCCCGGGGGAGCCCCTCTCCCACCTGCTCATCCAGGACCTCAGCGCTGCGGGCCGGGTCTCTGACGTGGCGGCCTGGGTCAAGCCCACCTACCTCGGGCTCACAGCGGACGGGCTGCTAGTCTTCACGGGGGTGATCCCGGGCAGCGACACCTGGGGCATCTCGATCTGGCGCCAGCATCAGGGCAACTGGCTGGCGGCGCCGGACGCTGTCGCCGCCCTCCACCGGCAGATTCCCCCGGACCTGAAGGCCGAGCCCTTCACCGGGGCCAGCCGGAGCGAGGTCGAGCTGCGGGCGGCCGGCTCCGTGGCCCGGGTCAGCGCCGACGGCATCGTCGAGGTCTGCCCGCCGAACCGGAGCCTGTGCACCACGATCCCGGTTCGTCCTTGAGGGGTGGACGCGACAAGGGGGCCGTCCCGCAAGCAGATTGATCTGCGTGGGGCGGCCCCTTCTATGGCCCGATAGCCGGGATTCAAGCCCACGCTGGCCTGGACTCACCTGGTAGGAAAGCAGGACCGGAGCCGTCCCCAGTCAGCTAAGCTGACTTTTGGGACGGCCCCTTTCTCATTACCTACTTTGCCGGGGCACAGACCATGAAGATATTGCCGTCCGGGTCCTTGAAGTTGAAGAAGTGACCGTGGAGGATCTCCGAGAGCAGCTCCACCCCTTGCGACTGCATGTGGGCATAGGCCGCCTGGATGTCTTCGGTCATGAACTGGAAGGCGGGCGCCCGGAAGACCGGCACCTCGCCGGCGGGGGTACGGAGCTTGGCGTCGAGGTTGAGCCAGACTCCGTTTGCCAGCTTCGTGCACCAGAGGTGCCCGAACAGCACCGGGCTGTCAGGCAGCCCGAAGACCCGCATGTACCAATCCTTCGCCTTCTCGATATCCGACACGGGCACAAACACACCACCGATCGATGCAGGAAACATGGATTCCCCTCCCAGAAGCAATTACGTCACTATCAGAAGTTCCCGCACCGTCACTTGCTCTCCTGCCAGATGCGAATACCTCTGAAGACTGCAACGGAAAGGGAGGAGCACTAGTGACGGACAAGCCCACGGTGAACGAGATGATGGAGGCGTACGCCCAGGATGCGGTCGACCATGCCAAGCTGGCAATGGGCATCACGCTCGACTTTTCCGTGGAGAGCGTACGGAGTGTCGAAACCATTCTGTCTCGCTTGTATGAGGCCAGACCGAAGGGATTCGTAGCCCGGCTGCTACGCCGGGGCCCCTCGGAGGAGGATATCTATATGCTTGCCAAGATGTACGGCGGCTACATAGGTGAGGTACTGCGTCGTCACTCCGGAGGCGAGTGGTTCTTCGACACCGAGGTCGTGCCAGGCTCAACCGTGATCGGACTGCGTAAGGAGGACGAGAGGGTGTGGCCCCCCGCCAAGGTCGCCAAGCGGTTGACCGATGGCCCCGAGGATAACGTATGGGTCTACATCCAAGTCCTCCTCGGACCCAATCAATCGGCCACCGACTAGTAGTGGAAAACAGAAATTCGCATCGGAATTTGACCGATCTCCTCGTACTTGAGCAGGCGCCCCTTGTACTCCTCGTGCTCCAGCAGCAGGGACTGGTCGATGAACGCCACGTGCACGCCCCGGCCCGTTATGCCTGCCTCATGGAGCGCCCGTACGCCCAGTCCCGGGTTCTTCCCCAGCTCCAGAATCCGCCGCGGATCGTACTTGGTCGGCTTCTGCTTAGGCCACCTGGTATCAGTATCAAACGAAGCGTACTTCATGAGCACGTCCCCGGACTTCCGGAGGTCCAGCCCGCTCATGTCTGCCAGCCGCAGGTCCACCGGGAACGAGTTATCCGCCTGCACTGGCTCCGCAGGAGGGCTCGACCAGGTCTTCTTTAACAAAGACCAATTTGCGACCGTGGGTCTGCGGCTGAACTGCGGATTCTCCACGGCCGGGGCCGGTACGACGGCTCGGGCACAGCCAACCAGGTTCACGAGCAGCAGCACCAATCCGAACAGCAGGGTTGCACCTTTAAATACTTATTCGATTATAAACTACGAAACACATCTGACCGGCCATGCGATAGAATGTTTAGTAAAACACGAATTGGTTAGCAGGAAAGATACCTGGGCTTCGCAGAACGTCACACTCCACACATTTGATGGGGGTGGTCCGTGTGACGATGAGGTATCCCTTGACGCTGCACACCATGCTGGAGCGTGCCAGGCTACTCTTTCCCAACAAGGAGATCGTCAGCCGCATGTCCTCGGGCGTTGTGCGCCACACCTACGCCCAGTACTACGCCCGCACGTGCCAGCTGGCCCATGCCCTGAAGGGGTTAGGCGTCGGGAGGGGCGACAAGGTCGCCACCTTCGCCTGGAACCATCACCGCCATCTGGAGGCCTACTTCGCGGCCCCCTGCATGGGCGCCGTCCTGCACACCGTGAACATCCGCCTGCCGTCCGAGCACATCGTGTTCGTGCTCAACCACGCAGAGGACAAGGTGCTGTTGGTCGATGCGGACCTGCTGCCCGCGATTTTGGCCGTGCGCAGCCAGCTCAAGAGCATCGAGCACATCGTGGTGATGGCCGACCAGCCGGTCGATGCGCCTGACACCTTGGACTACGAGCGGCTCCTGGAGGCGCAGCCCACCACCTACGACTGGCCCGGCGACATCGACGAGTGGGACCCGGCAGGTCTTTGCTACTCCAGCGCCACCACGGGCAACCCCAAGGGCGTGGTGTATGCGCACCGGGCGATCTACCTGCACACCATGATGGTCTGCATGGCCGATACCGCAGCCATTTCGGAGCGGGATGCGCTGATGCCGGTGGTGCCGATGTTTCATGTCAACGCCTGGGGGCTCCCGTTCGCCGGCCTGTGGATGGGCGCCAAACAGGTGATGCCCGGCCCCCGCCCCACCCCGGCGGACCTGGCCCAGCTGATGCAGGATGAGAAGGTCACGGTGACCGCAGGCGTTCCGACCGTGTGGCTCGGGCTCCTGCAGGTCCTGGAGAAGGGCAACTACGACCTGTCACACCTGAACCGCATCCTGTGCGGCGGCTCGGCCGTGCCCCGGGCCCTGGCGGAGGCGTACAGACACAAGGTGGGCCTGCCGATCGTGCACGCCTACGGCATGACCGAGGCCGCACCGGTCACCCATTTCTGCACCCTGAAGAGCGATCTGGAGTCCAAGCTGACGCCCGAAGGGCAGCAGGATATCCGGGACAAGCAGGGGCTGCTGGTGCCGGGCCTGGAGATGAAGGTGTTTGACGCCAGCGGCAACGAGGTGCCCTGGGATGGCAAGACCTTCGGCGAGGTCTGCCTGCGGGGGCCGTGGATCGCCTCGGAGTACTATGACGACGAGCGCAGCCGGGACACCTTCGTCGATGGCTGGTACCATACCGGCGACGTCGGCGTGATCGACCCGGAGGGCTACCTCAAGCTGGTCGACCGGGCCAAGGACGTGATCAAGTCCGGCGGCGAGTGGATCTCCTCCGTCGACCTGGAGAACGCCGTGATGGCGGTTGAGGGGGTCGCCGAGGCCGCGGTCATCGCCTGTCCTCACAGCGTGTGGGACGAGCGGCCGCTCGCCTGCGTGGTGCCCCGGCAGGAGGCGAAGGGCCGGCTGAACAAGGAAGCGATCCTGGAGTTCCTGAAGACGAAGTTCCCCTCCTACTGGGTGCCCGACGATGCCGTCTTCGTGGACGAGATCCCCAAGACCGGCACCGGCAAGTTCGACAAGAAGGTGCTGCGCGCCCGGTACAAGGATCACTACAAGGTCGGCTAGCGGGACGGTAGGTAGAGCTCAAACCTCGTCCCCCCGCCCGGACGGCTGATGACCGAGAGTTTGCCCCCGTGCGCCTTCATCACGCTCGACGCGATGGCCAGCCCCAGCCCCGCGCCCCCTGTCTGCCGGGAGCGGGACGGGTCCGCCCGATAGAGCGGCTCGAAAATGAACGGCAGGTCCTCGGCTGCGATTCCTTCGCCCGTGTCGGTCACAGCGAGGACCGGCCCCGGCAGGGCTTCAACGGTGACGCTCCCGCCGGCAGGCGTATGCCGGATCGCATTCTCCAGCAAGTTGTCCAACGCCCGGCCCATCAGGTGGCGGTCCACATCCAGCACCCCGGGTGTATCGGGTTGGATGGCGAAGGTAAGCGCAACCCCTTGCTCGGCTGCCTGTGGCGCCATACCCGCCACCGCCTCCGCCAGCAACTCACTGGTCGCCACTGGCTCCCGCCGAACCTCCTGCTCCAGGTAATCCAGCTTGCTGTAAGTAAATAGATCATCCACCAGGCGGTCCATTTGGGCCGCCTTTGCCGCGCAGACCTCCAGGTACCGGTCCACCTGCTCCGGTGTGCGCGCCACCCCTTTCTGCATCCCCTCGATGTACCCGCGGATGGAGAAAAGCGGGGTACGCAGATCATGCACAATCGAAGCGATGAAGCGCTGCCGTTCAGCTTCCAGCGCTGCCTGGCGGTCCATAGCCGACCGCAGGCTGTCTCGCATCGTTCGGAATGACCCCGCCAGCTCGTCGAGTTCCTGAATCCACGACCGGGGCAGCTGTACGTCCCACTCCCGGCGGCTCAGTTGGCCCGACGCCCGGGTGAGCGCCGTGACCGGGCGGGTGAGGGTGCGTGTCAGCAGCACGATCGCCAGGGCGATGGCCAGGAACACCGACAGCGGTTCCGCCATGCGCAGGCCCACGGGGATGCCGGAGCTTGCGTAAAGCATCACCCACCACCTACTGGTTCCCATGGTGCCATAATCAGTGCCGTAAGAGACCGGCCGGTCGGGGTCCAGCCCCCGGAGTGCGTCGCGGGGGCTTGCGTATATCAGGCTTTGGTCCGGCCCCATGAGCAGGATCTGGAAGTGACCCTTCCGCCCTTCCTCGGCCAGGGCGGCCTGCAACGCCGGATCGGCCCAGTTCGCGTCGCCCCGCCCTACCATCTGCCTGGCCCGGTCCCGGGCACGACTCGCCTCCGTGGCCTGATCTTGCCACTGCGCATACCCGAAAGACTGCAGCACGTTGTAGCTCAACGCCGATAGGGCAGCCGTGAGGGCCAGCGCCAGCAGGATGGCGAGAAAGACGGGAATTCGCCGCTTCATCGCCCCCTGCCCCCCTCGAACCGATAGCCCACGCCCCGCACGGTTTTGATGAAGGTCGGGTCGACCGGATCCGGCTCGATCTTCTCCCGCAGGTTGGCCACATGCACCGTCACCGTATGCAGGTCACCAAAGTCGCCCCAGACGCGATCAAAGAGCTGCTCCCTGGAGAGGGCCTGTCCGGTGTGGTCGGCCAGGCAGAGCAGCAGGTCGTACTCGGTGGTCGTCAGGTGCACCGGTTCGCCCTGCACCGTAACCACCCGAGCCGTCGTGTCAATGGCGAAGTGACCGAAGTCGCGCTTGGCGGTGGAAGCTGCTTCAGATTTCGTGGCGTATGTACGATATCGCCGCACCATGGCCTTGACGCGGCTGACCACCTCGGCGGCTGAGACGCGCTTGCTGATGTAATCATCTGCCCCCAGCCCAAGGCCCCGGATCTTGTTGGTCTCCTGGTCGTGGGCGCTCAGGAAGAGGATCGGAACCAGTGACCGCTCCCGGATGAGTCGGCACAGTTCATACCCCGACCTACCCGGCATCATCACATCGAGCAGGATGCAGTCAAATTCCGGCCCCGCCATCTTTTGAAGGCCTGCCTCGCCGTCAAAGGCCAACTCCACCTCAAACCCGTCGGCTGCCAGAAAGTCACGGAGCAGTTCCGCGATCTCTCGCTCATCGTCGACAATCAGTACTCGCGCCATCCGTCGATCTGCACTCCTTCGTTTGCTGCAACGAGTCAGGGTGGGTGTGCATTCTTGAGCAGATCTTGATCATTCCCGGACGGGACTTTGAACTGGTTTCCGTATGATGAAACCAAGCGGAAACCCCACGGTTTTCCCCACCTTTCGGGGTTCGTCTCCGGGGTTCCTGCCGGCAGCCGCAGCAGCACACGTCGTGGAAATCAGGAGGCAGTCATCATGAAGAGGAAGCGCATCAAATGGATCGCAGGGTTCGTCGCCGCTGCAGTGATCCTGTCGGGTGGCCTGGTGTCGGCCGCTCTCGTCTGGGGAAGGGTGCCCAAGACCGTCACGATGGATTGGATCCTGGCGCACGAAGACGACGGTATCCTCGGGCGTGACGCCCGGAACGCAGACTTCACCCAGTTAAGCCCGCCAGAGCTGGCACGGCTTAACTTCGACAGCAACACGCAGTGGCCCGATCAGAGCCACCTGCCCGCCTGGTTCCAGCCGGATGAGGTGCTGGAGGCGGCCAAGGATCCCGGCCTGGGGCTCAGGGAGCTGCATCGGCAAGGGATTACCGGCAAAGGAATCAACGTGGCTGTCATCGACAAGCATATCCTGCCGGAGCACCGGGAGCTGGCAGGGCGCATCAAGTACATCGAAGTCTCCCCGGAGAAACAGGACGACCGCACACCGCACTTCCATGGCATGGCGGCGGCCAGCATCCTGGCGGGCGCCACCGTGGGCGTCGCCCCTGAAGCCTTGCTGTACTACTTCGCCGTGCCCAACGACAGGGCCGGCTTCAAGAACTACGTGGTCGCCCTGGAACAGCTCCTCGCGTTGAACGCCACCCTGCCCCGGGAGCAGAAGATCCGCGTCGTCTCCGTGTCGTGGGGTCCGAGCAACAGGGACCCCGAGACCAAGAGTGCCTGGCTCGCCCTGGTGGCGAAGGCTCGGGAGCAAGGGACGGAGGTCGTCGACTCCGGACAGCGGGCTGAGGTCAATTACACCTGTGCCGGGGTGCTGCCGGGACGGGACCGGAACGACCCCGAAACCTATGAGTGGGCCGCCTGGTTGAACAACGGCCGCGGCCCGACGATCCCGGAAAAGGTGCTGGGCGTGCCGGCCAGCTACCGCACGACCGCCTCGGTAGCCGGTCCGGACGCCTACGTCTACTGGGGCGACAGCGGCGTTAGCTGGGCCATTCCCTATGTGGCGGGCCTGCTGGCCCTGGGCCAGCAGGTGAGCCCGGGCGCCGATTTTGATGATCTCTACCGGGCGCTGGAGCAGACGGCCACGCCCAACGCCAAGGGTGTCCCCATGCTCAACCCGGCGGCCTATATCAAAGCTGTGCAAACGGATTTTTAGCAGAAACCGAATTGATAAGCCAGCAAGGTCACCGGGCTTTGCAGAACGTCGAATTCCGCACATTTGATGGGGGGTCCGTATGGCGATGAGGTATCCCCTGACTCTGCACACCATCTTGGAGCGTGCCAGGCTGCTTTTTCCCAACAAGGAGATCGTCAGTTGCACGGCCTCGGGCGTTGTGCGCCACACCTGTGCCCAGTACTATGCGCGCACCTGAAAGGGCTAGGCGTCGGGGCGGGGCTACAAGGTCGCCACCTTCGCCTTGAACCAGCACCGCCATCTGGAGGCCTACTTTGCCGTTCTCTGCATGGGCGCCGTCCTGCACACCGTCAACAACCGCCTACCGGCCGAGCACATTCTGTTCGTTCTCAACCACGCGGCAGACAAGGTGCTGTTGGTCGATGCGGACCTGCTGCCCGCCAGTATGGCCGTGCGCAGCCGGCTCAAGAGCGTCGAGCACATCGTGGTCATGGCCGACCTCCCTGTCGATGCGCCTGACACCTTGGACGATGAGCGGCTCCTGGAGGCACAGCCCACCAGCTATGACTGGCCCGGCGATCGACGAGTGGGAGCCCGCAGGTCTGTGCTACTACAGCGCGACCACGGGCAATCCGAAGGGTGTCGTCTATGCGCACCGTGCGATCTACCTGGACACCATGATGGTCTGCATGGCCGACACCGCCGCCATCTCCGAGTTGGACGACCTGATGCCAGTGGTGCCCATGTTCCATATCAACGCCTGGGGGCTCCCCTTCGCGGGCCTGTGGATGGGCGCCAAACAGGTGATGCCCGGCCCCCGCCCCACCCCGGCGGACCTGGCTCAGCTGTTGCAGGATGAGAAGGTCACGGTCACGGCCGGCGTGCCGACCGTGTGGCTGGGCCTCCTCCAGGTGCTGGAGAAGGGCAGCTACGATCTTTCGCACCTCAAACGCATCCTGTGCTGCGGCTCCGCCGTGCCTCGTGCTGGCAGAGGTCTACCGCCACAACGTGGGCCTGCCGATCGTGCACGCTTACGGCATGACCGAGGCCGCATCGGTCAACCAATTCTGTACGTTGAAGAGCGATCTTGAGTCCAAGCTGACGGCCGAAGGGCAGAAGGATATCCGGGACACGCAGGGACTGATGGTGTCTGGCCTTGAGATGAAAGTCCTCGACGCCAGCGGGAGCGATGTCCCCTGGGATGGCAAAACCTTCGGGGAGGTCCGCCTGCGCGGTCCGTGGACCGCCTGGAGCACCATAACGACGAGCGCAGCCTGGAGACCTTCGTGGATGGATGGTACCGCACGGGGACATCGGCGTGATCGACCCGGAGGGCTGCCTGAAGCTGGTCGACCGGGCCAAGGATGTGATCAAGTCGGGCGGCAAGTGGATCTCCTTGGTGGACCTGGAGAACACTGTCATGGCGGTTGACGGAGTCGCCGAGGCTGCGGTGCCTGCCCACACAACGTTTGGGATGAGCGCCCGCTCACCTGCGTGGTGCCCCGGAAGGAGGCCAAGGGCAGGCTTAGTACGGAGGCGATCCTGGAGTTCCTGAAGACCAAGTTCCCCTCCTACTGGGTGCCCGACGATGCCGTCTTCGTCGACGAGATCCCCAAGACCGGCACCGGCAAGTTCGACAAGAAGGTGCTACGCGCCCGGTACAAGGACCATTACAAGGTTGAATAGACGACGTAGGGCGCCGCTCCCTCAGGGCCGGCGCCCTACTTTCGCCTCGAAAGACAAGTTTGGCGGTGTCGACAGTCACGTATCCGCGTCCGTCCCTTCGAAAGCTGATGGCCGAACTACTCCCCTCAGGCGCGTTCATTCTAAACAGCCATACCTGACCAGTTATCAAGACAGCAATGAGCGAGCAAAGATGCTATCACCCTAACTTGACCGGCGTAACCACGCGCGTGTGGACGAAGAGAACACTTACTGCTCCAGGCTTACCCGATACCTCTTGAGTCCCCCCCGAAGCGGCTGGGCCACCCCCTCCAACTTGACACAAGCCGAGATAGGCCTCCCCGAAAACCTTGTTGCCCTTGTGAAAGACTCTGGTGGCTTGCGCTGCTTCAAGCGCTCACTCGATTCTGCTAAGAACTATCGACGTTAGCATCACCAACTAGATGGCTATTGCGTTAGATTGGTAAAATTCTTAGAATACAGTATACGAACCAGGCAATTTCGAGGGGGGACAACTTGAACATCGGGACACCTTCGCACAACGCACCCCGAGACAACTCGGCCGGTCCTTCAGTCCGTGAGGAAAACCAGTGGTTGGAGTCGAAAAAGTTCCTACCCTACTTTAGTGATGACCCAGGAGACACGCTGGAATTTGGCGCGCCTGTATATGTGGACGAACTATGGCGTTCAGTGCAGAACGTCGAAACTCCGCACAACATACTCTTCCTGGCACCTTGGGGGGCCGGCAAGAGCACTATCCTTGACGCACTCGAGTTGAGGGCGGAGTCATCCAAACGTTTCGAAGTGGTACGGGTGAATGCGTGGAAGCACGGCCGGGAGTCCCTTCGTAGAAAGCTCATTCTTGAAGTAGTAGCCAAACTTCGTCCTCGGTCCAAGGAATCCCTAAAAGGACGCATGTACGAGTCTGTAAGTGGAGTTCGGCCCTATGGTGCACGCGGGGCATTCTCGGGGCTGCTGGGGCTGATTCGGGCGGGCACCATGGCACTATTCGCCCTACTGATTACGGCCCTGTTCGCTGGCTTGTCTGTGTATATTAAGTACCATGTCCTGTTCAGCAAGGAAGGATGGAAGGCTTGGGGGGATGCTGTTGCCGGACTGATGCAGCCACCCAATCTCCTCGTATTTCTTCTTACCTTTCTGGTTTCGGAAATGACCGCTGTATACTCACGACACGATGGGCATTTGGAGTTAACCCATTCGGAACAATATGAGGAACTGTTTAAAGGCGCTATCTCCCTGCTTGGCAAGAGGGGGAAAGGTGAGAGACTTCTGGTTGTAGTCGACGAGGTTGATAGGTGCAGCTCTGAACAGGTTTTAGAAACCCTAGAGACCATAAAGACGTTCATGAATCACAGGAATTGCGTGTTTCTAGTGGCCGGAGATTATTTACGGATTGATTCAGCTTTGAAGAAGTCAGTGCATGCGGATGCCGATGTTGTGAACAAGGTTTTCGAGACAGTAGTACGCATGCCAGAGCACTCCCACCATCGGCTAGTAGCATACGCTGAGAAGTTGCTCTCAAAAGAGAATATCGTCCAGGGGCACCGACAGAACATAACCTCAGAACTTCCACCTGTTATCGTTGGTCAACTTGAAGCCTTCGCAAAGGCCGCTGTGACGGCCAAAGTACCAGAACTTCTTGTCCACCGGGGGATTGACACCCCTCGCAAGGTAAAGCGGATATTGAATGACTTCCTGGTTCAGTGCCAGTTAAACATCGGTGACGCTAGTTGGGAGCAAGTCGACTGGGTAGGACTTGTGCGCAGGACGATAATGTACTCTGAGTATCCTGCGGTCGCTAAGTTGTTCGATGACTATCCTGGCCTCCCTGCCTGGCTTTGCCTCATTGGGGATGGCGCAATTGAGCATCTTGGACCAGTTGAGGTCCAAGTATGTAGTGTCTTCTTTGGCACAAAGAAGATTGATCAATATGAGGAGCCTGACTGGGAACTGCCCCTGGCCGAATACCGGGACCTACTTGAGTTCATCCAAGTGCGCACTCCAGCAGAACCCGGAAGCAGTCTCTTTCTTGCAGGCGAAGTTGAGGCCGAGGCACTACGCGCATGGGTGTTGGGTCAGGCCCGAAGGGGAAACTCGGACACTATTCTTGCATATATCCATGATAATGAGAGCAGGCGCCGTCGCTTCATTCGCTGGATAATCACCTGGTTCCGAACTACCAGTGATGCCATGTCCCGTGGAAACCTCCTGCTAGTAGCCGTTCGGCTGGGAACTTCAGTCCCGCTCGACATCCGTGCGTCGTTGGTGAAGCTAGTTTCGAATAACTTTGCTCTGCTAAAGAGCCATTCGGATTTTTGGGAGCCTGTTACGGTTGCGAACACCATGTCCCTTCTCCGGGACATGGTGGTGCCGCAGGCTGAGCAATACCGGAGAATGTTATTGGACGATGTTGAACAAAACCCCGAGGCCAAGGTGCCCATACTATTGTCTGATGACATACTGGCCGAACTCAACGTACTGGCTTTGGACTTGGAAAGTCGGCGAAGAATGATCTCGGTCATATACACCTGGGTGCAAACTATCGACAGTGACGTAGTCCTGCGCCACCATCTTGAGAAACTTCGCGGCACGCTACCGCCAGCATCGACCACCATGTTGTCGATAATAGTTAGCACCGTGTCTCGGGCGCTGGGCGCGGGTAAAAGTGAGGGTATCGTCAGCAGTCTGCGTACTTGGCTGGGCTTGTTCGGCACTCATCTCGCCAAGGAGCATGGTGGCAAACTATTTGAAGCAGTTCAGCCCCTATTTGATAACCGCGATGCTCTACCAGTCGACTGGCTCTTGGTGATGGCGGAATCATGGCTACGCCTAATCTCCTCGGAGGCTCTTCCGGGCGCCGCCGAGGCCGTGATGCGCGCGCACGCCACTCCTGAAGACCAGATTGGCTTCCTAGACAGGGTATTACGTACCCACGGCCCCCGGGCCACCCCTTCCTCGTCGGCATTCACAGGGGTTCTTGAGAACGCTTCGGACCTGGAGAGTGTACGAGAGTTCGTTCATCAGTGGGGACAGTTCTTGCCCCGTGACGCGCTGTCCAGACTGCAACCTCATTTCGTGCGGCGGCTAGTCGACTGTCAGTCCCCCGTCGAGTTCCTCCAAATCAGTGCGATTCTTAAGGTTGTTGCTTGCGGCCCGGGTAACGAAGAAAGTGCCCGTGAGTACCTTAACGTCGTGCTGTCCAGAATGCGTGAGTCTTGGTCGGACTCTACATGGTTAGATGCGATTGTGAACTGCTTAGTCTCCGGCCCTTATCGGATTCCGGCTGATTTGTTGCCGGTAGTTGTAGACCGTTGTGCGGAAATCTGCTTTAACTCGGAAGTCCTTACGGGCCAGCCTCAAGTCTTGGTTCACTTGTCGCAAGTCATTCGCAGGATAGCTTCGGTGTCCCTGCAAGCCCAGTGGTTGATGCGAATCAGAAGTGACGTGTTAGCTGATTCCAATGACTCTAGTCTAATATCCGGGTTTGAGGCCCTTGAGATCATGGTTGAGAGTGCATCCCACACTGTCGGTGCAATTCGGCAGGAGTTGCCTGTCCTGCTTTCTTTCGCATTAGTGCGCCATAACAGGATCTTTAACCAACGGCTCTGTCGGTTGATCTCAAAACTACCAGTTCAGGTCATCGCCACGCACGAATCCGCAATAGTTGACTTTTTCGTGGCTCGAGCGGCGTTGGCGGACGCTCTACAAGCCATAGACATGATGGGAACGAAATTAGATCCCTCTACGTTTGTGATAGGTGCATCCCAACGCTATCCGCTAGATTCTCCCGAAAGCACGACTCTCGTGAATTGGGTGATCGAGCGATCCGATAGGAATTCATTTACCGTGAAAGGGTTACTTCAACAGATCATCTCGAATCCAAAGAGCCGCCCTTTTCTGTATCAAGTGTGCTACCGAGTTGAGAAACTTAGGCGCGAGATCATCCAGGCACTAGTGTTGAAAATCAATAGCGAGCCCTACACTGCGCTGGAGGCACTTCACACCTTAGCAGAGCTGCTGCCGCTAACTACGACCACCGAACGAGATCAGACCGTGAGAGCAGTTTTGTCCGCTGTGTCGTGTGGCCTGAGCGCTGAATATGGACGCGGCTTACTCACAACTGTCATGGAGCAGGGCGTATCTAACAGAAGTCGGCGACTGATCAGGGGTTTCATCACTAAGTCTGCCACGCCGGAACCGGGCACCAAAGGCAGTATCCCCGTCGATCAGTTGACTCGGAAGTCCCGGAAGACGGCTCGCAAGCACGTCATTCCGACATCCCAGGGCGGCGAGTCTCGATTGCTGAGACCGACGCTGCTTGAACAGGGGCAAATGTCTCCCGGTAGGTTGGAAAACGTAGGTCCGGTAAAGAAGCGGCGGAGATGGGTGAGTGAGTTGCAGTCAAGGAAGCCGCGATAGAAGGGGAGGCACTTGCACGTTCTCGAGTACTTGAGTTGGTCGTGTGGGTCGATCGACCGGGAGGGCCGGTCGACCGGACCAAGGATGTGATCAAGTCTGGCGGCGAGTGGATCTCCTCCGTGGACCTTGAGAACGCCGTCATGGCCGTTGAAGGGGTCGCCGAGGCGGCGGTGATCGCCTTCCCGCACACCGTGGGGGATGAGCGACCGCTCCCCTCCGTGGTGCCCCGGCAGGAGGCCAAGGGCAGGCTTAGAAAGGAACGATCCTGGAGTTCCTGAAGACCAAGTTCCCTCCTACTGAGTCCCGGACGATGCCGTCTTCGTCCACGAGATTTCCAAGACCGCCACCGGCAAGTTCGGCAAGAAGGTGCTGCGCGCCCGGTACAAGGACCACTACAAGGTTGGATAGACGACATCGGGCGCCGCTCCCTCAAGGGCGGCGCCCCGTGGGACTCACGCCATCCCCCTGCAAGATTGCGTCATCACCCTGTCGGTACCACATTGTAGTCCCGCTGGAGTAGCGTCGGATGCTGGTGGAAATCGCGTCGTCCCCCGGTCGGAGTCACTGTGGCTCCCGTCGGAGTCACGTCGGTATGCGGCCGGAGGCCAATTTGCTTTACGCTTAATGGAACTTAGGAAACGCAGGGCGATTGGAGGATGACGTGCGACTGGCGCAAGGTTGACGGGAGGTGACGGGAGGTTTAACCGGAGGTTGACGGGAGATGAAAGGGAGACGACCTGAATCCGGCGTGATAACGCAATGACGTCGAAGTGAGGACAGAATGGCACCCACGTGACTATTTCTACTATGTGTTATCATAAAATTTGTCCAACCTCAGATGGCGCAGGCCTTGGTTGCGTTGGGACCTGAAAATCGGAGGGGCGCTATCGAAATGGCTAGACTGATCTACCCGATTAACCTATCCTTGGACGGTTACATGGAGGACGAGCGCGGGAGTATCGAGTGGTCGGTCTCCGATGACGAGGTGTTTGCGTTCTGGACTGACTTCCAGCGGCCGATTGGCACCTACCTATACGGGCGTCGAATGTACGAGTCGATGGTGTACTGGGAGACGGCGAGCGCCAAAATAGGCGATCAACCGGAGGCAATGCGGGAATTCGCGCATATTTGGCGAGGTGCTGAGAAGATCGTGTATTCCCGGACGCTTCAGGCGGTTTCAAGCGCCAGGACCAGGCTCGAGCGCGAATTCGATCCTGATGCGATTCGGAGGCTGAAAGCGTCTTCCGAAGCCGACATTACGATTGGCGGCCCCGAGCTTGCTGGGCAGGCGATGCGCGCGGGACTGATCGATGAGTGTCATCTGCTTGTTAATCCGATCGTCTTGGGTGGAGGTAAGCGAGCATTGCCGGACAACCTCCGCATGCGGCTCGAGCTGCTCGGTGAGCGCCGCTTCCAATGCGGCATTGTTCATCTTCATTACCGCGTGATCGTCTGACCGCGACGCACGCCACCTTGACCAGATACTCGTGGACGCTGACAGAAAGAAATGGCGGTGCACCACGTGCATCGCCATTCGTCAGTTTCGCTATGCCTTCGCCTGCCCCGTCGAGCCCCGCACCACAAGGTGCGGCTCGATCCAGTAGGTCACGGGCGCCACGGGGCCAGATTCATCCATCGCAGCGGCGAGGATCTCCACCGACTTCGCCCCGATGTCATACATGGGCTGGGCCACCGTCGTGAGTCCGGGCCGGACGGCCGACGCAAACCAGATGTTGTCGAAGCCGACCACCGAGATATCCTCCTGCACCCGCAGACCCCGGTCGAGGATGGCGTTGACCGCTCCGATGGCCATCAGGTCGCTGGCAGCGACCACGGCCGTGGGCCGGTCCGATCGGTCCAGCATGCGGGACATGGCAGCGTAGCCCGACTCCAGATGGAAGTCGCCCTCGGCGATCAGCTCGGGCGCCAACACCAGCCCCCGGGCCGCCGCCCCCTGCTGGTAGCCAGCCAGTCGGGGTCCGCCGGCGACCGGGTCCCGCAGCGGGCCGTGGATGACGGCGATGCGGGAGTGCCCGAGGTCAGCCAGGTGCTCCACCGCAAGGGCGGCGCCCCGCTGGCTGTCGACCAGCACCGCTGGGTAGGCGCCCTCGGGGTCGTAGGTGGCGGCCAGTGCCACGGGGCGCCGCAATGCCGCAAAGAGCTCCCGGTGCGCCGGGGTCACTTCGCCGCTGGTGTAGATGACGCCGTCCACCTGCTTCTCAGCGAGGATCGCCAGCCCCTCCTCCTCCTTGCGGAAGCTGAGGTCGGCGTTGACCAGGAGCAGGTGGAAGCCCTGCGCTGCCGCCACGTCGCCCATGCCCCGCAGGACCTCGGCGTAGAAGGGGTTGGCCACGTCGGGCAGCACCACCCCGATGGTGCCGGTGCGCTTCTGCACCAGCCCCCGAGCGAGGGCGTTGGGGCGGTAGCCCAGCTCGTCGATCGCCTCCATGATCCGGCGCAGGGTCTGCTCGGCCACCGGGCCGCTCTTGGTGAGCACCCGGGAGACGGTCGAGACAGAGGTCTGGGCCCGCTTGGCTACGTCGCGGATGGTCGGCTGCATGGACCCACCTCCCCTCGGGCCCGCTCCAGCAGGAGCCGGGCCATCTCCTCGTGGCTGAAGACCTGCGGAAAGTTGCCCCACTGGGTCCGGGTCTCGCCGTCGAAGTGCTCGGCCATCAGGCCGAGGTCGGTGGCGCAGTCGAGGCAAGTCTGGATCAAGCGGTCACAATCGGCCGTCCGCCCGGCCATCAAGTAGTAGCGGGCGAGCCACAGGGTCGGCAGATAGAACGGCACGGCAGCGTAGTCGTACCGGCAGAAGCCGCCCAGCAGGGCCAGGCCGCCCTCGCTCTGGTGCTTCTCCATCAATGCGACGGTCGACAAGATGCGGGGATGATCCGGCGGCAGCAGCCCGTAGAAGACCAGCGCCAGCACCGAGATGTCGACGCAGGGCGCCGGGGCGCCCTCCCCGTAGTGGCGCAGGTAGGCTTGCCGCTCCGGGTTCCAGCCTTTCTCGATCACCTCGGCCTTGACGGCGTCGGCGGCCTCCTGCCAGGCGACGGCCTCGTCAGCGTAACCGAGCTCAGTGGCGATGCGGGCGCCCGAGTCCAGCGCCGCGTAACACATCGCCTTGCCGTGGACCCAGTGGGCCTTGTACTCCCGCAGCTCCCAGATGCCGCTCTCGGGCTGGCGCCAGTTAGCCGCGATCCAGTCGCAGGCCCGGCGGACGCCATCCCAGTGCTTTGCCAGGAAGCTGCGGTCGCCGCTGCACTGGTAGTGGTACCAGAGGCCATGGATGATATTCCCCTCGTTGTCCAGCTGAAGCTGGGCCGAGGCAGCGTTGCCGAAGCGGACCGGCACCTCGCCCCCCGGGCCTTGCAGGTCCGGGGCGATGAACTCGGTGGGGTCCTGGCCATCGACCGTGTAGAGCGGCTGGCGCCAGTGCCCGTCGGCGCCCTGGAGCGAGAAGACCAGGTCGTAGAAACGGGCCGCCTCGGTATGAAGTCCGGCGGCATCGAAGGTCATGGCGGTGTAGTAGCCATCCCGCAGCCATGTGAAGCGGTAGTCCCAGTTGTCGCCGCCCCCCGGCACCGCCGGGAAGGAGGCGGTCGGCGCTGCCAGCAGCGCCCCGGTCGGGTCGTAGCTGTTCAGCTTCATTATAAGGAGGCTGCGGCGGTAGCTCTCCAGCCAACCGTCCGGCAGTCCGGCCTGCGGCAGGCGGGCCGCTGCCAGCCACTCGGTCCAGAAGCGCTCCGTGTCGGCGGCTCGAGCCGCAGCCATGGCAGCAACCGCAGCATCCGCAGCGGCGCCATCGATCCCATATCCAAGATTGATCCGGGTGACGGCGCCCTCGGTCTGTACATCCACCCGCGAAACGCCGGCGGCCGTGCGGACCTCGCCACCGGCAACCGTCAGCGGAAAGGCCACGGACCGAATCGGGTCGACCTCCACCTTCAGATGCACCCCGACGCCGGTGACGGTCACCTCCCGGACGAGCCCATGCCCGCCCCAGGGCATGAAGTCGACGGCCCGTACCGTCGTCCCGGCGCCCTCGGCCACCGTCTCCAGGATCGCCGTGTCACCGAGGTACCGCTGGTGCACCGGGGTGAGGGGCACCTCGCTCCCGTCCTGGCGCAGCAGCCGGATCCGCAGGGCGCCGCCCCGCCGGGGGTCCAACGCCTGTGCAAAGACCGGGACCAGGTCGAAGCGCGGGATGCAAAGCCAGGCAATATCAAGGTTCGGGCTGATCAGGGCAGCCGTTTCACCGTTGCCCACCAGGCCGAGATAGCTGCGTTGGCGCACTGGAATTCCTCCCGCTTGAATCGGCGTGGGCCGCCGGACCTGCCGGCGGCCCCACCTGGCTATTTCTTCTTGGCCGCAGCGATGACCGCCGCGTACTTATCGAGCGTGGCCTTTACATCCTTGCCATCGATGACCGCCTCGCGGAAGGCATCGTTGGTCGCCTTCTCAACGTCGGCCCAGTAGGTGACGTTCGGGCGGGGCTCAGCGGTCGCCATGGCGGCGTTGATCGCCTCAAAGTAGGGCTTCTGCCAGTCAGCAACCTTGCCGTAGGCGTCGGAGCGGGAGGACGGCCAGGCGAGCTTCGACGCCAGCGTCTCCTGGACCTCCTTGGACATCAGGTGCTCGATCAGCTTCATGGCCAGATCCTTGTTGGGAGCGCCGGCCGGGATGCCCAGCACCTCGCCGCCCAGGACCTTGCTCGCTTTGACGGGGCCCTTCCAGCCGCCGAAGGCCTTGATCTCCTTCTTGCCGCCCTCCTGGACGATCACGTTCACGCCGAACGGCCAGTTGGCAGCCAGGAAGAAGGAGTCGGTGGCCAGGTACTTGTTGGTGGTGTTCCAGTCAGCCTTCTTGGAGTCGGCCCCGAGGTAGGGATAGAGCTCCTTGAGGAAGGTGTAAGCCCGGACGCTGCCCGCATCGTTGAGGACCATCGGGTCGCCGCCGGCCTGGCGGATGAACTCGAAGAGCTGCACCGTGGTGCCGCCGTCCAGGGTCAGCTTCAGCCCGACCTTGGCGCTGCCTTCCTTCTGGTTGAGGGTCTTGGCGACGTTGAGCAGGTCGTCCCACGTGGCGGGCGGCTTCAGGCCGTGCTTGTTGAAGACCGTCTCATTATAGAAGTTGATCTCCACGTTCGGCCGGTAGGGCATGAAGTAGAGCTTGCCGCCGAACTCGCCGACCGGGATCAGGCCGGGGAGGACGGTCTTGGGGATCTTGCTGCGGAAGCTGGAGAGGTCCTCCACCAGCCCCTTATCGACCAGCGGAGCGAGCGCCATGTTATCCTGGGCGATCAGGTCGATCTCCATCTTGCCGGCGGACTTCATGGCTTCGAGCTTCTTGACCGTGTCGCTTGACTCGACCTGCATGGCCTCGATCTTGACGTTGTTCGCCTTCTCGAAGGCCGGGAAGACATCCTCCTTCAGGACCTTCCACTCGGACTCGCCGAGGCCCATCACAACCTTCAGGGTCTTGGCGTCGGCGCCGGAGCCTGACGACTTGGTCGTGCAGCCTGCGATCAGGGACGCCCCCAGCAGAACGCTCAGGGCCATCGACAAGAGACGTTTCGGTGCCAGCATGCTCTTTCTCTCTCCTCTGCTGTGTGATTCGTTACCCCTTGAGCGACCCGGACAGATAGCCGGTTCGCAGGTAGCGCTGGAGGAAGAAGGTGACCATCATCACGGGGATGGTGAGCAGACCCGAGTAGGCGGCGGCCTGGAACCAGTTGCCGCGCTGGACGTAGTAGTAGGTCTGCAGCGGCAGCGTGTTCTTGGAGAGCGTCATGTAGAGGGCGAAGGTGAACTCGTTCCAGGACTCCAGCCAGACCAGCATCGCTGCGACGGCCAGGCCGGGGGCGGCCAGGGGGAGCACCACGCGGATCAGCGAACCGATGCGCCCGGCGCCATCGACCCAGGCGGCCTTCTCCAGGTCGGTGGGGATGGTGTCGAAGGTCCCCACCAGCACCCAGGCGATGAAGGGCAGCACCTTGGTCAGGTGCGCCAGCATCAGGCCGAACTGGGTATCGAGCAGGTTCCATTTGATGAAGGTGACCGCGATCGGCAGCGCCACGCCGACGTCGGGGAACATCCGGCTGAAGAAGAGCCCGAGCACGACCACGTACTTGACGCCCCGGGGCATCCGGGAGATGACGTAGGCCCCGGGCACCACGATCAGCAGGGCGGCCAGCGTGGTCATCGTCGCCACTGACAGGCTCTTGATGAGCGGCGCCGTCAGGTTGCCGGAGCTGAGCACATCCTTCCAGTGCTTCCAGGTCAACTCTTTGATCCAGAAGGACGGATGGGCGGTCAGCACCTCGCCGGGCGAGCTGAGCGAGACCTTGAACATCAGGTAGACGGGGGTGACGAAGAGCAGCGTGGCGATGATCAGCACGGGCACCAGGTAGGGCGAGAGGTTCCGGCGGGTGGCGATCATGTGGTGCTATCCCTCCCCCGCTCGACGAGCAACAGGTAGGCAACCACGAAGATGACGATGATGCCGGTCAGGAAGGTGGCCGCGGCGCCCGATGTGTGGTTGTTGTGGTAGTTGAAGTACTCACTGTAGGCGAAGGTGGTCAGCACCGGGTTGACCCGCCCGGCCAGGATCAGCGGCAGCTCGAAAATCATGAAGATGGAGACGCCGCGGATGATGATGGTCATGGTGATCGCCGGGCGCAGCAGGGGCAGGGTGACCCGCCAGAACTGCTGCCACCGGGTGGCACCGTCGACCTCCGCCGCCTCGTAGAGCTCCTCGGGGATCGACTCCAGGCCGGCGAGCATCAGGAGGACGACCACCGGGGCGACCTTCCACAGGTCGGCGAAGCAGACCATCAAGAGCGTCCGCAGGCCGCCGGCCGCCCAGTCGACGGGGACCTGGATCATGCCGAGCCGGAAGAGGAGCTCGTTGAGGTAGCCGTTGGAGTCGAATATGTACATGAGCGTGACACCCGAGACGATCGTCGGGACGCCCATCGGGACCAGGAGCAGGGAGCGAAAGAGCGCCCGCAGCTTAAAGGTCCGCTGCAGGATTAGTGCGAGGCCTAGGCCGGTGGTTAGTTGGAGGGTGAGTCCGATGAGCACGATCAGGACCGTGTTTCGCAGGGCCGCCTGGAACTGGCTGTTCGCGAACAGGGTCCGGTAGTGCTCCAGGGTGAACTCCCCGGACTTGGTGGTGAAGCCGAAGGTGATGGACTGCAGGACCGGCATCAAGGTAAAGCCGACAATGTAGGCCACTAGTGGGAGCAACAGTACGATCTCCAGCCAGTGGCGCTTCAGCAGGGCTGTCTTCACGCTCAGCCTCCCTTCGGTTGGAGCCGAGTGGGAACGTTCCCACTTTGGAGTAAGGTTCGGAGTGGGAACGTTCTCACTTAAGGTCAGTATAACAGGAGTGGTTATTGTGTCAATATTGAGTGACCGACTATAGTTCGAAATACAGATTCATTTCCTGCTCCTCACATACTCGAGATAACGATTCTGCTGACCTAAATGCCTGTGCCTTGCTGGTACTGTTCCTCTACGTCAAAGAGCCCTGGGGCAGTCAAAGAAAGATAGGTACTACTGGCGGTTTGCACTTGCGGTGCGACTAGTCGAACCCGTGTGACGGTGAGGACGTTCGGGAACTTCCCGAGGAACAGCATTAAAAGTGCATTTCGGTGAGCATCCCTGCGCTCTTGATCATTAAAGTCCAAAAACTACAGGAATGTGGCTAGACCAAAGCGAAAGTTCAGTTTCGTTAAGGTGACTGAACTGGAGGCTCTGACGATATGCATGTAGCACGCCACGAATTGCGTGGTGCCTTTCGTAAGCACTTACACGCTTATCGCACCGCCGGCGGTGGGGCAACTGCCTCGCATCGCCTGCTCCTGGCGTACGCCGTGGAATGTGGTTTAAAGCTCCTGATCATGATGGATCAGATAGCGGAGTCCACATTGGAGATAAGCCTCATACCTGATCTCGGATGGATGGTTCAGGGGACCAGTGGTCATGATATTTCCCGATTGGCAAACAAGGCCGGTTACCCCGCCCCACCGTCCCTAGTCCTCGATTGTGTGCCTCTGGGAACGTTTACCCGGCAAGCCGAAAGTAGGACCATGCACCTGGTTTGGCGGTACGGAGTTGCAGTCCAGAATGAACCTAGTGAACTAGCGGTGGCCGGCACGCTAGAGACCATTGCTAAGTGGATCGAGGAGGAACTTTCGCTATGAGCTCTACGCGTTTTTATACTTGGCACGATGTCGAGATGGCGCTTCGGTGGCAAGTGGAACGACAGGCATGGCCCGACAACTGGGTAAGTGTTGACGTTACTCCGACCCAAGTCCTTATTGAAGTCGGCGAACCGTTCTCACCTGGCTCCGAAGAACGAGTCTGGGCTTACCTGGAGTCCATTTTTCCCAACCGCTTAGACGAAGCCAGCCGTCTTTTGCTGCTAGATGATCTTCCGGGCGAGACGCGTGCACTTCGTGTAATTGTTGACTTTACTCCAGGGGTAAGGCGGTTACCCAAGCCAGGGCGTCCACTATTCAAGAGCATGCGTTCAACAGCTGAGGAAATGCCGGGGACGCCTGAAGGGGCACCTCCTCTGGTCGCGTTCTACTCGTTCAAAGGCGGGGTAGGAAGGACCTTGTCTCTTCTCGGCTTGTTGCGAGTTCTCTCTCAACGGGCGAAAACCAAGCCCATTCTCATCGTCGACGCGGACATTGAAGCTCCAGGTCTGTCCTGGCTTGCCCGCAAGCAGGGCGGATTTCAGGACTTCAGTTTCTTAGACGCACTAGCCTTGGTTCAAGGAGTTTCCGATTGGCGTAAGCAAACACTTCCTTTGATGGTGGAGAAGGTTCGTGCAGAGAGGTTAAGGGTTCCGGTCAACGGAAGAGTCAGTGAACACTTCTTCTTGCCTGCATTCCGAGCAGATCACCAACTAATCCATCCACCATTTGACCCAAATCAGTTGTTGCGGGCCCCTGACCGCAAGTGGGTAGTCACCGACGTTTTGCTTGAGTTGGGCAAACGCCTGGGAGTCAGCGCGGTGCTGGTTGACCTCCGAGCTGGAGTGAGCGAACTGTCTGCCCCGGTGCTATTCGACCCCCGTGTGAAGCGAGTTGTGGTGTCCTCGACCTCACTACAGGCCGTGCGTGGCACGGAGTTCGTCCTGCAAGAACTTAATAGACGTCTACCCCCAAAATCCTCATCCGACACTCCCGCTGTTCTGCTAACCATGGTTCCTCCGCAAGTGGATCGTAATCTGATCGACGACATCCACAACACCCTTCAAGCAACCTATCTGGACGCAGATGCCTCAGGCTCGACAGCAGACAGCCTTTTTATGGAGGAGCCCCTGGACATTACCGAGATCCCGTTCGCACAACAACTGGTGCACTTGAATGATTTAGACGACATTGACTACAAACTCAGCGGTGCGGAGCTGGAGTTCGCCTTAAAACGCGTGGCTGGCGATCTCGTTCCAGAAGCGACTGAACGCCCGGAATATCGTATCGATCAACCTCGTGCGCTGCTAAACAGGCTGATCAACTTCACCAGGCGTTTCGAGTATGCCGAGAGGAGCGAAACCGGGTCTTTCCTTCGGACCGTGCCGTTGCGAAACCTTGCTCGAAAGTTTGCTGTCGAAGCTCCTAGAGCCGTAGTCATGGGCACGAAGGGGTCCGGCAAAACCTTCACTTATCTTCAAGTAGCTCGCGCCGGTGATTGGGATCGTTTTGCGTCGGAGCTCCTCACCACGGGTTCGGGAGGAAGTCATCCGATTCTTCCCCTTATCCGTCCCAGGTTCTTAGAGAATCCAGAGGTCATTCACCGAGTGTGGACCGAGACGCATCGCATCTTAGGAAGTGGGACTGGCCTGTCCCCCGAAGACGTGGGACGGAAACTTGAGGATGCCGTCGATGCCAAAGAAGCTGCAGAGGGCTTCTGGCGGAACTTCTGGTTACGCATGTTGTCAGAGTCGGCTGGGCTTCCCCCTGGTGCCGAAGATCCGTTAGGAGCACTGCAGGAGTATTTGGAACGAAGGAACCTGAATCTCACTTTCATTGTCGACGGACTGGAGGATTGGCTACAAAATGCCCACTCCAGTCCCGAAGCTCAAACTGCGATTCGCGGGCTATGTCTTGGCGTCTTCGACCAACTATCAACGATTCCGAACCGCCGCATCGGTTTAGTGGTGTTTATCAGAAAGGACTTAGCCCAAGTATCTATTCGCCAGAATTTCGGGCAATTCGAAGCACTTCACGACGCCTATGAACTCAGATGGAACGTCGAAGAGGCTCTTCGCCTCGTCGTCTGGGCGTTGCAGGAGGCGGGGATATCGGACGAAGTTCTGCATGACAATGCCCATGTAGACCCAGTGTCCCTAACACAATCTGAGTTGGAGCGCTCACTGCAGACATTGTGGGGACTTAAGCTAGGAACTGACATGGGCAAGGGGGCATACTCTGCGAATTGGGTTCTGTCAGCGCTATCCGACTTCCAAGGAAGGCTTCAGGCCCGAGACCTGATGCGCTTTTTGCTCCACTCTGCCAAGCACAGTATTTCGACGCCGCCAACTGCTCGTAAGGCTGACCGCTTGCTGCAGATTGGTGCGATGAAAGGCGCTATCAAGCCGTGTGGAGAAGAAAAGGTCAGCCAGATCAAACAAGAGATTCCGGCTCTACAGGATGTATTGGACCGCATTCAGCGAGCTCCGGAAGGCCTTCGCAAAATGCCTTTTACGTATGAGACCTTCGCAATCCGAGTGTCGGAGCTTCAGATGATGAAGAACCAGGGTATCGTGTTTGAAGACGACGGCAAACTGTACACACCTGAAATTTACCGTCAGGGTCTCGGACTTAGACTCGAAAAATGGGCGCGTCCTGAGGTCGTAACTCTAATGCGCCGCGCTTTAGCCGCCGCACAGCGGTAAATTACCAGGACCAGGGTGTGAGTCATGGCGGATGACTACATGAGCAGCACAAAAACCTTGGTTATCAAAGACTTCCACCAAGCGGAAGTTGGTGGAAGTCTTTCATGGGTCATGTACTTAGCTGTCAGGCAAAGATAACACCACCCGGTGTAGGTAGCTAACCCCGTGCGGAACACAAGAGTTACCGATACTCTTTACTTCAAAGTTCCGATGATCAACTCTCGGTATGAAGTGCACTGTGAGTGAGGAGTGGTCCCCAGAGGTGCTGGGCACCAGTCCGGCGCCCGCACGCTGGTCCACCCCGGCATAGCTCTGCGAGGTTGTAGGGGGCGCGAACACTTGCACAGTGACGCCCAGGAGGGATTGGCCCTTCTGGGCGTGTTCTCCTCGGAGCCGGTACAATTCTGAGTTCGGGGCCGTGAATCATAGGTAGGGTATTCCCCATGGCACTCGCACAAAAGATGCCCGCTGCCGTAACCCACGGCGGAGGGCATCGTCTCTTCTCGGGTATGGGCGCCTTGTCGGGCACGCCCCGAGAGAATTCCGATACGAAGGAGTCTAAATGGTTTGAGCGAATAATATGTTCAATCACTGGCTGAACATTGCTGTAGGGGTGCATTTCGGTGGCGCACACGCCGGTAGGACGTAAGGTTATAGAGCAGCTCGCAAAACTAAACGACCAACTCTGTTTTTTTCTGTTCGCTGAGCATGAGGTTAAACGGGAGCTTGACCGATTCTCATCCACGCTAGACGAACGTCTAGCTACAGACCTCTTCGGTGGCAATCCGTATGCACAACGAATCGATGTGAAGCTTCGCAAGTTGCGGCGATACCAGGAGGAGAATCGCTCCGCCAGTTTCTCCGCATTCTTTTCGACTTCGTACGAGGTTGCTTTCTCTTACTACGAAGAGGCGATATGCTTGGTGGAAGCCTGCAATGGCGTCACGCGCCAGCCAAGCGCTGAACCGAGGCCAGAACACCGCTTTTACAGTCACCTGTCGGTTGCCGCCCCGATACCTATCGAGGCGGTTCTAACCATGGAGTATCTTCGCCTGCGTAGAAATCACTGGGTTCACCGCGCAGGCGCGGTGTCTACCGCCTGGACAAGTCATGCCTCAAGCCATGGGGTTTCATTAAACGCATGGTGGAGTACCTCGAGAGAACCGATTGATTTCGGCACTGCGTCGCTCGCTTTGCCGGATGAACTAGAAACGATTGCTCTCATAAAGATGCTCCGGCTTTCGATATTGAAGATGGACGAAGCCATTGGTACAGCACTTACTCCTCTAGGTATACTTGTTGTCTGTGCAAGACAGTTGCCTAACGCCCAGCGGCTTCCGAACCGGGACGTTATTGCTGCCCGTTCTCGAAAAGTACAGAACCTAGCAAAGAAAGAATATGGGTTGAACGCAACTCTGGTGGAAGCAGAACAAGCCGTTCGGATCGCTGCACGATGACGGAATCAGTCCAGTGTTTTGAGTGCCATTAGGCCGAAAGGATCGGCCTAAAAACCGTAACAGTTTAGACGTGTAACGCTGCATGCGCCAAGGTCGAGTTTTGCTCACCGTTCAAACAAGCAAAGAGATGGAGGGAGCGTCATTGGAGAAATACGTGGAGTATTATTTCAAGTTCAAGGAACTGACGGTTCTGCATCGAGGCTTGGGTTTTGGCGACAACCCGCCCCTTCCCGAAGTATTCACCCAGGATATTTGTAGACATCTTTACAAATTGGGCAAATGGGAAGACCGGAAGGCGGATGCTAAGGATTCCAACGGCAAAGCAATTGAAATTAAGGCCACCGGTACGCCGTCTGGAACTACCACTATTGATATGAATGCCATCAACAATTTGGGCGACCGGTTTGCTGGTCTGTACTGGATGTACTTCGACCTCGATAACGACGAAATAGAGATTTGCTACATCGAGGCCAAGCGGTTTGCGGGTATACAGCCCAAACCTCGTGGGCAGAGAAACAACATAACCCTCTCACAATACGTCGGTGAAGAGACCCCGAAAGTTCGGTTCTGTTTCGAGCGAAGGGTGATTCGGAAAGCTAGTGTCGGCTGAGCATGTCGCGTCTTACTTCAATCCTCCGGCGTGGGAGCGGAGAGACATAGGCATCCCCATGGGGCGGGTCGGCCTTTGCCGCTCGAGTAACCATACGTGCCACATCCCCCGCAAGGTAGTCGCTAACCCGAATTGTGCTGGCGAACTTTACATCAGAAAAAGCACTGTGAGTTTGCTCGCTCGCCTAACCTAGAAACACGAGGAAGCTAGAATTATCTCTCCAGCGTTCACTGCGTAATGAGGTCGATGAGCGAGCGCCGGCGTCGACGTTCCCTCCTGTGACCCCAGGTCGGTAGGGAAAGGAAGTCCTTAACCCCTACAACGCCTATTCCTTGATCTCCCGACCGCTTTGTTGCTTCGGCTTGTCAACATAAACTCTTAAGAATGGCTGCCCCTATGGCTTTGAAGTTGTCCTCATCACCAAGCTGGCACAGAGGAGATCTGACCAGAGAGGGGTGTGGGACAACTAACCTGTTCATTCTGGATAGTCATCTTCCATGCGGTGGTCGTGACGTACACTGGCCTGGTGAGGCCGGGGCCGGATGGCCTGAAAAGGCCGTTCTCAACCCGGGATGTACCAATTGACCGTTAAGCTCACCGGTACCTTGGGAATCGGCAATATAGACGACTTGGCCCGGTCGGTGCGGGAGGTAGGCCACCGATACTCGCTCCCCTCCGGAGTCGAAGGGAGTACCGCCATGCCAAAACCCTACTATCGCTTAGAGGGCTACCTCAACCTGATCGAGACTTTTCCACAGCGCCCGGAGTGTATTCGTTCCTATGATAAGCTGCCGACGCTGATCGCAGACATCCGCGAGAAGATTAAGTCAGCTGAAAAATCGCCCCTTATGGTTCCGAAGGACGGCCAAGTCTACCGCCACGAGATTGGTCTGATGGGACACAGCTATTAAGCCGTTGCCTGGGATATTCAGCGGGCCAAGCAACTAGTAACCAAGTATGGGATCCAGCCCCAAAGAGGCCCCATAGCGGATTTGCTGCCGAACGTTGCTCAGGACCAACTGAACCCTCGGTACCTCTCCACGGCTGCCAAGAATCCGGACCCACTATTGGTAGTCGAATACCCTTTCCTGCGGCCACCAGCAATTGTGATTGACGGCAATCACCGCTTAATCGCTCGGAAGCGAGCAGGTTTGGCTTTTACCGCCGCGTACATACTTAACGAACAGCAGTCTCTCGAGGCCATGGCCGCCGACCTGTTTCGGACCCTCTACATGGCCCACCACAATCTTGCCCAGATCATCGGCTACATGACGGGCAAGGTCAATGAACCCACTCTGCTTCACTTGTACAGGACTCCTTAGCTGTTGTGCCTCCTGGTAGCAGCTACCGTGCTTTAGGTGCATACGAGAGGACCAATCAAACAGTTGGGTCCTCTTTTTTTTGTGTGCTCTTGCGAATCTCAGGCGATCGCCCGGGGGTTCGGAGAGGGCATCGAGTTGGTTCTGGACAGCTGCAAGGCTCGTCCAAGAACTGCTTGCCGCCCAACATGAGCACCGGCTCGCCAAGCTGGAAAAGTTGCATGCACGGGGAGCGGGCAAGGGCCCGCTCTTACCGCTTCAAAGGGCGGGTTCTGGACTACTACCACGGAACGTGCCCAATTCCCCATTTTTCTAGGCCTGACGTCGCCAGATTCACTCGGATCACTGCCGAGAGAAGAATGGGCCCTATGTTCCATGCCTCGACATAGGGAATGTAAAATTCGCGATGTCCCACTGTTTCACGAGCGGTCCGGTTCGATATGAATCGACACAGTTTGGTCTTGTCTAATTCAAGCAGGATCGTGACCGGCTGAAAGGGGGTTGCACAATGGCCCCACCGGTCGATCGTATCCAACTGCTGCTCCATAGTGGCTTGGGGCAGATCAAACAAGCATACACCGCCCAATTTGACTCCCCAGTTCCCCTTCGACTGTGGAAAAGTGTATTGCAGCTGCCCATCGTTCGGGAGGATAGCACCTGTAGCTACAATTCCTCTCCACCCCATAGAGGAGGTGGCGTGAAAAACCCCCGCCCCTAACAGCCTGTGAACCTCGGCGTACTCTGGCCAGTCCATGAGGTCCCCCTCCGCTCTCCCCCCAGTAGGATCTGTGTCCTCACCTACCGGAGTATGGCCAATACACTTTAGGGTGGCGATGTACGGGTCGAACATTGGCTCAAAACAGCGAGCTTACCGCTGTTTGCGGGCACTCGCTTACCTGTCAAACACGTTTAGCTCGTCCTGAATGCCCAGCGCCCGTAATCGTGCCATCTCGTCAATCAGGTCCAGACAACGGTTCTTGTCCGCATCACTAATAGCCTGATTATAGAGACGGAGGACGAGTTTACTCACACTGTAGGCACCTGCCGCCTCTCGAGTGCGGATGTCGCCAGTGGCCGCCCCTGCGTTTGCGACAAATCTCTCGCACACTTTCAGCGCTACTTCCGGGAGTCGTTCAGTTGCCTGTTCAAAGGCGCGAATGAGGCTATCGGGCTGCTCGGCGAACGCTCTCGTTTCGACAAACCCCGCCACAAACGTCAGCGACTGTCCAGGGTCAAAGTCCCTTGATCGGTAAAAGCATTGAGCTACTTTCTGTCGGACCTGTTCGCTATCGTCATTGGCAAGTGTCAACAGGTTTTCTTCGCATAGGTCCCGTAGCGAAGCCAGCCCAACGTTGGCAGCAAACACTTGAGCTGCTCCGATCCGCAAAGGTTCCCAACCGGCCATGCATGTTTCGGCCAGTGACTTTGCCTCCGGCAAGGATAAGGAAGCCAGACACGCTTGACGGGCTCCAACCTTTGCGACGGCTGGCTTGCGCGATGATATCATACGGCGCAAGATGGGTTCCAGTTGAGAGAAATGTGAGGGCACTGAATAGTGGAGAAAGTGTTCGACAAAGCGGGTGGCTAGTAACTCGTCGTCTGTTTCGCACATACTTAAAAACGTCCGCACAGCTAGGTCCCGATCGTGCAGGAGAAGAGCGCCTACAGCATGTGCGGCCCAAGACCTCACAGCGAGCATTCTGTCCTGCGATGCCGAAACAACAGTTGTTGCCAGATAACGGGCGCGCCTTGGGTCGGCATAAATTAGGCTACCCACTGAGTGGATTGCGTCGCCGCGGACACTGTTCAACCCGGCAGTAAGCATATCGCCTCGGTAGAAAGGAATCCCCTGAGAGGCCACCTCGCGCCAGAATTCCTTTTCAGGATTTGGGTCGTTCAAAGCGTACCAGACCACAATGTCAAGTGACTCGGTTGGTAGGTTAAGTTTAGCCAGTTTAACAATGGGCCGATGAATCCAACGTCCAGTAGGTCGACCGGGTAGTTGGTGGCAACGCCTGCAGAGGTTAGTCGTGTCGTCCACGGTTAGACATTCCGAAGCGTTCACTACTCCTCGGAGTATCGCTTCAAAGTAGGCTGGGTTGATTGAATCCGGCATGTTCTGAGCCAACCGTGCAAAACGTGCTGGTGCCTTGGCAGTCTCACTTTCGAGCACATGGGCCAATTCGCCCGCACCACCATCAATGCGTCCAGAACGGCGTATGCGCTCGGTATCAGACGAGTACCTTGCCATAGCCTTGAGCCACTGGGCATCCGTCATTTTTGCCGCAGCGCTTTCCGATATAGGTGAACCAACCTTCTTCATAACGAGGGGTTCTGGACGCCTTATGTCCTCGCCGAACTTACGGGTCCATTCCTGAAGCCTCTGAGTTGCCTGTGAAGAGCGCCGTGCTGGGTCGAGCCCGCCAAGTAACACGTACTGTGCGTACCCGATGGCTCCTTTGCGGTCCCTTTCTCGTTTGGGGACATAGCCTAAGATGATCTCTTCTAGACGCCTGAGATTTGACAGCGAACAGAGCGGAGTCACAGCTTGGATTAGTTTTCGGCTCGCCCAGTAGGGGTTGGCGCTGTAGCCGGAGGAAAGCCGGTGCGTCCTCTCGGCAAGATATTCAACCGCCAGATCGGCAAAATGAGCAGGATTTGTTGCTAGCCCCTTAATCAGTAGAAACTGTATCGTCTCGTAGGGGAGGTCTCTTAGCTCACTCAGAAGGTCAGCGAACTGCATTGGGTTCTTTAGGGACAAGTTTGTAAATGCTACCTGCAACCCGGAAAGGACGTAATCATCCATCCCGTATCCGCTGTCGTGAACTCTAAATGACCACACCTGGTCGAACCATAGCCCGTCGTCGGATGGCCGTGCGGTCAGGTCGATCACCTTCATGGCAAACGGCAGCACATGCCGAATGAAGGACTGAGGAGCACTCCTGGCCGCATCCGTTATGATCGAACCGCCGTGTGCCGTTAACGGTATTTTGCCAGTCTCTAGATCGAATGGGTCTCGTCCGCCAGCCTCTAATGTCAGGGTTAATCGGCGTTGCAGATAATGGCCGATAACCTCCGAGGCCCAGTCAGGGTGGTCTTTCGGTAGCCCGTACATTAGACTCCAAAAATCGCTGTTGACTGCCACGGGGCCCCGTGCATCGTCCAGTGTTCCTTTATCAAGAAGCCCGAGGAATAAGTCCAGGAAGCGGCGGCTGGAGTCTAGGCGGGACCACTGAATAATCCCCGGTAACCGGTCCGCCCATCGGTCGTCAACGACCAAGGGTTCTAACAGTTCGGCTACGAGGTCGCCTTCTTCTTGCTGCACAGCCCGCAGGAGCCACAGGGCTTCGTTTTCCAGAGCCTCGTCGCCGCTGGCCAGCCAACCATGCACCAGGCCCACGTCACATGCGAGCCTAAACCACCGCGGGACCGTCAAAAGGCGAAGAATCTCGTTGCGGTAGAGGGGGTTCCCTAAGAGAGGTCGCAGGAGCCGCCACTCGTCACGAGCAGGGTCGGGTACGAGGGCGAGAAACCCAAACACAACCTGCTTTAGATGATACCTGATGTCTTCACTGCGCAGGAGTACTTGTAGATTGGTGAGATACATTGACCAATCCACTTCACGCTCATGGTGGAGAATCTGTCTGAGTTGTGCCCTTCGGAACAGGTGCTGCCCGCCCGCTCTTAGGAAGGGCAGTAGTTGGTGTCGTTGGCTGGCGAAACGTCGCGCAAAACAATAATCGAAGAATCCCTCATGAAAGAATGCCACCCGTCTTCCGTCTTGGATTAAGACGCGCTCTGACACCATCGCCTTGACGTCGGCGTCCGGGTACTTGTCCAGCAGAGAAACCGGCGCCGAAAGGCACTGACGGTTACTCATATACTCGCATAACTGGTCTACAACACCCGTCCACTGCACATCTCGCCCTAATCGCTGGCGCAGTACAGTCTGCTTGCGGTTCCAAAACCGGTCATATAGGTCTGTCGAAGTCGACAGAAACGAAAGGTCTTTGGGGCTGGCAGTAACTTCAGTTGCCTCCACCAGCAAGCTTAGGTGCAGGGGCAGACTGAGAAGCTCCAATTGCTTTTCTGATACTCCATCCGGTTCAAACCCCGATCGTATCAAAGTCTCTTTCACGGCGTCGCGCGACAACCCGCCTAACACTACCTGTTTGAACAGGCTGCTCTGATCAGTGAATCGCTGAAAACGGTGGTCGTTCTCCAGGTCCCACTTTCGGCACGCCAGCAACAGCCGTACGTGAGGAAAAGCCTCAGCCTGTTTGATGATCTCGCTTACGCACTCAAAGAACTGGGGATGTCGACCCGAGGCTAGGCTTACCGCATCCAACTGATCGATAACTAGCACACAAGTTCGGTCTTTGGCTACGGCGCCCAGCACTGTCGCTGGGGAACCCGGTAACCCAAGTGCCTGACCTACTTGATCCGGCAGCAGCGTGGGTTCGAGTCGATCAAGGCGGAGGGCAAGCACCGGAACGCCACGTCCTTGGAGTTCACTGATAAGGGACCAAAGTAGAGAACTCTTCCCGCAGCCGGCGCCCCCCAGGATCAGCGCCCCTCTGCACCCGGTGTTTTCAGTCAGCATGGCGACGAGTTCATGGGATTCCGGCCGGGCAACATAGTCGGCGTTGATGAGAGCGTCTCGGAGCGGACTGAGATACACTCGAGTAGCCTGTTCAACGGCCGCCAGCACGCTCCGGTTTCCCCCTAGGGCCCGCTGGCTGAAGCCCCTACCATCGAGGTGGTTCCAGATATCGATAGCTGTGAGTTCATTATGCACATTATTCAGGGCGAATTGGGCTAGTACATCTAGAGCCGTCGCCGGGTCCCCGCTTAACAGTGCAGACAGCCGAGATTCAACCGAAGAGACAAGCGACTCTTCGTCCATCAGGACCACCCGAATCCGCTGAAGGCGTTCGAAGGTCTCGTCAGGAGCACATTGCCATGTCGCCGTGAGCCTGCCGAACTCTTGTGCAAGGTCATTGGAAGTCAGGAATACGCTTCTAAACTCGTCGTAGTCAGCGGCTGAACGGACGCGTTCAGCTAGCTCCTGCAGCACGTGTGCGGATCGCGAGGAAACGAACGTGCAGTAGGCCAACTTGTTGGACAAACGCGAACCGAAACTGGCCAGCACTCCGTTCCTTTCGAGATCGGAGAGTGTCCAGTGACCATTTCCACTGTGCTGCCGCTTCACTTGGTGGTGTTCACGGGTTAATCCGTTCTTTATCCAAAACTCTATGCCCCGTCCCGCTGGACCGGGTGGCTCAAGCCGGATGCTATCGGCTCGCTCCTCAAGCAGTTGGACCATGCACGATACAGTCCAGTAACCCTCGTATCGGTTACCAAACTTGTCTGTGGCTCCTCCAGACAACGGCATGCACGTCTTCCTGCCTTTCTGGTGCATGTTTGAGTGCCCGCAGAATTTCTCGTTTCGCCCCTAAACCTCTTCCTTTTCCAGTTCACAGTGTTAGGGGCACCCCCGCAAGACATGGCTGGGCATGAGCCAGCTCCTTTGGCCGAAAATGATGTGTCCTTGGCCAACGTGAGGTTGAACCAGGGGTGGTCGATGTAGCCTCGCGCCCAACTAAAATCCGCGACGGGTAGGGGATAAGCTACTTCGCTGTGGTGAACTCGGTGCGACAGCATTCACACGTCCAGTTAACCGGCAATCCATCTAACCTTACGATATCCAGGGCATGACCGCAGTTTGGACACTCGGCCTTATTCAGGTTCTCAAGGTCAGTTGGAGACAAAGAGAGAACGGAAATGCGTTTCATAGACATACACTGACCCTCCCGGACGGATTGCTAACTACCATATACTCCGGTCTCAATTGTAGGTCCAATGGAGGTGACTGAAGGCTTTGCGTTCAGGGCGAATCCCGACCCGAGGACACGTCACTCATGCGTGAAGTCGGAGAAGTAGCGTTCAGCTATCCGCTGTGGCCTCAAAGTTGATTCTTTGAGGAGCTTCTCGCACCTTATTTGAAGGCCAGCGCTCGGGATAGCCGAATCACACAGCTCTTGAAAGAAGGAGCGAGTTTCAGCAATAAGATCATTTAGCCAGGTAAATGTCAACGCCTTGGTGTCTCCGGTGGAAGCCGCCTTGGTCGCCACGGCCTTTGGCAGTACAGATGCTGCCACATGCGAGTGTCCCGGGTAGTTCTCCCTGAACCATTCCCGAGCTCCCAAGAGCTGGCCAACATCATCTTTGGTCAACGCATTTTTGAACTTCTTGCGACTCTTCGCCTCCAGTACGAAGGCCAGCTCTTCGTGCAACCATAGGACATCAGGACCGATCTTGTCCTTCTTGTCAGGCCGTTCGGTTTTGAAGCCCAATATGGCCCCAAAGTCCGCTAGTGCCTGCTCAAACTGAGTTGGAGACGCCTCAGGAACCAAATGAGCGGCAACCTCATCGAAGTACGCAAGGAAACCTTGACGCGGAGAAAACTCTTCCACTTGGGCCACCATGCATGCCGCCTGTTTTCCAGGGATGGTAAGTATTTCATACGGACGGAGGACCTTCGGTCTGAGAAGATTCTTGTTAGCGGCATACGCCGCCTGCTGAAGGTCCAAGGCTTTGCTCTCATTGCCCCAGTACTCGGCAGCTCTAGCCGCCATTTGTCTCAGCCAGGAGACTGTGGCAGCATCTAATCCCTTTGCTTCGGAGGTATACTTCTCCAAGCGTGCTACTGCTTTGTCCCAGTAACCATCTCGCATCAGTTGGAGGGCTTTTCTCTCGATGGCCGCAGCACTGAGTTCGGCCACGGTATCATCCTGGAGGTCAGTTAAGTCGGCCAATTCGTCGGCGTGATACTCCATCCATTCCTTGTCTCGTTTGAAGCAGAGTCGAATTGTCTTGGCCAGATCCTTTGTGGTCTTTACATCCTTACTTATGGTCATTCCCATTTTGAGTTGAGCCCGGGTACTTGATGTCAGAAGTTTAAGGTTGGAGGATCGGCTGATCCAGGCAACTAGGTCCTTATCCGTTATCAGTACTACGCAAAAGTCATTGGCCCCCCGAGCGCCTCGCCCCATGCCTTGTTCTACACGGCGAGCGATAGCGGCATGGATTGCGGTTCCTCCCGACAGTGTGTTGGCACGATACTGGTCATATTCACTCATGCCGCGCGGGAGTCCCGCTAATATGAGAAGTCGACATGCTTGACCGGGAAGATCGATTCCATCATAGCGATTAGAGAAAACGACAGGACCAGTGGAACGACCATCCAAGAGGCGCTCAACGCACTCGCTGACTTGAGTTGACCCTTCGGCAAAGCTAGCGATGGTCCACTTCCTGGCTACCACATCGGAAGGAACCAGAATGACGGTGCCGAGTTTTTCGGTATTTGCAGTCCACTCTGCTATCAGCGATACTGTTTGGTCCACGTTGTCAAGTTCCATCAAATCCGGGACCAGGATCATTCGCTCACTTACACCGGCCAGAGACTTGGACGTGATTGGCTCCGCCACCGATTTGGGATCAGCGTCAAACGTTCGTACGATTTCGCTGTCGTCTCCGATTGTTGCTGACATGAATATCCGGTGAGGGCAGCTCTCGAAGGTCGGTATCATATCAACCAAAGGCAAGGTCGGCGTGACTACGAATGCGCTACGGGTGATTATTGCGTGGCAGTGATCAAACGCGTCCCGTAACAACGGCCACGAGTAAACATAGTCTTTCGTTGCCTTCGGGCGGAGGTACTCGCTGACCTGGAATGAACGTGCTTTCCAGTTCCAATAAGGTACCTCCACAACACCGAAGTCAGCTCCACCAACAATATCATCGAAGGTTCCGCCTTTGCCGATTTCCTGAAAATCGGCTCGGAACATGTTGGTCAGGTATGCATAGCCACCTGGGTCCTTATCCTTCTCAATTTTAAGCGTAAACGAGTCTCGAACTCGTGAAAACGCCACGTGCGCGTCGTCAAGGATGATTGCCGCTGCCGAAACGATCTCTTTATGTCCGCCTCGAACGCCAAATCTACTCGTTCCACTAAACAACGCTTCATACGCGCAGATCAGTACGCTCTGACCGGACAGAAATGATTCTTGGAAGTCTCCCGTCCCTTTTTCATAAGGCACTGCCGGAATTCCGTATTCCTCCGCTTTGGCAAGCGTCTGTTGAACCAATTGAACGGTTGGGGCCAAATAGACCACTGGCTCACGAGTTTCATTCATGATGGACTGGGCTATCAACAGCGCGACCAACGTCTTGCCGCCGCCTGTGTGGAGCTTGATCACAACGTCCCGATCCGTCCTATGATTTTTCTTCCAGGCTTCTAGTACCTCTTGTTGACTCCCGTACAAGTCGTTGATTCCTGGCGGTTTGGGTAGGCGGCGGAATATCTCTATAGGATCAGTGATTACCTGCTGACTCTTCGCTGCTCTAAGCTTCTTAAAGTCCACCACGTGGATTGCCTCCTTACGGTAAGGCTAAATTCCTGGTCAATCTACCCGGACGCGTGTACAGAACATTTCGCCCGTAATTAATTATAAGTTAGAGGCAATTTTTTGGGAATCCTTCGTTTGGCACTTGGTCGAACTCTGTTACCGCGCCAGTGCGGAAAGAGCACGATCGAAGCCGCAAAGCTCCCCTGCCATTTTGTTAATAACGGTATCGCCCTCGGGGACGTAAGCTCGAAGCCTAAACATCCGTATCGAACTGTGGAAGCGGCCGACCTCCCTGCTCTATGTGTCCGACAAAAGCAGAAAGCGGCATGTCGCAATCGCCGACAACCCGAACCGGGGTATGGGTTGCAGGAAGAACCCAATCGCTGTTCCCCAGCTTACGGCCATCTCGTACACGAGTTCGTATTGACTTCAACACTATGTGCAACCTGGTGAACAAGGGTCTCAACAAAATCGCACACAGCCTCGTTCAATAAGCGGCGTTCCCGAAGCGACTGGGAAACGCACTGGCTATGAGGGATGCAAACTCGTGAGAATAGGGCTCGAGTCTGACCTTGAATTGGTGATTGGGAGTCCGTCCTCCAATAGGCAGCCCCCCCTGACGGAGGTCTTCAATCAACATGCGAATACTAAGCGAAGGGTGCTCCGACCTGGGGGAGTCAACCAAACCGAACGGCGGGTGGTAGGTCCTCTTGCTGCGGACGGGGGCTCATGAGTTGCCTCCCTCCTTGTCACCGGGCTTCTGCTTTTTCCTCGTAGTTCGAGACCGTTTTCGCGTTGAGTTGTGGCGATTGCCTGCTGCTTCAGCCGGCGCTTCCCTAGGAGCACCCGGAGTGCCCACCTCTGCTTTGGGTTCTGGCATGGCACCGGTAACGTTGCCAGCAGGATTCGAGCCAGGTCGATAGTTGTCCAGGCGATCACTAACGGCCTTTGAGGGCGACAATGAAATGTCCTTAACCTCGACTCCGTCTACCTCACGCCCGAAACGGGAGAGTGCGGGAGCTGCAAGTTCGTCCGCTTCGACGTGGTTATGGGCACGGATATACGTCATTATGTCATCGGAAGCATCGTTCCCCCGCCGGCTGACATCACAGGGGCGTACTACGAGGACTATCGTGCTACGACCGAACTCTCATCACCCTAGCCAGCACCTCCTCACCTCCTCGACATGGCCAGTTTCTCCGGAAGAAGGCGTGCGAGCGGATCGGCAACCCTGGCATTCTGGGTTTTCCCCCGTCCCGCCTGGTACCCCAGACATAGCAAGATCAAGACAACAGCGAGATCACCTTGGCCATAAGGTGCTCTCGCTGTTTTTCGGTCACTTCTTTGTGCCTTTCTTACTCGCTCGCTCCAGGTTCTCTTTGGCCCGATAGGCAGCCATCTCGCTGATCATCTGTACTGGGACTGGCTTGTCCAGCGGAAACTTGATGGCGCTCGTGAGCCCGCCACACGAACCAACCTGCGGTCTACTCTGGTGGCTCATTCCGAAGTCTATCGAGTTCACCATTGATGACTCCGTCATACATGCATGGCGAACGGCTATTCCGCCTGTGGAAGAAGGGTTCATCGAGCGGGTATTGCTCCTTAAGGATAAGCGTTTCCCCCGGGGTACCCTCCGGAACTCCCTGACTGTAGCGCTCGGCGTCGAGCCAACCGAGTCGGGACTCGAGGAATGGAACCGTAATACGTGGCAGCGTGGGCTTCCCACTGTTCGGACCGTGCCGTCACGCATTATAGGCGTCCACGGCAACGGTTATCTCGGTCAGCACCTCGTTGTACTGCCAGCCTCACGACTGGTAGCGGTTCTTCAGCGAACTGGTCCGGAGCCGTTGGATAGTTCCGTGGACTTCATCGACCTCGTGCGTCGACTTTAAGGAAAGGCTTAGAGTACCCCGCGGAGCTCAGCGAAGAGGATCGCGCAGGGAAGTTCAGAATCTGCAGCGTCGCCAGCGAGCAAACGCCGGTCGAGCTCTGCCGCCGAAATGGGCGTGGGACGGATCTGTTCGTCTGCCTCAGGTATGCTCTCCCCAACGCTCTCCAGCCGGGCAAAGAACAGGTGGACCAGCCGGTGGAGGACGCCCGGCTACGGATAGATCGCGCCCAAATAGTGCAGCTCCCCCACCTCCGCCCCAAACTCCTCCCTTAGCTCTCGTCGGGCGCCCTCCTCCGGCGTCTCCCCTGGCAACAACATCCCGCCTGGCAAGCCCCACACCTCCTGGCGCACCGCCGGGCGGTATTCGCGCGCCACGAGGAGCCGGCCGTCGGGCATGGCAACGAGGACGCTGGCGCCCTCGGACCCGGCGGCCTGGACATAGACTGTCTCGCCCTGCAGGACCCGAAGGCTCTCGTGCTGAAAGAGCACCGTAGGCAGCGCCTGAACCGCAGCCAGCACCTCCTCGACATGGCCGGCCACGTCCTTGGGCGCCCACACCCGCGCCACGCTGCCGCCACGCTCGACCACGATCGTGGTCCGCATGGCAAAGCGCTCGCCCTGGTCGGAGACCCAGATCGGGATGCCGAGCACCTGGCAGGGCGCCTGGTCGGCGTCGCTGAGCAGCGGGAAGTTCAGGTGCTCCCGCTCCACGAACTCCCGCTGCCGCTCGGTAGGCTGGAGTCTGATGCCAAAGACGACGGTGTCCAAGCTCTGGAAGGTTTGGATCATGTTCCGGAAGGAGCGGGCCTCGGCGGTGCAGCCTGAGAGCTCCGGGTACCGCAGCCCCTCACGGTCGCCGGTGTAGAAGAAGAGCACCACATGGCTGTCCTGCATCACCTGCCCCAGGTTGACCAGGTTCCCATCCGTCGACGGCAAGCTCAGCGCCAGGGGGCGCTCCCCGGGGGCGATCAGCGCTCGGTTCATCGGCGTCAGCTGTACCCTGTTCTGCATGTGGCGCTTCCCCATTCTGTGCTATAGTAAATCAGCAAGAACATTTCACTCTGTATGACGACGCGGGGAGGCGCACGATGATGGACGCAGCACGATTTTGGCAACTGATCGATGCATCCCGGCGTGAAGCAGAGGGCGATCCTGAGCAGCAGATGGAGATCCTCCGGGAGAAGCTGGCCGAGCTGCCGGAGAGCGAGATCGTCGAGTTCGACCGGCTGTTCACGGAGGTCCAGGTGCGTGCGTACACGTGGGATCTCTGGGGCGCCGCCTACCTGATCGGGGGCGGGTGCTCCGATGATGGCTTCACCGACTTCCGGGGGTGGCTGATCGCCAAGGGCCAGAAGGTCTATGAGGCTGCGCTCGCCGACCCAGAGTCGCTGCCGCAGCGCATGACCGACGAGGATGCAGACGGCCAGATCGAGGGCTTCCAGTACGTAGCCACCGACGCATGGGCGGAGCGGACCGGGAGGGATCGGTCGGAGTTTCCTCACGCCGCCATCCCGCACCCCGCCGAGCCCAGTGGTGAACCGTGGACGGACGACGATCTGCCCACGCGATTCCCCAAGCTATCCGGTCAGGGCACGACCCATGAATTCCAGCCGTCCAAGGAGTTCGGGGACCTGTTCATCGCAGCCCTCGACCATGGGTTTGAAAGCATCAAGGACGGTTCCGGTCCGCTCGTGCCGTTTACCATGACGGTCTCCAGTGACGGCCAAAGGGCTATCAAGCGGTACTTCTCGGGGAATCTGGAGGAGGACGCGAAGAGGGCTCAGGCCAGCATCACAGCGGGCATGCCCGACGTAGCGATGTACGCCATCGTCTGGGATGGCTACGTCACGATCGAAGGCCAACGCACGGATGCCATTCTGGTCGAAGCCGGCCAGGCATCGGACCCCCGGGGCGTACAGGTCTGCCAGCGCTACCGCACGGTCCGTAAGTTCCTCTGGAAGAAGGCGTGCGAGCGCATCGGCAACCCTGGCATCCTGGGTTTTCCCCCGTCCCGCCTGGTACCCCAGAAGTAGCAGGATCGAAAAAAACAGCGGGATCACCTTGGCGTTAAGGTGATCCCGCTGCGTTTTCGGTCACTTCTTGGTCCCTTTCTTACTCGCTCGCTCCAGGTTCTCCTTGGCCCGATAGGCAGCCATATCGCTGATCAGTTGTACCGGGACTGGCTTGTCCAGCGGGAACTTAATGGCGCTCTTTGAGATCTCGTACGGGGAGAGCTCCTCCTGGAATCGGTCAAACACCGTAAAGGGCGGCGGGCACGAGAGTGAGTAGTGACTCTTGTACGCAGAGTAATAGAGCACCCACCCGTGATACTTGAAGGCGGGTATCTGATAGCTGATCACTTCCTCGGCCTCAGGAACCGCCGACTGAATCGCCTGCCTTACCGATTCTAGAATCGCCTGCACATCCTGCGGGAACGTGCTTATGTACTCACCGGGCGTCTTGAAGTCCGTCTTTGCCATGGTTAACCCTCCGGCTGGACGAGGTTGATGAGGTTGCCGCAGGTATCCTCGAAAAGGACAGAGGTGATGGGCCCCATGGACTGGGGCTCACTGCGGAATGTGACTCCGAGCTCCTTCAGGCGCTGGTAGTCCGCTTGGATATCGGTGGTGGTAAACGCCGTCGCCGGCATCCCGGCTTCGAACATCGCCTTCTGGTAGGTCTGTGCCGGCGGGAAGCCGATCGGCTGCAGCACCAGTTCCACGCCATGGGCGCCCTCCGGGGAAGTGACGGTCAGCCACCGAAACGTGCCCATTGTCACATCGTTCTTTGTGACGAACCCCAAGACCGTCGTGTAGAAGTGAAGCGCGCGGTCCTGATCATCCACCAGAATGGTGGCGAGATTGATCTGCATTCGTATGACCCTCCTGATATTCGGTGATGAGTCAATTTTGAACGGGTATAAGCAGAACTTTGACAGTTGGGCCGCTTTTCCCTGCGAAACAGGCCTCCGAGCGCATCCGGAACCCGGCTCTCATCGACCATCCGCCTTCACGTCTCGTAGAGGTGCCGATGGTGTCATGATGAACGCATCATGAAAGCATGAGCAGATCATCATCAACGCTTCCACACCGCTTCTGCATCGCTTCTACAAATCTATCGCATGCATACGTGCATGTAGGATTCATCCGCCGTCGTCCAACTGTTACACTGTCAGTGACACCTCAACCCCTGTGCTGCGCCTCGGTCAGGCTCTGCAACCATTCGTCTGCCACTTCGCCCCACCCTTGACTCACACAGCTTTGGATACGCTAGTCACGCAAGGGCACGCCGGCGGCAAGAGGTGCGCCGCCCAAACTTACGCGTCTCCGACGTCGTGGTCAGGCTCCTTTGGGCTGACCAGAAACCCGAAGTCCGCACAGCTCTAGGTCTAGCGCAACCAGTGCACGAGTCTTGCGGATCTCTTCTCCAAGTCTTCCACAACGCTTGTACACGTCTTGTACATCCCCGGAAGATATCAGCAGTGGTGGGAGGGCAGGATATGACGCTTAAACGGATGGACAACGTCCTCATCGTGGTCGACGACCTTGGGGCTGTGAAGGCGTTCTTTGTTGAGCTTGGTATGGAGCTGGAGGGCGAGACGACCGTCGAGGGCCCCTCGGTAGATCGTCTCGTCGGCCTTCAGAACGTCCGTGCTACCATCGCGCTGATGCGCACTCCGGACGGCCACGGCCGGATCGAGCTGGACAAGTTCCACACGCCGGAAGCGATCAGAACTGGGCACGAGAACGCTCCGGTGAACGCACTCGGGATCCGCCGCATCATGTTCGCCGTCGATGACATCGACGACGTCGCCGCGCGCCTACGGGCCCACGGCGCCGAACTGATCGGCGAAGTGGTGCAATATGGGGACACGTATCGGCTCTGCTACATCCGCGGCCCCGAGGGCATCATTGTCGCGCTTGCCGAGCAGCTCGGCTAAGGCGTGGGACGCAGGGTGTGAGGCTATCGGTAGCTGCAGATCATTCCGGGTAGCCGATGGGGCGATTCAGTATCATGTACCACAGCAACGAGAAGCATGGTTATTCGTCGCATGTAAGTCCTCCATCCGTTCTCTAATCGAGTTGGGCCCGTTCCAACCAGTGTCCCCGGGCCGCCAAGCGCACCAGGGACTTCCCGGGGGAGGAGTTCTGCCCACCCTTGAAGTACTATTTCGCACTCACTTAAATCCGAGGGTGTGTTAGATGGACTCCATAACCGTCGAAGAGCTGCTGCGACGGGTCCAGCAGCCTGGTTCCGACGCGCTGTACGTCTGGCGTGATGGAGAGGTACTGGTCAACTGGCACTCGGCCGCCGGCGACCGTCCGATTGAGACCATGTCCGTTACCAAGTCCATCGTCAACCTCGCGATCGGTCGTTTGCTATACCTTGGCAAGCTCCCGTCCCTCGACGTGCCTGTGAGTGAGTTCTTTCCCGCTTGGAGGAGCGGCCCAAAGCGCGACATTCTGGTGCGGCATCTCCTCAATCACACCTCCGGACTGGTTGCGGACCGCACCACGGAATCCATCTACGCCAGCGCTGACTTCGTTCAGTTTGCGCTAGACGCAGACCTGGGAAGTCCCCCCGGGTCGCGATTCTTCTACAACAACCGGGCAACCAATCTGCTTGCGGGTCTAGTTGAGCGTGCTGCGGGATGCCAACTGGATGCGTTCATGGCCAACGAGTTCTTCTTGCCACTGGGCATCCACCGGTGGTCGTGGACCCGCGACCGGGCAGGAAACCCGCACGCTATGTCCGGCCTCTCTTTGCGTGCAGAGGACCTCGCTAAGTTCGGGCAGATCATGTTTAACCAGGGCATATGGGAAGGAACCAGGTTCGTTTCGGAGGACTGGGTCGCCGAAAGCTCGGCGGTGAGCCAGCCACACGAACCGACCTGCGGTTTACTCTGGTGGCTCATTCCGGAGTCTGTCGAGTTCACCATTGATGACTCCGTCATACATGCCTGGCGAACCGCTATTCCGCCGGTGGAAGAAGGGTTCATCGAGCGCATATTGCTTCTAAAGGATAGGCGTTTCCGCCGAGGTACCCTCCGGAACGCTCTGGCTGAAGCGCTAGGCGTCGAGCCAACCGAGTCGGGACTCGAGGAATGGAACCGCAATACGTGGCAGCGTGGGCTTCCCACTGTTCGGACCGTGCCGTCACGCATACTAGGCGTCCACGGCAACGGTTATCTCGGTCAGCACCTCGTTGTACTGCCGGCCTCACGACTGGTAGCTGTGCTTCAGCGAATTGGTCCGGAGCCGTTGGATAGCTCCGTGGACTTCATCGACCTCGTGCGTCGACTTCAAGGGGTGGCTTAGAGTACCCCGCGGAGCTTAGCGAAGAGGATCGCGCAGGGAAGTTCAGCATCTGCAGCGTCGCCAGCGAGCAAACGCCGGTCGAGCTCTGCCGCCGGAATCGGCGTGGGACGGATCTGCTCATCTGCCTCGGGCTGACTCTCACCCAGACTCTCAAGCCGAGCAAAGAAGAGGTGGACCAGCCGGTCGAGGACGCCCGGCTGAGGATACACAGCGCCTAGGTAGTGAAGCTCCCCCACCTCCGCCCCAAACTCCTCCCTGAGCTCCCGTCGGGCGCCCTCCTCCGGCGTTTCCCCGGGCAACAACATACCGCCTGGCAAGCCCCACACCTCCTGGCGCACGGCCGGGCGGTATTCGCGCGCCACGAGCAGCCTTCCGTCGGGCGTGGCGACCAGGACGCTGGCGCCTTCGGACCCGGCGGCCTGGACATAGACCGTCTCGCTCTGCAGGACCCGAAGGCTCCCGTGCTGGAACAGCACCGTGGGCAGGGTCCTGACCGCGGCCAGCACTTCCTCCACGTGGCCGGACACGTCCTTGGGCGCCATCACCTGGGCGACAGTGCCGCCGCGCTCGACCACGATCGTGGTCCGCATGGCGAAGCGCTCGCCCTGGTCGGAGACCCAGATCGGGATGCCGAGCGCCTGGCACAGGGCCTCGCCCCCGTCGCTCAGCAGCGGGAAGTTTAGGTGCTCCCGCTCGACGAACTCCCGCTGGCGCTCGGTGGGCTGGAGGCTGATGCCAAAGACGGCGGCGCCCAGGCTCCGGAAGGTGTGGATCAGGTTCCGGAAGGAGCAGGCCTCGGCGGTGCAGCCTGAGAGTTCGGCGTACCGCAGCCCCTCACGGTCGCCGGGGTAGAAGAAGAGCACCACATGGCTGTCCTGCATCACCTGCCCCAGGTTGACCTGGTCCCCGTCGGTGGACGGCAAGCTCAGGGCCGGGAGGCGCTCCCCGGGAGTGATCAGCGCTCGATTCATATGCGTCAGCTGTACCTTGTTCTGCATGTGGGGTATCTCCATTCTGTGATATAGTAAATCAGCAAGAACATTTCACCCTATTAGACGACGCAGGGGGGCGCTCGATGATGGACGCGGCGAAATTCTGGCAACTGATCGACACGTCCCGGGATGATGCCGACTGTAATCCTGAGCTGCACATGAGGATCCTCCAGGAGATGCTCGCTGAGGTGCCGGAGCAGGAGATCGTGGAGTTCGACCGGCTCTTCTCCGAGTTGCATGGGCGTGCCTATACGTGGGACCTGTGGGGCGCCGCCTACCTCATCGGCGGTGGGTGCTCCGACGATGGCTTCTTCGACTTCCGGGGGTGGCTGATCTCCAAGGGCCGGAAGTTCTATGAGGCTGCCCTGGCCAACCCGGAGGCGCTGGCGGTCCTTATGACCGATGCCGACGACAACGGGCAGATTGAGGGCTTCCAGTACATCGCGGCTGACGCGTGGGCGGAGCGGACCGGCAGGGACCGGTCGGAGTTTCCTCACGCCGCCGTGCCCCATCCCCCTGAACCCAGCGGTGAGCCCTGGACGGACGACGAGCTCCCTGAGCGGTTCCCCAAGCTCAGCGGCCAGACCAAAGCGTTCGAGCCGTCGCAGGAGTTCGCCGACCTGTTCTTCAAGGCGATCGATCACGGCTTTGAGAGCATCAAGGACGGCGCCGGTCCGCTGATCCCCTTCAGCATGACGGTGTCCGCGGACGGTCAGCTGTCTCTGAAGCGCTATGTCATGGATGAGCTGCAGGAGGCGGTTGCGCGCGCACAGGCCAGCATTACCCCGGAAATGCCGGGCGTGACGATGTATGCCATCGCCTGGGACGGCTACGTCACCATCGACGGCCAAAAGACGGATGCCATCCTGGTCGAGGCCGGCCAGGCATCAGACCCCCGAGGTGTGCTGTTCTGCCAGCGGTACCGCACCGTCCGGAAGGGGCTATTCTTCAAGAAGGTATGCGAGCGCGTCGGAAACCCCGGGCTGATCGAGTACCCGCCGTCCCGGCTGGTATCCCCTACGCCCGTATGCTGACAATCAACATCGAAACAGCCAGGCGCTTTATTCTTGGCAAGCAAGGCCTGTGGCCCGGGCGCCGCTGGCGGGGCATCGAGGGCACCGAGCAGGCCATGCGGGAGATGGAGTTTTTGCAGCTCGACCAGCTGCAGATCATCGCCCGCAGCCATGACATCAAGCTGCACAGCCGCGTGCTCGACTACACGCCTGGCATGTGGGAGGATGTGACCTACCGGCAGCGCAAGTTCTTTGACTGGGGCGGCTGGCTGGCGGTCCGACCGATGGAGGAGCTGCCGCACTGGCGTGTGGTAATGCGTCGGGAGCGCGATACCGGCCCGCGGCTTCGCAGCATGGCGCAGGAGCATGCCGACGCCATCGTCGAAATGCGGGCGATTCTGCACGAGCGCGGCACCGTGGCCAATCGGGACTTCGAGATGGCGACGCGGACACGCACGCAAAGCTATCGCGGCCGCAAGGACAGCGCGTTGGCTCTCTACTATCTGTGGCGCACTGGTGAGGTGATGACGCACCATCGTGAGAACTTCGAGCGCGTGTACGCACTCACTCAGGCGGTCGCGCCCGCACATCTCATTTACGAAAGCGACGAGGCCGAGGCTGAGCGCTTCTTGCTCAAAAAGGAGATCAGCTTTAACGGTCTGGCGCGGCCGACCCGCACGAGTGCTTCGTTTCAGCGTGGTCAGGACTATGACACAGCGAAGCTCCTAAAGGCGATGTTGGCGGAGGGCGAGATCGTTGAGGTGCGGGTGAAGGGCTGGAAGGCGGTGCACTACGCGCTCGGCAGCGATGTCCACCTGCTCCACGAGTTAAGCGCAGGGCGGGTGCCGCAGGAGTGGACGCCCCTCGATACGACCACGACGGACGAGGTGCTCTTCCTGGCACCGCTCGACAACGTCAGTGCGCGCGGGCGAGCCAAAGTCCTGTTCGACTTTGACTACGTGTGGGAGGTCTATAAGCCGGCGCACCTGCGCAAGTACGGCTACTACACGCTGCCGATCCTGTGGGGCGACCGGCTCGTTGCACGCTTTGATAGCAAACTTGACCGGACGAGCAACACGTTTGTGGTCCTGGGCTTCTGGCTGGAGGACGACGCCCTCGGCACAGATGAGGCGTTTGCGGAGGCTCTGGCCCGCGGGTTTGCGCGATTCGTCACCTTCCTCGGCGCGAGCAAACTGGATGTCACGGCAATTGGTGAGCCGCTGTTACGGCGGCGCGTATCCTCGGCAAAAGACTAACGTGTGCATACACTGGCAATGGGCCTGTTCTCGCCTAACCCATCAGTGTAAAGGGGTGGCAGACTGTCCATGGCCGTTGTCAATCCTGCGGACCCGAACACCGTGCCGAAGTTCGTGGATCCGCTTCCGATCCCGCGGGTCCTGGAACCGATCCGCATCGAAAACGGTACGCCGTTCTTTGAGGTGCGGATGCTGCAGAACCAGCAGCAACTGCACCGTGACTTCAGGCCGACCACGATCTGGGGGTACAACGGGATGTACCCCGGACCCACGATTGAAGCCCGGCGGAACCGTCCGATCAAGGTTCACTGGATCAACGATCTGCCCACCACGCATCTGTTTACCGTTGATCACACCATCCATGGCGCCGAGGAGTTCCGGCCGGATGTCCGCAACGTGGTGCATCTGCACGACGGCAACACGCCTGCCGCCTTTGACGGGCATCCGGATCAGTGGTATACGCCCGGTAAGACCGAGATCGGCCCGGCGTTCGTGACCGATGTATTTAGGTATCCGAACCGGCAGCCGGCGACCACGCTGTGGTACCATGACCACGCTATTGGGATCACCAGGCTGAACGTGTATGCGGGTCTCGCGGCGTTCTATTTGCTGCGCGACAGAGCCGAGCGGAGGCTACGGCTGCCCAGAGGGCGCTTTGAGATCCCGATCGTCATTCAAGACCGCACCTTTAATGAGGATGCGTCGCTGTTCTATCCGCCGGAGTGGGTGCCGGAGTTCTTCGGGAACACGATCCTGGCCAACGGCAAGGTGTGGCCCTTCCTGAATGTCGAGCCCCGGCGGTATCGGTTCCGGCTCCTGAACGGGTCGAACGCCCGGTTCTATACCCTGAAGTTTGACCCCTCCCTGCCCTTCAACGTCATCGGGGTCGACGGCGGACTGCTGGAGCGCCGGGTCACCGTCAATGAGATCACGTTGGCCCCGGCGGAGCGGGTGGATGTGATCCTCGACTTCACCAGGCACCGCGGCACGACGTTCACGCTCACCAACAGCGCTCGCGCACCGTTCCCGGGCGGCGATCTGCCCGATCAGAACACGAGCCTGGTCATGCAGTTCCGGGTCGTGCTGCCCCTGTCCAGCCGGGACCGGAGCCGCCTCCCGCGCCGGCTGGTCGAGCTGAAGAACCTGAACCCGGACCAGGCGGTCCGGACCCGGGATCTGACGCTGAACGAGCGCGAGGAGATGGGCCGGTTGGTGCTGCTCCTGGGCACCCGCAACCTGACCGGCAAGCCCCAGCCCTATACCTGGGGCGACTCGACCACCGAGTTTCCCCGGCTGAACACGATCGAGATCTGGCGGCTGATCAACACCACAGTGGACACCCATCCGATCCACCCGCACCTGATCCGCTTCCAAATCCTTGACCGCCGGCCCTACGACGTGGAGCGGTTCCTCACCACGGGCGAGCTGGTGTTCACCGGGCGGCCGGTACCGCCGGCGCCCTATGAGCGTGGGTTCAAGGACACGGTGCGGGCCAACCCCGGCGAGGTGACCCGGTTCATTGCCCGGTTCGGGGACTTCTTCGGCCCCTATGTGTGGCACTGCCACATCCTGGAGCACGAAGATAACGAGATGATGCGGCGCATGGAGATCGTGCGGCGCGGCTGTCTTGCCTTTGAACCAGCGGCGAGCACCGCACCGGACGACGACTGTTCCGCAACTGACTGAAAGATCCCCCGGGGCGCCGCACAGCGCACCGGGGGATCGTCTGTCTCAGGCCGGTCGTTTCATCCGACCACCCGCTGGGGTACCGGCGGTGTGTCGGCCCGAAACGTCCGGCCGAGTTCCGGACCAAGCCCGAAGTAGTGCCGGAAGTTGTAGATCAACGGGTGCCAAGCGGCCGGGTCGATGTGGTTGGGCCCCAGCACGATGCTCGGGTGGGCGTGGACCTTGACCGCTCTCACCACCGCGAGGCAGGCGCCGTCGCCCAGCGGTTGGATCGACTCCAGCCGGGCCTCGATCTGCAGCGGGCACTCCTGCACCCGGGGCGGGGTGACCAGGGCCGATGGCGCAGGGGTGAGGCCAGCGGCACTGAACTTGTCCTCCTCGAACCGGAACTGGGCCGCCTTGTGCGCCGGAACCGGGTTCTTCCCGGTGAGCGGGGCAAGGCGCTCCACGGCCGGCCAGAGGTCGGAGGACGGCAGGTTGAGCACGCACTCCCCCGCGCGCTCCAGGTTCTCCACGCTCTTGCCGGCCCGGCCGAGCCCGAGGGCCAGGTGCCAGCCCAGCGCCCAGGCGGAGGAGATGGGGGCCAGGTTGGCGCTGCCGTTCTCATTCGTGGTGCTGATGAGCACCACGGGGGTGCCAAAGTAGAGGATCTTGGGCTCTACAGCGACATGTGCATTCACGGTTCGGGCCTCCTCGGGCGAAATCAACCCAATTGTAGCCCGCCGAAACTTCGAGTAGGATCAAAGTATGAATGCAGATATTAACCTGGCGGCTACGGCCGCGCTGATTGCCGATCCCACCCGCTCGCAGATCCTTCTGGCCCTGCTGGATGGCCGCTCTCTGCCCGCCGGCGAGCTCGCCCGCATCGCTCGGGTCACCTTCTCCACCGCCAGCACGCACCTGGCCAAGCTTGCCGACGGCGGTCTGGTGCTGGCCGAGCGGTCTGGGCGCCATCGCTACTACTGCCTGGCCGGGCCCCAGGTGGGGCAGGCGCTCGAGACCCTCGCCGTCCTCGCCCCGCCCAGGCCGGTGCGCTCGCTCCGTGAGGCCGACGCCGGCAAGGCGATTCACTTTGCGCGCACCTGCTACGACCATCTGGCTGGCAGGGTGGGGGTCGCCCTCGCACAGCAGTTGGTCTCCGGGGGCTGGCTGACCGTCGCCGACGGGAGCTTCGAGCCGACGGAGGCGGGTGCCAGGCATTTCGCCGCCTTTGGCATCGACCTCCCCCTTCTCCGCCGGCAGCGCCGGGCCTTCGCCCCGTGCTGCCTGGACTGGAGCGAACGGCGGCATCACATTGCGGGCAGCCTGGGCGCCGCCCTGACCAGCCGCCTCTTGGAGCGTGACTGGCTGCGGCGAATGCCTGGCACCCGCGCCGTGCAGTTGACCGAGGCAGGCCGGGGCGGTCTTGCCCAGGTCTTTGGCGTGGAGCTGTAAAACAGGGCGCCCTCGATGGCCAGGTGGCCACCGGGGGCGCCCGTCGAATTGTTAGGCGGCCGGCCGTCCGAGGAACCCGAGTCGGAAACCGTCTGGGTCCCGAATCACGAACTTGTAGGCGCCCCAGGGGGTCTTGGCCAGCTCCGCCTCCACGTCCGCCTCGTCCTTCACTCGCTGCCAGAGGGCCTCCACGTCGCCGACGACGAAGTTGATGATGTCAGCGGTCTGGGGGCGGTCGAGGTCCGGGGTCTCGGTGATGCCGAACCCGCCGGCGCCCTCCAGCTTGTAGGACTGCCACCGGGTCGGTTCGTAGTAAATGTCCGGCTGGAAGCCAAGGAGTCCTTCATAGAACCGTTTCGACCTCACCAGTGATGACACGGAAATGGTGACGACCTGCAGCTGCATCTGTTTCTCCTCCTGGCGCTTGGTTCTCGTCTTCCACGAAGGAATTCAAGCTGTGAAACCGTACTCCTTTAGATAGATGTTGCAAGCTTTGAAATAGTGGAGGTCTGAACTGTGGCGGGTGAACTGGAACAGTTTAAGGCGCAAGCGACCCGACTGATGGCCGAGGCGTTCCCGCACGATGAGCCGGGGCCGCAGTTGGCCGACAGCCTCATCGCACGCCTCTGTGAAGAGACCGGCGAGGTTGCCCGAGAGGTTCGCCGCTACTGGCAAAAGCGCTGGGGGCACGAGGATGAGGAGCGGGCATCGGCGCAGGATGTGACCGCGGAGATTGGTGACCTGCTCTTTGTCACCGTGCGCCTGGCAGCCCTCTGCGGCGTGAATCTGGATGAAGCGCAGGCTGCAGTCCTGGCAAAGGTGGAGCAGAGGCTGCTTCGATCTGGCCCGCGAGTCAAGGCCGGCAGTTGAGCCGCGCGAACGCTCCCCAGCACTAATTGCTACTGTACAGCAAGGGCCCGACCCGTACGTCAGGTACGAGTCGGGCCTGTCTGTTGATGAGGTACCCCCCCATGAAACCGCCCCCGCAGTGGGCATGATCAGGCATTTTGTGGGCGGAAAACGGGCCTCGCGTAAACTTGTAACATCCCTTACGTCACCGGCGTGTACCAAATTTACGTGAGTCCGGTGCCGGCGCCGAAACCAGACCGGAACCAGACCAAAATCGACCCGGAACGGGTTCCCGGGATACCCCCGGGGGGTGGCACACGCGAATTTCGCCCGGGCCTCAAGTAGATTTGAAACACGAGGGATCAAGCTGCGGTGTACCAAATCTACGGGAGTCCATTACAGGTCCTTGGCGATCTGCCGGAAGACGCTCAGGAGCTTGTCGTAGGGCTGAGCCCCCACGATCTTGTAGCGGTCCTCGATGACGAAGGTCGGCGCCCCGGTGACGCCATAGTTGCGGGCCTGGGCCATCGACCGCTCGATGCGCTCCTCGTACTCGGGGTTCCCAAGGGCGGCCATCGCCTCGTCGGGGTTGAGGCCGGCGGCCTCGGCGGCCCCACGGAGCACGGCGGGGTCGGCCAGATTGCGCCCCTCGACGAAGTAAGCCTGAAAGAGCCGGTGATGGACCTCGGCGGCCTTGCCCTGGTCCCGGGCGTACTCGGCCAGCAGCAGTGCGCCGTGGGTGTTGGCCATGTAGGGCGGCGGGTCCATGGGCAGGCCGAACTCGGCCGCCCGGGCCTTCAGGCCCCGGTGCATCTGCTGGAGCTGCTCCGGCGGGCGGCCAAAGTACTCCGCCAGGTCCACCCCTTCAGGCGGGGTGTCCGGGTGCAACTCGAAGGGGAGCCAGGTTACATCCAATTCCACGTCAGGTTCCTGGTTCAGCTTGTCGACGAGCCCCTCGCCGATATAGCAGAAGGGTCAGATGTAGTCCGAGAAGATCTTCACCTTGATGGCCATCTACATTACCCCTTCTTGTCGGGTGTCGGCGTGGGGAGCTCACAGATACCCGTTTCGGGGTCGCAGACCAGCCCATCCCCTTCGAGGAGCTCCAGGATCGGCTTCGCGGGAGGCGCCGCCTCGGGTTTGGTCACAGGCTTGTCGGTGCTCACAGGCATCCCTCCTCGGGGTAGTATAGCCACCCCACTTAGAAAGACGCTCGCCGCCGCCGTGCAGGTACCTGTGAACGCACTATTGGACATCGCCCAGGAACTTGAGCAGGTGCTCGTTGACCAGCTCCGGCTTCTCCATGAGCGCCAGGTGACCGGCGCCGGGAATCCACGCCGACCGGAGGTTCGGGATCAGCTGCCTGCCCCGCTCCATGGCCAGCTTCGGGTCGTAGATTCGCTCCTGGTCGCCGATCAGCAGCAGACAGGGTGCAGCTAAACGCCTCAACTCATCGTCGGAGAAGACGCTGGGGTAGATGCCGCCCTTCGGGTACTGAAAGTGCTTGACCGCCAGGAACATCAGTTCAGGAACGTACTTGTCGAACCTCTCCCCCTGGACCGAGAGCCAGCGGAAGGTGCGGTAGACCAGGCGGCGGCTGCGCAAGATTGCCGGGCCCAGGAAGTTGATGAAGAAGGCGAGGCGGAACTTGGCCAGGGATGCGGCCGGAGCCAGCAGTGCAAGGCTCTTGACCCGGTCAGGCATCGCCAGGGCGAAGTTGAGGGCCAGCCAACCCCCGCGCGACAGGCCGCCGAGGTGCACCTGACCCAGTTTGAGGCCACCCAACACCTCACCGACCCAATCGACCGAGTCGGACCGGGAGGTCATGGCGGCCTCGCAGCGGCTCTTGTTGGCCTCATCAACGATATCGATCAGGTAGGTGCGGTAGCGCTCGCTGAGGGCGGCTATGTTGCGGCGCCAGATGAGCGAACTGGTGCCGGCCGCATGGATCAGGACCAGGGGCGGTGCGGCCTCTGGTCCGCAGACCATGACATGGGTGGCGCCGAAATGGGTCGGGACCTCGAGTTCGGTATAGGGCACGGGCCACGCAGCCAGGGCAGCATCATAAACAGCCATGAACTCGGCTTCAGCGGCCGGGCTCCTAAATCCCATGGTGGCTTCCCCCTTCGGACTCTGCGACTCGGCGCACCGAGAGCAGCGTCAGGTTGAGATCACGAATCTGGATGAGGATGCCGAAGAGGGCGCTCTGATCGGGCACGGAGCCTGCGAGGAGCACCTCGCCGCCCGGCAGGTTGGTGCAGGCAAGGCCGCCGAACCAGTCGGACCAGCCTTGGTCCAGGTGGCCCCTCAGCCTGATTTCGTAGCTGACCATGGTCAAGCCAGCGTGCCGCGGACCACCGCCACCAGCACCTTGAGCCCCATGATCAGCGCAATGGCGATGATCGCCGCCCGATCGCCGGTGATGTAGGGCAGGCGGATGCCCGTGAGGGCGGCGCCCGCCACGGCCAGGGTGATGGTGCCAAGCACGATGCCGCCGATGGTGAAGGAGTTGAGCCAGCCGTACTGGGTGGTCTGCATGCCGAGGGCGCACATCGCCATGCCAAGGACCAGTAGGGCGATCAGGGTCGCCCGGTCGCTGGGCAGGAAGGGCAGCCGGATACCGAAGAGCGCAGCCGCGACCGTGACGGTCGAGAGCAGACCAAGGACGATCAGCAGCGGGTTGGTCATAGGTGTGGCGGGCATGGGCAGGATCTCCTTTCGGGAAGTTCTGCCCTGATTATCTCGTGGGGGCCAGGGTGAGGTCGTCTATCGAATGATAGATCTTCGGGTTTAGATGAGGCGGAGTTCCCGGGCGAGTGCGACGGCCCGGGTCCGGCTGGGCGCCGCCAGCTTGCCGAAGATGTGATGGACGTGGGTCTTTACGGTGCCCACGCTTACGACCAGGCGGTCCGCCATCTCCTGGTTGGACAGGCCCTCGGCCAGGAGGCGCAGCACATCCAGTTCCCGGTCGCTGAGCGGCTCGATCAGCCCCTCGGCCGGGGTCGGACGGCGCCGCTCGGCCTGTGCCTGCAGGGCCCGAATCTCCGCCAGGCGGCCCTCACGCCCGCCGGCCGCGGCAGCCGTAGCCAGCCGGGCCAGCAGGTCCCGGGCATCGCTTGAGCGGCCCTCGGCCAGGAGGATCCGGGCCAGGGCGAGGTGCTCCGGCTCGTGGCGGAAGCTGGCGGGGTCGTCGGGGGAGAGTCCCCGGCTGTCGGCCCACTGCCTGGCGGCGGCGACGTTCCCCTGGGCGAGCCAGAGCCGCACCTGAACGGCGGCCTGGAGCCGGGTCAGGTCGGCCATCGAGACCTGGGCGCGCGTATACTGACCTGCCCGGGCAAGGGCCTCCTCCGCCCCCGGCAGGTCGCCACGGGCGATGAGTACGCGGGCCAGACAGATCCATGAGCCAGCGAGGGCGTCGGGGATCGACCAGAGCTCGTTGTGGGCGACGGCCGACCCGGCCTGCTCCTCGGCCCCCGGCAGGTCGTTCTGCTCCCGCAGCACATCGGCCAGGGCGCCGTTCAAACTGCCGTTGATGAAGTACCGCCCGGCTCCCCGCTCACCGATGATCTGCAGATACCTTCTGCAGACCTCCCCCGCCTCAGCCACGCGGCCCTGGATCAGCCGGATGCGCACCAACTGCGAAATCGCAACGGGCACGGCGTTGGTCAGGTCAGCGGCGAGGTCGCGCTCGGCGGCGGCCAACAGGAGCGCAGCGGCCCCGTCCAGGTCACCATTCATATACAGGATGTGCGACAGCACCACGTCGGCGCTGTTGCGCATGGCGACCTGGCTCTCCGGGATGAAGCCCGGCGCCTGAAGGACCTCGGGGGACAGGCTGTAGGGCTGCTCCCACATCTCCATGATGTAGGTCCGCATCAGGGCGAGGAAGCTGCGCATGGCCACCTGGTCGGTGCCGGCGGCCAGCTGCTGCTCCGCCGCCTCGACGAGCGGCATGGCCGCATCCAGCCGGCCGGTCACGATGCCGACCCAGGCTTGGTAGACCGCCAGGGCGGGCCGGGAGCGGATGACCGCAGCGGGCAGCCGCTGCATGAGCCGCAGGAAGTCGCCGGAGGCGGCGCCCCACCAGCCGTGCACATGCTGCTCCACCAACTGGGCGGCCCGGTCGTGCTCAGCGGCGGCCAGGGCGTAGGTGACGGCGGGAATCGGGAGGCCAGCGGTCTCGTGCCAGCGGGAGGCCCGGGAGCAGAGCGTGGGGAGCAGCTCGGGGTGCAGCCGCTTGAGCCGCGCCCGCAGCAGGTCGGCAAAGAGATGGTGATAGCGGAACCAGCGCCGCTCATCATCTAAGGGGATGAGGAACAGGTTGGCCCGGTCGATGTACGACAGCAATGCCTCCGCGTTCTCCTGGCCAGTCACCGCCGCACACAGGGGGGCGGTCATGCGCTCCAGCATGGCGGTGCGCATGAGGAACTCCTGCACCGGCTCGGGCTGGCGGGAGATGACTTCCTCGGCCAGGTAGTCGGCCACGTAGCGGTGCTCGCCGGCAAAGGCGCTGACGAAGGCGTGCCGCTCTGCCGCTCCGGGCTGGCTCGCCAGCGAGAGCGCCGCCATCTGCAGGGAGGCGGCCCAGCCTTCCGTGCGCTGCTGGAGCGCCAGCAGGTCGGCCTCGTGCAGGCCGCCACCCGGCAGGGCGCGCTCGAAGAAGGCGGCTGCCTCGGCGTCGGTGAAGCGCAGGTCGGCGGTTCGCAGCTCGGTGAGCAGTCCCTGGGCCCGCAGGCGGGCCAGGGGCCAGGGCGGGTCGGCCCGGGTCAGGAGCACCAGGTGCATCCCACGGGGCCGATGGTCGATCAGAAACTGCATGGCGTCATGGACCGCCGCAGCGTCAATGGCGTGGTAGTCGTCGAGCACCAGCGCAAACGGGGCCTCGACCGCCGCCAGTTCGTTGAGCAGCGGGGGCAGATAGCGCTGGGGTGGCATGGCCGGATGGTTCTGGAGCAGTTCCAGCGAAGCCCGGCCCAGCGGCTCGGCGGCGCCGGCGGCAAAGGCCGGCAGGGTGCGCAGGGCGGCCGCCACGTAGGCCCAGAAGCGAGGCGGGTCGCCATCCTCCGGCTCCAGGGAGAGCCAGGCCAGGGGGTACTCCCGGCCCGCCGGGGTGGCGCGCCATTCGGCCAGCAGGGTGCTCTTGCCGAACCCCGCCGGCGCCGAGATGAGGGTGAGCGGGCAGAAGAGCGCCTGGCTCAGCCGCTCAGTCAGTCGGGGGCGCGGCACCAGGTCCGGCCGGGCGGGTGGTATGTACAGTTTGGTGCTGATGAGGGAGACGGGGTAGGACATGTCCGGTTGCCCCCAGATATGTTTGCTTACGAAACATCGTAACACAAATTGGCGCAGATGAGGCCCAGCCGCTCCCTTCCCAGGCGGGGCTCCTGAGGGGGAAAGAACTAATCCTAACCGTCTCATGCCTTGAAGGTCCTCATCTAGTCACACTATGCTGGGGGAGAACGTGACGATCTGTGTCTGAACCGTCAGGAGGAGTCGCAAGTGAAGCTGGAGCAGATTCTGAACCGCACCAATCCCCCCATCCCTTGGAGCGAGGGAGATAACATCCCCTGGAACGACCCGGATTTCAGCCGACGGATGCTGGAAGAGCATCTTTCGCAGTCCCACGACGCGGCCAGCCGCCGCTATCCCATCATTGATGGGCAGGTTGGCTGGATCCACAGCGAGGTGCTCAGAAATGCTCCGGCCCGCATCCTTGATTTGGGCTGTGGCCCTGGACTTTACGCCAACCGGCTCGCAAGTATGGGGCATCACTGCACCGGCATCGACTTTTCGCCTGCGTCCGTGGCGTACGCCCGGGAGACCGCAGCACCGACAGCGACCTTTGTCGAGGGTGACCTGCGAACGACCGACTTTGGCGACGGGTACGACCTGATCATGCAGATCTACGGCGAGTTTAACGTCTTCGCCCCCGCCCAGGCCTTGGAGATCTTGCGGCGTGCGGCTGCAGCCCTCGCTCCCGGCGGGCAACTGCTCCTGGAGGTCTCCACCTACGCCGCCGTTCGAGCCATGGCCAACCCCCGCCGCTACTGGTACTCGGCGCCCTCTGGCCTGTGGTCCGATCGTCCTCACCTGTGTCTGCAGGAATTCTTCTGGGACGAGACAGCCCAGGCTGCCACGACCCGACATCTCATCGTGGATGCCGAATCGGGAGCGACGCAGCAGTGGTCGTGCAGCTATCAGGCATACACCGACGAGGCTTACCGCTCGGTGCTCACGCAGGCCGGGTTCACCAGGGTCTCTCTGCTGGACGGGCTGGGCGGCGCCCCCCACAAGGAAGGGTTCATAGTGATCATAGCCGCCCGGGATTAGGCGATATTGCGCAGGGTACCGGTGCCGACCGCCAGGTGTTCTGGCATCTCATGCAGTTCTATCAGTACGATTTCTCCGAGCATAACGGGGAGGATCCAGACGAGCAGTGCGTGTTTGGCTACGGGTGGCTGGTGAACTCTCAGCCGCCCGGGTGGGATGGGCCTGTCCAGGTGTTTGTCTCCAGGGCGCCGGAATGACCCGACGCCCTCAGGAAGTTTTGGGCAAGCCGCAGGACGCCGAAACGGCTCTGGATCTGTCCACATTGTTCCAGAGAGCTGAAATAGGGGGCTCAAATGCAGCATTGGGTTCCCCTCTGGAACAATGTGGACGGTGCTTCGGGCCTTTGCGGGCTCGACCCTCAGGTTCAAAAGTTCCTGAGCGCATGCAAGGCTGAATACTGGCATCGCAAAAGGTCCCCCGGGCGCCGTGAGGCACACCGGGGGACTTCAGATTTACCGGACTCGCTTGCCGTAGGTGTAGAAGCCCGGTTCCTGCTTGTTCCGAGCCGGCTGTTGGTCGCCAGCATCGGGGCGTTCACCCAGCTGAGGGCGACCACCTTGATCGCCAGGGAGGTGCCCTGGCCCCGGAAAGCCCGGTTGACTCCGGTCATGGTCTGGTAGACACCGCCGTTGACGCTGGATCTTTACGGTGTCGGGGCGGGTATCCTCATCCCGCACGTAGTCCTCCACCGCGGTGGGCTCGGCGATCGGGGTGTTGATGATCTCGACCATGCGGGGGATATTGGTGCGTTCAAAGGGCGGATCGTAACGTGCATGCTTGTCTCCCCAGACATTTCAGCAAGATATGTCTGTAGACCCGAATGGTATCACCATTTTTCCAGATCCCGTCCGGAAAGGATCGGTAGACGAGAATAATCCCATGTGCCGACCGACGAGCAGGACTTGATATACGGTTTGCCCAAATGTGTCGAATATGGCACCTACCCGAAGGGAATGAGGCACAGTGACGGAGAAACCGACGGTCAACGACATGATGGAGGCGTATGCGCTGGATGCAGTGGACCACGCCAAGCAGGCGATGGGCGTGACCCTCGATTTCTCAGTGGAGAGCGTTCGGCATGTCGAGTCGATCCTTTCCACCATGTACGAGGCGCGGCCGAAGGGCCTCGTCGCCAAACTGCTTCGACGGAGCCCCTCCCAGCAGGCGGTCGAGACGTTCGTTAAGATGTATGGCGGCTATGTAGGTGAGGTCTTGCGCCGGACCGCCGGGGGTGAGTGGTTCTTCGACACCGAGATCATGCCCGGCTCCCGGGTCATCGGTCTGCGTCACGGGGAGTCCAAAGTTTGGCCCCCGGCAAAGGTGTTCAAGCGGCTCACCAACGGACCCGAGGACAACGTGTGGCACTACTTTCAGGTGATCACCGAACGAGATTGGAGGACCTCCGGATGACAGGAGAGCTGGACCATCCCCTGAAGCAGGAGATCCAAGCCGTGCGGGCCATCATTCTCGGGGTCGACCCGGCGATCGCCGAAGGCGTGAAGTGGAACGCGCCGAGCTTTTACACGACCGAGCACTTCGCTACCTTTCACCTGCGTGCCAAACGCGGGGTGCAGGTGGTGCTCCACCTGGGGGCCAAGCCCCGCCCTGACGCGGGTCTGCGGGAGTCGGTCAGCGATCCCTTATCCCTGCTGGAGTGGCGGGATGCGGACCGGGCAACCGTCACCTTCCTCGATCTTCAGGATGTGGAAAAGAAGCGCGAGGCCTTCGCAGAGATCATTCGGCGGTGGATCTCCTTCGTTCGATAACACAAGGACGCCCTCGATGGCTAAGCAGCCACCAGGGCGTCCTTCTCTAATGGCAGGGGCTAGAGCTGGTTTGCCAGCACCTGCGCCAGGCGGGTGAGGATCTCCGCCTGGGCGGCGGTCAGCGCCTTTCCGGACTGGGCGCCCACCTCGGCCATGTAGGCTTGGAGCATGTTGCGGCTGGGCCCGGCCTTGCCGGCTGCGGCCTGCTTGGCTGCGTTCTCCAGCTTGGCGCACAGGGAGTTTGCGATGCCCTTGTTGGTCACGAACTGGGTGGTCAGGTTGCAGAGGCTGGCGTGGGAGACGCTGACGGTGAAGCTGACTGACCCGGCGCCCGTGTTACCGGCGTTGTCCGTGGCGGAGGCCGAGTAGGCGTTGGCGCCAATCGCAAAGTCGTAAGCGGCGCCGCTGACGTTGGTGCAGGTGCTGGAGGCGACGCCGGAGAGAGCATCCGTGGCCGAGCAGGTGATGCTCACCGTCTGGTCGACCGCATAGCTCCCCGCGTTGCCCGAGTACGCGACAGAGGGCGCCGTCAGGTCGATGTTGATGCTCGAGACGGTGGCGCTGGCGGTGTTGCCGGCGACATCGCTCGCACTGCCGGTCGCGCTCTGTGCCGTGCCCTCGGCCGACAGGGTGACCGGGCCGCTGCAACTGGCGACGCCGGAGTCGCCATCGGTGCAGGTGAAGCTCACCATGACGGGCCCGTTGTACCAGCCGCTCCCGTTGGCCGCATGGTCAGGAGCGCCTGCGATGGCAGGGGGCAGCTTGTCGATCTTCGCGGTGATGGTGTTGCTGGTCGCCACGTTGCCGGCGTTGTCGCTGATCGTGGCGCTGGCGCTGCCGGAGGAGGACAGGGTCTGGTCGGCCGGGCAGGGGCCGCTCAGGCCGGAGCCGCCCTCATCGGAGCAGGTGTAATGGACCGTGACGTCCTGATTGGTCCAGGCGCCTGAGGCATACGCGTTTCCGTCCGCCGTGGTCGCCGTGGCCACGATGACGGGGGGAATCGCATCAGGGGTCTTCGTCCGCAGGGTGACGTTGTCCAGGGCGAAGAACTCGGACGAGGTGTTGGAGCCGTATCGCAGCCCGATGGGGATCCATCGAATCTGATAGGTCCCGGGGTTGAGCAGCATGTCCCCCAGGGAGACGGTTGCGACCAGGCCGGAGGTCTGGGGGCTCAGGAGCACCGGCGCGCCGATGTTGGTGAATCCGCTTCCGGTATCGATCTGAAGCTGCGCCTGATAGGAAGGGCTGGTGGGATACCCGGGGTTGTGGTTGTGGATATGCAGGAAGCTCAGGCTCTCCAGGCGCATTGGGGTCGTGGTGGTGAACTGCATGAAGGGATAATGGCTACCGAAAAAGCGGGTCAGGTGGACGTATTGCCCCCAATACTCTGCCGGTCCGCCGCCGGTTTGCGACAGAAAGCCGAAGATTACAGAGGGGTCACTGGAGAGCCCCTGAGCGTTTGAGACCCCTCCGGAACTAACCACGTTCTCGAAATCCCAGAAGAGCGTAGTTGAGCCAGGAGCTGATCCGACCGCCGTCCCTGCCAGAACAGGCAGCATGAGGAATACGCTGACGATCAACATCATCACGATGGAACGGTGTCTCAGCCTGCGCACGTACCTTCCTCCTCCATCCGTACAGTTCGACCTCTCGCATTATCTCACACAACACATAAATATCAAATATGTCTATTGTAAACAGTCAGAATAAATGGTGAGCGTGATTTTCCACCGGTCGTGCTGGTTCGACAAACCATTTCAGTGGGTTCATGTATCCTTAGATATGGAGGTGAATCAATTGTTGAATCGTCGCTTTATCAGTGCCGCCCTTGCTGGCTGCCTGCTCGTCGGCGCCCCCATGGGGTCGGCCTGGGCCGCTGAGCAGACTGCACCGGCCGTTCCTGCTGTACCCCAGACCGCCCCGCCGGGCGAGGTCCCGCCGGGGCCGCCTCCCGAGCCGAAGATTACCAGCGCCCAGGCCGAGGCCGCCCTGCGGGAACTGTTCACGCTGCCGCAGAAGACCGAGAAGGTGGATCTGCAGTGGCAACTGAACCGCTACGGCCAGAAGGCGACCTGGGAGTTGCAGGTGACGGTGCGGGAAGGGAACGGGGCCACCAGTTTCGCCCTCGCCACCGTGGATGGGATCACCGGCCGCGTCCAGCGCTACGGAGCCTTCGGCATGCTTCCTGCGCTGGTCCGGACGGGGCCGCTCTCCCCTGTCCGTTCGGTGGCAGAGGCCCGAGAGAAGGCCTGGGCCTTGGTGCAGAAGGTGGCGCCTGAGAAGGCCGCCGTCCTCAAGGAGCCCGCCGACGGAAGCCAGCCCATGGGCTACTATCCGTACTGGTACGGCAGCGGCCCTGCGGACTACTACCAGTTCACCTGGGTTGAGCATCACGATGGGGTGCCGTTCCCTGCCAGCAGCGTGTCGGTCAGTGTACACAAGTCGACGCTGGAGTACATAAACCTGCAGGTGAACCTGATGGAGTCCATCACGTTCCAGGCAGGACCGGCGAAGGTAAGCGCCGACGAGGCGCTGAAGCGCTGGCGGGCGGAAGCGAAGCCGTCCCTCTCGTACCAACCGGTGATGAGCCCCTTCCCGGTCGGGCCGTCCAAGGCGACCGGGTACAAGCTGGTCTACTCCTTCGGTGACGTGGGCCGCGCCATCGACGCCATGACCGGCGAATGGGCAAAGGATCCTAGCCCCTTCCTGCCCCCTGAGCAGCCGCAGAGTCAGCCGGCCGAGCCGGAGCCGGTACCGGTCGGAAACGTCGTGCCCATTACCCCGGCGCAGCTGCCCCTGGACGAGGCGGCGGCCCAGCGGCTGGCGAGAGCCATCCTGGAGGTGGCGCCGGAGGGACAACTCCGCACGGAGATCTCCCCCTTTGACGAGGAGCGGCTGTATCAGTTCACCCTGATGGACCGCACCCAGTATGCGAACATTCAGATCGAGCCGAAGACCGGGCTGATTCGCATGGCCCACCGGTCACCGATGATGGCGCCGGACGCCCCCCCGCAGGACAAGCCTGAGGAGCAGAAGATTACGCCGGAATTGGAGCAGGCGGCCAAGTCCGCTGCGTTCGCCACCGTACAGACCTACTACAGCCAGCTTCGCGACCAGCTCCGGCTGGATGCGCCGCCCGCATACTGGGGCCCGGAGGACAACCAGGTCCGCCGGTTCCGCTTCGTGCGGTACGTGAACGGCCTGCCTTTGCAGAACGACTCCGTGTCGGTCACAATCGATCTGGCGACGATGAAGTGGCGGGAGATGAGCGCCTCCTGGACGAGCGGCATCACCTTCCCCGATCCCAGCGTTGCGATCTCCGCGGAGAAAGCGCTGGAGGCGGCGCTGGCCGACCGGAAGCCGGTGCTGACCTACCGGCCCGTCTTCCCGCAGGTGAGCCTGGAGGAGAGCCGGATGGGCCGGATGCCGCAGCCGACCGAGGCTGCGCTGGTCTATGTGCTCGGGCCGGAGTTCGCCACCCAGGTGGATGGACTGACGGGCAAGCGGGTGAGCTATGACGGCCTGGAAGTGCAAGACTTGCAGGCTGCCTACGACCGGGTGACCGGTCACTGGGCGGAAGGGGAGCTACAGTTCATGCTGGCTCGGCGGGCGGTTCGGCCGAATGAGCTGAACCCGGCGGCACCGCTGACCCGTGGCCAGGCGGCCGGGCTCATGTTCTTCCGCAGCCCAAACCTCCATCGCAGCGGGCCCAGGCCGGTGGATCTGCCCTTCACCGACCTCCCCGAGACGAATCCGGCCTACGGCGCTGTCCGCATGGGCTGGGTGGACGGGTGGCTGCGTCCCCAGGACAACGAGACCCAGTTCCGGCCTGAGGCGCCAGTCACCCGGGCGGAGTTTGTGGTCTGGGTGGCCCGGACCCTGGGGCTGGGCGACCTGGCCCGCTCCAACCTGGACACCCGCAGTGAGTTCACCGACCTGGACGGCCTGACCCTTGAGCAGCGTAACGCTGCCAACTTCTTGCGGGCGCTGGGTCTGCTCTCGCCCGCCGACACCTTCCGGGGCGCCGAACCCCTGACGCAGGCCGAGGGCGCCGCGATCACGGTGCGGGCCTACAACTACGCCCTCAAGCAACTGTAAGGCCGCAAAGCAAGACCCGCCGGTGATGCCGGCGGGTCTCTTGCTTGCCCGTATTAGCCCTGCTGCTGCCGGGCTCTTCTCTCGGCCATGGCCAGGTAGAGGCCTTCCACCTTCTGCCGGGCCCAGGGCGTCTTGCGGAGGAACTTGAGGCTGGAGCTGATGCTGGGGTCGTTGGTGAAGCACTTGATCTGGATGCGCTTGCCCAGCGCCTCCCACCCGAAGTGGTCGACGAGTTCGGTGAGCATGCGCTCCAGGGTTATGCCATGCAGCGGGTCCCGCGAGTGGTCCTGCGGCGTCGTCATCGATCCGTTCACCCCGTTGGCCGTTGTCCGTGATGATTCATTATAGCACTCCCACCAACAGGAACCGCCAATCCTCCCGACGAAGATGCAGAGCATGAGGCTGAAAACCGAAGGAGGTGCCCCTGTGCGGTTCGGGCGGCAAATGAAGGCTGGCCTGGTTTGTCTCACGCTCGTGGCATCATTGGCGGGCATGCGCCCGGTTCGTGCTGAGGTGCCGTTTTCGGACCTGGTCGGGCATTGGTCCTCGGCCGAGGTGGCGGCCCTGGCGCAGACCAATATCTTCAAAGGCTATCCCGATGGGACGTTCCAGCCGGACCGGACCATCAGTCGTGCAGAGTTCTACACCCTGCTGGCCCGGGTGCTCAAGCTGGAGCCGGCCGCCGGCCCGCTGCTGGCGCCTGTGCTCCCGGCGGACCACTGGGCGGTGCCGGTGGCCAACGTGCTGGCGGCCCGGGGAATCATCCGGAGCGAGGAGAAGCTCGATCTGAATGGGGCGATCCCCCGCGGGGAGATGGCCGACCTGATCACCCGCGCTTACGGCTGGCCCAGCCACCCGGAGAACGCCTTCCTGACCGATCTGGGGGAGAATGGTGCATCCATATCCGCCGCGGTGGCGCATGGTATCTTTGCGGGATACCCGGACCGGACCTTCCGCCCGTGGAAGAGCACGACCCGCGCCGAGGCGGCGGTGGTGGTGATGCGGCTGCTGGAGCCGGGGCGGCGCCCGGCCGTTTGGCGTGAGGCCTACGCGGTCGACGTCGGGGATGCTGTGGTGGAGCTGAACGTGGTCCGGGTGAACCTCAAGAACCCGCAGGTGAAGCCCCGTGTGGCCCTCGCCGGGGATCGTGTCGGGGCCACGGAAGAGCTGGTCGGCATCGTGGAGCGGACTGGCGCCGTGGCGGCGATCAACGGTGCGTACTTCCAGGCCTACGACACATCGATCCCGATGGAGTCCTACGGCACCGTCTTCACCGGCGGCAAGATGCTCCAAACCGGATGGTACCGGGCGGGAATCGGGTTCTGGGCCGATGGGACGGTCCGCATCGGCAAGGTGCACTCCAGCATCGACGGGCTCGGCGCCAAGGGGCAGTGGTGGGGCAGCCACGGGCTGAACCGCTACGCCAAGCCCGACTTCGGCGATGACTGGGCGGTGGTCTACACGCCTGAGCACGGCACGAGCACCGGGCTGACCGAAGGCACGTCGGTGGTTGTTCGGGGCGGGGTGGTCACGGAGATCACGACCGAGAACGTGCCGATTCCTGCGGACGGGTTCCTGGTCCATCTGCACGGGGCGGAGACGGCCAAGGCGGGCACCGTGTTCCAGGTCGGTCAGCCGGCCAGCTTCGTCACCCACTACGACAAGTACTGGGACGGCGTGCAGGAGCTCCTGCAGGTTGGCCCGGAGCTGGTGAAAGATGGGCAGAAGTTCATCGATTTTGAGGGCGAGCACTTCTGGGAGCAGAAGATCACCACCTGGGTCTACAACCGTTCAGCCGTGGCTGTGACCAAGGACGGCACGCTGCTGCTGATTCAGACGCCCGCGGCCACGGTGGACGACCTGGCCGATGCGCTGGTGGCCCTGGGGGTCGATGCGGCCCTGTGCATGGACTCGGGCGGCTCCAGCGGCCTGATCGTGCAGGGCGTGCAAATCGCCACGCCCGGGCGCCGCATTGCGAACGCCCTGGTTATTGAGTTGAAGTGACCCGGCATCTGCGGAGGTGCTCCAACTTGAGCCTTCAATCGAACCCTTGGGTGCGCCTCCGGATTTACCCGGCCTGGAGAGGGCTTGAGAGCGCCCTCTCTGACCTGGCGTCGCTGCTGAGCCAGACCGACCCAGACCGAGCTGGCGAGATCGCTGACCAGGTGGAGATCCTCCTGAGCGACCCCGAGGCGGCAGCCGGCCGCAGACCGGCCTATGCCCGGGTGCGGCGGGAGGGGCGCCCTCCGAAGGCCGGCCATGATGAGGAGTTTGAGCCGGACCTGACAGAGCTGGCCTTCGACCTGGTGGACACCGCCGTCTTTCTGGAGTCCCCCCACGCGGTCCGGCACCTCGGCCAGCGCTTGGTGTCCGGCCTGCCCAGGCAGTGGCAGGCGCGCATCAGCAGCTGGACCTCGTATTTGCGCCAGGTGATGCAGTCGCGGTTGTCGCGGCGGTCGGCGCCCGAGCCGTTGGCACCCGAGGCGGCGCCCCTTGAAGACGAACTGCCCGAGGGCTGGACGCCCGACTTTGCCGCCGCCGGCGATGGCCAGCTTGCCCTGGTTCTGCCGCAGGAGGCGACCCCGGCAGAGATTCAGGCTGCCCACGCCGAGCTACTCTATTTGGTGCTGATGCAGTGGGGCCTCGATGTTGCGAGGATTCATCTGCACCTGTTGATTACCGGGCCTGACAGCCCTGTCTCCCACGAATCGGTCGGGCAGGTGCTGGGCCTGCGGCGGCGGAGCGGCGAACGCCCAGGCCGGGCTGTGGAGCAGCTGCAGAACATACGCCTGACCGTCTACCGCTGGTACCTGGACGGCGAGGCCCTGGAGTATGAGCGTTCCAGCGGACCGCTCTGGGACCTGCAGGTCACCTACTTCGGTCAGGCGCGGCTGTTGGAGCAAGGCGGGAAGCTGACCACCCGCGGCGAGGAGTGGTCGGTCCGGGTGCGGCCCGGGGTCCTGGTCCCCCCACCCTCCCCGGGCGCCCTCTGCCCACGGCTTGAGCATTTCAACCCCCTGGCGGCCTGTTCCGCGATCCTCCTCGCATTTGCAGGCCGCTCCGGTGCGACCGAGGTTTTGCTCCCTCACGATCTGCTTACCAGGGCATCGAGCCTGGACCCGCAGGACACTGGGCCGCGCCACCTGAAGGCCGCGGCGAGGGCCCAGGCCGGTTGGGGCTGGCGGGCTGAGCTCGGCGAGAACTTCACCCGCTTTATGGTCGAGGAGGACCTCCCGGACTAGCCGGGAGGCCTTTTCTTGTCGCAGGTCTTACGGTCCTGGCTCGATTAGGGAGACTGGACCAGGCTGCCCCGCAGATAAGCTTCCTCCTACCGGAATGGAGCCACAGTGGCGTCACCGATCCAATACCAAACGGCTGAGAGCCTCCGCTTTGTCGCTTTGCGTCCAGCCCGGACGGTAGGGGTAACCACGGTCGGTAACACGTGGGGAACAGCCGCACAGCGCTGCGGCAAGGCACAGAAAGCCCAACACCAGTCTCCAGTCCATTAAGTCCAATCTCCTCCTTCAGCGGCACGGTACCAGTCCTGCGTCCAGGCCACCACCTCTTGGGGGCCGGGCTCATCCGGTCCCCATCCGTCGGCGGTGGCCAGCGCCAGCCCCTCCTGCTCCAGTGCCCGCGCGCCTGCCCCCTCCGTCGCGCTGTTTGTGCCTGTCGTCGCGCTGCCCTACCCACACCCTCCTCAATCACCCCCGACTCACCGCCTCAGGTGGCGGCCCTCCAGATCTGCCAGCGCCGGGAAGTACCTTCCTCCTAACCTGCAAATTGTGACACACTTTGGACACTGGGCGGTGTGTCAAAGGCCGCAGGTTGGGAGTCCATTGACCAGTCGAGGACCCTAAAAGGACCTGTTTGGGCCTGAGAATCCGGGAATTTGACACTCGGCGCCCGGCTGGACCGGCATTCACGGCCCCAACCTGTTGCTTTTGACACACTGCGACCGGCCAAGGTGCAGTTTCTGACACACGGGATGGGCCTAGTAACCGGTGTCCCTTTCAGGCACTGTGCTTTTGGCTGCCAAGGCGAGGAACTGCTTGTCCTGGACACCCTGATGCGGGGAGCGAGGGGAACCACTACGAACCAGGTATGGGCTGGAACGCATGGGCGCTCTAGGTGAGTACAAGCTGGACTTCGAGTTGGAGGATCTCGGACAGTTGGATGTCAAGATCGTGTGACGAACCCACCTTGGCAGCACGGAGACTCACCTCGTTTGTGAATGTCCATCCCCACGCATACCGGCAATGTAAGTTTCAGCCACTGTGGCAGGAGCACCTGAGCCGGGGCGGCCCCTGCTTCGGATCTGTCTTCACACCAGGACCTTGTCCCAGGGGGATGCCTTGTCCGGCTGCACCATGACGAAAGCGCCAAACCCGGGCAGGAAGAACGGAGCCCGCCGGACCGGCAGACCCCGCCAACGGGCAGCAACGACATGCCCGAGCTCGTGGACGTAGAGCAATGCCATCAGCCACAGGCTGAAAGACCAGCCGGTATCCAAGCCACCGTACACGACAGCGATGGTTCCGGACACCACGGTTCCCCAGGAGCAAAACGGACGCAGAACTGACCAAAACCGACTTGGCACTGTGAGCCCCTCTCCTTCCACCGCCTAATACGAGAAGAGCGGAGAGCAGGTTCGCTTTCGGAAAAGAAGCGCCTCCCGAATTGATCGGGAGGCTGGGTGGTCTACTTGACCTGCTTGCCGTACACGTAAACACCCGGTTCCGGGACGTAGCCCAGCCGGCGGTTGGTGGCCAGCATTGGTGCGTTGGCAGAGTGGTTGTTGGTGCGGTTTTGCGGGTACCCCTCCGCCTTGGCCCAGCCAAGTGCCACGACCTTGATCGCCAGCGAGATGCCCTGACCCCGCACGGACCGGTCGACGGCCGTCAGGCCTTGGTAGACGTTGCCGTTGGCCATGGGCTCGAGCTGGGACATGGCCACCCACTGGTCCCCCTTGGCCGCCAGAAAGACGGCGTCTGACCGGAAGCGGGGGTTGTCCTTGAACCACTTGATCCAGTCCTCATAGTTGGGGAAGGGGTTCTCCCCGTAGACAGGGACGTCCTTGGAGAGCACTTTGTGCAGCTCGTAGAACTTGTGAAAGCCTGCCTCGTCGTCCCCTTCCGCCGCCAGCGTCGTGAAGCGGACGCCCTTGTCCCGGGCGGCGGTGACGCTGTCCATGAAGGGCTCCGGATTCCAGGTCTTCAGGTCCAGGGTGGACTCGAAGATGTGGTGCTCACGGATGAACCCGCGCCGCTCAACCCAGCCCTGTGAGTCCGGGTCGTTCTCCCGCACGTCGGTGTTCAGCTTGGCGGCGCCCTGCTCGATCGCCCACGCCTCAACCATCTTGTGAAGCGCAGCGGCGGCGCCCTGGCGCTGGTAGGGCTTCTCCACCCGGACCCGGTAGAAGAACTCGCCCGGTTTGTGCCACGGAGCGTGCTCCGCCAGACCGTACCCGATCATGTGGCCGTCGGCACTGACCGCCGCGTAGCGCTGAAGCTTCACGGTGGCCGGGCGGTTGCGCTCGCCGCGCTCAAAGTCCTCCACCGTGGTGGGTTCGGGGATCTGACTATTGACGATCTCGACCAGGCGAGCGATGTCGGTTGGTTCAAAGGGGCGGATGGCGAAACTCATCGTATTCCCTCCAGACATTTCAGCAAGCTGTGTATTTAGACTCTAATCATATCACTTCACGGGCTGATCGAGAACGGAAAGGACCGGTAGACGAAAAAAATCCCCCGGGGCGCCGTGATCGGGGCGTTGTACATGTTGATGTTCCGGTCGGCATCCCGGGGCCACTCCGACCGTTCCCGGTGTAAACGCTCCTCCTTTTCGCGAGGAATTCTGCGAGCTGGCGGCGAACCTGCGGTCCGAACGGCTCTGGTGTGTCCTGCTCCAGAGCCCGAGGAAGGAAGTTCAGCTTGTTTTCACATCGCCAGGAGATTGACGCGGCCGGCCGGGTTCTGTCAGTCCAAAGCTTGCAGCGGCCCCTCGCCCAAAGCCCTACCCCGGCGGACGCGGCTGAGGCTGGCCGCCGTTACTGGGCCTTTTTGCGCCGCCTCGGACTCGGCCTGCTCATCGTAAAGCCCCGCTCGGACGGCGGGGTGGATGTGGGCGTTCCGGGCCTTGTCCTGCTGGCGTTCGGCGCCCCGGCGATCGAAGAGCACGAGGGCGGCTATGCGGTCCGGTACAGGATCCTGGAGGGTGCACTTGTCCAGAGGTCCGGCCGGGGCCAAGGCTTCCTGTTGGTCGGCCTGGGCAGCCACCGGGTCACCCTGGCGGTCGATGGCTACTACGCCGCCCTGGTGGGGCCCCGCCGGCACCCGGTGCGGGTCGGATTCTACCTGGCCACCCAGTCTGCGATTCACGTCGCCGTTGCTCGTGGGTTCTTGCGTTCCCTGATTCTCTAACGCCTGTTGGGAGTGGAATACCCTTGGTCAAGTCCGACAACCTGCTCGCCGTGCTGTGGCTGTTGCGTTCCCGCCGCCGCATGACCGCCGCCCAGCTCGCTTCGGAACTGGAGACAAGCGTCCGGACGGTCTACCGCTACATCGACGCCCTGTGTGCCGCCGGGGCGCCCATCATCAGCGATTCGGGGCCGGAGGGAGGCTACAGCCTGCCCGAGAACTTCCAGCGGGCGCCGCTCTTCTTTGAGCCAACGGAGCTGGTGGCGCTGTTCCAGGCGGCTGAGTTTGCCCAGAAGGCCGGGCATCCCTATTCGGAAGCCCTGGTCACCGCGCTGCGCAAGGTGCGGCTCACGCTGACCGACGAGCAGGCCGGGAGCCTGGAGCGGCATACCGGGGCCTTCCTGGTGGCGCCCCAGCGGCGGGGCGGGCCGGTGGAGCCCTGGCTGCGGGACCTGGAGGAGGCCGCCGCAGACGGAGCCTCCCTGGAGATGTCCTATCAGAAGCTGGGGGCAGAAGCCCCGGAAGTGCGCATGATCGATCCTTACGCCGTGGTTCACTCCGGTGGGCTCTGGTACGTGGTGGCGTTCTGCCACGCCCGACAGGCGCTCCGGGACTTCCGGGTCGATCGGATTCACGCACTGGCCCGCACAGGCCAAACCTTTGTCCGGCCGGATGCCGACCCGGGCTGGCGCCAGCGCTTCACGGACTGGATTCCCGAGCAGGTCAAGTCCGGGGAAGCGACCCTGGTGCGTCTGGGCGGCACCCCCAATGTAATCGCATCCGCCTGCGAGCACTGGTACCTGCGCCACTGCCTGGTGGAGCGGTCCGCCCGGGAGGCGCTCTTTCAGGTGGACCCGATCGGCCTCAGGCAGTTGCCGGGCTATCTGCTGGGGTTCGGCCCGGCGGTGCGAATCGTGGAGCCGGAGGGCCTGCGCAAACAGGTGGAGCGGCTGGCGGCGACGACTGCGGAACACCATCGCAATGAAAAAAGTCCCTGACACGGGTTGTCAGGGACTCCCCTTTATGATGGAGCCATAAAGGGGAGGATGATCGACATGGCTAGTATTGCAGCCGTAGCACCGCTCAAGCGCCGCGACTTTCGGTACTTCTGGTTCGGGCAGTGGGTCTCCCAGTTCGGCGACAACATCTTTCACGTGGCCCAGGTGTGGATCGTCTACCAGCTGACCGGTTCTGCGGGCGCCATGGCCACCGTGGCGCTCTGCGGGCAGATTCCCTCCATCGCCATGATCCTGATGGGCGGCGCCCTGGTCGACCGGCTGCCCCGGCGCAGGGTTGCGCTCTGGTCCGACCTGGTGCGGGGCGCCCTGGTCCTGGCGGCGGCCGGCCTGCTGTATGCGGGCGCCCTTGGCCCGTGGCACATGTACGCCCTCGCTGCCGCCTTTGGCACGGTCAGCGCCTTCGCCAGGCCCGCCTTTCGGGCGCTCATCCCCACGCTGGTACCGCCCGAGGAGCGCACGGCGACCAACTCGCTGATCAGCGCCGGGAGCACGGCCGCTGGCATCGCCGGGCCGACCCTGGGGGGCCTGATTATGGCGGCGGGCGGCGCCGAGGCTGCCTTCCTGGTGAACGGGCTCTCGTTCCTGGCGGCGGGCGCCGGGCTGCTGCTGACCCGGGTGGAGGAGCCGGCTCGGACCCACTCGGCGGACGCTGCTGTGCGGCCGGCACACCTGGTGCGTGACCTGCTGGAGGCGCTGCGGGTGCTGGCGGCTCAGCCGTTTCTGCTGGCGACCATCATCTTTATGGCGATCATCAACGTGACAGGGCAGGCCCCGGAAGTCATTCTGCGGCCCTGGGTGGCCCGGGAGCTGGCGGGGGGCGGGCCGGGAACGCTCTCGCTGACCTACACCTGCTTCTCGGCCGGCATGTTCGGCGCCTTGACCCTGCTGGGCAGCTGGAAGATCAAGCGGCACCGGGGGCTCTGGGCGTACGGGGGCATCCTGGTCACGGGCTTCTCCATGGTGGGCATGGCGCTGGTGACGGCGCCGTGGCAGCTCTGGGTGCTGGACTTCGTCCTGGGCGCCGCCTGCATGACCTACTTCGTCATCTGGGAGGGCATGCTGCAGGACCTGGTTCCCGCCGAAGTTATGGGGCGAGTGGCCGCGATCGATGAGTTCGGGCGAATGATCCTCTACCCCCTGGGCCTGGCTGCGGTGGGCCTGCTGGCCTCCAGCGGCGCCGCCTTCTGGGCGATGCTGGGCGGCGGGCTGCTCACCGTGCTGCTCTCCCTCGCCGGGTTGATGATGCCGGTGGTCCGGCGCCAGGGCTGAGTCGAACTCAGGTCAGGTCAAGAGCCAGCTCAACCGCCATGCTGATGTGGCCGAACATGTCATCTTCGTACTCGCGGACCAGGGTGAAGCCCAGGCCTTCGTAGGCTCGGCGGCCAATCTGGTTCTCCTTCTCGACCTGTGCATAGACACGGTTGACGCTGACCTGCTCCCGGAGCGCCTCCACGCATGCGCTGAGCAGCCGCCGGCCAAGGCCCCTGCCCTGGTACTCCGGCAGCACGTAGAACCGCCACAGTTCGGCCTCCCCCAGCTCCTTGCGGGCGGAGATCATGGCAAAGCCCACGGCCTGGCCTTCGGGCTCGGTGGCGACGAAGAATGCGTTGGCGGGGTTGGCGATCTGCCGGGTGAGGGCGGCCTCCGAATACCACTGGGAGAGGGCTTTGGCCTGAACCTCCTCAGGCAGGATTCCCTGGTACGTGGCCTTCCAGGCCGCCGTTGCCACGGCGATAATGCCCTGGCAATCTGCAGGCGTCGCCCGCCGGACCTGGTACGCGACCTTCGCTCCCCAGGACTCCGCAGCCACGTCGGCAATCGGCTGGGAGAAGGTCCAGCGGTGGCCGCCCGGATCCTGGGCGCTGTACTGGCGCTCGCCGAAAGGGAAGTCGGTGGGTTCACTCACAATGTGCGCCCCATGCTCGCGGGCCCTCCGGCAGTGCGCGTCTACGTCATCCACCCGCACATGCACGGAGTGGCTTCCCATCGCCCCGTTGGGCGCCGCACTGCCCCGGTCGGTCACGATTATGGCGCCTTGCCCATACAGAAGCTGAATCCGGTGGGTGCCGATGCGCAGTCGTTCCGTGAAGCCAAAGGTCCGGCAAAGAAACGCAGCGGCGGCGCCCACGTCATCATAGCAAAGCACGGGGATCACAACAGCATCTGGCGTGGAGCGGTTACGCATGGGGGTCACACCTCATCTACATAGCTTTGACCTCGATCATCTCGCCGTCGGCGGGGATTCGCACCTGGGGCAGAAGGCCCAACTCTTTCTGAAGACCTTCCCGGGTGAGCAGGCAGTGGTTCACCGTATCCATATGGACGGCCACCACGGCGGCGCCCGGGGCCGTACGGCAGACCCGGGCTATATCCCGCCCGTTCATGGTAATGGGCGAGCCGGTCAGGAACTGGGCTGCCCCTGCGTTGACCACCACCACGTCGGGGTTGAAGGTCTCCAGGGTCTCCCGGACGCAGCCGCACCAGACGGTGTCGCCGGCCAGGTAGAGCACCGGCTCGCCGGGCGCCCGCAGCACGAACCCCGAGACCTGGCCCATCTTCTGGCCGATCAGCCCGACGCCGTGCTTTCCGCCGGTCCGGACGACCTCGATGGACTCGAACTCGGCCGCCTCAGCGATGGCCCGGACCTGGCTGAAGCCGTACTCCCGGAGCCGCTGCTCGTCACCCGGCTGGCAAAGCAAGGGCACGTCTTTCGGAAGCAGCTGCGCCGCGGCCTCATCAAAGTGGTCACGGTGAAGATGCGTGATGATGATCGCATCCAGCCCCTGCACGACGTCTAAAGGGGGAACGGGCAGCGGGACCAGGGGGAAACGGCGGTCATTCGCGGCGTTCTGCACCGGGGGCATGCTCCCGGCCTCGCCAAGCATTGGGTCGACCAGAATCCGCCGCCCGGCCATCTCTACGATCAGCGTGGCGTGGCGGATCAGTTGAATACGCATCGGGATGATTCCTCCATATACTTCCTGCCCACATGATAACCGACCGGCTTTGCCGAATCGATTGTGGCGAGGAAGCGTTCAGGAGCCACGACTTTCATCATGAAAGGATTCGACGCCGCATGCTTGACCAGACCGATATCGCGATTCTTGAGCTCCTGCGGCAGGACTCCCGGCTGACCTGGAAGGAGGTTGGCGAGCGGGTGCACCTGACGGGGCAGGCCGTGGCAGGCCGCATCGCCAAACTGCAGGAACTGGGCATCCTACAGGGGTACACCATCCGTGTCGATGAGGAGAAGCTGGGGCGCCCCCTCCTCGCCCTGGTCACCGTCTTTATGAAGTCGACGGACCATGCGGGCTTCCGGCGCCTTCTTGCGGCGGAGCCGCTCGTGGAGGAAGCCTTCCGCGTGAGCGGGGAGGGCTGCTACTGGCTCCGCGTGCGCTGCTCGGGACAGGAGGAGTTGACCGCACTGCTCGACCGGCTATTGGCCTACGGCAACTACCGGGTCAACCTGAGTCTCGGTCAAGTCAAGTAACCGAGGCTGTCCCTACAAAGACAGGGGAGTTGGGCGTCACCTTGGTCAGGGAGGACACCTCAAAGCCGGCGCGCCGAATGGCGGCGATGGTGTCGCGGTTGGGCCGGCACCCCGCCCCGAGCACCCGGTTGACCGGGGTGATGATATCCTGCACCCGGGCCCAGAAGGGGCTCTCCGACCGGACGTGCTCCATGAACAGAAACCTGCCCCCGGGCTTGAGCACCCGGCGCACTTCGGCCAGGGCCGCCGCCTGGTCCTCCACGCTGCAGAAGACCAGCGTGGATACCACGGTGTCGAAACTGGCGGTCGGAAAGGGCAACTGCTCGGCAGCCGCCGGAACCAGGTCCACCGGGAGGGCGGCGCCGCGGAGCTTCATCTCCGCCCGCTTAAGCATGTAGGGATCGGGCTCGGACAGCGTAAGCCGCTCCACCTGGGCGCCCAGGCCGTAAAAGCGGAGGTTCTCGCCGCCGCCTGCGCCTACCTCCAGTACGTTCCCGATGGCCGGGCTCACCGCAGCGGGGCGAAAGCGATCCATCTGCTTGTGCATCCGACTCCATACGGCTGCAAAAATCGGGTGACCTTCTCCGAGTGTTGGCATGTACAAAACCTCCTATGTGAGAATTGGTGACGATGTGACAATCTCCCGCTTGACACCCCGGTAATTAGCGGATATATTTCACTTAACAGCGTTAACCTAGGAACGCAAACGATGTTCAGGAAGTGAATGCCGTGTCCCCCACGCAATCCGACCGTGTCCGCAAGGCCAGCCGGGAGCGGAGGGCCCAACAGAAAGAGGATCTGCGCCAGGCTATATTGGCCGAGGCATCAAAGATTCTGTATGAAAAGGGCTACGAGGGCTTCTCGCTCCGGCAGCTGGCGGAGCGCATCGGCTACTCGGCCACCACGATCTATCTCTACTTTGAGGACAAGGATGCCCTTCTGATCACCCTGGTGGAAGAGCGGTTCGGCAAGCTCCTGAAGGCGACCGAGGAAGCCATGACGACGATCAAGGACCCCCTCGAGCGTATTCGGTTCTTCGGCGATGCTTACCTGGAGTTCGGCCTCAGCGACCCGGCGTTCTTCCGGGGGGTCTACCTGCAGCGGCCGGATCTGCTGGTCCGGGCTCTCGGCCCTGAGCGGGTCTCGCTGAACGGGCACAACAACAAGACGACCCTTCAGGAAGCGATCGACGCCGGCATCATCCCACCGTGCAACCTGGAAGACGTCAGCAACGCCATGTGGGCCGCGATTCACGGCCTGGTCACGCTGACGGTCACGATTCCGAAGTTCTCCCCCGAGCAGATCCAGGGGATGAAAGAGGCATTGACCAACCTCGTTCTCAAAGGCCTGCGCTCCTAGCAGGCGTTTCTTTTGGTCCCAACTTAACGGCGTTAAGATAAATAGCAACACTCACCTGGAGGAATTCCCATGCAGGCCTTGAGCCACGGCGCCCCGGCTAACCAGCGAATCGACTACACGAGCACCCTTTCCGGCAAGCAGAAGCTGGTGATTTTGCTGGGCGTGCTCCTGACCCTGTTCCTCGCCGCCCTCGACCAGACCATTGTGGCGACGGCCCAGCCCGCAATCGTCAAGGAGTTCCAGGCGATCGACCTGCTCTCGTGGGTGACCACCGGCTACCTGCTGGCCTCTACTTCGATGGTGCCGATCTTCGGCAAGCTGTCCGACCTGTACGGCCGCAAGCGGGTGCTGATGACCGGCGCCGTGATCTTCCTGATCGGGTCGGCCCTCTGCGGCACCGCCCAGTCGATGATGCAGCTGATCATCTACCGTGTGCTGCAGGGCGTAGGCGCCGCCGGCATCGTGTCGGTCTCCTTCGCAGTGCCTGCGGACTTGTGGGTCCCGGCCGAGCGGGCGAAGATTTCGGGGCTGATCACCAGCGTGTTCGGTTTGGCCGGCGTGGTCGGGCCCTTCCTCGGCGGGCTTCTGACCGACCACATTAGCTGGCGGGCCGTCTTCTACATCAATGTGCCGATTGGCGTGATCGCGCTGGCCTTTGTGGCGCTGAAGATGCCCCGGATGGCCAGCGGCCTGCGGGTGGCGATCGACTGGGCTGGCACGGTAACGCTGCTCACGGCGGTGGTGCCGCTGCTGCTCGCTGTCACCCTGGACAAGACCCTGTACCCGTGGGGGTCGCCCCTGATTCTGAGCCTCTTTGGCGTCGCTGCGGTCTCCACCGCTGTGTTCCTGGCGGTGGAGGCGCGGGCCGCTTCGCCGCTGTTGCCGCTGGGCCTGTTTCGGAACAAGACCTTTACGGTCTCCAGCCTGGCCTCCTTCACCTTTGGCGCAGCGTTCTTCGGCTCGATTATCTACCTGGCGATGTTCATGGTTGGCGTGCTCGGGGTGACCGCGACCAAGGCGGGCGGCGCCCTGATGCCGATGATGGTGGGCATGGTGGGTGGCGCGGTCATCTCCACGATGGGCGCCCAGCGGACAGGCCGCTACAAGCCCTTCCTGCTGGTGGGCGTGGTGGTGACGGGTCTGGGGCTCTATCTGATGTCGCAGATGACTGTGGACACGACCCTGGCCGGGATTACCTGGCGAATGGTTGTGCTGGGCGTTGGTGTAGGCCCGATCGCTCCGCTGCTGGCGCTTTCGATCACGAACTCGGTGCCGATCGAGCAGGTGGGCGCCGCCAGCGCCAGCCGCACCTTCTTCCAGAACATCGGACAGACCGTGGCGGTGGCGATCTTCGGCGTGATTATGAGCACCAACCTGACCGATGCGATGACGGCCCGGATGCGGCCGATCGTGGCGGACCTGCCGCCGGCGTTCCAAAGTCGCATGGATGTGAATCAGATGAAGAACAGCATGGCCTCGGAGAGCGGTGAGGGCGTCCCGGATGTTTCGGCGAAGATTGCGACCGAGATCAGCGCTGCCTTTGCGGAGCAACGTGCGCTGGTGACGGCGGCGCTGAAGGAGAACAACGCCGAGGCGCAGCAGAAGCTGGTGGCCAACCCGGACATTCCTACTGAGCTGAAGCAGGTGGTGGCGCCGGGCGCCCTGGAGTCGCTGGTGCAGCTCGAGATGGATACGCAGTTCAGCCAGCTGTCGGCGGCGTTGTCGAGCGGTCGGCCCGAGGCGCTGAGCGCTGTGATGGCCGATCCCCGGGTGCCGGAGGCGCTGAAGCAGGCGGTCGGCAAGGTCCCGCCCGAGGCGCTGCTGGGTCAAGCCCGCCAGGCCATGGCTGGCATGAAGCCGGCGCTGGTGGAGCAGGCCAGGGCACAGGCGCTCACGACGGCCCTGGCTGGGCTGGATGCTAAGGAGCAGGAGATGGTCAAGCAGGGGGCGGCGACCGGGGCGAAGATCACCCTGGCGATCAAGGAGAGCTTTGCCGACAGCACGACCCCGATTTATGGGGATGCGGTCTACATCGCTCTGGTGACGCTGCTGCTGCTCTTCTTCCTGCCGGAGATTCCGCTGCGGGGCAGGTCGGTGGAGGTGCCGGTGGGGCACTAAGCCTAGAGGGTGGCGGCCCAACGCCGGTAATGCAGGCTTTCGGTCTCCAGGTGATCGATCAGCATAGCGTGTGAAGATGTGTCCCTGAGCGGCAGAAGGCCTTCGACCTTCTGCCGCATTTTGTTGAGTGTCAAGTCCTCCGGCTGGACGATGACCAGGGAGATGCCGTGTACTACGCAGAGGCCGATTTTGAGATAGTCCCGCTCCTGCTGGCGCACGACCTGCTTCGTGCTGTACTTCTTGGTGGCCCGGTAGTGCTGGGGGCCGTTGAATTCGAAGCCGACCTGGTGGGTCGGGTAGAATCGGTCCAGCTCCAGCAGTTGGCCTGTCCGGGGGTTGCGGAGGAGACTGGGTTTGCCACCATCGATTGACTCCACGGAGTCGACCAGGAGCGACAGGTACTCTCGCATGACAGCTTCGCCGAAGTGGTCGGCATTGGTCAGGCGCAGTTCGGCGGCGGCAATCTCGTTGAGGCCCCGCTCCAGGCCCGGGAAGGACAGCTCGAAGTGGAGCCTGTCAAGCCGGTTCTTCCGGTTGGCTGTGATCCATTCGGACCTGACCAACTCCGCTACGGCCCTGGCTAGGGTCTTGGGCGTGGCGTGTGCCATTGCGGCCAGTTCCTCGTAGCTGAAGCTGCCAACAGGGTGGTGGAAGTTGGGCGTCAGGAGAAGAACGCCATACAGCACCTTGGCCTGGGCGCTTACCTTGGGGTCGGTGAGCAGGGCGCTGGGGATGGGAACCACGGGGGAGTGCGGCGCCCAGGCCGCTCCTGCCAGCTCCTGAAGGGCCCGGTAGACGGTCGTGCGGGAGAGCCCTGAGGCCGCTGCCAGGGAGTTTGGGCTACCGGGTCCACCTAGCTCGGACACCATCCAGACCACTTTCGCGGCCGGCCCCAGGCCCTTGTGCTGTAGGAGGGCAACCGGCACCTGCACAGCCTCATGGTTCATGGATCACCCCTCCTCTTGTTTACATCCATATTCTCCCATTCAGGTTGATACTCCTGTAATCCTGGGACGTCGTCGGGGGGAAAAGGCGTCCCATATTTACGTGAGGATCGGGCGTTGGCTTTCAAAACTACCCCCCACCGGTATCAAAAGACCGATTTCCGGCACGGCGAGCGCCTGATGTCTGGTCGCTGGAGCCCCGTCACGTAATTGTGGTACACCGATGCCCGGTAGCCGGTGTTTCAAAGTTACGTGAAGGCACGGAAACCCCTCAGAATAGGGCAACCGCCCCCACGAAGGAGGCGGTTTTGGTGGGGGGTACCCTGATCAAACGGATTCGAGCAGGCGGAGCGAGCGACTGGACCAACCCACCAGGCCGAGGAGCATGCAGGCAACCCCGGCCAGCGCCAGTGTGGGGCCTGGCCCAAACCGGTCGACCATCAGGCCGCCCAGGGCCGAGCCCAGGGGCACGCCCATTTGCGTGACAACCAGGATGAGGCCGAAGACCCGCCCGTAGGACTCGGGCGGCACCGTGCGCTGCCGGGCCGTGATTTCGATGACGTTGTACGGCGCCCAGGCGACGCCTGCCAGGAACATGAGCACCAGCACCAGCGGCAGGCTGTGCACCCAGACCAACGGGGCTGTGAGGGCGCCCCACAGGAAGGTGATCGCCGCAACGGCCCGTCCGGCGGGCCACCGGCCGGCCAGCCCGGAGAGCAAGCCACCCGTCAGGCTGCCCGCCGCAAACACGCTCCAGATCCAGCCCAGCTCGGTCGCGCCGGCGCCCAGCTGCCGGTCGACGTAGAAGACGAGCGCCACCGGCAGCGGGCCGTAGAAGGTGTTGAGCAGCAACGAGTTGACCGTGAGCGCCACCAGGGGCCGGGAGCCCAGCAGGAGCCCCACCCCTTCCCGCATGGAGCTCCAGTAGGTCGCCGTCGTACGGCGCACCCGGTCGACCGCCGCAGGCAACTGCGTCAGCGCCAGCACGAAGAGCAGGAAGGTGATCCCGTCCACAGTGAGCACGGTCATCGGGTGGAACCAGCGCAGGAGCAGGCCGCCCAGGGCCGGCCCCGCCAGGTAGGCCACCTGCCACTGCACCTGGTTGAGTGCGTTGGCGGCGGTCAGCAGGTCCGGCTCCGTGACCAGGGCAGGGGTGATCGCAGACTGCCCCACCTTGGTGAAGGCGCCGAGGAGACCCATGAGCGCCATCGCCACGAAAATGTGCCAGAGCTGCAGCCATCCCTGCAGGAAGAGGACGGGCAGCAGGAGCGAAATGAGCCCCCGGCCCAGGTTGTCGAGGATCATCAGCCGGCGGCGGGAGCCCTGGTCCAGCAAGGGACCCACCAGGAGGGCGCCGACCGCCGTGAAGGCCGTGCCCAGGGAGAGCACGGCGCCTACCGCCGATGGCGAGTCGGACTGGAGCTTGACGAACCAGGAGAGCCCGAGCTGGCCGACCTGCGACCCGAGGAAGTTCACGGTAAGGCCGAGCCAGAACCACCGGTAGCCAGCGTTCAAGAACAGGCGCTTCACAGCACCTCACCGTCGGCGGAGAAGCCCGGCGGGCTGGTCAGGAAGGGGCGGATGACCTCCTCCGGCGCCGGACCTTGGAGGGAGCGTTGCCAGCGGCCCAGGTCGAATAGACTCAGTAAGGGCAGGCGGGGCCCGACCCGGAAGTGCTCCCGGACCTGGGCCCAGTGCTCGGGGTTGCCCGAATGGACCTCCAGGCGGTAGAAGTCGATCTCGCCGCCGAGTTCGTTGCTTAGCTGCTCTACGGTTGGACCCAACCGTTTGCCGAAGTCTCACTCCGGGCAGATCACCAGAATGACAGCCCGCCTGCCCGAGGCGGTGGCTTCACGAATGGCCGGTACGCTTGAGAACGTCACCTGCTGCATGGAACAGTCCCCTCCTTACTGCTAATTCACCTATTACAGAACTTCCGTGTGAACTTGGTTCTCCCTCCTCGGCGAACCGGAAGGAGAGTTCCCAGGTTTCTTGAAATATGGATCATAAATATTTCGCTTATGGAAAGAGGTGGGGCGGTGGAGGTTCTGGGACTAATTCTTCCCTTCGTAGCGGCAGCTGGCTGGCTCTGGTGGATCCATCACGCCGACCGCTTCGAGAAGGAACCGTGGGGGTTGGTGCTCGGGACCTTTGGGCTGGGCGCCGCCGCCGGGCTGGTCGGGCTGGCTGCGCTGACCGCGATCCTGCTGACCGACCCGGACGGCCTCTCCTCGACTAAGATTGCGCTCCTGGCCCCGCTCCACGTGGCGGCCATCACCCTGGTGCTGCGCGCACTGCCCTGCCGGCGGCCCGACTGGAATGAACCGTTCGATGGCATTGTTTATGGCGGGGCGGCCGGCATTGGCTACGGCCTGGTCTACTCCCTGGTGGTGCTCCTCGGGGACCCGCTGCTGGGCTTTCGCACGGCGGTCTTTACCATCCCGATCTACATGCTGGGGGGCCTGATCAGCGGCCATTACCTGAGCCAAGTGCGCTACGGCGCCAGCCGGACCTGGGTGAAGGGCTTCGCGATCGCCACCCTGTACGTGGCCGGGATCGAGCTGACCCGCTCCTGGGGCGGCGAGGTGATGGGCGCCGCCCACCCGCTGGCGAGCGCCGTCGTCTATGGGGTGAACACCGTCGGCTGGATCATGGCGATGTGGGCGATGGACCAGGGTACCCGGGGGTCGAAGCACCACCCGGAGAACTACCGGCTGGCCCTGGCGCCGCGAGGCTGCCCCGCCTGCCACGCCCCGCTGCCGGTCGGGGCGGCCTACTGCAACCACTGTGGGCGCCCGCTCACCGCTGGACAGGAGGTGCAGGGCTGATGGACATCTTTCTGATCGCCCTGGCCCTCCTCCCCAGCCTGCTCTGGATGTACTGGATCTGGAAGCGTGACAAGTACCAGCGGGAGCCGCTTGGGCTGGTGCTGGGTCTGCTGATCGGCGGCGGGTTGATCTCCGTGGTCGGCACGCTAGTGGCGGTCTCCGCCTATGAGAGCCTCGTGCCCGCCGAGGAAGCCGCGCCGGTCCTGAACCAGTTGCTGACCGCCGCCCTGCCCGAGGAGCTCTTCAAGCTGCTCCCGGTGCTGATCTTCGCCTGGCGCAGCAGGCACTGGGATGAGCCCTTCGACGGCATCGTGTACGCCGGGGCGACCGCCCTGGGCTTCAACCTGATCGAGACCGCCGGCTACATGTTCGGCGAGGAGGACTTCGGCGGGAGCCTGTTCCAGGGCCTCGTGCGGGGCACCCTGGGCGGGCACATGGTCTACGGGATCATCATGGGCTTCTTCCTGAGCCGGGCCCGGTTTTCGCGGGGCGGCGCCCGCTGGCGGAACCTGCTCTACGCCTGGCTGGTGCCGGCCGCCATGCACACCGCCTGGAACGCGGCGCTGACCTACGGCGGGGATATCGTGGAGGGGAACGCCCTGGCCGGGATGTTCACCTGGGGCCTGTCGACGGGGCTCTGGCTCCTGGGCTTCTCCTATATGCGCACCAGCCGGGACGCCTCGTTCTGGAGCCCGCTCTCCCGCACGCTGCAGATGGCGCCCACCCTGTGCTGGCGCTGCGGCGGTCCCTACCCCACATCGTCGAACTACTGCCAGAGCTGCGGGTCTCAGGTGAAAGGTGTGGCCCAATGAAAAAAGGAGCACCGTTGCTGCTCCAGTACCGAGTCCTCTTCCCCCTATTCGCCTTTGCTGCGGTGGCCATCGCCTCGGAGAACTACGGCCCGATCGCCGAGTGGGCTGCGCTCGCCGTACTGCCGATCTACCTCCTGGCCCCGGTGCTTCCCGTCCGAAACCTGCGACGGAGCCTGCTTCCCGACCGTCCGCCAGCGCACATCGTCGACCAGTGGTCGGCGATCTGTCAAGGCTGACCTTCACATGACTATGTTCGGCGCGGCTCCCAACGGTGCCTCGGCCGGCGAGCGCCGCGGCGGCTTCGCTGCAATCACCCCGCAGGCCTGGAGCTGGACCCGCCCGACCTGGACCTGCTGCTTGGGCACCTGGCGCTGCAGCTGCGCATGGGCATCTCCCGGCACGGCGCCCGGGCCACTGCTGGGGTTCATCCTCTCGCTGATCTTCGGCTTCTTCTTCCTGGCCGGGTCGGCCACGGCCACGGACCAGCGCCTGGCGGAGGTGACGGGATCGCCCGGGACAGCCTGACAACGGACCGGTTGAAGAAACTGCCCAGTTAGCCCAGCGGAGCCAGCAACGGCCAGATGACAAGATAGTAGAGCGGGGCGCCCAGGTAGAAGCCGGCGAGCCAGTACCAGGCGTCGCCGCTGCCCTGGGCCGCCAGCACGTGCTGGCGGAGCGGGCAGCCCCGGCTGGCGGTGGCGAAACCGCCTAACAGAAGCCCGGCGCCCAGCGCCAGGGCTGGTGTTCCCGCGCCCGCGGCCAGGGTGGGGTCGCCGCCACCCCACACCGGCAGGCCCATGGCCCCGGCAATGGGAAAGGCCAGGTAGGCGGCCCCGATAAAGCCCGCCACGGCCAGGAGCAGCTCCGTGTCCCGGACCAGCAGCCAGTCCCGCAGCCCGGCGATGAAGCAGATCCGGCTGCGCTGCGCCAGATATCCGACCAGCGTGCCGACCGTCAGGGTGATTAGTGCCGTGGTCACCGGGGGTCACCTCCACCAGTCAGGCTGACACTGCGCCGGGCCTGCCACGCCATGACGCCCGTGTACCCGGCAATGGCGACACCGACGCCAAGGAGCGACCAGAGCGCCAGCCCGTCGCCGTAAGCGACCCGCAGGGCGAGCCGGGTGGTGCAGCCCAGGGCCAGCAGTGAGGCGGCCATGGTGAGCATTCCCAGCAGCAGGGAGCGCAGCGGGTGCCGGGCGGTGCGGCGCCGGGCTTCCCCAGCCAGCCGGCTGGCGATGGCGGCGCCCGCCAGGATGCCCAGTGTGGAGAGCACAAGGCCGTTCATGCCGGGGGCGCCGACCGCAAAGCGCAGCCCCAGCCCCGAGAGCAGGTCCTTGCCGTGGCAGGCCACGCAAAGACCGTAGGCGGGCGGCGCCCCCTGCGGGGCCACTAGCCCGCTGGCCACCACCGAGATCACGCCGAGCGCGGCGCCTGCCAGCAGGCCGCGCGGACGCCACTTCTTGACGGGGGCGCTCATAGGGAGGCCCAGCCTGACGGGAGCCCTTGCTGCTCCGGGTAGTGGCAGGAGCGGTCATACTCCACCGCGTGGCGCACCATGAGCGACTCCACCTGATCAGCTGACGGCCACGGGAACCGCAGGGCGGTCACGCAGGTGGGGCTAAGTTCCCGGGGGGCGGGCACCAGCTTGCCGGGGATGGCGGCCTGCTTGAGAAGCCGCTCGGCCCGCAGGGCGTGGTAGGAGCTCTCGAAGGTGATGATGCCGTCCAGTTGCACCTGACTCACTTCCGTTTCGTCTTGTGTTACCCCAAGCGGGCCGCCAGCTCGGTGACCGCTGAGACCGTGGCCTCCACCTCTTGCAGAGTGGTGCTGTACCCGAAGCCGAACCGAACGGCGCCGTCCGGCCAGGTACCGGCGTGGCGGTGGGCGGCGGGGGCGCAGTGCAGCCCGGCCCGGGTGCAGATGCCGAACTTCTCCTGAAGCACGTGGGCCAGCAGGTCCGGCGAGACGCCTTCCATGGTGATGCTGACCAGCCCGCAGCGGCGCTCCGGGTCGGCTGGGCCCAGCACCCGGACCTTGGGCGCCCGCGCAAACCCTTCGAGCATCATGGCTGAGAGCGAGCGTTCGTGGGTGCGCACGGACGACACCCCGATCTCCGACAGGTACTGAGCAGCGGCGGCAAGCCCCGCCAGCCCGGGCACATTGGGGGTGCCCGCCTCGTATCGGTCGGGGGCGTAGGAGGGCATCTCCTCGGATTCGGAGTTCGAGCCGGTACCGCCCGCCAGGAAGGGCGACAGTTCCAGCCCGGGGCGGATGTAGAGCCCGCCGGTTCCCTGTGGCCCCAGCAGCGCCTTGTGGCCGGGGAAGGCCACCAAATCCACCGGCAGGTCTGCCAGGGAGAGCGGCAGCGCTCCGACGGTCTGGGCGGCATCCACCAGAAAGAGGGCACCAGCCCGGCGGGCCAGTACGCCAAGCTCAGAAATGGGCTGGAGGGTGCCCAGGACATTGGAGGCGTGACAGGCCACCACCAGACGGGCGCCCGCAAGCGCCTGGCGGGCGCCGATCTCATGCAGGTCGACCGTGCCGTCAGGCAGGGCGGGGAGCGGCTCTACCCGAATGCCGATGCGCCGCTCCAGTTCCCGCAGGGGGCGCATGACGGCGTTGTGCTCGACCGTGGTGACGGCCACCCGGTCCCCCGGGCGCAGGACCCCGTGCAGGGCCAGGTTGACCGCCTCGGTGCAGTTCTTGGTAAAGGCGAGGCACCGGGGATCCGGAATCCCGAGCAGGGCTGCAACCGATTCCCGGGCCTCCAGCACCGCCTGCCCGGCCGTGATCGCCAGCGGGTGGCCGCCCCGGCCGGGGTTGCCGCAGTCGAGCATGGCCCGGGCCACTGCGGAATGAACCGCCAGGGGTTTGGGCCAGGAGGTGGCTGCGTGATCCAGATAGATCATTTGGACCCTCCTCGTGACGCTTCCGCATCGGGCCGGACCAGGGGGACACCCAGCGGCGTGCGGCACTGGCGCCGCGCCTCCGCCGGCAGGTCGGGGAAGTCGAACTGGACACGGCGGATGCCCGGAATCTCGGTCAGGGTGTGGACCACGGCCATGGCGTAGGGAGCGAACTGCCAGCGGCCGGCGATCAGCTCCTGAACGTTCCCGGGCGAGAGGCCCAGGGAGACCTTGGCGGTGTCGCCGCTCACTGCAACACCCAACAGGCTCACGCCCGGGGGAAGGCTGTCGGCCCCGGGGGGCGCCGGGGTGGTCAGCAGGGTCTTGACCGCCGCCGCAGGCCGTTCGGCCCCTGCGGGCAGAGCGGCTGCCACCGGGACGGGCAGGCCCTGCCACAGGTACGAGACCTTGCCGCCCGCGAAGGGATCTGTAATGGGAGCCGGGCCAATGGTACGGCCCGACGGGGTTTTCAGTGTAAGTTGCCCGACCGGGAACTGCCCGGCCAGCGTACGGCTCATGGCACTGAGGACGGCGCTTTCCGCCCGGTCGCCGGGCTGGGGATCCCAGCCAGCCACCGTCACGACGGCCGCACTGCCATCGACTTCGACAGACTCAATGCGCATGCCTTCCGGCAGTGCGGGAGCCAGGCCCGAATCCGGCGCGGGGCCGGCGGCCAACTCCCGCAGAGCGGCCAGCGGCGTGGCCTCGGAGACGTTGCGGCGAACCTCCACCCAGAGGCTACCGTCCGCAGCGGGGTAGGCCACCCGGACCTGCGCCTTGGGCGCCCAGGGCAAGCGCAGCCGCCAGCCATATGCCTCGGGAGCAAGGTCTCCCCGATCCGCCGGCACCAGCCAGCCACGGAGCAGCGCCCCGGCCACAATGACCAGAAGGGTGACACCGACAACAAGCACCGGACGCCTGATGGACGGCTTCATGGGCGGTCACCTCCGGATGGGAACCGGCGGGGTGGGCCAAGCCGCACACCCGCCGGGTACAGGGAACTCATGACTGCAGGAAGGGGAGCCACCGGATCAACACACCGGAGACCCAGTGGAACTTGTCGATCACCATCAAAATTCCGAAGGTCATCATGAGCACGCCGCTGACCAGGGAGATGGTCTGCACCCAGCGCTGAGCCTGGGAGAGCCACTCCGAGATCCGCTTCCAGGCCAGGGCGGCGGCCAGGAACGGCAGCGCCACGCCCAGGCTGAACAGGAAGAGCATGAGCCCGCCGAGGCCGGGGCTGGAGAGCGAACCCACATAGACCAGAAGGCTTGCGAAAAGCGCTCCGCCGAAACACTGCAGGCACCCCATGGACATCAGGAAGCCCATCAGGAACGGGGCGAAGCGGCCGGTCTGCCATCGCTTCATGAGCGACTGCCCCGGCAGGTGCATGCGGCAGACGATGGGGGCCTCGGACTGCAGCACCGCGTAGATCCCCATCACCACGATGAAGCTGCCGGAACCGATGGCGATCCACTTGCCATACTTGCCGAGCACGTCGGTCACCTGGACCGCCCGGCCGATGTAGCCTGCCATCACGCCGCCCAGGGTGTAGGCCGCCGAGATGCCCGCCGTGAACATGAGCGCCACGGGCAGGATCTTGCGCCGGTCGGCGCCCGGGGTTGAGGTGGTGCCCGCCAGGGTCGAGAGATAGTACAGCGTGAGCTGAATCAGGCAGGGGGACAGGGCGGCGAAGAGGCCGGAGGTGAGCAGCAGGAAGCTCATGGGCGTAACCGGCCCTTGCGTCACCTTTTCCGAGGGCAGAGCCACCGGCAGGGACCACCTCAGGGGGTTGCCCACGGTGTGATCGGCATTGTGCTGCATGCCCATGCCGGGCCAGTGCATCTCCAGGGACCTGGTGCCCTCAGGAATGTAGCTCTCTCCGTTCGGGCTGGTGCGGGGGTAGCGGAGCAGCCGGGTGCGGTGGTGATCCGAGTCGGAGAGCAGCCGGTCCTTCACGGGCACCATCAGGTGCCGGCCGTCCGCCATCAGCGCGGGGACCGGCGCGGGGGCCAGCGCATTATGATCCGTCTCCGTGACGATGAAGACCATGTACTTCTCAGGATCGACCTCGGCGGCCATCTCCATCTGACCGGTCCGCTCATACCACTCGGGGGTGGCGAAGAGGACCTGGATCTTGGAGCCGTCGCCGGAGACGCCGCTGCGGGTCACAGCCTGTGCGAGTGCGGCCTGGCCACTGCTGGCGGCGCTGACCGCCTGACCGAGCCCTGCCTTGCCGGCCAGCATGGAGAAGACCATCCAGGAGGCAGCCAGCACCAATGCCAGCAGCAGTGAACCGGCGACCTTCAGGACCCAGATTGGCCGTCCGGCCGGGCTCGATGTCATGATCAGCCACGCTCCCTGTCTTGCTTACTTCTGAATGGACATGACGTAGGCGGTGACGTTGGTGAGATCGTCGTCGGAAAGCGCCGGGTTGCCGCCCTTGGGGGGCATATCGACCTTGGTGGTGTTGAGCGGGTCGCTGGCCGGGCGCCCGGTCTTGACGAACTCGATCAGGGTCTGCTGGTTCTGCTTCTTCATCCAGTCGGACTTGACCACCAGGTCCTTGCCCATGCCGGTGATGCCCCGGGCATCGCTGCCATGGCAGGCCGCACAGGTGCCCTCGAAGATCTCCTTGCCCTTGGCTACATCGCCGGTGGTTTTGGCTGCACCGCCGCCGGAGCTGCCGCAGCCGGCCAGAATGGCGACCAGGGCGCCGGCCGTGATGACAGAAACCGCAGTCCGCTTGAAGTTCATGAATATACCCCTCCACGATTTGTTTGGAACTAACCCCCCACGGGGGAAGACTGACGAGCTTATGAGGCGCTCCGGCTGCGCCGGAACCGCTCCAGGGCCACCAGCGAGGCGGCGGCCGTCCAGGCGATGAGGCTCGCCAGGAGGGCCGGGGCCAGGGCCGTGCCCAGGCGCTCCTGCGCATAGATCCCGACCGGGCCGAGCACCTCCAGGGTGGGGCGCAGGAGCGCTACCGCAGCCACCCGGAACTGGTGCACGGGGTTGAGGAAGGTCAGGAAAAGCAGTACCTTGACCGGGATGGCACGGATCATCATCATCCCCATGAGGCCCAGGTCGCCCAGCAGGGCCATGAGAAGCCAGGCGACAATCATGCCGCCCTGAGCGGCCACAAGACCGGCCGAGCCGCTGCCGATGGCGGCGCCCAGGGCCAGTGAGCAGAGTCCCAGGAGCCAGGCGAGCCCGGCGACGGCCAGCAGGGCGCCGGCCGGGACCGGGAGATCGATCACCAGGGAGAGCGTCAGTTGGATCAGGGTAGCTCCGCCCACCGCTGCCAGCAGGGCCAGGGCGTTGCCCAGCAGCTTGCCGGTCAGGACCTCCGCTCGGGAGACGGGCTGCGAGAGCAGGTATCCCAGGGTGCGCCGGTCCCGTTCGCCGGCCAGGCTCTGGGCGCCGGCCGTGAGGCCCATGAGCGGAACAAGGAGCGCCAACAGGTTGATAGCGGCCATCAGCACCCGACTGCCGGCGACCTCGACGGGCACCCCGGCCGGGAGCATGCCGGCGGCCATCCAGAGCAGCGCCGCACCGAGCAGGGCGGTGGCTGCCCCGTAGAACCAGAACCAGCGAGCCTGCACGGCCATCCGCCACTCCCTGGCCGCCAGCACCAGGATCATGCGTCCGCGCACTGGGGCTCACCTTCTCTCACGGCTTTTCGGAGTTTCGGCGCACTGCGACGGACCATGCCTGCGGCCGTGGTGGTGCGAATCAGCCCACCGTCCTCCAGCACGGCGACCTGGTCGGCCAGCCGGGCCACATCGCCCAGGCGGTGCGAGGCCAGCAGGAGCGTTTTGCCCTTGGCCCGCATCCCCTCCAGCAGCCGCAGCACATCCTGCCGGGCGGCCGGGTCGAGGTTGGCCGTAGGCTCGTCGAGCAGCATCACGGGCGGGTCGCCCAGGGTGGCCAGCGCCAGCGAGAGCCGCTTGCGCTGCCCGCCGGACAGGTTTGCCACGGGGGTCACCCGGGATGTCTCCAGCCCGAACGGCGCCAGGAAGGCTGCCACATCGGTCATGGGGGTCTGGCGGATCTGGGCCATGAACCGAACGGTTCGCTCCACGGATAGATCGGAGGCGGCCAGATCCTGCGGCGCCCAGCCAATCAGCTTGCGGACGGCGGCGCCGTCCCTGTGGGCATCCAGCCCACGGATCCGAATCGAGCCGGTGTAGGGAATCAGGTCCAGGATGGCGTGAAACGTGGTAGACTTGCCGGCGCCGTTCGAGCCCCACAGGGCCAGGCTGCCGCCGTCGGGCACAGACAGGGAGAGCGCCTTGAGCACGAACCGCGGCCGGAAGGAGACCGTTACTTCCTGTAGTTCAACCATGGGTCATCCCTCCTGAGGACGGGGGCCATGACGGGCTTCTCATCGACCAGAACGGCGTCCTGCGCCGCGATGGGAAAGGCCCTGGCGGCCAGGTCGACCGCTGAACTTGCGGGGGTGAACCAGAACCATTTCAGATCCGGCTGCCGGTCCATCCACTGCTCGAAAACCCGGAGCGGGGCATGGGGGAGATCGCCGACGCCGTCGCCGTTATCATCGTAGGCGGCGTAGTCGCTCCAGTGGTTGCCCTTGCCATCCACCGTCCAGCGGTTCTGGGCGGGCTGTCCGCCGCCGCTTGCGCCTACCTGCTGAAAATTGTCCAGGAAGTCGTTTTGGGAGATCAGGTTGCCTTCCGTCGCAGGTGTGACGGAGACGCCCACGTCGTTGTAAGCGATCAAGTTGCTGGTGATCTGGTTGGGTCGCTGGGGGTCCAGGGGTGAGCGGTCCAGGTAGATGCCGGCCCGGTTGCCCAGAAACCAGTTCCCCTCAATGCGGATGGAGTTGGCCTCCTTGAGGCCCACGCCGTAACCGCTGGGTCCCCGGTTGTTCTCCAGGCGGTTGCCGAGGATGTCGGTCTCGTCGCCGTACATCACGTAGATGCCGGTGGAGTTGCCGCCCAGGTAGTTGCCGGTCACTTTGGCTCCCATCGCCCGCATCAGGTGCAGCCCTTGCCGCCCATCGACGATGGCGTTGCCGGAGATGGTGGCTCCGATGGTGGACTCGACCAGGATCTCGCGGGTGGCCCGCACCGTGTTGAACAGGATGCGGACCTCGTCGCTGTGCCAGGCCCGGATTCCGTCGCCCATCAGGGAGAGGTCGCCCGGACGGCCTACCACCGTGTTTCCGGCGATGAGGGCGCCCTGCGCATTCTTGGCCTGGACGCCGAACTGCACGCTCATCATGTGGCACCCCGCCACCACCGCCCCGTCGGCGTCCTTGATCGAGACGCCGGCGTCCTCGGAATCGAGGCTGTCGCCGCTGTCGTGGATCATGAGCCCGCTAAGGCGGGCGCCCGGCGCCGTGACGGTGAAGACGGAGCCCTTGCCGCCACCTGAGATGGTGACGTCATTTCGCCCCTCGATCCAGACCCGGCGGTTCACCTCGAAATTCCCGAGGTGTATGCCCCCCAGCAGGACGATGTGATCCCCATCCCTGGCGGACGCCAGCGCCTCCGCCAGGTCGGCGTAGGTCTTGCCATGGCCGACTTCCAGGAGGCGGCCCCCATCCGGCCAGGGCGGCAGGTGGCCGTCCCAGGCCTCGGCCCCGTAACCTTGAGGAACGCTGGAGTAGATGTGGCCCTGGTGTGTCCGGACGGCGGCCGGGGAGTGGTCCCCGTGGGCTGCGTGGCTCGGGGCTGCGGCAGGGGCCGGCGCCGGCCAGAGCGCAATCGCCACGGGCGGCAGCACCGCCAACGTCACCGCCAGAGCCGTGCGCCACGTCAGACCCATGCGTTACACCTCCGAGCGCCTGCGGGTGAGCAGAAGGCCGGCTGCGATGATGCAAACGACGCCGGCCACGGCGAACCAGAAGCCCGGCTCCAGCCAGCCAACGGTCCGGAACTGAGCAATTTTGCCCTCGCCCAGCATGGTCGGGGTGAAGCCCTTGATGGTCGACGAGAGGGCGGCCTTGGGATCCAGGTGGTTGCCGGCGTACCAGAGCCAGAACTTCAGGTCCGCCAGGAAGAAGAGCGGGAACGAGAGGGCCGGCGCCCGCAGCAGCCAGGCAGCCACGGGGCGGGAGACCAGAATGGAACCCGCTGCAAGGAGAGCGAAGAGAAAGATCAGGTAGGGGGCCAGTCGGCGCTCCAGCTTGGCGGCGTCGCCAAGCTTCATCATCCCGATGTAATGGTTCAGTTCGTCTATCTCCTCAACGTCCCCGGACATGGACCGGAGGGTAGAGACGGTCTCCAGCCCGGACGGGTATTGTGGAGCGAACATGATCATGCCCCACCAGGGGCGGTACAGGGAGGAGATGAACAGTGCCACGCCGACCAGCATCACCAGCGCACCGACCCAGCGGGCGTGGGCGCCCGCCCCTGTTCGGGTGTGCACGCAGGCTTTCGTGGAGGAGGTTTGAACCATGGAGGGTCACCTCGCTTTGGGGACCGTAAGTGTGGTGCCCCCGGCCGTGCGACCGGGGGCGCGGGCCTCTGGATGCAGTTAGGGCTTGACCTGGAGGTAGCCCATCATCTCAAGGTGCAGGGCCGAGCAGAACTCGGTGCAGTACCAGGAGAACGTGCCTTCCTTATCGGCGACGAACTCGAAGTTAACCGTTTCGCCGGGTTCGATGGAGAGGCTGATGTTGTAAGCGGCGAGGCCGAAGCCGTGGGTCGCGTCCTTCACCTTATCGATGTTGGTCACGTGCCACCGCACGGTGTCACCCTTCTTCACTTCCACGTGCTCGGGGGTGAAGTGGCTGCGGACGGCGGTCATGTATACATCCACCACGTTGCCGTTGCGGACGACCTTCTCCTCGCCGGCCTTGACGGCGGTTTCGGACTTGGACTGGGTCTCTGCCGACCAGCCGACCTCGGGGTAGACATCCCAGGACTTCAGCTTGTCAGCCTTGATGATCTGCGCATAGTGGGGCTCGCCGATGCCCATCGCCATGTCGTACAGCACGGACATGCCCGTGGCGCCGCCCTTGGCGATGTCGACCAGCTGCAGGTTCTGCGGGAGCAGCGGGCCGGTGGTCTGGAACCGGTCGATGGACCACTTGTTCAGGGCGACCAGGTACTTGCCGCCGGGCTTCATGGTGTCGCCTTCCAGGGCGGTCAGGTGGCCGATGTTGTACTGAACGGGGAGCTTCTGGATCAGCTTCCAGCCATCGTCCTTGCGGATGCTGCCGAGGGACCAGCGGGCGACGGCGGAGTCGAGGAAGAGCGAGGTATAGGCGTAGCCCTGATCGTCGAAGACGGTGTGGAGCGGCCCAAGGCCCAGCTCAACCTGCGCTTCGAGGGCGTCCTCGAACTTGATCACGTTGAAGCCGAACTGATCCTTCTTCTCGAACTTCTTGCTCGAGATCGCGGACTTGATCTTGTCGATGGAGTAGACCGAGACGTGCGGGTCGAGCTTGCCGCCGACCACGATGTGGGTGCCCTGCGGGGTGACGTCGGCGCCGTGCGGGCTCTTGGGCTCGGGCACGAAGACGACCAGGTCGTTGGCGGTGACGTCGCTCATGGAGACGACCTTCATGCCGTTGACATCCTTGGTCTTGCCGGCCTTGACCAGCTGCTCGGCCTTCTTCCAGTCGATGACGTGCAGGTAGTCACGGTCGTTGGCGGAGACGCCGGCCTCGAAGTTGACGGACTTGGCGTCATCAGCGGACTTGCCGGTGGCCATTTCGGTGTTGATGGAGTTACAGAAAATGAGGCCGTCGGACGGGCCCTTGCCGGCGTCGCAGAGATCCTGCCAGTAGGGCGGGAGCTCCAGAGCGAAGGACTGGCTGGGATCGATGCGGCCCTTGCTGCGGTCGAACTTCCAGAACGTCACGAAGCCCTTGTACTTGTCCTTGTACTCCTTGATGTCCGCCTGGCTGCCAGGCGCGGGCGTGGCATACTGGGAGGTTTCGATGACATAGTCGGTGTTCGGGGTGACGAAGGCGCCGCCGTGGTCGCCGTTCATCAGGGGGTTCTTGACGATCTGCTTGGTCTTCCAGTCCTTCAGATCAATAACTGCAATGCGGCCGTTGGCCTTGTCGTTGATGAACAGATACTGTCCGTCGTACTCGCCGTTGGTCTCGGAGAGGTTCGGGTGGTGGGTGTCGCCCCAGAGCACATCCTTGCCTTCAACCTTGCCGCCTGCGAGAATCGCCTTGGTGTCCTCGTTGTAGCCGTACCCCTGCCAGGGCTCCGGCGTGAAGACGCCGATGTTCTTGAGGATCCGCATGGACGGGATGCCAATGGCAATGACCTGGCCGGAGTGGCCGCCGGACGAGAACATGACGGCCTCGTCCTTCTTGCCACTGGGGAGATAGACCTTCAGCGCGTTCTCGACGTCCTTGGGACTAAGACCCCGTTCTTTGGCGATGGCGGCTGCATCCGTCGAAAGGCCTGTCACCTCGCCCTTCCCGTCGCCGGTGGCCTCCTTCGACAGGCTGGCTGGACGGCTGCAAGCGGTGAGCAGCATCAGGGCGCCGAGGCCCAGGGCGCTCCACTTGCGGAACTTGTTCACCATGAACACCTCCTGTGATTTGTGCCGGTATGCCGTCCGGCTGTGGATCACAACTCGTATCGAGTTCAGAATACGTTGCGCCCAATTGGCCTGGATAGGGACATTTGTCACAAGGTAGCGACGATAGATACAAGGTGCTATGACCGGACGTGGGTAAATGGTGCGAAGGTTCGGGTGCCGTCCGGGTGGTCTCGCGTATGTGCGCGAAAAGACCAGGCCCTGCGGCCTGGTCCTTCAGCGTATGCGCAGACCCACGGCGACCAGCCGCAGGGCCCGCTCGGTCGCGTCCTCCAGGAGTTCGGCGCCCCGGGCCATCGCCTCGTCGAGCGCCATGGGGCCAGGCAGCATGCTGGTCACCGCATCGATGCCCACGGCGTAGACCTGGCGGTACTCCCGGCCCAGGCCGCCCGAGATGCAGATGACCGGGACACCGTGGGCCTTGGCCGCTTGGGCCACCCCCATGGGGGTCTTTCCCCGGACGGTCTGGAAGTCGGTGCCGCCCTCGCCGGTGATGCAGAGGTCGGCCCCGGCCAGCTTTGCCGGGAGGTTGGCCGCCTCGACCACGATCTCCACGCCGCGGCGCAATGTGGCGCCCAGGAAGCCCAGGAGCCCTCCGCCCAGGCCGCCGGCGGCGCCGGCGCCGGGCACCTGCTCCACGTCGCGGCCGAGGTCCCGGCGCATTACCTCGGCGAGGCGGGCCAGCCCCTGGTCGAGGCGTTCGACCATCTCGGGGGTGGCGCCCTTCTGCGGCCCGAAGACGGCGGCGGCGCCCCGGGGGCCTGTAAGCGGGTTGTCGACGTCGCAGGCGACCGTGATGGCGAACCCCTTCAGCCTGGGGTCCAGACCGGCCATATCAATGTGGTCTAGCTGGGCAAGCGCCCCGCCGCCCGGCGTCAGGTCTGCCCCCTGGGCGTCCAGGAAGCGGATGCCGAGGGCCTGCGCCATCCCCGCACCGCCGTCGTTGGTGGCGCTGCCGCCGATGCCAATGATCAGGCGGCGGGCGCCCCGGTCGAGGGCGAGCCGGATCAGCTCGCCGGTGCCGTAGGTCGTGGTGACCAGCGGATTGCGTTGCGCCGGGGGGACCAGGGGCAGCCCCGAAGCGGCAGCCATCTCGATGACGGCTGTCTCCCCATCCCCCAGGATGCCGAAGAATGCCTCTACCGGCTCGCCCAGCGGCCCGGTGACGGTGGCTGTGAGACGCTGGCCGCCCGTGGCGTCCACGAGCGCCTGCACCGTGCCTTCCCCGCCGTCGGCCATGGGGACCTGGATCACCTCAGCCTCCGGCCAGAGGCGGCGGGCGCCCCGGGCCATGGCCTGCGCCGCCTCAGCGGCGGTCATGGAACCCTTGAAGGAGTCCGGCGCCACCACAATGCGCATCAGATCGTCCCATCCTCGTCTACAGGCTCTGGGGCGGCATCGGCGAGCACCAACTGCTCGGCCTCATCCAGGCGGCCGCTGACATGCTGCAGGTGGCTGATCATGGCATCCCGGGCGTCGTCCGGGCGCTGCTCAACGATCGCCTCCAGGATCCTGCGGTGCTCCATGCAGTTGATCTCGGCCCGGGTCGGATCGTAGTAGAAGAGGCGTGTCGTCTCCTTGAACCCCTGGAGAAACAAGTCCGCGAGGGAAGCCATCACTTTGATGAGGACCGGGTTGCCGGTCGCCTCCGCAACCGCGCAGTGGAACAGGTAGTCCTCCTGGATAGCGACCCCGCGGGTCACAAACGCCTCTTCCAGGCTGGCCATCGCCTGGGTCAGCCTGACGATATGGTCGGGCTCCCGTCGCAGCGCCGCCAGGTAAGCGGCCTCCGCCTCCACGCCGATGCGCAGCTCAAGGATGTCACGGAGGTTCTTGTTCTCCGTGATCAGCACCATTGCCAGCGGGTTGTTCTTGGCCTGCCCGGGCGCCTCGCTGAGCGGTCCGCTCAGGTAGACGCCGGACCCCGGCCTCACCTCCAGGACCCCCGCCTCTGCGAGCACGGTAAGGGCCTGGCGCAGGGTGGGGCGGCCCACGCCAAAGGCGTTGGCGAGTTCGCGCTCCGGTGGCAGACGGTCGCCGTACTTCAGTTCTCCGGTGCGCACCATGTCGGTTAGCTGGTGGACAATGTCCTCATAGGCTCGGGTTCGCTTCACGGGTTGGATGGACATCCTAGCCCCTCCAGGTGAACTGTTAAAGTGGTAATACCTTTTGTGAAACAGGCTTATGTTCCTGCATGTTTGTCGGAATTTTAGTTGAGTGAAGGGCGTCCCCAAAGAAAAAGCCCACCCTGCAGTTTGCCAGGGTGGGCCTTTTGTCATCCGCTGTGTGCTACTTGAGGTTCGCCTTCACCGAAGCCATGTCGGCCTGGACCTTGCTGAGGATCTTGATGGCGTACTCGAAGTTATGAGCACCCTTCGAGTTGTCCTTCTGGATCATCCAGTAGTTGGCCCGGGCGTTGGTGTACTGGGTCTTCAGACCCTCGGTCAGGGCGTCGGGGTTGGCCTTCAGAGCGGCGTCAACCACTGCGACGTCGGCGGTGATGGCGTCAAGCCGCTTGGTGATGGTCTCCTGCCACATCTCGAGGTAGACACCCCGGGACTCAGAGCTGGATCCCTGGTGGCAAGCGGTGCAGGAGTCCTTGCGCTTGTCGGTGGCGAGCTCGGGCTTGATCACCTTCATCATGTGATTGCCCTCGGACATGTGGCAATCGATGCAGCCGACACCGGTGTGGGCGCCCTTGGTATCGGGCACGCCCAGGGCGCCGGTACCCGCCAGGACGTCAGCCTGCGGCGAGTGCGGGGCACGGGTGGTACCGATCTTGACGGGGGCCGGATTGCCACGGCCGACGCTGTGGCAGGAGACGCAGAGCGCCTGCGGCTCCATCTTCAGCGAGGCCTGGAACTCACTGCCGTGCGAGTCATGGCAGGCGGCGCAGGAGACGCCGTCGTTGACCAGCATGGTGTCGGGATTCCAAGTCTTGCCTTCGGCGATATCAAAGCCGGCGCTGGTGGAGTGGCACTTGATGCATTCCGCACGAGCCGGGTAGGTCGGGCCGTGCTCGATCAGCAGGTTGGTCGCGTTGGCGTGGCCGGAGGCCTTCCACTGCGGGTACTGCTGCATATGATGGTCTTCCATGTGCGGCGGCTCAGAGCCCGGCTCGTAGACCGGGGGCTCAAAACCCTCGAAGTCCTCGATCGCAGTGCCGGGGCGGTAGCCCTTGGCAAAGCGGGTCGAACCCTGGATGGTGTTGTCGCCGCTGTGGCACTGGGCGCAAGTCTTGCTGGGCTCAGTGGAGTTGACGATCTTGGAGGGGTCGCCCTTGCCCAGCACGTGGTCGCGGCCGGGACCGTGGCAGCTTTCGCAGCTGATGCCAGCCTGGAACGTGCTGGCGTGGGTCTGGGAGTTGACCGCCGTGGAGTGGCAGCCGCCGCAGGTCTGGGACCAGGCGCTGCCGCCCTTGTAGGTCTCGTACTGCTTGGTGGTCGTGTTGAACTGTACGTTCAGATACCGAAGCTCACCTGTAGCATGGTCCTGTGCCAAGAAACGCTTTCCACGCCAGACATAGTCGGCCTTGTCCAGCTCAGCCTTGAGCTCAGCGGGGACGGTCTTGATATCGCCGGGGAAAGCGTCCGGGTTGTCCAGCAGCTGGAAGGAGGTGTGGTGGAGCGAATTCTCCCAGGCGGCGACCTTTTCTGCGTGGCAGCCGACACAGGTCTGGGAGCCCACGTACTCCGGCATCTGCGCCGTGGACGGGGTCTTCGCGGTAACCGCAGTCGCGGCGACCGCGGCCATGATGATCAATCCGAACAGTGTAGCGATCTTGAGAATCTTGCTGCGTGTCATTGCGTTGGCACCTCCTTTCTAGGGGCATTTTATTTCCCAACCCAAGCAGGCGCGACACGCCGGCCAGGACTGAAAAACGGTAGAAATGGAGATGCCTCAAAGGGCTATGTAGGGGACCGGTCTCTCTCAGGAGATTCTCAGGAAGCCAAGTCCAGAATATCTGCCATTCAGTTCACTTACAATAACCGCAACTAATATTGAGCCGTTAGTCTATCAAGTCCAGACGAAGAAGGGATCGCGCCTATCGACCGCGTACAGCAAAGCCCACCCCCGTCTACGGGCGAGGGTGGGCTTTTCGGCGAAGCACCGCCTGAAGGACGCCGGTGCCGTCGACCCCTCATCCATCAAGTGCAACGGCCCCAGTTAGGGTGGTGTCCGTGGCGTGGATCGGGCCGACTGTGGGGCCCACAGGGCTATAGGCTCAGGGCCCGTGGGGCCACCACAATGCCGTCCTCGTCGGCGTACACCCACTGCCCGGGGGTGAAGGTAACGCCGCCGAACTCGACCAACACATCCCGCTCGCCTGCACCATGCTTGGCGGACCTGAGCGGGTTCGAGGCCAGGGCCATCACGCCGAGATCCATCCCGGCGAGGTCGGCCGTGTCACGCACGCACCCATGGATGATGACCCCCGCCAGTCCCCGCTCCACGGCGATGGCGGCCATCATATCGCCCAGCAGGGCGCAGCGCAGGGATCCACCGCCATCGACCACCACCACCGACCCGGGCGGCACCGACTGGAGGGCCTCCCTGACCAGCGCGTTATCCTCAAAGACCTTCACCGTGGCAATGGGGCCAGAAAAGGCCCGCACCTTGCCGTAGTGGCGGAACATGGGGGCGCAAACCTGAAGCTCAGCGCTGAACTGATCGCACAGATCGGTGGTCTTCACGGCGCTACTCCTCTGCGGGGCAGTTTTCTGCAGGAACTGGAACTGGATGCCATCGGTGGTCTCGGCGGCCGTACAGCTGGTGATGGAATCGCCGACTCGGATCTCCCCCTCTCGGTGATTGTAGGCCGGGACCCCCCATGTGGACGGCGGCCTATTTGGCCACCCGATCAGCCACGGCTGCCGCCATCTCGCGGGTTCCGGCAGAGCCGCCCAGGTCGGGCGTGGTCCATCTTCCCTCGGCAATCACTTCGCGCAGCGCCGCCTCCACCCGCTGGGCCGCAGCGTGCTCGCCCAGGTGGTCCAGCATCATGACGCCGCAGCGAATCTGCGAGGTCGGATTAGCGATGTTGCGCCCGGCAATATCCGGTGCGCTGCCATGGCAGGGCTCAAACAGGGCGTAACCGTCGCCCAGGTTGGCGCTGGGGCAGAGGCCCAGGCCGCCGATCAGGCCGCCTGCCAGGTCGGAGACCAGATCCCCGAACAGGTTGGGGCAGACGAGTACGTCGAACTCCTCGGGCCGGGTGACCAGCTTGGTGAGCAGCGAATCGCAGAGCTGGTCGCCAAACTCGATGTCCTGGTTTTCCGCAGCCACAGCCCGGCAGGTGGCCAGAAACAGCCCGTCCGACTGCTTCATGATGTTGGCCTTATGCACGGCGGTAACCTTGCGGCGGCCGGTGCTGCGGGCGTGGGCAAAGGCGAACTCAGCAATCCGGCGGGAGGCCTTGCGGGTGATTCGCTTGATGGCGATGGCCGTGTCCGGATCGGTCCACTGCTCTTCGCCCGTGTAAATGTCCTCAGTGTTCTCCCGGACGACGACCAGGTCTGCCTCGGGGAACCGGCTGCGGGCGCCCGGCGTGCGGGGCGCCGGACGCAGGTTTGCGTAGAGGTCGTACGTGCGGCGCAGCGCCTGGTTCGGGCTCGTGAAGCGCCGGCCTCGGACTTCGGTGTAGTAGTCCTCCCCCGGGGGGACTGTCTGGGGCCCCTTGAAGAGCACCCGGTACCGGTCGAAGGCGTCCAGGTGAGCATCGGTCATGGGAGCGCCGCCGTACAGGTGCCGGGAGTCGAAGCCCATGTCCATCTCGTGCCAGCGGAACCGAACGCCCGTGGCTTCAAGGACACGCTGCGCGGCGGGGACGGTTTCGGGTCCGATGGCGTCGCCGGGGAATACCAGGATGTCATAAGTGTGAGGCATCCGTGTCATAGCTCCTTTCCGGTCCAACCAGACCGTTCGATGGCTGTGAGACCGCCAAGGACGATCGCACGTTTCAGTGCGACGGCAAGCGCCAGGTCTCGGTCGTAGTAGGCGCGCAGCAGCCGCTGGTGATCGGCCAACGACTGTTCGACGCGACCCGGCAGGGAGAGGCTCAAACGACGTAACTGCAACGTTCGGAGCATGAGAGAGTCGAGCATGCGCCGCACCTGGCTGTTTCCGCACAGCACGGTCTCCGCATCGCGAAAGGCCACGTTGGCCCAGAAGAAGCGGTCGAAGTCGCCAGTCCTGGCCGCCCCCTCCATCTGCTCCAGGTGCGGCTTTAGGGTCCCGAGCTCCGAGTCGGTGGCTCGGGGGACGATCAACTCGGCCACCAAGGCGTAAAGGCTGGCACGCACCTGGTAAATCTCACGGACCGCCTCGATGCTTAACGGGGCCACCCGGGGGCGCCGCCGGGGCGGAATCTCCACCAGGCCTTCCTTCTCCAGGAGCATCAGGGCTTCACGTACCGGCGTCCGGCTGGTGCTGAACTGGGCCGACAGGTCCACCGAGTTCAGGTCGGCGCCCGGGGCGAAGCGCCCTTCGATGATGGCTAGGCCGACAGACTCGGCGATGCGCCCGACCAGGGAATCGGACTCCCCCGCCCTGTTCAGAATGCGGTTCAGGATCGCGCTCCCGGTCATTGCCTGCGTCTCCCCCATCATGCCGGTCCGCCAAGGGGCAGCCGGGGTTCGCCGGGGCCAAGGCCTTCGGGTTGGGTCCCGTCCGGGTTGACCCGGTACCGTTCGATCCTCCCGGTCGGGTAGCAGAACAGAATGCGGGCTCGGCTGGTCCGGGACGGATTGTAGAACCGATGCGGCGTAAATGCCGGCACGAAAACGGTATCGAGGGGTTGCGCCTGAGCCGACTCGACCGGCTTGCCGGCGCCGCCGATCTCCACGATGGGCTCGCCCTCCAGGATGGTGATCGATTCGTCGACCGTGTGCACGTGCCAGAAAAGCCCGGCGCCCGGCTCAAAGCTGGTGATTCCCGTCATGAGATGCTCGGAGCCGATCTCGTCCCGTGTGAAGAAGACCCTGCTTACCCCCGCCGTGCCGGGTATCTCCGGGGTGCTCGCCGCCTTCATCAAAAGCCAACTGGGCTGTCCTGCCATCGTAGGTCCCCCTGAATGAGCAGATGTCGACACTTGTACCGATTTCAGCCCTATCGTGGCATGAAATCAGCAATAATGTCAAGTCACCCAGATACAGGGTGTGACGGAAGTGTCGACACAAGACCGTTCACCAGCCAGCGCCGGATGAGGCAGTTCAAAATGAAACAAAACATCGCTCCACACCGAAACAATCGTTTCAGCGTGGAACGATGCCGCTTCAGTTCTTCGTCATCCGCCACAGCGTCGTCTGGCCCACGGCCAGCCGACGGGCAGTCCTACCTGCCCCAGCTGGCAGGCCTCCTCGAAGGTGTGGTGAAACCGCACGATCGCTACCTTGCCCTGAAAGCCCCGCGGCAGCGCAGTAAGGCCGCGCAAAACGTCGTTGACGAGTCGGGCCAGGTCCGCCAGCTCGGGGAACGGGGCAATGACACAGATGGGTGCAGCCATGTCCGACGTCGATCACCGAACCGCCCCCGCTTGCAGAAGGGCTTCGAGTTTGGTCGCCAGGCCGCTCAGGTTCGCCGACACCCCGGCAACGCGGTTCAGCGCCTCGCGCAGCCGCTCGGCGCCCCGGTCCATCTCCTCGGCGGCAGCGAGATTGCCCGCCGAGACCTTCCCGATGCCCTGAACCATGGAGACCACATCATCCGTGGCGGCGGACATCTCCTCCGATGCGGCCCCGTTCTCGGCCGCCACCTGGTCGATCGCATCGAAGGACTTCACCAGTTCCCTGGCGGAGTCCGACAAGTTACGGGTCTCCCCCGCGATGGCCTCCATTTGGCGGGCGACCGACTGCGTCGTCTCCATCACCTGGGCGAGGGAGCGCTTGGCCGTCGTGGCCACGCTGTCCCCGGCCTCCACCTCACCGATGGCGTCGTTCATCGCAGTCGTTGCCTGCTCAATGCTCGTGCGAATCGCAGTGAGCGTCTCGGCTATGTTGTTTGCCTCGTGGGCAGAACGTTCGGAGAGCTGGCGCACCTCCTGAGCGACTACGGCAAAGCCCCGCCCATGCTCACCGACCCGGGCCGCCTCAATCGCGGCGTTCAGCGCCAGCAGGTTGGTCTGACCGGCAATGCCTTTGATGGTGTCTGCAATGCCCCCGATTCGGCCGGATAGATCCCGGAGTCCCGCAATGGCTACGGCAGCATCGCTTGCGCTGGCCCGGATCCGGTCGATGCCCTGGGCCATCTGAGCGGCGGCTTCAGAGCCTTCCCTGGCCACCTCGGCCGACCGGACCGAGGCTGCCAAGACGTTGCCGGTAGCCGTGCTCACATTCTCGGTGGCGCCGGCCATGCGGTTGATCAGCCCCGTGCCGCGCTGCACGGCCGCTGCGTTCGTCTGGGCGCCGCTGGCGATCCCGGTGATCGAGCGGCTCAGTTCCCCCATCACCGAGCCGGCCTGCGCCACCTTCGCCTGCTGGCTACGGCTGGCCGCCACAAGGCCGACCACCTTCTGGGCGAAATCACCCTGCAGAAACGTGCGGGCGGCGCCCGTCTCGCCTTCGAGTTCGCCCGCTGCGGCCACCAGCCTCCCTGCCGCCTCCTGAATCCCGGCCAGGGCGGCGCCCAGGTTCCCGGTCGCCGCTTCCCGCCCGGCGGACTCGGTCTCCGCCTTCTGTAGGAGGGCGCCCGCCTTGTGAGCGGTGCGGGCGATGATCACCTGGCATGGAACAATGGTCAGGGCGTAGTAAATGAGGGAGGTGATGTCCACCTCAGGAAAGGTGTGCGGAACGATGGCGATGGCGGCCGAGATTCCCACCCAGGAGACCACATTCGCCAGCCATACCGGCCGCGGGTTGAAGTAGAGGGCGGCGGCGATGGACGGCAGCAGCCAGATCGTCCAACTGGTCGTGGACTGATGGATCGTGAACGACATGATGATCAGCGCCGCTTCAATCGCCATCGGCCCCAGGTACTTCACGCTTCCGGGCAGCCACCCCCGCCAGTAAAAGAGCGTGGGGATCAGCATGACCAGCAGTGTGGCGATCGTCCACATCCAGTACGGACCAGGGAGACCGACGGTGAATGCGGAGGCGAGTCCGATCAGCGGGACCACAGTGAAATAGGTGACCCAGAGCGCTTTGACCAAAATGAGGTCCGTGGTGTTCTCATTCCATAACAAGAGAGATGTCTGCCTCGATGACATGCGCATGCGCCTCCGGAAGATTAATATTCCGCAAGTTCTGCTCCCTTCGATAAATCCCTCTTGTTGCAGTGAATTAGCTACTAAAATACGACATGGGCAGTAGAACTTCGTAAGGCCGCGGCATCACGCCCGCGGCCTTGCTGTTCGTCGACCTCCTGTGCACCTCATCTACTCTCCGGTATACGTCAAAGTATCACCGGTGCGCCGCGGGGACAGCAGACTGATAAACTCCACAGGCTCATCTCCTGCCCTGGCCCCGTGCGGGACATGGGGTTGGACATGACAGATGTCACCGGGACCCAGGTCCAAGACCCGATCCCCCACCGTGAACGCGACTCGCCCCCGGTTGATCATGACCACCTGTTCCTCCGGGTGCGAATGGACTGGAAACCGGGCAGTGGGCTCGAACTCATAGCGGGTAATAGTCATGCCTTGACTGTCAAACCGCCGGGTCTTAACCCCGGGGTGCGGCGACTGCGGTGTGATCCGTTCCCAGTTTGCATGTTCCACTCGTTATTGCCCCCTTGTTACTCCTAAGTCGGCGGGTTAGCGGTCGCCTTCCAGTTCGTGTCCGAGACCATCTGAGCCTTTGGCAATGGTTTACTAAAACGCCCACCCCGCCACTTCAGGCAGGGTGGGCGCTTCGGTTTACGCCGTGCCCATGTTCCCCCGGCTGAACCACTTCTGGAGCGCCGGGTAGACGTCTTTCTTCTCCACGATGCTGACCATGACGAACCGGGGGTCGTGGACCTGGCCGAAGGCGCTCATGAGCGAGCTAGTGTAGCCGCCGTCCCGGATCTCGCCGTAGCCGAACAGGTTGACGACTTCGAGCATCCTGCCGACCAGGTCCAGGCAGATCTTGTTGTCGCTATCGCTCCAGTTGTCACCGTCGGAGAAGTGGAAGGGATAGATGTTCCAGGAGTTCGGGTCATAGCCTCGATAATGTCCCAGGCCAGTTGGTAGGCGCTCGAGACCTTGGTGCCCCCGCTCTCGCCCAGGTGGAAGAAGGTCTGCTCGTCGACCTCCTGCGCTTCAGAGTGATGGGTAATGAACACGATCTCCACGTCCTGGTACTTGGTCC
>JBOZRQ010000058.1:0-6695 GCA_050789255.1 Symbiobacteriaceae bacterium
GCTCGTCGACCTCCTGCGCTTCAGAGTGATGGGTAATGAACACGATCTCCACGTCCTGGTACTTGGTCCGCAGGAAGCGGACCATCCAGAAGAAGAGTTCCTGCTAAACACGGGTTGTCCAGTTTGAATCAAGACCCAAAACCCTTGTGGGTGTGAGAACCTAACGGTATGCAGAGTAGTATGCAGACACCCCAACGGTGTTCATAGGATCGCGTTCGCCGCATGTCAGAATAGGCTGTCCCGGCGGCGTTCCCACCGGAGGGTGGACCCAGAAGCGCTGCCAGGGCGGCTGACGGTAGTGGCAACGGTAACGGTTGGTCCGGCGGAGACGGCTGTGCCTTGATAGGCAAGGGAGTTGATCAGGGAAAGGGAGGCTATGACGAGCAAGGTGTGCACCTGCACCGCCCGGAGTATGTCCCCCATCTCCGCGAGTCTCACGCGCAGGTGGCACCCTGCTGCCGCTCGCCAACGGCATTCAGCGGCGACCGGGACACCCGCCCTTCGGCGGTTGCTTTGGAATAGATTTTCCCGACTTTGGGAACGCTACACACCACTGGAGGGAACTGCCCGTGTTCGAAACCACAAAACGGCTGGCTTCCACCCTTGGCCAGCCGCCGGATCTGGTCATCCGACCGGTGAGCGCTGTGGCAATCGAGCTCGTCTATTTCGCCACGCTGGTGGAAGCCGACCGAGTCGAGGAGCGGGTGCTTGGCCGGTTGCTAAAGGCAGAATCCGCCTATAACGATGCCGGCAAGCTGCTGGACTGGCTTCAGCAACAACTCTGGGTCGGGTCGGTCAAGCAGGCAGCCTCGCCCACCGAGGCCAGCCAGGCGGTGACCGACGGGAAGGCGGTCCTGTGCACCGCAGGCGAAGGCTACTATGTGGCCGATGTGCAGGGCAGCGAACACCGGCCACCTGAGGAGCCTACCACCGAAGCTGTGATTCGGGGCGCTCGGGAAGGCTTTACCGAAACGCTTCAGACCAACCTTTCACTGATTCGGGTCCGCCTCCGGGACCCCAGTCTGCGTGTTGATGAGGTGCGCCTTGGCTCCCGCACTCGTACGAAGGTCGTTCTGGTCTACCACGCCGACCTGGTCTCCCAGGGGGTTCTTGCGGAGGTCAGGAAGCGAATGGGCAGCTTCCAGTCAGATTCAATCCTGTCCAGTGGGCAGCTGGAGGAGTGGATCGAGGATACCCCCTGGTCACCCTACCCGCAGACTCAGACCACGGAGCGTCCCGACAAGGTGGTGCCCGCCCTTCTGGACGGGCGGGTCGCCATCCTCGTGGACGGGACACCGTTCGTCCTGCTCGTACCGGCGGTCCTGGCCGCCTTCTTGCAAAGCCCCGAAGATTACAATCAGCGCTGGATCGCCGGCACGATGCTCCGGTTCGTGCGCTTCGGCGCCATGGCGATTTCAACGCTGGCCCCCTCGCTCTATGTAGCCACGACCCGGTTCAATCCCGAGCTGATGCCCCTGAAACTGACCCTGTCGCTTGCGGCGAGCCGGGAGGGCATCCCCTTTCCGATCATCGTAGAAGCGCTGTTGATGGAAGCGATGGTGGAACTGCTGCGTGAGGCAGGTACCCGCATGCCGAAGCCCATGGGGGGAGCCCTTGGGATCGTAGGGGGGCTCGTCATCGGCGACATCGCCGTCAAAGCCGGAATTGTCAGCCCCATCATGGTGATCGTGGTCGGTCTGACCGCGCTGGGGTCCTTCTCCATCCCCAGTTATGAGATGGCCCTGACCACTCGCATACTCCGGTTTCCAATGGTGATCATCACCGGCCTGTTCGGAATCACTGGGATGCTCGGTTTCATGCTGCTGGTCTGGGCACATCTGTGCAATCTGCGGTCGTTCGGGGTCCCCTACCTGACACCGATCGCACAACTTGCGTACCGTGAATGGCGTGATACGCTGATCCGGGCGCCGATTCGTTCCCTGCTCCATCGATCGGGCACGTACAGGGGGCGCTTGGGCCAGCGCGCCGAAACCGGTCAGGGGAGGGATCCAACATCAACAAGGTGAGTGGCAGGCTGTCGATCTGGAGTGGGCGCACGCTGATGGCATTCGCTTTTGGCACCATGGTTGGCGGCGGCTCTGCAGAATGGGCCCGTGAGCTGTTTGGGGCAGCCAGGCACGACGCCTGGCTCTCGGTCCTCCTCGCTGCCGTGCTGGTGTCCGTCTTTGGCAGTCTGATTGTCTGGGCGGTAGCCCTTCACCCGGACGCCCCGGCGGGCGGACTGTTCACCACGGCCCTCGGCTCCTGGGCCGGCATGTTGCTCAACCTGGGTCTTCTCTTCTATACCCTGGCGCGGGCAGCCCGTGTTAGCCGTGCAGCCGTTGAGATGCTCCATTTTGCCGTACTGCCGCGAACGCCGACTTGGGTCTTGCTCCTCCTGGCGCTGACCGTGACAGGTGTGGTGCTGATGGGAGGGATTGAGTCGCTCCTGAGTTACCAATTGTCCCTGCTCTGGCCGACCGTGCTGGTGGCGGTCCTCTCGGTTGGGCTTGGCTATCGCCTCGCGGATTGGGCCAATTTCCTGCCTGTTCTGAGTGATGGAATGCTGCCCGTGCTGCGCGGGGTCCGGACCCTGACCGAGCCCATGCTTGGGTTGGAACTTCTGCTGTTCTATCTTCCCCACTTCCGCCACCAGGGTGTAGATACGCGCAGGACGATGTATGCGGTCTGGGGCGGCATCGCTGCATGGCTCGCTCTCTACCTGTTCGTCATCGTGGCGGTGATGGTTGGCTTCGGCCCGCATGAGGCTGAGACCCTAACCTGGCCGTTGATGGAGGTGGTCCGCCGTATCTTCCTGACGGGCCTCTTCTTTGAACGGCTGGACATCCTGTTTCTGATCACCCTACTCATCAGCTCCTCTCTGGCTATGACCCGGTACAGCTATGTGGGACTTGAAATGCTGCGGCAGATCTTTTCGCTGCGCTCCCGGGCCTGGCAGGTCTGGGGATGCGTCTTAACGGTCTGGGGCCTCGCCATGCTTCCCGCCAACCTGGCGGAGATCGACCTCTGGCGAAGACACTTCCTGGAGCCGCTCGGGCTGATCTACCTGACTGCCGTACCGGTCCTGCTGATCGCCGCAGGGCTGATCAGGCGCGATCGGAGGGACTGCCGTGCACTCTCGTAGGTGGCTAATCGCTATTTGCCTGTGCACGGCGATTATAGCCGGCGGGTGCTGGGACGGACAGGAGCTGGACAGGCGGGCCACGGTCTTGATGTTGGGCATCGACAAGACGGATGAGGGCGTCCGGGTGGGCCTCCAGCTGGCCCGCCCGCAGGCTCTGGCTGGTAGTACCGGCGAAGGGTCAGGGAGGGATGGCGCCAAGGTGGTCACGGTCGTCAGCCGGGTGGGCGCCGATGTGACGGGCGCCCTCCACGCCCTGCAACTTGCCGTGGACCGGGACCTCTTCTTTGGGCATACCCGTGTGATCCTTGTCAGTGAAGATGTGGCCCGGGAGGGGATTCTGCGCCATCTGCAGCCGCTCTACGGCGGCGCCGAGCTGCTGCCGCGCAGCGCCTGGCTCTTCGTGGTCAAGGGCTCGGTCGATGAGGTCCTGGCGCATCGGCCGGATCTGGATGCGATTCCCGCCAACTACCTGACCCACTTCTTCGACAATCGCATTCTGCTGCAGCGCCCCTACGAAGTGACCCTGGGCTCCTTTCACCGCTACTGGGTCACCCCCGGCGTGGAGCCCATCGTGGTCTGGATTGCGCCCGGGCAACCTGACCAGTCAGCGCCGACCCTGCTGGGGCTGGCAGCCTTTCATGGCGATCGGTTTGTCGGGGGACTGGGAAGGGTGCCAAGCAAGGGGTGGGTGATCACGCAGAACCAGCCGCCGCCCGGACGTCTGCCCATTCCCTGCCCGGGCAGGCCGGGCACCCTCGCCGTGCGGGTGGTGAAGTCGCAGAACCGGATTCGGCCGAAGGTGCAGAATGGATCAGTAAAAGGGGTACAGGTGGTCGCCAACGTTCAGGCCCGAATTGAGGGGATCGGCTGCTCGGCAGACATGTCGGACCTGCACGAGTTTGCGAAGTTTGAACAGGCATTTCACGACGAGATAACCCACCTGATCCGGGAAGGGATCAGACGGGCTCAGACCGAGCTGCAGACCGATGTCTTTGGGTTCGGCAAGGCGATTTACCGCTTCGCGCACTGGGCGTGGCCCGGCGATGAGCGGTGGGCCGAGCTCTTTCCGGATCTCCCGGTTCAGGTCAACGTGACTGTGCAGCTTGAGTACACCGGGTCCTATCTCGTCCCTCAGCGCTAGGGAGCGCAAAACCCAGCAAGGCCGAGGATGGAAGGAGTTGTGCTTGGTACCTGCCCTCTCTTGAGGGAAACCTGGACAATCGTCGTGTTACCGCCAGACACCGGGCGCAGTACCCGATATCGCCTCATACCCACAGGCTGAACCGTATCATAAGTGAAGGTAGCGCGAATTTATGCACTAACCCCGGTGGGTCCTCACCGGGGTTTCACAATGCGAACTTGATAGTGTTATCTTTTGAGGTGATACGGTGATCCTCGCAGTAGCAATCGGATGTTCTCCCTGCAATGGCCCTGATAATCGGACTGACCGCAGCTCCAACCCAGCCGAAACTGATCCACAGGCCTGAAACCACGACAATGTTGCGACGAAGATTGACGTTGGATCTTATACCAACGCAGGGAACTGCGTCGCCGGTGGGGGAACGCTTCGCTGAGGTCGTCTTCAGGACAGAGAAGGGAGTCTTTCTCGGTGCCCCTGGCCTCGAACCCTAGGCCCTAACCGCCGGCTAGCTTCAAGATGGTGGCTTCTCCTTCTCGCCCGTTGAAAAAGGGGGGCTTGCATGGAGAAGCCCGCGAAAGAAGACTGCCGACTCCCCGCCGTTTCGCCCGGGCACGAACACGACGTACAAGCCCTTGGTCGCAAAAGGACCAGTCTGCCATCCAGCGATTGATCACCGCGGATGAAATAAGGCGGATTGAGGAGAAGCGAATTAAGTCGGACCTTGTGGAGATGACCCGACAGGTGGCGTCCCTCGCAAACGGTCAGGCCGGAGAACAAGGAGTCTTACAGGCCCAGGTGGCAACCATAACTCAGCTGGTGGAGTCTTAAGAAGCGGCTCAACGCGAGATAGCGGCAGCACTGGATTCGCTGGTTCACGAGGTGGAAGAGATGCGAGCGTTGGACTCAACCCAGCAAGAGATGCGTGCCACACCAATGACGCCCTTCGAAGTACTGACACCCCTGGGTAGGCAACTCCCCGCACAGACCGGACTTACCGCGCACAGGGTTCTGGTTTCAGGGGAGCATGCTGTACTGGATGGGATGAAGGGTGCTCTGGTTCACCTCGTGGAAAACCTTAACCGCTTAGGTGTGGTCCGTCCACACGCGAAGCTAACCGCCTGTGACGTGCTTGCTGCCCTCTTTGCCGGGCAGGTAGTTTCGTTCGATGGTTCAATGGCTGCCGTGGTTGCTGAGAGGTGTGCAGTTAGTCTGGCGGACAGGGTGTACAGGCGCTCGACACGATCGTGGTCCGCATGGCAAAGCGCTCGCCCCGGTCGGAGACCCAGACCGGGATGCCGATCGCCTGGCACAGGGCCTCGTCCCCATCGCTGAGCAGCGGGAATCCGGCCCTCATCGACCATCCGCCTTCAAGCCTAGTAGAGATGCCGATGGTATCATCATGAAACCACCATGAAAGCATGATCAGACCATCATCAACGCTTACACATCGCTTGTACATCGGTTCTATAGATCTAACGAATGCATACCTGCATGCAGGATTCACCCGCCATGGTCTCTCCGGGCCGCCGTCACTCACAGTCGACGAATCCTCACACGCCTCTGATGAGCCTCTGTCGGGCTCTGCAACCATTCAACCACGATCTCTAACAGTGTCGCCGCAGCATTCGCCCCACCCTTGACTCACCCACCTTTGCATAGGCTAGTCAACCAGGGGCACGTCGGGGGAAGAAGTGCGCCGCCTCAACTGACGCGGCTCGTGACCCCGCCGAGATGGTCCGTGGACCCCATTACACTTATCGGGAACCAGAAGTCCGCACAGCTCTAGGTCTAGCGCAACAGTTCCAAAAGTCTTACTGAGGTCTTCTCAACGTCTTCCACAATGCTTATACACGTCATCTGTGCGAGTTTCGCTGAGATTCATCGGGGTTGACCTCCCCGCGCGGGGATTCACCTTCCTGCAGGAGGGGAAACGGCAGAGCAGCTTCCAAGGAGATTGGAAGCTGCTCTGCTTTTAGGCCGGTGCTATATTCCCCCGGCTGAACCACTTCTGGAGCGCCGGGTAGACGTCTTTCTTCTCCACGATGTTCACCATGACGAACCGGGGGTCATGGACGCCTGAGAAAGCGCTCATCAGCGAGCTGGTGTAGCCGCCGTCCCGGATCTCGCCGTAGCCGAACAGGTTGACGACCTCCAGCATCTTCCCGACCAGGTCGAGGCAGACCTTGTTGTCGCTGTCGCTCCAGTTGTCACCATCGGAGAAATGGAAGGGATAGATGTTCCAGGAGTTCGGGTCATACCGCTGGTTGATGATGTCCCAGGCCAGCTGGTAGGCGCTTGAGACCTTGGTGCCGCCGCTCTCGCCCAGGTGGAAGAAGGTCTGCTCGTCGACCTCCTGCGCTTCAGAGTGATGGGTAATGAACACGATCTCCACGTCCTGGTACTTGGTCC
>JBOZRQ010000059.1:0-86218 GCA_050789255.1 Symbiobacteriaceae bacterium
AACTCTCCGTAGAAAAGTTTGTTCGGCTCTTTGAGTTCGTACGACTCGCTTAGCTCTTCTTGCTCTTGCACTGTCTAGTTTTCAAGGTCCCAGTCGCCGTTTGAGGCGAGGTTCATATCGTATCAAAGACCGTCGCATTCGTCAACACACTAGTTGTTTCCGTTTTCTCCACAACCTGTGGGGCGTGGAGGCGACGTTCTCTAATCTATCATACCGACGACTCGAACACAAGCCTTTCGTTACTGGAAAATCCTCCTACTCGGTTCGTCGGCAATGGGCATTGTAGCACTGTGATCATTCCTGCGCAAGGGCGTTACCCATGCACAAAAGGAATCGGGGCGAAGGATGACCCTTCGCCCCTCGTAGCGCTTCTAGCAGTACTTCTGCAGGCGTGCGATCACTCGCTCGCGCCCGATCAGGTAGACCGTCTCAAACAGCCCCGGGCTCTCGGTGCGGCCGGTAATGGCCACCCGAATGGGCTGGAAGCTCTCCTTGGGCTTCAGGCCCATAGCTTCCTGCTCACGGCGAATCAGCTGCTCCACCGTCGACAGGTCCCACTCGACCGTTTGGAGTCCTTCGACGATTCGCTGGAAGAACGGCTTCACCGCCTCGGTGAGGAACTTGGAAGCGGCGGCTTCGTTCATTTCGATCTCGTCCTTCACAAAGACGTCCACGTGTGCAGGCACCTGGGCCAGCGTCTCGACCCGCTCCTGCACCTGCGCCAGAACGGCCTTGAACCAGTCCCAGTTGGCTCTGGCCTTCTCCTCGGTGTACATCCCACTTTCGACAACGAACGGCAGAGCCAGCTCAGCGAACTCGTCCAGCGACTTGCGCCGAATGTAGTTGGCGTTGATGTAGTTCAGCTTGTTCTTGTCGAACACAGACGAAGCCTTAAGAACACGCTTCACGTCGAACTCGCTGATCAGTTCGTCCTTGGTGAAGAACTCTCGGCCTGCTTCAGCACCCGGCGGCGTCCAGCCGAGCAGCGCCATGAAGTTCATCAGCGCCTCGGGCAGGTATCCCTGCTCGCGATAGTCGCGCACGGATGCGTCGCCCTTACGCTTGGACAGCTTGCCGCGCTCCTCGTTGGTCATATGCCCGAGGTGGCCGATCTCCGGCGCCGGCTGTCCGAGGGCCTTGTAAATCAGCAACTGGACCGGGGTGTTGGAAATGTGGCCTTCGCCCCGCAGGATGTGGGTGATCTTCATGGTGACGTCGTCGATGACCACGGCGAAGTTGTACAACGGAATGCCGTTGGACCGCATAATGATAAAGTCGCCAATCGCCTCCGTCTGGAATTCAATCGGGCCGCGGACCAGGTCGTTAAACCCGATCGTCTCCCCTTGCGGCACCCGGAACCGAAGGACGTACTGGCGCCCTTCCGCCTCATACGCCGCCTGCTGCTCAGGGGTCAGGTGGCGGCAACGCCCCTTGTAGTGATAGGGCTTGTTTGCAGCCTGGGCCTCCTGGCGGTCTGCGTCCTCCTCCTCCTTGGTGCAGTAGCACTTGTAAACGTGCCCGCTCTCAAGAAGTTGGTCTGCATACTGACGGTACAGGTCCAGGCGTTCCATCTGCCGGTAGGGCGCATACGGACCACCGATGTCCGGTCCCTCATCCCAGTCCATACCGAGCCAGGTAAGATCGTCGAAGATCACCTGCTCCCACTCCGTGCGCGAGCGCTCCCGGTCGGTGTCCTCAAAGCGGAGAATGAACTGGCCGCCAACCTTGCGTGCCCACAGCCAGTTGAAGAGCGCCGTGTGAACGTTGCCGACGTGAATCGGTCCAGTGGGGCTGGGTGCGATGCGAACTCGAATCGACATAATGTGTCCCCTCTCGAAGCATGAATGCAACAAAACAAAAATCCCCCTCGTCCGGTTAGGGACGGGGGGTTTCTCCCGCGGTACCACCCTAAGTTAGGCCAAAGGCCTCCCTTGGCTCCCGATAACGGCGAAGTGGCCGTCCGGACCTACTTGCGTTCAGTCCGAAGAGCTCGGGGACCTCTTCAGCGGGTGTGGGCACCGGGTTTCACCATCCCCCGGCTCGCTTGAGCTCCACAGGTTACCGCTTACTTCTTCCCGTCAACGCTCATGGTGTCCTATCTGCCGTGTATTTTACCCTGCACGTACGAAAAAAGTCAACTCAGGAACAGGGAAATAAGGCTCAGGCCCACCACCCCCGGGACGCCGAGCATGCCGGCAATTACGGCGGAAACCGGATTCAGCCCTACGTGGAAGCCGACCAGGCCACCTACCTGGTTCAGTAGGAAGAGTCCGATCCCACCGACAACGCTACTGCCCAAGACCCTGGCGAGTATCTGCAACGGTGTGGCCAACACCTGAAGCGCAACTAGCAGAACGATAATGCCCGCTGCGTACCAAAAAGCTGTAGTCATATCCATTGGAACGCCTCCCTCGCGGGAAAACGTATGCCACATCGCCGAGATTATGACTACCAGCAAGACAAACAGAGGCGCCGCTAGATCTCGCGGCGCCCCTCCAGAGCCTTAGCCAGAGTGACTTCGTCTGCGTATTCCAGGTCGCCGCCCATCGGCAGCCCTCGGGCAATGCGGGTTACCTTCACGCCAAGTGGTTTGATGTAGCGGGCGATGTACATCGCCGTGGTCTCCCCCTCAGTGTTCGGGTTGGTGCAAAGGATGACCTCTTTGACCACACCGTCACCCAGGCGGGCCATCAGCTCGCGTACACGAATATCATCGACCCCAATGCCCTCCATGGGGTTGATGGCCCCGTGCAATACGTGGTAGAGCCCCTTGAACTCCCGGGTTTTCTCCATCGCCACCACGTCCCGGGGCTCCTGGACGACACAGATGGTGCCACGGTCCCGGCCCTCGTTGGTACAGACGCTGCAGGGGTCCTGATCCGTCAAGTTGCAGCAGACGGAGCAGTAACGTACCTTTTCACGCGCTTCAATAATAGAAGTTGCGATATTATTGACCACATGCTTATCCATGTGAAGCAGGTGGAAGGCCAGCCTCTGCGCCGTTTTGGGTCCAATGCCCGGCAGCTTAGTCAGCTCTTCAATCAGGCGTGCGATAGGCTCTGCGTAATACACAGGGACTCCTCCACATAAGAAGGCCCCCCGCTGAGAACGAGGGGCCCCTTTATCGTTTGATTGATAAGTCGCTAGAAGAGCCCGGGAATCTTCGGCATGCCGCCGGGCATGACCTTCTTCATTTCAGCCTCGGACATCTCCTCGGCCTTCTTCATGCCCTCGCTGATTGCCGCCAGGATCAGGTCCTGCAGCATTTCAACGTCCTCAGGATCGACGACTTCCTTCGCCAGGGTGATCGACTGGAGGCGACGGTCGCCCGTCACCACAACCTTGACCGCTCCGCCACCAGCGGACGCCTCTACGGTCTTCTGCGCAATCTCTTCCTGAGCCTTGAGCATATTCTGCTGCATTTTCTGCACTTGCTTGAGCATCTGGTTCATGTTACCGCCGCCACCAGGGATCATGCAGAGCCCTCCTCCTTCACTTCCTGGACCAGGTCCTTAGGGAATACACTTTGTGCAATGTCTAGGAGCGAACGCTCCTGCGCAGGTTTCTCTCCGGTTGGGGCTGCCGCTGGTGATGCAGGGCCGGTCGCAGCCTTCGCCAGAGCATGGCTCGGGTCTACCACCTGAATCTCGAGCCCGGTAAGCCCCACCTTGGCGAAGGCCTTCTCCACAATCTGAATATCGGCCGCCCGCTTGAGCAGGTTGGCAAACGCCGCATTCGACGCCACCAGAACTACGCTGTTGCCTCGCACCGGGCCCACCCGGGTCTGTAGCAGCAAGGTGTGCGTGCTGGGCCTGACCTTCTTGACCATATCGACAATCTGGTCCCACACCTGCGTGACGTGGTTGCTCTCGGCCGGAACCGCAACCGGCGCCTCCGAAGGAGCCGGCGCCTGAGGACCAGCCGCCTTGGGCTGCGGCTCGTCGTCGAGCTCTAGCGTGGGCCTTGGAACCGGCGCCGCACCGCCCGGTTTGCGCGGAGCGACCGGCGGAGGGGCAACCTCAGCCACAGGCTCCGGTCCTGCTCCATACAGTCCGGCGACCCGGATTAATGCCACCTCGACGAGAAGTCGGGGAGAGGCTGAGAAGCGCATGTCGGTCTCCAACTGCCCGAACAGCTTGATCGCACCGAGAATCTGGGCCTGCTGAAGGGCGGAGGACCGGGCTTTCAATGCTTCGAGCGACTGAGGGGGCAAGTCCAATACAGACTCACCGGACTGCACCTTCAAAAGGAGCAGGTCCCGCATGTGGGCCAGGTAATCACGGACAAACTGCCGTAAATCCTTGCCCTGCCGGACCAATTCATCCAGCAGAAGCAGGGCGCCGCCCACGTCACCATCGGTGAGAAACTGGTCGAGCTTCACAAACTGGTCCAGCGGTGCCGAACCAAGCACGTGGAGCGTGTCATTCACGGTAATCTGCCCATCTACGGCGTACGCCATCACCTGATCGAGCAACGACAGGGCGTCGCGCATGCCGCCTTCCGCCTGTCGAGCGATGGCCGCCAGCGCCTCCGGCGCCGCCGCCAGGTGGTACGTCTGACAGACCTCGTTCAGACGGGAGAGAATCTCCTGCGATGAGAGCCGGTGATAGTCGAAACACTGGCATCGGCTCACGATGGTGACCGGCAGCTTGTGCTTTTCCGTAGTAGCGAGGACGAAGACTACATGTCCAGGCGGCTCTTCAAGCGTCTTCAACAGGGCGTTGAAGGCCGGTTCCGAAAGCATGTGCACTTCGTCGATGATGTAGACCTTGTACTTCAAATCCGCCGGGGCGTATTTGACCTTATCTCGTAGATCACGAATTTCGTCGATGCCGCGGTTGGACGCCGCGTCGATTTCGATGACGTCCATGGTTTCGCCGGTAATGATGCCCCGACACGCCTTGCATTCGTTGCAGGGCTCACCTTGCTGCGGCTGAAGGCAGTTAACCGCTTTCGCGAGGATGCGGGCGACCGTAGTTTTGCCCGTGCCGCGCGGGCCGGACAACAAATAGGCGTGATGGAGCCGGTTCTGAACGAGTGCGTTGCGCAGGGTGCGAGTTATATGCTGCTGCCCGACCACGTCGGCGAACCGCTGTGGTCGGAACTCCCTATATAGGGCAAGATGGGCCACGGCGATCTCTCCTGCCGAGTTGGACTAGCTTCCTTGTTTTCGACCCATGCCTCTCGATTCCCTTTCTGCCGCTCCGGTCCCCCACAAATGGAAAGAGCAGACCCGTTCAGGGGCTGCTCAGGTAAGGTGCTGTCGTGGTCGTGCATCCACCGTCGAAACGTGCCTTCCGGGCGCTTTTGGTGCAAACGGCTCCGGCGGGTTCCAGCCGCCACAAAGGGGAAGACGCTTACCGTTGCTTCCTCCCGGACCTGGCGGGGTTCACGGCGCCCCAGTCGGCGCAGGACCCTCTCCATCGACACCGGCGTCACCGGGCAGTCCCCACAAAACAGCCCCTCGGGTTAGCCTTCAGCCCCGCTATAGCGGATTTCGGGTACAGGGCACCGCTACCGCCCCACCTAGCACGACCACGGGTAGTATACGCTGGCACAAACGCCAATATCCGGAACGGGTGAGCACTTATTTCCGGCGGGCCTTGAAGAATGCCTTCATGATCTGGCTGCACTCCTCGGCCAGAACTCCGTCGGTGACCTCCATGCGGTGATTGAGCCCCGGGTTCTGGACGATCTCCCGTAAGGATCGGTCTGCCCACGCCTTGGGGTCGGCGGCGCCGAAGACCACGTGCTCCACACGGCTCTGCACCAGGGCGCCGGCACACATGGGACAGGGCTCAATGGTCACGTATAGGGTGCACCCGATCAGCCGCCAATCGCCCAAATGGGCGCCGGCCTGGCGAATGGCCAGAACCTCGGCATGGGCCGTGGCGTCCTGGTTGGTCTCCCGAAGGTTGTGAGCTCGGGCGATAATCTGCCCGCTTTGTACCACCACGGCACCGATCGGCACCTCTCCGATTACTGCGGCCAGGTCGGCTTCAGCGAGGGCCTCGCGCATGTAGTCCTCGTGTGTCATACCAGGTGACGTCTCCTTATCAGTTGGCCACCCCCGAAAATCGGGGAGATTTGAAGCGTGGGCTACCTACGACGGGCCTATGCCGAAATACGGCGGTCGAGGAAAATGGTTCTCTACTACGATAACTTTAGTGTATAGCGTTCTAAGAGGTGGTGTAAACGAATGAAACGTATCTTCATGGCCTTGCTGACCCTTTGCCTGGTAGTATCCGGGTTTGCGCCTAAGGGAGACGCTGCCCCTCAAGAACTGCCTGAGCTCAGCTACAAGTTCTATCCACTGCGGGACACGGTCTTTGTGGACTTCCACAACCCCTACTTTAACCCGGTGGGCAGCATTACAGTCAATATGACCGTGCGGGAAGGCACTGGCCGCAACCGCGTGATCGCCATCGGCCAGACCCGGCTGCCCAGCAACCTCGTCCTGTTGCCCGGCGAGCACACCAGTGCCCGGGTGACCATTCGGGCCAGGGTGGTAAGGGACATCCCGTCACTCGCACAGTTTGAGTTCAAGATCATCGCCACCCCGCTGCCGGACACTGCCCGTCCGCCCGAGGTGGTCGTCCAGGACAGCACCACCGGCGCCACGCTCGAGCTTAACCGTGACGCCAACAGTGTCCCCTATGTGATGGGCTTTATCGGGCTCGACCCCGCCATCACGGCTCCGACCACGGCTCAGGTGGACATGGCAATTCTCACCTTTTACAACGAGGACCACAACATCGTGTGGAGTGAGTACCTTCCGATCAACGGGAAGGTCAGCAACAACGAATCGCTCATGGTGTGGGGCAAGTACGAGAGTGCCAGTTCCCACGTCGTACCCGAGATCTCGTCCGTGGAAGCGAAGTTCGTGGTCCAAAAGGGCAACTAGCAGGGCATAGAAAATGGGCAGGTCCGTGCAGGACCTGCCCTTACTGTTGGCGGAGAGGGTGGGATTCGAACCCACGGTGGTTGTTTAGACCACGCTCGTTTTCAAGACGAGAGCCTTAAACCGCTCGGCCACCTCTCCATTCATCAGAGTTTCAGTGTACATGAGTCCTTGCATACACGCAAGAACCTAGTGAGTGACAAAAACCTCCGCGGGCATCTTTCCCGCGGAGGTTTCTTGCATTAGTCCCGGATGATGTCGTATCCCACATACGGCCGGAGGACTTCCGGCACGGTGATCGTGCCGTCCTCGTTCTGGTAGGTCTCGAGCACGACCGCCAGGGTGCGCCCCACCGCCAGCCCCGAGCCATTCAGGGTGTGAACGAACTCAGGCTTGCCACCTTCGGCCCGGAAGCGAATGTTCGCCCGGCGGGCCTGGAAGTCGCTCATGTTCGAGCAGCTGGAGATCTCTACGAACCGCTCGTAGCTGGGCATCCAGACCTCAAGGTCGAATTTCTTGAACTGGCCGAACCCCATGTCGCCGGTGCACATGAGCAGCTTGCGGTAGGGCAGGTTCAGCTTCTGCAGCAGCGCCTCAGCGCTGTTGGTGATCTCCTCCAGGGCCCGGGCGCTCTCCTCGGGGTGGGTGAACTGGATCATCTCCACCTTCTCGAAGTAGTGCTGGCGGATGAGACCACGGGTGTCACGGCCCGAAGCACCTGCTTCCGACCGGAAGCAGCCGCTGTAGCCGGTATACTTAATCGGCAACTGCTTGGCGTCGACAATCTCCTCGCGGTGCATGTTGATCAGCGGCACTTCAGCAGTCGAGCTGAGGTAGTAGTCCGTGCCGGCGAGGGCGAAAACGTCCTCTTTGAACTTCGGGAACTGGCCGCTGCCGTAGTAGCTCGCCGTGTTGACGATGACCGGCGGCAGGACCTCCCGGTAGCCGTTGGCCATGTGGTGATCCAGGAAGAAGCTGATCAAAGCCCGATGCAGCCGGGCAATGCCGCCCTTCATGAAGACGAAGCGCGAGCCCGTTACCTTGCCAGCCCGCTCAAAGTCGAGGCCGTCCAGACCGGCTCCGAGATCCCAGTGTGCCTTTGGAGCGAAGTTGAAGGCCCGGGGGGTGCCCCATCGGGAGACCTCCACGTTGTCGTTGTCATCCCTGCCGACGGGAGCCTCGGGGCTCGGAATGTTGGGCAACTGGTACAAGAGGGCCTGGAGGTCTTCCTCCACCTGGCGGGCGCGCTCATCGAGCTCCTTGATCCGATCGCCGATGTCGCCCATTTCGGCGATGACAGCGGAGGCGTCCTGCCCCTGCTTCTTCAAGACACCGACCTGCTTCGACACCTCGTTGCGTTTGGCCTTGAGCTGTTCGACCTCCGTGAGAATCTGACGGCGATCAACATCCAGAGCCAAGAGGCGATCAAGATCTACATCGACACCCTTGTTCACCAGGGCCTGTCGAACGATGTCAGGATTGGTTCGTACAAACTTCAGATCCAACATGTGATTAACCCCCTCGGAGCAGTCGCTTGAGATTCACCTGGAAGGGCGGGTAGGCAATGCCGGCCTCCGTAATAATGCCGGTGATATACTTCGCCGGCGTGACGTCGAAGGCCGGATTGGCCACCCCGATCCCCTCCGGGGCGATCCTTACGCCGCCGATGTGGGTGACCTCGTCATGCCTGCGCTCCTCGATCTCAATCTCATCGCCGGATTCAATCTCCAGGTCGACCGTGCTCGACGGAGCGACCACGTAGAACGGAATGCCGTGCTCCTTTGCCAGCACCGCAACACCGTAGGTGCCGATCTTGTTGGCCGTATCGCCATTGGCCGCAATGCGGTCAGCGCCGACGAAGGCGATCTGGATCTTGCCCAGCCGCATCATATGGGCCGCCATGTTGTCCGTGATCAGCGTGGCCGGAATCCCGCACTGCACGCACTCGAAAGCAGTCAGGCGGGCGCCCTGTAAGACGGGACGGGTCTCGTCCACGAAGACGTGAATGTCCTTCCCCCGCTCGTGGGCCATCCGAATGACGCCCAGCGCCGTGCCCCAGTCGACCGTGGCCAAAAATCCGGTGTTGCAGTGGGTCAGCACTCCTGCCCCGTGCGGCACCAGCGCCTGGCCGAACTCCGCCATCCGCTTGTTGACGGCGACGTCCTCCTCGGCCATGCTCTGAGCGAACTGGTAGAGCGCTTCCGCTGCTTCGGCCGGCGCCTGGCCCTTCAGCGTGGCGGCGAACTCCATCACCTTCTGAATCGCCCAGAAGAGGTTCACGGCCGTGGGTCTGGTGGAACGCAGCTCGGCGGCGGCCTCCTCCAGACCGGACCAGAAGGCGGAGTCGCTGCCTGATTTCAACGCTTGCGCTGCAAGGACGAGGCCACCCGCCGCCGTGACACCGATCGCTGGAGCCCCACGTACCGCCAGGGTCTTAATTGCTTCGCCCACCTGGTGATAATCGCGGCACTCCATCATCACCAGCTCGTTGGGCAGCCGGCGCTGGTCTATCAGCTTGACGAACTCTCTGGTAAGTTCAACGGTGCGCACAGGGCGGGATCTCCCTTCTTGTCGACGCTGCGCTAACGCACAGCATTCTTCGCTATGCTCTCCCAGTACAGGGCTGTGCATCCGGGATTTGCTACAAAGCCGACATTCGGGGTTCGCCGCCCGTTGTGGCAAGTCCTCCTTACACAGGAGCCACGTTGGGCAAAGTGACCAGGCGAACCTCAATCAGGCCGGTCATGGCCCGCAACTCGTCAAGTACGTCAGCGCTGACGGGGTCATCAACCTGCATCACCATGATCGCCTCGCCTCTGGCCTGAGCCCTGCCCAGGTGCATGCCGGCGATGTTGACGTTGTGGGCGCCGAGCACTGTGCCGAAGCGGCCGATCATGCCGGGCTGGTCAGTATGGCGGCTTACCAGCATGAAGCGCGAGGGCGCCATATCAAAGTACAGGCCATTCACGGCGATGAACCGGAGGCCACCGTCGCGGCGCAGCATGCCCGAAATCCGGTGCTCCCCGTTCCGCCCCGCCACCCGGACCGTGATCACCGTAGCGTTCGGGGACAGCGTCTGGGTCGCAGCAGCGTGCCTGCCGTTGAGTTCGCCAAGGGGCGCGTGCGTGAGCGACTTGCTCTCCTGAACGTTGATGCCACGGCGGCGGGCCAGTCCGGGAGCGTTGATATAGTTCACATGCTCCCCTAACTGAGCGCTCAGGAAGCCTTTCAGCACGGTGTTGGTCAGCAGGGTGGTCGGGTGCTTGGCCAGCTCACCACTGTAGATGACCTCCACGGCCTCAAAGCTGCCGACAAACGCCTGCGCCAGGAACGACCCAAGCGATTCCGCCAGCGGCAGGTGCTGAACGAGTGTCTGAGCCTCCTCCTTGGGCACCTGCGGCAGGTTTACCGCCTCGGGTACCAGCTCCCCGGCCAGCACCCGGAGCACATACTGTGCGACATACGTTCCGTTGGCTTCCTGGGCCTCTACGGTGGAGGCCGACAGGTGCGGCGTGACCACTACGTTGGGCAGCTCGAAGAGCGGGCTGCTTGTGCAGGGCTCGGTGGCAAAAACGTCCAGGGCAGCACCGGCAAGCTTACCACTCTTCAGCGCCTCGTAGAGCGCCTCCTCATCCACCATGCCGCCCCGGGCGCAGTTGACAATGCGGGCCGTCCGCTTCATCAGGGCCAGTTCACCCGCCCGGATGAGCTTCGCAGAGTCCTTGGTCTTCGCAGCATGGATCGACAAGAAGTCGACCTGGGGGAGCATCTCGGGAATCTCGGGGACCAGCGTCACGCCGAGCTGCTCAGCGCGGCCGGCCGGTACAAACGGATCGTAGGCCAGGACCTTCATACCGAAAGCACGGGCCCGCACAGCCAGTTCCGTGCCAATGCGGCCAAGGCCGATGATGCCCAGCGTCTTGCCGTAAAGCTCCGTGCCCACGTAGGTCTTGCGATCCCAGCGCCCCTCCTTTACCAGGGCGTGATGGGCCTGGGGAATGTGTCGGGCCACCGCAATCAGCATGCCGAAGGCATGCTCAGCCGTGGACAGCGTGTTGGCGCCCGGGACGTTCACCACTACGACGCCACGTTCGGTGGCCGCTTCCACGTCGATATTGTCAACGCCTACGCCGGCACGGCCCACCACCTTGAGGCGGGCGCCCCGGGCCAGAACCTCAGCGGTGACCTTCGTCTCCGACCGGGTAATCAGCGCGTCGTAGTCAGAAATGACCTCCAGCAGTTCTGACGGAGTGAACTTCTTAACATCGACCTCGTGCTGCTCGCGGAGCAGGGCCACGCCTGCGTCCGAAATCGCCTCTGCCACCAGTACACGCATCTGCTTACGCCTCCTTCGTCGACAAATGGCGAACCCACACCTGCTGGGCGGCGGCCACGGCGGCGCCCAACTGCACGTCCCGGCCGCTGAGGGCCAGGGTCATCTCCGTGGCGGTGAGGGCCTGGAGCACGTCGTTGGGGGTCACATATCCCAGGTGCCCGATCCGGAAGATGGAGTTCTCAAGCTCTGCCTGACCGCCGGCCAGCTGAACGCCCAGCTTCTCCCGAGCGATCTTGCGGAGCACCTTCGGCTCGAAGGGCGCCTTCACGCCGGTCACGGAATTGCTGGCCCGGTTCTCGTCGGCCGCCAGCAGTTCTAGTCCCATCGCCTTGACGCCGGCCCGGCACATCTCACCCATCAGCCGGTGGCGGGCCCAGGCGCCCTCGATCGTCTCGGCCTTAATCATTCGCAGCGCTGCCTGCAGTGCGTAGAAGAGCGAAATGGCCGGGGTGTACGGGGTCTGCTTCTTCAGGTAGCTCTTGTGCACCGCCTGGAGATCCCAGTAGAACCGGGGCATCTTGTTGGTTTCGGAGAGGGCCCGGGCCCTGGCGCTGAAGGCGATGATCGCAAGGCCGGGCGGGCACATCAGCGCCTTCTGGGCGCCGGTCAGGACCACGTCCAGCCCCCAGGCGTCGAACTCCAGCGGCAAGGCCCCGAGGCCGCTCACGCTGTCGACCATCACCAAGGCGCCGTGCTCATGGATCACCTTGGCCAGCGTCTCCACGTCGTTGGTGATGCCGGTGCTGGTCTCGTTGTGCTGGAACAGCACGGCCTTTATCTCCTTGGCCGAGTCCTGCTTCAGCCGTTCGGCCAGCTTGGCGGGGTCGACCGCCTCCCCCGCCTCAAAGTTCAGCCGCTCTACGTTGAAGCCCAGAGCTACAGCGGTCTTGTACCAGCGTGCACCGAAGTCCCCGACGGTGACGCTGAGCACCGTGTCACCCGGGTTCAGGGTATTCACCAGAGCAGCCTCCCACCCGCCACTGCCGGCGCCCGGGAAGACGTACACCGGGTGCGTGGTGCGAAACACGTATTGCAGGTTGGCTGAGACCTCGTCAAAGAGCGTGAAGAAGGCCTCGCCACGGTGGTTGATCATGGGCTGGGTCATCGCTGCCGCCACCTGCGGCGGGATCGGCGTGGGTCCGGGGATCATGAGCAGGGACTTCTCTTTCAGCATGACAGGTCCGCCTCCTCGTTTTGGTCGCCGGTCGCCGGAGGAAAAGCGAAAAGCCCGTCCCCGGCAGACTCAGCGCCACAAGTGTGGTGCCGAAACTGCCAGGGACGGGCTGTACCCGCGGTGCCACCCTGTTTGACTGCTGCTTCCAACAATGGCCGCCGTCCGGTGTAGCCCGCCAAAAAAACACTCCCGTCCCAAACCTTGCGGTCAGGGACGGGAGTTGCTTCCCGCGGTGCCACCCAGACGTTGGCGCTGGAGAAACCAGCAGCCCACTTTCCACGGCTGTAACGGGCCGAACCCGACCGGGTTATCCCCGGACCCTCAGGGGTTGGAGTCGTTCGCCAGGACACCGGCTTGCACCAACCGCCGGCTCTCTGTAGTCCTCAGTCGAAGTACGTCCCCCATCACTGGGTAGATATTAGTCCGGAGTATACACCGGGTTTGGACACAGCGCAATAGGCTGTGTAAAGTTTTGTTTTGCGGGAGAGAATTATCAGCCTTCGGCGAGCTCCCGGGCGCACCGCCGATCGTTGCAGATTGCCTTGCCCCCCGACGGTCGGTTGCAAACGATGCAACGCTTCTCGGCTTCAGGGTCCCATACCGATGTGAGCAGGTCCATCTCTTCTCCCTGAACCTCGTCAGTCACGCTGCACCCTCCCACGTTATCGCTAGACAATCAGTATATGTGCAACGCAGCAAAAAAATACCCCCGGCAACACGTGCCGGGGGATATCTCTTACTCTTCTTCGTCCCGGGCAACCACCTGGGCTACCGCCGAGACCTTGTCGTTGGTGTCGAGGTTCATCAGCTGCACACCCTGAGTGCTGCGGCCGATGCGGCGAATCTCGGCGACGGGGATCCGAATCAACACGCCCTGCTCGCTAACGAGCACCAGGTCGTTGCCTTCCCGGACCGTCTTGACCGCCACCAGGCTGCCATGCTTCTCCTCCACCAGCTTGATCGTGGTCACGCCGCGGGCGCCCCGCCCGTAGCTCGGGTACTCAGCAAGCGGCGTGCGCTTGCCGATGCCCTTGGAGGTGACCACCAGCAAGTCGGCGTCCGGATCAACCACGTCCATGCCGACCACCACGTCATCTTCCGAGGTGAGGTTGATTCCCTTGACGCCGCGGGCGTCGCGGCCCATGGAGCGCACCTCTTCCTCGTGGAAGCGGATCGCGAAGCCGGCACTGGAGACCAGAATGATCTCCGAATTGCCGTGGGTCATGCGCACACCGATCAGCGCATCGTCGTCATCCAGCTTGATTGCAATCAGGCCGGTAGAACGGACGTTCTGGTAATCGGAGAGCTGGGTCTTCTTCACGATGCCCTGCTTGGTGGCAAAGAACAGGTAGGTCTCCTCCTGCTCCAGCTCCTTCACGGGGAAGACCGTGTTTACCTTTTCGCCTGGCTGGAGTTGCAGCAGGTTGATCATCGCGGTGCCCCGAGCCTGGCGCGAGGCCTCGGGAATCTCGTGGCACTTGATCCGGAAGACCCGGCCGCGATCGGTGAAGAACATCAGGTAGTGATGTGTCGTGGTGATGAAGAGGTTTTCGATGAAATCCTCTTCCTTGGTGCCGGCGCCCTGCACCCCACGGCCACCCCGGCGCTGCTGCCGATAGGTATTGGCCGGTACACGCTTGATGTACCCGGTGTGCGAGATGGTCACCACCACGTCTTCCTCAGCGATCAGATCCTCAATGTCGATTTCGCCTTCCTCCGCCAGGATCTTCGTCCGGCGGGGGTCCGCGAACCGCTTCTTGATCTCGCTGAGCTCCTGCTTGATGATGTCGTACTGCATCTTCTGCGAGCCCAGGATGGCGCGCAGGTAGGCGATGCGGTCCATCAGCTCGTTGTACTCCTCCTGCAGCTTCTCCCGCTCCAGGGCAGTCAGGCGGCGCAGCTGCATGTCGAGAATGTGCTGAGCCTGCACCTCGCTGAAGCCAAAGTTCGCCATCAATCGATTGCGGGCTTCGTCCGTGGTAGGCGAAGAGCGAATCGTGGCAATGACCTCGTCGATGATGTCGAGGGCCTTGAGCAGGCCTTCGACAATATGCGCACGGGCCTCAGCCTTGGCGAGGTCGAACTTGGTCCGGCGTACGATGACGTCGACCTGGTGGAGGATGTAGTAGTGCAGCATCTGCTTGAGATTGAGCACATGGGGGCGCCCATCCACCAGGGCCAGGGAATTAATGCTGAAGTTTTGCTGGAGCGGTGTGAACTTGTAGAGCTGGTTCAGCACCACGTTGGCGTTGGCATCGCGACGGAGTTCGACAACGACGCGCATGCCGGTGCGGTCCGACTCGTCACGCAGGTCTGTAATGCCCTCGATCTTCTTCTCGCGATGGAGATCCGCGATGCGCTCGATCAGGCGGGCCTTGTTCACGTTGTAGGGGATCTCCGTGACCACGATGCGGTTCTTGCCATTGGCCATGGTCTCAATCTGAGCCTTCGCCCGCATGGTGACAGAACCCTTGCCCGTGTTAAAGGCCTTCTTGATTCCCTCACGGCCAAGAATATAGGCGCCGGTGGGGAAGTCAGGGCCCTTGATGACGGTGCTGAGCTCGTCGATGGTCACCTCGGGCTTGTCGATCATCAGCGTGATGCCGTCGATGACCTCGCCGAGGTTGTGGGGCGGAATGTTGGTGGCCATGCCTACGGCAATGCCGGTAGAGCCGTTCACCAGCAGGTTCGGGAACCGAGAAGGGAGCACGGTGGGCTCCTTCTCGCTGTTGTCGAAGTTGTCGCCGAAGTCGACGGTGTCCTTCTCGATGTCGGTGAGCATTTCCACCGCGAGCTTGGACAGGCGGGCCTCGGTGTAACGCATGGCGGCCGCAGGGTCACCGTCGACTGAGCCGAAGTTGCCCTGGCCGTCGATGAGCGGATAGCGCATGACGAAGTCCTGCGCCAGGCGGACCATGGTGTCGTACACGGCGCTGTCGCCGTGGGGATGGTACTTACCGAGCACGTCGCCGACCGTCTTTGCCGATTTGCGGTACGGTTTGTCCGAGGTGTTGCCTGCCTCGTACATGGCGTACATAATGCGGCGTTGAACGGGTTTGAGGCCGTCCCGGACATCGGGGAGAGCGCGACCGACAATAACCGACATGGAATATGTCAGGTACTGGGTCTCCATCTCCTCTTTGATGTCGATGGGTAGTGTCTTCTGGGCAAAATCTCCCGCCACAGGACTATCCTCCTAAGCTACCCGGCTGTGCGCACTAACCGATGGTGTCCAGGTTCTGGACCAGGTGTGCGTTCCGTTCGATGAACTCGCGCCGGGGCTCGACCTTGTCTCCCATGAGGATCTCAAAGATCAGGTCCGCCTCCATGGCGTCCTCCAGCTCCACGCGATAGAGCGTGCGCTTGGCCGGATCCATGGTGGTCTCCCAGAGCTGCTCCGGGTTCATTTCGCCGAGACCCTTGTACCGCTGCGGCTTTTCAGACACGCCGCCAATGCGGTTGATCACGGCGTCCTTCTCATCCTCGGTGTAGGCGTAATACTGCTGCTTGCCCTTCTTGATCAGGTACAGAGGCGGCCTGGCAATGTAGAGATAGCCGGCATCGATAAGCGGCCGCATGTACCGGTAGAAGAAGGTCAGCAGCAGGGTGCGAATGTGGCTGCCATCCACGTCGGCGTCGGTCATAATGACGACCTTGTGGTACTTGCACTTGCTGGCGTCAAAGTCGTCGCCAACGCCGGTGCCCAGCGCTGTGATGATCGTCCGGATTTCCTCGTGGCCAAGAATCTTGTCCAGGCGAGCCTTTTCGACGTTCAGGATCTTGCCGCGCAGGGGCAAAATCGCCTGGGTACGACGGTCACGGCCCTGCTTGGCGGAACCACCGGCCGAGTCGCCCTCGACCAGGAAGAGCTCGCTCTCGGCCGGGTCACGGCTGGAGCAGTCGGTCAACTTGCCCGGCAGAGAGGTGATTTCCAGCGCATTCTTACGGCGCACCAGTTCGCGGGCCTTCCGGGCAGCTTCACGCGCACGGGCGGCGCTGACGCTCTTCTCGATAATGCGCTTGCCGATTGCGGGGTTCTCTTCGAGGAACTCCGACAGCTTTTCGGACACGACGCTGGCCACGAGGGCCTCCATTTCGGAGTTGCCCAGCTTGGCCTTGGTCTGGCCTTCGAATTGCGGGTTTTGAAGCTTGACCGACAAGATGCAGGTCATGCCCTCGCGGATGTCCTCACCCGAAAGGTTATCCTCGTTCTCTTTGATCAGCTTCTGCTTGCGACCGTAGGTGTTGAGGACACGAGTGAGCGCGGTTTTCAGACCGGTTTCGTGCGTGCCGCCCTCCACAGTGCGAATATTGTTGGCAAAGCTGTAAATGTTCTCGCTGTAGCTGTCGTTATACTGGATCGCCAGTTCAACCTCTTGTGTTTCCGTGGACTGGCGAAGGTAAACAGGCTTGGGATGCAGCACCTCGCGGGCGCGGTTCAGGTACTGAACGAAGGACTGAAGGCCATCGTTGTACTTGAACCGGTACTCCCGGTGACCCTTTTCGTCAACCAGTCGAATATAGAGGCCCTGGTTCAAGAAGGCCATTTCGCGAATACGGGCAACGACCACTTCCGGGTCGAAAACCACCGACTCGAAGATGGTGGGATCCGGCCAGAAGCGCACGAAGGTCCCATGGTCCTTCGTTTCACCAATACGGCGCAGGTCGTATGCGGACTTGCCGCCGTTACCGAACTCGATTTCGTAGACACCACCCTTGGTGTTCACACGAACATAGAGCCGGCTCGACAGGGCGTTGACGACCGAGGCGCCCACACCATGGAGGCCGCCCGACACCTTATAGGCACCGCCGCCGAACTTACCGCCGGCGTGCAGCACCGTATAAACGGTTTCCACCGTAGACTTACCAGTCTTGGAATGGATGTCGACTGGAATCCCGCGGCCATTGTCTTGCACACTGCACGAGCCATCCTCGTGCATGGTGATGGTAATGGTGTCGCAGAAGCCAGCCAGATGCTCGTCGACAGAGTTGTCGACAATTTCCCAGATCAGGTGGTGGAGGCCGCGGACGTTGGTGCCGCCGATATACATGCCGGGGCGTTTGCGAACGGCTTCAAGGCCCTCCAGGACCTGAATCTGTTCGCCTGTATAATCCCCGGAGCCGTGTGTCTCCAGCTTTTCGTCTTTTTCCTCAGACACCGAGGTTCCTCCCTCACGGATTTGGGCTACTACAACAGACCAATGCTACCACACAGCCGCGACAAAGACAAGAAAATTGGATCATACACCCAATTCCGTGACAATGTTGCTGTTTAAGAAGTCGGCTCTCTTCTTGAGCGTCAGAGAGGAGATTGGCGAGAGGTAGACCTCTTGGTCGGTCAACACGACGCTCTTGGCCTCGCCTCCCGCCACGTCGTGGACGCGTTTGTGGCGCTGAGCCATCGCCATAAACTCGCGGGTGGACTCGGCCTCCTTGCTGCTGCGCAGGTCGAGAATCGCAATGACCCGCTTCAGGCTGACGACCACGTCGGCGCCAACGTGCAAGAACATCAGGTTAACCCCCTTGTGTCCAGCTCGATACTCCCGGAACGCACCCGGAACAGCCGGTGTTCGGCCGGCCAGTTGCGAACCATAAGGTCTTCCAGATCGGTGCAGCTGATGAAGGTCTGGACGCCCTCCTGAACGGCGTTGAGCAGGTAGTTCCGACGGTGGGGATCCAGCTCCGAAGCGACGTCGTCCAGCAACAGGACCGGGGCTTCGCCAAGCTCGGCCGACATGAACTGCAGTTCCGCTAATTTCAGTGCGAGAACGGTCGTGCGCTGCTGCCCCTGCGAGGCGTAAAGGCGCGCGTCGCGGCCCGAAATCCAGAAGCCTATGTCATCCCGGTGGGGACCCACCAGGGTGATCTGCCGGCGAATCTCCTCCGAGCGCCGCTGCTGCATTTGCGACCAGAGCCGCTCTGTCACTTCCGGGGGGCGCGGCGTCTGCCCGGGCTCTGCCCCTTGGGACTGGTAGTCCATGCGCAGGACTTCCTTGCCCTCGGAGAGCAGGTCGTGGTACCTGGCGGCAATCGGCCCCAGACGAGCAATGGCCTCTGCCCGCCGACAGATCAGTTGGGCGCCGGCGTCCAGCAACTGCTCGTCAAATACCGACAAGAGGTCCTTGTCCACATGCGGCGCCTTGAGCAAGGTGTTCCGCTGGGTAAGGACCTTGTTGTAGGTCATCAGGTAATGCAGGTAGGTCTGGGAGACCTGGGAGAGCTCAACATCCAGGAAACGGCGGCGCCCGGCTGGCGGGCCTTTGAGCAGCTGCAAATCGTCCGGGGAGAAGAAGACCGTAGCCAAGCTGCCAACCAGTCTGGCGATTTTGCGCTCTGCTACTCCGTTGATTTTCAGCTGTTTGCGCGACTCATGCCCGTAGGAGAGCTCCAACTGCAGGTCGCCCGTCGCTCGCCCTACGGAGGCCTTGGCCGTCAGGGTCGGCGCTCCCTCCTGGATCAAGTCCTGGTCCCTGCTGGTGCGATGGCTCCGCCCCGTGGCCAGAAAGTAAATCGACTCCAGCAGGTTGGTTTTTCCCTGCGCGTTGTCGCCGAAGACCACGTTAAGCCCGGGGGAGAAGGAGAGGGAAAGGGAGTCGTAGTTCCGGAAGTGCTGTAGTTGCAGGGAAGCCAGATGCACCGGCTATCCCTCCTCCTGGGTTATCAGCCATTTTCCGACGCCCTTTAACATGATTCGATCACCAGGACGCAGTTTTCGGCCGCGGCGGAGTTCGACCTCGCCGTTAACGGTTACATCGCCAGACGCAATAAGGGCCTTGGCGTGGCCGCCAGTATCGGCCACGCCGGCCCACTTCAGAAAAGCATCCAGCGTGATGTATTCGGTTCGGATGGATGCCTGTTGTTCAACCATTCGATACTCCTAGAACGTGATGAGCGGTAGCACCACGTAGATGAATTGGCTGGAATTAACCGCCTGGAGCCGGGCCGGGTTGCGGCTGCCTGAGCACTGGAACCGGAACTCCGGCTCTTCCAGCACCTTAAGATAATCGACCAGGAACTTCGAGTTAAACCCGATATCGAGCGGCTCACCAACCAGGCTCTTCGCCGGCAGCTCCTCGTATACCTGGCCCACTTCCGGCGTATTGGAAGTAATGGTGACCCGATTGTCGGTCAGGCCGACCTTAACCGCACCATCTTTAGCGATCAGTGCTGCACGTTCGAGCGCTTCCATAAAGGCGCCCCGGTCTACCACGATCTCGGTGGGGTAGGACTGGGGGACCAGGCGCATAACATCGGGGTACTGCCCCTCAAGGAGACGGGAGATCACGCGCACCTTGCCAAGGTCAAAGAAGACCTGGTTGGAGGTGACCGAAGCGTGGGCGTTCTCGCCGGCCTCGGTGGACAGAAGCCGCCCCAGTTCGTTGAGGGACCGGCTCGGAATGATGATTGAAAAGCTGTGACCGCCGGGGTTCTCTGCGTCCGTGCCGGAATGTGCGATTCGCACGCCGTCGGTTGCTGTACCGGAGAGCCGGTTCTCGCGCAGCTTAAACAGGACGCCGGTCAGCCACGGCTTGCTCTCGTCGTGTCCCGCGGCAAAGGTGGTCTGCCGAAGAAGGTCCTTGAGGAGCACCTGGCTGACGGTGAAGGTCGAGGCGCCTTCGGTATCGGGCAGGCTGGGGAACTGGCTTGCCGAGAAGCCATGAATGACGTACTGAGACTTTCCCCAGCGTACGGTGGCCGTGAAGTTGCGCTGATCGACTGTGAGTTCGATCTCACCGAAGGGAATTCGGCGGACCAGGTCGGTCAGGTAACGGGCAGGGAGGACGATTTCGCCTTCCTGGGCAACGGCGCAGGGCGTCGAAGATTCGATGGCCAGCTCCATGTCGGTAGCTCTGAGCGTCAGCAGGCCCTCCCGGGCACTGAGGTAAACGCCGGACAGAACAGGGATGGTGTTCTTTGTGGATACCGCTTTTGCGACGACGCCCAGGGTACTGTTCAAGGATTCCTGGCTGATCGTGATCTTCACCGGAGGCCCTCCTTTTGGCGCGGCTGTAGGCGTTGCGAGCTTTTCACCGCGTTGTGCGCAATGAGGCAATGGTCATTGTCATCATTGTAGGGGCTGTGGATTTGTGGAAAACTCGGTGGATATCTACGGACCCGCTCATCGCGGGGCGCGATAACTTGTGGGTAAACTCGCGCGTTAGATCCACAAGTTTGCTGAAGTCTGGGGAAAATCCTTTCGAATCGACCCACCAAACATGATATCCACAAGAGTTATTCACAGAACGTGGACAATCGACACCTAATCGGCGCGAATCCGGGCGATCAACTGCTCGACGGTATTGGCGAAAGCAGGGTCTGCCTTGATGTCCTCAGCGATCTTGTCGCAGGCGTGAATGACGGTGGTATGATCCCGCCCGCCAAACTCCTCACCGATCCTAGGCAGCGAGGAGTCGGTCAGTTCACGCGACAGGTACATGGCGATCTGGCGGGGGAAGGCTACGGTGCGGGTGCGTTTACGCACCTCGAAATCAGACATCTTAATATTGTAGTGGTCCGCGACGACCTGCTTGATCGTTTCAATGGTGATCTGCTTGGGCCGGCTTGGGGGGAGGATATCCTTCAAGGCGTACATGGCCAGGTCGTACGTGACCGGGCTGCGCATCATGGTAGAGTAAGCCACCACCCGTGTCAGGGCGCCCTCGAGCTCACGGATGTTCGTTTCGATGTTCGCAGCGATATAGCTGGTCACTTCGTCCGGCACGTCAAGTTCTTCCGATTGCGCCTTCTTGCGAAGGATGGCCGTGCGCGTCTCCAGGTCAGGGGCCTGGATGTCGCAGATAAGTCCCCATTCAAACCGCGAGCGCAGGCGGTCCTCCAGGGTGGGAATCTCCTTGGGAGGACGGTCCGAGCAGATCACAATCTGCTTGTTGGCCTCGTGGATGGCGTTGAACGTATGGTAGAACTCTTCCTGCGTACGGTCCTTGCCGGCCAGGAACTGAATATCGTCGATCAACAAAACGTCGACGTGACGGTACCGGTCCTGAAACTCCTTGGTCGTGTTATCGCGGAGGGCATTGATGAACTCGTTGGTGAAGGTCTCAGTGGACACATACGCGACACGCAGGGCCGGGTTTTGCTGCCAGACAAAGTGGCCGATCGCGTGCATGAGGTGGGTCTTGCCCAGACCAACGCCACCATATATAAAGAGAGGATTGTATGCCTTGGCCGGTGTTTCGGCGACCGCCAGGGATGCCGCATGGGCAAACCGGTTCGAGTTGCCGATTACGAAGGTGTCAAAGGTGTACTTGGGGTTCAGCGGCTTAAAAGAAAGGTCAAAGTTACCGACCATTGGCTGCACCGGGGCGGGAAGCGTAGCCGCTACCTCGCTGGCCGCGGTTGAACTGGGCGCCGTGCTCGAGCCAGTGTCTTCAATAACACCAGGGTTCGACACGAACTTGAGGGTCATGTTTCTTTTGGTTATTTCCTTTAATGTTTGACGGAGAACTGTACCATAGCGCGATTCGAGGCGGTCCTTGGCGAACTCTCCCTGGACGCCAACGATGATGGTGTCCTCGACTACTGCCAGCGGCCTGGTTGTCTTCAGCCAGTTTTCCATGCTGGACTTCGGCAGCTGGCGCTCCAGCAGATCGAGACACTGCTGCCAAACCTGAGACAACTCAGTCTTCATGGGGAGATCCTCCTCGAATGGCTGACGTCAGTATCAACACGTTATACACATCATTATCCACAACTTGTGCATAAAAAGATTTGAGCCTGTACTACTCCCACCGCGTGGTAGAAGTGGACGGGCTGCACGAATCATGATAGCAGAGTGACATAGAGTTATCAACATTGTTAGGGGAAAACAGCCCACAGGGGTTGCTGCCATTGGGGAAAAGCCGGGTTGGCGTCGGGATAACTTCACACGGGCCGTGAAGAAGCTGTGGGTTGTAATCCCCACGCTTGCGGTGGGTGGGAATAACCTGTGTGTGGATATGTGCAGGGCTGGGGATGGCCAAAAATCGCGCGACGTCGCGGTATTCCGCGCGCCCAGGTGTTACGCACAGAATCCCCAGGTGTTGATAACTACCTGTCCACGGAACGGTAAGGCAGGCTGTCTGTGGGGGCATTGAACCGTCCTTGACACCTACTGCCGCGTGGGTTATAATTCCGCGTGTGTCTCCAGGCGAACTGTTGGGGGGTGTACGTGTGAAGCGCACGTTCCAGCCGCACAACCGCCAGTATAAAAAGGTTCACGGCTTTCTTAGCCGTATGAGCACTAGTGGTGGTCGTAAGGTGATCAAGGCTCGTCGTTCCAAGGGTCGGAAGCGTCTCGCTGTCTAAGCCGCGGCGTTTACGTCGTGGCTCTTTTTCCATTCTGCCCCTATGTCTATCGGACCAGAACGGAGGGTTGGGGAGAGGGGGCGAAGCAGCCAATCTCTCCCCACACGAGTGCAGCGAGCGTACCGGTTGAAATCCCGCCTGGACTTCCAGGAGGTCTACTCAAAGGGCCGCTCTGCAGCCAATAAGGCTGCGGTGGTTTACGTTCTTCCCCGCAAGGGTACAACGGATACCCGGGTCGGTTTCGCCGCCGGCAAGAAGCTGGGCAAGGCGGTCATTCGCAATCGAATCAAGCGGCGAATTAAGGAGACGGTCAGGTTGCTGTGGCCACGAGTGAGGCCCGGATTCCTGATTATCGTCATAGCTCGACAGGCCGCTAAGGACATGGTGTTTACTCAACTGCAAGCTCGGGTCGCAGAGCTGTTCGAACGCGCAGGTGTGCTGAAGGCGGAAGGCTGAGCAAAGGTGAAGCAAGTCGTACTTTGGCTAATCCGGTATTATCAACGGTACCTGTCGCCGATGAAAGGTGGGCCGACCTGTCGGTTTCACCCGACCTGCTCGCAGTATGCATATGAGGCAGTGGTCAAGTACGGCGCGGTGCGCGGCTCGTATATGGCCGTCAAGCGCATTCTTCGCTGCCATCCGTTTCATCCCGGTGGTTACGACCCTGTTCCGTAAGTCGGAACAGGTTTGGTAAATTGAGGAGGTTTCTGTGCGGTGATGGCATCTTGGATGGCGCCCCAGTGGCTCGTCACGCCGATGGGTCAGCTTCTGCAGTGGTACCTGAATGTGACCGGCAACTACGGCCTGGCCATCATTCTGCTTACCGTCAGTATTCGAGTTTTGATCCTTCCGCTGACGATCTACCAGACCAAGTCGATGAAGAGGATGCAGGAAGTGCAGCCTCTCATGAAGGAGCTTCAGGAGAAGCACAAGGCCGACCCGCAGAAGCTGAACCAGGAAATGATGAAGCTCTACAAGGACAAGGGGGTTAACCCCTTCTCCGGCTGCCTGCCACTGCTGATTCAGATGCCGTTCCTCTATGCGATTTTCGCCGCGTTGAACTCCTTCAATCCGGCGCCTCACCCTCCCGGGTTTCTGTGGATTCCGAGCCTGGCGGCCAAAGATCCGTATATGATTCTCCCGATCTTGACCGTCGTGTCGATGTTCCTGCAGAGCTGGCTCTCCGGCATTGGCAGCGACCCCAACCAGAAGTTCATGATGTGGCTTATGCCGATCATGTTCGGCTACATTACGTTCCAGATGCCGCAGTCTGGCGTCGTTCTGTACTGGGTTGTAAGCACGGTGTTTGGTCTTGTGCAGCAGGGCATTTACCCCGGGTTTGCCCGGTATAACAAGCCCGCTGTTCAGGGCCCCAAGGGGGATGCGGGATCGCAATGAAATCGATTGAGAAGAGCGGCCGTAATGTTGATGAAGCCATTGCTGCAGCACTTGAAGATCTGGGCGTTCCGTCTACCCGTGTGAAGGTAGAGGTGCTCGACGAGGGCAAGGGCGGCTTTCTTGGCATCGGCGCCCGCCCGGCTGTCGTGCGGGTGACCCTCCGGGAGAACCGGGCTGAACGGGTCGAGCGCTTCCTTTCGGACGTCTGCGATGCGATGAGCATGGAAGCCCGGGTTACCGTTCGGGAGGACGAGGAGTACCTGCACGCCGACGTGTACGGCAAGGAAGCAGGAATGCTGATCGGCCACCACGGGCAAACTCTTGATGCGCTTCAGTACCTCGCGAACCTCGTGGCCGGGAAGGCCGGGGATGAAGGGCCTCGGGTATTGCTCGACGTCGAGGAGTACCGCAAGCGTCGTGAAGAGACGCTGACCAGGCTGGCGACCCGGCTGGCGGAGCGGGTGGCGCGCAGTGGGGAGCCCGTGGTGCTCGAACCCATGAGTGCTCACGAGCGGCGGGTCATTCACCTGGCGCTCCAGGACAACCCCTCCGTGGCCACGTCCAGCGAAGGGGAAGATCCCTTCCGCCGGGTGGTCATTCAGCCGAAGAAGTAGCCAAGACCGAACGGCCTGGTAGCAACCGCTGCCGGGCCGTTTTTATGTGCATGAGCGAAAGGGGTTAGTCTGTTGCTGGGGGAGGACACAATCGCAGCCGTTGCCACAGGCATGGGCGAGGGAGGAATCGGGGTCATCCGCATCAGCGGGAGCGATGCGGTTTCTGTAGGTAGCCGCTGTTTTCGGCCTCGGGCGGGGCGGGCGCTTCGTGACAGGCGCACCCACACGGTAACCTACGGGTGGGTGATCGATCCATCGGGTGCGCCAGTCGATGAGGCACTGGCAATCCTAATGCGGGGTCCTCGCTCCTTTACGGGCGAGGATGTCGTTGAACTGCACTGCCATGGCGGTCAGGTGGCGGTTCGGCAGGTGTTGGACGTAGTCCTTGCCGCCGGCGCTCGATTGGCTGAACCCGGGGAGTTTACCCGCCGGGCCTTTTTGAATGGGCGGATTGACCTGGCTCAGGCCGAGGCGGTTGTCGACATTATTCGTGCGAAGACCGATCGGGCTATGAGTGCGGCCGTCAGCCAACTTCGCGGTGAACTGGGCGGGCCCGTCCGTTCGGTGCGCGACCGGTTGCTCGAGGTTATGGCTCACCTGGAGGCCGATATCGATTTTCCTGAGCTGGACCTGGAGGTTCAGACGCGCAGCGAGGTGACACAGGCCTGTGAAGAGAGCCTTGCCCGGCTTCACGGCTTGTTGGCTGGAGCACGCCAGGGAAAACTACTGCGCGAGGGGCTCAGGGTGGTGCTGGCAGGGCGCCCGAACGTGGGCAAATCCAGCCTGATGAACCGGCTGGTGCGTGAGAACCGTTCCATCGTGACGGAGATTCCGGGTACCACCCGGGACGTTATCGAGGAGTGGATCAACCTGAGGGGCCTGCCTGTTGTGCTGGCTGACACCGCCGGGATTCGTCCCACCGAGGACGTGGTTGAGCGGCTTGGTGTCGATCGCAGTCGGGCGATGCTGGACCGGGCGGACCTGGTGCTGGTGGTCATTGACGCCGAGGCAGGTGTGACGCCGGAGGATCACAGCCTGATTGATCTTCTGCCGACGGGTAAACCGCGCCTGGGCTTGGTGAACAAGATCGATTTGGCGCCAAACTTCGATCTTGGAAGCGTGGCCTCGGCGCTCGGTGGCTGCGAGGTCCTGGGGGTTTCGGCCGTGAGCGGCATGGGTCTGGAGGAGCTGGAGCTCACCATCGCTCGATCTGCCGGCGGTCACGATGTGGAAGAGAGCTTTTTGGCGAACGCTCGCCATGAGGAAGCGCTTCGGCGGGCAGTTGAGCATTTGGAAGCGGCCCTGCAGACCGAGCGGGCCGGCTTCAGTTCGGACCTGGTGTCGATCGATATTCGGTCCGCCTGGGCAGTTCTTGGGGAGATCACCGGAGAGACCGTAGGCGAGGACCTGTTGGACCAGATTTTCAGCCGGTTTTGCATTGGGAAGTGAGAAGATGGGCCTGACCAAAACGTACGACGTGATCGTGGTGGGCGCCGGGCATGCGGGGGTGGAGGCGGCCCTGGCAGCTGCGCGCATGGGGCTGAGTACGGCGTGCTTCACGACTAATCTCGACAACATTGCTATGATGAACTGCAATCCCTCGGTGGGCGGACCCGCCAAGGGGCACCTGGTGCGTGAGATCGACGCTCTGGGCGGGCAGATGGGCCTCACCGCTGACCAAACCTACCTGCAGATGCGCCTGCTCAATACCGGGAAGGGTCCCGCTGTGCGCGCCCTGCGGGCGCAGGCGGACAAGCGGGAATATGCCTGGACGATGCGCATGGTCATGGAGCGCACGCCCAACCTGGATCTCAAGCAGGGAATGGTGCAAGACCTTGTAGTCGAAGACGGGAAGATTGTCGGAATTACCACGGCTACCGGGCTATTTTTCGGGGCAAAGGCGGTGGTGCTCTCCACGGGTACGTACCTGCATGGAAAGACCATCGTCGGTGAAGTGCACCGTCACTCCGGACCGAGCGGCATGGCCCCTGCAGTTGGCCTTACGGCGAACCTGATTCGACTGGGGCTTGAGGTTGGCCGGTTCAAAACTGGCACCCCGCCCCGCCTTGACGGCCGGACGGTCAACTATGATGTGATGACACGCCAGGACGGTGACGAGGAGCCCTGGCGGTTCAGCTTTATGTCCCCCAGAGAGCAGCGTCCGCAGTTGCCCTGCTGGCTGACCTATACGAATGCCGATACCCACGAGATCATTCGACAGAATCTGCACAGGGCGCCGATGTTCAACGGCACAATTGAGGGGCGGGGGCCCCGGTACTGCCCATCGGTGGAGGACAAGGTGGTGCGGTTCGCTGAGAAGGAAAGCCACCAGATCTTCCTCGAACCCGAGACGCGCGAGAGCATCGAGATGTATCTGCTGGGCTTCTCTACGAGCCTCCCGGAGGAGGTTCAGATCGAGGCCATTCGGTCCATCCGGGGCCTGGAGAATGCGGAACTCCTTCGGGCTGGGTACGCAATCGAGTACGACTACATCATTAGCACGCAGTTGAAGCCTTCGTTGGAGACCAAGAAGGTGAGCGGCCTGTTTTGCGGTGGTCAGATCAACGGGACCTCCGGGTATGAAGAGGCGGCTGCTCAGGGTCTGATCGCCGGCATTAACGCTGCACTGTACGTTCAGGACCGGGAGCCGTTAATTCTCAGCCGGTCAGATGCCTATATTGGCGTTCTGATCGATGACCTCGTGACAAAGGGGAGCTCGGAGCCTTACCGCATGATGACTTCGCGGGCTGAGTACCGCCTGTTGCTGCGCATGGACAACGCCCACTTCCGGCTGACTGAGAAGGGCCGGGAGATCGGGCTGGTTGACGATGCCCGGTGGTACCGGTTTGCAGGGTTGCGGGATGCGGTCGAGGCGGAATCGTCGCGGCTGTCCTCGGTCGTGGTAGCGCCCAGCGAGCCTGTGCAAGCGGTACTCCGGGACGCGGGAACCGCCGAGCTACGCTCCGGCAGCACGGCGGTGCAGGTGTTGCGGCGCCCGGAGATTGGCTACGACCACCTCGTCAAAATGGGCATCGGGCGGACCGACTTGGAGCCCGAGGTAGTGCACGAGGTGGAGACCGTGGTCAAGTACGAGGGCTATATTCAGCAGGAAGCGGCTCAGGTCGAGCGGGTAAAGAGGCTGGAGGCCAGACGGATTCCGGCAGATACGGACTTTTCGGGGCTGCGCGGTCTTTCTATGGAGGCGCGCGAGAAGCTTTCACGCATTCGGCCGGAAACCGTGGGCCAGGCGAGCCGCATTGCCGGCGTGTCACCTGCCGATATTGCCATGCTGATGGTCTACCTGGAGCAACAGTCCCGACAAGGGTAACCGGAGGTGCTAGCATGGAATCAGCAAACAGAGCCCTGCTGGAGGGAGCCGCACGTACGTTCGGTGGCACTCTGGAGGAGCGTTCTGTGGCGGGAATCGCACGCCACCTGGCGATGGTCGCCGACTGGAACGAGCGGGTCAACCTGACGGCGATCACGCAAGAGCGAGAGATGGTTTTGAGGCACGCTGTCGACTCTGCCTCGGCTCTCACGGCAATCAGTCTATCCCCTGGGATGAGGGTCCTTGATGTGGGGACGGGGGCAGGCTTTCCCGGGGTTACGCTGAAGTGCATCGTCCCAGAGATCGACCTGGTCTTGCTGGAGAGCCTCCAGAAGCGCTGTCGGTTTTTGGAGGCGGTCAAGACGGAAGTTGTCGAAGAGGTCCTGGGTGTAACTGAGGGCTACGAAGTGCTGTGGGGTCGGGCCGAAGACTTGGGTCAAAAGCCCGAGTACCGCGAGAGGTTCGACCTGGTCTGCGCCAGGGCGGTTGCGGAGCTTCGCGTTCTGGCCGAGTTCTGCTTGCCGTTCTGCCGGGTGGGCGGCGAGTTCCTGGCCATGAAGGGGCCCACGGGCGTTGAGGAGGTCGAGGCTTCCCGGCGAGCTATTGAGCTCCTCGGGGGAGCAGTAACGGAGGTCAAGACTCTGAGGTTGCCGGAGGACGCCGGTGAACGAACTTTGATTCGGATCGGCAAGGTGAAAGCCACACCCAAGGCCTATCCACGGAAGGCTGGAACCCCTTCAAAGTCCCCGTTGTAGGGTTCCGGTCTCAGTTTCTTAGTGGCCTATTCGTATGTATGTGCGTAGGGCGCAATTGGCTACGTCGCAGTGCAGGAACGGTTGGGAACGCGCCGAATTGTACCGAAGTAGATGTAGTCTTCTCGGCGCACAATTAGCGGGTTCTCTGCCCAGGAGGTAGTAGCCATGGGCCGCATTATTGCCGTGGCCAACCAGAAGGGCGGTGTGGGTAAGACCACCACCGCCGTCAATTTAAGTGCTTGCTTGGCAGAGGCCGGCAAGCGGGTCTTGTTAGTGGATGTGGATCCTCAGGGGAACGCCACCAGCGGGCTTGGCATTGACCGGAAGGCCGTGAAGGCTTCGGTCTATGAGCTCCTGCTGGAGGACATGCTGCCAACCCAGGCCATGGTCGACACTCCGGTCAAAGGACTCTCCGTGGTTCCTGCGACCATCGACCTTGCGGGCGCCGAAATTGAACTCGTTCCGCGCATCTCCCGGGAGAACCGGCTCAAGAAGGCGCTCCACGCGGTCAGAGACCAGTTCGATTTCATTCTGATCGACTGTCCTCCGTCGTTGGGTCTTATCACCTTGAATGCCCTTACGGCTGCCGATTCGATCCTGATCCCAATTCAGTGCGAGTACTACGCACTGGAGGGCCTCACTCAGCTTATGGACACGTTCAAGCTGGTGAGAGAGGCATTGAACCCGGCCTTGGAGGTGGAGGGGGTACTGCTCACCATGTTCGACGGGCGTACCAACTTGAGCATCCAAGTGGTGGACGACGTAAAGAAGTTCTTCAGGGGCAAGGTGTACCGGAGCATCATTACCCGGAATGTCCGGCTGAGTGAGGCGCCCAGTCACGGTGTCCCGATCAGCATGTACGACCCTCGTTCAAAGGGTGCCGAGGCATATACCGAACTAGCCCGTGAGGTGATAGAGCATGTCGAAGAAAGGGCTGGGTAGAGGTCTTGGCGCCTTGATTCCTGAGGTCGAGGTGCAGGAGAAGGACAAGGAAAGCATTCTGGAGATTGAGATCAGCCTCATCGAACGGAATCCCCGCCAGCCCCGTAAGGTCTTTGAGCAGGCCAAGCTGGAGGAACTGGCAGCGTCGATTCGTGAGCATGGCGTGGTCCAGCCGATCGTGCTGCGCCCGAAGGACGGACGCTATGAGATTGTCGCCGGTGAACGTCGGTGGCGTGCATCTCAAGTAGCCGGGTTGAAGCGCATCCCCGCTCTGGTTCGGGACTTCTCCGAGGCCGAGACCATGGAGATCGCTCTGATTGAGAACCTTCAGCGGGAAGATCTGAACCCGCTTGAAGAGGCAGAGGCATACGCAATTCTGCTGGAGGAGTTTAAACTCACGCAGGATGAGTTGGCTAAGCGCCTCGGTAAGAGCCGCCCGCAAATCACCAACACGGTCCGCCTGCTCCAGCTCGGGCTGGTGGCGCAAGCTGAAGTTCGTGCCGGCCGCCTGTCCATGGGGCATGCGAAGGTACTTCTCGGCGTCTCGGACCCCGGCCTTCAGGGAATGTTGGCTAGTAAATGTGCGGAGACTGGCATGTCGGTGCGGGAACTTGAGAGCGCGGTTCGTTTGGCCGAAAGCGCTGCACAGGATCGCAAGGCGAAGGCCTCGAACCTGGAGCCCAACATGCAGGCCGTGGAATCTCGGCTTCGAGAATGGTTTGGTACACCCGTGCGGCTGGTAGCTGGGGAGAAGAAGGGGAAAATCGAGATTACGTACTTCGGCGAGGAAGGTCTTGGCCGGATTCTCGAGGCCCTTGGGTTGACGGATTCACCTTCCGCAGCTAGCCCTCCCAAAGAGCGGTTTCGGGTGTAGGTGGGCGCCTTAATAGTTCCACGTGGAACCAGTACACGCATGGTGGTTCCACGTGGAACTAATCTGTTCCAAAGCAAATCAACGAGTAAGACTCCATACACAACAAGGAGGTCCACACGGTGGACGCCGTCATGCAGCAGGAAGCCATGCTGGTTGCGATCGTGTCCCTGGTCCTAACCTTCATTACCGTAGTAGTTCTCATCGTACTGCTGGTGCGGCAGGCGAAACTGCTCAGGCGTTACAAGCTACTTCTCAACGGCAACTCCGAACAGAACGTCGAAGGTCTTTTGCTCTCCCAGGGGGCTGAAATCGACCGGCTCGGAGCTGAAGCAGTTGCCCTGGCGAATCGTGTGGCCATACTGGAGCGGGAAGCAAAAGGACACCTCCAGAAGACGGCCACCATTCGATTCAACGCATTTCCCGACACGGGCAGTGACCTGAGCTTCGCCATCGCTCTGCTGGACGGGTCCGACAATGGTGTGGTGCTCTCCAGTCTCTACGGTCGGTCCGAGTCCCGGGTATATGCCAAGCCAATCGCAGCCGGCAAGTCCACGTACGCACTATCAGACGAGGAGAAGGAAGCCCTGGCCAAGGCCACTGGTCAGCCGAAACCCTAAAGCTATCAACGACAAGAAGACCAGCCAGGGGCGCTCACCCCGTGCTGGTCTTCTTTGCTTCCACCGATACTGGCTCTGGTGACCTGCGGGCCGTAGGACAACCTCTGAAGGGAATCGCAGGGCGCAGGGAGAATAGACCCCAAGCGGCCAAGCCTCGGAGCCCTACTGGCCAGGTCCCGTGGTGCAGGCCGCCATTCTGGCCTCATTCAGTGCACCTAGTCCACGGCTGACTCCGTCGGCCAGCACCTTGGCCATTCGTACGACCAGGCTGAGACGAGTGTTTTGAAGAACAAAGTATTCCATGAACCCGCCCACGTTGACGACGCCGGTGACATACACCTTTCCGACCGCGGGCAACGCCTTGTTCACTCCGGCGCCCGGCTTCAGGCTACCCCGCCCCACCGTAAGCATGCCAACGGACTCCATTCGCCCCAAGCAGGCGTCCACAGCGATGACTAGTGGATTGGTGTAGGTCGAGTCAAGCCATTCCAAGGTGCTAGCGAGATTACTGGCGTGAACGGGGTTGTCCAATGTACCGAGAACCGGAAACCTGGAACCGATGCTCTCACTCACATAGGTCCCCACGAGTGGGCCGAGCGCGTCTCCGATGGACCGGTCCGAGCCGATACAAACCAACACCAACTCGTCAGCCATGGCAAGGTGCTGAAGACCGAACTGGTACAGGCCTTCCGCCAGTACCGCACCCGCCTGAGGGGAGTCCATATGGACCCGCTCTTCTAGAGCAGAAGCCCATGCCTTGGGGAACAGCCCCCGCACACCCTGATTCAATGAGCCTCTCCCCCTGATACACCAACCCACTATATAGGGAAGTATATGGCGAAGCGGGGAAAGGTATGTACGAGCTTCATAGAAACAAAGGGGGATCCACCGTGGACCGTGAACAACTGGACGCCTTGTTGAAAGAAGCGGATGACCTTTACGCGCAAGGCAACCTGAACACAGCCCTCGATGCCTACCAAGACGTTCTCTCGATCGATTCCTCCTGTGCGTGGGCTTACAGCCGTATTGGGGCGATTCGCGCCCAGCAGGGCGATACAGACGGCGCAGAGGAAGCGCTGAAGAAAGCTATCGAATTGGATCCGACGCTGCCGCAGGCACACAGCAACCTCGGCAACATCTACTACGCACGCGGTGAGTATGAAGTCGCTCTAGCCAAGTACAAAGAGGCGGTAGCCCTCAGCCCCAACACCCCGGTGTTTCATGAAAACCTGCACGCCGCGTACAAGAAATTAGGAAAAGTTACAGATGCTGTCTCCGCACTCAAGCAGGCTCATCGTCTGGAACGTGAGGTAACTAAGACCGAAGCTAAAGCCAAATTCGCCGGGATGAAGCAGGCCGCCAAAGGTAGGTTTGGCTGCCTGGGCATTTTGGCGTTACTGGTCTTGGTGGGCGGGACGCTTTGGGTCCTTTGACAACCGCAATTTAAGAAACCACACCACCGTTATCAAATAAATCCATCTTGTTTCGACAGTGTGTCGCATCAAAATAGTAGGTTAGCAGAAGGAATACCGAAAGGTTCGGCGAATGTAACTTCCCAATCTTTACTGCCCGTCGCAAAGCAGATAGAGACAAGACGGGGGTAGGGGAGTGTCCGAATACTTTCGGGGGTGAACATCAGGATGAAAAAGGCCCTGGCATTGCTTGTGTCGTTCTCGCTCCTGGTCCTGGCTGGTTGCAGTGGAAGCAGCGGCGGCGGTGGCACCAGTCCCGGTGCTGGCGGCGGCGGTGGCAGCACGACCAAGGTGAAGGTGGCGACCATCAGCCCGCTCTCTGGTGGCCAGGCTGACCTGGGTACCAACATCAAGAACGGTGCTGACATGGCCATTGCCGAGTATGCCGAAAAGCTCAAGGCCGCTGGTGTTGAGGTCAGCTTTGAGCCCAAGGACGACAAGGCGGATCCCACCACTGGCTCCCAGATCGCCGAGCAGGTTCTGAACGACAAGACCATCGTTGGCGTGGTCGGTACGCTGAACTCCGGCGTCGCCAAGGGCGTCGCCCCGGTTCTTCTCCGTGACAACGTCGTCATGATCTCCCCGGCGAACACCGGCGTCAGCCTGACCGAGTCCAACTGGAAGAACTTCACCCGTATCGTTTTCCGTGACGACAGCCAGGGCCCCGCGGCTGCCCGTTACGTTGTGAAGACGCTGGGCGCCAAGAACGTAGCGGTGCTGCATGACAAGACCGAATACGGTCAGGGTCTGGCCGAGGAGTTCGTCAAGGAAGCCGCCAAGCAGGGCGCCAAGGTGACCAACGGCGCCGGCAAGGGCGAGGGCCTCGATCCGAAGGCCAGCGACTTCTCCGCTCTGGTGACTACGGTCCTCACCGGCAATCCTGACGTCGTCTTCTACGGCGGCATCTACGACACCGCCGCTCCGCTCTTCAAGCAGTTCCGCGATAAGGGCTACAAGGGCAAGTTCATGGGCGGCGACGGCTTCGACAGCTCGAAGCTGATCGAGCTGGGTGGTGACGCCGTGAAGGACACCTACTTCACCTCCATCGACGCCGACTACAAGTCTGGCGACGGCAAGAAGTTCTTCGACAACTACAAGGCGAAGTACGGTGCTAACCCGGCCGCCTACGCCGCTTACGGCTACGACGCCATGCGGGTTCTGCTGGAGGGCATCATCGCTGCTGCCAAGAACGGCAAGGCCGCTTCCCGGGCCGACGTGCTGGCTGCGGTGAAGGCTACCAAGGGCTTCACGGGCATCGGCGGCAAGGTCTCCTTCGACGCCAAGGGTGACAACCCCGAGTCCAACGTCTACGTCTTCAAGGTTTCGGGCAAGGCCTTCGAGGGTGTTGGCCCGGCGCCGAGGTAAGTCTAGTCGGGTAGGGGAGGGGGCGGGCACGGTCCGCCCCCTTCTTATATGTAGAGAAGCTACATTCATAGAGGAAGTGAGGTCCGCCCATGGACATTGGGTTGAACATGCTACCTCAGATCCTACTCGACGGCTTGATTGTTGGCTTTTTGTACGCCGTTGTGGCCCTGGGGTACACCATGGTTTATGGTGTCCTTGAGTTCATTAACTTCGCCCATAGCGAGATATTCATGGTTGGCGCCTTTCTGGGTGCCGAAGTGCTGCTCTTGATCCAAAAGCTCGGCCTGTTGGGCAGCATGCCCGAATGGGTCTCTCTCCTGCTCGGTCTGGTGATCGCCATGGCCGGTTCGGGTCTCCTGGGGGTAACGGTGGAGAGGGTGGCCTACCGGCCTCTACGCGGGGCCCCGAAACTTGTGTCGCTGATCACGGCCATCGGAGTCAGCTTCTTCTTGCAGGATGCTGTCAGAATGGTCTGGAGTGTCGCCCGCAATAACTGGCAGCTCGGTGTTCCTGCCATTTACAAGGGCAGCTCCACGACGACCATCGGTTCTGTCCAGATGTCGGTTCCCTATACGGCGATCATCATCATGGTTGTAGCTGTACTCATGATGCTCGCCCTTACAACCTTCGTGAACAAGTCCAAGACGGGCAAGGCCATGCGTGCGGTCGCGCAGGACCGTACCACGGCAGCCCTCATGGGGATTAACGTCAACAAGATCATCAGCACCACCTTCCTTGTCGGTGGTGCCCTCGGTGGTGCGGCCGGTGCCCTGTTCGCCGTCCGGTACACCAACATTAACCCATACATTGGGTTCGTGCTTGGGATCAAGGCGTTCACGGCGGCAGTCTTCGGCGGCATTGGCAACCTGTCCGGCGCTATGTTGGGTGGTATTGTCCTGGGGGTTGTGGAGTCCCTGTGTGCCGGCTACCTGGGCATTCTGACGGGCGGCGCCCTGAATGGCTCTGAGTACAAGGACATCTTCGCATTCATGCTCCTGATCATCATTCTGATCTTCAAGCCGGCCGGCCTACTTGGCAGAGCCGCCAGCGAGAAGGTATAAGGAGGCGGTCCGACGTGAAGCAAGCACTTCGAGGGCTCGGCCGCCGGATCTGGGCGCCCTTCGCCAATCCGAAGACGGCGAATCCCACCGTAATCGTGGTCGCCCTGTTAGCCTCAGCCCTCCAACTGGCCTTTCCCCTGCGCATGTCCATCTTTGAGTTGGCGCTCCTTGCAACCATAGCCATCTACTTCTCTGCGGCGAACAAATGGCTGCGGATCGGAGGCGGAGCGCTGATCGTGCTGGCCGTTTGGCCGATCGCCGGCCTGGATAACACGGCGCTCACCTTCCTGATGATCCAGGTCTTCATTAACATCGCACTGGCGCTGGGACTGAACCTGGTGGTGGGCTTCGCTGGCCTGCTGGACCTTGGTTACGTGGCCTTCTTCGCCGGAGGGGCGTATGTGTACGCCATTTTCGGATCGAGACAGGCAGGCCGGTTCATGGAGGGGGACTTCCCCTTGGGCGCCTGGTGGTTCTGGGCTGCGATTCCAGTCTGCATAGCCGTAGCGGCCGCGCTGGGCATTGCCCTGGGCCTCCCAGTGCTCCGGCTGCGCGGTGACTACCTGGCGATTGTCACCCTTGGGTTCGGCGAGATCATCAACGTGCTGGCCAAGAACCTGGACACGCCTGTCAATATCACCAACGGCGCCAAGGGGATCTCAGGCATCGCTTACCCGAAGCTGTTCGGCCTTGAGCTCAACAACAACACATCCTTTTACTTCCTGGGCCTGGTGATCGTGTTGATCACCACCCTGGTGGTGTTCCGGCTCGAACGGAGCCGCATTGGGCGGGCGTGGGCAGCCATGCGTGAAGACGATATTGCTGCCCGTGCCATGGGTGTCCCCCTCATCAAAATGAAGCTGCTGGCCTTTGCGACTGGCGCCTCCTTCGCCGGTGCCATGGGCATGCTCTACGCCGTCAAGCAGCAGTTCATCAACCCCGATTCCTTTACGCTGATGCAGTCGGTTGAGATTCTGGCCATGGTGATCCTTGGCGGCCTGGGGTCGATCCGGGGCACCATTATCGGCGCTGTGGGTCTCACGGTGGTAAAGCTGCAAGTCCTGAACGACTTCGGCGACGTGATGGGCAGGCTCAAGTTGCCCCCCGCCCTGAATCTGGTGCAGTACCAGCCGCTCATCTTCGGCCTGGTGCTGATCCTCATGATGATCTACCGGCAGGAGGGCCTGGTCCCCGCTCAGCGGCCTGTGGAAGACCTCGAAAAGCTTGGGGAGAAGCCCGCAGCGAAACCAGGCGCCAGCATCGCCGGATAGGCACAGAGGAGGGGAAAGGATGGCTCTGCTCCAAGCCGAAAAGATCACCAAGCGTTTTGGCGGCCTGGTGGCCGTGAACGAGGTTGACTTCTCCATCGAAAAGGGCGAAATCGCCTCCATCATCGGACCCAACGGTGCCGGCAAGACCACGTTCTTCAACATCATCACCGGTATGTACAAACCCGACGGCGGCCGCCTGCTCTTCGACGGACAGGACATCACGGGCAAGGACCCCGACCAGATCGCACCGATTGGCATTGCCCGCACCTTTCAAAACATCAGGCTGTTCCAGAACCTGACGGCTCTGGAGAACATCATGGTCGGCATGCACACCCGGCTGAAGTCTGGGCTCTTCGACGGCATGCTGTGGTCTCCGCGCCATAAGCACGAGGAGCGGGAGGCGAAGCGTGAAGCGATGGGCCTCCTCGACTACGTGGGCCTTCGGACAGTGGCCAACGACCTGGCGAAGAACCTGCCCTACGGCGCACAGCGGCGGTTGGAGCTGGCCCGTGCGATGGCGTGCCACCCCAAGCTGTTGCTGCTCGATGAGCCGAAGGCTGGCATGAATCCCAAGGAGACCAGCGAGATGATGGATCTGATCCGCCGCCTGCGGGACGAGCGGGCGATCACCATCTTGCTGATCGAGCACGACATGAAGATGGTCATGCAGATCTCGGACCGAATCACGGTGCTAGACTACGGGGCCAAGATTGCACATGGGACGCCGGAAGAGGTCCGGCACAACCCGCGGGTGATTGAGGCATACCTGGGACGGGGGGCTGCATCCTGATGGCCCTGCTGCAACTGCGGAACGTTCACACCTACTATGGTGCGATTCATGCTCTCAAGGGCGTCGACATGCACGTGAACCAGGGCGAGATCGTCACCCTGATCGGATCAAACGGCGCCGGCAAGTCGACCACCCTGAAGACCATCTCCGGCATTCTCGGGCCCAGGGAGGGCGAGGTTGCCTTCAACGGGCAGAAGATCAGCGGCCTGGAGGCCCACAAGATTACCGAGCTGGGCATCGCTCACGTACCGGAAGGACGGCGGATCTTCCCGCGGCTGACGGTGCAGGAGAACCTGGAGATGGGCGCCTTCACGATGAACGACCAGGCTCGCATCAAGCAGAACCTGGAGCGGGTCTTCACCCTGTTCCCGCGGCTCAAGGAGCGGGTCAGCCAGCTGGGCGGCACCCTCTCGGGCGGGGAGCAGCAGATGCTGGCCATGGGGCGGGCGCTGATGATGGATCCTAAGCTGCTCATGCTCGACGAGCCCTCCATGGGCCTTGCCCCGATCCTGGTGGAGCAAATCTTCCAGACCGTCGTGGAGCTGAACAAGGCGGGGGTTACGATCCTGCTGGTGGAGCAAAACGCGCTGCAGGCGCTTACGATCGCCCACCGTGGCTATGTGATTCAGACAGGGACGATTGCCCTGCACGACGAAGCTAAGAATCTGCTGACCAACGAGGCCGTAAAAGAGGCCTACTTGGGCCACTAGTCCAGCAAGCGGGCCGGCATCAGCCGGCCCGCTCTACTTCGCACGGAAGGGGGACGTCACCATATCTCTGCCCTACCTGGTTATTCTCCTGGCGGTTCTCTCCGTGTCCGGCGCCTCCGTCCTGGTGAAGCTCTCGACGGCCGCCCCGTTGGTGATCGCCTTCTACCGTCTTGCCTTCTCCGTGGTGCTGCTTGGTGGACCGCTGCTGTGGCAAAAACCGGAGCGCCCTTCGCGTCGGGACATTGGACTGTCGCTGCTGAGCGGCGTGTTCCTGGCGGCGCACTTCGCCACCTGGTTCTTCAGCCTGACGCTGACCTCCATTGCCTCTTCGACGGTGCTGGTTAGCACGCACCCGTTCCTTGTCCTTGCCTATAACTATTTGGTGCGCGGCGAACGGACGACGCGGTCAGCCCTTGCTGGGGTACTGGTTGCAGTAGTTGGAGCTTCACTGATTGGCTGGGGCGACTTTGCGCTGGATGCCCGGTCCCTGCTCGGCGACCTGCTGGCCTTCCTCGGCGCCGTGACGGTAACGGGGTACTTCCTCATCGGACAGAATGTTCGGCAGCGGGTCGGCGCGGTGGTCTACTCCGCAACGGCGTACAGCTCGGCGACGGTTGTTCTCCTGGTGTTGGCCCTGCTTTGGGGGAGCCCGCTCCACGGCTTCGACTCCATCAACTGGTGGATCTTCACTGGCCTGGCGGTTTTTCCGACGATCTTCGGCCACACCCTGTTTAACTGGGCCCTCAAGTTTGTGCCTGCGTCCGTCATCTCCGTGAATATCCTGGCTGAGCCGATCGGCGCTTCCTTGTTGGCCTATGCGATCTGGCGTTCCCTGCCCAGCACGCCCAGTTTGATGGGCGCCGTGCTCCTGCTGGTAGGCGTGGCGCTCTTCCTCCGATATAATCGAACTACCTAAACCTTCGACCGTTAGAAAACGCATCTCATAAGCGAACATCTATCAACTAAGCGGGTGGAGGCGAACCCTCTCCGCTATACTGCATGCGCGAGGGGGGCACAAGAGTGGAGTGGTTGCAGCACCTCAGTGTCGTCGACTATATCATCCTCATAGCGTTAATCGTCGCCTTCGCGATCGGCTGGGCTCGAGGGCTCGTCGACATTCTGCTGGGCTTTATGGTATATCTGGTGACGGTGTTCGTGGCTGGTCGTTACACCAGCGACGTGGTTGCCTGGCTCAACCGGACCTGGGGTGCGGAAGCGCGGCTGGCTGGCGCCATCGAGCGTAAGATCAGCTTGCCAGCGGAGGCGTTCAAGGCGCCGACGGCATCGATCCCCTGGGATAAGGTGCTGGAGTGGCTGCGGGACGTGCCAATGCCGGAGGCATACAAGGCCACACTGGCCCAGCGGGTAGCCGAGTGGTCGGGATCGGCGGGCTCCCAGTCCGTTGCCAAGTATATCGTCCAGCAGATCGCCGGGGGCGTGTTGAGCGCACTGGTTTTTGTGGCGCTCTCCCTGGTGGTGGGCTGGCTCCTGGCCCTATTGGGCAGGCTGGTGAGTGACCAGATCAAAGAGATCCCGCTGGTTGGTATGGCGAACCGACTTCTCGGCGCCGGCGTACAGGGGCTTGAGGTGATCGTCAGCCTATCGATCGTGGTGGCCCTGGTGGTGCCGGCCCTTTCGATGTACGGCATGAAGTCTGTAGGCGACTCGGTGGCACATTCGCAGTTGACGCCGCACCTGCTCACGGTTTATGACTGGATAAGGGGATTGCTGTTCGGAGGTGCGAATGGCACCTTCTTCGCCTCGTAGGCGGTGCAGGAGGGCTCTACTGTGGTGGAACGGGTGAAGTATGAGATCGGCGATGTGGTGCAGCTCAAGAAGGCGCATCCATGTGGGGCTGACCGGTGGGAGATCTATCGCACGGGCATCGATTTTGGCCTCAAGTGTATGGGCTGCGGTCATCGGGTGATGATTCCGCGGGTGAAATTCGAGAAGTCGGTGAAGCAACGGTGGGCCAAGGGAACGGTTGAGAACGCGCCTTGATCATTCCGAACGCGCGTGTTATAGTGGATTGTGCTCGCTAAGAGGCGAGCCAGTAGGCGCAGCTTGAACGCTGCTGCCTCCCTGCTCCACTTCAGTGGAGCCACCAGACCATGGGGAGGAGGGAAACCCGAATGAGGATGTATGAGCTGATGGTCATCGCCCGTCCCGACCTTGACGAAGCCGGCAACCAGGCGCTTGTCGACCGCATCTCCGGTCTTGTCACCAACAACGGTGGCGCGATCGAGAAGATCGAAGCGACCAAGCGTCAGCGCCTGGCCTACGAAATCAAGGATTTCAAGGACGGCCTGTACACGCTCGTCTACTTCAAGGGTGAGCCGAAGACCGCGGAGGAACTGAACCGCGTTCTGAAGATCACCGATGAAGTGATCCGGTTCCTGATCGTCCGACCGGAGGCGTAGGCCTGAAAAGGGGGTAAGGATGTGCTCAATACCGTTGTTTTGATCGGCCGCCTTACCAAGGACCCGGAGTTGCGCTACACCCCGGGCGGCAAGGCTGTCGCCACGCTGCGGCTCGCCGTTGACCGTGGCACCACCAATGCCCAGGGCGAAAAGGAAACGGACTTCATCGATGTGGTCGTGTGGGAACGGCAGGCTGAAACCGTTGCCAACTACCTGCAAAAGGGCCGCCTGATTGCGGTCCAGGGACGTCTGCAGATCCGCCAGTACGACACCCAGGAAGGCCAGCGCCGCGAACGAGCGGAAGTGGTGGCCAACACCGTTCGCTTCCTTGACCGTGGTCAAGAGGGCGGCGGCGGCATGGGTGGTGCCGGTGGCGGCATGAGCGAGCGTCCGACGGGTGGTCCCCGTCGCGAGTCGACGGGTGGCATGGGTAGCACGCCGAACTTTAACGACGACGATGATGTCCCCTTCTAACGAAAGGAGGACACACGAATATGCGTCGGGAACGTGGACGTCGGCCTAAGCGCCGCGTATGCAGCTTCTGCGTGGACAAGGTCGAGAACATCGACTATAAGGACACCAATCGTCTGAAGCGGTACATTACGGAGCGTGGCAAGATTCTGCCCCGCCGGATTTCTGGCAACTGCGCTGCTCACCAGCGTGGTCTGACCACTGCGATCAAGCGGGCGCGCATTGTGGCCCTGCTGCCGTTTACCGTAGAGTAGGCGGTTACCAGAAGCACAACAGGGGCACCGCAGAAGCGGTGCCCTTTTTGCCTATAAACAAAGGAGCATGGGTCATGGAGAGGCGCTCTGGTAGGGCCAGCGGGCTGGTTTTTGGCGGAATCATGGCGGCGCTGGCATTGGTTTTCGCCCTGGTTCCGGTTCTGACCATATTCCTGCCCATTCCGATCGTGCTGACTTACGTACGCTTTGGCGGAAGAACCGCTGCCCTGACCAGCGTTATCACGGTTCTATTGTCAGCCATGTTCTTGGGCATCGTGCAGGCGATTCTGCTGGTCCCCGGTGGCATTCTGCCCGGGCTCGTCTTTGGCTACGGCGTTCGCAACAAGCTCCGCCCGATGACGATCGGTCTGATCGCCGTGGTGTTCTTCTTCGTTGGGTATGCCGCTGAGTACACGATCAGCCGAGCGGTCATGTTCGAGGGGCGGGACCCCATCCAGGCGGCGGCGGAGTCGGAGGTGGGTCGGCAGCAACTCAGCCAGACGATTGGCTTTCTCAGAAGCGTGTACGCCCCGGCTAACGCCACGCCGGCCCAGCAGCAATCGGCGCAGGCATTGCTGCAACTTCTGGATGAGTTCGAGCGGAACCCCGTGGCAATGACCTGGACCTTGTTGCCGTCGGGCCTGTTCCTGTTGGGAAGCATCTCGACCTGGATCAACTATCAGCTTTGCCGGTTGGTCCTGCCTCGCTTCGGGCACGAGGTGCCCAAAGCGACGCCCTTTGGTGAGTTCCGGCTTCCTGCCTGGCTGACCTGGGTCTTCGTGCTGCTCTCCATGGCAATGAGCTTCTCTGGTCTGCAGGGATCGCTGTTGGCGGCGCCCTGGTGGGTGCAGTTGCTGTTCAACGTGCTGTCGCCGCTCTCGTTAATTTTTGTGCTTTCTGGCCTTGCCGTAGCCTACGGGTTCCTCCGCAAGCGGGATATCCCGAAGCCGGCGGCCATTGGCATAACACTGCTTGGTTTCTTCCTTGGCCAATACGGTCAGACCCTGTACATGATGCTGGCCATGTGGGATACCATTTTCGATTTCCGGGGACTCGGACACGGTATGCTCAAGCGTGCTGACGATACCCCGTAGCAGGGGCTATGACTCCACCGGGAGGGGATATCATGAAGGTTATTCTGAAGGCCGATGTAAAGGGCACAGGCAAGAAGGGCGAAAGCGTTGAGGTTTCGGACGGGTACGCTCGCAACTTCCTGTTCCCGCGCAACCTTGCTGTAGAGGCTTCGGCGGGCGCCCTCAAGAGCCTGCAGGAGGAGAAGAACGCCCAGATTCGCAAGCAGGAGCGGATCCTGACGGATCTGAAGGCCCTGAGGGATCAGCTCGAAGGCCAGACCGTCACCGTCCCGGCCAAGTGTGGCGAGAACGGCCGCCTGTTCGGCTCGATCACCAACAAGGACATTGCGGATGCGATTGGCAAGTTCCTGAAGAAGGACTTCGACCGCAAGCTGATCGAATTGAACACGCCGATCAAGTCGCTGGGGATCTATCCGGTCACCTTGAAGTTTGGCCACAACATCTCCGGCACAGTCAACGTCCATATAGTAGAGGCATAATCCAAAGCGGCCCGTCCGGAGTAGCCGGCCGGGCCGCATCTGGTAAAAGAGGAGGTGGGGGGCGCTTCGTGCCCTGCACTTATGAAAGATATTCTAGACAAGCTAATTCGGGCTGGGCGCCAGGAAGAGGGCGGCGTAAAGCTAAGTGCAGAGGAAATGCTGCGCCGCCAGGTAGGGGCTCTCTTTGGTCTACTTACGAACGTGTGGGGGCCGGAGCGCCTCGTGCTGAAGGCCGGTAAGCTGGAGGCCCTTTCCCTTATGAAATCCGAGTCCGTGGGGGAGCAGGTGCTGGCCCTGCAGCGCCTGGTGTACGAGGATCCCACCATTGAGGGGGTCCCTTCGCGTGCACAGATTCCGAAGATCCTGGACCAACTGGAGAGCGAGATCGCCGATCTGATCGCCCGCCGCTCGGTGGAGGACAAGATCGAGAAGAAGATCCACCAGCGGATGCAGGAGCGTCACGAGGAGTATGTGCGCGAGATCAAGCAGCAGGTGCTCAAGGAGGACTCGGGCCCCGAGAACGCTGCTACACAGAAGAAGCTTCAGCACCTTGAGCAGCTCGAGCAGAAGAAGCTCGCCCGCACGGCGATCGAGGTGCTCCGACCCTCCAAGCTCGAGGAGGTCGTGGGTCAGGAGCGGGCGGTCAAGGCGCTGATGGCCAAGATTGCTTCGCCCTTCCCGCAGCACATCATCATGTACGGCCCGCCCGGCGTGGGCAAGACCACAGTCGCTCGCCTGGCGCTGGAAGAGGCGAAGAAGCTTCAGCACACCCCGTTTGCGGAGGATGCCCCCTTTGTGGAGGTCGACGGCACCACCCTGCGCTGGGACCCCCGGGAGGTGACCAACCCGCTGCTGGGCAGCGTGCACGACCCGATCTACCAGGGCGCCCGCCGGGAGATGGCCGACAGCGGCGTTCCCGAGCCGAAGCTGGGCCTGGTGACCGACGCCCATGGCGGCGTGCTGTTCATCGACGAGATCGGTGAGCTTGAGGCGATGCTTCAGAACAAGCTGCTGAAGGTCCTGGAGGACAAGCGGGTCCGGTTCGACTCCAGCTACTACGACCCCAACGATCCAAACGTGCCGGCGTACGTAAAGCGGCTCTTCGATGAGGGCGCCCCGGCGGACTTCCTGCTAATTGGCGCCACGACCCGGGAGCCTCACGAGATCAACCCCGCCCTGCGCTCCCGGTGTGCCGAGGTCTTCTTTGAGCCCCTCACCCCGTCGGACATCACCAAGATTGTCACCCAGGCCGCCGAGCGCCTTGGGGTGACGCCTGAGCCTGGCGTGGCGGAGCTGATCGCCGAGTATACCATCGAAGGCCGTAAGGCGATTGGCATCCTCGCGGATGCTTACGGTCTGGCCTTGTACCAGCAGGGCAAGGCCGGCACCGAGCAGGCCGTGCTCACGAAGGAGCACGTCTACGAGGTCGTGCAGTCTGGTCGGCTGGCGCCCAACGTCCACCGCAAGGCCACCCCGACTGCCGAGGTCGGCCGAATCTATGGCCTGGGCGTGTTGGGCTACATTGGCTCGGTGCTGGAGATCGAGGCGGTGGCTTTCCCGGCGCGGGAGCCCGGCAAGGGCACCATTCGCATGAACGACACCGCCGGATCGATGACCAAGGACTCGGTTTTCAACGCTGCGGCTGTGGTGCGGCGCGCCACCGGCGAGGACCTGACGAACTGGGATCTGCACATCAACATTGTCGGCGGCGGTCGGATCGACGGGCCGAGTGCTGGTCTGGCGATCTACCTGGCCATGATTTCGGCAATTCAGGGGCGCCCCATCCGGCAGGACGTGGCGATCACCGGTGAGGTGTCGATTCGCGGGACCGCCAAGGCGATTGGCGGGGTCTATGAGAAGATCTACGGCGCCAAGCAGGCCGGCATGACCCGGGTGGTTCTGCCCGAGGAGAACCGCAAGGACGTGCCACAGGAAGTCAGCGGCATCGAGGTCTGCTACGCCTCCACCATTGAGGAGGCCATGGCCCTGGTCTTCGCCCAGGACCAGCAGAACGTCCGCAGCGCGAGCTAAAGACGCAAAGGCCGGGGTGACAAAATCCCCCGGCCTTTGTTTTGGTGCGAGCTAGAGGATTTGGCCCGAATTAGACGAATCATTGGGAGAACTTACGAACCTATGTTTGGAGGTTCCGAGATTGAACGCTTTTAGTGAGCGGGTTCCTCCTCAGAACCTCGAAGCTGAGCAGTCGGTTCTGGGCGCCTGCCTGATTGAACGCGAGGCCGTGGTCGCGGTCGCCAACGTGCTGCGTCCCGAGGACTTTTATGCAGACAAGCACAGCCAGCTATTCGAGGCCATTGTCGCGATCTTTAACCGCGGCGAGCCCGTCGACCTGATTACTGTTCAGGACGAGCTGAAGAAGCGCGGCCACCTGGAGAGCATCGGCGGGGTACCGTACCTGACCACGCTCATGAACATGGTGCCGACCACGGCGAACGTGCTACAGTACGCCGCGATCGTTGAGCAAAAGGCAGTGCTGCGTCGCCTTCAGAATGCCGCCCGCAGGGTGGTCGACGACTGCTACGCCACGGAGGACTATGAGGCAACCCTGGTGGAGGCCGAGAAGTCGATCTTCGCGGTTACGCAGAAGCGCTCTGCCAAGGGCTACGTGCACATCAAGGACGCCCTGGTCACGGCCTACGGCCACCTGGAGTACCTGTATAGCTCCAAAGGCAAGACCACCGGTGTCACCAGTGGCTTCCGCGACCTCGACCAGATGACATCCGGCTTTCAGAAGTCGGACATGATTATTGTGGCGGCCCGTCCGTCTGTCGGTAAGACCGCCTTCACCTTGAACATCGCCCGAAACGCTGCGGTCGTTGGCGGGGCGAAGGTGGCCTTCTTCAGTCTCGAAATGTCGGCAGAGCAGCTCGCCATGCGCCTGCTGGCTGCAGAGGCGGCTGTGGATGGCCACAAACTGCGCACCGGTCAGCTGGCGGATCAGGACTGGCAGCGCCTCGGCAGCGGCCTGGCGACCTTGGCGGAGTCGAACATCTTTATCGATGATACGCCCAACTGCCCTCTCCCCGAGGTGCGGGCGAAGGCTCGCCGCATTTCGCAGGAGCACGGGCTGGACATGATCATCATCGACTACCTGCAGCTGATGAGCGTTCCCTCCCGGGCCGGGCAGCAGGCGAACCGTCAGCAGGAGATCTCGGAGATCTCCCGGTCGCTCAAGGCGCTCGCCCGTGAGCTGACGGTACCGGTGATCGCCCTGTCGCAGCTCTCCCGTTCGGTGGAGCAGCGCCAGGACAAACGCCCAATGCTGTCGGACCTCCGTGAATCGGGCGCCATTGAGCAGGACGCCGACATGGTGGCGTTCCTATACCGCGACGACTATTACGACCCGGAATCTGAGAAGAAGAACATGGTTGAGATCATCATCGCCAAGCACCGAAACGGTCCGGTGGGCTCGGTGGACCTGTACTTCATGAAAGACATTCAGAAGATGGTCGGCATGGAACACAGACGGGGGGCGTAACGCTCCCCGTTTTTTTGTGCAGAATATGTACGCGACGACGCGAGAATATTGCACGTCGCGAGCTAATCACATGTTACTCACAAACTGTGGATAACTTTTGTGTCGCGTTGACACCCCCTGGGGCTGATGCTAAACTGATTTGGGGTTTTTGGAAGGTTCTCAGCCAGGCTTAGGCACTGGCTGTCCGCAATTGGAGGTGGCCTTGTGCCGGTCGTAGTAGTAATGGGCGCGCAGTGGGGCGATGAAGGCAAGGGCAAGTTCGTAGACCTGATGGCGGCCCAGGCTCAGGTAGTCGTACGGGCCACCGGAGGCGCGAACGCCGGTCACACCGTGTGGGCGAACGGTCAGCAGTATAAGCTGCACCAGGTCCCCTCGGGCATCCTTTATTCCGGCACGCTGTGCGTAATCGGACACGGTGTCGTGCTGGATCCCAGCAAACTGCTGCAGGAGATGGAATACCTCCGGGGCAAGGGTGTGGACCTGTCCAACCTGCGCATCAGCGGCGGCGCTCACGTGGTTTTCCCCTACCACATTCGTCAGGACGAGGCCGAAGAGGACCGCAAGGGCGCCAACAAAATCGGCACCACCCGCCGTGGCATTGGCCCGGCGTACCAAGATAAGTTCGCACGTGTTGGCATTCGCCTGGTCGACCTGCTCGACGAGGAGGAGTTCCTGCCGAAGCTCCGGGCCCAGGTTGAGGCGAAGAACCAGCTCCTGGACCGGGTATATGGCATGCCCGGCTTCACGGTTGAGGAGATCGCCGGCCCGTACCTGGAAATGGCCGAGAAGCTCCGGCCCTTCGTGGCCAATACGGTGGAACTGGTGAACGACGCGATCGACGAAGGTCGCAACGTGCTCTTCGAGGGCGCCCAGGGCCACCTGCTGGACATCGACTTCGGTACTTACCCCTATGTGACTGCCTCGCACCCGATCGCTGCGGGCGCCATCATCGGAGCCGGCGTGGGTCCGACCAAGGTCAACCGGGTGGTCGGCGTGGTGAAGGCATACACCTCGCGTGTCGGCGAGGGCCCTTTCCCGACCGAACTCCTCGACGACCAGGGCGACCTGATCCGCGAGAAGGGGCATGAGTATGGCACGACCACGGGTCGGCCCCGCCGAATTGGCTGGCTGGACCTGGTCATGGTCCGCTTTGCCTGCCGTGTCAGCGGTATCACCGACCTGGCGGTCCCGCATCTCGACACGTTGGCGAAGACAGGCATCAAGACGCTGAAGGTCTGCGTCGGTTATCGCATGCCTGACGGCACGGTGACCAAGGAGTTCCCGGTGGGCCTGAAGGCCCTGGCGCAGGTCACCCCGGTCTACGAGGAGATCGAGAACTGGGAGTGGCCGGAGGGCACCGCCAAGGCCAAGCGCCTGGAGGAGCTGCCGGACGGCGCCCAGCGCTACGTCAAGCTGATCGAGTCCTACACCGGAGTGCCCGTTAGCGTTCTGGGAATCGGCAGCGAGCGCACCGAGGCCATCTACCGTGCCGAGGTATTCAAGTAAGTAGGTGCTGCCGGGGTGGCCTTCCAGCCGCCCCGGTTTTTTCACGGGTCGATTTGCTTGCAATGCCCTGACGGCGCGGCTATAATAGGCTTTGCTAAGCCAAATTGCGGGTGTAGTTCAATGGTAGAACTCCAGCTTCCCAAGCTGGTAGCGTGGGTTCGATTCCCATCACCCGCTCCAAACAACGAACGGAGACGCTCTCGTCTCCGTTTTGTGTGCCGATGTAGCTCAGCCGGTAGAGCAGCTGATTCGTAATCAGCAGGTCAGGGGTTCGAGTCCCCTCATCGGCTCCATCCATGAACCACTCCCTTGTCGAGTGTCGCACACACCGGCAGGCGAGTGGTTTTTTCATGTCTATAATAATGTCGTCCTAACTCATTCCGTCCGTGAACTTGAACGAGGTGCCGTCCTTAATCGCCTTGATTAACTTAACCTTGCCCACTACCCAGCCGTTCTCAATGGTACCACTGCCTGCCACCCAGAACGTTTGCACCGTGCCAGTCGTGGACAGCGGCGTCACGGGCCGCACAGAGTATGTAACTTTATACACCGAGGTTTGATTCGGCACGGGTTCGATGCGCTCGATGGCGTAGGCCTTCAGCCGCTCATTTCAGGCGTATCGGCGCTCATATAGGCATCCAGGTTCTTCTTCATCTCGGCAGTGAGTGCACTCTCTACATCCTGGGGGATACCACTATCCACCTTGGGGGCAGTTGCTGAGCCTGGGGGAGGATTAGTCGGCCCCTTACTGTTGCTGCCCTCAGTACTGCTGCACCCTCCGAGGACGATCCCCAACAGGATGATGCCCGCAAGACCACTGTTCCGAAGCCGACTGCGAAACTCGAACACCAATGTCGCCCCTTTCTGGTTCAATGATTCATTCACTTGGACGTGTGAGGTCGACTATGAGTTCACATCTTAAGCTGAACAAAACACCCCGGGCGTTTACCTCGGGGTGTTTCCTTTTCCTGGGTTTTTGTTCGACACGTCAGGAATCGTCAAAATTCGCCAGAGGGTCTGTGGTACTCTGACATCTGTCGAACTACCAAATCCAGGAAGAGGGGTGTCCGCATTATGCGACACGAACGCCTTTCTCAGCGAGTGCTGGCCGCTCTAGCTATGATGTTTATTTGGGTTAGCGCCTTCCTATATGGCTTCTGGCCCGTCCGTGAGGCCCATGTATCGGCCTTGGGGCCGAACCCTGTTCCGCTTAGCAACCGTCGGGCAGAGCCGAAGCCGCAGGCCGGCCAACCGGCGGCCGTTGTGCCGGAGCCCGAACAGTTCCTTCACGAGCATGCCCGACTGACCTTTCCCACACAGGATTCCATGAACAGGGAGCGACCGCAACTCGCCTCACGCTCCACGTTTCGCCCTCGGATTGACGATCTGACCCCGACTACGTTCCGGCCCTTGCTGGTTCAGGTTGCCGCCGAGTTTGACCTGGACCCGCGGCTCCTGGCGGCCATGATCAAGTACGAAAGCAACTGGGACGTGTATGCGGTAGGACCTGCCCACGATTCCGGCCTGATGCAAATCATTCCCTCGACTGCCGCGTGGATTGCCTCCAAGATGGGCTTGAACCACTACGACATCCTGGACCCGGAAACAAACCTCCGCATGGGAGCGTGGTTCCTAAGGGCGCTGCTCAACGAGTACGGCGATCTTCGCACAGCGCTGGTCGTGTACAACGCCGGCCCCGGTGTGCTCAACTCTGACAAAGGTCCGGACCCGTACAAGTACGCTAGCAGAGTGCTGAGCATTCGCGATACGGGTGGCTACGTGCATTAGGGCAAATAAGCCCGTGGATTGACGGTTGACCCATTTACCAGCACCTCAAAGTGAACGTGGGGTCCCGTTGAGTTGCCAGTACTCCCCACCAGAATAACTTGTTGCCCCTGCTTCACCGTTTGCCCGGCACTTACGAGCAGTTTGCTGGCGTGTGCATACTTGGTCAGCAGGCCGTTTCCGTGGTCAACCGTTACGCAGAAACCATAACCGCCATCCCACTCAGCAGCTACCACGGTGCCCGCTGCAACCGCCACTACTGGGGTTCCAACCGGAGCTGCTATGTCGAGGCCCCTGTGGAAGCCACCTTCGCGGTATCCGTACTCGCTAAAGTACTGCCCTCTGGTCAAGGGCCATATCCACTGGCCATTTGCCGCGGGCGCTGCCGCTGGGGCCGGGCTTTCCGGCGCCGGTACAGCCTTGGGTTCAACGGCTCTGCGAGAGCTGTCGCTTCGGCTGGCCACCTGCACACGGCGGCGGGCGCCCGGCAAAAACACAAGGGATCCCTCGCTCAACACTTCGTCAGCCCCGAGCTGGTTAGCCGCCAACACCTTTTCCGAAGGAACGTCGTATGCTGAGGCGATACCGCCAATCGTGTCGCCTGACCTGACCTGGTGCACCAGTCCGCTGAAGTTAGGAGCGACGCGCAGCTGGTCCCCGGGGGCGAGCCTGTCTGGGTCTGTTCCCGGATTGAGCGCCTCAATGGTGCCTACGTCGGTGCCGAACCTCTCGGCGATCGACCAGGTGGACTCCCCGTCTTCCACCGTGTGGGTCATAACACTCGGGCGACTTGCCAGCTTGGCATAGTGTGCCCGGGCGGACGCCGTCAACGTCATATACTCAGCATCGCTGGCGACCGTGAAGTCGGCGTTGCTCACTGCAAGTACTTGAGCGGCCGGTGGCGCAGGTGCCGCAAGGGTGGCAACCGAGTCAGGCTCGGTCTTCTGAGAAGCCTGATAGGGAGCGGCGCCGAGCATGCCAAGGAACAGCAAGGACCCAGCAACACCAGCACCCACGCGAAGGTACCTTGCGGGATTCATCACCATCTTCGCCAAAAAAGCCCCACCTCGTTCCAGTCGTCGGGAACATAATCTGACTTCAGGCCGATTATGTCCCGCAGCACAAACTCGTAAACAAAGTTGGGAGAATAAACCCACAATCACGTCAATAGTTAGAGGGTTTATTACTACACCTAGCGAACAGTTATCCGGTCTTTGCACAATCTGTGTGCCGACCGGAGGTGAAGCGTTTGTCCCGTCGCCCCCTGTTGCTGCTCAGCCTGTCAATTGTGATCATCCTAGGCATCTCCACCGATCTGGGATGGCGGGCGCTTACGCGTCCTCGCTACGCTGTTGTGGTAGATGGCCAAGTAGTAGGCGCCGTGCGCCAGCCCGAAATGGCCATGTCGGTACTGCAAGCGGTCATGGCTCAAATCACCCCCGAGTTGGAGCTGCATGCCAACCTGCCCGACAAGATCTCTATACGATCTACGGAGAAGAAGGAACGCCTGCACTCCGTATCGGAGAACGAAATCCAGGCGGCACTGGTAAGAACCATTCCTTCCTTGGCCAGTGCAGTCGCCATTACTGTCAACGGGCAGGACGTGGTTGCTGTGGCCGACACCAAGTCGGCCGAAAAGGTGCGTGACCTGATTCTCGACGAGTACAAGGCTTCGGTCTTGCGTGACGCCAGTGCTGTTGAACAGCTCAAGTTCCAAGAGACCATCGCCTGGCGCCCAAAGCTTGTGAAGCAGGAAAACGTCCGAACGGTCGACGAGGCGGTCAACATGCTCAAGCACGGCACCGACAAGCTTGTCACGCATGTGGTCAAATCCGGCGACACCGGATGGGACATCGCCCGCTCTTACAACGTGACCCCCGAGCAGCTGGCGAGTGCCAACCCCACAGCAAATATTGACACGCTGCAAGTCGGCCAAGTCCTCAACGTGACTTTCCGGGAGTCATACGTACATACGCAATCTGTGTCCAAGCGGGTGGTGAAGGAGGCGATTCCCTTCACCGAGGAGATTGTGAAGGACCCGTCGCTCTGGCCTTGGCAGTATGAGGTGCAAACACCTGGCATTCCAGGCGTTCGTCAACTCACCATTCGGGAGTACCGTGAAAACGGGCGTATTGTGAAGACCGAAGTGCTTGAGAACGTGGTAATGGAAAGGCCCAAGGTTCAAGTGGCCAAGCAGGGCACTAAGCAGACTCCTGCGCTAGGAACAGGTTCGCTTGTCTATCCGGTGGTCGGGGTGACAACCTCTCTCTTTGGGCCCCGCTGGGGGAGTTACCACCAAGGCATTGACATCGGCGCGCAGACGGGCACACCAATACTCGCAGCCGACAGCGGCACGGTAGTGTTCCGCGGGTGGGAGGGGAATTACGGCTACCTCATTCGAATCGACCACGGTGGCGGTCGGATGGAGACCTTGTACGGGCACCTCTCGGCGTTCAACGTAAAGCTGGGAGATCAGGTCACCAAGGGCGACGTGATTGGGTACGTTGGAAACACCGGGTACTCTACCGGGCCGCATTTGCACTACGAAGTGCACGTGAACGGCTCGCCGGTGAACCCCCTCGACTACTACAACTAAAAACAGCAACCACCCGGTTATATGCCCGGGTGGTTCTATTTATGCAGGACATGCACCGATTATCCAGGGGCTGGTTCCGGGACCACGGAATGGCAACGAATGCAAAGCAGGAGATGCGTACAGTTTGGCGAATTTTTTACCACCCACTCAAATAGACATGATTCCTCCGTCGCTACACGTCTCCGAAGGAGGGGCAACCGATGGAAAAATCGAAAGAGGCTCGAACCAAAGCCGAGGCGATTCGTGCATTTCTGGACAGCCATCAGCCCAAGCTTCCGGAGGCCCGTGGATTCCTCCAGTTCCTCCTGGCCAAAGAAGAGATTCTCCGCCGACTCGAACTGGTTTCTGACCTGAGTGATCACCGCTACGCCATCTTGGTTTCTGCAAAGGGTTCCGGCGCTTGGCCCTTCTTCTACCGGCGAGGGGAGCGGTACTTTCACAAGACTTCCCAGGCTGTCGTTGAGCTCATGAAGCAAGTTCCCGATCAGCTTGCCCTCTGCCTGTCAACAACCCCGCCCGAGTGGTCTGTTGAGCGTCAGGAGTTTCTGGACACGCTCGCCTCCTGGCACGATGAGGTCTTTGCCGAAGGGATCGATCGCATTTCCCGCCGCCAGTCCCTGCTTGATCGTATCGACGAGGCTTTGGCGTCGGGTGACCGCTGTTCATTCGATCAACTAACCGAACAGCTTAAGCAGCTCAAGTAAGTACCGTTAGCGTTAGAAGCCACCCCCGGGGTGGCTTCTTCTTATTGCCTTGCACGGCGTTGCCTGATCACCCAATCTTTGCTCGTACCCCGGCCACAGGCCCGTACTTTATACTAGAACGGTGTAGATATATGTGAACGATAAACAAATTACTGGGGGATTCGTATGGCCCCGAAATGGAGCAAGACACTTCGTATTCTTACTGTCACCCTGCCGTTGGTGCTGGGCGCCGCCCTCCTGGGGAGATGGTGGCCGTACCCGCGCGAGGCCGTCTACAGCCTGTATCGAGACCAGGGAAAGGCACAAACCTTGGCCGATCTTCAAGGATATCACAAACAGAGTAGCGAACACTTTGATATCTTCTATACCCCCGACGACGAAAACGTGGTGGACATGATCCTTGAGACCGCGGAGACCTCGTGGAAGCCTGTTGTGGAGCAGGTGGGACATACGCCGGAGGGACGGGTCCCGCTGATCGTGTATGCTAGCCGCACCGCCCTGCGCCAGGCCTTTGGCTGGGGCAGCAGCGAGAGCGCGATGGGCGTCTATTGGAAGGGCACCGTTCGACTTCTCTCTCCGAATGTATGGATTGATGAGGAGAGCCCTAAGCAGAAGCTGAAAGTATTTCGGAAGCTGAACCCGATTGCACACGAACTGACTCACTACGTTCTGGACTACCTCACGGACGGGAACTATCCGCGCTGGTTCACCGAAGGGTTGGCCCAGCGCGTTGAGTACAACACTTCCGGGTACCTCTGGATTGAATCCAATAGCTCCCTGCGGCAGGATCTCTACACGCTACGGGACCTGGAGGAGAACTTCGATAAGCTCAGCAACCAGCCCCTGGCGTACCGCGAATCGTACCTGCTGGTGGACTACATGGGAAAGCGCCTGGGTGAACAGGAACTGGACAGCCTGATCCAGAAGCTTGGCCGCGGCGTGCCTTTCCGATCCGCTGTGGAGGGCACTTACGGTATGACGGTGGATGAGATCTTTGCCCGGTGGCAGCAGTGGGTTGAGCAGAACCTGGACCAACTGGAGCCTGCCGGCTAGCGCGTGTTATCAGCAGCCCGTAAGGAGGCAACCGTCGGATGGCGGATCGCGTACTAGTTGTGGATGACGAACGGCCGATTGCAGACATTCTTAAGTTCAATCTGGAACGAGAGGGTTTCGAGGTGGAGGTGGCCTACGATGGCGAGGAGGCCGTGACCAAAGCGCGGCAGTCTTCCTTCAACCTGGTCATCCTTGATATTATGTTGCCGAAGTTGGACGGATTCTCCGTTTGCCGGGAGATCCGCACGCACTCCTCTGTGCCGATTCTGATGCTGACCGCCAAGGAGGCCGAGGTGGACAAGGTCCTCGGTTTGGAGCTTGGCGCCGATGACTATGTGACCAAGCCCTTCAGCCCCCGCGAACTACTCGCGCGAGTGCGGGCGATTCTAAGGCGCATGCGCACGGTCGAGGGCCTGGGTCAAGGCGCCCAGGCGCAGCAGCAGGACCAACTGTTACGCGGCGGGATCTTGACGCTCAACCTGACCAGCTACGAGGTCAGGAAGGGCGACACAGTGCTGGAACTCACCCCACGGGAGTTCGAGCTGCTCCGCTACCTGATCTCACACGCCGGGCAGGTGTTCTCACGGGAGGGCCTGCTGGAGGAGGTCTGGGGCTACGACTACTACGGCGACGTTCGCACTGTAGACGTCACGGTGCGCCGCTTGCGGGAAAAGATTGAGGACAATCCGGCCCAGCCGGAGTTCATTCGCACCAAGCGCGGGATTGGCTATTACTTCCAGCGCTTCGCCTAACGGCTGATCCAGCGCTGCGGAGAGGAGGGCGCCCGTGTTCCGCAGCATCCAGAGTAAGCTGGTTATGGTCTACTTGCTTCTGATTCTGGTTGCCATGGAGCTTACGGGGCTCTACCTGCTGCAGCAGTTGGAACGGGCCTACGTGGGCGGTGCTCAGGAAGACCTTCAGAACAGTGCCCAGCTCCTGATCGGTCAGCTCTCAAACTTCGTCGCCGACGACAAGGTCGACGCTGCTGCGATCGAGGGGTACGTGTCCCAGTGGCCCGGAGATGTTCTCGTACTCGGCGCTAACGGCACCGTGATTGGTGCGTCGCACGAGAACGCGGCGCTTCTGGGTCAAAAGTTTACCAACGATGACCTTTCGACCGCATATGTGGGTGGCTTTACACGTAGAACCGGCACCGAGCGCGGCATTCGAACGGCCTTTGAAGCCCAGCCGATTACCCGCGGCGGTGAGGTTCTTGCGGTGGTCTACATGAAGAAGTCGCTGGAGGACGTGTACAAGCGCAAGAACGACATTCGGGACCTGCTGCTTGTTGCGACGGCGGTAGCGCTGGCCTCCACGGCGGCTTTGGGTATTTTGCTGTCTCGCACGATTACCGGGCCCGTTCGTGAGGTGACCCGGAAGGCCGCCGAAATGGCCGGCGGCAACTTCGATCAAAGCATTACCGTTCGCAGTTCTGATGAGATTGGCCAGCTCGGCGAGATGTTCAACCGAATGACCCGACGGCTGAAGCTGACCCTGGAAGAGATTCAGGGTGAGAGGGACAAGGTCGAGGCGATTCTTTCCCATATGGCCGACGGACTGCTCGCCTTGGACGGGAGTGGGCGGATTATTAAGCTAAACCCGGCGGCCCAGCGCATGTTTCAGATGACCGAATCCGAAGTGCTTGGGCGGCTGCCGCAACAGGTTTGGCCGGATATTCACCTGGAGGCAGCGCTGGCCCAGGCCCGCGAGCAGGGCAGCTCCTTGACCCAGGAGATTCGCTTTGGCCCGATGGTCCTCTTGGCCCACGTGACCCCTCTGCGAGGCGACCGCGGCAAGCCGGCCGGCAGTGTGGTGGTCTTCCATGACATCACTGAGCTGGAGAAGCTGGAGTCGATGCGCAGGGAGTTCGTGGCGAATGTGTCGCATGAACTCAAGACCCCGCTCACTACGGTCAAGAGCTACGTGGAGACCCTGCTCGATGGCGCCGCCGAGGACCCCGAGGTGCTCTCGCGATTCCTGCGAGTGGTAGAGGGTGAGACCGACCGCATGGCCCGGCTCGTGAAGGACCTGCTTCACCTGTCGCAGCTTGATCAGGGCGCCGTTACGTGGGACATTCAGCCCTACGAGCTGCCCCTCCTGATCGATGAGTGCTTGGCCAAGCTCGCCGTGCCCATGGAACGCAAGAACCTGCGTGTGGTTCGGTCCTACGCACCCTCGGTCCCGCCTGGCATGTTTGACCGTGACAAGCTTCAGCAAGTGGTGCTTAACCTGCTGGCCAACGCCGCCGAGTTTACGCCGGCGGGCGGACAGATTCAGGTGGACCTTCGTTATGAGGGGTCCATGATCCATGTAAGCGTCTCCGACTCCGGCATTGGCATCCCGAAGGAAGACTTGCCGCGGATCTTTGAGCGGTTCTACCGTGTGGACAAGGCCCGGTCCCGGACGCTGGGCGGCACTGGTCTTGGTCTGGCCATTGCCCGGCAGATTGTGGAACTCCTGGGCGGGACCATTGCGATCGACTCGGACCTGGGCAAGGGTACCGAGGTTGTGTTCACGGTACCCGCCGCGCAAATGGTTGAAGCGGGGTGGCACTGATGCGGCTCAAGGAGCACCTCCTCAACGGTCTCCTGGCAGCCCTGGTGGTGACAAGCGTTGCGCTTTCGTCGCTGGTGTGGTTCCCCTCGGAGGCTGGCCGCGATCAGTCGACGGCAACCAGCGGTGCGCAGGTGCAGCCACCGCCTCCGCCGGCCATGACCCGCAGCATGCCTGAGATCTTTCGGCCGGAACGAATCCTGGTTCGCCGTACCGATGGGCAGGTTGCCCTTCTTCAGGCCGGCTCAAGTGCACACGCACAGCTGTGGGCGGTCGCCGAGACTGTACTGAGTCATGTGCATCCCACGTCGGTCTCTGCCACCACCGAGGATCCTACCAAGGGGGAGGGGCAGCAGGAGTGGGTGACGCTCTACCTGCCCGTTCCCCTGCGGTTGGCCGACTGGGGTGAGCAGTGGTCGTGGAGTACACTGGGTTCCACAAACCAATCGGTCGCGATCGATCGCGTGACCTTCGTTTTGGGAAAAGAGCCAGCAGTCTATTTGGCAGGTCCCACGGGTGGCACCTACCGGCTAGCCTCCTTCTCGGAGGTTGAGCAGAAGCAACTGCAGGACTTCGTAGCCAAGCAGGTCGAAGCCCGAGAGTTCTTCAAGCCTCGGAAGCTGTCGCTCAAAGACTTACCAGCACCGGTGCTTCCCGATTTGCTGGTCCCTGATATTCAGTGGATGCCGGATGCCCGCGTGCGCGTTCAGCAGCCTTCGGAGGACACCGAGAAGGCTCGGTTCTTTCCGGATCTTTCAGTCGTGCGCGTTATCGACGAACAGGAGGCGAGAAGCTTCACAGACGGTCAGCGCCTCCTGCGGATCACCTCGTCGGGCGTGTTGGAGTTTCGGACCACGGGTTCCCAGGGCGTGGCCCTTGAACTCCGGCGGGCCTTGACCCTCGCCAAGGACTGGGTTGACAGGCACGGCGGTTGGTCACAGGATCTGGTGATGACGCAATATCTGCAGGAGCCAGGCAGAACCCGGATACGGTTTGACTCACGTCGCAGCGGACCGTACCCCGTGGAATCAAGCATGGGTGCGATGAGCATCGACTTCGTTGGCGATCGCGTTACCTATTTGCGCCGGGACCCGGACTTTGTGGAGGTGGTCTTCGGCCGGCTGCAGGTGCCCATCATCTCCCCAGAGGAGGCTGTCAAGCTAGCCGTAGAGAACGCTCCGCTCTCCTTCTTCGATCTGGTGCGAGATGTACACCCTGCTTATCGAATCCGCCCCCGGCAAGGGGCGACGGAGCCGGAATGGCTGCTGGAACCCATGTGGGTTGTACAGGTGGGGGCCAGCCGTTTATATGTGCCGGCGACGAAGTCCCTCGATAAGCGTCCTGTGATTCAAGGCCCGTGATCTTACGGGTTGGGCGTAACCTTTTTGGCTCTGGTTCGTTGGAGGAGGTGAAAGAACGATGGATTGGCCGAAGGCCCGGGGCATTCTGCTGGTCGCTTTTACCCTGGTCAACCTGGTTCTTGCCTACTCCATATGGGGACCGACGGGGATCTTCCCGAAGCTGGGAGGTACCCCGCATCAGCAGCAGGTTCAGGAACTCCGGATGACGCTAGCGGAACGCGGCATCGAGTTGGCCGCCACCGTTCCAACCACACCGGAGCCGTTACCTTTTCTGCACGTGGAGTACAGCCCCACCCTCGAATACCCACCTCTCTTTGACGAACCTTCTGGCAGAGGTATGGTTCCGCCCACGACCCCTGAACCCAGGGGCTTCGACGGTTGGAGTTCACACCCCGAACCGACGATTGATCCGGACAGTCAGGCCATCGTATACTACCCTCGGGCTACAGGAGCGGCTGCACGGCCTCTCCGGCTTGATGATCGCAGCAGCGTGGAACGTGAGGTTCATGATTTCCTTCGGGCCGAGCAGATGCTGCCCGCCGGCGCTCAATACGCCGGCATCTACCCCAAGGGTGATCAAGGGAACTTGGTGGTGGAGTATGTGCCCGTCTATGGGAAGTACCCCGTTTATTCCGGCTTTGTTCGCGCAGAGGTGTCCTCGCGGGGGATCGAAACGGTGACGCACTTCTGGGTTCGACCCCAGGGCTACAAAGCGGGGTCAGCTAAGGCGGTGAGGCCCGCAGCGGAGGCGCTGCTGAGGCTGGCAGGCCGGCTGGAAAGCACCGATGAGCAGCGGCGGGTTATTACTGATGTTCGCCTTGGTTATTACGCCGGCCGGGGCCTCACCGCAATGCAGAGCGGTGTGATAAATGGGTGGGATACGGTGCCGGTGTGGCGCATCGGATTAGATACGGGAGAGGTGTTCTTCCTGAACGCCTTTAACGGAGAACTGGAATCCTAACTGAACAGCTGTTGAACCAAAAGGAAAGTTTTTACAGTCTGGCGAACCCTCTTATTCATTACCCACTACCGACTTGCTTCCAGGGAAAACGTATATCTCGTGAGGAGGAACGTTGGGTTGTCCAAGCTTACTATCCGCGGTGGCCGGCAGTTGCACGGAACCGTCAAAATTGGCGGGCGTAAGAACTCTACGCTGGCCCTGATCGCAGCCACGCTCCTGGCCGAGGGGTCAAGCCGTCTGGAGAACGTCCCCAACATTCACGATGTACTCACCTATCGTGAAATGCTGACGGGGCTAGGCGCACGCGTGGACTGGGACCCGCTTCGAAACCGTTTTACCGTGCACACCGGGGGCGTTCGGACTGCCGAAGTCCCGTACCACTTGGCCAGCGCTATGCGCGCTTCGTACTACTTGCTTGGGGTCATGCTTGCCCGCTACGGGCAGGCTGACGTTCCCCTTCCCGGCGGAGATAAGATTGGCCAGCGCCCTGTGGACCAGCACTTTAAGGGTCTCGCCGCCCTGGGCGCCGAGGTCTGGATGGATCGGGGCATTATGCGGGCCCGGGCCAGCAAGCTGGTTGGCACCACGATCTACCTCGACGTGGTGAGCGTGGGCGCAACGATTCAGGTCATGCTGGCAGCTTCCCTGGCAGAGGGCACGACGGTGATTCACAACTGCGCACGTGAGCCTCACGTGGTCGATGTGGCAAACTTCATCAACGCCGCAGGTGGGCACGTGTCCGGCGCGGGCACCGACACCATCCGAATCCGCGGCGTAAAGCGCCTGACTGGGCCGACCCACACGGTCATCCCTGACGACATTGAAGCCGGCACTTGGATGATTGCCGCAGCCATGACCGGTGGCGACATTATCCTGGAGAACGTCATCCCCATGCATGTCACCCCCATTGTAGCCAAGCTGCGGGAGGCCGGCGCCGAGGTGCTGGAGGTAGGCGACAGCTTGCGAGTGGTCGGGGGTGCGCGCCCGCAGGCGATCAACCTGAAGACCCACCCCTATCCGGGCTTCCCGACCGATGCTCAGAGCCAAATGACCGCCATGCTGACCCTGGCGGAAGGCACCAGCTACGTCACGGAAACGTTGTACGATGACCGCTTCCGCTTCGCCGCCGACCTAGCCCGCATGGGCGCCCGCATTCGGGTGGAAGGCCGCACAGCGATCGTTGAGGGTGTGCAGAAGCTCTACGGCGCCCCCGTGGAGGCGACCGACATTCGGGCCGGTGCAGCGCTCATTCTGGCGGGTCTGGCCGCCGAGGGCGAGACCACCGTCTATGGCCTGGAGCATGTAGAGCGTGGCTACGAGCGCCTGGAGGAGAAGCTGCTGAACCTCGGCGCCGACGTTCGTTCGGATGACCGGAAGGGAACTGCAGCGGGTTAAGGGAAACACTGAGGCGGTGGGGATCACCCACCGCCTTTTTCGCGTGCTGACTTGGGGGGACTGCGATGCGCATTCGGATTGTCATGGTCGGGAAGATCAAGGAGAAGTACCTACAGGCCGGGCTCGAAGAGTATTTGAAGCGCCTGGGCCCTTACGCCAAAGTCGAGATGCTTTCGGTGCCGGATGAGCCGACCCCGGACGGCGCCCCGCCTGCGATTGAGGAGCAGGTGAAGGCCCGGGAGGGGGAGCGCATCCTCAAGCACCTTGACCCTTCGGCCTTCGTGATTGCCATGGATGGCCGGGGACAGACGCTCTCTTCGGAGGAGCTAGCGGCCTTCTTGGAGGAGCGTGCTCTTCGTGGCCAGCCGAACCTGGCCTTCGTCATCGGCGGCTCGCTTGGGTTGGCCCCGGACGTGCTTAGTCGGGCAGACTACAAGCTCTCCCTTGGCCGAATGACATTCCTGCACCAGATGGTTCCACTGATCCTCCTGGAGCAGGTTTACCGCGGGTTTAAGATCAACCGCGGCGAACCGTACCATAAGTAACGGCGAGCGATCAGGCCCTCCCTGTCTCAATCCAACGGGCCCGATCTTCTCGCCCCTGTTTTCGAGCGGCATTAGCTGCATCCCACCATGGATATGGGAGGGCGATATGCTCAACGGACCACCCCGCCGGCCCCTTGTGAACAATAGCGTAACGGGCATGCGGGCTCCCAGATTCCATGCGGTGGAGGTACGGAAGGTCATCGGTATACGCGGGCAAACCAACACTGCCTGGATTTACTATCAACTGCCCCGTAGGTAACCAGACAGTTCGGTGCACATGGCTGTGCCCGCAGAGGATGACGCTTTGGCTTACATTCTTGAGATGCTCGTGGATCTGGTCGGGCTGACTAAGAGTGACCCCATGTTCCATAATGGTCTCTAGCAAGTACACGTCATCGGCACTCGGAGTACCGTGGCATGCGAACAAGTCTCCCAACACCAGGGTTGCCGGTAAATTCGCGACCCAATCGAGGCGCTCTGCGCCGAGTTGGCCGGCGACAAATATGTAAGTCTGAGAACGACGAACTTCTGCCGAACCCGCGTGCAGCACACGGTCCTGGTTCCCTGAGATGCTACGGACTCCGGCGCAAATTAGTCGATCCACCGTGCCGGCTGGATCCAGAGAACCGTAGACACTGTCTCCGAGGTTGATGATATCTGTGATACCGCGGCGCTTCACGTCTGCGAGGACGGCGTCCAGGGCCCAGGTGTTACCGTGGATGTCAGACAGAACGGCAATGGGGGGCATGTCTTCACTTCCATTTCCTACTGAATGTTCTCATCAATGACCCGCTCGACAATTACACAATCGATCCACTGCCCATCGAGCCTGCTGTGTTTTTCGTAAACGCCTACTTCTCGAAAACCGCAAGCGTGGCACAGTGCACGACTTGGAGTGTTGAAGCTGAACACCCGGGAAACTAGTTTCCAGTAGCCAAGCATTTGGGCTTCCTCGAGTAACGCCGTTAGGAGCTGTCTCCCTATACCGTACCCGCGGAAATCCCGGTGTACATACACAGAGAACTCGCCTACTCCGTCATAACAAGAACGCGACCGGTACGGAGAGATACAAGACCACCCTACTACGTCACTATCGCTCTCGGCAACGAGAATCGGATACCGCGCTCCAGTACATTCAATCCATTGGCGTCGATCCTTGGCGGACCGCAGTTCTGTCTCGAAAGTGGAGCCCCGTTCCACTATGGCTTGATTATAGATCTCTGCCAACATGGGGGCATCGGACACGGTAGCCCGCCGAACAATAGTGGCCAGTCGCATAAGAACACACCTCTATGAAGGGATACACATAGATTGGGTGTTGCCCTTTGAAATTCCTCGCATTGTCAGACATCATGACATCCCCCATCCGGAGCGCCAAAAATGTTGCAGCGCAGGGATGGCGCAGAGGAACGTATTCGCCGCTAGACCCGTTACGGCGAGCCGTATCACAAGTAACGGCAGATTTTACTGGTAGCGTGTATTATGATAAATTGGTTTCGGGGTGAATTGGGGATTCCTATTGTTCAGAAGTCGAGAGATCGAAGGAGAGTTTCAAATGCCCTATATTGTTGATTTTATTCACGTGTCTACGGTTGGGTTAGAGTCTTCACCGGTAGCAGAAGCGCTCGCTGGTTTGCGTGCCAATGAAGCTCGCTACTTTATGAATAAATACAACCACGAATTCACCGTTGTACCCGCTAACGAAAGCCAGGAGACCATTGATTATGTCCATCGAATTTTAAAGAAAGAGCGTGATATTGAGTTTGCAGCCAAACCGTTAGAAACATCGCGTTTTCAAGTCGAAAACATCGACTGGGCCTACGTCTTTTATGAGGATGGCCTTGAGGTTAACGTCTTGTATACGGTGGACGACCCCAAAAGGCGGGCCGTTGGTTTTAAACTTTCTGAGGGGATGGCTGTGCCAAAGGAGTTAGAAGCGAAGTTCAAGTTTGCCAAGCAGAAGTCTAAACTGGCTGGAACAATTCGAGGCTCGTTTTTTGTCATCAAAGGTGAATATTAAGCTGAGCAAAAGCTCAGTTGGAGGATTCATGAAAGGGCCATCCTGCAAAAGGATGGCCCTAAACTTGCCGTTATGGACAGTGCGGCGAACCGTGCCAACGCGACAGATGCGAATGTGATATAGTTCGAATTGTGTCATCCACGGTGGGCCGTTCTTGGACCATACCTATCTCGTTCCATCACTGAGTGCTCTCGGCCCTTCCGAGACCGCCGATGCCCACCAAGGGTGCGTAAGGGCATCTACGGAAACACTAGGCGGACGTGTCACGAGTTGGTTCAGAGAAGACAAAGGGGGCATAAACAAATGACGAAGCGCGGAGCAACGCTCGACCCCGGCTGGAACTTCGATAACAGCTATGCCCGGCTGCCACGGGTATTTCACTCCAGCCAGAAACCGGCCCCTGTGAGCGCACCAACGTTAACCATCCTCAACCATTCGCTGGCTGAGTCTCTAGGGCTGAATGTCGAAGCGCTGCAGAGCACTCATGGCGTAGCGGTGTTTGCCGGCAACGAGCTTCCAGAAGGCGCTTCACCGCTTGCCCAAGCATACGCAGGGCATCAGTTCGGGCATTTTACCATGTTGGGCGATGGACGTGCGTTGTTGCTTGGTGAGCAGATCACTCCCCAGGGGGAGCGGTTTGATGTTCAACTAAAGGGTTCCGGCAGAACGCCGTACTCGCGCGGTGGTGACGGCCGAGCGGCACTTGGGCCCATGCTTCGGGAGTACATAATCAGTGAAGCCATGCACGCACTTGGCATTCCAACCACACGGAGCCTGGCTGTGGTCGCTACCGGTGAACCCATCAGGAGAGAGACCAGCCTGCCAGGTGCGATTCTTACCCGCGTCGCAGCCAGTCACATACGTGTCGGCACCTTTCAGTTTGCCGCACAATGGGGCTCCCCGGAGGACCTTCGAGCCCTGGCTGATTACACGTTGCAGAGGCATTTCCCAGAAGTGGCTGCGGACAAGGACCGCTATGTGCTGCTGCTTCGCTCGGCAATTCAGCGTCAGGCAGCACTGATCGCCAAGTGGCAACTCGTTGGTTTTGTCCACGGGGTCATGAATACCGACAACATGGCGATTAGCGGCGAGACCATTGACTACGGTCCGTGCGCCTTCATGGACACCTATGATCCTGCAACTGTATTCAGCTCGATTGACATTCATGGGCGCTATGCATATGGCAACCAACCCAAGATTGCCGCATGGAACCTCGCCAGATTTGCCGAAACCCTCTTGCCCTTGCTTCACGATGACGAGTCCGTGGCTGTCAAAATGGCGCAAGAGGAGATTGCGGGGTTCACCAGGGCATTCCGCTGGGCATGGCTCTCCGGCATGAGGGCCAAACTGGGGCTCCGTAACGAAGAACCAGAGGATGAGACCCTGATCGGGGACCTTCTCCGCATGATGCAGGCACATCGTGCCGATTACACCAACACTTTTCGGGCGTTAACGTCCGGTGAGGAGCAGCTCCTGGAGCTTTTTGACACGCTGGAGTTCTCTCAGTGGCGTGAGCAGTGGCGCGCAAGGGTGGAACGGCAACCCGAGTCCAGAGCTTCGTCGCAAGAGGTCATGCGGAACAGCAACCCCGGAGTCATTCCTCGCAACCACCTGGTGGAGGCCGCACTTGAGGCTGCAGTCCAAGAGGGAGACTACAGTGTCCTGGAGCGACTGCTGGGCGTGCTTTCTAGCCCATTTGCCTACGCGCCGGAACAGGTGGAGTACTGCCACGTGCCCAATCCGACTCAGCCATACCGAACCTTTTGCGGCACATAAGAAGACAAAGGAGATGATGAAGTCTAAGAAAGCGAGCGCTAACCAGTGGAACTAGGTATCTACACCTTCGCTGAAACGACCCCGGACCCGGTCACGGGTCGTACCATAAGCCCTGCCGAGCGGCTGCGTAACCTTATGGAAGAGATCGAGCTCGCCGACCAGGTGGGACTTGATGTCTTCGGCATTGGCGAGCACCACCGACCAGATTTCGTGGTTTCAACCCCTGTGACAGTGTTGGCTGCTGCGGCCATGAGAACCAAACGGATTCGACTGACCAGCGCCGTTACCGTGTTAAGCTCCGATGACCCGGTCCGGGTGTTCCAGGACTTTGCCACCCTCGATCTCCTTTCTGCCGGCCGCGCAGAGATCATGGTCGGTCGCGGCTCCTTTATCGAGTCCTTCCCGCTGTTTGGGTACGACCTTCACGATTACGATGAACTCTTCGCCGAAAAGCTGGACCTGCTGCTGAAGATTCGCGAGTCAGAGCACGTCACCTGGAGCGGCAAACACAGGCCGGCCCTGGACAACGCGGCGATCTACCCCCGCCCGATTCAGAACCCGATCCCGACGTGGGTTGCCGTAGGCGGGACACCCAACTCCGCCGCGAGGACCGGGGCCCTCGGCCTTCCCATGGCGCTGGCCATTATCGGCGGGTTGCCCGAGCGGTTCGCACCCCTGGCTGAAATCCATCGCCGGGCGGCCGAGAAGTTTGGGCATGGCGCTCCTCCGCTCAGCATCAACTCGCACGGCTTCATTGCGGAGAACTCGCAACAGGCGGCCGATATTGCATATCCGGCGTTTGCGATGACGATGGATAAGATCGGGAAAGAGCGGGGCTGGCCGCCAATGAGTCGTCAGCAGTTCGAGCAGTCGCGGGCTCTGCGAGGCGCTAACTTCGTGGGCAGCCCAGAGGAGGTCATCGAGAAGATTCTCTTTCAACACGAGATCTTTGGCCACCAGCGCTTCATGATTCAGTTCAGCGTTGGCACCCTTCCGCACGAGAAGCTTCTGCGTTCCATTGAGTTGTTCGGGACCAAGGTCGCCCCGGTCATCAGGCGGGAGACCACTAAATAGGCGGAGCTGAGTAGGGGACGCGAGAACCCCGGTGGCTATCACCCACCGGGGTTTCATCAAGGTGTTGTGTCTTAGTGAATCACTGGGGCGCCCTCATTTAGGTACCCGGCGAGGTTCTTGGGTGTTTCGGGAGCCTGCTTTGCTTTGGCGGGGCGCACCCGCTCAGGCTCAGCATGCTTCAGGTGCCACATGATGAGGTCCACCAGGGCTTCGGGAGACGGCTTCTTCCGGGGCGGTCGCTTGTTGCTCAAGAATCCTAACACCCCTAAAGTGTTTTTCACTACGTCCTCAATTCGCGGCCCCTTCGCGCGGCTCCTGCTGAACGTACTCGAAAATATATCGGTGTACAAAGTTTTTATCACGAAACGTTAGATCTCTAGGCGACGAAGAAACAGGCCGGACGCAAGGTCCGGCCTGTTCTTCACTCTTGGGTTAATCGGCGGACGAAGCCTCTGCCACCTGAGCGGCCACCGCCTTGGGCCGCAGGCGAACGTAAATCTCGGCGCCGCCGACGAGGGCAGCAGCCGCAATCAGCACCGGCCACAAGCCAAACGCTACTATACCGGCGCTCAAGGTGTAGCCTACAGCGAAGGTAACGGGAATGGTGAAGACCCAAGCGATGATGATCTTGCTGGCAACTTTCCAGTTCACCTCACCCTTGGCTACGCCGACGCCCATGATCGTGCCGGTGATGGTGTGGGTGGTGGAGACCGGAACCCCCAGGTGGGCAGCGCCGGAGAGAACTGCGGCAGCGGCTGTTTCGGCTGCGAAACCGTGAATGGGCTTGAGGTCGGTCAGCTTCTCGCCCAGCGTCTTGATGACTTCCCATCCGCCCATATAGGTGCCAATGCCCATGGTGGCGGCGCAGGAGAGAATGACCCACAGAGGAGGAGCGGAGCCTTCGGGCATGAACTGACCAGCGATGAGGGCCATGGTGATGACGCCCATGACCTTCTGCGCATCATTGGTGCCGTGGGCCAGAGACATAAGGGTGCTCGAGACGAGCTGGTACTGGCGCCAATAGGTGTCTTCATCGTTCTTCTTTGCAAGGCGCAGATAGACGGTCAGGCCGATAACAAAGGCCAGGGCGGCTGCCGCCAGCCAGGGACTGTAGGCGTAGGAGAGGGCCACAATGATGAGGCCGGCGGCGGGCAGGCGAAGCCGGGGCGCCATCTTCAGCAGGGGGAAGGCTAATGCACAAGCCCCGACGATGCCGACCAGCGGCGAAGACCACAGCCCATGTACCGCCTTCATGATGGCCGACCACTTGAGGGCTCCCATGCCGGCGGCTGCAACGGCGGCGCCTGTAACGCTGCCCAGCAGAGCGTGGCTGGCGGAGATCGGCATTCCGATCCGGGTCATGACAGCGTTCCACAGGGCACCCGAGATCATTGCAGCGGCGACCGCACTCGGGCTGATCATTGAGGCATTTACCATGCCCGACACAGTCGCGGCCACCTTGGTGCTGAGCAGCGCACCAACCACGTTAAATGTGGCAGAGAGGATAACAGCGGTGCGGGGCTTCAGTACTTTCGTCGAGACAACGGTGGCAATGGCGTTTGCTGCATCGTTCCAACCGTTGGTGAGTTCAAATATGAGCGCCAGGACGACAACGACACCAATAACGATCGCCGATTCCACGGGAGTTCCTCCTCTTGATTCGCGAGGTATTCGCTCCGGTCCACACTGTCATTATGCAGGGGCGACGTTAAGGCCCGGTGAAGCATTGTTAAGGTCGAATTAAGGACGTTAGGATTCTGCAAAGGCAAAAGGCCGCCCTCACTGAGCTGAGGTACGGCCGCTCAAGTGAGCTGGATTTACTTGGAGAGCCCCTCCAACTGCTTGTCCAGCCCCGATATTTGCTGCTTGACCTTGTTCTTATCAACGGGCGACGCCCTGACGCCAGCAAGGATTGCGTGCAGGTGGTCTTCCACCGTCTCATACTGTTTCTTGCTCTTGCTGCGGACTGCATCCTCAAACTGAGTCCAGGCCCGATCGACGGCTGTCGCCTTCTCTTGCATCTTGGCGGTGTCCCCCGAGTCAACGGCCTTGTTGAGTTCGCTCAGATGCTGGCGCATGGCGGCCGCGCCGGTCTTAGGGTCGACCTTCTTGGGTTCTTCGCGCACACCCTTCGTGTCCTTAACCTGTTCAAGTGTGTTACTCAGCGAGTCCATTGCGGCGCCGATCACCCCGTTGTTAAAGGGCACCACCTGAACCCCGGCCAGGACAGCATTGAGAGATGCCTCCACCCGGTTGTACATGTCGGGGTTGCGGGACTCCAGCCTCCGTTCATACCCTTCCCAGGTGTCGTCGATTTTTCGGGCCTGGCGCCTCACTTCGTTAGGGTCTCCGGTGTTGAGGGCCTCGCGCAGGTCTGCGAGTTGAGACTGCATTTTGCCGGCACCCGAGGCCACGGGGTCCTCGCTCTTCTTTGTGTCTCCGGATTTCTCCGACGGCTTCTTGTCCGATTTCTTTTCGGTATCTTCTGGTGCCCGTTCTGGTGCTCTTTGGCCCATGCAACCTGAAACGGTTAGGGCTAAAGTTAAGAGGGCGGCGGCAAGGAGCCGGGGCAACCGTTCCATGTCCTGTATCCCCCGCTTAATTGCAAGCTTTTGTCGTTAGCTTGCGGCGGCAGGGCGGTTTTCATAATGGCCAAACTTTGGCTCGCAATAATGGGAGGGTATCGATGGTGGACCTGGATGCGAAGCTTCAGCAGCACTTTGGTTTCAGTCGCTTCCGGCCACTGCAGAAGGAGATCATTACAGAGATCATTCATGGTCAGTCAGCTGTTGGCATTCTGCCAACGGGCGCCGGCAAGTCACTTTGCTACCAACTACCGGCGTTGCTGCTTCCCGGGGTCACCATTGTGATCTCGCCGCTGATCTCGTTGATGAAGGACCAGACCGACAGCCTGGTGGCGCGGGGAATCGCTGCCCTGGCCATCAACAGCCATGACACGCCGGCCGAGGGGCGCAGCAAGCTGGATGCCCTGACCCGGGGCCAGGCAAAGGTCGTGTTCGTGGCGCCTGAACGACTCCAGAATCCGTCGTTTCTGGAGGCATGCAGCAAGGTGAAGGTTGGCCTGCTGACAGTGGACGAGGCCCACTGTGTAAGCCAGTGGGGACACGACTTCCGGCCTGAGTACCGGGAGATACCGGCGTTTCACCAGCACGTGGGACGACCGCCTCTACTGGCGCTCACGGCTACGGCCCGCCCGCAGGTCCAGCAGGACCTGGCTCAGCAGCTGGGCATTCCGGACGCCCGCCTGTTCCGAGCCAGCGCTGACCGCCCCAACCTATGGATTGGGGTGGAGCCCTGCAAAACGGAGGCTGAGCGTGAAGCGGTGCTGGCCCATCTTCTTCGGGAGGAGGCCGGGAGCGCCGTGGTCTATGTGACCAGCCGGCGTGAGGCAGAAGCGCTGTCGGACTCGCTGGGCCAGCGGCTGGGCGAAGCCGTGGGCTGCTACCATGCCGGTATGGGCGCCGACGACCGCACAGCGGTGCAGAACCAATTCATGTCCGACCTAATCCGGGTCGTGGTGGCCACCAGCGCCTTCGGCATGGGCATTGACAAGCCCGATATTCGCCTGGTGCTGCATGCCGGTGTGCCCGACAGCCTGGAGGCATACTTTCAGGAGATCGGCCGCGCCGGGCGTGACGGAGCCCCTGCCCGCTGCATCATGGTGCTGATCCCTGGGCGGGACGTAAAGATGCGCGAGTTCCTGGTGAAGCAATCCGGAGATCCGCAGGCTTCGGACCGGTTCCGCCGGATTTGCTCCTACGTATTCCTCTCGGGGGAGTGCCGCCGCAGCTTTCTCATGCGGTATTTCGGCGAACAGCGGCCCGCGCAGAACGAGGCCTGCTGCAGCGTGTGCCATCCGCTGACCATAGCGGGCCGGGAGAGCCTGGAGGTGACGCAGGCCGGACGCGGCGGCCGGCGGCGCTCCGCCAGCAAGCCGCAGCAGGGCGCCCTTGGGCAGCCTGCCGAGGCGGCGCCCGAACTCCTGGAGCGCCTGAAGCAGTGGAGAAGGCGGAAAGCGGCCGAAATGGGGGTCCCCGCGTTTGTGGTCTTTGGGGACAAAGACCTCGAAGGGATCGCCGCGGCGGCGCCGACCGACCGGATGGCGCTCTCTGCGTGCAGGGGCGTCGGTCCCACCAAGCTTCAACAGTACGGGGACGAGGTTCTGGCTGAGGTGGCAGAGTTTCAGCGGTCCACGCCAAACGGCGGCGCCCGGGAGGACCGCGCCCAGCTGATTATGCGGGCGGCTACCCTGTTTCGGAGTGGACGGTCGGTCCCCGAAGTGGCGGCAGAAGTGGAGCGGTCGGAGTCGACGGTCTGGCAGTACCTGCTTGAGTGGATTGGGTCGGACCAGACGGACGGTTGGAAGGAGGCCGTGCTGCGAGTGATCTCCCGGGAGGCCTATCGAGAGATTCTGGCCGCCATGAAGGCCGAGCCGGAAGGCCGGCTGAAGCCCATCTTTGAGCGGCTCGCGGGCCGCTACAGTTACGAGCAGATTCGGGTCGCCCGGGCTGTTTATACCCGACAGGCAGCCCAGTAGCGCAGAGAGAGAACCCTTCCGCCGGCCTAGCGGAAGGGTTCTTTTGTTGCCCGGAGGTGGCGGATGATGACTTCGGCAAGCCAGTCGGGGTTCTCCAGGGGGAGGTGGTGGAAGAGGCCTTCCGCTTCAACTAGCGTGCTCCCAGCTGCTCTTGCGAGGGACTCGGCAGGCTCTTTGGGCATGACCAGGCTCTTCTCACCGCGTACGAAGAGGGTTGGACATGTGATTTTCTGGAGGAGGGCGCCCGGATCCAGAGAATCAATCGCGAGCGCCTTCCGATCGAACTTCTCGGTCCAGCTGCCGTCGGGCTGCTGGCGGAAGCACTGAGCGGCAACGGTGCGCAAGCGGTCCGCAGGCACAGCGTGCTCCGGCGGCGATAGGCGGTACCGCCCAACCGCCTCGTCCAGGGTGGGATAGCTCCGGGCCGGGCGCCCGGCCGCAAGCTTGAGGTCGGTGAGTTCCTGCTCGGAGGCACTGGTTTTCATATCTACCACTACCATAGCGTCCGGTGCGATTCCAGTCGGAGATGCGCCAACTGTAAGCGCTACATATCCACCCATGGAGTGTCCAACCAGGGCGTACGGGACCTCCCCCAGGGAGACGATCAGTTGTTTCAGATCCTCTGCGTATGCGGCGAAGCTGTAGTCGCTCTGCCACCGTGTGTCGCCATGTCCGCGGAAATCCGGTGCGACGACGTGGTAGTGCCCTGCCAGCAGGGGGGCAACCCAGTCCCACCAACCGCGGTGGCAACCAAGGGCATGCAGCAAGATCACAGCAGGGCCACCGGGATCGCCCCAGGCCGAGATCGACATCGTCAAATAGATTCACCTCACTCAGATGGTTCTGTACAACTATACGCGGTTTCCTGCGAAATGAGGCTGGCAGTATGGACCTCTCGCGTGGCGTACACGGCCCCGGCCAGGCGCACGGGATTATCATCAAAAAGAGGGAGGCCCACCATGTCTGTGGTGAGCCTCCCTTTCTGATTTACCCAGCGTGCGCCGTCTCCTCCTGCTGCTCCTCGAACTGGAGGCGCCAGAGCTTGTAGTAAAGCCCCTGCTTCTCCAGCAGTTCGGCGTGGGTGCCGGTCTCACGAATCCGGCCCTTGTGCATGACGATGATCTGGTCGGCATGCTGGATGGTGGAGAGCCGGTGCGCCACGATGAAGGTGGTGCGCCCCTCGGTGAGCTTCTTGAGCGCCCGCTGAATCATCGCCTCAGTCTCGGAGTCGATGCTGGCGGTAGGCTCGTCGAGCACCAAGATCGCCGGGTCGAAGGCCAGAGCCCGGGCCAGGCTGATCAGCTGGCGCTGACCCACCGAGAGGGTGGCGCCCCGCTCCACGACCGGCTCGGCGTACCCCTGGGGCAGCGTCCGGATGAAGCGGTCAGCCTCCATCGCTTCCGCCGCCTTGCGAACTGCCTCATCCGTAATGGCGTTGTTGCCGAGGCGGATGTTCGTCTGGATGTCGCCGGTGAACATGAACACATCCTGGGACACAAGGCCGACCGCCCGCCTCAGGTCTGCCTGGGTCACATCCTTGACGTTGACGCCGTCGATCAGGACCTCGCCCTGCTGCACGTCGTAGAAGCGGGTGAGCAGGTTGATGATCGAAGACTTGCCGGCGCCGGTGTGGCCAACGAACGCCACAGTCTGGCCTGGCTGTACCCGGAAGCTGACGTCCTTGAGCACCCACTCGCCTTCGTTGTAGGCGAAGTGCACGTTCTTGAACTCCACGTCGCCCTTCACGTTCTGCAGCCGTTTCGGCTGCTCTGGGTCGACCACCTCGGCGGGGGTGTCCAGCAGCTTGAAGAGCCGCTCGGAGGACGCCATGGAGCTTTGCATGATGTTGAACTTCTCGGCCAGCTGCATGAGCGGTTCGAAGAACCGGCGGACCAGGCTGACGAACAGGAAGAGCACGCCCATCGTGATTTCGCCCTCGAGCGCCCGGGCGCCGCCGTACCAGAGCACCATCGCGATGGCCAGGTTGGCCATCATGTCGAGAATGGGCCGGAAGACCGCCCACACCATCAGCTGAGCCCAGGAGGCCCGGAAGTACCCGTCGTTCTCCTCCTTGAACTCCCGGAAGGTCTGCACCTCACGGGCAAACAGCTGGATCACCTTCATGCCGTTGATGTGCTCGGCCAGGAAGGCGTTAATGCGGGCCAGGCGTGTACGTACCTCGCGCCACGCATTTCGGGCCCTGCGGGCGAAGATGCGGCTGTACCACGCGACCAACGGCACCAGCGCCAGGCTGACCAGGGCGAGGGGAACGTGGGTCCGCAGCATCATGATCGCCACGCCGATCAGAATGAAGACATCGCGGAAGAGGTTGACCAGCACGCTGGTATACATCTCGTTCAGCGTTTCCGTGTCGTTGGTGACACGGGTGACCAGCCGGCCGACCGGGTTGCTGTCAAAGAATTTCAGGTGCAAGCGCTGCAGGTGATCGAAGATCTGCGTACGGATCCGGTAGATAATCCGCTGGCCCGTGAACTGGAGCAGCTGGACCTGCAGGTAGTTGATCACGCTCATGCCGGTGAGGGCGCCGACCAGCAGCAACCCTAGCCGAACGATACCGGCGTTTGCCTCCGGTGTGTTCGCCCCGACCTGAAGGTACCGGTCGATCGCCTGCTGGGTGAGGTACGGCCCGCTCAGGTCCAGAGCCGCCGACACGCCGAGCAGCACCACGCAGATGAGCAGCTGTTTCCAGTAGGGGGTCGCGTACGTGAGCAGACGGGCCATTAGCTTTGAGTCGTATGATTTTTCGAGTTCCTCTTCTTGGCGGAAGTCGCTCATGACAGCCTCCCTCTTATTCGTCGCTGGCGATCGCTTCTTCGAGCTGCTGGCGCTGGTAGGTCCGGAAGTAGAACCCGCCCAGTTCAAGCAACTCGTCGTGCGTACCCGACTCCACGACCTTGCCGTTGTCCATGACGATGATCTTGTCCGCCGCCTTGACCGCCGCCACGCGGTGCGAGATCACCACCGTGGTGCGCTCGGCCATGACGGGGCGGAGGCCGCCCAGGATGCGGGCTTCCGTGCTGGTATCGACGGCTGACAGGCAGTCATCGAGGATCAGGATCGGGGCGTTCTTCAGGATCGCCCGGGAGAGGCCTACCCGCTGGCGCTGTCCGCCGGAGAGGGTAACGCCGCGCTCTCCGACCATGGTCTCGTAGCCCTGCGGCAAGAACTCCAGAATGTCCCCTTCCACCTGGGCCGTTTGGGCCGCCAGGCTTACCTGCTCCTGCGTCCACTCGCCCGGGGCGAACCCAATGTTCTGGCCGACCGTGCGGGAGAACAGGAACGACTCCTGGGGGACGAAGGCGATCTGTTCACGCAGGGTCTGGAGGGCCAGGTCAAGGATGTCGACCCCGTCGACAAAGACGGTGCCGCGGGGCGGGTTGTAGAGGCGGGCGAGCAGGGAGACCAGCGTGGACTTGCCGCTGCCTGTGCGGCCCAGAATGCCCAGGGTCTCGCCGGGCAGCACGGTGACACTTACCTCGCTGACAGCGGGCTGTAGATTCGAACCGTACTTGAAGGTGAGGTTGTTGATGTCGATCCGCCCACGGATTACGCCGCCCTGCGGTAGGACCGGGTTGGCTGAGGAGGTGACCTCAGGCTCGGTGAAGAGCACCCCCTGGATCCGGGAGAAGGCCGCATGGCCGCGCTGCAGGATGTTGACCACCCAGCCCATGGCGATCATCGGCCAGATCAGCATGCCGATGTACATGTTCAGGGAGACGAACTTGCCCAGCGGAAGCTCACCGCGGAGCACCGCCCGACCCGGGAAGATGATCAGCAGGGCGAAGCAGAGGCCCGCCAGGAGCTGAATCGTGGGATCGATCAGGCCGTTGACCCGCATCATCGCCATGAAGCGGTTCAGGTAGTTCTGGGCGGCAGCGCCGAACTTGGCACGTTCGGCCTCTTCCTGCACGAACGCCTTCACCACCCGGACGCCGCCGATGTTCTCGTTGACCACGTCGGAGAGCTTACCGAATGCGTCCTGCACGGCCCGGGAGCGCTGGAAGATCAGGCGACCGAACAGGAACATGAATAGCGCCAGAAAGGGAAGGGGGAGCAGGGTCATGGCGGTCAGGTTCCACCCGACGTTCGTAACCATGGCGCCCAGGGTCATGAGGGTCATGAAGGTGGCATCGGCCGACATCAGAATTCCTTCGCCGCCCACGCCGCGCACCGCTTGCAGGTCGTTGGTAGCCATGGCCATCAGGTCGCCGGTCTTGTTCTTGTGGTAGAAGGAGGCCGATAGCTTCTCCAGGTGGGCGAACAGCGCTTCACGCAGGTCCTGCTCGACGTACCGGGCTGTCCCGAAGATGAAGTAGCGCCAGAGGAAGCGCAGTGCGGCGACGACAGCCGCCGATGCCAGGATCAGGCCAATATACTGCCAAATAAGGGCCGGGGTCAGCTTGCCTGCCTCAAGGTCGTCGAAGAACCGACCGCTGAGGTAGGGGAGCACCTGGAGGCCCAGGTTGGTACCCAGGAGCGCCAGGATGCCCATGAGGTACCGCTTTTTGTACCGGAGCAAGTAGCTGGTCAGGGACCGAAAATCAGGTTTTGTCATACACACCTCTGCTTTATACGATCGGGTTGACGTGTCGGGAGCGGTGGCGACATTTTCATAAGACGTAAAACTAGGGCCAAAGGTTCTGTAGTGGCACTTGTTAAATGCGTACATTTTTGCGCTCGAATGACCCAGTGTAGGTGCGAGTAATCGGCAACTCTACTATTTACGTGGACCACTTCAAGGCCATAACCACGGATGGCTCGGACCCGCTTCTTCACAACAAAAAATGTACACACAGGAGAATTTAACTGAATAGACCTTTCATGTATAATATACCCAGGAATGGGCAGCAAGGATCGGAACCGAGGCCCGCAAAGGCACATCCGACGAACACCGGGGTCGCACAGGAGGCCTCACTATGCAAGCCAACCGACATAACACCCCACGAGTCTTTGCCGCAAGGGACTGGCCGCTCACTGCGGCTGTGGCGTTCACTTTGCTGTTCGCTGGCCTGTCCGTCGTACTGTTCTTGACACCGGTTCAAGTCGTGGCTACGGGTGCGATTAACCCTGATCTGGCTATGTCCAAGGCTGGAGGCAGCACGTGTCAGCTGGGGCAGCCGGGTGATTTCGCCTGGGGGTTGGGCGCCGGCGTCGTGCTGACCGCCCTGTTCTTTGTTTCTCCCTTCCCGCGTCTGCGCCACAAGTAGTACATAGCAGAGAGGGGCGTGCACGGCACGCCCCTCTCATTGTTAGGCCACAGTATCGCGTTCGGATGGGAAGCGCTCGTACTCACGCCGCTCAACGATCTCTTTCAGCACCTGAACGGTGTGCCAGAGGTCACTGTAGGTGTTGTAGAGAGCCACGGGAGCCAGTCTTACAACGTTGGGGCGCCGGAAATCGGGCACGACACCCCGGGCCTTGAGCGCCTTGCAGATTCGAATCGCTTCCTGGTGCTCCAGGGCCACGTGACCGCCCCGGCGGGAGTCGTCGCGGGGCGTCCCAACCGCAAAGCCGTAGGGCACCAGAACCTCATCAACCAAGTAGATGAGATACCCCGTCATGTCCAGCGACTTGGCCCGAATCTTCTCCATGCCGGCCCGCTCAAAGGGCTCCAGAGCGCCGTACAGTGTCGCAGCACTCAGCACGTTTGGTGTGCTGATTTGCCAAGCCCCGGCGGTGGGCGCGGGTTCGAACTCCAGAAGCATGTCAAACTGTCTATCCTTATGGTAGCCGAACCACCCAGCCAGCCCGGGCTGGCGGCCGAAGTGGCGTTCGTGCACGAAAAGGCTCCCGACGGCGCCCGGGCCGCCGTTCAGGTACTTATATCCGCACCAGAACGCAAAGTCCACGCCCCAGTCGTGCAGCCGGTGCGGCACGCTGCCCGCCGAGTGCGAGCAGTCAAATCCAATGGGAATGCCGCGTCCCTGTGCTGCCGCCGCAAGCCGTTCCATGTCGAGCAGCTGACCGCTTCGGTAGAGAACGGAGGGCAGGAGCACGAGGGCAACCTCGTCCGTCATCGCAGCGATGATCTCATCTTCGCTGAGGGTGCGGCCGTCCTGACTCTGCACAAGCACCAGCTCTGACCCCGGATCGAGCCCATGGAGCCGCAGGTGGCTCTGAAGCGCATAAATGTCGGATGGAAAGTTGAGCGCATCTGCCAGGATTTTTGTGCGCCTTCCCTGCGGATGATAAAAGGTAGCCACAAGAGCATGCTGATTGACGGTGGTGGTTCCGGTGACGATGACCTCCTGGGGGCGGGCGCCCACCAGTGCAGCCTGCCGTGTACCGAGCTCTTCGGCCATGTAAAACCAGGGCCGGTCCCCGTTGGTCCAGCCGTCAATGCCGCGACTCTTCCAGTCTTCCAGGGCGGCGAGCACCGCCGTTTCTGCTTCTCGGGAGGCCAAGCCCAGGGAATTGCCGTCCAGGTAGACCACCCCGGGCCGCTTATAAAACCCGTCGCCAAAAGCCCGGAGTTCGTCGGCCTGATCACGCTCAGCAGCGAATTCAGGCCCAAGGGCGTACCGCATGAGCTTCCTCCTTATTCCGAACGGATCATTTTGGTCAAACTCATTTACATGCTGGCTAGTTCTGTTATACTTCGTTATCGAGTCTATTCCTTCCTTAGAGGTGAGCAACGTGAACAAGCAGCACCTTACGCCACTTTTCACGGGTTTGCTTGCTCACGCAAGCCGAAACCCGGTTCAATTTCACATCCCGGGGCACAAGAAGGGCGCCGGCATGGCTCCGGAATTCCGGAAGTTCATCGGCGAAAACGCCCTGTCCATCGACCTGATCAACATTGCTCCCCTCGATGATCTGCACAATCCCCACGGCATTATTCAGGAGGCCCAGCGCATCGCTGCTGAGGCCTTTGGTGCCGACCACACGTACTTCAGCGTCCAGGGCACCAGCGGCGCCATTATCGGCATGATCATGAGCGTTTGCAGCCCGGGCGACAAGATTCTCGTTCCCCGCAACGTCCACAAGTCGATTTCGACCGCCATTGTCTTCTCGGGCGCCCTGCCGGTGTTTATGAAGCCCGATCTGGACACCCGCCTGGGCATCGCCCACGGCGTCAGCCTGGAGACGGTGCGCAACGCCCTCGACCAGCACCCGGACGCCAAGGGCGTGCTGGTGATCAACCCCACCTACTATGGCGTTTCGGCCGACCTCAAGTCCATCGTGGAGCTGGCGCACTCGCGCGGGGTTCCCGTGCTGGTGGACGAAGCCCATGGCGTGCACATCAACTTCCACGAAGAGCTTCCGCTCTCGGCCATGCAGGCGGGCGCCGACCTGGCGGCCACCAGCGTGCATAAGCTGGGCGGGTCGATGACTCAGACCAGCGTACTGAACATTCGCGAGGGCTATGTCTATGCCGGGCGGGTTCAGGCAATCATGTCGATGCTGCAGACCACCAGCACCTCCTATCTGCTGCTGGCCTCTCTTGACGTGGCCCGCAAGCAGCTGGCGACCAAGGGTCGGCAGCTAATCGACAAAGCCATGAAGCTCGCCAACAAGACGCGCCAGGAGATCAACGAGATCCCCGGCCTTTACTGCTTCGGTGCAGAGATCATCGGTGAGACCAGCTCCCGGTTCGAGTTCGACCCCACCAAGCTGTGCATCAACGTGACAGAGCTGGGCGTTACGGGGGCGGAAATGGAGAAGCTGCTCCGCAACGAGTTTAACATCGAAGTCGAGCTCTCCGACCTGTATAACATCCTCTGCATCGTCTCCCTGGGCGACATCGAGGACGATCTGGATGCGCTCATGAAGGCGCTGCGCACCCTGGCGGCTCGGTTCTACCGGACCCGTCCCGCTACGGAGATGAAGGTGCGTATCCCCACCACGCCAATCCTGGCCATGTCGCCGCGCGAGGCGTTCTACGCGCAGACCGAAGAGGTTCCCCTTACGGAGTCGGAGGGACGGGTGATCGCCGAGTCGATCATGGTCTACCCGCCCGGTATTCCGATCCTTCTGCCCGGTGAGATCGTCTCCCACGAAAACCTCGAGTACATCGAGGACTGCATCGAGGCCGGTCTCCCCGTGCAGGGCACGGAGGATCCCGACATTCGCATGGTCAAGGTCGTGAAGAAGGCCCGCTCCTAGACTGGTGAGGCACCCCCCTGTGGATCGGGCGGGGTGCCTAGTCGTTTTCATACCCCTTTGGAGAATCCTCGTCGGGAAGGGTGCCGCGGTACAATCGGTACAAGTGGCTCTGTCGGCTCGAAGGAGGGACCTGGTTGTGGAAGAGCGTCTCTTGAGCCCCGGGAACCGCCCGATCTCCTACCTGCGCATCTCCGTTACCGACCGGTGCGATATGCGGTGCACCTACTGCATGCCTGCGGGTGGTATCCCCTTCAGCGATCATAGCGAATACCTGACCAACGCCGAGGTTGTTCGTTTGGTCGCTGTAGCGGCCCGGCTGGGCGTCAGCAAAATCAGGCTGACTGGCGGAGAGCCATTGATTCGCCCAGGCATCGTCGACCTGGTGCGAGAGATTGCGACGGTCCCCGGTATTCATGAGGTTGCACTCAGCACGAACGCGAGCAAACTTGCCCGGTATGCCCTGCCTCTGGCGGCAGCCGGTCTGCGCCGGGTCAACATCAGCCTGGACACCCTGAACGCCCGGCGCTTTGCCGAAATCACCCGTGGCGGCACCCTCCAGCGCACGCTGGATGGCATTGAGGCCGCCGAGAAGGCCGGGTTGACCCCGATCAAGATTAACGCAGTGGTCATGCGCGGCATGAACCATGATGAGGTGCCCGATCTCGTGGAGTTGGGCGCCCGCCGTGGCTGGCAGATTCGCTTCATCGAGTACATGCCCATTGGCTGTGCCGTTGGTCAGTGGGATGAGCACTTCGTCCCGGCAGCTGAGATTCTCGCCATGATTCAGGAGCGCTTTGCCTTGGAGCCCCTGCCTATGAGGCCCGGGGACCCGGCTCGCCTCTACCGAATCGCCGGAACGTCAACCTCCGTCGGGGTAATCACGCCGGTCACACAGCATTTCTGCGATTCCTGTAACCGAATGCGCCTCACGGCCGACGGCAGGATTCGCTCCTGCCTGCTCGTCGACGGTGAGCAGGACCTGAAGGGAATGATGCGCAGTGGTTGCTCCGATCAGGAGCTCGCCAGAGAGTTGCAGAAGGTAGCCCTGTCGAAACCGGAGTGGCACGGGCTGACGCCGGGCGGCTATTCGGCGGCGACCGAAGCGATGCGGGAGATCGGCGGGTAGGAAACTGCATACAGAAGGCCGACCACATCCGTGGCCGGCCTTTCGCTTTTAGTCAAGCAGGGTTTGCATCTCCTGGTTCAGGAAGGCGGCGCCCAGAGTGCCGATTTCCCGGTAAAACGGGTGCGGGGACTCCTGCTCTATGGTCTCGAAGACCTGCACGCCCCACATGCCCAGAATTCGCTTGAGGAAAAGCTTCTGCTTTTGCCTGGCCGTGTTGCGGATGTCGTGGTTGTTGATCTCGATCGACTGAAACTCCGCATCCGTGAGGTGCTGCATGATCTCTAGTTCCATGGCGATATGGTCCGGCGGCAGCCCCTGCTCGCCTTCCAATTCGAGCCCAATCTCGTTGATGAACTGCTGCACGGCCAGCGCATAGGGCTCACCCTGAAGGGGCGACACGAACGTTCGTGTGTACGCCTGTGCCAGTTCTTCTAACAGAAGCTGGTCATCCTGGGGAGGAAGCGCTTCGGCCACGTTCACACCGGCGTCCGTAAGCGCACGTGTCATTTCAGGCGTACGCAGGACTCCGAGCAGCTCAGCGTCGATCTCCTGCCGGCAGAACAGGGCAAGTAGTCCATACAGGTTACTGCGTGCCTGGGTTTCTATCATGAGTTGTTGCTTCATGCCACTCATTATAACGGGCTCCCTTCGACAAATGGCATAGGGACTACACATCATTTTTCGCCATAGGTCCTTGGTGCCATTTGGGTTTGCGAGATGAGGTTGTCCACAGCCATGGGGATAACTGTGGAGAACTTCCGTTCTCGCAAACCGCGCTGTGGCGCGGGTTTGTTCGGTTTCCCACTCCGAGAAAAATCGATGCCTGTGGATAACCTGTGCATGAAGTGTGGGTACAACGTGAAATCGCGACCATCAATTTTCGCGCGACGAATACGGAAATATTGCCCACCAACGGGCACCCTCTGACCCTTCTGCGTAGCATGTAAAAAACGGGAGGTCGGGGTATGGTCTTTTACTTCGTCCAAAGGGGGGAAACGCTGTACGCAATCGCCAGGCGGTATCAGACCACCGTACACGCGATTGTGGCGGCCAACCGCCTTGAAGATCCGAACGCGATCTGCCCGGGCCAGGCATTGATTATCCCGCGACCTGGCGAGGTACCGTCGCCGCCACCCGGTGGCATCGTTCACCTCGTCCGACCGGGGGAGACCGTGTTTCACCTGGCAACGAAGTTTGGGACATCCGCCCAAGACATCCTTCGGTCGAACCAAATCGCCCACCCGGAGTTTATTCTGCCCGGCCAGCAACTCGTGATCCCGGAGCCAAGCGAGGTCGGTGAAGACTGGCCGATGCTGGGCCGCACGGCTGGGCGGGTGAGCGTTTCCCCGGTCGCTGTAGAAGGCACGCCGTTACCAGGGTGGGCCTACACACCGCGAAAAAACATCGGGGCATCGCCGTCGGCTCCCGTCATTCGCTATGACCGTGTCTACGTGGGCCTTGGCGATGGGTATTACTACTCGCTGGACCGGAAATCAGGGCGCGTCAAGTGGCGGATTCCCACCGGCGGCGCCCGCGCCATTGCACATATCGGGGAGTACCCCATGGCCACCCCTGTTGTCTTCGAGGGAATCGCCTATTTGTGCGGCCCTGATGGATCTGTTTTCGCTGTGGATGCCTACACGGGGCATCAGATCTGGAAGGTCTCTGTGGGTGGCCCGATCGTCTCCTCCCCGGCTGCCTCGGGCGGCGTGATTTACCTCGGATGCTGCGACGAGCATCTCTACGCCCTGGAAGCCAAGACCGGCGCGATCGCCTGGAAGCTGCACGTGGGCGCCCCCATCTTCCAGCCGGTGGCCATTGGCGATGAGCACGTCTATGCGGTGACCGACGCCCGGCGGCTTTGGGCGGTCGACGCGCAGACCGGCGAGGGGTTCTGGGACGTACCATGCGAGCCTTCAGCGACCCCTGTCTACGCAGAGGTCCTGGTGATTGCCGGCGGCAGGGCGCATGACCCTAAGAACGGCCAGACGGTGTGGGAGCTTGAGGGTGACCGTGCGACACCCAGCGTTCGGGTCGACCAGGTGCTCTATCCGAGTGGCTCGGTGGACCTGTTCACGGGGAGCATCCGTTGGACTCGCGGTGCCGAGTCCGGCGCCAAATCGCCAGCCAGCAACAGGTTGCCGAGGCCCGAGGTGCCAATTTTGAAGCAAGTGGCCACCTCGACCCTGGTACTGGGCGTTGGCGCCGACCAGCGGCTGCATGCCTGGAACGTAATGAACGGAGCGCTTGCCTGGACCGCCGACCTGCCTGCGCTTAGCGAACAGCCTCCAGCTGTGGCTCCGGGGCAGATCGTCGTCGCGTTGGACGATGGTTCCCTGTGCACCTTCCGTCTGAAGCCTGAGCGGCCGGACCCCATGTAAGCGGAAGCCCTGGCCTTGCCAGGGCCTCTTGCATGAGTGCATCCCTATCCACAAAGACTATCCTCTGGAAATGAGCCCGGGATCGCGTGGAAGGGGATGGCTTTGTGACACAGTGGTTCCAGAGGATCAGCGGGTGTGTTCTCGCCCTGCTGGTATTGGCCTGGCCCAGCGTCACCCACGATGGGCACACCGCCTTCGCTGCGAGCAAGGCAGCGAAGGACAACCTGTACTTGCTCGCGCAGTTGGTCTGCGGCGAGGCACGTGCGGAGGCTTATGAGGCAAAGGTCGCTGTGGCAGCGGTGGTGCTTAACCGAACGGAGGACAAGCGGTTTCCCGACTCCGTTGCCGGGGTGGTCTACCAGGAGGACGCCTTCGCATCGGTCGCCAATGGCCAGATTTACCGGGGGACCACTGAGGAGTGCAAAAAGGCTGCCAAGGCAGCTCTTGGCGGTTGGGACCCAAGCAACGGCGCCGTATTCTTCTATGACCCGACCAAAACAAACAACCAGTTCCTGCTGTCTCGTCAGCAGGTGCGGACCATAGGACGCTACACTTTCGCAAGGTAGGGGATGACCGCTAATGCGAACACGGCGGAGAACGGAGGTCTGGCCCTACCTGCTGCTGAGTGTCGCCCTGCTGGGGGCGCTCAGCTTCGGGTGGTACCAGACACGGCAGCGGAACCTGCTGGCTCTGGACGCTGAGAATCAGTACATGTCGGCGTTCCACAAGCTGAAGTGGAACAGCGAGAACATTGAGGAACGCACAGCCAAGCTCATGGCCACCGACGACCGCCAGATGCAGGAGGCACTGCTGGCCGACTTGCGGGTCTATAGCGCTCAGGCTGTTGAGAACATCTCGGCGTTGCCGCTTGCTAACATGCACACCCCGCGCATTTCCAGCTTCCTCAATACCGTGCGCCTCGCCACGGATGAAATGCACTACAAGTTAAGCCAGGGCGGGACACTGGGCGAGCAAGACTGGGCAAGGCTAGCCGACCTGCGCAGGCAGTCCGTATCGTTCGAGGACGAGCTGTCGAATCTGCTCGGGTTAGTAGGCACCAACATGATCAAGTGGAGTGGCACGGCCCGGGTTACCGGTCCTGCTCAACCTGGTAACGCGGCCACACCGATCACAAAGTCGGTGACACATATCGAAAAGGCCCTGGCGCCAGCCCCCGGAGAGGCAAGTGCGCAGGCACCGGGCAGTAGTCCGGAGGCTCCGCCCCGCACGAGCCCGGGTCCTCCCGTCGATGCCGCGGCCGCCTCCCTGGCGATCAAACGGTTCATCGACGTGCCCCTGAACGGTGAACCTGTGTTGACTGGTTCGTCGACCGCAGAGGAAGAAGGCAAGCTCCCGATGTACTTCTTCAACGCACAAAAGATGAACGGAACGCCCCTCAATTTCGGTGTCAGCGTAGCGGGCGGCCACGTCATTTTCATGATCGACGGGCGCCCCGTGCGGGAGCGGAATTTCACGGAGGAACAGCTGGCCGAGCGGGCAAGGCAGATGCTGCGTAAGTGGGGTTACCCCAGCGCCGAGTTCGTCTCCGCTGCGGAGAACACAGGCACGCTGATGATGGACTTCGCGCCTCGCCAAGACGGGGTGATGATCATGACCGAGCTCATCAAAGTAAGTCTGGCCATGGACAACGGCGAACTGGTCGCCTTTGATGCCCGAAACTACTGGGTCAACCGGCACGACCGCAAGCTGGAAACGCCGAGAGTGTCAGCGGCGCTGGCTCGCACCAAGCTCGCCCCACGGCTCAAGACGACAGCGGAACCAACTTTGGCCGTGGTGGCAGACCAGGTGCACCGTGAACGACTCGCCTGGGAGTTCAGAGCGGAGTATGATACGCAGCGCTACCTGGTCTACATTGACGCCGTGGACGGTCGAGAGATCAACGTGCTGCGAATTGCAGGGGACCCGGCCCCGCCGCTGAACGAGTAAACGGCACACACAGACAAGGCGCCCCTGTCACGGGGGCGCCTGTCTCTATGGCTGCCATGGTGCCTGAATGCGCGAAGGGGTTGTAGGGGACAGCAACGGGAACTGATGCTGTGGGACCTCAGCCGGGGGTGTGCTCGGCGGCAGGCTGCCGGGCGGCGCCCAGGGCAGGCCGGGTAGATTGGGCAACTGCTCCTCCCAATGAACCGTAGGATCTACTTCGACTGGAGCGGTCCCGTCCAAGAACAACTCCTGCTCTTTCGGGCAAGAGGCATTCGGTCGAAGGCCTGTGAGCGAACAGATTTCCTGTACCACCACATTGACGGGCCGAGCCCAGTCCCGGTTAGGAACACCCGTTAACGCCCGGTTCATAAAGTCGGCCCAGACCGGAACAGCTTTGGTGCGACCCGTAATTAGGTTGTTCCCAAGGGAGTGCCCATCGTCTGACCCAATCCACACACTGGCCACCAGATCAGGCGTGTAGCCGGCGAACCACAGGTCGGTGGAGTTCTCTGTGGTCCCGGTTTTCCCGGCAGCAGGGCGGTTCCCGATCGCCTGAGCAAAGGCGTTCTCGGACCCCCCGGGCCGAAGTGCACTTTTGAGGAGGTCCGTTACCAGGAAGGCAAGACCAGCGTCGATCGCACGGGATCTGGTGGCCCGCTGCTCCGCTACGATGTTGCCCTGGTGGTCCTCAACTCTGAGTATGGCAATCGGAAGTACGTTGAATCCACCATTTGCGAACGGGGCGTACGCTCGAGTTAGCTCGAGAGGACTGACTGCGGAACTGCCCAATGCCAGCGTGAGGTCCTCGGTCAGGGGGCTCTCGATTCCTAGTCTGTGCGCCGTGCGAATCACCGGGGCAGGGGTGAGTGTCCTCAACCAGCGTATGGTCACAAGGTTTAGCGACTTCCGCAGGGCGTACCGCATCGTTTGAGCCTTGTTGGTGTACTCGTTGTTAAAGTTCGCTGGTCGCCACTCTGTGCCGGCCGTGGCCCCAACAAACTCGCCCGCCTTTGTGGCTACGTCCAACTGGGTGTCGGTCACGGTGTAACCGCGGCCCTCCAGTGCCGTGGCGTAAACAAACGGTTTGAAGGCGGATCCGGGCTGCTTGGGGAGAAGTGCTCGGTTGTGAACGACCGTATCGGACTGGCCGCCTCTCATGGCCCGGATGTAGCCGGTGCTGGGCTCCATCGCCACGAGGGCAACCTCCGTATTGGGCATGGCTTTTCCCACCGCCTGGTCTGCCGCCGCCTGGACTTTCAAATCGAGGGTCGTGTACACCCGATATCCACCCTGATGCAAGTTGGCAGCTACCTCGGGAAATCGTTGACGAAGCTCCTTGAGGACGTAGTCCACAAAATACGGTGCTGTATACGGGGTTGTACTGGTCTGCCGGGAGCCCATGGACATGACAGGCAGTTGTACTTCACTCTTCGCGGCCTCGGCTGTCACCGAGTCGATGTAACCCTGCTCCACCATCTTTGACAGGACCAGATTGCGCCGCTCAACTGCGTTCACCATGTTATCCGGGCGAGGAGCGTAATACTCGGGCGCACGTGGCAGGCCCGCCAGCAACGCTGATTCCCCAATGGTAAGCTGACGGGCTGATTTTCCGAAGTAAACTTGGGCTGCCCGCTCTACCCCGTAAACACCGTTCCCGAGGTAAATGGTGTTCAGGTACATGCCGAGGATCTCTTTCTTGGAATACTTGTACTCTAGCTTTAGGGCCAGAATCGCTTCTCTGACTTTGCGGGTCCACGTCCGCTGGTTGGTGAGGTAGAGGTTTTTCACTAACTGCTGTGTCAGGGTGCTGCCTCCCTCGACAATCTCTCCGGCGCGCACATTCCGGACCACCGCTCGGGCAATGCCGGCCACGTCGATACCGGGGTGTCTGTAAAAACGGTCGTCCTCGACGGCCACAACGGCGTCCAGGAGATGCTTCGGCATGTCGATGACCGGGATCTCCACACGATCCTGCGTGAACATCCGCTCGAATGGCTTTCCGCTCGCGTCCAGCAGCTCGGTGGCTTCGGCGTTTTGGGCAGGAGGTAAAGGCGTAACAGCAATGACGGTTACAACGAGAAATGCCAGGATTACTGGCGTGGTGATTGTCAGCGTGAACACCAGCCTGCCAAGCCTTCGTCCGAGCACTGCAGAAGACACCTCCTCATCGATCAGCGTTCCCCTGGTTAGGATGGTTTATGTAGTAATAGCGAAAAGTACAGGCTTGCGACCTTCTATCGGCTCTGATATCATATCCCCTTGTCAACCGCATCTCAGCAGCGAAAACCGCAAGTTGGTTAGAACTGCCGGGTTGACAGGCTGGTTGGGGCGATGGTAACATCAAAACTCCAGCCGCAACGGCAAAGTCAACTGGCAGAACGATTTCCAAGAAATGCCCGCTTGACAGTCGCCGAACGCTGTGATAACCTAAACAACGCTGTCGGCCCTAATGTGGTCGCCGACGCAGATCTGGGACCTTGAAAACTAGACAGTGCAAGAGCAAGAAGAGCTAAGCGAACGTACATCCATTTAGAGCCGAACAAACTTTTCTACGGAGAGTTTGATCCTGGCTCAGGACGAACGCTGGCGGCGTGCCTAAGACATGCAAGTCGTGCGGACCCTT
>JBOZRQ010000006.1:0-81432 GCA_050789255.1 Symbiobacteriaceae bacterium
GGCTGAAGGGGCGGCTTTGCTAAAGCTGTAGGGGGCGCAAGTCCCGCGAGGGTTCAAATCCCTCTCTCTCCGCCATGTTGGACCGCTAGCTCAATGGTAGAGCATTCGACTCTTAATCGACAGGTTGTAGGTTCGAGTCCTACGCGGTCCACCAAGCGCGAAACACCCGGAAGGTTAACCTTCCGGGTGTTTTATTTATGCCCTTCAGAAGGAGTCGAAACCTATGTAGGTGAAAGATTGCAAAAACGATAAGGCGGGAGCCACATGCCGCAGCAGAACCCGGTTGCGTTGCTTCAAGATCTCATCCGGTTTGACACCACCAACCCGCCGGGGAACGAGGCGCCCTGTGTCATGTACATCAAGCAACTGCTTGATGCGGCCGGCGTCGAGTCGATCCTTGTCGCCCGCGACCCGAACCGCCCGAACCTGATTGCCCGGCTGAAGGGGCGGGGCGCCCTGCCCACGCTGATGCTCCAGGGGCATGTCGACGTGGTGACCACGGCGCACCAGCCCTGGACCCGGCAGCCATTCAGTGGCGAGATCGTCGACGGCTTCGTGTGGGGGCGCGGCGCCCTAGACATGAAGGGCGGCGTCGCCATGATGCTGTCCGCATTCCTGCGGGCCAAGGCTGAGAACACCGATCTCCCTGGCGACGTCATGCTGGTCATTCTCAGCGACGAAGAGGCGGCCGGCACCTACGGCGCCGAGTTTCTGATGCAGGAGCATGCGGAGCTGTTCAAGGGCGTCCGGTGGGGCATTGGTGAGTTTGGCGGCTTTACCATGTACGTGGGCGGCAAGCGCTTCTACCCCATCCAGGTCGCCGAGAAGCAAGTCTGCTGGCTGAAGGTGCGCTTCCGCGGCCAGGGGGGCCACGGGTCGATGCCCGTACGCGGCGGTGCGGTCGCCAAGCTCGGTCGAGCGCTGACCCAGCTGGACCGCCACCGCTTGCCGGTTCGCATTACGGATGTGGTGCGGCAGCAGGTCGAGGCGGTCGCGAGCGGGCTCTCCGGGGTGCAGCGTCTGTTGATCAGGCAGTTGCTCAACCCCTTGCTGACGGATCGCATTCTGGATCTGCTGGGTCCAGCGCTCGCCACCTTTGATCCGTTGCTGCACAACACAGTGAGCCCAACCATTCTGCACGGGAGCGACAAGGTCAACGTGATTCCCAGCGAGGTGGCCCTGGAGCTTGATGCACGCCTTCTCCCGGGCTGCAGGCCCGATGATGTTATAGAGGAACTCCGCCCGCTGCTAGGCAGCGATGCGGAGTTCGAGGTGGTGCGATATGATGAGGGGCTGCCCAGGGTGGACATGGCGCTTTTCCCGACCCTGGCCGGCGCCCTTCGGGAGGCCGACCCGGACGGGATTCCAATTCCCAACCTGCTGCCCGCTGTGACGGATGGCCGGTTCTTTGCCCGGCTGGGCATCCAGCACTTTGGCTTTACGCCAATGATGCTGCCGCAGGACTTCTCATTCACAAAGTTGATCCATGCAGCAGATGAACGTATTCCCGCGGAGGCGCTGGGATTTGGCGCCGATGCGATCTACAAGGTGCTGACACGACGGCAGGTGTAATATCAGGTGAGCTGAACCACCACGTCGGCATAGGTGCTCAGCGCCTCGGCGCCCTTGGGCGTCAGGCCGTAGACGCCCTTGCTGACCCGCTCGAACCAGCCGTAGACATTCCCCTGACAGATGGCCGCCACCCGGGTGATTCCGGTGGCGGCCTTCAGCGTTTTCGGCGCCGACGGCCCGTGCTCGTGCAAGTAGGCGGCCACCTTCAAGGCCTCCTCCCGGTAGGCTGTCACCAGCGGGCGCCGGCTGGAGCCGCCCTGGTTGCAGTCGGTCGTGCGGGCGTGGAACTCCTTAAGCAGGGAAGCTCTTTTCTTGACGTTTCGCCTGGGCAGTAACGGCTCCGGATCGCAAACCACCTCGACCCCCGGCTCCTTGCGGTTGAAGCTGACGGTCAGCATGCCAAGACCGAGGCGCCGGCAGAGGTGCAGCAGCTCCTTCCAGCGGCCCCGGGCGCTTCGGGGAGTCTCAACGGCCACGTAGACGCTGTCGGCGATCTTCTGGCGGTCGATGGCCTGCAACACCAGTTCGAGGTTGAAAGCGGCCTTCAGTTCAACCACGACGGTCTCATCGCTGCGCACCGCGACCACATCGCACTGGTTTACCTCGCCGCGGACCGTAAAGCCCAGCGTCTCCAAAAAAGCCTTTACCGGTTCGTACAGTTCGGTCTCCCTGCGCATCACCGTTTCTACCCTCGCTGAGATGATCTTTCCAGCATGGAGCTGAGTCACAAAGGGGACAGTAAGGTTGAACTTTACTTGGACTCGGGGGTGCGTGTGCGGTGCGAAAGTGGTTCGCTACGATGCTGTTAGGCGCCGTGCTTACTACTGGTTGTATGGGTGGCGGCGGGCAGCAGGAACCGGCCAAGGCTCCGGAGCCCAGTGAAGAGGATGTCAAGAAATCGGTCAGGTCGGTCCTGCATGAGGAAGATATGAAGGACTTCCTGCGGACTCAGGTTCGCAATCAGGCCGGCGGCGAGATGCTGGAGATGGCGCTTGACACCCAGGAGGGGCAGAAGGCCCTCCAGGAGGCTGTTAAGCGCACGCTTAGCTCCTCGGTCGGCCAGCAGGCCATCATGACCCAGGCCGGGCAGATGTTCCAGGACCCAGCCTTCAAGACCACGGTCCAGACCGCCCTGAAGGAAGCGCTGCAGGAGATGCTCGCCAAGGGCACCACCACCACGAAGGGCGGTGGCGACCAGAAGAGCAGCGGAGGCGGCGGCACCAGTGGCGGCAGTTCCGGTGGCGGCGGCGGCGGGAGCAGCGGTGGCGGTGGTGGCGGAAGCTAGGAGAAACAGGGCGCTCAGGCGTCCTGTTTTTTTGTGTTGGCGCCCGGCCGCTCCAGCCCGGGGCGGGGCATCAGCCCGTCCGCTTCGAGCGCCTCCAGCAGCTCCTTGTAGCTCTCTTCCGCGACAACCAGATCGGTCGGCGTAAGCTCCCCAAGCACAAATCGGCTTGTGCGGCGGGACGCCTTCACCTGTTCAGCCAGGATCTCGTTGGCGCAGCGAAGCAGCACCACAGCCTGCAGGTAAACCTGCCCATAGCCCTCCGCCCAGGAGCGCAGGTCGAACTCCACGTTCTGGGGCACCCCGGTGGCAGAATGCTCCCGCAGGAAGGCGAGCATCTGCTCGCCGGTCATGCCGCCTCGGAGCGCCCGGTAGATCGACTGCCGGCTCAAGCGATAGGTCAGGGTGCGGTCCGTGCGCCCGACCAGATCGGCCATCAGCTCCAGCGTCCAGAGCACCCGGGCAGGTACCGGCCGGCTGGCAAGAATCTCAAAAGTAGCCTGCAGGAGGAACGGCGCTACCGCCATTGGGTCATTCTCTTCCGGCGTTCGCTCCGCAAGCACGGCCACCCCTACAGGCGTCAAGCGGCAGACCAGCTCGGGCTCTTCCGAGCCCTCGGTCTCCCCGAGGAGGAGCAGACCGAACGGGGCCAGGAAGGTGGTCAGGTGGTGCTTGAGCCGGATCAGGAAGGAGCCGCGCTGGCTCGGGTTGATCAGCGGCTCTAACTCCAAGACCAGGCGGCTCACGGAGACCCACTGCTCGCCCACCTGACGCATGACAGAGAGGAAGGTCTGCAGGTCCTGGTAGTAGTACCGGTCCTGCCAGTAGCGGAACAGGTCGGCCTGCTTGGCGCCCGTGCTCCAACCCACCCACTCGCCCAACAGCGGGGTGGTGACCAGCTTGCCGTCCTCGCGAACGAGTAGGCGCCGCTCCAGAGCGTACCCCATCAGGAAGCCGAGCGGCTCGGGGTACCGGCCGACCAGGTTCTCGTCATCCTCGCCGGCGCTCCCGAGCAGGTCCAGCAGGGCCCTCAGGTGCCGCTTGAAGATCTGCCCCTGCTGGGTCAGCGTAATCTCGGTCCGATGGACATAGGCGAGAAAGCGGTGGGTGTCCTCCAGGAGGTCCCGCTCCGCGGTGGTGTAGCGCACGTCGCTGTCGGCGGGGATGCAGATCCGGTAGACCATCTGGCGGCTCAGAATATCCCGCAGCGCCGTCAGCAGGTCGACCGGAATGAAGAATACCTGCCGGTAATTCTGGGTGCGGGGGTAGATCAGGCCTCGGTTCTGCAGGTCTTCGATCGCCTTCGCCGGCGTCTTGCGGCGGCGCCCGGAGAGCAGGTTGACAATCTGATGGCACAGCTCCACGGTAATGCCCTGATCGCCCCCGTTGAAGAAGACCACCTTCAGGGCAGCCCACTCGTCGTCGGAAAGGTCGGCCAGGAGCCCTTGAAGCCAGGCACGGTCGGTCAGGCAGCTCGCCAGCTCCTGTTCCAGGGCGCGCCGGTCAGCGTCGGGGTCCACCCCGACGCTGTGGGCGATGCGGTTCAGTTGCTCAAGCGGGAGTTTGGCAAGGCTGCTCAGCAGGTCCACCTAGTATTCACCTCGCGGCGAGGAACTCTTCGGCATGGGAGATCTGGTAGCGGTAGCCCTGCTCAGTGAGGAAGAGCTGTCGCTTGGTGGCGAACTCCTGGTCCTTGGTGTCGCGCGTTACCAAGGAGTAGAAGAAGGCAGGGGAGCCGTCCTTCTTGGGCCGCAAAATCCGGCCGAGGCGCTGGGCCTCCTCCTGACGGGAGCCGAAGGTGCCGCTCACCTGGATCGCTACCGTGGCGTCGGGCAGATCCACGGCGAAATTGGCCACCTTGGAGACCACCAGCACCTTGATCTCACCGCTCTTGAACTTGGCGTAGAGTTCGTCGCGCTCCTTGGTGGGCACTTGGCCCGTAATGAGGGGGGCGCCCAGCTCGGCGGCAAGCTGCTTCAGTTGGTCCAGGTACTGCCCGATCACCAGCACCATGTCATTTGGATGGCGCCTGATCAGTTCGTGAACGAGGGGATACTTCGCCGGGTTCTCCGAGGCAATGCGGAACTTGTTGCGGTCCTCGGCGGTGGCGTAGGGAAGGCGCATCTGATCGGCGAGGGGGACCCGGATCTCGTGGCAGGTGGCGGTCGCGATGAATCCCTGCCGTTCGAGGACCTTCCAGGGCACCTCAAAGCGCTTGGGGCCGATCAGCGAGAACACATCCTCCTCGCGGCCGTCCTCCCGGATCAGGGTGGCCGTAAGGCCCAGGCGCCGCTTGGCCTGAATCTCCGAGGTTGCCTGGAAGACGGGCGCCGGCAGCAGGTGGACCTCGTCGTAGACGATCAGCCCCCAGTTGCGGGCGTTGAAGACCTGGAAGTGCTTGAAGGGGTCGTCCTGGCTGTCGCGATAGGTGAGAATCTGGTAGGTCGAGACTGTGACGGGCCTGATCTCCTTGACCTCGCCGGTGTACTCGCCGACCTGGTCCCGGGTCAGGTCCGTCTTGTCGAGCAGTTCCTCAATCCACTGTCGCACCGCCGTAATGTTGGTGGTCAGCACCAGGGTCTGCTCGCCTACGGCCGCCATGGTGCCCATGCCGACCACAGTTTTGCCGGCGCCGCAGGGCAGCACGATCACCCCGGACCCGCCGAAGACCGAACCGCCCTTGTAGAAGGCGCTAACCGCCTGCCCCTGATAGGGGCGCAGCCCAAAGGGGTTGCCCGACCGGCTGCGCTCCCGCAGATTGATCGGCAGGGGTTCACCGGAGGTGTACCCCGCCAGGTCCTCCGCAGGGAAGCCCGCCTTGATCAAGGCCTGCTTCAGATGGCCCCGCTGTTCGGGGTCAGCGGCGAGGCCGTCGCTGCGCTGTTCGAGCAGGTAGGGCTTCACATGCTTGTGGTGCCAAAGCTCGGTTAGGAGCATGCGATCCGCCGATTGCAGCAGCAGGGCGCCCTCGTCGTCACGCACCAACTTGACGCGGCCGTAGCGGGAGATGTAGTCGGCAATGTCCTGCTTGAGGTTATCAGGAATCGGATATTTGCTCAGCTTGGTTAGCTCGGCCAGGATCTCCTGGGCGGAGAGACCAGTGGCTGCAGCGTTCCACAGCGACAGCGGCGTAATCTGGTAGGTGTGAATATGCTCGGGGCTCTTCACCAGCTCTGCGAACAGAGAGAGTACGTCCCGTGCCGTTTCGAAGAGTGGGTTCATGACCTCCAGGAGCACAGTGCGATCGCTTTGGACAATAAGCGGGTTATGGAGCTGGATCTCCAAGGCGCTCCCTCCCTCTGGTGGGCCGAGACGTCTTTTCCGCAACGTCTCTTGAACCATGAGTGTTCTTCTATTTGATCGCCAAATCCTTCACGCCTCACATGGAGGAGAAGCTGTGCATCAGCCAGAACCCAGAGGGGAGCATCGGCTCCGGGGGGGAGTGGCCGTTCTTGGACTACCTGAGTAAGAATCCGGCGGGCACCCGCAGGGTGCTGGCTGTGCTGGCCGCAGTTTTCTTCGTCGCCTGGCTCGGGGTGAGGCTGGGCCGGCCAGTGGACTGGGAGACCGCCATTGTATATGGTACGGCCCTTGGACTCTCCATGCGGTGGCCGGTCATTCTGCCTCGGACTGGCATCCGTTTGACCTTCCTTGGCGGCATGATCTTCGAGGCGATCTGGACCCACGGGCTGCTGACGGCGGTTGCGGTCCTTCTCATTGACTTTGGCACCCGGGCTGCTGTCCCCGTGGGGCATCGCGGCAACTGGCAGTGGTACAGGCCGTTCGTCGTGCTGGCCTCGGTGCTGGGCGCCTACACGATTTCCAACTGGGTCTCGGGCGGGGTGGTGCCCCGGACCGACGTGCTGCTGCCCCCGACCAATACCTATGCGGTGGTCCAGTCCTTCGCCTTCTGGCTGCTGCTTACAGCGGGCTACGCCTTCCTGACAGGGCCTCTGCACCAGCGGAGCAAGGTGCAGGAGTACATGATTCGCATGGGCCAGGTCTGGTGGGTGCCGCTTCTCTTCCTGGCGCAGGCCTGGGGGCTGGAGCTGGTCCGGGGGTACGTCCCGTTCCTGTTCATCCCGTCTGCGCTGCTGTTCATCGGCGTGCAGGCACGGCTGGGCCCGGTCTTTACGCAGATCTACCAGGATCAAACCGTCGCTGAGCTGCTGCGTTCCACGATGCCCAAGAGCCAGGCGCAGCGGGCGGTGTACCAGCGGGTGTTCCGTTACGCCCATGCGCTCTCCCGGGATCTGCGGCTGCCCGACGAGGATATCCGCATTGTGGGCTATGCCGCCTTCCTCCAGGAGCACCTTGTCGATGCCGATCCCCTGGTGCCCCTCTGGCTGTCGCGCAAGCCCACTTCGGAGGAGCTGCCCAGGCTGGAGGCCCATGTGGCTCAGGCGGTAGGCCAGGTGGAGCGCGTCGGCGCCCTGGAGGATGTGGTCCGGCTGATTCGCTGCCGGTACGCCGCTTACGACGGGGAGGGCTACCCGGCCATCTCCGGCGAGGAGATCCCCCTGGGTGCGCAGGTATTGGCCGCAGCCAACGCGGTGGCCGCTCTGACGATCGGAGACGGGACCGCTGGGGTTACCTCCGCGGCGGCCGCCGTGACCTGGATTCGGGCCAACGCCGCCTCCCGGTTCCACCCCATGGTGATCGCTGCCATGGTGCGGGTCTTTGTGGAGCGCAACTCCCTGCGGGAAGCGGACGCAGCGCTGCCCGATACGGTCCGCCAACTGCAGGGGCTCGTCACCTCGACCCGCTCGTCTACCGTGCGGGCAGGTCTGCGCAGGATTTGGAACCAGCTCCGGGGCCAGACCGGCCTGGCGCCGGAACTCCCCGAAGAGGTGCTGGCGGTGGCCCGCATGGCCTCCTTCTTTGCCTCCAGCTCCGGCACAGCCGAGACCGCCCAGATCGCCGTCCGTGCAGTGGGTGAACTGTTGGGCGCCAAGGTCGTCCTTGCCCTGAACGACGGGGCGGAGGATCCCCTGGAGATGCGTTTCCGAGCCGCCCACGGCATTACCAACCTCAACCTCGTCGGGAGGCTGACGGCCGTGCAGGCCGGCATGATGAGCCGGGCAATCATGAACCAGGAGAGCTTCCAGGTGGGCGACCTGACCGAAATGACCAGCAGCCTTGCCCACGAGATCGCACGCACGGAAGGGATTCGCTCGGTCCTGTTCGTGCCGCTGGTGGGCCGCCACAGAACGACGGGGCTCATGATCGTCGGCATGCCCCGCTATCATTGGTTTACCCCCAGGGAGGTCGGCCTTATCAACCTGATGGCGGGTCAGGCGGCCGCCGCCCTGGAGAACGCGTACCTGATGGACGAGGTGGCCCGCCGGCTCGACCATATCTCGGCCTTGAAGTCCTTCACAGATACGCTCCTGGACAACCTGACTACCAGCATTGTGGTGGTCGACCCGGAGGGCCAGCTCAGCCTGGCCAACGCTGCGGCTCGCACCCTTTGCGGGGCCGATTATCCGCTGGTCGCAGGTCAACCGCTCCCGGAAGGGGTGGTGCGGGTCTTTCCGGTCCACCGTGCGCTGGCGGGGGAGACCGTCCCGGAGTTCGACGTGCCGTGGGGACAGGCGATCCTCGAGGTGGGCGCCGCCCCCCTGCGGGACGCGGCTGGGACGCTGCTGGGCGCCGTCTGCACGGCCCGCGACGTGACCCGGGTGCGGACCATGGAGCAGCAGGTCCGCCGGGTGGAGAAGCTGGCCGCCATCGGCGAGCTGGCAGCGGGCGCCGCACATGAGATCCGCAACCCGCTCACCTCGATCCGCGGCTTCATCCAGCTGGCCCAGGCCAAGGCTGCGGCCAGGGAAGGCGAGTTCTTCCAGATCGTGCTCAACGAGATCGACCGGATCGACGCCATCATCCGTGACCTGCTGCTACTGGCCCGCCCCGCCGAGATTTACAAGGTGCCGGTCTCGCCGAAGGCGCTGCTGGAGGAGGTCCTGGCGCTGCACCGGAGCGACCTGGATCGGAAGGGAATCCAGGTGCAGGCGGACTACGACCCTTCCCTTAGCGTGATCCAGGCCGACCCCAAGATGCTGCGGCAGGTGCTGCTGAACCTCATCATCAACGCCACCCAGGCGATGCCGCAAGGCGGGACGCTAGGGGTGGCGGTCTACCAAAGCTCCGAAACGCAGATTGCCCTGGAGGTCTCCGACACGGGGTGCGGAATCCCCCCGGAGAACCTGCCCCGGCTGTTTGACCCCTTCTTCACGACCAAGGAGGAGGGGACCGGGCTGGGGCTGCCGCTCTGTCACAGCATCGTCCAGGCCCACGGCGGCGAGATTGACGTTCGCAGTACGCTCGGCAAAGGCACCCTTTTCACCGTGGTCTTTCCGGTGCAATAACTAGTATGGCCTGCCGTAAGAGAAAACCGGGGCGCCCTCTCGTGAAGGGCGCCCCGATTCATTGCTCAGGAGGCTTGTTGGGCGGAAATCGGGTCGGCTGGCGGCACGCGGTGGTACATGCGGAGCACCTTGTGCGCATAGATGCTGGTTTCCCAGGCTTGGGCGGCGCCGGGGCCGCCGTTGTAAACGGCCAGCGCCTTGGCGATGATACCGTACTCCTCGATCAGCCCGGCGAGGTAGCCGGCGGCAAGGTGCAGGTTCGTCGCGGGATCGGCCAGGTCATATTCCTCCATGCCGGCATTTCTGGCCAGGAACTCGCCGGTGGAGGGCAGGATCTGCATAAGCCCCAGTTCGCCGAAAGGACCCACCGCATGGGGATCCCACTTGGTCTCTACCTCGATGACTGCGGCGATTAGCCTGGGGTCGATTCGGTGTCGTGAGGCGGCTTCTACCACCAGATGCTGAAACTGAGCGGGGACAACGTCAGCCGTGTGCTGGAGCAGGGTCAGGGTCAGGTGGGCTTGCATGTCGATCGGGTCCGGGGGCAGCATTTCTACCGGCTCGGGCTGTGGAGCCGGGGCCGGGCCGGGGTCGGCCGGGGCGGCGGTCACGCCTCCGAGCAGGGCGGGTACCGCAAGAATGCCTGCGGCCCAAGCCAGCAAGGTGCTGTGCCGGCGGAGTCGACGCAACATAGTACTACATTCCCTTCACCATTGGAGCTATGAGACATGCGATAACTTTACCAATCGATTCCCTGACTGTCAACGTTTAAAAAGGTTATGGCACCCCCAGGACGGCAGCAAAGAGCCCAGACCCCGTTCGGGATCTGGTCTCTTTCCGGACATCACATCGTAAGAATACGCACTTTCTGGGTCATACCTCTGACCTCAACGTCGCCGACCTCGGTGGGCTGGAACTCCTCCACGGCCTTGGGCGCCAGGTTGTAGGTGTGCTCGCTGAAGACGATGCCACCGTACTCGCTCTTGGCGTACTCCTTGGTCATTGACTCCAGGCGGGCGGCCAGGTTCACGGCCGAGCCGATCAAGCTATACTCCACGCGGTCGGGGTGGCCGATGTTGCCGGCGATGACTTCGCCCGAGTTTAGGCCCACGCCGATTTTAAACGCCTGCAGCCCGGCTGCCTTCCACTGCACGTGCAGCTCCTTCATCTTCTCACGCATCTCGTGGGCGCACCGGAGGGCTCGCTCGGCGTGGTCGGACTGCGGAATCGGGGCGCCGAAGTAGGCCATGATGCCGTCGCCCATGTACTTGTCCAGCGTGCCGCCGTGCTTGTAAATCAGCTCGACCATGTCCTTGCAGTAGTCGTTGATGCGCTGCACGACCTCCTGCGGGTCACGCCCTTCGGAGAAGGTAGTAAAGCCTCGGATATCCGAGAACAGGATCGTCACCGCGAAGCGCTTGCCGCCCATCTCCAGCATTTCCGGGTTGTTCAGCAGCTCGTTGACGACGTTGTGCGATACGTAGCGGCCGAACAGGTTGCGCACCCGGGCCTTCTCAGCCTGCTCCCGCATCCAGTTCTCCACCGTGGTGACCGTGTAGACCGAGAGGATCCCGATCACCGGCGTGACCACGTCGAGCCAGTAGTGCTTGCTGCTCCAGGCGAACCAGACCGACCCGACGTAACCGACGGCCACGAGCCCCGTCGAGGTGGCGCCGGCCACGACCCCGAGCCGCCCGGCGATCACGAGAATCAGCAGGCCCAGCACCAGGGTGATCGCGTAGTTGAGCTGCCACGGCGCCCGCACGAAGTAGGAACCGTTCAGGTAGGTGGCAGCGCTGGTCGCCTGGATCTCCACGCCCGGCATTAGCTTGCCCGCCTGGGTGTCCTTGGCGACAGGCACCGGGAAATCGTCCTTCAGCGTCGGAGTGGCGGCGCCGACGAAGACGATCTTGTCCTTGAAGGTGAAACCAGGCGGGAGCCGGTCGTTCATGACGTTGATGAACGACAGCGTGGTAAAGGACTTGGGCGGCCCCGCGAAGTTGAGCAGAGTCTGACCGTCCACGTCACGGGGAACCGTCAGATCGCCCACTGTGACCGGACCCAGGTTCTTGACCTTCAACTGGTCCGGCGTCAGGCCCTTGTACTGCATGACCGCCGCCAGCGCCAGCGAGGGGTAGGGTTCGCCGGTGGTGTCGGCGTCGACGGGGTTGTTCGCCCGAACCACCCCGTCAGCGTCGGTTGGCGTGTTGACCGTTCCCTGGCCAGCAAACTTGTGCTTGCCGGCCCGGGTAGCGTCGAGGAGCACCTTGGTGGGCCGTTTGAAGCTGGCGTTCTGTTGACCGTTGTTGTCAAAGTACTCGACGAAGGTGGTCAGCACCACCCGGCCGTGCTTCTTGATCGCGTCGGCGAAGATCTGATCGTCTGCCGGGTCCTTCGCCCGGGACTCCTCGGAGAGGATGATATCGAAGGCCACCGCCTTCGCCTCACCGAGCTTCTCCAGGAGCTTGGCGTACTCGGCCCGGGGCCATGGGTACTGGCCGATCACCTTGATCGACGGGTCATCGATGCCGATGATCACGATCCGGTCGTCGCCCTTATCGCCAGGCTGTTGACGAAGGTCGAACCAGGTATCGTACATGGCCAGTTCGAGGTTCTCAAAGAGCGGCAACAGGTTGGAGGCGATCATGACCAGGGCGAGGGTCAGCACGCCGACCAGGATCCGGCGGGGCACCTGGATCAGGCCCGACAGCTTCTTTCGCATAAGCTTCCTCCTTCTGTCCGGGCGCTAGGGTTCCCGCAGCTCCACGCGGGCCTTCAGCGGCGTGCTGGTGGTAATGGTCATCGGAACTGTGTCGGAGGTCAGCAACACGTTGCCACCAGGGGCGAGCCCCGTCACATTCTCAAACCACACGTCGGCTGTGCCGGCGGCCGTGACCTGGAACGTGATCGTGGCCAACAGTGTCGAGGAGCTGCTCGGGCCATCGGGGTTGGTCAGGTTCACCAGAATCGTGCCTGCCGTCTCATTCACCGCCGGAGCGAGGTTGGCGTCGTGCGCAAGGAGCGGTCCCACGGTGACGGTGGTGGCGTCGAGCAGCGCGGTGTGGTACTTGATCTCCACGGTGGCGCTGCCCAGGTTGGCAGGCACGTTGTCCACCACCACGTCAACCGTGAGGGTGGAGCCGACGGTGGCGGGGGTGTTCCGGGGCACCAGGCGAATCCGGGGCGCCGTGGTGATCGGGGCGTAGTTGACGAAGGTGTGCACCGTGGTGGTGTTACCGACCAGGTCCACGACGACGATCTCGAAGCTGTTGACCTCAGCGGCCAGGGTGACCGGGTGTGAGAAGGTCTTGGTGGTGTTGTTGTAGGTGGCGTTAGCACCATTCACTCGGACCGCCGAGACCGACTCGCTGTATGTGCCGGTTAGGGTAATGGACGAGCTGGAGATGTCGTCGACCGGGTCCACGGTCACCGTGGGCGGTGTGGTGTCGGCCACCACGGTGATCGAGGGGGCTGTGAAGTAGCCGTTCGTGGGCAGCGAGACCTCCACCTTGACCCCGTTCGACGGCAGCGGATACAGGACGGATGCGCAGTAGCCATCGCCGCACATGTTGATGTCGCCGGTGGTGGAATCCAGAATGGTCCCGTCCGCCTTCTTGATGGTGAACTTGAGCTCGAGCAAGCCGGCCTGGGTGAGGTCGCCGGGCCATGTGTCCTCATCTCGAATCGTAGCCCGAAGGTTCATGGTGGTCCCGGGGATCAGCGGCGTTCCGGACCAGGTGATCTTTGCGGTCTCCTTGGTTACGGTGGCAGTGCCGGTGCCCAGTACCTCCGACGGCGCTGGGATCGGCACGACGCTGATGGTGTAGGTGCCAGCCGGTCTGTTGATTGGTACGAAGGAGGCGTTCACCTGACCGGCGGCGTCGGTAGCGCCGGAATAGACCGTGTCGCCATCCAAGAGGATCAGCACCGGGAAATTGGCCAGGGGGGAAGTCCCCTGCTTGACCGTGGCCGTGATGCTGGTGAAGTCGCTGTACTGAGCGGTCACGTTGCTGACTTCAGCCACGGGCTTTTCGTACGTGACCGTGCGGGTCACGGTCGCCTTGCGGTTGTAATCGTCCTTTACTTCAACCACGATCGTGTTGACGCCGGGATTCAGGTTCACCACGATGTCAAACGACATTCCGTTGCCAAAGTAGCTCCCCTTGGACTCGCCGTTAACCGTGAAGTCGCCCACATCTACCCCGGATGGGGCGTCAAACGAACCATTGAGGTAGACAAAGGGCAGGTTGACAACTGCATTGTCGGCGGGAGCGGTCAGCGTGAGTGTCGGCGGCGCCGGGCTGTTGATCCAAATGCTGGCTGCCAGGTAATAGGCGCTTTCCGCGTGCTTGACTACCAGCTTGGCCGTCTTGACCGGAACTTCGAGGTATCCACCGTCGACGTAGGGGTCGGCCTCACTCCCAACTGGGTCGATGACGGTTCCCGTATGCGTTGCGATGACCTTACCGTCAGCCTCCTGGAACTCGAAGGTAAAGGCGCCCAGATCATCGACGTCAACCATGTCGCCGTCATCGTCCTCAAGGTACACGGTCGGGTGGATCGTCTCTCCGACCACAACGCCGGTGGTGATGAGATCCATCGTGAGGCCTTCCTTGACCACCGTCAGCGAGCCTGTAGCCAGGACCGTTGTGCCTTCCTGCACCTGAACGGTGTAGGGCTCCGTCCGGGGTTGCAGCTCGACGTCGTACCACCAGTCTGTGTAGCCGTACTCGTCCGTGGTGGACACTCCTTCGGTCTGACCATTCACCACGAGGGTGACGGTGCGTCCCGCCACAGGAACTCCGTCTACCGCCAAGGTGAAGCCAATCCGGACGCCGTCACTGTACTGAACGGGTTCATTCAGACCAGTCAGGGAGGTGGTCGGGGGCTGAACCGCGACCGTGACCGGGCCCGGGGCCTCGTAATACGGGTTGTTCGCCATCTCGATCACGAGTGAGGCGGCCTGGCTGGGAATCTCGATCTCTTCCAGGACAGCCTCACCGATTCCGTCCGTCGTCGTATTCTGAACCTCTGCGTAGTGGATGGCGTCACTGACTGGGCGCCCCTGGCTGGTGAGGAAGGTGAAGTACACCCGGACGCCCAGGCCGCTAAAGGAGCTGGGCGAGCCATCGGCCTCCTGAACCACCTTGGCCGTCAGCGTCCGGGTCTGGCCAACCGAGAGTGCGCCGCCCGTCAGCTCCAGGGTCACCTTTTCGGGCTTGACCCGCAGCTCCTTGGTATCGTACACAGGGCCCCAATCGTAGGAATCGACGACGTGAATGTAGTAAGGCAAGGTTGAGCTGGCTGGTGCCAGCACCGTCCAACGGTACGTTGCCAGACCGTTCTCGTCCGTGACCACCTCGGCAAACGCCTGGTCGTTACCCTTCTGGAAGCGGACCCGCTTGCCGGGCACGGGCGTCGTCCCACGCATGAAGGTGGCCTTGAGGTCAACCTTGTCGCCGTAATCGACCTCACCCAGGGACTCCATGGTGACGCTGAGTGGCGGGCGGAACTCGATGTTCCGGACAACGACCATGCTGTAGCTGTAGTCCGGGTCCTCGTCGAGCACCGCCATCTCGATTTGATCGACGTCTTCGTCCAGGAGGAGGTTTCTGGAGAACACACCGCTGGTGGCGGAGCCCTCCAGGGTCTGCGAGTCCCCAAAGACAAACAGCGACTTGGGATTGGTTGCCGACCATGCGCCACTGACCGTGAACTCGTTGCCGGTGATGTTGCCGGAAACGGTGCCGGACAGGGTCGGGAGCTTGAACTCCCGCTCACCGGTGTAGTAGCCGGGAGCGACGATCGTAACCTTGAGCCACTTGGTCCCATCTGGCAGACTCATTCCCTCCGAGTCTTCACCGATGGCCTGGACATCGAAGGTGGGCGCATGGATCGGGTTCCCGAAGGCGATGTAATCGCCGTTCTCCATATACCGCACCTCGACGGAAATCGGCTCGCCCATCGGATTCTTCCCCTCGTCGAGGAAGCTGAGCAAGACCTGCACATCCGGCGACTCGTCGGTTTCATCCTCGTCCGTAGTCAATCCGCTGGTGCTGATAAGAGCGTCTGCGTGATGCGTGTATTGCTCGTCGAAGGCAGAGCCAGCGAAGAACACCAGGGTGTCATCGGCGATGATCGCACCCACGCCAATCTCCATCTGCACGGGCTGCACTGTCAGGGTGGCCGTGGCGAAGGTGGTGGAAGGAGTCCCCTTATCCACAGCCTTGAGCTCGTAGGCGCCCGCGGGCTGGTACAACCAGTGCTCGAACTCCGCACGGCCGTCAGCTGCCGCACTGCTGGTTCCCAGGCTGGTCCAGGTGTCACCCGTCTTCAGCAGGAACTCGACGGTCTTATTGGCGGCCGCCGAGGCGCCCTCCAGGGTGAAGGTGACGTAATCGCCGTAGCGCACCGGGGACGGATGGACGGTCAGCTTCGCCGTGGGGGTTGGGGGCGGCGGCGCCGGCTGGGTGTAGGTGACCGTCGCCGTGGCGGAGGCCGAGCCGTACTGGTCCGTGGCGGTGGCGGTGATCGTGTTCGCACCGACCGCGAGGTTCACCGTGGCCGAGAAGGAGCCGCTGCCGTTGTAGGTAAAGGTCTGGCCGCCCACGCTTACCGTGACCTGGCCGTACTGGGAGGAGACGGAGCCGCTCACGGTGACCGTGGCCGACTGCGTGTTGGCCGGGGCGTTCAGGCTAACCGTGGGCGCCGCCGGGTTAAAGCTCACCGTGGTCGAGGCGGACTTGCTCCGGCCCAGGCTGTCGGTCACCGTCGCCGAGATGCTGTTGCTGCCCTTCTGGAGCGTGACCTCGGCGGAGAAGGCGCCGCTGGCATCCACGCTGGCAGCCGAGCCGTTCACAGTGACCGAAGTGATCTTAAGCCCGGTGGCCACCTTGGCCGAGCCGGTCACGGCGACCTTGGCCTGCGTGGTCTGGGCGGGCGCCGACACCGAGATCGTGGGCGGGTCGCCGGCGAAGATAACCGTGCGGGAGCCGCTGGCGCTCCGGTTCAGGCTGTCGGTCACCGACAGGGAGATCGTGTTCGGGCCGGGCTTCAGCTCCACCGTGGCGGAGAAGGAGCCGTCGGAGCCGGCGGAGGCGGCAGACCCGTTCACTGTGACCGTGAAGTTCGGGGTCGACGCCTTCACCTTGCCGCTCACGGTGATCTTGTTCTGCGTCACCACCGTGCCGTCGGCGGGGGAGGAGATGTACAGGGTGGGGGCGCCCTCCGCCACGGTGACCTTACGGGACTCCGAGGCTGTGCCGCCCAGGGTGTCGGTGGCCGTCACCGAGATGGTGTTCGGGCCCTGGTTCAGCGTGACCGAGGCGGTCCAGCTGCCGTCCGGGCTGACGGCGGCGGCAGAACCGTTGACGGTGACGCTGGCGATCTTGCCGGCGACGGCCTTGGCCGAGCCGGAGACCGTAACGGTGCGGCTGCCGCTGACGAAGCCCTCGCTGGGTGAGCCGATCGAGAGCTGCGGGGGCACGCCGCCGCGCTGCACGGTAATAGAGGCGTTGGCCGTCTGCTGGGCCTTGTCCGTGGCGGTGATGCTGATGGTGTTGGCGCCCGGCTTCAGCTCCACCGAGGCGGAGAAACTGCCGTTGGCGCTCACCGAGGCAGCGCTACCGTTCACGGTGACCGAGGCGACGCCGATCTCGGAGGTCACCGAGCCGCTCACTGTGATCCGCGCTTCCTTGGTCTGGAACCCGTCGGCGGGCGAGCTGATGTTGATCAGCGGGAGGGCGGGCTTGTACTCGACCGTCCGGGTGTCGGAGGCGGAGTTTCCTGCCTCATCCGAGGCGCTGACGGAGATGGTGTTCTTGCCGGGCTTGAGCTGAACGGTCTGGGAGAAGGAGCCGCCGGAGCTGACCCGCACCACCAGGCCATTGACGCTGACCACAGCAGGCGTGCCATAGCTGGTCATGGCCGAGCCGGATACGCTGATCTCCGGCTTGGCGGAGATCTGGCCGTCGCTGGGGGCGCCGACGCTCAGGGTCGGGGGCCGGTCGGCGTAGATCACCGTGACCGAGTCGGTGCCGCCGCCGGCATCTTCGGGCAGGGCGACCGAGATGGTGTTCTTGCCAGGCGCCAGCTGGACCGTGGCAGAGAAGCTGCCGCCGGAGACCGCAGCCGGCACACCGTTGATGCTAACCTGCTTGACGTCCTCGCCGTTAGTCAGGGAGCCCGAGACCGTGACCGACCCCTGCTTGGTGATCAGGCCATTGGCCGGCGAGGAGAGCGCCACGGTGGCGGCCTGCGGGTTGAAGGTGACCAGACGGGTCTCGGTCGTGGCGTTCCCGGCCATGTCGGTGGCGACGACCGTGATCTGGTTCTCGCCGTTCTGCAGGGTGACGGTGGTGGAGAAGCCGCCGCCGGCGCCAAGCAGGGCCGACTGACCGTTTACGGTAACGCTGCGGAGCGGGCCGAAGGAGGCCGCTGCGGCGCCCGAGACGGTCACCTGCTTCTTAGCCGACTTCTGGCCGCTCTCCGGCGAGGAGACGACCAGGGTGGGCGGCTTGGAGACCCGGATCACACGCTTGGTGTCCGTGGCCTTGCGCCCGCTGGTGCCTTCCAGCTCCACCGTGATCAGGTTCTCGCCCTCCTGGAGGGGGACGGTGGCGCTGAAGGAACCGGGCTCCGCGGCGAGGGTCTGACCGTTGACCGTGAGGCTCTTGACCCCCAGGGCCGCCGTGGACACACCCTGGACGGAGATCTGGGCATCCTTGGTGATAAAGCCGTCGCGGGGCTGCTGAATCCGGACGGTGGGCGCCGCCGCATCCAGCTTGACGGTAGTGCTGGCGGAGGCGGTGTTGCCGACGTTATCGGTGGCCGTCACGGTGATCTCGTTGTCGCCCAGCTTCAGCTTGACCGGGGCGGAGAAGGCACCGTCGGCGGTGAAGAGCACCGGGCTGCCGTTCACGGTGACCGAGACCAGCTTGGCATACTGGGCCGTCGCCTGGCCGGACACGGTGTAGTTCGGTTTACCGACCACGCTCTCACCGGTGTTGATGGAGATCAGGGGCGGCTGGCCGGCGCTGGTGATCTGCAGCTCTGCGGTGGCGGTGCGGTCGAGCTTGTCGGTCACCTCGGCGGTAAAGGCGTTCACGCCGGGCTTCAGCTCGACCTCAGCCGAGAAGGAGCCGCCGTTCTCACCCACGGTGACTGCCGTGCCGTTGACCGTGACCGACTTGACCCCGCCCGGCGCAGTGACCGAACCGGTCAGTGTGACCTTCTTCTCCTTGGTACTCTCGGGGCCGCTCAACGTAATCGTCGGGTGGGCGGCGTCGAAGATCACCGTAATCGAAGCGGAGGAGGTGTTGCCCGAGCCGTCGACAGCCGTAGCGGTAATGGTGTTGGGGCCTGGCTGGAGCGTTACGCTGGTGGACCAGCCGCCGGAGGCGCTGACGCCGACCGAGCTGCCGCCCACGGTGACGGAGGCGAGCTTGAGGTTGTCGGAGGCGGCGCCCGACACGGTGACCGTCTGGGTGCCGACCTTCTGCCCGTCGGCAGGCGAGCCGATCACGATGGACGGGGCGACCTTATCCTGCGGCAGGTTCTGCACCAGGTTCTTTACGATCTGGTTGTGGGCGTCGATGACTTCGCGGTTGTCATCGGTGGAGTTCTGCTCCTGGTTGTCGGTCGTGTTATTGATCCAGTCCTGGTTGGAGCTGAAGGTCTCCTGCTGTTCCGGGGTCAGGGGGCCAGGGTCGGGGGAATCATCCGCATCCTCCATGCTGGCGCCCTGGTTCTGGCCAACGTCGGTGCTGTCGCCGTTGTTGGAGGTCATGGTGGCGTCGCCGTTGAGCAGGCTCGTGGAGTTTTCGGTGGGGGTGACCGTGGCCGAACCGATGGTGCCACGGACCGAAGCGACCGACCAGGGCATGCGCACCTTAGCGCGGGTCTTCTTGCTGAAGAGGTTGGACCACCAGCTGGACTTGGAGGTGGGCACGGTCAGGGCAGAGGTGACCTCGCCGGCCACCGCCGTAATGCGGGTCTTCTGGTCCTCCGGCTCATCATCGGGTGGGTAGACCGTTACGGTGACGGCGTTGTACCCCTCGGGGATGACCGGGGCGGCGTTGGAGAAGCGGCCCACGTCGCTGAGCAACTCGAGCGTGACCGGGCCCTTGTCAGCGGTGACAGGCTCGCCGGCCTCGTCGGCCAGCACGATGGTCAGCTCGGCGCCATTCTCATCGCCGGGCTCCAGCGAGGCGGGGTCGACGAAAAGCAGCAGGCGGGAGGCGTTGTCGGGCCAGTTCTCGCCAGAGCTGCTGGCGGCAGCCCGCACGCGGGGGGCCATCGCCTGAGCGGCCCTCCGGTCAGCCTCCGGGTTATTGAAGGCGGCCAGGGCGGGGGCGTAGGCCTGGGCCTCCTCCGCCGTGACCCGGGGGGTCAGGGCGAAGAGCAGCTTGCCTTGAACCAACTCCACATCCAGGTCCTCGACGCCGGTGGCGCCAATCATCTGGGTGCCGTGGCTGCGGTGGACGATCATTTCGGTCAGGTTATCCAGGAAGAGCGAGGAACCGTCGGGGAAATCGACCGCGGCGGCAGAGGCGCCGGCGGTGCGGACACGGCCGCCCTCCTGGAGGGCGGTGGCCACGGTCACCTTCGTCCAGGCGGTCTCGCCCGGCTGCTGAATCTCAACCACGCCGCGCTGGGGCACCACGATCACCGACAGGGGCGTGTCGAAGGCAAGCGGGGTATAGACTAAGGCCTGAGCGAAGGCGCGGGCCGCCTCCGCACGGGTGGCCACGTCGTTCGGACGGAAGGCGCCGCTCGGCGCCTCCATCATCCCGGAGGCGACGGCCAGCAGCGCCTGGCGGTAGAACCAGTCGCTGGACTTCACATCGCTGAGGGTAAGGGAGGGAAGGCGCTGCTCCGACTGGCGCGTCGCACGGACCGCCAGGACCGCCAGCTGGGCGCGCGTCAGCGGCTCATCGGGCCGGAAGGTGTTGTCCTCAAAGCCCTTGATCAGGCCCGACTCCACGCCTGCCCGCACGAACGGGACGCTCCAGTGGGCGCCGGGCAAGTCGCTGAATGTGAGCGGCTGGCCGGACTGGCGCGCGGCGAGGCCGGCCACCTGGGTGGCGATCTTGGCGGCTGCTGCGCGGTTCAGCGGATCCGTCGGCCCGAAGCGCCCATCGGGGTACCCGTTGATCAGCTTGCGCTCAGCGAGGTACGCAATATAGGGGCGGTCCGGATGGTCAGCCGGCACGTCCGTGAACGATGGGCCTGCTGGGGACTTGGAGTCTGCAAGCACCAGGCCGGCTGGGATCAGACCCAGCACGAAGACGAAAACCAAGACAGCAGCCCGCAATGATCGAAACAACTCGGCCACCTCCGACCCTGATTACATGGGCGTCTAAGGGATTCCAATACACCCAAAAATGACTAGATACATAATACCGGTCCGAAAATTTCCTCAGACCAATAATATTTATAGGCTATGGGCCTTTTTCCCTGTAGTCAAGGGTAAATCTTCCACATTGACTAACATTATAAGAGCATAAAAAATGACCCCCAATTTCGACGGGGATCGTTTCCAGGGAGGGCACCGATCCTACCACGGCTGTTCGGTAGGAAACCATCCGGCTGTACTCGAAAAGAGTAGGGTCCTAGTAAGAGAGGTGAACGAGATGGCGCTCAGCCAGTCATCGTTGAACGAGTATATGGAGCTGCGTCACCAGGTGCGCCAGTCGCTGCTCTCCGGGCTGAACCCGGAGCAGGCTGCCGCGGTCGAGCACGGCAGCGGCCCGCTGCTGATTCTGGCCGGTGCCGGCAGCGGGAAAACCCGCGTCATTACGCACCGCATCGCCCACTTGATTCTCTTTGGTGACCGCTATCAGCCCGGCTACGGCCTTGCCCCGGACCTGAGCGGGGAGGACCTTGCCCTGCTGCGGGAAGAGGTCGGCTCGGGGCGCCGTGTGAATATGGCCCGGGTGGCGCCGTTGCTTCAGCAGGGCATCAGCCCGTGGCGGATCCTGGCGATCACCTTTACCAACAAGGCCGCCCAGGAGATGAAGGAGCGGGTCGAGCACCTGGTCGGCCCGGCCGGCAAGGAGATCTGGGTCAGCACCTTCCATAGCGCCTGCGTACGCATGCTCCGCAAGCATATCCAAAAGCTTGGGTACGCCAAGAACTTCGTCATTCTGGACAGCGCGGACCAGCAGTCCGTCATCAAGGAATGCATCAAACAGCTCAACCTGTCGGACAAGCAGTTCACGCCGTCGATGGTGCTGGGCACCATCTCCAACGCCAAGAACGCCATGATCGACGCGAAGGAGTATGACGCCACCGCCAAGGACTACTACCAGCAGCAGGTGGCGAAGGTCTACAAGCTTTACCAGGAGCGGCTCCGCGCCAACAACGCGGTCGATTTTGACGACCTGCTGCTGCTCTGCGTGAAGCTGTTTGAGCAGTTCCCCGAGGTCCTGCGGGAGTACCAGAACCGGTTCGAGCACATCCTGGTCGACGAGTACCAGGACACCAACGGGGTACAGAACCGCTGGGTCTTCCTGCTGGCCGGGGCGAAGCAGAACCTTTGCGTGGTGGGTGACGATGACCAGGGCATCTACTCCTGGCGTGGCGCTGACATTCAGAACATCCTGGAGTTCGAGGCCCAGTTCCCCAACACCCGGGTGATCAAGCTGGAGCAGAACTACCGCTCCACGGGCAACATCCTCGACGCCGCTTACCACGTGGTGAAGCGGAACACCGGGCGCAAGGACAAGAAGCTCTGGACGGAGGAGGGGCCTGGCGAGCCCATCTACCGGTACGGCGCCTTCGATGAGCGCGACGAGGCCCGCTGGATCGCCGAGGAGATCGAGCGGCTCACCACCCGGGCGGCGGGGAGCGCACACCGCTTCACCTACCAGGACGTGGCGATTCTCTACCGCACCCACGCCCAGTCCCGTTCGTTCGAAGAGGCCTTCGTGCCCCGGGGCATCCCCTACGGGATCCTGGGTGGGCTCAAGTTCTTCGAGCGCAAGGAAATCAAGGATGTCATGGCCTACCTGCGGCTGATTGCCAACCCCGCCGACACCATTTCGTTCCGGCGGGCGATCGCAGTGCCGAAGCGGGGCGTGGGTCCGGCCTCCGTGGACAAGGTGGTCGACTATGCCGAGCAGTGGAACGTCCCGGTGGCGGCCGTCTCACCGGATGCGAGCCTGGTGCAGGGGCTGACGGCGAGCTACCGCAGCAAGATCGAGCAGTTCGGCGCCCTCATTGAGGAGCTGACGAACAACGCGGTCAGCCTGAAGGTGAGCGATGTGATTACCCAGGTCCTGGAGAAGTCCGGGTACCTGGCTGAGCTCCGGGCCGACAAGGACCCCGAAACCGAAGACCGGGTAGCCAACCTCCAGGAACTGGTCTCCATGGCCGCCGAGTTCGAGCTTGACGCCGTGGATGAGGAGGAGGGCATGACCCAGCTGGACGCCTTCCTGGCTACCGCCGCCCTGCTCTCCGACGCGGAGACGGTGGAGGCCGGCCAGGACAAGGTGACCATGATGACCCTGCACTCCGCCAAGGGCCTGGAGTTCCCGGTGGTCTTCCTGGTGGGGCTGGAGGAAGGGGTCTTCCCGCACAACCGGGCGCTGACCGACGAGAACCAGATGGAGGAGGAGCGCCGGCTCTGCTATGTGGGCATGACCCGCGCCCGCCAGCGGCTGTACGTGAGCTGCGCCTCAAGCCGGACCATGTGGAACCAGGCGAACTACAACTCGCCGAGCCGGTTCCTGCAGGAGATTCCGGAGCACCTGGTGAAGATGGTGGCTGGCCGGAATGCGGCGCCCGCCTGGGGGGCCAGCTCCGGCGGCTACGAGAGCCGGGGTTGGGGCAGCAGGGCCCAGGAGTGGGGCGCCTCGCGGCGCCGGTCTGCCAACGAGGACGAGGATGCCTCGCCGGCCATTGGCGCTTCGGGCTGGGGCCAGTCGGCCGAGGCTCGGCGCATGCAGGCCCGGGGCGCTTACGAGCCAGCGCCGGCGGCTCCCGCTGCGCCGGCGGCGCCCAACCTGGGCGTGGGCGACCGGGTCGCCCATCCCAAGTTCGGCGAAGGCGTGGTGAAGGACGTGCGCGGCGACACGATCACCGTGCTCTTCCCGGGCGCCGGCCAGCGGCTCCTGGTGGCGAACTACCTTACGAAACTCCCGGACTGACTGAGGGGGCGGGTTGATCCCGCCTCCATTCTGTTGTCCCTGGTGGGGGGGTATGACCCCGTCTGGAACTTTTCCCCCGGCTCCGTTCGTCCCAGCGAGTGGGGTGGTAAGCTATGCGTCGCTCGCTAAGCTCGTTAGTCGCATGTTTGATCCTGACGGGCTGTAGTAGCAAGCCGGTCGTGGAAGCGCCGCCGGCAGTCCCGCCGCCCAAAGTGGAGGCCCCGCCGCCGGAGCCCGTGGCCCCGCCTCCGGTCACCCTGTCACCTGCCTGCACGACAGGCGAGGCCGGGAGCCCCACCATTCGCGCCTACGGTGCCTTCGATGAAAGGTGGACGCGCGAAGGCCCTGGGCGCTGCAGCCGCGTCATCGACCTGCGGCCTCTCACCGTTTACGTAGATGTCGACGCCAGCAGCGACGAGGAGGCCCTAAGCGCGGTCCGAATCTCGGGCGCCCAACAGACACAGGCGCCCAAAGCCTTCCCGCTGAGCGCAGGGCGCCGGCAGGTCGCCTTTCACCTGGCAGGCGGACAGGCCCTCGACCAGGTCGAGGTGGCGGTAAGGCCCGGACTCACAGCGGTGATGACCAGGGAGCCGGGGCCGGCCCTCCACTTCTCCAGGGAGACCCCGGAGGGCGCCTGGGCGCCGCTTGAGCCGGGGGAATCTCTCCCGCCCGGACCGGTAAGGCTCCGCATCCAGGTCACCGGGCCGATCATGGCCAGCCCTTCGGTGGTCGACCTGCGCGCCGGCATGTGGGATGAGTTCAAGGATTACCGGTATGAGGCCGTGTCGCCCGACACCCTCCTGATCACCCTGGACAGCCCGCCGCCCCTGGTGCGCATCCTGGCAGCGTCGGTCCTCTCTGACCAGGGCGTACGCCTCACGGGCGCAACCCACTTCTATGTCGGTCCGTCCCCGGTGCTCCAGGCTGTGGACCCGACCACAGGCAAGGTCCAGGAGTTGGGCGCCGCCCCGGCAGAGATTCACGCCGGTGCCATCAGTCCGGATGGTCGCTACGCAGCCATGGTCACCCAGCTTGCCGACTCGGACTATGAGCTAACCCTGCAAGTGCTGGATCTCACCAGCGGGCGGTATATTCCCACCGGCCTCCGGGTCGACCTGCTGCCCCCGGAGATTGCCTTCGACCACCAGGGGCGCCTGGTGGTGCCCTTGCTGGAGCGGCTGGTGCTGGTGGACCCGGCTACCGGTCGCGTCACCGAGGCCGCACCCGCCGGGGTCATGTGGGACTCCGTGTCGCCGGACGCCCGTTACGTGGTGGGCTACCGGGGCGACCCACCGATTTTGGGAAAGACGGGCGCCTGGACCCCGCCCCCGGCGATCACCGAGGTGGTGCTCTACGACCTCGCTGCCGGCCAGACCCGGGCCTTTCCCGCCGAGGGCTTCCTGGTCCAGTGGCCCGGGCTCCACTGGCTGCCCGACGGGCAACTCCTCCTATCTGTCACCACCAGCGACCAGCCGGGCATGGAGAAGACCCTGGCCCGCTATGCCATCGACCCCGCCACCGGGGAACGCACCCCGTGTGCCGGCGACATACCCGCCCCGCGCACCCGCTGGGACGGTAGCATCTTCCGGCTGGGCGCCCTCCCCGACGGCCGGAGCCTGCAGGTCTTCTGGGAGAACGCCAGCCACATGCGCTATCCGCTGCCATAACCCAGGCGAGCGGCATTCCTTTTTAAGCAAACGGGGGCATCTGTCCGTGAAACGATGGCCGGTCTATTTGATGGCGAGCCTGCTGGTGCTATCCGTGGCAGGGAACGGGCTACTTGGCTGGGTGCTCTGGCGCGGCCAGCAGGAGTACCGGGCCCTGGCGCGCCAATTCGTGAAGGCGAAGCAGGACCTGGCCAAGGCCGAGCACACGGCAAGCATGGCGCCATCGCCCGGCGCCCAGCCGGCACAACCGGCCCAGGCCACACCGGCGCCCAAGGCCGACGCCACAGCGGTCCCAACGAGCGCCCCCACCGGTACGGTGGAAGAGATCCGGCAACGGTTTGAGCCCAGGTTCCGCACCGTGCAAAGCGACTGCGAGGGCCAGTTGGACGCCATGCTCCAGGAGGCCAAAGCGGAGTATGAGAAAGCAAAAGCAGCCAACGCCAGTGTCGACGTGGCTGCCTTGGGCGCCAAGTACATGGCCCGTGCCGACCGGCTCCGGCGCGACTGCGACCGGCGGGTCGAAGGGCTGCTGAGCGAAATGGGCGCCGCCCTCCGGTCGGCAGGGCTCCCCACCGACCTGGTCGCCGAGGTCCGCCAGGCCTACGAGGAGCGCATTGTCGAGCGCCAGGCCGAAATCATGGCCAAGGCGCCCTAAGCAAGAGGCAGCGTAAACCAGAAGACCGAGCCCTGGTTGGGCGCCGACTCGACGCCCACCTGGCCGCCCATATTCTCCACCAGGTGGTGGGCGATGGCCAGGCCGAGGCCGGTCCCGCTGCCCGGCGTCCGGGTGCGGGCCTGGTCCACCATGTAGAACCGCTGCCATACATACGGCAGGTGCTCAGCGCGAATCCCGGGGCCGGTATCGGAGACGCTGACCCGGAGGTGTTCCCCGGCCGGCTCCGCCCACACCCGCACGCTGCCGCCCCGGGGCGTGAACTTCACAGCGTTGTCCACCAGGTTGGTCAGCACCTGCAAAACCCGGTCGTAGTCGGCCAGCACCCGGTAGCTCCTGCGTTCCACCGCCAGGTGGATGCCCGCAGCGCTGGCCCGCAGGTCCCAGGTTTCCTCGGTGCTCTCCAGCACCAGGTCCAGGTCGAACTCCTCCCGGGCGATCTCCGCCACGCCCGAGTCCAGCCGCGACAGCTCCAGAATGTCGTTGGTCAGGCGGCGCAGGCGCTCAGCCTCCGAGAGGATCGCCTTCAGATAGCGCCCCCGCACCGCTTCGGAGGCCACCCCGTCGTTGATCGCCTCCGCCATCGCCGACAGCGATGCGAGCGGCGCCCGAAGCTCGTGGGATACGTTGGCGACGAAACTCTCCTGGAGCCGCCGGAGTTGGGCCACCGCCGTCACATCCTGGAGCAGAGCGATCGCTCCGAAGTGGCGCCCGAGGCCGGCCACCACCGGCGATACGTGCACGTCCAGTTCGGCGTTTCCGTGCACCAGCGTATAGCGGGCAGGTGCCTGGCTTTCCGAACGGGATGCCTTGTGGAGGATCTCAACCAGTGCCGCGGGCAGCCCTGCGTCGGCCATAGCGGGGGTCCCGCCGAAGGCGGGCAGGTGTAGCAGCTTACGGGCAGCAGCGTTGACTACAATCAGCCGCCCGTCCTCGTCGACGCCGATCACGCCTTCCACCGTGTGGTCGATCAGGGATTCCAGCTTGCGATTCCGGGCTTCCTCGGCGTTCTGCCGTTCGATGGCAATCCCCGCCAGGCGCGCGAAGATCTCCAGCAGGTTCTGCTCCTGCGTGCCAGGCGGCTGAACGGCCTTGGCGTACAGGATCGCCATTCCCAGGGTCTCGCCGTTGGCCGCCAGAATCGGGGTATCCCAGACCGGTTCAAAATCAGGCCCCATGCTCGGGTCCAGCTTCAGCCCGCCGGTAGGATCCACCAGCCTGATCGCACACCTGCACTCCGGCGTCTGTTGCTCCACAAAGTGCACGATCGCCTCCAGGATCTCAGGCAGGGGCTTGCCGGTGGCGATCATCTCCAACACATGGTTCTGCCCGGAGAGCAGCAGTTCGCTGGTGCGCAAGGCCTCTTCCATGCGTTTACGCTCGGTAATGTCGGTGACCATGACACCGATGCCCAGCACCTTACCGTCACCGGTCCGCACGGGATAGATGCTCTCCAGCCAGTGGCGCGGGTGGCCTGTTTGCGCATCGTAGGCAGACCTGCCCTCCCAGGCCACCACCGGCTCCCCACTCTGCATCACCCGGTGGAAAATCGGTTCGACGTCGGCGGCCACCGCCGGAGCAACCTCCGCCACCGTGCGCCCAATGTGGCCCTCAGTGGGAATGCCGTTCCTCGAAGCCAGGGCGCCATTGACCTTCACATAGTGCAGCGACGGATCCAGGAAGGCGATGCCCACGGGTGCGCACGCCAGTAAGGTATCGAGCAGGGCGAGCGTCTCCTCGGCCCGGGTGGCGGATGCCTGGGCCTGCCGGTAAAGCCTGGCGTTCTCAATGGCAAGCGCGGCGCGCAGAGCCAGCTCTTCGGCCAGGGAGAGATCGGCCTGGGTGTAACGGCGCCCCGAGTCGCCAAAGCAGAAGCTCAGCACCCCAATGGTCTGCCCGCGCACGACCATGGGGACGATCATGGCGGAGCAGACCCCCATGCGGCGCAGGAACTCCAGGTGCTGCGTGCTGGGGGAGACCCGTTGAAGTAACGGAAGGTCTACTTCGGGCACAAGGATCGGCTTGCCGGACCGGATCGCCGCCCAGGTCAGCGATGCCACAGGGTCGGGTTGGGTTGGTTGGGCGGCGCCCCATTCCGCCAGGGCTGGGTCACGGTGCGCCATGGCGATCAGATCCAGGTCGCCCTCCTGTTTCGAGATGCTGACCGAGCACCAGTCAGCCAGGTGGGGAACCGCCAGGTTGACCACACTCCCCAGTGTGGTCTCGTAGTCGATCGACATCGCAAGCATGTTACTGGCTTCGGCCAGGAACGCCAACCGCCTTTGGCCGTCCTCGGCTGAGGCCCGGGCCAACTGCTCGCGGCGGAGCAGCTCGTTGCGCTCCGCATCGGCCCGCTTCTGCACCGTAATATCCTGGCCGACGAGGTAGATCACGTTGCGGGCCGGGAACGGCGTGGCGCTCCAGTAAAACCACTTGAACGAACCATCCCGGCAGCGGAGGCGGCACTCCACTTCCGTGGGTGCGTTGCTCTCGTACAGGGCGGCCAGTGCCCGCGCGACCGCGTCTTCATCGTCCGGGTGCAGCAAATCGAACGTGGAGAGTGCGAACAGCTCCGCTTTGGAGTAGCCCAAGGTCCGCTCCCACTCCGGGTTGAAGCGCTCAAACCGCCCGTCGGGTGTGATGGTGCCCAGCAGGCCCGCCGAGAGTGTGTAGAATCGCTCCCGTTCCTCTTCCAGCGCCTCCACCCGGGAGGCCATCAGGTTAAATGTGTTGACCGCGGCAGAGAGCTCGTCCAGAGAGGCAACCGCCCCGACCCGGGCTTGCAGGTTGCCGGTGGCGATCATGCTGGCGGCGTCGGTCAGGGCGAGAATGGGGCGGAGGATGCGGCCGCCCAGGTAGAGCGCCCCGGCGAGGGAGATGATGAAGATCACAATCAGAAAGAGCACCTGTACCCAGGCCGACCAGTAGGCAGCAGCCAGGGCGTCCGCCTGTGCGTTGGAGGCGACCGCCACCCAGCCGACCTCCGGGACAGGCACCGCCGCCCCTAGCCGTTCCTTGATATCCGGGCGAACGGTCGCTCGTTCAAAGGCGACGGGCTGGCCCTGGAGCGCTTGCAGGACCGGAGAATCCGGCGCCAGCCGGCGATGTTCGACGGCCAGAAGGGGGTGCTGGCTGTGGTAGACGACGTTGGCGGAGCGGTCGATCAGCAGATAGCTAGCCTGACCCCCACGCGCCAGCAGCAGCTCGGCGCCCAGTCGGTTGGTGTCGATCCCTGCAAGGGCAACGCCCTCCAGGCGACCGTTCACGCGAATGCCAGCGGCTGCGATGACAGCCGCCGACCCATCAGGTAGGATAATGACGTCGGAGATCAACCTGTCCGCCCCGGCGGCGATCCGCTCGAAGCAGGGCCACAGCTCGGCAAGGAGCGGGGAGCTATCCGGTAAGGTGCTCGCGACCCGGGCGCCGTCCGGCCCAAGCCACACCATGCCGATAATGGCGGGGCTCAGGCTGAGATGGTCCCTCAGGGTCTGTTCGGTGCTGCGGTCATCGGGCCGGCCTTCCTGGAGCAGGATACGGTGGCCAAGGCCGACCTGGGTGGCCCATAGCCGATCTACATAGTGCATGAAGGATGCGGCCACGGCGTTGGCTAACTCCTTGCTGTGCGCCTGCTCCGCTTGAATGCTCTCGCGCAGCCGCATGGAGATCGCGGCGGCTTGCAGCAAAGCAAGCGGGATCAGCACCAGGAGGGCCAGGGCGACCAGCCTCTGACGGAGCCCGGGAGATCGCAGATGGGAGATCATCCGGATGTCCCCTTTTTGTAAATGAATTCGTCCTAGACACAATGTTCTGGTGCGTAGGCATTTCTCCTTTCCAGGGGCGAAATTAATCAGGTGGAAGGATGGGGTTCGGGTGAGCCTGGAACTGTGCCCAATCGACCTGCACATGGTGAAGGAGCTCCGCAAACAACACGCCGCTCAGATGCACGGCCCTGTGCAGGCATACACCGAATCTCTCATCAGCACTGCAGGCGCCCTCACCGTAGGCATGTACACGCCGGCGGGATTGCGGGGGTACGCCTGTTATAGCCCCGAGGACAACCGGGGCGCCCGTACCCTGCTGGAGATCTTTGTGGCGGAGGGAAGCCGGCGGGAGTATGCAGCGGCGTTTTTGCGCGAGGTAATTGCGTGGGTGCCGCCGACTTCCTGGGAGGTGAACAGCTACGACCGGTTCGCCCTCTCCCTGGCAGTCAATGCCGGGCACAAGCTGGACCGCACCGACGCCCTGCTCTTCAGCCCGGACGGGGTGGCGGCGCCCGAGCCCAGCGAATTCCGCCTGGTGCAGGCCCGCCCTGAGGAGATCGAGGAGATGCGCCCGATCCTGATGGAGGACGGCTTCTACACCGAGGACTGGCGCAAACTTCCCTTCGAGGTTGAACTCGGCCTCTGGCACAATCTGCGCAGCCCTGGCGGTGTGCTGGTAGGGATCGGCTACTACACCCCCATCGGCCGTTCGCCGGGCTACGCCGACGTGGGCTACGTAGTCACCTCCAGATGGCGCCGGCAGGGGCACGGGACCCGCATCCTTCAGAACCTGAGCGCGATCTGCCGGGAGCGGGGCATGCAGGCTGCAGCGATCACCAGCTACGGCAACACGGCGTCGAGGCGCACGCTTGAACGTGCCGGATTTTACTGTGACGGTCGTATTTGGAAGGTCCGGACCAAGGGCTAATCGAACCCAGTCCCGGGAAACGTAATGCGCATAGGGGGGTTCCCGTGTGGATCGGCAAGCGGCAGAGCAGCGAATCGCCCAGTTGTCGGAGGAGATTCGCAAGCACGAGTACGCTTATTACATCTTGAACAGCCCGACCATTTCGGACTACGAGTTTGACCAGCTGATGCTGGAACTGAAGCGGCTGGAGGCGGAGTACCCCGAGCTGCGGCGCCCCGACTCCCCCACGCAGCGGGTGGGCGGCGGGGTCTCCTCGGACTTTGCCAAGGTGCCCCACAACCCGCCCATGCTCTCCCTGGACAACGCCTTCGGGGCAGAGGACCTGGCCGACTTCGACCGCCGGGCCCGCGGCCTGGTGGAGGAGCAGCCAGTGGAGTATGTCTGCGAACTAAAGATCGACGGGCTGTCGATCTCCCTGATCTACGAGAACGGGCTCTTCGTGCAGGGCGCCACCCGCGGCGACGGCGAGGTCGGCGAGGACGTCACCGCCAACCTGAAGACGATCGGGTCGATCCCGCTCCGGCTCCAGCCGGTGGATGGCCGGGTTCCGGCCCGGCTGGTCGCCCGCGGCGAGATCTACATGGAAAAGCGGAGCCTGGAGGAGCTAAACCAGGCGCTGGCCGAGCAGGGCAAGCCCTTGCTGCAGAACCCTCGCAACGCGGCGTCCGGCGGCCTGCGCCAGAAGGACACCCGCAAAACCCGGGAGCGCCGGCTCGACAGTTTCATCTATAATCTGGTGGAGGCCGAGGGCTTCCCTGTCGAAAAGCACTACGAAAGCCTGGAGCTGCTGGCCAAATTCGGCTTCAAGGTCAACCCGCACCGGTACCTGTTCCGGTCGATCGACGAGGTGATCGCCTGGACGGAGGAGTGGCGGGAGAAGCGCTACGACCTGCCGTACGAGATCGACGGCCTGGTCATCAAGGTAAACGACCTGGAGCAGCGGGACCGCATGGGCTTTACCTCCAAGTTCCCGCGCTGGGCAACCGCCTACAAGTTCCCGGCGGAAGAGCAGGAGACCGTGGTGGAGGGGATCAGCCTGGAGGTTGGGCGCACCGGCGCCGTCACCCCCTCGGCCGACCTACGCCCGGTGCGTATTGCCGGCACAACGGTCAAGCGGGCCACCCTGCATAACGAGGACAACATCCGCACCAAGGACGTCCGCATCGGCGACACGGTCATCGTACGGAAGGCCGGCGAGATCATCCCCGAGGTGGTCCGCGTGGTGCTGGAGAAGCGACCGGAGGGGGCCGAGCCCTGGGAGTTCCCCGCGACCTGCCCGGCCTGTGGCACCGAGCTGGTGCGGGCCGAGGGGGAGGCGGCGATCCGCTGCCCCAACAACCTTTGCCCGGCCCAGCAGTTCAGGGCGATCCTGCACTTCGCCTCCCGGGACGCCATGTTTATCGACGGCCTGGGCGAGGCGCTGGTCCAGCTCTTCCTGGACGAGGGACTCATTGAGGATGCGGCGGACCTCTACACACTTCGGCAGAAACGGGCAGACCTGATCGCCATTGAGCGGATGGGTGAGAAATCTGTCGATAACCTGCTGGCGGCCATCGACACCACGCGACAGAATCCCATCCACCGGCTGGTATATGCTTTAGGCATCCGCCATGTCGGTGAGCGGGCAGCCAAGCTTCTGGCCGATCACTTTGGCTCGGTGGAGGCTATTGAAACCGCCACCCAGCAGCAAATCGAGGAAATTCCCGGCCTGGGGCCCAAAATCGCGGAGAGCCTGGTGGAGTACTTCGGGAGCCCCAAGTCGCACCAACTGCTGGCCAAGCTAAAGGCGGCCGGGGTGAACATGGAGGGCGCCAAGCGAACGGCCCCTGCCGAAGGCCCCCTGCTTGGCAAAAGCGTGGTGGTCACCGGTACCCTCACCCGCTGGGGCCGCAAGGAGATCGAGGAGCTCATCGAGCGGCTGGGCGGCAAGTCGTCGGGCAGCGTCAGCAAGAAAACCTCCTTCCTGCTGGCGGGCGAGGCGGCTGGCTCCAAGCTCGACAAGGCCCGGGAGCTCGGGGTCCCGGTGCTCACCGAAGAGGAGTTCAACGAGCAATACGGCCCTTTCTAGCGACATAAGGCAAAGACGCAACACCGCTACGGTGCTGCGTCTTTTTTTCCTTCTAGATCAGGGAGGGGCAAGGCGTGGAGTGTGACCAGATTCAGGGGTACCTCAGCGACTACGTAAAGCGGAACCTGCCCACGTACAGACTCGCCTGGGTAGCGCAGCACCTCGCCCGCTGCCGCCGGTGCCAAGCGCTCATGGGCGAAATCACCCCCGCACCGGCTGCCGCTGCCGCAGAGCGGGACGCAGCAAGTGATTCCTACGGGCTGCAGCGGCAGGTACCCGGATGGGTCCGACCGGCAGGGGCGGCACTGGCGCTGCTGCTGGCGGCTTCGGCCGTGGTTGCCTACAAACTGGCGGCTGACAAGGCGGCTCAGTGGCGCCCGCGGGCCCAAATAACCGAGCCCGTGCAGCCTGTGAACGTCCAGACAGCGTACCAGAGCCAGCAAGGCGTCACGCTCCGGATCGAATCGGTGGTCCGGCAGGGCGGCGAGGTGGTGGCAGAGGCCAGGTTCAGTGGGCGCGGCCTTACCGTGCCCGAGGTGGAGCACTGGCTGCGCGCCTTCGAGGAGGGGCGCCAGGAAATCTCTGCCCAGGTCACCGACATCCGCACGAGCCCGAACGGAATCAGCGTGAGCGCCCGTTTCGAGCTTCCGCCCGAACAAAGCACCTTTCTACTTCGGTTTGGTGCCGTCCATCAGACCGTGTGGCAGCGGTGGCTCCTGTTGTTACCAGACCCGCGGGAGCCTTTGGATGGGGAGCAGCCCCTCGCTGGCACGCCGTCAGGCGCGAAGCTGATCAGCTATGCCGTGGAGGGTGATCTGCTGCGCATTCATTTGCGCTTGCCCGGGTGGAAGGAGACGGGGATCATTCCGGGGGTCCAGCTGCGTGACGGGGAGGGCGCCATCTACTCGCCGGTGAGGTCCAGCGAGGCGCAGGGCTTCGGCGATCTGGACCTGGAGCTCCACTTCCCGGTGCCCAAAGAGGTGCGACTGCCCCTTACATTAATTGGGAGTCTTCCCCTTGATAAACAGATCGGTCCTTGGCTCCTGGAAGGCACCGTGCTAAAATGACGTTCTATCAGCGTGTCGACTTTCGCGTGCTGAAGGGGTGTAGTCATCACCTGATATTGGGTGGCATATGCATGGCGTGGACAAGCATCCAGAAAATCACCCTTTTTCGCGAGAAGGAGAAAAACCGAGAGTCGAAGAATCGTAAGGAGTCAGGCGTCGATATTCGACAAGGCATGGGGGCTTTGTCGAAAGTCGTGGGATACGCGGAAATTCGGGTAAACGGTTTTCCCGAATCCTGCGTCTGATTCCCGAGAGAGTGTTGCCGGCACTATCCCATCGACCCGGCTAGACTTAGAACGAGAAGGAGACGAGGAGTGAGCCGATGAGCGAGAAACTGGTAGAAATTCGCAACCTAAAGACCCACTTTCACACGGAAGACGGCGTCGTCCAAGCTGTCGATGGGGTAAACATGTATGTTAAGCGTGGAGAGACGCTCGGCATAGTGGGTGAGTCCGGCTGCGGCAAAAGCCAGACCTGCCTCTCGGTCATGCGGCTGATCCAGCACCCCGGCAAAATCGTCGAAGGCGAGATTCTTTTTGAGGGCGAGAACCTCGTGTCCAAGCCCGAATCCGACATGCGGAAGATCCGCGGCAATGATATTTCGATGATCTTCCAGGAGCCCATGACCTCGCTGAACCCGGTGTACACCATCGGCGATCAGATTGCCGAGGCCATTGAGCTGCACCAGGGCCTCTCCCATAAGGAGGCCATTGACAAGGCAATTGAAATGCTGCGCCTGGTTGGTATTCCCCTGCCCGAGCGCCGCGTTCATGAATATCCCCACCAGCTCTCCGGTGGTATGCGTCAGCGCGTTATGATCGCCATGGCGCTTTCCTGCAACCCCAAGCTCCTCATTGCCGACGAGCCCACCACCGCTCTTGACGTGACCATTCAGGCTCAGATCCTTGAGCTGATGAAGAAGCTCAAGAAGGAGCTCGGCATGGCCATCATGCTGATTACCCACGACCTGGGCGTTATCGCTGAAATGGCCGAGCGCGTTGTCGTTATGTACGGCGGCCGCGTGGTTGAAGAGGCTGACGTCGTCTCCCTCTTCAAGCACCCGCTGCATCCTTATACCGAAGGCCTTCTGCGGTCGATCCCCCGCATGGACGAGGACCGCGAGGTTCTCCATGTCATCGAGGGCGTTGTGCCGAACCCGCTGCACCTGCCCCCTGGCTGCCGGTTCAACCCGCGCTGCCCGTACACCATTGACAAGTGCAAGGAAGTTCAGCCTTCGCTTGAGCAGGTCGCTCCCGGTCGGTTCGTGGCCTGCCATCTCGCCGCAGATCGTCTCTCCAAGGGGGTTAGCGCGTAAATGGCTACTGCAATGAAGGCTCCCGTCCAGAACGAGGTGCTGATGGAGGTCAAGAACCTCAAGAAGCACTTCCCCATCAACGGTGGCGGTATCATCTCCCGTGTGGTCGGCCACGTAAAGGCGGTTGACGGCGTCAGCTTCGCCGTCCGGCGCGGCGAAACCCTCGGCCTCGTGGGTGAGTCCGGCTGCGGCAAGACCACCATCGGCAAGACCCTGCTTCGCCTCCAGGAGCCCACCGACGGCCAGGTGCTGTTCGAGGGTAAGAATATTTATGACCTCAATCGAGAGGACATGCGTAAGCTCCGTCGCGAAATGCAGATCATCTTCCAGGATCCGTACGCCTCGCTCAACCCCCGCATGACCGTCGGCGAGATCATCGGCGAGCCGCTGGAGATCCACGGCGTCGCCCGGGGCGCTGAGAAGGCCAAGCGTGTGAGCCAGCTGCTGGACGTCGTCGGCCTGGCCTCCTTCCATGCCCGCCGTTACCCGCACGAGTTCTCGGGTGGCCAGCGCCAGCGTATCGGCATCGCCCGTGCGCTCGCTCTGAACCCGAAGCTGATCGTCTGCGACGAGCCGGTCTCCGCGCTTGACGTGTCGATTCAGTCCCAGGTGCTGAACCTGCTGGACGACCTCCAGAAGGAGTTCAACCTGACCTACCTCTTCATTGCCCACGGCCTGTCGGTCGTGAAGCACGTCTCGGACCGTGTCGGCGTTATGTACCTCGGCAAGATGATGGAGATCTCTCCCGCCGCCGAGCTGTACAGCAACCCGCTGCACCCGTACACCGAGGCGCTCATGTCCGCCATTCCGATTCCCGATCCCACCGTCAAGCGCGAGCGCATCGTGCTTGAGGGTGACGTTCCCTCCCCGGTCAACCCGCCCAAGGGCTGCCGCTTCCACACCCGCTGCCGCTATGCGGCGCAGGTCGGCGAGAAGTGCAAGACCGAGGAGCCGCAGCTGATCGAGATCGGCAACGACCACTGGGTCGCCTGCCACCTGCGGACCAACGCCTAAGAACAATACGAACCCCCACCCGCACGGGTGGGGGTTCTTCTTTATTGCGAGACGATCCCGGCGGCCGTGTGGCACTGGGCGATGCAGGCGTCCACCGAGTTAATGGCCATCTGGAAGGCCGTGCGGGCCTGGGGGTTCGGGATGCTCTGCATCTGGCTGACCATCTGCTGCTTCATCTGGTCGCACTGCTGGGCGCACTGGTCGAGGATCTGCTTGGGCGACTGTCCGGACATGAGGTTTCCCCCTGATTGATGTCGTTTGTAGGCCGTTGATAGGCTTTCCTGGCGGCGCCGCGCGCATCCATTTCAGTCGGAATCGATTCGTGCCACCGTCCCCATTCTTTCACTTGGATGTCGCGAATCCGGGTCGGGAAAGCTGTCGTTGGCTCACATAACACTGAAGGGGAGAGATGCCCATGAGCAGCATCATTGCACGTCGAGTCGCAGCCGCGTTGCTGACCATGGCAGTAACGGCCTCCAGCTTCGGGTGCGCCGGCAATCCGATGCGCCGCGGCGGAGGACCCGGTGGAGGAGCCGCCACCGGGCCTAACACTGGCGTGACCGGCGGGGCCGGCGCCGGCACTGCGAACCGGGGCGTCGGCACGACTGGCGGCGGCGCTGGCACGACTGGCGCTGGTGCTGGCACAACTGGCGCTGGTGCTGGCACAACTGGCGGCGGCGCCGGGGCCACTGGCGGCACCACGGGCGCCGGAATCGGCGGCACCCTGGCCGGCCTCACGGGAGGAGCTGCGGGTGGCGCCGGAGCGGCAGGAGCTCGCACGACGGACAATAGCGACCTTGGTCAGCGGATTTCGGGCTTCATAAGCACCGCACTTGGAGGCGGCGGTGCAGGCGCCACCGGCCGGATGGGTGCCACTGGCGCACCGGGCGCCGGAGCTGGTCCCACCGGCAGCTCCGTCGGCGTGTCGACGTTAGTGATCGGCAACATCGCCTACGTTGGCGTTGACACCTCTACCCTGCACGGCACGATGGGCACCATGGGTGCCAGGGGCGGCACGCCCAGCGGTGCTTCCGCCGGGGCTCGTGGCGCTGCCGGGACCACGGGCGGCACTACCGGGACCACCGGCGGCACTACCGGCACCACCGGCGGCACCGCCGGGATGACCGGAACGACCGGGGCCACCGCCGGAGCCGGCACCACCGGTGGGACCACTGCCACGCAGCCGGACGTGACCGAAGTCGTACGTAGCCAGGTCCGCTCCAGTTTCCCACAGATCGCAGCCGTGCATGTGACCACGGATCGGGGGCTGGTGTCCCGCATCGCCCGGCTCTCGGGTCAGGCGATCTCCGGCGTCCCGGTCGACCGCTACCTCGATGAGATGTTCAGCATTGCCCGCACGATGACGGCCGGCGCCACCACGGGCACCCCGGGCACCACAGGCCGCACCCGATAACGAATGACGCCTCCCCCTGACGAAGGGGGAGGCGTTTCCGTTTCAAGCTACCCTTAGACTGGGGCGTCACCCCCCGCCGCGACACCCCCCGACGCTCCCCTTCAGGGATTTTCTGGATGGTAGGTGCCATGAGCTAGAAGAGCCCCCTTCCAGTTTTTCGCCGAGGCAAGGGGCTTCATGTTGGTTGACTCATCGGGGTCGTCATTCTTGGCACGTGAATCTTCATGGGTGTGCCGGTATCAGGCTGCCGGGTCCACGCCGCTACGGCTCCCGCAGCCGGTGAAAGCACCCCGTCTGGCGTCCTTCGTCATGCCGCCCAGGGGCGCAGCTTCGGCATGTGGCGGCGGTCGGACGCCCACTTGACGAAACCCATCATCGGGATGAGGCCCAGCACGACGATGGCCTGCATGACGAAGACATCTGTGTCGAGGCCGGCGGCCGTGCGAATGTGGAACAGGTTGAGGACCGAGTTGTTGATCGTGTGGGCCACCCAGGGGGTCCAGAGGCTATCCGTCTTGCGGTAGTAGTAGCCGTAGGCATACCCGCTGATGAAGGTCGCCACGAAGAGCATGGCGGCCTCGGCGAGGGCGCCGCCCGGGGTGGTGGTCCCGGTCCAGTAGTGCTTCACTGGCCAGACCAAGTGCCATGAGGCGAAGAGCAGGGCCTGCAAGAGGTTGGCGCCAACGAAGGAGAAGCGCTGCATGAACCGGGGCAGAATCACGCCCCGGAACAGCCCCTCCTCCATGGTGGAGTTGATGAGGTTGCCCAGCACCAGCCAGGCGGCGAAGCCCAGGCTGCCGGCCATCCCGGTTTTGGGATCCACAGCGGCGAAGACCAATACAGGAGCGGCCCCTGCGGCTTTCAGCGACGCCATCTGGATGCCGTAGCCCAGCAAGAACAACAGCCCCGTGCCACCGGCAGAGATGGTGACCGCGCTGGCCATTCTCCGGGCATGAAACCCCAGGCTGGAGAAAGGCCGCTTGCGTATGCGCAGGTAGGCGAGGAGCATCAGCACGCCCAGCGACTTGGAGAGGAGGATCTCCCCCCAGCGTTCGTCAAGCCGGAGGACGAAGATGTCGATGACGCGGAAGCCTAGAGCGATGAGGAATAAGATCAGTGATGTTACCACGGTCGCACCTCCGGGCGTCACCCTTCGACACCTTCTGAGTTGCTTCCTGCGAACTTTCTGTATCGACAGGAGATCACGGCAGCGCGACCGAAACGGTTTCTTAAGCTACAAGCGAAGAAAGTAGGGGGAAGCTGTGAACTGGAGGTCGCTACTGGGGCGGCTCTTTGGCTCGGACCAGACCCGGGCCTTCGGCGAGGAGGTTGCGGCGCTGGCCCGGGAGCACCAGCCACAGGCGCGTCTGCTCCTTGAGGCCGAGCGCTTAGGGACGGCGCCGCTGGAGAAGTCCGCGGCCTGGTGGCAGGGCGCCCAACAAGAACTCCTTGGCAAGTACCCCGACGCCGACCGGCTCGCGTTAAGCGCCTTCCTTGACCGCGCCCCCACCGAGGAATCCACGGGGCTGCTGCGGCTCTGGGTATTGCACCGGCCCGCTCCCGAGGCGCTCGAGGCGGTGTTTGCCCGCCTGGAAGCCCTGATGGAAGCCGCGGCCCAGGGAGAGTACACCGCCTCGCAGCGGGTGGCGATCTACTCAGCCTCGGGGGTCGCGTATCGCCTGGAGAGCCCGCCGCACAATCGTTACCGGGCACTGGTGCTACGTGCGGTCCAGCACTTCCAGGCGATAAACCCGGCCAGCAGAGACCTCCACAGCGACTGGCAGAATACCTGCAGCAAGCTACTGGAACGGATGCTCCCGGAGTTGGGCGCCAACCCGGCCGACACGCCGCTGGTCGACGCACTCCTGGACTCCTTCCCCATTCTCGCCCACACCTGGTATCGAGGAGCGAAGGCCATGAGCAACCGAGAAGCCGTCGTGGCGTCGATGAATCGCCTGATTGATCGGGCCCTCCGTGGAGATCCAGACCCCGCCGTTTACAAGGGCCTCGTCTGGTACAAGGATTATGCGGGTATGGACCACTTCCTGGCGGGATGCAGGGCCCTGGAGAAGCACGCAGGGGTGAAGCCGCCCACCGAGCGCTACCTGGGGTACGGCAACCCGATCGAGAGCCCCCTGACTTGGGCCGCTACCCTGCTGCGCCGCATCAAGCCCCCGGCACCCCGGGACGAGGAGCGGGCCGCAGAATTGGCCGCGATTGACCCTGCCGCCCTGATCACAGCGAGCCTTTACGCCCCGTCCTGGGCGCCGCTCGCCGAGCCCGTGCTCGACTGGCCCGGGTTCGGGGCGATCGCCAGGTGGCTAAAGCGGTACGGGGGCCTGCCGTTCGACTACGGTTCGCAGGGGGAAGAGGAGGAGGAGGGCGGCGGCGCCGATCGGCAGGCCGCCGTGGAAGCCCTGGAGCAAATGGGCGAGAAGCGCTACAAGCAATTGACCAAGCACCCGGTCGCCAAGGGGCTCTACCGGGACGGGCTCTTCTACCTGGAGGCGGTCCGGGGCCAGAACGCCGCCGACGTGGAGGCCAAGTTCCTCAAGCGCAACAAGCAGGCGGTGCGGGCGCTGGGCCTGCTGCCCGACGAGGGCGACATCCTCCAGCGCTACCTGGCGTTGCGGCGCTTCGCCAAGGAGGCCAAGCAGTTCGGCTCCCAGCGGCAGGCCAGCGAGCGCCTGGCCGCCGAGGCGGGCCTGGCCAATCTCGCTGAAACGGCCGGGTTCGCGGACCTCGCCCAGCTGGAGTGGGCCATGGAGGCCCAGGTCGCCGCCGAGGTCGACCCCTCCACCCGCCGCTGGCAGATCGAGGAGTACGAGGTCTGGATCAAGCCCGATGAGAAGGCCACCCTGGTGGTGGAGCGCGACGGAAAGACCCTGAAATCGGTGCCACCGGCGGTGCGCCAGGCGCCCGAGTACGAGGAGATCAAAGAGGCCCGGGAGATGCTCACCACCCAGTGGGACCGGGTGCTCCGCCGCCTGGAGGCCGCCATGGCCCTCGGCGAGGTGATGAGCCCGGAGACCTTCATGCAGGGCTTCGCCACCCCGGCTGGGCGGGCGATGATCCCCGGTCTCGTCCTGATCTGCTCGGTGGATGGGCGGCCGGTGGAGCTGCTGGCGTCCGGCCCCCAGGACCTGGAACGGGCGGAGACCGTCCAGGTCGCCCATCCCCTGCAACTGGCGAACAACGGCACGCTGCACGCCTGGCAGGAGCGGGTGGCGGCGCTTGGACTCACACAGCCCTTCCCGCAGTTGCTGCGGGAGGTCTACCGGCGCCCCGCCGGGGAGAAGGCGCACGACTCCCGCTTCGCCGGGCGCAAGGTCCGGGTCGGCACCTGCGTGGAGCAGCTCAAGCGCCGGGGCTGGCAGATGAACGGCGAGCACGGCATCATGAAACGGCTCCCCGGGAGACTGTACGCAAACTTCTGGTTCACTGACGGGGCCGCCTACAACCCCGCCATGGATATCCTCACGTGCGACGACGTGTGGCTGGAGCGGAAGGCTAGCGCCCTGATCTATTCCGAAGTGATGCGGGATGTCGATCTGGCCACTGCGGCCGCCGCCATCAATCGGACACTGACTGCGAACGAAAGGAGCGAGTGAACATGAGCAACGACGTGATCCGTCAGCCCGCCGAAGTCCGGTGTGAGGCCGAACTGAATACCTTGCGGGAGCACGACCGCTGGCCTCGCCCCCAGGGCTGGCAGCTCTCGCCCCGCATGGTGGAGACCTTTCTGCTGGGCAGCAAGGAGCTCAACATCGCTCCGAAGTTCGTAGGGGACCGCCGGCTGGTGCAGGTGGCCATCGCCACCCTGGCCTCCGACCGGGCGCTGATGCTGGCCGGCGAGCCCGGCACCGCCAAGAGCTGGCTGAGCGAGCACCTGGCGGCGGCTATCTCCGGGACATCGCAGCTGATCATCCAGGGCACCGCCGGCACCACCGAGGAGCAGATCAAGTACTCCTGGAACTACGCCCTGCTGATCGCCGAGGGACCCTCCCGCCGGGCCTTGGTAGAGAGCCCGGTCCTGCGGGGCATGCAGAAGGGGCAGGTCGTCCGCTTTGAAGAGGTGACCCGCTGCGCCGCCGAGGTGCAGGACGCGCTGATCTCCCTCCTCTCCGAGAAGCAGGTCGCCATCCCTGAACTGGATGAGGTGGTCTCGGCCAACCGGGGCTTTGCCATCATCGCCACCGCAAATACCCGGGACCGGGGCGTCAACGAGATGTCCTCGGCGCTCAAGCGCCGCTTCAACTACGTCACCATTCCGGTGATCGCCGACGTGGAGCAGGAGGCTGCCATCGTGGCGCAGCGGAGCCGCGACCTGCTGGGTGACCTCGCCCTGCGGGAGCAGACCGAGCTACCGCGGGATCTGGTGCGGCTGCTGACCACCGTCTTCGCCGAACTGCGCCGGGGCCAGACCCTGGACGGCAAGGCCAAGGTGAAGTCGCCATCCACGGTCCTGTCCACGGCGGAGCTGATCTCCGTGGTCTCCGGCTCGGCGCTGATGGGCTCCTTCTTCGGCAGCGGCGTGCCCACCGTGCGCGACTGTATGACAGGCCTGATCGGCGCTGTCGCCAAGGAGAACGCCGACGACCTGGGCGTGCTCAAGGAGTACCTGGAGACCGTGGTCAAGGCCCGCAAGGAAGGGCTGTGGAGCGAGTTCTACAAGGCAGGGCAGGACGTGCTGGGAGGGTAAGGCGATGCTGATCTTCCCGGTTCGGCATCACTCCCCGGCGGCATCCCTGCAGGTGGCCCGGCTGATCCGGGAGCGGCGGCCCAAGGCGGTGCTGGTGGAAGGCCCGTGCGACGCCACCCGGCTGATCCCGCTCCTGCTGGACCCGGCCACCGAACCGCCGGTGGCGATCTACGGCTACCTGCCCGGGGGCGAGGGGCGGGCGGTCTACTACCCGTTCTGCGCCTACTCCCCCGAGTATGTCGCGCTTAAGGCCGGGCAGGAGGTGGGCGCCCGGCTTCTCTTCTGCGATGTTTCCGTCGGGCACAGCTTCGCTACCCGTGATGAGCAAACCACCGAGTCGCAGTACGGCGAGTTCGCCTCTGCGCTAGCCGAGGCAGCGGGATTCGACTCCTTTGATGAACTCTGGGAGACCGCCTTCGAGCAGGAGGCCGGCCCGCAGTACATCGAGGTGCTGACCAACTTCGGCGGCAAGGCCCGGGAGCTTTCCGGCCGCGACGCCCGCGATGATGTCCGGGAGCGGCACATGGCGTGGACGGCTCAGTCATTAGCTTCGGACGGCATTCGACCCGAAGAGATCATGTTGGTCTGCGGCGCCGCCCATGCCCAGCGGATCGCATCCATCCTGGAGGCGGGCGCCGCCGCCGAAGCCCCCAAGCCCGAGCAGGATGCGGAGGTTACGCTGATTCCCTACTCCTACCCCCGGCTGAGCGAGCAGTCCGGGTATGGGGCGGGCAACCGGGCGCCCTGGTTCTACCAGCTGGTCTGGGAGATGCAGGGCGACTACGCCACCGCCGCCCGGGTCAGCCTGAGCGCCTTGGCCGGGCGCCTGCGCCAGCAGGGCCTCAGCGCCTCCCTGGCCCAGACCATCGACGCCTACAACCTGGCCACCGTGCTCGCCGCCATGCGCGACAAGCCGGCGCCCGGGGTGCTGGAGGTGGCCGAGGCCGCCACGGCCTGCTTCGGGCAGGGCCAGCCGGTTGCGGTGGATCTCCCCTTGCGGGCCGTCCTGATCGGCGACGCCGTGGGCAAGGTCACCCCGAAGATCGGTCGGACACCCCTGCAGGTGGAGTTCTATGAGACGGCAGGCCGCTTGAGCGTGCCGATCCTCGATTCGCCCCGCCCCGTTCTGCTCCACATGGTCGAAGCCAAAGAGGCTGAGACCTCGGTCTTCTTCCACCGGCTCCGGGTGGCGGCCATCCCCTTCGCCGCCCAGGTGGAGAGCGGCCTGGGCGGGCGCGGCCGGGCCGTGACCCAGGACCCCCTGGAGCACCTCCGCCGGGTGCGGGAGAAATGGGAGACCCAGTGGTCCCCCGCCACCGATGCCCGACTCGTCGAGCAGACGGCCCGGGGCTCCACCCTGGCCGAGGCGGTCGGCCGCATCACCGGGGAGCGCTTGCAGCAGGCGGCACGGATCGACGAAGGCACCGAGGCCCTGCTCCAGATCGCCCTGTGCGATCTGCCGGACCTCTTCCCCCAGGGCATGGAGCGCTGCGAGGAGCTGAGCGCCGACAGCAGCAGCTTTCCGGCCCTGGCCCGCTCCACCTATCACCTCGATGGACTGCTCAACTACGGCGCCGCCCGTCGGCTGCCCGTGGCGGAGTTGGGCGCCCTCGCTGCACGGCTCTTCACCCGGGCGGTGCTCAACCTGCCGTCCGCAGCCGTGTGCGGGGACGAAGCGGCCCAAGAGGTCGCCACCACGCTCACTCCGCTCTACGAGCTGGTCGGCCGGGGGAGCCCTGCGGCAGCCGATCTGGATGGCTTCTGGTTCGGCGTCGGCAGCGTCGCAGAGATGGAGGGGGCACATCCGCTGATCAGGGGTCTCAGCTTGGTGCTGCTGGAGCTGGGCGGCAAGCTGGAACCGGGAGAGCTGGCGACCCGCCTGCGCTTCTGGCTCTCACGGGCGGCGGACGCCACGGCCAACGCCCATCTCGTGGCGGGGCTCTTCACGCTGCATCGGGGGACGTTGGTCCGCAACAAGCCGCTGATTTCCGCCGTGACCGACTTCCTGTTGGAGTTGGAGATTGACCAGTTGGGCCCGCTCCTCCCGGTGCTTCGCCGGAGCCTGGGGAACCTGAGCGCCGCCGAGCGCTCCTACCTCGGCGAGACGCTGGGCGCCCTCCTGGGCCTCGGGTACGGCGAGGCAGGCATGGCCCTGAAGGTGAGCGACACGGACCTGGAGCTGCTGCGGGAGGCGGATGCCGCCGTGGCTGCCATTCTAGCGCAGTGGAGGGATCGCTATGGCATCGGATGAGGCACGTGCGGCCCTGCTCCGCTGGCGCATGGTGCTCGGCAAACCGCCGGAGGGGCTCGCCGGCGCCGCTGCCGGGCTCTGGAAGGAGGCTGACGGGGCCGTGGGCGGCGATCCCACCCTGGCCGGCATGGACCGGGCGCTCGACTTTCTGTACGGGGAGGAGCGCAGTGCGGGCCTCGGCGCCAGCGTGCCCTACCTGCCCACCTGGCTGGGCGACATCCGCCGGTACTTCCCCACGCCGGTCGTCTCCTTTCTTCAAAAGGATGCGATTGAGCAGCGGGGCCTGAAGCAGCTCCTGCTGGAGCCCGAGACGCTCCAGACCCTGGAGAAGGATGTGGCCCTGGCGGCGACAATCCTGAACTTCAAGAACATGATGCCCGAGCAGACCCGCCAGACCGCCCGCCAGGTGATCAAGGCGATCGTGGATGAGCTGCAGAAGCGGCTGGAGCAGAAGACCAAGCAGGCGGTGCTCGGCGCCCTCCGGCGCGACCGCCACAGCCCCATGCGGGTCGCCCGCAACCTCGACTTCCGCCGCACGATTCGGGCAGGCCTCAAGAACTACCGGCCGGAGCTGGGGCGCATCATCCCCGAGCGGGTCTACTTCTACGCCAACCAGCGCAAGTTCCACGAGTGGCGGGTAATCGTGCTGGTCGACCAGAGCGGCTCCATGGGCGAGTCGGTGGTCTACTCTTCGATCATCGCAGCGGTCTTTGCATCGCTGCCGGCGCTGGATACCCGGCTGGTCTTCTTTGACACGTCCATCGTCGATGTGAGCGAGCAGCTCTCCGATCCGGTGGAGGTGCTCTTCTCGGTGCAGCTGGGCGGCGGGACCGATATCGCCCGGGCCGTGCACTACGGTGCCTCCCTGGTGTCGCAGCCCGAGAAGACCATCTTCCTACTGATCACCGACCTCTACGAAGGGGGCGACCAGACCGCCCTGCTGCGGCAGCTGGCCTCGCTCAAGGAGAGCCGGACCCACGTGATGTGCGTGCTGGCCCTCAACGACAAAGGCACCGCCTCCTACGACAAGTCCCTGGCCCGCAAGGTGGCCTCGCTGGAGATTCCGACCTTCGCGGCCACGCCGGACAAGCTGGTGGAGGCGGTGGAACAGGCGCTGAAGGGAGGCATCGTCGGTGGCGGATCTGTTCATACCCAGTGAGCACCCGGCGCTGACCGACCTGGGCGCCCGCCTGCGGGAGCTCGCCGGCGATGCCTCCTACGTGGCCGGTCGGGACTACCTGAAGAAGGGCCTGGTCAAGCAGGGCGCCGTCGCAGGCACCACCGCCTTCGCTTCGGTGAGCGGCTCGACGGATTACCGAGTCTCCATCGCCTTTGGCGGCGAGGACCACAAGGTCACATGCACCTGCCCCGCACACCGCCGCAACAAGTACTGCAAGCATGTGGTGGCGGTCTGCGAGGCGCTGCTCAACCAGCCGAACGCCTTCGTGCCGACCGACCCGGTCCCCGAGGCGCCGGCGGCGGCGCCCAAGGAGAAGAAGAGCCGGGCGCCCAAGTCCAAGTCGGCTGACGAGGAGAAGACCGAGAAGCAGTCGGCGGGCCTGGAGACGGTGGACCGCCTGCTGGAGGAGCTGGCCGCCGGGGGCCTGGTCACCCTGGGCGCCGACAAGGCGGGCCTGATCGCTGGCACCGGTGAGCTGGTGCGGGCCTTGAAGCTGCGGCGGCTCGGCAACCTGATCATGCTGCTCCAGCGGGCGGCGGTAGCCGGGATCGAACCCGGGGAGTTCGCTCGCCTGCTGGCTGACATCTACCTGACGCGGACGGCGGTGGGCGCCCACCTGGAGGGCCGGCTCGCCCTGGACCCGTCCCTGGCCGAGGAACTGCTCGGCAAGACCTGGCGAGATGGCGACCTGGAGCCCGTGAGCGGGCTGAGCCTGATGGAGCTTGCCTTCCACCGCCTGAACGACGGGGAGTTCCGGATCGAAACCTCCTATCTGATCGATATCGCCTCGGGCCAGCTCTTCGCCGAGAAGCTGATCACCCCTGTGGCCCTGGGTTCCGGCGGGAAGCTGAGCTACCGACAGCGCATCGTGGTGGAGGAGGCCGGGCTTTACCCGGGCGATGCGCCACGGCGCATCAAACTGCTCAAAGCCCGCCGGGCGCCGCTCTCCGCCGCCGACGTGCGGGGCGCGGTAGTTAGCGCTGTGACCACGGTAGCTGAGTTGCGCCTGAAGCTGTCAGAGCGGCTGGTATCCCCGTTCGGCGTGGCCGAGGTGCCGGTGCTCTTCCGGCCCGGCGCCCTGGTCACCCAGGGCTCGCTGGCGGGCGCCATCGACGCCACCGGCCAGTTCCTGCGCCTCATCTGGCCCCCCGAGTGGAGCAAGGAGCTCCCGGGGCTGCTTCCTGAGCCGGGCGAGTACGCCCTGTTCGGGCTGCTGACGCTGGACTCCCACGGCCTGGAGCTTCGGTGCCTGTCGGTGGTCAGCCCAGCGCTGCGGTGGAGCCATGGACCCGTCTACCAGGAGCAAGGGGGTGACGGCCATGCAAGACGTAACTGAACGGCTCCGCACCCTGGAAGACCGCTTAGAGCGGCTCCTCTCCTCCGGGTGGCGCACGGCCGCCGGGGAGGCCGAGGCTTTCGGGCAGGAGGCTTCAGCGCTTGAGGAGGCCGGACTGCCAGAACTCGCCGCCCGACTGCGCGGCGTGGCCCAGGCTGCCAGCCCGGCCGAGGTCCTCCCGGCGATCACCCTGGCCATGGCGGCCCTGCGCCTGCTGCGGGCCCGCCTGGCGCCGGCCGCCGTCCCGCCTGGCCCGTGGGCGCCGCTCGCCGGCGGGGCTGCCGAGCGTAGGGCGCCCCGGGCCGACCGGCTGCTGCCAATCTCCCGCCTGGCGGCCGCCGGCGGCGAGGTCTGGGCCTGCGTCAAGCTCCGGGGCACCCAGCCCGACGAGGTGCTCTTTCTGGAGCCGCCGAGCCTGGACACGAAGAACACCTGGCTCCGGCAGCCCATGGAAGGACGCCTGCGCTGGCTCGCGACCCACCCGCTGGGCGCCGCCGGCGAGGTCCGGCTCTGCGCCCTGGATGAAGCCCGATGGGGCGCCCTCCCCGAGAAACCCGAGGACGACCCGCTCCTCGCCTTCCGGGAATCGGTCGGCAACGGCAAGCTGAAAGAGGGGGCGCCCGCCTTCGCCTACGGCGGCCCCCTGCGGGTCGAGGCGCTGGACTCCGGCGACCTGGGCGCCTATGTCTGGCCCGACCCGGCCACCCGGGAGGCGCTGGTGGCGGGCGCCCGGGGCAAGAACTGGGCCCTGATCTGGAAGGACGGCGCCGTGGTCGTGCCCGTCGCGCTGCTCCAGCCCGGCGGGCTGCTGTGGAAGGGGAAGCTGACCCACCTGGTCCGGGGCAACCCCACCGACGCCCTCATCACGTAGTTCTGAGCAGGGCGCCCAGCCGATAGAATCCTCCCCGTGGGTTCCCACGTCCAAATGCCTGGAACCCTATTGTAAGGAGGAATCGCGAAATGATTGGTTTTGCTGCCGGTATCGCTGCTGCGCTGGAATTCGGCGTCACTAAGGCGAAGGACCTGATCAAGGACCTGACCCCCGAGCAGTTGGAGGCCGTCCCCAGCGGGTTTAGCAACAGCATCGCCACGCTGATCATCCACACCTATGGCTTTGAGGGCCGTCTCAGCTTCGGCTTCCAGGGGCGGAAGGTGCCCGACGACGTAGCCGCGGAGCTCCTGCTCAACCTGCCCCGCACCCAGACCCTCCCCGTCGTCACCGGCCAGACCGCCGAGTCCCTGACCGCCAAGCTGGAGAAGGGTCACGGGCTCTTTCTGGAGACCCTCGGCCAGCTGACCGAGGCCGACCTCGACCGGGAGATCGAGATGGGTCCGAACCGCAAGGTCACCATCAAGTTCCTGCTCTCCCTGCTGCCCCACCATCAGGGCCAGCACTACGGCCACATGCAGATGGTCAAGAAGGCCCTCGCCTAAAGCGAAAGCCCTCCGCCGCAAGGACGGAGGGCTTTCGCTTTGGCTCCAATGGACCGCTGGGATTCCACCGGAGATTCCCATGTCACCTCCGGTCGTGTGGGGAATTTCTCGGGGAATCACTGAAAATCAGGGTCGATCGGGGCATGGCGTCGCCGTTTTTCGCTAGGTCCGGGCCAAAACGCCCCCTCTGAATCCCAAAACATCGACTTCAGGGGGCGATCAGCCCGTTCGTGCATGTGATTCCACTAGAAAATCCTTCCAAGTTGACTGGGCATCTCGGAAAAACTCGTGGAACCCGGGACTTTCCATCATTGCGGTCGAACGCCCAGACGCAGCGCCAGTACACGCCCGGATGGCTGTTGCTGGACTGGGAGGCAACCGCAGGCTGAGCGCCGCCGTCAAATCCTTGTGCCAACGAACGACTAGGACGGAGGACCATCGTGAAGAAAACCTGGATCAAGGGCTTGACGGTTGCATTGGTCGTGGCTGGGGTACTGTTTGCCGCTTACCGGATGAAGTTCGCACCAAGCGATTGGGACGCGGCCGTGTTTGACACCGTCGCCGCCCACCTGGAGCGCACAGGCGTAACCAGCGAAACCAACGCCATGCTGCGGTCCTTATCTGAATCTGTGCCGATCTATGTCGCTGAGTCCGGCGCCCGGGATGCCACCATCGTAGCATCAAACTACACCACTGCAGTGGGAATCACGGTGGACGCCTTCCGCGACCAGCAGGCGTCCCTCTATGTCTCCCGTGGTCCTATCCGTACCAGTAGTGGAGCAACGTACGTGATCTATGTCGGGAAGTAAGATCAGTCGTCGCCGACGGTGGCAAGGGCGTCCACCAGCTCGAACTTGGCGGTAAAGTGGCGGAGCACCTTGGGCTCCCATGCGAAGCGTACCCCACGCACCTCGTGGCACCGCTTGTAGACAGCGATCAGGGCGTCGGCCACATCTTCCATATGGCGGCTGGTGTAGGTCCGGCGGGGAATCGCCAGGCGCAGGAACTCGAAGGGGGACTCCAGCTGCTCGCCGGTCTCGGGGTCGCGGCCCATCATCAGCGAACCGACCTCCACCCCGCGAATGCCGCCCTCGATGTAGGCCTCGATCGCCAGGGCGTGGCCGGGGAACTGGTCGGCCGGAATGTGCGGTAGGAACCGCTTCGCATCCACGAAGACGGCATGGCCGCCCACCGGCTCCTGAATGGGCACCCCGGCCTCCTTAAGCAGCTGGCCCAGGTAGGCCACCTGCCCGACTCGATGGGCGAGATAGGACGGCTCCAGCGCCTCCCGCAGGCCCACTGCCATCGCCTCGATGTCGCGGCCAGCGAGGCCGCCGTAGGTCAGGAAGCCCTCGTAGGGCACCACCAGGCCGCCGGCCATCTGGTAGAGCTCCTCCGAGCGGAAGGCGAGCAGGCCGCCAATGTTGACCAGGGCGTCCTTCTTGGCGCTCATCATAAGCCCGTCGCCGTACGAGAAGAGCTCCCGGGCGATCTCAATGGGCGCCACACCTGTATACTCCGGCTCCCGCTCCCGAATGAAGTGGCAGTTCTCGGCGTAGCGGGCGGTGTCAAACAGCATGAGGATGCCGTACTTGCGGGCGATGCGGCTGGTCTCCCGGATGTTCGCCATGGAGACGGGCTGCCCGCCGGCAGAGTTGTTGGTAATGGTCATCACGATACAGGCGATGTTCTCCGCGCCGTGCTCACGGATGAACTGCTCCAGTCGCTCGGTATCCATGTTGCCCTTGAAGGGATGGTAGGTGGTGGTATCCTCCGCTTCGGGGACCACCAGGTCGATAGGGCGCCCCTTGGCCAGTTGCACGTGGGCGCGGGTGGTGTCGAAGAACATGTTGGAGAGGGCGTACATACCGGGGCGGGTGATCAGCTGCGGGAACAGGCACTGCTCGGCGCCTCGCCCCTGGTGGGTCGGGATCACGAAGGAGTAGCCGGTGATGTCGGTGACGGTCTCCTTCAGCCGGTAGTAGCTGTTGGAACCGGCGTAGGCCTCGTCGCCGACCATGAGGGCGCCCCACTGCTCCTGGCTCATGGCGCCGGTGCCGGAGTCGGTGAGCAGGTCGATGTAGACGTCCCGGGAGCGGAGTGCAAAGACGTTGTAGCCGGCCGCCCGAATGGCCGCCTCGCGCTCGGCGCGGGAGATCAGCCGGATCGGTTCGACCATCTTGATCTTAAACGGTTCACCCTTGGGCATAGAGGACGCCTCCTCAGCAGCATGAGTTCAACCTCAGCTACTGCAAGACCCGTGCCACCGCAATTCCTTGTGTCTGCCGGTGTTTACGTCTCGAATTGATACATCAACTGTCTCGTGATGTATCGAATTGAGATACCACCGCGCCGGGCGTCCTCTGGTTTGCATAAGATGGGCCAGAACTCCAAGCGAAGGAGCTGGTCCCTCTGCCTGAGCCCGGCCGGTGTCCGCCCAACACGATCCCCCACGTGATCTCCGTGGGCGACACCTTCGCAAGTCTCGCTCGCCGCTACGGCACCACCGTGGAGGCAATTATCTCCGCGAACCCGCTGGCCGATCCTTACCGGCTCCGGGTCGGTCAGGTAATCTGCGTGCCCAGGCAGCCGATCTACCCGGCCTGTCCCGAGGGCAACTACTATACGATCCGACCCGGCGACAACCTGTGGGCGATCGCCCAGTTCTTCGGCATCTCCCTGCCCGATCTGCAGGAGGGCAACCCGGGCATCAACCCCTACGCCCTCTTCGTCGGTCAGGTGATCTGCATCCCCGTCGCCACACGCCCGGTGCGCCGCTGTCCCGAGGGCGCCGACCGCTACGTCGTCCGCCGTGGCGACACCTTTGCTGGCATCGCCCGCCGGCGCAACATCAGCATCGAGTCGCTGATCCGGGCCAACCCCAACATCAACCCAGAAGGCCTGCTGATCGGTCAGGAGATCTGCGTGCCAGTTGGGGACTGAATGCATTGGAGCCTGGTGGCCTGCCACCGGGCCCTTTCGTTCCCGTATAGAGAACTATACTCGACCGGAAGCAGAGCCGGTCGTGGCGACATGTGCGCCACGATCGGCGACGGGGCAAGCCGGAGGCGTGGGGGGTGTCGGGGGGAGGTGGCGCTCCACCTCCCCCCGACTTCATTGAGAAAGAGCGTGGGGCCGGGGCGGGGAGGAGGAGCCTACCATGGAGATGGATAAGTATTAATGCCTAAGTATTTTTACGCATCGTGTCGGAGGTGACCAGCGATGCCGCACGTGGTCTCAGGGGGTCATGCTACCTACGTCGTGGTGCGTGCCGGACCTGGAAGCCTTCTGGGACATAGCCCGGTGGCAATTCCGCCCGCTGTCGGGGCGGAGTTGAGCAGACATGGCGGGACCCTTCTCGGCTGGGCCGAGGCCGACGGCCTCTGTGCCGTCTTTGCCCGCCCGGCCGACGCCATCGCTGCGGTCACGGCCTGGGGCCCGGGCGATCACTCGCTTTCGGTGCGGGTTCGCGTCGGTATTCACAGCGGGACGGCCCAGCCCGAGGACCCGTGGGCGCCGGGGTCGGCCCTCCACCTGTCCGCCGGCTTGGCCGCGCTCGCCCACGGTGGACAGACGCTCCTGTCCGCTGATGCAGCGGCGCTCGTTGAGCAATCGCTGCCGCCAGGTCTGGAGTTGGAGCCCCTGGGCACGCATCGCCTGCGGGACCTGCACACCACCGTGCGGGTGGTGCAGCTCCGGCTGGCGCAGGGGATGCCCGTCTTTCCCGGGCCCCTCTCGCTGGATTCGCTGCCGCACAATATCCCGGTTCAGGTGACCAGCTTTATGGGGCGGCAGCAGGCCTTCGCGAGTTTGACGCAGCACGTCTGTCACTCCCGGTTGGTGACGATTACGGGGCCGGGCGGCAACGGCAAGACCCGCATGTCGCTGCAGGTGGCGGCCTACCTGCTCGACCAGTTCCCCGACGGCGCCTGGCTGGTCGACCTGACCAACCTGACGGACGGCGCCCAGGTCTTGCAGGCCGTCGCCGCGGTCCTCAAGGTCCGGGAGGAGCCGGGGCGGCCCCTGGCGGACACGCTCTGCGCCGCCCTGCAGAACCGGCGAATGCTGCTGCTCCTCGACAACTGTGAGCATCTGATCGTTCACTGCGCCCGCCTCGCCAGTACGCTGCTGATCGAGTGCCCGCAGGTGCATATCCTGGCCACCAGCCGAGAGCCCCTGGGCATTGCCGGCGAGACGGCCTGGGCCACGCCCCCGCTGGCCGTGCCCGACTCCGACGAGGAGCTGTCGGTGGAGGCGGTCAGCCGCTGCGAGGCGGTTCGTTTCTTCATAGACCGAGCCAGGGCGGTCAACCCATCCTTTGCGGTGACCATGCAAAATGTGGCGGCGCTCAGCACGGTCTGCCGCCGGCTGGATGGCGTACCGCTGGCCCTGGAGCTGGCGGCCGCCCGTATCCGGGTGCTCTCGGTGGAGCAGATCGCCGAACGGCTGGATGACCGGCTGCGCCTGCTCACCTCCGGGCTGCGCTCAACCCTGCCCCGCCATCAGACGATGCGCGCCGCCATCGACTGGAGCCACGATCTGCTGACCCTGCAGGAGCGGCTCCTCTGGCGCCGGCTGTCGGTCTTTGCAGGTAGCTTCTCCCTGGAGGCGGCAGAGGCGGTCTGCGCTCACAGCGGCGTGGAGCCCTTCGAGGTGCTGGACCTGCTGGCCCAGTTGGTCGACAAGTCGCTGGTCCTGTCGGAGGAGCATCTGGGCGAGAAGCGGTTCCGGTTGCTGGACACCATGCGTCAGTATGCCTTGGAGCGGTTGCGCGAGGCCGGGGAGGAAGAGGCGGTAAGCAGGGCGCATCTGACCTGGTATGTCAGCTTCGCCCTCCAGGCCGAGGCCGAACTGGGGCGGCAAGATCGGGCGCTCTGGCTCGACCGGCTGGCCCTGGAGAATGGCAACCTGCGCGAGGCCGTGAAGTGGGCCATGGAGCAGGGCGCCCTGGATGAAGCAAAGCGGATCTGCGGAGCGATCTGGCGCTACTGGTACTTGCGCGGGCAGATCACGGAGAACCTGGAGCGCATGAAGTGGCTGGCTGCAGCCCCGCAGGGGACCGGCTCCGACCGGCAGGCCCACGGGCAGCTCCTCAACGGGATGGGTGCGCTCTGCTTCTACCTGGGGGAACTGAGGGAGGCCGAGATCGCTTACCGACAGAGCCTGACGATTTTCCGGGAGCAGGGCAACCGGGATGAATCGGCCCGGGTGCTGAACAACCTAGGGGTCGGTCTGCGGGTCGAAGTCCGACTCGATGAGGCGCTGGCCTGTCTGGAGGAGGCGCTGATCCTGAACCGGGAGTCCGGGCAGAGCGTCCGCGAGTCCTGGACCCTGAACAACCTGGGCACCGTCTACTATGAGCGTGGGGACCTCCCCGCCGCCCGCCGGTTCCATGAGCAGAGCCTGGAAATCCAGCGCCGCCTGGGGGATCAGGCCGGAATCGCCATGTCCAGCTACTATCTGGGGCTCATCTCCATCCGGCAGCGGGGCTACCAGGCGGCGCAAAGCCAGTTTGAGGCCGCAGCAGCCATCGCACGGGAGTTGGGCGATAGGCGGCTATTGGCACTGGCGCTGGACGGCCTTGGCGGCGTGGCCTTCCATATGGGCGACTACGCCGCCTGCCGGGCGCTGCAAAGAGAGTCGATCCGAATTCAGCAGGTGCTTGGCGACCTGGTCAACATAGCGGGCTCCCTGGAGAACTTCGCCTGGCTGCTGGCTGCCGAGGGTGAACTCGTCCAGGCGATGCGGCTCGCGGGCGGCGCGGCAGCCCTGCGGCGGCGGATCAACGCACCGCTCTCGCCGCTCCGCACGGCTGACATGGAGGAGCGGCTCGGCCCGGCCCGCCGGGCGATGGGCGAGCAAGAGGCCGCGACCGCCATGGAGGCAGGGAGCCGCCTAACGCTGGAGCAGTTGTTGGATCTGGCCTGCACGGCAGGGCAGGCGCCGGATCCAACCCACCAGGAGCAGCCGGCGTCGCCTGCGGAATCGCTGGAGCCGGGGACCGAGCTGCTGACGCCGCGAGAGCTGCAAATCGTTCGAATGAGTGCGAAGGGGCTGACCACCCGGGAGATCGGGGAACGGCTTTTCCTGAGCCACCGCACCATTGAGAAGCATGAGGAGAACATTCGGCACAAGCTGAACGTGCCAAACCGCTCGGCGCTGGTGGCGTGGGCGGTGCGGCGGGGGCTCGTGAGCGACTAGGCCAGCCATACGCAGAGGACTACGGGAAAACCCGTAGTCCTTTTTTATGTGCGCCTCCCACGCCTACGGCCGCAGCCAATCCGGCCGGTTCGTACCAATCGCCGTAGTTCTACGAATAGAAGTGAGACTTTGGCGTTGTTAAAGTTGAATCAGAACAGCCCCCGGCGACCGACGGTGAGCTAGTAAGACGGCGGTGACAGTTGATGCAGTGGAGACCGATTCTGTCCGGAGCGCTCCGGGACCGGGCAATGCAGTTGATCAGGCAGATTGCTGCCGCCGCCCCGCAGCCAGGGGTGTTGGTCCAAGATCCCACCCTGGCGAGCGGGAGTGCAGGTCTGGCGGTGCTCTTCGCCTATCTCGACCGGGCTGGCGAAGGCCGGTGGTGCAGCGACCGGGCCTTTTCTTATTTGGCGGAGGCGATGGAGACGCTGCAAGGTCTGCCGACCAGTCCGTCGCTGTTCCGGGGCGCTCCGGGCGTGGCCTGGGCGGCCGCCCACCTGGGCGACCCGAGTCAGGCGGCCGTCGCCTTTACCGAACAGGTCGACCGAGCGGTGCAGGAGAGAGTCAGTCGATCGCCTTGGCAGGGGCCCTACGGCCTTTCGGATGGGCTGGTAGGTTGGGGGCTTTACCTGCTTGAGCGCCTCCCAGACGAGGCGGCCGCCAGGTGCCTGGAGCAAGTGATCGATCGGCTGGCTGAACTGGCCGAGCGGGGCCATGAGGGCGCCGCCTGGCGGACGGCCGCCTGCCACCTGCCTGAACGCCTCCGGGTGTTGGCGCCCGACGGATGCCACGACCTGGGGCTGGCACACGGCGCTTCTGGTGTGATCGGACTACTGGGATGCACTGCCGCCACGGGTGTGACGGAAGAGAAGAGCCGCCTCCTGCTGAACGACGCTGTGGAGTGGCTGCGGAGCCAGCGACTCTACGACTCCACCTCCAGCTTCCCGGCCTGGTCAGACCCCGATGTGGCCCGCAGGCCTGCCAGGGCCGCCTGGTGCCACGGTGACCCCGGCGTGGCTTCAGCGCTGCTTGTTGCGGCCAGGGCCACGCGGGATGAGCGCATGGAGCGGCGAGCGCTGGCGATCGCCCGCCAGGCGGCCATCCGGCCGCCCTTCGAGTCCGGCGTCACCGATTCCGGCTTCTGCCATGGAAGCGCCGGCCTGGCACATCAGTTCAACCGCATGTACCAGGTGACCGGCGACGAGGAACTGCGGCTTGCGGCCCGGTTCTGGGTGGAACAGACCCTGGCCATGGGGATGCCTGACCCGCAGAAGCCGGGCCTTCTGCGAGGCGCCGCTGGCGTGGCGCTTAGCCTGCTGGCTGCGGCCTCCGACGTGGAGCCATCATGGGATCGCGTGTTCTTATTGTCAAACAGAGAAAGAGCCGAGGAGTGGAGCGCGTGAGCGGAAAGGTTGCTGTCCTGTTTCCCGGTCAGGGTGCCTATTATGGGGGCGCCCTGCACGACCTGGCCCCAAATCACCCCGAAATCAAGGCCGTCTTTGCAGATATCGACATGGTGGCACGTCATCGGTTGGGCCGCTCGGTCTCGGAAGTGATCTTCTCGCCCCGGAAGCCGGATATCAAGGAGTTGCTGCGTGACCACCCGGACGTGGCCCAGTTGGCCCTGTACGGGGTGGCGGTCTCCGCCTACCGCCTGCTGGAGAGGAAGGGGCTTCAGCCCGGCGTCCTCATGGGCCACAGCTTTGGTGAAATCGCTGCCCTGGTCTGCGGCGGGGCCTACTCGGTTCGGCAGGGCGCGGAGATCGTCTGTCACCGGATTGCCGCGTTGAGCCGCCTGGGCGAGGTGGACGGCGCCATGCTGGCGCTGGGCACCGACCGGGAGCAAGCGGAGCAGCTGGTCTCGGTGGTCCGCAACGCCCAAACGGTGATTTCGGGTGAGAACCACACCCGGCAGATCCTGATCTCCGGGCCGAAGTCGGTGGTGGCGGTGCTGCACGAAATGGCCCGCACCCTGAAGCTCTCCGCCGTGATCCTCAACTCGCCTTATCCGTTCCACAGCCCCCTGCTGCAGGGCGCCGTCGCTGACTTTGCGGGCCGCCTCCGGGCGATTCCCCACACGGCGCTGCGGGTCCCGGTGTACTCCCCGATTCTCGGCCGCTACTACGGCGCCGACGATGACCTGGGCAAGTGCCTGGCGGAGCACCTGGTGATGCCGATCAACTTCGCACCGGCCGTGCGCCAGCTCCACCTGGATGGGATTGACGTCTTTGTGGAGTCCGGCGCTCTCGATACCCTGGTAAAACTGGCTCGGACCATTCTGGTGGGCAAGGATGATGTCACTGTGGTTACGACCCTGGATCCCGTTGTGGGCGAGCGTGCTTCCTTTGAGAATGCGATCAAGCTCCTGAACGAGAAGGGTGCGATCTTCACGGCAGGGGATGTCGGTGGCAGCCCCCTCTTCCAGGAGTTCTGGGCCTCGCACGGGCCGTCGATCATGAACTATATCCGCCTGGAGATGGAGACGTTCGTCTACAGTCGGGGCGGCACGGGGTCTGAGACAGCGATCACTGCGCAGGCGGCCCCGGTAGCCGAGGCGGTCCCCGTGGTGGTCGAGCCGGTTCAGCCTGCGCCCCTCCCGGCGCCGGCGGCTGCCACCAGCAAGGAACAGATCCTCGCTGAACTGGCCGAGCTGTACGCCACCGCCCTGGAGTATCCCCAGGAGGTGTTCACGGCCGATGTGGCGCTGGAGGCCGAACTGGGCGTGGACTCCGTCAAGCAGACCGAAATGATGGCCCGGGTCAGCGACAAGTACAACCTGCCGCCCCACCCGGCCGACTTCCGCATGAGCAACTACCCGACCCTGGGCCACATCGCCGCCTTTGTCTGCGAGCACCTGCCTTCCTCGGCGCCGGTCGCAACGCAGGCAGCCACACCGGCAGCGCACGGCGGAGCCGGCGACCGGGAGCAGCTCTTCCGGGAACTGGCCAACTACTACGCCACGGCCCTGGAGTACCCGGTGGAGGTCTTTACGGAGGATGTCGCCCTGGAGGCCGAACTGGGCATCGACTCGGTCAAGCAGACCGAACTGATGGCCCAGGTGAGCGACAAGTACAACCTGCCGCCCCACCCGGCTGACTTCCGCATGAGCAACTACCCGACCATGGGCGCGATTGTCGACTTCGTCTACGCGACCATGCCGGTTCGCCGATAGGAGCAGAGCATGAAAGACCTGCAAGGGAAACTGGCGCTGGTAACGGGCGGGGCCAAGGGGGTTGGCAAGGTGATTGCCACCCTCCTGGCCGAGCGGGGCGCCCACGTGCTGATCAATTTCTTTCACTCGCTGGACGCGGCAAAGCAGACCAAGGCCGAGCTCGAGGCGCTGGGCGCCCGGGTCGACATCATCCGGGCATCGGTGGCGCTGGAAGCCCAGGTGGACCGCATGTTCGACCAGATCGAGGACGAGTACGGGTACCTGGATATTCTGATCAACAACGCCGCTTCGGGCTCCTTTACCACGTTCGACGACGTGGATGAGGCTACGTTTGACCGGTCCCTCGACACCAACCTGAAGGGCAGCTTCTGGTGCGCCCGCCGTGCCGCCCGGCTCATGGAGCGCCGGGGCGGCGGCGTGATCGTCAACCTCTCCTCCATCGGAGCGGTGCAGGTCGCGGCTGACTACGTGACCGTCGGCACCTCCAAGGCGGCGGTGGAGTCCCTGACCCGCTACCTGGCCTACGAGTTCGGCCCGCAGAACATCCGGGTGAACACGGCGTCGGCCGGCCTGCTGGAGAATGAGGTCGGGCGCCGCTTCCCCAAGTACGAGGAGATGCGCCGGAACATCATCGCTGCCACGCCGCTGGGCCGCATCGGGACCGAGCAGGAGCTGGCCGACCTGGTGCTCTTCCTTGCCTCTGACCAGTCCCGGTATATCACGGGCCAGATGATCCTGGCGGACGGCGGCATGTCGCTGGGCGGCTCGATCCTCTCGCCCCGGACGGTCAAGGCGGAAGCACCGGTGCTTGAGGCTGAGGCACCGAAGGCCACCGACGAAGAGGATAACGGTGAAGAAATCGCAGTGGTCGGTATGGGCATGGTGGTGCCCGGCGCCAATAGCCCCGACGAGTTCTGGCAGGTCCTGACCGACGGCCCCGAGCTACTGCGCTACGTGCCCCGCGAGCGCTGGGAGAACCGCTCCTTCTACTCGCCCGACTCCAACGCCGAGGACAAGACCTACCAGAATACCTCGGGCTTCATCACCGACTTCAAGCCTGCCTCCGACCTGGCCGGCGAGGCGGGCGTGGACGAGCGCAACACCGAGCTGACCACCCTGTGGCTGCGCCACTCGCTTTATCAGGCGCTGGAGGGCGTGAAGCGGAAGCAGGCCGACCGGTACTCCTTCGTTGTTGGCTATACCCCCGACGGCAACCAGCACCTCGAAGAGTCCATGGTGATCGCCAGCACGATGCATCACCTGGAGTCCACGCTGGCCGGCGCCCCCGGTAGCGACGAGTTCCTGAAGCAGGCCAAGGCCGCCCTTGAGCAGGAGTACTGGCGGGGCGCCTTCAACCCCTCCGACCTGCTGCCCCACCAGGTGGGCCGCAAGGCGATGCAGGGCGTGCTGCCCGAGCAAACCGAGCTGCTCATGGTTGACACCGCCTGCTCCTCCTCACTCTACGCGATCGATATCGGCATCAAGGGGCTGCTGACCGGCAAGCACGACATTGCCGTCTGCGGTGGCTCCTTCGCCCTGGGTCCCCGCAGCTCGGTCCTCTTTGCCAAGCTGCATGGCCTCTCCACCAGCGGGCAGGTGCGCCCCCTCGACAAGCAGGCCGACGGCGTTCTCTTCTCCGACGGCTCCGGCGTGGTGGTGCTGAAGAAACTGAAGCGGGCGCTGAAGGATGGCGACCAGATCCTCGGCATCATCCGGGGCATGGGCACCTCCTCGGACGGCAAGGGCCGGGCGATCTACGCCCCCAGCCCCGACGGCCAGGGAATCGCCATCGACCGGGCGCTGGCGCAGCCGGCGGTCGACCTGGACCGGGTCGACTGGGTGGTGGCCCACGCCACCGGCACCCCGGCCGGCGACCTGACCGAGTTCACCGCCCTGCGGGAGCGGCTGAAGGCTGACCATCCGATCGCCGTTACCTCCAACAAGTCGCTGATCGGGCATACCGGCTGGGCGGCTGGCGTCGCCAGCCTAATCCAGGTGCTGCTGGCGCTGCGCCACGGCATCATCCCGCCCCAGCACCACTTCGACAGCACCCCTGAGCTCTTCAAGATGGAGGGCTCCAACCTGACGATTCCCAAGGAGCCGATTCCCTGGTCGCCCCGGCCCGAGTCGCCCCGGGCGGCAGCCGTCTCCGGCTTCGGCTTCGGCGGCACCAACGCCCACGTGGTGGTGGAGGAGTACCGGCCCAGCGCCATGCAGGATCCGGCCCCGGCGCCGGAGCGGGCCTACGGCGAGCGCATCGCCGTGGTCGGCTGGGCCGCCCATGTGCCCGGCCTGGAGAACAGCGGCGAGGTGACCCGGTGGCTGACCGGCGAGGGCAAGGCGCCCCTGGCCTCCTTTGGCGAGTTCTACCCGTCGCCCTCCTTCCAAAAGGTGAAGATGCCGCCCAAGACCGTGCGAACCATCGACCGCTGCCAGCTGATGATCCTGGAGTGCGCCCACAACCTGCGGGACCAGCTCGGCAAGTTCTGGGAGGAGCATCGCCAGACGACCGGCGTGGTGCTGGGCCACATGGGCCTGACCCGCCACTCCACCCTGTACGGTACCCGCTGCTACCTGGACGACATCGAGCGGGTGCTGCGGGGCTCGGTCAGCTCGCCCCTGCTGGAGCAGGGCCTGAAGGGCCTGCGCCAGGAGGTGCAGCGGCTGGTGCCGGCCTCCAACGAAGACTCGTTCCCCGGCATTATGCCTAACGTTATTCCGGCCCGCGTGGCCAACTACTTCGACCTGAAGGGCGCCAACATGGCGCTGGATACCGGCTTCGCTTCGTCAGTGAGCGCCGTTGAGGTGGCCTGCCGCTACCTGCGGTCGGGCGAGATGTCGATGGTCCTGACCGGCGGTGTGAGCGGCAACTCCACCCCGGAGACGTTGGCGGCGATCCGCCAGCACCTGAAGCAGAGCGGCGTGGAGATTGGCGAGGGCTGCTTCCTCTTCGCCCTGGTCACCGAGTCCACCGCCAAGGCGGCCGGGCTGCCCGTGCTGGGCTTCCTGGACGAGGGCGCCGGCGCCGGAGCCCAGATCGCCTGCGGCGTGGGCGCCGCCAGCCGGACCTATATGGGTGCCGAGGGCGCCCTGGGCCTGCTGAAAGCGCTCGTGAGCCCCCAGCCTGAGGCGACGGTCGCTTGCCGGACCGAGGCCGAGACCCTGACCCTCAGCCTGACCCGCCCCGGTGTCCAGCCCGAGCCCACCAAGCACCAGGTGGAGCGCTACGAGTCCTACCTGGCCCCGGTGGCCGGCCAGGCGGTCCGCCCCGCCGTTCCCTTCCTGAGCGCCGAGACGGCGGTCGTCACCGACCGGCCCGACCTGCTGCCGCTGGACACCCGGGGCGCCCTGATCATCACCCCGGAGACCGACCCCGCCACCATAGAGGCCCGGCCCCACCTGCGGGTGCTTACCACGCTAAGTGAGGCCAGCCTGACCCGGCTGCACGACCTGACCTTCCTGGCACTGAAGCAGTCGTTTCACGGGCTCAAGTCCTTCATCGGCCTCTTCCCCGGCATGGCCGGCCATCCCATGACCGGCCTCTACACCGGGCTCTTCAAGAGCGCCGCCCTGGAGCTGCCGGCCTGCACCACGGCTGCCATCTTCACCGATACCACCGACGTCACGGCAGGCTTCCGGCTGGCCGAGTTGGAGAGCAGCTACAAGCAGATGCTGCCCTACGTGCTCTACGAGGGCGGGGTCCGAAAGACCCAGCTCGTCCTCCAGAGCGACGGCGAACTCGCCGCCGAGCCGCCCCTTCGGCCCGACTCCGTGGTGGTGGCCACGGCGGGCGCCCGGGGAATTACAGCCGAACTGCTCAAGGCCGTAGCCCGGGAGTACCGGGCCCACCTGTTCCTGATCGGCAGCAACGATCTGGACCGTTATTCCGCCGAGGTCTTCCAGGGCACCGACGCCGAGTTCTCGGCCCGCCGGCCCGCCTACCTCAAGGAGCAGAAGGCGCTCCACCCCCAGAAGTCGATCGGCCAGCTGAACAAGGAGTTCGACCGCATGGCCGAGGCCCGTCAGGCCCGACGCAACATCGAGGAGATGGAGCGCTACTCGGGCAAGGGCAAGGTCCGCTACCTGGCCTGCAACGTGCTGGACCGGGAGGCGCTGACCGCTGCTGTCCGCCAGATCCGCCAGGAGGCGGGGCGCCCGGTCGACCTGCTGATCAACGCCGCCGGGCTCAACCGGTCGGCCTCGATTCCGGCCAAGTCACTGCAAGACTTCCAGACCATCCGGGAGATCAAGCTGAGCGGCTACCTGAACCTGAAGCATGCCTTTGCTGACCAGCAGCCCCGTATGTGGTGCAACTTCGGCTCCTTCATCGGGCTCACGGGCCAACTGGGCGAAACCGACTACGCCGCCGGCAACGACTTCCTGGCCACCGCTGCGATCGCCCACGCTGCCAAGGGGCAGCAGGAGTTCACCATCGGGTGGACGCTCTGGAAAACGGTGGGCATGGGCGCCAACCCGGTCACCCGGGCCTTCCTGGAGAAGAGCGCCGTCTTCACCAGCATGGAGACGGAGGAGGGGGTGGCCCACTTCCTCCGGGAGCTGCGGCTGAAGGATCGGGCGCCGGCCACCTTCCACCTGGGCGAGGCGGAGCGGAACGCGGTGACCGCCGCGATCCCCGAATACTTCACGACCAAACCGTCCACAGGACCGAAGGCCGGCACCTTTTACCTCGGCCGCGAGCTTCATCGCACCGCCGACGAGGTGATCTTCGAGCGGGTCTTCGACCTGGAGAAGGACGCCTATCTCCAGCACCATGTGGTGAACGGCTACGCCACCCTGCCCGGCACCTTCGTGCCCGAGCTGGCCGCCGAGGCCGCCAGCGCCCTGCTCCCCGGCCAGCATGTGATCGCCTTTGAAGATGCGGTCTTCCACCACTTCCTGCGGGTCTACGACAAGTCGAAGCCCAGCGCCAAGAAGATCCACGCGAAGGTCATCGACCGGGGCGAGGGCCAGACCCGGGTGCAGATCCGCATCACCACCGATGTGGTCGCCCCCAACGGCACCGTGCTGACCCGCGACAAGCTCCATTTCGAGATCAAGGTGATCATGAGCGAGACGGCGCCCGTGGCCCCCACCTGGGTCCACTGGGATGCGGCTGGCGAGGAGCTTCTGCCCGACCCGTACCACTTCCCGACGGCGCCCGTCCTCCTGACCGATATGTTCGTGTCGACGGAGAAGACCCGGCGCCATCCCCTGGGGAAGCGGGCGACCTACAAGCTGAACGTGGCGCCTGACCACCCGGTCTTCTCGAACTTCCTGGTGCCCAGCATTCTGCTGGACGGTCTGGCCCGGGTCGCCGTGCTGGAGCCCACCGAGAACGACTACCTGCCCATCGCAGCCCCGGCCTCGATTCGCCGCATCGACCTGTACGAAGTGGGCAGTGACTGCCAGGTGGCGCAGCGCTACCAGGGGGTGGAGTTCTACGCCACCCCGGCCCATATCGACCTGGAGAAGCCTGCGTCCAACCGCTTCCTGGCGGTCCGCCCCGACGGGCAGGTGCTGCTGCAAATGAAGGATGTGCGCGGCGTGGTGATCGGGTATCTCCACCGGACCACCGGCGAGTTCGTGTCGCCCCAACAGATGGAGGAGCTGCGCCGCCAAACTGCCCTGCTCAAGGTGTAGGCCTAGCTTTACCGCTCCGGAGGAGCGGAAGTAATGCGGGGCCCGAGTGTTGGTGCGTAAGCACCAAGCAAGGGAGGACCAATCAATGACGATGACCAAAGCGAGAACCGCCCCCGGGCCGAACACCCGGGGGCTGATGGGGGACCTCCACGCATACCGCACCGACCCCTACACCCTCTTCACCCGGGTCTGGCGGGAGTACGGCGACTTTGTGCGGCTCCGGTTCGGTCCCATTCAGGTCTTCCTGCCCGGCCATCCGGATTACATGAAGCACATTCTGCTCGACAACTACCAGAACTACGACCGGGGCCAGCTCTTCAAGAAATTCGAGCGCTACACGGGCGCCGGGCTGCTGACCAGCTACGGCGACGAATGGCTCAAGACCCGCCGCCTGGCCCAGCCCGCCTTCCGGCCCGAAGCGCTGCACCAGTACACCGAAGTGATGGCCGACGGGGCGCAGAAGCTGGTCGAGCGGTGGCATCCCATCGCCGAGCAGGGTGGCGTCATCGAGGCGTCGGACGAGATGGTCTACTACGTCCTCGGGACGCTGGGCCGCAACCTCTTTAGCATCGACCTGAGCGTGCACGCCGCCGATATCATCCCCGCGGCCCACTACGCGGTCATCACCCAGGTGACGAAGACCGGCACCATTTCGGAGATGCTGCCCGAGTGGGTGCCGACGCCGCACTACCGCCGGGTCAAGACGATTCGGGCGCTCTTTGACGCCATCGTTACCCGCATCATCGACCTGCACCGGAAGGGTGTTCACAGCGGCGACTATGTCAGCCTGCTGCTGAAGGAGGAGGCCAACGGCAACCTGACCCCCGGCCAGGTCCATGCCGAAACGCTCACCGCCCTGATCGCCGGGCACGACACCACCGCTGCGGCCCTGACCTGGCTGCTCTACACGCTGGCGATGCACCCGGAGGTGCAGGAGCAGGTGCGGGCCGAGGCGGACCGGGTGCTCGGCGGAAGGGCGCCCACCCTCGCTGACGTCCCGCAGTTGGCCTACACGAAGATGACCATCATGGAGACGCTGCGCCTCTATCCGCCGGCCTGGCTCTTCCCGCGGGAGCCGGCGCAAGATGACGAGATCGCCGGGTACCACGTGCCGACCCGCTCGATCATGATGCTGACGCCCTACCTGGTCCACCGGCATCCGGAGTTCTGGGAGAACCCGGAGGTCTTCGACCCCTACCGGTTCCGCCCGGAACTGGAGAAGGGCCGCCATAAGTACGCCTACATGCCCTTCGGGGGCGGGGCGCACCACTGCATCGGCATGCACTATGCCATGCAGCAGCTGATCTTCTCCGCAGCGGCGCTGACCCGGGCCTTCCGGATTGAACTGGCCCCCGGCGGGCCGGTTCTGCCCGAAACGGCGCTGACCATGCACCCGCGCGGCGGGCTCCGCATTCGGATTACACCCAGGAGCTAGGTGACCATGACGATCGTAGACAGGCCCCGGCCCCTGGAGATCGGCCCCCCGGCCGTGACCTACCCGGCGGATGGTTCCGTGCTGCCCGTCTTCCGCTTCCAATGGACCCCCGTCGCCCTGCCGCCGGTTCAGCCCCGGCCCGACCGCCTGGCCGGGCGCCGGGTGCTGATCATCGGTAGCGTGGCCGAATCGGCCCAGGCGGTGGCGGCGGTGCTGGGCCGATATGGCGTGGAGCCGTTCTGCTTCACGCTGGACCGCGACCACTCGGACGAGGCGCTGGCTGCCCTGAAGGCGGCGGTTGGCCGGCTGGACGGCATCATCGATCTGAACCTGGAAGGCGCCTACTCGCTGGAGCAGGCCAACGCCTGGGAGGCGCCCTTCCGGCTCACCGTCCGGGTGCTCCAGGCCTTCTACGAAGAGTGGGCCGAGGAGACCGACAGCACACGGCTCTTCTACCTGCCCGTCACCACGATGGGGGGCAAGATGGGCTACGACGGGCGCAACGTGGAGCAGCCCCTGGGCGGCATCTGGGCCGGGCTGGCCAAGAGCCTGCCCCGAGAGATCCCCAACTGCCACGTGCGGGTTGTGGACCTGAGCCCCGCCGACCGTCCGCAGATGGGCGAGCGCATCGCAGCCGAGCTGTACAACTGGGGCGTCTTCGAGGTCGGCTACCAGGGCGGTGTGCGCTATGGCCTTTACGCCAAGCATGCGCCGCTGGCCCAGCCCGTGCGCACCCTGGACGAAACCGACACGATTCTGATCTCGGGCGGCGCCCGGGGCATCGGCTTCGCCCTGGCCAAGGCGCTGGCTGGCAACTTTGGCGCCCGCGTGATCGTGACCGGGCGCAGCCGGCTGCCCGAGGGCAGTGAATCCTGGCTAACCCTGGACGAGGCGGCCTTCAAGGCCTATCAGTTTGAACGCCTCCGGGAGGCGGGGGAGTCTGTGGGCCGGGTCCGGCGTGAGCTGGAGTCAATGAAGGCGCAACGGGAGCTTTACGCCCACATCTCCTCGGCACAGGCGGCCGGCCTGTGCATCGAGTACGAGGCGTGTGACTTCAACTCCGCCGCGTCGGTGGCGGAGCTGGTGGATCGGCTGGGGTCATCGCTGACCGGGGTGATCCACAACGCCGGGATCGAGGAGACCGTCCGGCTAAACAAAAAGGCGGTGGATGCCTGCCTGGCGACGGTGCGCATCAAGGTGGGCGGCTTTGCCAATCTGGCGCAAGCCCTGGCAGGGCGCCCGCTCAAGCTCTTCTGCAGCGTCGGCTCTCTGTCGGGCCGGTGGGGCGGCATGATCGGCCAGCTCGACTACGCCGCCGGCAACGAAGGGCTGGCGCGGCTGGGCTTCTGGGCCAACGCAGCCGGCATTCTGCCGGTGCAGACGATCTGCTGGCCCACCTGGGAGAACCTCGGGCTGATCACCAACTTCAAGGCGGCGCTCAAGTATGCCTCGGCCGTCAACGTGGAGGAAGGCATCTACAACTGGCAGCGGGACCTGTTGGCGGGAACACCCGGCGAGTGCATGTATATGGGCAAGGTGGGCAAGGCGCTGGTCCCCATGCAGATCGACGGCTTCCTGCCCAGCTCCATTGCCAAGGCGCCCGACATTCAGCGGATCTACTCGCAGGTCTTCTACAAGGGCGAGGTGACCCAGTTCCAGCTCTTCCGCTCCGTGGCGGCTACCTGCCGCGTGGAGCGGCGGTCCACATCCGCCATTGACGATGTGCTGCTGGCCGGGCGGCCCACGCTGCCGGTCAGCCTGCTGCTGGAGTACGCCCTCTCGCTCAGCGAGTGGGTGGTGCCGGAAGGCTGGCAGGACCTGCCCCTGGCGGCGATCACCGACCTGGAGGTCAATCTGGGCGCCCTGCACTTCCCTGCCGGGACCGATGCGATGGTCCTGACGAAGGCGGCTGAAGGGCGCTGGGAGAACGGCAACTGGGTCGTCTCGGTGGGGCTTGCTGTAGCTGGGAGCATGGTTGCCCGGATGCAGTTGGTCCACGGGGATCGTGGTTTATGGACGGTGCCTGGTGTGGATCGTGTTGAGCCGGTGGACCTGGATCTTGGTGCCTGGCAGCTGCGGGGGCAGGTGTTCGACGTGGCCCGATGGGGCCGTGCCGGCAGCGGCGCCCTGGTCGGCCAGGTCCGCCCCTGCACCGAGAGCGACATCTGGCTGGTGCCCCACCTGCCGGCGGTGCAGCTCCCCTCGGCCCACCTGGAGAACATCCTCCGGGCTGCCTGGGCGCTGGGTGGGCGCCCCGGGGCGCCCGAGTCGCTCCGCATTGGCCGAATCGACCTGGCGGCCCTGCGGTCGGAGGCGGCCGACGTGGTAATGGACGGCAGGGACTGGTATGTGCGGGACAGCGAGCGGCAGGCCTTCCTGAAGTTGAGCGGCCTGACCTTCAAGGGTGGTGAGTAGGGTGCTGACCTGGCAGAGGTTTACCGAAACGGTGCTCCGGGAGGACGGCGCCCGCTTTGCCCTTGAGACCAGGGGGGCAGAGGGAGCGCCCCTTTCCGCCTGGGTCCGCGGCGCCGTGCAGATGCTGAAGTACCACCACCTGATCCTGGCCTGCGAGTGGGAGGAGCAGACCCTCCCGGTGACCGCCGGGCGCCCTGTTCCCGGCTGGCGCCTGCCCTGGCCGGCGCCCGGGCAGAGCCTGGAGGCCTACGCCGCCGACCGGGAGGAGGCCTTCCGCCAGCGAGCGACATGGCTGTATGCGGTCGCCGGCGAGGCCCAGGCCCTGCGGCGGTCCCGTGAGCTGCCCGGCTTTCTGGAGCAGCTCAGCCTCCAGCGGTATCTGGATCCCCTGCCGTTCCTGGACCGTCGCGTTCCCGTGGCCCCGACCGACCTGAAGGTGGCTCTGACGGTGGGCGGGCAGTACTACCTGCTTCCGCTGGAGGAGGCGGCGCCGGTGCTGCCGGAGCTCGATGGCGGTGAGGCGGTCGCCCTGGACGGCGCCCTGGCGGCGGCGCCCCGCGGCCGCCAGAGCCGGCTTCGGCGGCTGCTCCCGCAGGCGACCCGAGCGAACCTGGCCGACCTGCAGAAGGCGCCCATTTTGATCAACTGGGACCTGCACGACGGCTCGCTTCCGCTCGGTGAGCTTCGGCGCCAGGCCCGACGGGGCTGTAACGACCACCCGCTGGTGCTGATCCGCACCACGACCGGCATGATCTTCGATTTTTCGCATGTGGTGTTCGACGCCCGCTGGGCGCTGCAAATCGCTGAGTGTATGACCCGGGTGGCCATGGCGCCGGAGGCGGTCACGGCGGCGGTGGAGGCCAAACCTCTGCGACTGGAGGCGGGACCCGAGTTCTTTCGGGCTGCCAAGCCCGGTCCGCGGGAGGTCGCTGCCGAGACGACCAGCATCGCCCTGGAGCCCCTCGTGGCTCTGAGCCGCAAGGATGGCTGCTCCGTCAACGATATCCTGATGCTAGCTCGCTGGAAGTTTGCACGGGAGCGGGGCGAGGCCCCGCCGACCCTCCTCGTGCCTCTGGATATGTTCCCTGACGACCCGCGCCAGCGACTTCACCTGGCCATTATCCGACCGGTTGGCGGAGAAGACCTGCGAGCCTTGAATCAGGGGCTGAACAAGCATTACACCGCCACCAAGCAGGGGCGTACCATCGCCTACCGTGCCCAGCAGGTGATGGTTCTCACCCCGCCACCCTTCCGGGCGATCGGGAACTGGGCCACCGAGCAAATCGGGTGGACCAGGGACCGGATTAAGGGCCGGGAGGTCTTCTCCAATCTGGGCCGGGTCCCGTCGGGGGCTTCTGCCACGGGATTTGTCAGCGCCCGGGGGCTGGGCGGCGCCCACGATCGGGTCTGGGGCATCCTTACCACCGATCGGGGCGAGCTGTACCTCTCCCTGCGCGACTTCCGGCCCGAAGGCCAGGACCCTGCGGCGGCCAAAGCTTACGTGGAGCAGTTTGCTGCCTTTGTGAACAAGATGGTGGAGCGGCTGCTTTGACATAGAAAACGCCCGGAAAGCGCAGGCTTCCCGGGCGTTTTTCCTTTATGGCTGCCAGTCAAGGAACTGGTGGGTCCAGTCATGGCCTTCCGCACAGAGGGCGGCGGCGAAGCCGGGAATGGCCTCGACAGTAACCAGCCGCCACTGATCCCCGCCCGGCGAGAGCAGGCGGGGCTCCTCGTGGGGGAGCAGCGTTACCTCCACCTCCCGGGCGGAGAGCGAGAACCCCTTCCCTGTAGCCTTCACGTAGGCTTCTTTGCAGGACCAGGCCCGGAAGAAGGCGGCGGTTCGCTGGTCGGGGGGCAGGGCGCGTAGCAGATCGGCTTCGCGCGGCGAGTAGAACCGGGCCACCAGGGCCTCCATGTCGGTGAGCGGCCGCAGGGCTTCCAGGTCGACGCCCACGGCCCGGCGCCGGGCCACGGCGCAGAGGGCCCAGCTCTCCGAGTGTGAGAGGTTGAAGCTGAGCGCTTCGGAAACCAGGGCCGGCTTGCCATGCTCGCCGTAGGTGAAGGCCAGCGCATCGGGGGGGAGGCTCAACATCTGCCCGAGAATGGCACGGAGGGCGCCCCGGGCCACCGTGTAACGGCGCCGAAGGTGCTTGAAGCGGAAGCGTTCGACCCGGGCGTGCTCATCGGGCGCCAGGCTCTGCGCCAGGTGGGCGACCACCTGCTCCGGCTGGTCCAGGTGAATTCGGAAGACCGATATCTGGTCCATCATGTCTCGATCGGCAGCGACCACTCCGCCGCCTTGATCCAGGAGCGGTTGCTGAACTCCCGGCCCACCAACACCACCCGGTTCGCATGGACCTGGACATAGAGCCCCTGAGCGGGGTTCCAGCTGCCTTCGGCGGCCCGAGTGCGGCCGACCGAGGCGTTGGTGATCCAGTGGAAGGTCGTGTCGCGCACGTAATGCCCGTCGGTGTTGAAGTTCCGGTGCGTGTGGCCCGACAGGACGAACACGTTGCGGTACGGCCTGAGAATCTCCCGGAACTCCTTGTTCCGGATCACCCGGTGCGCGCCGCCGTCCTGCCCGTCGGGCGGCAAGGGCTGGTGGATGAAGACGAAGGCCGGCTTGCCGTCGGCGTGGGGCTTGAGCGTCTCCTTCAGCCAGGCGAGTTGCTCGTCCGAGTACCAGGCGCCCTCGCTGACCTCGGGCCGCTCCTGCACGTAGGCCTCCTGCGAGACCATGATCAGGTGGACCCCGCCCACCCAGGCGTCGCTGTAAGGGCGGTCGAGGCCCATGAAGCGCATGAAGCGCTCACGGGCGCCGGCATCCGTCTGGCCGTTGGGCACGGTGTCCTTAGACCATTCGCCCTTGGCGTCGTACCAGATGCCGTAGTACTCGTGGTTGCCCATGTTCCCGTACATGGGGGGCAGCTTGAACTCCCCGAAGATCTTCCGCAGCAGCTGGTACTCCTCGTCCCGGCCGCCGTCGACCAGGTCGCCGCCGAGGACCAGGGCCTCCACCGGGAGCTCAAAGTGAGTGATATCGTTCAGCGCCAGGCGGAGCTTCTCTTCCATGTCCCCGTTGGATGTGGAGAGATGGATGTCGCTGAGCAGGAAGAACGAGAAGAGCGGTTTGCCGCCCTGAAGGATGGCGGGGGTATAGGCATCGGCGGGCGGCACGGCGCTGCGCCGGCTACGCCACACCTCCCAGAGGGCGGTACCGCCGGCCACGGCCACCAGCCCGGAGACGAGGGCCTTGATCAAGTTTCGCCTGGAGAGCATCGGCAAGCGGTTCCCCCCATGTCACTTAGTCTAATCCGTACTTGGCAAGCTTTCTGTAAAGGGTGGCCCGGCCCATCCCCAGGTGCCGGGCGAGATCCGTCTTGGAGTCGAAGGTGCGAATCCCAGCCTCCAGCAGGGAGCGTTCCATCTCCTCGAGGGTGGGGAACTGCAAGGCCGTGCTGGCCGCCACGTGAGAGACGGCGGGCGCCGGCGCCAGGTCAGGCGGGAGGTCATCGACATCGATCGGGTCGTGCTCGGCCAGGACCAGGGCCTGCTCCACCAGGTTCTCCAGCTCCCGGATGTTCCCGGGGTACGGGTAGGCCAGCAGTGCCCGCAGGGCGGCAGGGGTGAAGCTGGCCGGCGGGCGCCCGAGCCGGGCGCAGATCTTCGCCACAGCGTGCTCCAGGAAATCCATAATATCCTCCCGGCGGACCCGCAGGGGCGGCATCTCCAACCGAATCACCCGGAGTCGGTAGTACAGGTCCTCCCGGAACCGCTTCTCCCGGACCCGGGTCTGCAGGTTCTGGTTGGTCGCGGAGATGATCCGCACATTCACCTGCCGGGTGCGCTCCCCGCCGACCCGGCGGATCTCGCCGCTCTGGAGCGCCCGCAGCAGCTTGGCCTGCAGGCTCAGCTCCATGTCCCCGATCTCGTCGAGGAACAGGGTGCCGCCGTCGGCGACCTCGAACAGGCCCGGGCGCCCTCCCCGGCGGGCGCCGGTGAAGGCCCCGTCCTCGTAGCCGAAGAGCTCGCTCTCCAGCAGGCTGCCGGGGATGGCTGCACAGTTGACGGCGATCAGCGGCCGCTCCCGGCGCCCGCTGCGGCTGTGGATCAGCCGGGCGAGCACCTCCTTGCCGGTCCCGCTCTCCCCCTCGATCAGGATCGGCGAGTCGACGGTGGCAGCCTTGATGGCCGTGGTGAAGAGCTTGTGGGCCAGGGGGCTCCGCCCAACGACGATGCCCTGCTCCAGGTGCGGCGTGCCGCTGAGGGTGGAGCGCAGCAGGTCGATGGTGTTGCGCGCCTCCTGGAGTTGGCTGGTCAGGGCCAGTACTTCGGTGATATCCCGGAAGACGGATACGACGCCCACCACCTGCCGGTCCTGGTAGACCGGCACGATGTTGGAGACCACCTCGCGGTCGCCCACCCGGGTGCGCACGCCGATCAGCTCCCGCCCGGTGGCCAGGACCTCCGGCAGGTGCGAGCCCGGCACGACATCGTTGACGTGGCGCCCGAGCAAGCGATCCGCGGCCAGCCCCGTGATCCGCGTATTGGCTTCGTTTACATAGACGACGATGCCGTTCTGGTCGATCGCCGCGACGCCGTCGTGGAGGATTGCCAGCAGCTGCTGGGCAGGGCGGAGGATGTCCTGAATCATGCAGATCACCCCTGGCCCTCTCTATTCGCCGCGGCGCCCCCCTATCATCCTGCCTTACACAAAACTAACCGGGCAACTGGACCACAAAGCGGGCGCCGCCCCCCGGGGCGGCCGGGTCGACCTGGATCTGCCCGCCGTGGGCCTCGACGATGGTCTTGACGATCGAGAGCCCCAGGCCCACACCGGCGTCGCGCCGGCGGGCCGCATCGGCCCGGTAGAACGGCTCAAAGAGCATCGGGACCGCCTCGGGATCGATCCCGGGGCCATGGTCGCGCACGGCGATCCAGACTCCGGCCTGGTTGCGCCCGGCCTCGATCTCGACCGGGGCGCCGCCCGCCTCCACGCCGTTGCGGGCCAGGTTCGCCACCAGCCGCTCCAGGGCGATCGGGTCGCCGGTCACCGCCAGGTCGGCGGGCGCCGACACCTGCACCTCCTGGCCGGTGGAGCGGCGGACCTCCGAGCCCACCCGCTCCAGCAGGGGCGCCAGGGGCAGGTCCGGCTCCATGCTGAGGCCGGCGCCCCGCTCGTAGCGGGCCAGAATCAAGAGATGCTCAGCCAGGCTGGTCAGGCGCCCCGTCTCCTCCAGCGCCCCGACCAGGGCCTGCTCGTACTCCTCCGGGGTGCGGGTGCGGCGCAGGGTTACCTCCAGCTCGGCCCGCATGGCCGCCAGCGGCCCCCGCAGCTCATGCGCAGCGGATGCCACGAAGCGCCCCTGTGCCTCAAAGGATTCCTGGAGGCGGCCGACCATGGCGTTCAGCACCGTGGTCAGGCGCTGCAGCGTCTCGTCGTGCCAGCCCTCGGGGATCCGCACATTCAGGGTCCGGGTGGTCACGGACCCAGCGATGTCCATGATCCGCCGCAGCGGCCGGTAGGTCTCCCCGGCCATGCGCCAGGTGATCACGCCCGACAGGGCCACGCCCACCAGGGAGAGCAGGATCATCCCCCGCAGCACCTGGGGCAGGACGTCACCCATCATGCCCAGCGGCATGCCCACCATGAGAACGTGGGCATCCCGCCGGGGGCCCGTCGGCATGTAGATGACCCGAATCTCCCCCTTCACGGGGGTCATCGCCAGCCACCAGCTCGGGCCGCTCCGGACAGCGAGGCGCCGCTCCCCCGCCGGGGCGACCGAGGAGAAGGCCGTTCGCTGCTGCCGGGCAGCCTCCAGCGCCGCAGGGTCCACCGGCAGGTCGCCCGAACCTGACTGCACGTTGCCATCGGGGTCGACTACCTGCACCAGCCGGGCGCCGGGGTCCCGCCGCTCGAACTCGTGGGCCCGCTCCAGCATGTCCGGCCCGCCGCGGCTCTGCATCGGCACGGCTGCCCGCAGGGCCATATCGACGCCCTCACGCAGCAAGACCGCCGTCAAGCCGTAGGCTGAGGCGGTAAACAGGAAGAGGAGGAGGCTAAGCAGGCCCGAGGTGGTGATCGCCACCCGGGCTGGAAGGCTTGTGCGCCATATTTTCACGGGTTCGCCTCCAGAATGTAGCCCAGCCCTCGCCGGGTCTGGATGTACTGGCGGTCTGAAACGACGGCGACTCGCTTACGCAGGTTCTTCACCTGGGCTTCCACGGCGTTGTCCGTGATGTTCTCAGGCTCCTGCCAGCAGGCGTGCACCAGGGCCGACCGGGTCAGGATCTGGCCCGGGTGGCGGAGGAAGAGTGACATCAGCCGCATCTCGGTGGCGCTCAGTTCAACGACCTTGTCGCCCGCGGCGAGGCGGCTGGTCTGGGTGTCGAGCGTCAGCTCGCCGGCCCGCAGCACGGCGCCATCCGCCCGGCCGCCCCCGGCCCGCCGGGACAGGGCCTCCAGGCGGGCGAGCAGTTCGTCGAAGGCGAAGGGCTTCACCAGGTAGTCATCGGCGCCGGCCCGCAGGCCGGTCACCCGGTCGGCCACGGCGTCCAGGGCGGTCAGCATCAGCACGGGCGTGCCAATCTCCTTGCGCCTCCAGCCCGCCAGGAGTTGATCCCCGGAGATGCCCGGCACCATGCGGTCCAGGATCACCAGCTGGTAGGGGCGCAGGTCCATCAGGAGCTGCGCCTCCTTGCCGTCCGGGGCGTGGTCAACCGTGTACCCCTCTTCTTGCAGCCCCCGCACCACCGATCGGGCCAGCCGCAGATCATCCTCGACGAGCAGAATCCGCAGGGCTGAACACCCCCTTGAAAATGCGCGCCGCCACCAGGGCCGCCACGCTCACAGCTGTTACTACATACATTAACCAAATCCCCGTGATTTGGGTATCGGGGCCGAGGAAAACCCCGTGAACGAGCGCCATGGTGAACCCGACCAGGCTGAACTGGTGGATGGTCCGCCAGAGGGTGGCGCTCATGTATTTGCGGACGTAGGTGGTGATGGAGGCCAGGAGGGCCAAATAGAACGAGACGGTGCCGATGCCCACAAAGAAGGGCTCATACTCGCTGGCGAAGGGGATCAGCAGCCCTCCCCAGGTGAAGGATGCGTGCTGGTTCCAGAGCAGGACCACGCCGTGGAAGACCGTGGTGTAGATGCCGGCAAGGGCCAGGAATTCGTGCAGATCGATCCGGGCGGCCGGCGTGGAGAGCCGTTTGACGCCCATAGAATGCAGCAGCCCCAGGCAGACGGACGCCCACAGCAGTAGGTAGGCGACCAGGCCGGAAGAGCGGCTGAGAGTCCAGCTTAGCAAGGGAGATACACCTCCATGCCCGGGGTTGGAATGATTGTACCCGCTTCATCGATGAGGAAACCGGAGCAGCCGTGCTCGATCAGCAGGGCGAGCCCCCATTTGGGTCCCAGGATGATGCTGGCCTTGGCCAGCACTTCGGCCCAGGCCGCCTGATCGGCCACGACGGTGGCAGCTACGATACCGGATTTGGCCGGGCGCCCTGTCGCCGGGTCGATGATGTGGTGCCGGTCCTGGCCCCAGCGGCGCCCCAGGGTGCTCGATGTGGCCACGGCACCGGCGTAGATGCCGAAGGTAAAGAGGGTGGCGTCGGGGTGGAAGGGGTCGGCGACCTCCACCTCCACCGGCGGGTCCAGGGGGGCGCTTTTCACGAACAGGTCGCCGCCGGCGTTCACGACGAAGCGGGGCGCCTGCGTCAGGACGGCGGCGGCGCCATCAACCGCCAGGCCCTTGCCGATGCCGCCCAGGTCCAGCCGGACCCCGGGCGGAAGCCAGACTGCGCTGGCATCCGGCACGACCCGGATTCCCCGCCAGCGCCCGGCGGGAGCGGGGCGCCCTACCTCCTGGGGGCCCTGCTCGAAGCTCCGGCTGTACCCGGCGGCCTCGAGGGCGTCCAGCAGGGTGGGGTCGAAGACGCCCCGGGTGCGCTCGGCGGCAGTCAGTGCCTGCTGGATGGCTGTAAGCAACAGGGGCGGCACGATCACCCAGCGCCCCTGGGAGCGGTTAAGCCGGGAGAGGGCGCTGTCCGGGTCGAACCGGCTCAGCGTCGACTCGACCTCCCGGAACCAGGGCTCCAGGCCGGCGGCGCCATCCACCGAGACGTCGGTGTTCATGGCCCGAAAGGACTCGCTAGGAGTGCTTGGTTCGGGTCCGGCGGGCTGGAGCCGTGGTACTTGAGCTACTGGACCCTGGGACGCTGGGCTGAGTCTGCTGCTGGGGCGGGGCGAGCCGGGGGGGCTGTACGCTGCCATTGGTACTGGTTCCCCCCTTACTGCTTGGCGTTTCAACCTGGGGTACACTGCTGGCGGCCTGCGGGGCGGGACTAGCAGCCTCCGCCTGATCGGCCGCCTCCGAGAAGCGTCCGGCGATGCCGGCGATCGCTCCTGCGCTCACAATCCCGATGGCCAGTTTGGCCAGGGCCATATTCACCTTGCTCACCGTGTCTTCTCTCCCTTGTTGTGATTCAGATTCGGGGCTTCAGCCGCCAAACGAGTAGGATTGCACCCAGCAGGAGGGCGCCCGACAGCGCCAGCGGGATGGCCTGGGTGGACCGCATCGTGGCTGGGGGTTGCATCCCGCCCGGAGGTTGCATTCCGTTCGGAGGCTGCCCTCTGCTGGCGCCGCCCTGCGCTCTGCCACCGGGCCCACCGGCGCCGGGCCCGCCCCGCACGCCCATGCCGCTGCCGTCGCCCTTGGAGGGCAGCTTGCCGTCTAGCTGCTGTCGCACGTTGGCCACACGCTGCTTCACGAAGGTGACCAGGCCGATCTGGCTGCCACCGAAACCCGGTCCCCCGGGGCCCTGCCGCTGACCAGGCTGCCCTGGCTGCTGGCCAGTCTGGCCGGCCGGAACCTCCTTGTCGAGCCCCTGCCGGAACTCATCGTAGGTGTAGAACTTGGTCGGATCCGCCTTGACGAAGGGGGCGATGACCGCCTGTACCGCGCGGGCCCGTGCCTCAAACCGATCCGGGTTCAGGTAGCCGTCGGCCAGTTGCCGGATGTAGCCGTGGTATCTCTCCAGGTACTCGGGGACCGCCAGCAGCTTGACAATCAGCGGGCGGTCAGCGAGTGGGCCCATGGTGGGCTCATCGATCTTCACACCGATCATCTGGTCGATGGTGCCGCCCATGTTGAACCCGGCAAAGGACATATTGAGGTCCCACGGGATGATCGAGAAGCGGCCGCCTTGTTCGTACAGGTAGTAGTTGTGGAGCATGGAGCCCTGATAGGAGTCGAAGTTGGAAAGCACTGTGGAGGTGGCGAAGTAGCGGAGAATGGCGTCCACATTCAGGTGCTTCTCCAAATCGCCGCCGTTGTTGAGGGCGTCCAGCATCGCCAGGAGCGGCTTGTGGTCGGTGGTCTTATCTTTGGTTTTGTAGACCACTCCGGTGTAGTTCTCCATGGAGTTGCCGTACCACTTAAGGTCGGCGCCCTTGCCCTGCTGGCTGGCCGGCTTGTAGAGGTCCCCGGTGCCGGTGGCGAAGTGGCGGGCCAGGAAGGGCGCCCCCACCTGCTCCACCGCCAGGTAGAGACCCCACGGCTTGCCGTTCAGGCTCAGCTGCACCCAGGTTATCTTCGGCGTGGGGAGCCCCATGGAGGCGAAGGCCTCATAGCTCAAGTACTCCCGCAGAAAGGACGGGTCGCTGAAGTTATTGTTCAGGTTGATGGTGCCGATGCCCTCCAGCAGTTGTCCGTCCACGTAGCGGTCCAGGTCCAGCTTGAAGCTGAAGCGCTTGGAGTCGCTGCGGGCCACGGAGGAGAGGCTGGAGTTGCCCTTGGCGCGGAAGGCCACCTCGGTGAACGAGTGCCCGTCCCAGCTAACGCTCGCAGGGTACTCCTTCTCGTCTGTGGCGTTGGCCAGCAGGTGTTCGAGGTCGGCCTCCGCCATCGTCACCGCAACGGTGATCACCTGGTCCTTCGGAAACGCTGTCGAGGCAGCCTCTGACCGTCCCGCGGCGGACAGCAGCAGCACGGTCAGGACCCCGGCGAGCCAACGGTGTACGCTACGCAACGTAATCACCGTTGTAGGTGATCAGGACGGCGTTTTCCACGCCTGCGATTCCGGCAACCTCACTCACCAGCTGGCTGGCGCCATCCCTCAGGCGGACCTCGTAGGTCGCTTCCACGCTGCTCGGGGAGATGGTCTTCGACTTCAGGTTGAAGCGCTGCTTGGAAGCAGTGAGGGCTGCATGGACAGCCATATCGGCGGTCTCGCCGTTGGAACTGACCACCAGCAGGTAGGGAGCGTCGCCCGCAGGCATCCGGCTCAGCGCGAAGAGCACCAGCCCGACGATCGCCGAGCCCAGAACCGCCAGCACGTAGAGGCCGGCGCCAGTCACAATGCCCACGGCAAAGGCCCAGAACAGGAAGACCAGATCCATCGGGTCCTTCACGGCGGTCCGGAAGCGCACAATGGAGAGGGCGCCGACCATGCCGAGGGAGAGGACCACGTTGGAGGTTACCGCCGTGATCACCAGCGAGGTGATCATCGTGATGGCGATCAGGGAGATGTTGAAGGAGCGGGAGTAGAGTACCCCGCGGAAGGTGCGCTTGTAGCAGAGGTACTGGAAGAGACCGAGGGCGAAGGCCAGCCCCAGGGTGATCAGAATGCGGCCCAGGGTCAGTTCCTGCCCGGCGGTCGACAGGAAGCTCTTCTTGAACAGGTCGCTGAAGTTGAGGGTTTGATTCATGGGTTATTGATCCTCCCAGGCGTGGGTTTTGCAGAACGTACGGCAGAGTACATATTTGGTGGCCGACTGTCGGGTGAGCGAGTCCACCTGGAGCAGGTCCTGCACGGGCCTGGGCAGGAAGGACTCGTATTTGACCTCCAGGATCGTCAGGCCATCGATCGGGGCCGGCACCAGCGGCGCCTCGCGGAAGAGGTCCAGATTGGTCAGCCCGCTGCGCAGCTGCTTGTCGAAGGTAATCCGGACGTTGCCTTGCGGATGGATGTAAGCCTCCCGGACGTAGTCGACGATCACCTTCGGCCGGAGCAGCCGGTTGTCCATCTGCCAGGCGATCTCCTCCAGCAGGGGCTGACCGGTCTCACGCAGGGGCTCGGCCTGGCCCGTCCGGAGCGCCTCGTACAGCGGCCGGTCGATGCGCAGCCGCTCCTTGCGGCAGCCCTCGCCGTTCTTGATCTTCTTCTCCAGCAGAATCGCGTCGCCACGGCCGCCGTAGATGCGGGCCCGCACCTTTTGCCGGTGCTGAAGCCCCGCCAGCTTCTCGTACAGGGCCGAGTCGGCGGCGTCATCAAAGTAGAGGCTGGTGATGCGGTACTCGCCGGTAGGGCCGGCGTTGGGGTCGGGGCGGAGCAAATGGCGAAGTCGTTGCCGCATCAGGTGGTACTGATGAGGCCCGACAAAGAACTTGAGTTCATGGCGATACGGCTCGTTGCTCACGGTTTCACGTCTTCAGTCGCCGGTTGTGATGTTGCTATCTTAGGGCTCCTAGCTGAATGGGACCTGAAAACGATGTGAACAGAATATAAAGACCCGCCCGGCAGATTTCGCCAGGCGGGCCTTGTGCGGAGTGCTAATGTGTGGATGTTAGTTTCAGGCCAACGATGCCGGCCAGAATCAATCCCAGGCAGAGCAGGCGGACCGCATCCCGTGGCTCCCCCATCAACAGGATGCCAACCAGCACGGAGCCTACAGCGCCAATCCCGGTCCATACCCCGTAAGCCGTGCCCATCGGCAACGTTTTCATGGAATGGCTCAGCAGGCCGAAGCTGATCAGCATTAGCACTATCGTGGCCACCGAGGGCCAGAGCCGGGTGAACCCCTCCGAATACTTCATGGCGGTCGCCCAGCCCACTTCTAGAATCCCGGCGATCACTACATAGACCCATGCCACAGATCCGGTCACCTACCCTTTCAACGTCGCAAGGGTTTAGACGACTGCAGAGCGCTCCTGGTAGCGGCTATTGGCAGCAACCCCGCGCATCGCCAGATAGCCGTACACAAAGAACACCAGGGCCACGACCAGGCCGGCCAGGGCCGACGCCCCCGACTCCTCCTGCACCATCACGCTACCCTTGATAAAGCTGGCGAAGTCGATCAGGGCGTGGACGATGATCGCGGGCCAGAGCGAGTTCGTGCGCAGCCGCACGGCAACAAACACCCAACCGATGGAAACTGCGAGAACGATCTGCACCAGCACGCCCAGCAGCGGCGCCCCGCTGAGCAGGTTGTGCAGATGACCGACACCGAACAGTGCCGACGTCAGGAGTGCGCTGCCCATGACACCATACCTGGGCATCAGCACCTGATAGTAAACGCCCCGGGCCCAGGCCTCTTCCTCGAACCCGATGAAAAAGCAGAGGAAGGCGCCGGCCACCAGGTTCGACATCGACACGCCAATCCCTTGAAAGTTCAGGGCAATCAAAGCTGCTGGCAGCGCGATCACCCACAGGCCGCGCCAGCGAATCGGGCCGAGGAACCCGGTCTCACGCCACCAGCCGAGCTGGCGCACCAGCAGGGCCACGGCGATGACGGGCACGGACTCAACGGCTGCCATGAACCAGTAGTTCGTTACGCTCTGCTTCATCATCTGGAACGGGGTCAGGTAGGCGAAGTACAGGGTCATCGGAACCAACACGAACCAAATCGGGTGCTTCTCGGCCCAGGCGCGCAGTCGCTGACGCATCAAGGATCCCTCCTGTATCCGGTGAGCGCCGCGGGAAGGCTCGACCGGGACTGACAAGAGAGTACCAAAGGGGGCGGCCTTCGTCGGTGTCCGGAGGTAGTATTGCAGGTAGTATCATCACACGTGGCAGGTAGGACCAGTTCCCACCCCGAACAATACTTATGTATTCACAAAAATGACCGATCGGGAGGACCACCCTTGCGTCGCCTGTTCTGGGGAGCCGCTGTAACCATCCTTGCTCAGATTGCGCTCATTCTCTGGAACCTCCTGTACCTGATCGGCGGCGGTTCATCGCACTCGGTGGTCACTGCACTCCAGTACCTCGGCGTCGCGGCGGGGTCTGCGGTCCTGTTCTACTTGGCGCGGTCCGTGCGCCGCCTGGCGTCGGAGAGCCGCATTCTGCGCAGCACGGCCTTGGTTGCGATGTGCCTGTGCGGGTTCAGTGCCGTTCTGGTATTCGCCGGTGCGGTGTTCCTTGTGCTCCAGAACCCGGTGGAAGCGGTCGCCTATGGGGTCGGGCGAGGTGTTGCCGCCCTCGCCTGGCTGCTGATGTCGATCGCTGGGTTCGCGGCTCAGGGCACCCGCCCCCGCCCGGTACTACCGGCCACTGTGCTGCTTCTCCTGTTCCTGTTGGGCATTTCGCCTGGTTTGGAGTTGCCCTACAACCTGGCTGGCCCCTCTGGGGAGCCCGACACGAGCAATCTGGTTCATGTTGAGGGCGGTGAACTGCACCCAGGGCAGATTTACGGCCTCACCGTGTGGGCCGGGCCGGCCACTGTCGCTGACTTTCTGTACGCGCAGTGGGACCGGAAGCTGCTCCTGGTTCCTCAGTCCACCAGCGCCCTGGCACAGGAAGGCGAGATGCTGAGCCACATGCTGGCCGGCAGTGAGGTGATGGCGAAGGCGGTCGGCCTACAACTGGCCGGTCGAGGCAAGGGAGCCTCGGTGGCGGGGACCGGCGTGGTCGTCTCCGTCATCCGCGGGGAAACGCCTGCAGCCGCCGCCTTTCAACCCGGAGACGTGATTGTCGGCTTAGGTGATGCGCCAGTCACTGGCTGGACCCAGTTGCTGGGGCTCCTGGAGAAGGTCGGGCCGGGGGAGCAGCTCCGCTTTATCATCAGGCGTGATGGACAGCCTCACACGGTTCACCTGACCACGGCAGCAAACCCGAGCAATCCGGCTCGAGGTCTCGTCGGAATCACGGGCACAGACGAGGTGCAGTACGATATTCCGGTGCCGATTACCATGAAGGTTCCCCCCGATGTGGGCGGGCCGTCTTTGGGTCTGGCGCTAACCCTGCAAGTGGTCGACCAACTGACCCCCGGCGGAATCACGGGCAAATGGCGTGTGGCTGCCACCGGGGAGATTCTTCCCGGCGGGGCCGTGGGGCCCGTGGGCAACGTCCAGTACAAGGCCTGGGGCGCCGAGCGCACCGGCGCCACGGTGATGTTCGTCCCGCGGCAGAACTACCAGGACGCGCTTTCCGGAGCGACCACGATCCAGGTGGTGCCGGTGGACACCGTGCAGGACGCCCTCACTTGGCTGAAGGGGCACTGACCAAGACTGAAAGGCACCCCTGCTCGCGCAGGAGTGCCTTTCAGCGTGCTGACAAGCCCCGGTTTGTCGGCAGACGGTGCATGTGCATGCAAGCCGGCGCATAAGGGCGCCGTCGCGCCATCGGCTCCGCAGCCAGCATGACGCGGCGCCCGA
>JBOZRQ010000060.1:0-392034 GCA_050789255.1 Symbiobacteriaceae bacterium
CGGAGGCCAATCGCCGATGCTTCGTGAGGGAGCCAGCCCAGTTTCACAAGGTCGACCGGAACACCGTCAGGTCCGGGCGTGTCCGCCATCAACGGGCTGATGGCTTCTAGGGGAGGCGCATCGGGTGAAAAATACCGCATGCAAGGCGGCCTTCAGCCCCTCCACTTTCATGTTGACGGGGGTGCTCTGCCGACCGGGTTCCACTAGAAATTTCCGGAGAGCCTCTCGCCCGCGTGGAAAAATGTAGCGGAATCCGCAAAACTAGGGGCCTGGAGGTCACGGAACTACCGTTTTCCGGCCCAATCCAGGCCGATATGCGCCATCTGAAAGCCCACAAGAGCTATTTGCGGAGTGAACTGGCCCTCCAAACGCGTGATTCCACTACAATTTCCCATTTGGCCTGGCTCGCTCTTGGAAAAAAATCGTGGAATCCTGTTTCCATCACCAACGGACCGCAATCTCAGGTTCCGCCTCCAAGAAGCGGGCCACATCAGGGTACGCACCGGAGAGATTCACTCCTGGCCCCCGGTCACCACTCTAACGTCTTTACCATAATGGAACTATCTACACGGCCGGGCTGAAGACTTGGGCCGGAGTACTTGAATGCAGCCGGAGGCATCCTGCATCCGACTGCATACTTATGCGACGATATTCGTTTGTCAGCAACCTCACACCCCGCTAGTTTCAGCGGGGTGTTTTCTCCGTCGCCCCATGCTCGAACCATTTCACAGGCTGAGGAATCATAACCATGTAGAATGCGCGCCGATGAGGAGGACCGTACCATGCCACCTGTGATCGCCTTGAGCGGCATCACCAAGAGTTACCAGACCGGCGAGGAGACCTTTCAGGCGCTCGCCGGCGTTGACTTGACCGTTGAACCCGGCGAGTTCGTCGCCATCATGGGGCCGTCGGGATCCGGGAAGTCGACCCTGCTGAGCATCATCGGCTGCCTCGACAACCCGACCAGCGGCCGGTACCAGCTCGATGGCCACGACGTTGCCGGGCTTTCCGAGGATCAGCTCTCCCGCATCCGCAATCAGAAGATCGGCTTCGTCTTTCAGGCCTTCCACCTCCTGCCCCGGCTGTCGGTGGCCGAAAACGTGGAGACGCCCCTGCTGTACGCAGGCCTTGCAGCCAGGGAGCGCAAGGACCGGGTGGCCCGGGCCCTTGCGCAGGTAGGGCTCTCGGAGAAGGCGGACCGTGAGCCCAACCAGCTCTCCGGCGGCCAGCGCCAGCGGGTCGCGATCGCACGGGCGCTGGTGACCCGGCCGAGCCTGATCCTGGCCGACGAGCCCACCGGCAACCTCGACTCCAAGACGGGCAAGGAAGTGCTCTCCCTCATCCAGGAGCTTCACCGGGGCGGATCCACCATCGTGCTGGTCACCCATGACCCCACCGTTGCCGCTATCGCCGAGCGAACCATCGAGGTGCGCGACGGCCGGATCGTCGGCCAGGAGGTGGCGGTATGAGCATCAAGGAAACGATGCGCATCGCCTTCCGTGCGTTGCGCGCCAACAAGTTGCGCACGTTGCTCGCCATGCTGGGCATTGTCATCGGCGTCGCGGCCGTCTCCGCCATCATGTCGATTGGCGACACCTTCAAGGGTACAATCGCCGGCGAGTTCTCCAAGTTCGGTGCCGCCTCGGTCTTCGTCATGCCCGGTGAGGTAGAGGCCGGCCCGCAGGCCGCAATGGCCGCCTCAACCCTGACTTTCGAGGACGAGGCTGCTGTGGCCGAAGCGGTCGGTTCCGAATACAGCGGCGGTCAGATTCAGACCGCGGCCTACGTCGAGATCGGTTCGACCCGCAAGATGGTCACGTTCACGGGCAGCAACCAGCACTTTGAGGAGCTGCAGAACTGGCGGATCGCTGCGGGGCGCATGTTTACCAAGGCCGAGCACGACGGCAAGGAGCCCGTGGTGGTGGTCGGCGAGACCTTCCGGAACACCTTCTTTGGCCAGAATGCCGACGTAATCGGCAAGACCTTCACCTTCCAGGGCAAGGAGGTGCGGATCGTCGGCCTGCTGCAGAAGAACACGATGAACGTGGGCGTGGACGCCAACAACGTCGTGGTTGCGCCGAACCCGTTCCTGGCGGACACGCTCGATATCAAGCGCCCGCAGGCGCTCATGTTCAAGTTCAAGAGCCCGGACGATGCCAAGGCCGCCAAGCCCAAGATCGAGAAGATCCTGACGGACCGGCACGGCACGAAGGACTTCTCTGTGCAGAGCCAGGAAGAGCTGATGAAGGCGTTCGGATCGATCCTGGATAAGGTTGCGCTCTTCATCGGAGCCGTGGCGGGGATTTCGCTTCTGGTGGGCGGCATCGGGATCATGAACATCATGTTGGTCTCCGTCAAGGAGCGCACCCGGGAGATCGGCATCCGCAAGGCGATCGGCGCCCGCCGGCGGGATGTGCTGCTCCAGTTCCTGGTGGAGTCGGCGGTGCTCGCCCTGTTGGGTGGACTCCTCGGCGTGCTCCTGGGGATGTTGATGGCCGGCGGTGCCGCTCAGGCGCTGGGCTGGGGCTTCGTTCCGTCGTCGACCGGCGTCGTGGTCAGCTTTGTCGTTTCCACCGCCATCGGTATCTTCTTTGGGCTCTACCCGGCCTGGACCGCTTCCCGGCTTCCGGCCATCGAGGCGCTACGGTACGAATAGGCTGTACAGTCAAACACCCCGCATCGCTGCGGGGTGTCCCTTTTTTGGGTCCCGGCAGGGATGGGGCGTCTGCGGGGATAATTGATTATCTTGTTCAGAAATCTGGCAGAAAGCAGGGGTAGTTTGACGAACCTCCGTCGCATTACGAGCACACTCTTGACGGCCGCGCTCCTTCTGGCTGCTTCCTGGTCTGCGGTCACGGCCGCTCCCGCCCCGTCCATCTATATCAAGGCAGACCCGCCGATGTTGAACCCCACGGGGCAGGGGCGGTACGCCAGCAGCACCCTGTCGCTGATCTCCACCGAGTTCACGACCGAGCAGGATCTGTCAGTCCAGATCGAGGCCCCGGACGGGAAGGTCGTCGGAACCCTGAAGATGACTCGCGGTGGCGACACCGACCCTTCCACGTACACGGTGGTGCTTGACGGCAAGGATACGGCGGGAGGTAACCTGCCGGACGGCACCTACAAGGTCAGGGTGATGTGGAACGGGCAGTCCTACGTATACACCTCCATCACCATCGACGCAATTCTGCCCAGCGTCAGGAGCGCTCAGGTCACGCCGAACCCCTTCCGTGAGACCGCTCGGATCCGGGCGGAGTTCTCCGAGTTCGTCTACTGGTTCATCGACATCTTCGACGAGAAGGGCCAGTCGATAGCCATGCGGGAGGGCCAGGGCATGGAGGCCGATGACCTGTGGGACGGGCGCGACCGACAGGGGATGCAGGTGCCTGACGGTACATACACGACGCAGTTCTGGTTGATTGACCGCGGCGGCAACGAGGTGAAGGTAAAGGGTCCTAGCTTCCGGCGCAAGCAGTCGATCGGCATCAAGGACTTCCAGATCAGCCGTAAGACGATCGCCCCCGGGAACCCCGAAACCGGCACCGCCACCATCTCCATCACGGTCGATGACGAGGTAACCTATCGGTGGGACCTGCTGGCGGACTCGGGTATCCCGCTCCGGTCGCTGGGCGGCGGCGCCGGCCCCTCCGCACCGGCCAAGATCGTGTTTGATGGGACCGACAACCAGGGATACAAGCTGGCCGCTGGCCGCTATAAGTGGACCCTGTCGATGAAGGATGCCTACGGCAACTCTTCGCTCGGCAACGGGGACTTCACGGTGGACCCGGACGCTCCGCTGGTCAACGCTGGCGAGGCGCCTGTGGTCACCCTGCAGGAGATGCTCTACTTGCCGTACCGGGCTGTGGACAGCAGTGGCGTGCAGGTCAAGGTCCGGCGCCAGCATGAGAGCGGGTTTACCCAGGAGCTGGTGATGGACGACTCGGCGACCGAGCTGGCCATCCCCTTGATCGTGGGCACGCAGACGGTTACGGTCACCGCCGTGGACTCGGTGGGGAATGCGGTTGTGAACTCCTACGTGGTCACCAGGCTGGCGGAGCCCCGGTTGGGCGTCTTCGTGGGCGGGCGCCCGGTCACGAGCGACGTGGCGCCCGAGATCGTGGAGGGCCGCACGGTGCTGCCGCTGCGGGCGGTGGCGGAGGCGCTGGGCTTTGCGATCGAGTGGGACGATGCCACCCGCACGATCACCATGCGCAAGGGCGAGAACACGGTGGTCATGAGCATCGGCAGCACTTCGGCCACGGTGAACGGCAAGCCCCGGGAGATGGAGGTGGCGCCCTTCATCAAGGAGGAGCGCACCATGGTTCCGGTCCGGTTCATCAGCGAGGGCCTGGGCTTCAAGATTGAGTGGGATGCTGCGACTCGCAGCGTGATCATCAAGTAGAGGATGCTCGATTCGGACACATGTCTGCCACGGAGTTCACGGATTGCACGGATTTGCGGCACGGGGGGGTATACGAGCAATTTCAGGTACCCTGCGGCGCTTCAGGTACCTTTTTTCACGACGGGCAGACTTGCCCCTGTAAAATTAGTACCTCAAACCTGACATGAGCGGGAACCGATCCCTACTAACCAGCGGTTAGGTACCACTCGCGAGCCCGTCGGATACCCCCCTGCCGTAGTCGTGTCAGGTTTCAGGTGCTTTTTTCCAAGATTTCCCTCGCCGACGTTGAAAAAAACTACCTGAACCCCTGTTTGTGCCGGCGGGGCCGGTCTGCCCCGCCTCGCACCAGGATTGCATGGAGAGTGCCTCGTAGGGGTTGCAGAAGTGGAGCGAGCATGGTTAAGCACCGGAGAGATCTCTCCGGTGCTCTCTTTTGATCGAGTGTCAACCAGGGGGGCTCCTGGACTGCCGTCCGCGATGATCTAGATACTTGGTGTCATGCTGGGACTAGCTTCCATGTGATACCATGGAGGCACTTGGGAGCTCAAGCAGCACCCTGGTGCCTCCTTTCGTGTGGGGTCCAATCGACAGGCGGCCCTGGAGGGCGCCGGCGCTTCGCTCCATGCGCTCCAGGCCAGATCCCCGGGTTGCCTCGTAGTCAAAGCCCACGCCGTCATCCTCGACCCCGAGCGCGAGCCCCTGGGCGTGACGGCGCAGGGTGATGTGGACCAGACGGGCGCCCGAGTGGCGCCGCACGTTGGAGAGCGCCTCATGCAGGACCGTGTAAAGCTCGCGGGCCTCGGCGGCGGGCAGGGAGCCTGCCTCGGTCACCTCCACGGTGGCGGGGATGAGCGAGTTGGCCTGGAACTCGTCGACGATGCGCCCGACCCCGACCGCCAGATTCGGCTCGCTCCAGTCCACGGGGTCCAGGTCCATGATGTACGAGCGCATCCGCTCGACCGCAGCCTGCAACTGTCGCTCGGCGGCAGCGAGGGGGGCGCGGGCAGCGTCCGGCACATCCCAGGCGGCGGCGCCCACCATCATCCCGACGGCGAAGAGGTCCTGAATGACCCCGTCGTTCAGCTCCTTGGCCAGACGGTAGCGGCCCTCCAGCAGGGCCTCCCGGCGCTCGGCGCGCTCTAGGCGCAGGCTGTTCTCCAGGCGCAGCGCCTCCAGTCCGGCGAAGAGCGATAGGGCCAGCACAAACCCACCAGCGGCCAGCAGGGCTTGCAGGGGAACACCCCAGAGGACGCAAGGCGCCCGTCCGGTGGCCGGCAGGGCCAGGGGCCCCAGCGGTACCGACAGGATAAAGGCCCACGCCGCTACAATCAGCCACCGGGCCGGCCTGGGGTAAAAGCGAGCCAGCTCGCGGTGCTCACGCGCAAGGGCGGGCAGCCGGAGCCCGACGCCCCCCAGGGAGGCGTATCCCGCCAAGAGCACAACGGACTGCAGCAGCGACAGGCGGTCGAGCCAGGGCTGGCTCAGGTAGGCCGCCTGCAGCGGGATGAAGACGGCGCCCCACACCGCCAGCCCGACGAGCAGCCCGAATGCCGCCAGCCAGGGCAACACCTGCGCCAGGGCCAGCCGGCTCGTGCGGAAGGTGCGGCCCGCCAGGTAACAGACCACGCCCATCACAAAGAAGACCAGGCCATATGCGAAGTCGATCACCATCAGATTGGCCTCGAAGAAGACGGCCATGTGCATCGATCCCCCCTCAGGCAGGTGATGTTGTCGATGGAGCCCAGACCTTTCTTGATCTTCGATGAACATCGGAACGTCTGCGCCGCTTCCCCAAACTGCCATGCCCTGCTTGGCAAGGCGCCGGAGGCGCTGGTCGGCATGCGGTGCCGGGATGCTTTCGACTGTGCCGAGTGCTCGGGCGAGGCGTGTCCCCTGCAGCAAGCGATCGCCGGGGAGCAGTCCGAGGGGCTCCTGCCCAGGAGCGAGCGGGCAAGGCCCCTGGAGGTCTCCTCCTCGCCGATCATGGGCAAGTATGGCGAGATGGCGTTGCTGCACCTGCGGGCGCCCGCCGCGGAGCCCGTTTCGATGGGCGCCGGCCTGCAGCCGGTGCTCGACAGCGTGCGGGAGCTGCTCGCCGGCGACCTGGCGGCTCTGGCCTTTTACGATGACACCTTCAAGGAGATCCGCTGGCAGGTGACCAGCGGCCAGGTCAGCCCGGGGGTGACGAGCATTCGGCTGAGGCCCGGACAGGGCTTTGCCGGCCGCATCGTCCTGACAGAGCTGCCCCTGCGGACCTTCCGGTTTCCCCAGGACCTGACCGGGGATCCCGGGTCCTACCCGATCTTCCTCGCTGAGGGCCTGCAGTCGGCCCTTGGGGTCCCGGTCAAGGCGAAGGGCCGGGTCATGGGCGTGCTGATGATCGCCAGCCGGTGCCCCCGGGACTACTCGCAGGAAGAGGAAGCGACGCTGGCCCAGGTGGCCGACTCCATCGCTCTGGCTGCCGAGCTGATGTGCCTGCACGAGGCGGCCCTGCGCGCCGAGCGGGCGAGGCTGGCCCAGGAGGTCCACGACGGACTCTCCCAGAACATGTTCGGGCTCAAGCTCCTGCTCTCGGACCTCCAGTCGCACCTGCTCTCCGACGCGCCGGAAAACACGGAGAAGAATCTGGGCGTCATCTGCCGGCTGCTCGACACGACCCTGACGGAGGTCCGGAGGCTGATCTCGGATCTGCGGGGCAGCGTGCAGCCCAACGTCGGGCTGGTGAGCGGCCTGTCGGACTACCTTGCCCAGTTCTATCGCATGACCAACCTGCCGGTCGAATTGGCCGTACGGCTGGCCCCGGGCGAGGAGATCCTGACATCGGACACCCATGGGGCGCTGCGGATCGTCCAAGAGGCGCTGATGAACATCTACCGCCATGCCGGCGCGAACCGGGTCTGGGTAGAGGTCGCCCGCATGGACGGGGCCTACCGGCTTACCATCAGCGATGACGGGAAGGGCTTCGACCCCAGTCTCAAGGCGCCATCCGGGCACTACGGACTGACCATTATGAAGGAGCGGGCGGAGTCGCTGGGCGCCCAGCTCTCTGTGGAGTCGGCACCTGCGAAGGGAACCAGTGTGAACTTGCTCCTTCCAGTATGACAGAACCCCTCTGGCTCCACATGTGACAGATGACCCAAGATCACGGGACAGACTCACAAAGGCGGGGAAGAGCTGTGATCAAGGTGCTGGTTGTTGATGACCATGAGGTGGTCCGCCTCGGGCTGGTGACGCTGCTGCGGCGGCACCCGGAGTTCAACGTGGTGGGGGAGGCCGGCGGCGCCCGGGAGGCGGTGGAGGCGGTGGAGCGCCTCCTGCCCGACGTTGTCGTCATGGATGTGCGGATGCCGGATGCCAGCGGGATCGAGGCCTGCCGGGAGATCACCGCGGCCTACGACGGGGTCAAAGTGATCATGCTGACCTCCTTTGCCGATGACGCCGCTGCCGTCGCTGCCGTGATGGCGGGCGCCGCCGGCTATCTGCTCAAGCAGGTCAGCGGTCCCGAGCTGATCCGGGCGATCGAGGCGGTCGGCCGCGGCGGCTCGCTGCTGGACCCCAAGCTGGCCAGCCGGGTGCTCTCCGAACTGCGCGCCAAAGCGGCCCACCGCTCCGGCGAGGATGAGCTGACCGAGCAGGAGCGCAACGTGCTGCACCTGATCGGCGAGGGCCGGACCAACAAGGAGATCGCCGCCACGCTTTTCCTGAGCGAGAAGACGGTGCGCAACTATGTGTCGAATGTATTGCAGAAGATGGGGTTCGTGAACCGCTCTCAGGCTGCGGCGTACTCCGCACGGCGGAGAGCGCTGGGGGGAGAGTAGGTTCGTGCTCCGTAACATAACCAGCGAGGCTTGCCCGGAACCGGGTGAGCCTCTTTTTTTGGCCCCTCGGCGCTGTGTGACAATTGTCCTAATGTCCTGATGAGATTTGCCTTTATCGCCAGGAAGCCCTGCCGCTCTAGACTTAGAGGCGAGAGGTGATCGTGGTGGAGATGGAGGCGAAGGTGCGGCGCAGGGCCGTTCTGGCAGCGCTCGGATCGGCGGTCGTCCTCCTGGTGCTCAACTACCTGGGTTCGCAGGGGTTCCAGGGGATGAAGCTGACCGAGGCCGGGTACGTGATCGCGACCTATCTCTTCGTTGCGGGCTCCGCGTACCGGCTCGTGCAGTGGGGCCATCGGCCCGGCGCCCGGATGTACCTGCGGGGAGCGCTCAGACGATTGATGTTCGACAAGACCGGGGCGAAGGCCGGGGCCCAGACCCTGGGCGCCAACCTGGCGGCCCAGCGGTTCATCCTCAAGCGGGGGAGCCGGCGATGGCTGGCGCACATGGCGATCAGCTGGGGCTGCATGCTTTCCTTCCTGCTCACCTTCCCGCTGGTGCTGGGCTGGCTCAAGTTCAAGTTCGTCGAGCCCATGTCCTACACGGTGTACGTGATGGGCTTCCCCACGATCTCCTTCAAGCTCGGCGGGCTGCTCGCTGAGCTCTTCTTCAACGGACTGAACCTGTCCGCTACGCTGATGATCATCGGGCTGATCCTGGCCTACGCCAACCGGGCACTGGCCCGGCGGAACTACCCCGAGGCGAGGGCCGAGTGGGACATGGCTCCCCTGCACGCACTGATGCTCGTCGGTCTGACGGGCCTGGCCATCACGGTGGACTACAAGTTCTTCGGCGGCCGGACCTACCTGTTCTGGGCGATCGCCCACCAGCTGACCGTGGTTGGGCTCCTGGTCTGGTTCCCCTTCAGCAAGCTCTTCCACTTCGAGATCAGGCCGGTGGCCGTCGTGGTCCAGGCGTATCACCAGTCCGAGGCGGCCAGGCTTCAAAGGTGCGTCGCCTGTGAAAGGGCCTACGCCCCGGCTCAGCAGGTGGCCGATCTGACCGCAGAGCTGGATGTGACCCTGCTGGACCACTGCCCTGACTGCAAGCGCCGCATCCGTGCACGCCGCTACTTGACCAAGGAGGTCATGGAGATATGCACCCAAGTCTCAACAAGGTAGAGCCCGGCGAACATCTCGTACCAACCCACTGCTGCTACTGCGGCATGCAGTGCGGCATGCATCTGCGGGTGAACAAGGCGTCCGGCAAGGTGGTGGGCGTGGAGCCCCGCTACGACTTCCCGGTCAACGAGGGGAAGATGTGCCCCAAGGGCGTGACCGCCTACCAGACCGTACACCACCCCGACCGGCTGACCACCCCGCTGATTCGCAAGAACGGCAAGCTGGAGCCCGCCTCCTGGGAGGAGGCGCTGAACCTGGTGGCCGGCAAGATCCGGGAGATCCAGGGCAAGCACGGTCGGGACGCCTTCGGCCTCTTCGGCGGGGTCTCGATGACCAACGAGAAGTGCTACCTGGCGGGCAAGTTCGCCCGGGTCGCCGTCAAGACCGCCAACATCGACTACAACGGCCGCTTCTGCATGTCGGCCGCCGCTGCCGGGGCCAACAAGACCTTCGGCATCGACCGGGGGATGTTCAACCCGTGGTCCGACATCCTGGATGCCCAGGTGCTGCTCATCTCTGGCTCCAATACCGCCGAGTGCCACCCCACCGCGATCCGGTACCTCTGGCGGGCACGGGACAAGGGCGCCCGCATGATCGTGATCGACCCCCGGGAGACCCCGACCGCCCGGGTGGCGGATGTGCACCTGCAGCTGCGGCCCGGCACCGACTCGGCCCTGGTCAACGGCCTCCTGCATGTGCTCATCACAGAGGGGTTTGTCGACGAGAGGTTCGTGGCCGAGCGGACCAAGGGCTTCGCCGAGCTCAAGGAGGTCGTGGCCCACTACCCGCCCGAGAAGGTCGAGCAGATAACCGGGGTTCCCGCCGGCAAGATCCGCATGGCTGCCCAGCTTTGGGGCCGGGCCGCGACGGGCATGGTGCTCTACGCCCGGGGCATCGAGCAGCAGAGCAAGGGCGTCGAGAACGTGATGAACCACCTGAACCTCCTGCTGGTGACCGGCAAGATCGGCAGGCCCGGCTGCGGCGGCGGCACGCTGACCGGCCAGGGCAACGGCCAGGGCGGCCGGGAGCACGGGCAAAAGGCCGACCAGCTCCCGGGCTACCGGCTGATCACCGACCTTGCCGCCCGCCGGTATATCGCCGGGGTCTGGGGCGTCGCCGAGGAGGATATCCCCGGCAAGGGGCTCTCCGCCTACGAGCTGCTGGATGCCGTTGGCAAGGGCCAGGTGAAGGGCCTGTACGTTTACTGCTCCAACCCGGCGGTCTCGGCGCCCAACTCGAATTACGTCACCGAGGCGCTGAAGAACGCCGAGTTCCTGGTGGTGGCGGACTTCTACCTCTCCGAGACGGCCGAGCTGGCCGATGTGGTACTGCCCACCACCGTCTGGGCGGAAGATGAGGGGACCACCACCAACGCCGAGGGCCGGGTCATCAAGATCAACAAGGCCACGGAGCCCCCGGCGGGGGTCCTGACGGACTGGGAGATCTTCTCCCGGCTGGCCGAGAAGCTGGGCGCCGGCGAGTACTTCCCGTACCAGAGTTCAAAGCAGATCTTCGATGAACTCCGCGAGGCATCCCGGGGCGGTGTGGCCGACTACTACGGCATCACCTATGAGCGGATCGAGCGGGAGGACGGGGTCTTCTGGCCCTGCCCGAGCGAGAATCACCCCGGTGAGCCCAGGCTCTTTGCCGAGCGCTTCGGCCACCAAGACGGCAAGGCTGTGATCCACGCCATCGAGTACCGCCCGGCCGCCGAGGTCGCCGATCCCGAGTACCCACTGACGCTGACCACCGGCCGAGTCGTCTACCACTACCTGAGCGGCAACCAGACCCGCCGGGTGGGTTTCCTCTCGCAGATGTGCCCCGAGCCCTTCCTGGAGATCCACCCCGAGACCGCAGCCCGGGTGGGCGCCATCGACGGCCTGCCTGTCAAGCTGAAGACGAGGCGCGGCGAGATGGTGCTGAAGGCCAAGGTGACCAAGACCATCCGCAAGGACACGCTCTTTGTGCCGTACCACTGGGGCAAGCAGCTGGGCGTCAACCAGTTGACCAACCCGGCGTTGGACCCGATCTGCCGGATGCCCGAATTCAAGGCCTGTGCGGCCGCCGTGGTGCCGGTCGGCTAAGGGAGGAGGAGAGAGGCCATGCCCAAGGTCCTGTTCATTGACTTCGAGCGCTGCATTGGGTGCCGCTCCTGCCAGGCCGCCTGCATTGAGTGCGGGGGCCACGAGTCCACCTTCCGTAACTACGTCATCGACGTGTTCCCGGGGGAATCGACCCAGACCGTGCCGATGACCTGCTTTCACTGCAAGGACCCCGCCTGTGCCCGGGTCTGCCCGGCGGGTGCCATCGAGATCACCCCGGAGGGCGCCGTGCTCTCGGCGGCCGCCGAGAAGTGCCTGGGCTGCCGGAACTGCACCCTGGCCTGCCCCTTCGGCATCCCCAAGTTCGACTTCGAGAAGAACATCATGTATAAGTGCGATCTGTGCTACGATCGGACCAAGGACGGCTTCCCGCCCATGTGCGCCAGCGTCTGTCCGTCGGAGGCGCTGCAGTGGATCGAGTTCGACGAGGCGATGGCCAAGCGGCGGGCGCGGCACGTCAGCCGGATCGTGGGAGGGGAGCGCTATGGTCTCGCATGAGCAGAAGGAGATCAGCCGGCGCGGCTTTGTCGGGATGCTGATGACCGCCTCTGCCGCCTTTGCGCTCGCTTCTCTTCCGTTAGCGGCTATCGCCAAGGCCAGCGACGAACCTTCTGGGGAGTCGGGTGGCTTTGAGGCCGGGGAGCGTCAGCGGCTGGCTACGGTAGAGGAGCTTCCTGAAAGGAAGGCCCTGCATTTCTCCTACCCGACTGCAGATGACCCGGCGATCCTGATCCACCTGCCCAGCGGCGAGTTCAAGGCTTACAACGTGAGCTGCACCCACCTGGGCTGCCCGGTCTACTGGGATGGCATCGACGTAAAACTCAGGTGCCCCTGCCACAAGGGGGTCTTCGACCCGGCTTCCGGCGAGCCGCTCCAGGGCCCGCCCAAGCGGCCGCTCCACGGGGTGGCCCTGACCGTAGAGAACGGCGTCATCTACGCCATCGGGAGGTATCAAGCGTGACCAGCCGCATTCCGACCACGCCGATCCTGGGCTTCGTTCTCGTGCAGATCGCCCTCTTCCAGTGGGGCATCTGGTCGTACCTCGGTGGCAACGGTGCGAACGTGCCGGCCCTGGCGCTGGCCTCGGTCGCTTGCCTCGCTGGCGCAGGCATCTACTACTTCTCTGTGTCGCGGCGGCCGGTGACCAAGGTGGCGCCCCGCACCCCGGCGGGCGCCCCGGCCCCGTGGCAGCCGGCGCCCTCCGACCAGTGGCGGGCCGTGGCCCTGGGCACGCTGGGCTTTGCGGTCAGCTTCATGGCCTGGGGCCTGATCTCCCCGCTGGCCGTCGAGTTCAAGGCGATGTACGGCCTGAGCAACACCCAGGTCAGCGTGCTGATCGCCGTGCCGGTGCTGCTGGGCTCCATTGGGCGCCTCTTGGTGGGCTTCGTCGCCGATAAGGTGGGCCCCCGCAAGCTGTACGCCCAGCTGATGGCCTTCATTGCCATCCCGCTGGCGCTGATGGGTTTTACCAACTCCTATGCGACCCTGCTGGCCGTGGCCTTCATGCTGGGCGTGGCCGGCACCTCCTTCACCGTGGGCGTGCCCTTCGTCTCCCGCTGGTTCCCGCCGGCCAAGCAGGGCCTGGCGGTCGGCATCTACGGAATGGGCAACTTCGGGCAGGCCCTGGCCGCCCTGTACGCCCCCCGCATCCTCTCCGCATTGGGCAGCTGGCAGATGGCGTACTGGCTGATGATCCCCCTGGTGCTGGCCACCGCAGCGGCGATCTGGTTCCTGGGCAAGGACGCCCCCATGCCGCCTGCGCCGGCTGCTGGCGCCGGCAATTCGATCTGGCGGCACCCCTACGCCTGGCTCTTCAGCGTCTTCTACTTCGTCACGTTTGGCGGCTTTGTCGCCTTCGGCAACTACCTGCCCAAGCTGTACGTGGAGTTCTTCCAGCTCAGCAAGGCGACGGCGGGCAGCTACACGGCGCTCTTCGTGCTCGGCGCCACCCTGGCCCGGGCGGTGGGCGGCTGGCTGGCCGACAAGCTGGGGGCAACCCGGGTGCTGCTGGCCGTCTTCACCCTGGTGATCCTGGCGGGCCTGGGTCTTGCAGCCTCGCCGAGCTGGACCAGCTTCAACCTGACGATCATCAGCCTGGCTGTGGCGCTGGGCATCGGCAACGGTGCGGTCTTCAAGCTGGTCCCGCAGTTCTTCCCCAGCCAGACCGGCGCCGTGACCGGCATGGTCGGCGCGATGGGCGGCCTCGGGGGCTTCTTCCCGCCGCTGGTCATGGGCATGCTGCGGGACCAGGTCGGCTCCTACACCCTCGGCTTCATCTTCCTGGCCGCCTTTGCGGTGGCCGCTCAGCTCGGCGTGCTCTCCCTGGTGATGAACCCGCCGGCGTCGGGGCGCCCGGTCCCGCAGACCCGGCAGGCATAAGAAACGCAGAACCCGCACCCCTGGTCCTCGGGGTGCGGGTTCTGCATTGTTTCCGAGCCTATGCAGGCGTGAATACGGCCCGCCGCAGCAGGAGCCGGTCATCGCCGGGGCCGTAGAAATCCCGGTCGACCCTGTAGTCAGCGAAACCGACAGCGCGGTAGAAGGCACGGGTTTCGGCGTATGGCGGGTAGTCGACCGAATCGGCAATCGTCGAGACCTGGAGGGTGTGGGTCTCCTGCGTCCGGCACCGCTCCACCAGCGCCGCCACCAGCTGGCGGCCGAGCCCCGACCGGCGCCGGCCGGGGTCGACGCCCAGCCAGGTGATCTCCAGCAGGCCCGGCTCGGGGGTGTGGGGGGAGGGCCCAAAGGTGATGAAACCGGCGACCGTGCCGTCGTCATCGGCCACAAGTCCCCCGTGGGTTTGGAAGTCCTGAGTCATTTCGGCAATCCCGTCGTCGTTGAACCAGGCTGGGAGCCGGCGCGCTATGGCGAGCATTCCTTCAAGATCGGCTGCGACTGCGGGGCGGATGGAGATCATCAACCATGCACCTCCTGAATATATCCTGGTTCGTGCACGGAATTGATTCCTCCTGTCGGCATCTTAGCGGGACTGACCGAGGAGCCGCCAGGAGATGCGGGGGGAGTGGCCGTACCGCCGGCCCAGCTCCCGGGAAAACAGGGTCATACGCTCGATGATGCGGTTGTTGCGGAGGGTACCGCCATCCAAGATGCGGAACGGGAGGGGCCGCAGGGCCTCCATGACCTGGGCCTTGGCGCTTTCGTCATCTGCTGTGACGTAGCAGTCGCTCGGCCCTTCCGGGAAGTCCGGGTTGTCGAAGACGACCCACCAGGTGGTCTTGAATGCGCCTGCCACGCGGGCCTCGGGGACCAGGGCCTGGAACTCCTCCGCGGCTGAACGGTCCCAGGGCGTGGTGAAGTCATCAAACTGCTCATTGAACGGATTGGCGATGTGAATCAGGATCTTGCCGGCTACGAGCGATCGGTACGGTGCGATGAACTGAGGGAGGTCGTGGTGCCACAGGGCCAGGATAATGATGTCGGCTGCGGCCAAAGCATCTCGATGGGAGGTGGCGGATACCTTTCCCGCCAGCCCCATTTCATCGATTCGTAACCGGATCTCCTCAGGTGTGCGGCCCGCCCACATCACGGAAGGATGAACGGCGGCCAGTTGCTTCACAAGTCCTGTGCCCATGCGACCTGACCCAACGACTGCAATCTGCATCTGTCTTCTCACTCCTTGATTTGATCCTACAGCCGCATATCCGAGGACACCAATATCGTCTAAGTATCGTGACGATACGCTGATGCTATAGGGCGGGTGGCAGCGATGCAGATGCACCAGATCGTGTACTTCCTGAAGGCGGCCCAGACAGGGAACGTGACGCGGGCGGCCGAGGAGCTGCACATCTCCCAGCCTTCGCTCAGCCGGCAGATCAAGCTGCTGGAGGAGGAACTGGGTACGCTGCTGTTCGAGCGGCTGCCCCAAGGGCTGAAGCTGACCCCAGCAGGACAGGCGCTGCTCCCGCATCTGTCGGAGGTTATGCAGCAGATCGGGAAGGTGCCGGAGTTGGTCCGGCCGTTCGCCTCCGGGCAGAAGGGGCGTGTGGCGATCGGTACCACGCCGGGACTGGCGGCGAGCTTCCTGCCAGCGGTGGTTGGCGCATACCTGCGCCAGTTCCCGGAGGCCGAAACGGCTCTGTATGTGCGCCCCACTTCGGGGGAACTGCTGCGGAAGCTGCACGATGGTGACATCGACCTGGCTGTATGCGGGGGCGACGATCCGGAGCTTGAGCGGGTGTTGCTCTTCGATGAGCCGCTGGTCGCGGCCGTGCCGGACAACCTGGGCGCCCTCGTGGGTGAGGAGATCCAGGTGGAGGAGCTGCGGTGGCTGCCGATCATCGCCACGCCACCGACCTGTACGGTGAGGCAGTTGCTGCCAGAGCAGCTTACGAAGGCCGCTGAGGTGGATCAGCTGGAGACGACCCTGCAGTTTGCCTCGCAGGGGGTGGGCATCGCTGTGGTTGTCGCTTCGATGGCGCAGGGGCGGTCGGGCCTGCGCTTTGTGCCGGTGCGGCCGGAGCTGCGCCACCGGGTGTACGCTCAGTGGCGGCCGGACGGCTTTCTCTGGGCAGAGCACCCGCTGATCAAAGCGATGCGCCCCTGATGCAATGGAAAAAGCCCGGCGCTGTATAGCACCGGGCATTTTTGCTTGGACGTGGACCTTAACCCCGGGTCGGGAAGCCCATGCCACGGCGAGGAGCTTCCTCGCGGGGCTTGGCCTCGTTGACCGTCAGGTTGCGGCCGCCCCATTCGGCGCCGTTCAGGGCGTCGATGACGGCCTGAGCGTTCGCCTCGGGGACCTCGACGAAACCGAAACCACGGCTGCGACCGGTCTCACGGTCGGTGGCGATGCGGGCCGAGAGAACCTCGGAGTACTGGGAAACGGCGTTGGTGAGGTCTTCAGACGTGACGGCCCAGGGCAGGTTACCGAAGTACAGAGTCTTGGTCATAGTTAGCCATTCGCTCCTTGAGTCGCGGGATGGTCGCAGCCTTCGTGAAGCACGGGACGGCGACAACAACAATCATACCCCCAGGGACCCACGACCGCAAGCCCCATTCGGTCTAGTGCGCAAACCTGACGAGCCGCCAGGGCCCCAGTTCCCGGTAGCCGAGCCGTTTGTAGATGCGACCGGCGTCGGGATTGACGTAGAACAGGCAGGCCGTCCGGCCGGACTGAACGATCTCCCGGCTCATGGCCTGCACCAGCGCCCCTGCATAGCCGCGGCGGCGGTGACGAGTCGGGGTGAAGACGGCGGTGATCATGGCGGCGCGGTCGGTCCTGGCGGAGATCGCGCCGACGCAGGTGATCGCCCCGCCGTCCTCCAGGACCCAGAGGGAGGGGAGCATCGCCTGGACTTGCTCGCGGCCGCGGCTCATATCATCAGCATCAGCATAGATCGCGGCGGCCTGATCCAGATCCTCCGGGCGGGCCGGGCGAGGGCGCCCTACTACAGGCAGCGGTGAGGGCTCGCCGGTGAGCGCAGCGAAGGTCTCCTCCAAGGGAGTGGCCTGGTGCGCCGTCAGCCGCGCCAAGATGGGATCGACCGAGGCGGGATGCCCTGACAGGCCCCGGACCTCCTCCCGGGGGCAGCTGCTGATGATAGCGGCTGCCCCATCAAAGTCGAAGCGCTCGGGAGCGGGGCCGGCGTCGACAATCCAATAGATGCCCCGGCTCATGAGCACGCCGCCGCAGCCCTCGTCGACCCAGGCCTTCGTGCCGTTGGCGCCAATTCCGCCCTGCAGGTTAGCGATGAGAAAGAGGTTGTACAGCGGGTCCCGCCCGACCAGGGCGAGTAGGGCAGGTTCTTCGCCGGGGAAGGCTGCGCGAAGTGGCATTGGCGGCGTCTCCTTTTTCGCATGATTCCCGTTATAGTACGGCAAAGGGGAGCGGAGCCCCTGCACACGGAGGTGTACCCGCCATGCGTCGTCCTTATGGCCTGCTCTTGGCCTGGGTCCTGCTGCTGATCCCGTCCGTCGCCGCCGGCGCCGATGAGCCCCAGTTTGGGCCGCCGAAGGCCCCGCCGGGCTTCCAAATCGCGCCGGTGATCCAGGACCTGCACCACCCCACCCGGCTGGCCTTTGGCCCTGACGGGCGCCTCTACGTGGCCCAGCAGACCGGCGAGGTGGTCGCCGTGACGCTCAAAGATGGCAGGGAGGCGGCCCGGGACCAGGTGGTTAAGGCGAAGCTGCACCTGCTGGGGATCGCCCTGAAGGATGACAAGCTGTGGGTCTCGGACACCGGCGCCATCGCCGTGTACACCCGCCAGCCCGACGGGCGGTATGCAGACCGCCAGGTGATCGTGGCGGATATCCCCCACGGGCTGCATCAGAACGACGGCCTTGCCTGGGGGCCTGACGGCAAGCTGTACTGGGGGCTGGGCTCGACGACCGACCGCGGGCCTGAGAAGCATCCCTGGTCGGGCACGGTCCTGCGGATGAGCCCGGACGGCAGTGGGGTGGAGGTCTTTGCCAAGGGGTTCCGCAATCCCTACGGCATCGCCTTCGACCCGGAGGGCAGGCTATGGGTGACCGATAACGGCGCCGACGACCCGGTCACCTCGGACGAGCTGAACCTGGTCCGGCAGGGCGCCGACTACGGCTTTCCGACCGTCTTTGAGCGGCCGCCGGCAGGCTCGGCGACCGCGGCGCCCGTCGCCCTGTTCGGCGATCACAACTCTACCAATGGCCTTGCCATTTACTCAGGGCAGCAGTTCCCGGCGCAGTACCGGGGGCAGGCATTCGTCGCGATGTGGGGCAGCAGCTTTGACGACAATGTGGGCCGCTCGGTCGGCGTGGTGGACCTGAAGCAGGGGACGGTCTCGGAGTTTGTGACGGGGCTCAACCGCCCGCTGGACCTGGTGATGGGCCCGGATGGGGACCTGTGGGTCGCCGACTTCGTCCCGGGGATTGTCTACCGGATTTGGTACGAGGGGGCGCCGGCAGATGTGCCGGTGGTGGCGGAGCCTTCGGAGGGGCCTTCGGAGGGACCCTGGAGAACCTGGGCAGTCCTGGGGGGTGGCGCTGTGCTTCTACTCGTGGGCGTACTTGCGCTGAGCGTGCGGCGCCGGGGTGCATAATCGGCCGGGGTTGGCCATATCCTGCCCCCGAAGAGGGGGTGGGCGCCGCGGGAGGCAGTTGGAGAAGGACGATGGTTCTGGCGGTGCTGGCGCTCGGGGTGTTTCTGTGGAATGTCTCAACCCCGCCGCACAGCCGGCCCGCCATCACCCAGGAGGAGCAGCAGGCCATCTTCGGCGCCGTGCGCCAGGAGCTGTTGGACGCCCACGTCCAGCCGCAGGACATGCCCAAGCGGATCCTCTCGGTCAAGGATGTGGGGGCAAGGCGCTACCAGGTGCAGATGGAGATGGTCCAGGGAGTGGCCTGGTTTGAGGTCTGGTGGGACGGCAGCAGGTGGCAGGTTCGCGGCATGAACGCCGGACCTCACTAAGCCCGCCGCCGCACCAGCCACACGCCCGCCAGGGCCGTGGAGACGACGCCGACAACCAGGTAGATGCGGTGCACCGGGTCCAGGTAGGAGGCCGCGGGGAAGGTGATCGTCATCAGCAGGCTGACGCCCGTGCTCTGCAGGGAGAGGATGGTGGCCCGCTGGGCGGAGGGGATCTCCTCGTTGAACCGGGCCCGCGCCACCGGGTCGAGCAGGCCGTCGAGCGCATCGGACAGGAAGTAGAAGGCGACGCCGATCCACCCGGGGCTCAGTCCCATGCCGAGGTACCCGAGGGCGATGCCCAGGGGCACCACCCGCAGGACCCAGGCGGCGGCGCCGTGGCTCAGCCGGTCGGACAGGGCGCTCGACCCCGTGGAGAGCAGCCGGGCGACGAAGTAGACCGTGCCCATGGCGCCCATGGAGAGCCCGACGGCAGGGAAGTAGGCCTGGCCGAACTGCCCCACCAGCGACGAGGCGGTGTAGAAGCCCCAGAAGAAGATCACCAGAATCAGGGCCGACCGGTTCGAGAGCACGGCGCCCGCGGCGAGGCGGGTTTGCTCCCACATGCCGACACGCTGGGCCGACTGCTCCTGGCGCTGCTCGCGCATGCCCCAGACCACCAGGCCCGTGATCAACGAGACCACGGCCCGGGCCACGAAGGGCGCCCAGTCGTGCCACTGGTAGAGGAAGCCCGCGCTCAGCGGGGCGAGCGCAAAGGCCGCCAACTGAAGCGCCGAGGAGCGGGAGAGCACCTTGCGCCCCAGCTCGGGGCCGCCCAGGGCGACAGCGGTCTCATAAGCCAGCGAGGTGTCGGCGCCCGAGAGGAAGGTGCGGCTGAGACCCTGCACGCCCAACACCAGGCAGGCCGTGAAGGTGTCATGAATCAGGAAGTAGCCCAGGGGCGTGATGACCTCGAGAAGGACGCCGACCAACATCGAGATGCGGCGCCCCATCAGGTCGGCGACCACGCCGGTGGGAATCTCGCCGAGGAGGATGGCCAGGTGATAGGCGGACTCGGCCCACCCGGGGTTGCCCCCGTGGGCCAGAACGTAAGCTAGCCAGACGTTGTCGCCGAACCGGAGGCCCCCCAAAAACGAGTAGGCATAGTAACGGTACAAGGTAGACTTCAGATGCATGGGTGGGGGATGACCTCCAAACATACGGGCGCCCTGCCGCGCGGGAGAACCTGCGGCAGGGCGCTCAGGTTACCGGGCCAGAATCAGAACCACGTCGGCGCCGCCCTGGCAGGGGTAGGACTCTGCCACGGGGCCGAAGGTCCAGGTTTGCACTTGCTGGCCTGTAGCCAGCGAGGCGGCGTCCGCCTTGACCGCGGCGCCCTGCTCCTGCCGGAAGATGCGGGTCTTGGCAGACACGGCAAACCAACACTTGCCGCCTTCCTGCTTGCCCGGAACGGCTTCAACGAGGATGCGACCGCCCTCGTACCGGGTGATTTGCCCGACCAGGTAGGGCGCTTCCTGGGGGAGGGAGGCGACCGCCCCGCTCCGCCAGTAGAAGATGGCGCCGGCCCCGCCCAGGACGAGGATTGCCAGCGCAAGCAGCCAGGTCTTGTTCACAAGCATGACCCCCTCTGTGGGTGTTGCCCAATAGACGGGGAGAGGGAGCACCGGGTTTCCAACGGGGCGTTATTTCACTGTGAACTCAGCGACGCTGCCGGCGTTGCCATCGATATACCAGACGACCCGGTAGGTGCCCGTGGGGAAGGGCTGCCCGTTGGCCTGTTTGATTTGGAAGGAGGCCCACACGCCCGCATAGTCCTTGTCGGCCGTAATCTCCGCCCGGTAGTCCTTCACGAAGGTCCCGTTGACGAACCACTGGGCGGCAAGGACCTGCCCCTGCTTCAACGACACCTGTGCGGCGGAGTAGATGGTCTTCGTGGAGGCCGGGACTGTGCTCAGGGTGTTAAGGGGTTCCTGGGTGGTGGCGTCAACCCGATCGGTGATGGTGATCGCCCCGATCGCCTTGCTCACCGCGGGGGTGTCGCCACCAGGGGTGGTCCCCGGGTCATCTGCGAAGAAGGCCGCCACGACCAGAAGCAGGATGAAGGCGCCTATTAGGCCGCCGACAATGCCGAGCAGCCACTTCCACCACACGCTGCCCTGCTTGGGCGCCGGGGCTGCGGCGTACTGGACGCCGGGGTACTGCTGCTGCGGCTGCTGCGGGTAGACCGGGGGCTGCTGGGGATAGACCGGCGGCTGTTGCGGATATGGGACCTGCGGCGGCTGCTGCGGCTGATAGCTCGGCGCCGCCTGTACGACCACTTGCGCGCCGCAACTGGGACAGAATTTGCCGTCAGAGAGGGTGCCGCATTTCGGGCATGGCGTCATAATGGTCCCTCCAGTGCGATGATTGCTACGTGCCGTAATTTCCTGCCGACCCCCGTCAGTTCCTGCTTCGCCGGGAACAAAAAGGCGTGCCCGACGGCGGACGGCATATGTTGCATTGGGAGGGATGTGCATGCTCCGCAACTTCATGCTGGTGTGCGTGGGCCTGCTGCTCGGTTATGTGATTACCCAGGTGGCCCGGGCCGTTTCGCCGGGGCTGGCCGGCACCCTGTCGGGCGGGTTCCCCCTGACGCTCAACCCCACCCGGCTGGGCGTGCCTAGCTTTCACGTGACCCTGGGCTTTCACCTGGTGCTGAACCTGGCCAACGTTATCGGTGTCATTCTGGCTTTTTATCTGGCGAAGAACTACCGATGGTGAAGTTCAGGTGGTAGCGTAGATCCGCAAGATGACCGAGATGGTTTTTTCGCACAACAGTGAACGGGTGCAGCTGACCTGCCCTCTATTCTCTCGAAAGACCTAATTCGAGAGGATATGACGAAGATGAGAAGAACCGCTGCGCTCCTGCTGACCCTGGCACTCCTGGCCGGGTGCGCCACCAAGGCCCCGGCGCCCGTCCCGAACACACCAGCCGGCCCGTCCACCCCGGCGACTCCGCAGCCCGGCCCCGACAAGCCGGCCGATGCGGGGGCGCCGCCAGCCGGGGCGCTCGCCGTGCCGTCCGTGCAGGCGGGCGCCGCCTTCCTGCCGTTCGACCTGTCGGTGGCGGAAGATGGCCGGGTGTTCGGCCTGTGGCGCCTGGAGTCGGGCGGGACCCTGATGGCGTGGGGCACCGGCGACCGGGAGGCCGTTACCGTGAACAGGGTCTCCCTGACGCAGATCGCTTTTACCGCCGATGGCTTCTATTACGTGAAGGTGAGCACCGAGGGCAAGCCCCAGATTCGCCACTACGGCTGGGGCGACAAGAAGGACCAGGCGGTGGTGGAGACCGACAAGCTCGTTGGCTTCCCCCGCGGCCTGCACTACATAGCCAACACCGGCCTGGTGTACGCCGACGACGAGGGCATGAAGGCGGTCGAGCTCGGCAAGGCCCCGGCCAAGCTGCCTTCCCCCGGACTGCCTGTGTCGCTGCACGGGCATTCCTTCGAGCCCGGTTCCGACCGCTATGTGACGGTGGCGGGCGGTCAACTGGTGCTGGCCAGCCTGGCCAGCACGGAGACCATGCCCATGGCGGCGATGGGCCCCCTGCACCTGGTGCGGGTGGCCTGGGAGCAGGGCACGGGCAAGGTGGCGGTGGAGCTGACCGACCCGCAGAACCCCGGCATGCCCAACAGCGTTTACGTGTTTGATGAGTCGGTGCCCGGCAAGACCAGGGGCCTGTTCCGGGGCGAGGGGTTCAGCCCCGCCCTGCTGAAGGGCCGCCTGTACCGGCGGATCGAGGACCGCCTGCTCGAAGACCGCATGGATGGGCAGGGCGGCCAGCCGATTACCATGGTCCAGCGCGACGCAGGGGCTATTGTGGCCGACTCGCTGACGAGCCGGCTTTACCTGGTGTACCCGAGCAACCAGACCGGGACGATTCCGTACTTAGAGATTAAATGACCAGGGTGCATGGGCAGCGCCAGGCAGTGACAAACTATGGTCGCCGCTCCCACGAATGGTTTTGCGTCGTGAGACGTTTGGAGCTGGGGCTGTTACTGAGTCAGCTTGATTCCGGCTGCGATGACTGCGAGAAGAAGTAGCATTTCTTCCACAGTGAGTTCCAGGGAAAGCAGAGGGACCCGGTCGTCAACTTTCGACGACCGGGTCCCACTTTCGACACTACGATTCCTCGAGATAGATCATCTTCCGGGTCATGCCGCCGTCGAGGACCAGGTTCTGCCCCGTCATGAAGCCGGACTCCTCCGGTGCGCCCAGGAAGAGACAGGCCCGGGCCACGTCCTCCGGTCGCCCGACCCGGCCCGCCGGGTGCTGGGCATGGTCGGCTGCAGAGATCGGACCCCCGGACACATCGATCCAGCCGGGGGAAATGGCGTTGACCCGCACATCGGGCCCCAGCGAGATGGCCAGGGCGTGCGTGAGCGCCAGAATCCCGCCCTTACTGGCCCCGTACGCCTCGCCGCCCGGCTCCGACATGAGCGCCCGGGTCGACGAGATGTTGATGATCGCCCCGGCCCCCGAGGCCCGCAGGGCGGGCGCCGCATACCGGCTGCAGAGATAGGGCCCCCGCAGGTTCACCGCGATCACCCGGTCGAACTGGGCGACGGGGGTGGACTCCAGCGGGCCGAACCCGCCAATGCCGGCGTTGTTGACCAAGACGTGGAGCACGGGGCCGACCCGCTCCATGGCGGCCCGCACCTGCTCCTCATCGGCGACGTCCGCCACCACCGGCACGGCACCCGGCACGTCAATCTCAGGCAGCACATCCACCGCAAAGACCCGGGCGCCCTCCGCTACGAACGCTGCCGCCACCGCCCGCCCGATTCCCCGTGCGGCGCCGGTTACCACGACCACCTTATCCTGAAAGCGCACGCCCAAGCACCATCCCTTCGGGTTTAATGTAACCCATCCTGAGGGGCGGCGCCCAGGGTGTGCCTCCGTTTTTCTACGCCCGCGGCGGCTGCTTCCCCCGGATCCTTGCCCCGCCCCAGGCGCCCAAGCAGGCGGCCCCGGCCACGGCGCACCCGGTGAGGAGGCTGAGCGCCTCCATCTCACCGAGGCGGAGGGCGACGATCACCGCCGGCAGCCCCAGCCAGAGGCCCGCCCCCCACCGGCCCATCCAGTACCCGGCGGCGGCGCCTAACATCACATAAATCGCGGCCGCAATCAGCAGCGACAGGGCCCGCTCGCCGGACGACCCGTCAGCGAAGACCAGGGGACCCACCAGAAAGAAGGCCGGCACCAACCCGGCGAAGGCCAGGACCAGGCCCTTGATCCGTGCGCTGTTCAATCCGCATGCTCCTTCCGAGCGGAGGCACGTAGGCCCTCCTTTTCTCAAGGTACGTCGGTGGCGCATGCGGAGTTTCCGCTGCGGTGTGATCATCCTGACAGGGAAGCGCATAGATGAAAGCACCCCGGGCGCAACGTCGCCCGGGGTGCCGCTGTTTCGATCTCCCGTAGAACTGTTTAAGCATCTGCGACCTTGCGGACCTGCTCCTCCGAGCGGCTGGCCAGTTCCCGGTAGACCCAGTACGCGGAGACCAGCAGCAACGCCCCGGTAAAGACGAAGACCGCCCGGGGTCCGAACCAGTCGGCCACGTAGCCGCTGAGCGACGGCCCGAGCACCGACCCGATGAACATGGCACTGGTGTTGATGCCGTAGGCACGACCCCGGAACTCCGGGGCGACGGCCGAGGCCAGCGTGGCGTTGATGGCCGGCTGCACAGCGGCGGTCATCAGGCCGTAGGCGAAGCGCAGCACGATCAGCGTTCCCGCCGTGGCGACCAGCGACTGGGGCATCACGAGCAGGCCGGCGACACCCAGGCCCATCGCAAGCAGTTTCGGGAAGCCGATCCGCTCGCCGACCCGGGCCCAGCGGGCCGCCATCAGCACCGTGCCGACCGCCGGCAGCGAGAAGATGAAGCCCGCCAGGAAGCTGGTGGCGTCGCCCCGCCCGAACAGCAGGTGCGTGAGGGAGACCAGCACCGCCTCCTGCTTGAGCGACGGGACGAAGTTGGTCAAGATCGGCTCGAGGGACTGAATCGAAGCGTTGATCATCATGCCGGCGACCATGAGCGCCAGCAGCGTGCGGTTCGAGACCGCCATCTTGATATCGTCAAGCGGGCTGGTGCGGGCCTTGCCCTCCCCCAGGATCCGCTCCCGGACCCAGAAGACCACCGCAACGGTGCCGAGGAGGATCAGGGTGCCAGCGACCCGCATGGTGATGCGGATGCCGACCAGGTCGGCCAGCGTGCCGCCGATCATCGGCCCGATGATGGTGCCCGAGGCGGTGGCGGTCTGCAGGATCGCCAGGTACCGGCCCGTCAACTTATCCGGGGTGTTGGTGGCCAGCAGGGCGATCGCCGAGGGGATGAAGCCCGAGAGCGCACCGTTGAGCATCCGCAGCCCGAAGAGCTGGTACGGGCTGGTGACGAAGGACATCAGGAAGTAGATCACGCCGATCGAGACGCCGGAGCGGATGATCATCGGCCGGCGGCCGTGCCGGTCGGCGAGGTTGCCCCAAATCGGCGACATGATGGCGCTGGCTACGAAGGTAATGGCGTAGGTGAAGCCCGACCACACGTAGAGGTTTTCGTGCACCCCGAGCGATTCAATGAAGCGGGGCAGGAACGGCATCACGAGTGAGAAGGAGATCGCTGCCATAAAGCAGCCGGCCCACAGCACAATGAGGTTGCGGCGGGCCTGTCCCTGGTCCGGTTGAGTCATAAGTATAATTCGCCTCCCGAATAACTCACGGTGTTAGACATTCGGTGGCGATTTTCCTTGTACCTTTACGATATCTAGGAAGATGATCTTGCCTTGGAAAAAGGCAATGGGCAAGAGGTCCCATTTTTCTTGGATAGATATTCGTCTGCAGGAAAAATGACGCACTACGACAAATAGATACGCTATCGTTTCGGTACATTTCCGTTACATGAGCAAGTGTTTCCCATTATAAAACAAGGATGTAGACCAATGATTGATCTGCACGCTCACGTCCTGCCGGGTATTGATGACGGACCGGCAACGCTGGACGAGGCGCTGGGGCTTCTGCACGCAATGCAGGAGCAGGGGGTACATACGGTCGTAGCCGCAGCACACGCCCTCGACGGTCGCTACAACGCCACCCGGGACGCAGTTCTCCGGGCGGTGGACGCTGTCAATGAAGGCATTGTGCAAGCGGGCATGACGATCCGGGTGCTCCCCTCAATGGAGTTGTACCTCGGATTCGATGTCCTTAGAGCGGTCAAGACCGGCCAGGTACTGGGGCTGAATGGCTCCAAGTATCTGGTCGTTGAGTTACCCAGCCGTGAGTTCCCCGTTTACACCGAGCGGGCGCTCTTCGAGCTCATGATCGCCGGCTACCGGCCGATCCTGAACCACCCGGAGCGCAACCACGCGATCGTCAAGCGGCCCGAACTGATGGAACGGCTGGCCGACAAAGGCGTTCTCGCCATGGTTACCTCGGCCTCCCTGCTCGGCCGTTTCGGCGCCGATGCGCAGCGGGTGGCGGAGCGCTTCATTGAAGATGAGGTCGCCACGCTCGTCGTCAGCGACGCCCATGATCTGCGAGGAAGGGCGCCCACCCTGCCGGAGGGGCTCGCAGCAGCCCGGCGGCTGGGGAAGGCGGACCAGGCCGACGAGGCCCATCTGCTGTCTTAGTTTTCCCGTCACCCCGATTGGCGGGATAAGGTCCCTGGGTTTTACGTTCCGGTTCCGCATTCTTGAAGGAGGGAAGAGACACAGATGAAGGTTCGCAAACTGACTTCTGCCCTGCTCGCCGGCGCCCTGTTGGCCAGCGTTGCGGGCACTGCTCTCGCTGCCGAATCGGTCCCTGGTGATGTCTACGGCGTGAAGCCGGCTGCCGAGCAGGTGACCGAGCAGGCCAAGGAAGAGATCCGCAAGAACCTGGAGAACTCCGGCCTGTCCCAGGCCGAGATCGAGAAGCGGGTCGAGGAGCAGGTCCAGGCCAAGGTCATCGAGGTCGTGGACAACAAGCTGAAGTCCGCCGGCGTCAAGGACGTGCCCGCCACCCACTGGGCCGGCGCTTCGATCGCCGTGATGGTGGAGGCCGGCTTCATCGCTCCTGACACCAAGGGTGAGCTGAAGCCCGAGGCTCCTGCTTCCAAGCAGGAGACCGCTGCCATCTTCGCCAAGGTCCTGGGCCTTGCCCCCAAGACCGCCACCCCTGAGGAGGCCGCCAAGGCCGCCGCTGAGGTGGGCCTGACCAATTCGGTCTCCGCCGACCAGGACATGTCCCGTATGGACGTGGCCAAGATGCTCGCCAAGGCCCTGGGTGTTGAGCCGAAGGCCAACGCTAAGGTCCCCTTCAATGACGTCAGTGGCCTGTCGGCTGATGACCAGGCTCTGCTCGCGGCCCTGTATGATGCGGGCGTCTTCAAGGGCTTCCCGGACGGCAGCTTCAAGCCCGACGGCGTGCTGACCAAGGCCCAGATCGCCATTCTGATCGACCGGGTGCTTGGGCTCGTTAAGTAGTGTTGATCGGTGACCCAGGGCGGAGGCCCGGTGGTCACCAAACTTGAGTTCATAACAGCAGGAAAGCCGGCCCCTCTCTCACAAGGGGGGCCGGAATACTGCCAGCCCCAACGGGGTGGGAGGCTAGACTTACGTGGAGCAACAGGAACTGGATTTACGCGAACTATTTTGGGTCCTGCGCCGGCGGCTTTGGCTGATCCTCCTGGTGCCCTTGGTTTCGGGCCTGGTGGCAGGGGTGGTTAGTCTCTTCGTACTAAAGCCGGTATACAGTGCGTCGACCACCATCTGGGTCAAGGACGGTTCTTCACAGATCAACTACAACGAGTTGCTCTTGAACCGAAACTTGACCAAAACCTATGCGGAAGTTGCCCGTTCACGGGCTGTCATGGCAGAAGTGATTAGCACCCTTCGGCTCAACAATATGACGGTCCAGGGGCTGCAGAGTAAGCTCTCTGTTACGCCGGTGCGGGACACCGAGATTCTCTCCTTCACAATCGAGGACGGCAATCCTGAGATGGCGGCCCGCCTGGCCGATGCGGTAGTCGACGCCTTCATGGGGCAGGTCCGGTCCCGTATGAAGATTGAAAACGTCGAGGTGGTCGACCGGGCGCTGGTGCCGGTCTCTCCCATTAAGCCTCGGCCTTTCCTTAACGTGGCGATTGCTGTGGTCCTGGGCACCATGGCTGGCGTCGGCGTCGCCTTTTTGCTGGAGTTCCTTGATACCTCCATCAAGCGCCCCGAGGACATCACTCGGCACTTGGGTCTGCCGGTGCTCGGCGCCATTCCGGTGATTGAGGCGGGGGCGCCAGAAGCTACTGTACGGCGTAGCAAGCACAGGGCCCATCAGGTTGACACGGTGGTGGACAAATGAGAACAACAAGTGGGACTCTCTCCAGCATGGTGGCGACTCATCGGGATCCGTTGGGCGCTGCGTCCGAAGCATTCCGGGTTTTGCGCACAAACTTGCAGTTTCTCGGGCTGGACAAGCCCTTGAAATCCATAATGATCACCAGTGCGACGCCAGGGGAGGGCAAGTCTACGACCATCGCCAATCTGGCGGTGACTTTTGCGCAGGACGGCGCCCGGGTTTGCCTGATCGATGCGGACCTGCGTCGGCCGACTCTAGCCAAGCTGTTGGGGGTTCAGAACTGGTCGGGGCTCACCACGGCCCTGATCGGCCAAGAGAGCCTGCAGGACTGCCTCAAGGAGACCGCCGTTCCCGGTCTGTTTGTGTTGCCCAGTGGGCCGATTCCGCCCAACCCGGCGGAGCTGCTGGGCTCCAACCGTATGTCCAACCTGCTCGCCGAACTCGAGGAGCAGTTTGACATGGTTCTGGTAGACACTCCGCCCGTGCTCGCTGTGACAGATGCTGCAGTGGTCGCATCCAAGGTGGGCGGCGTGGTCCTCGTAGTCAGGTCGGGTCTGGTGGCGAGGCAGCAGGCTAAGCGTGCCAAAGACGCCCTCGTGGCTGTAAAGGCGAAGGTCCTCGGGGCGGTGCTTGGTGCGGTCAAAGCAGAAGGGCCCGACGGTTATTACTACTATTACTATCAGGGTTCCGACAGCGATCGGCGACCTGCGCGCTAACAGCCTGGCAACCTTAAGGAACTCGGTCGAACGGACCCCGATGAACGGTGCCGTGCCAAGGGGTGAAACAATTGAGCCGATTTTGGCGCCGGACTACGCTGCTCGGGATTGATGTCTGCACCGCTATCGGAGCGATACTGTTTGCGTTTGTCATTCGTTTCGCATTCGACGGTCGTACGATTCCGGAGCAGTACCTCGTGGTGTACTTCATGGCGCTCCCCTTGATCATCCCTGCTAGAGTCCTCGTGTATTACGCATTTGGACTATACAGCCAGGTTTGGTCCTATGCCAGCGTGCCGGAACTGCTTCGCATCGTCTGGGCGGTAACCGTCGATACCTTGATTTCTGCCATAATTATCTATGGGTACGCCCTGCCAGATCCCGGATTTCCGCGTAGCGTATTGGCAATCGGCTGGTTCCTAAAGGTCGCAGCGTTGGGGATAACTCGGCTGGCGCTTCGCATTCGACGCGAATGGTACACAGCTCAACGTACTGAAGAGGCCGGCAGACACCGGGTACTGATCGTAGGGGCGGGGGACGCGGGAGCCATGCTGGCCCGGGAATACGCCAAGCATCCGGAGTTGGGGTGTACCGTGGTCGGATTTCTCGATGATGACCCTCATAAGCAAGGGTATTTCGTCGGCGGCAAACCCGTGCTGGGAACTCGTGACGATATAGGCGAGATAGCACGGCGAAGCAAGGTTACGCACCTCGTCATTGCAATGCCGAGCGTGAAAGGATCTGTGGTCCGGGAGGTAGTGGAGGCCGGTCGGCAGCTAAACCTTCACATCAAGACCGTCCCGGGCCTTTTCGAGCTAATGAACGGCACCGTGTCTGTTTCCCAGATACGGGACGTGCAGATAGAGGATATTCTTGGCCGTGATGAAATCAGGGTAGACCTGGAGGCCATCGCGGCATACGTGACCGGAGAAGTAGTGCTCGTAACAGGGGCGGGCGGTTCGATCGGCTCGGAGTTATGTCGCCAGGCTGCTCGCTTTCATCCTCGGCAACTGCTTCTGCTAGGTCACGGTGAAAACAGCATTTACGAGATTGACCTTGAACTGCGTCAGAAGTACCCACACCTGGAGATTCGGCCCCTCATAGCGGATGTCCAGGATGAGGTGCGCATTCGACGGATCTTCGAGCGGTTCCGGCCAGGTGTTGTTTTTCATGCGGCTGCGCACAAGCATGTGCCGCTGATGGAGCTGAACCCCGAAGAGGCAATCAAGAATAACGTACTCGGCACTTTGAACGTAGCACAGGCTGCCGATTTCTACCGGACCAAACGGTTTGTCTTGATCTCGTCCGATAAGGCGGTCAATCCCACCAGTGTGATGGGCGCGACCAAGCGGGCTGCCGAATACGTGATCCAGACGCTGGCCCAGACGAGTAAGACGGTCTTTGTGGCTGTGCGCTTTGGCAACGTGCTTGGAAGCCGTGGAAGTGTCATTCCTCTGTTCAAGAAGCAAATTGCCAACGGCGGACCCGTGACCGTGACCGACCCGCGCATGGTTCGGTACTTCATGACAATTCCAGAGGCGGTCCAGCTCGTGATTCAGGCTGCGTCCATGGGTGCCGGTGGTGAGATCTTCGTCCTCGACATGGGAAATCCGGTCCGCATCGATGACCTGGCACGCGATCTGATCCGCCTGTCCGGCTTTGAGCCCGATGTCGACATTCCGATTGTATACACCGGTGTGCGTGAGGGCGAGAAGCTGTTCGAGGAACTCCTGACCGCGGAGGAGGGTACACTCGCCACCATGCATGAACGGATCTTTGTTGCGCGCGGTGACTCCGTGTCGGAGGAACTGCTGGCCGGGTTCGTCGAGGGAATGCGCGAGTTAGTGTCGACGGGGCAAGCCAACAATCCCGTTATCCGCCAGTACGTAGCAGATCTATTCAGGAAGGTGATGCTCCGTGGGGCTGTTGGAGCAGGAGATTAGACTCAGTCCGGTGGCCACGGAGCTGAGGCGCAAGATCGAGGCACGAACCGCCGTGGTGGCCGTGGTCGGGGTTGGCTATGTGGGGCTGCCCCTTGCGGTTGAGAAGGCCAAGGTCGGATTCGAGGTCGTCTGTATAGACCAGAATCCACATCGGGTCCACATGATCAACGAGGGCCAGAATTACATCCGCGATGTAAAAGACGAGGAACTGTCGCTGGTAGTCTCTGGCGGTAATCTCGTCGCCACGACCTCCTTTGAGGTGCTCGACCGCGCGGATGTCGTTATCATTTGTGTGCCGACACCTCTCACAGAGAACAAGGACCCAGATATTTCTTACATTGTGAATGTGACTCGGCACATCGCTGAGCACCTGCATCCGGGCCAGTTGATCTCACTCGAGAGCACCACCTATCCGGGGACTACCGAGGAAGTCATTTTGCCGATGCTGGCCCCGAAGGGCCTGACAGTAGGTGTTGATTATTTCGTTTCCTTCTCGCCGGAGCGCGTGGACCCCGGTAATGCGCGTTACACCACCAAGAACACCAACAAGGTGGTAGGGGGGGTGACGCCCGCCTGTCTGGATGTCGCCTGTACCATGTACAAGCAGACCATCCTTACTGTTATTCCCGTCTCATCACCTAAGGTAGCTGAGATGACCAAGGTCTTCGAAAACACCTACCGGGCTGTCAACATTGCGCTGGTTAATGAACTGGCGATGCTCTGTGACCGTATGGGCATTGACGTCTGGGAAGTGATTTCGGCTGCGGCGACCAAGCCCTTCGGCATCCAGACGTTCTGGCCGGGCCCGGGCGTGGGCGGCCATTGCATTCCGCTCGACCCGTTTTACTTGGCCTGGAAAGCGCGTGAGTATGACTTTTCCACCCGCTTTATCGAACTGGCCGGCGAGATCAACCTGCGCATGCCCTACTTTGTCAAGGACAAGGTGGTGCGGGCTCTGGGCGAGGCGGGCAAACCCCTGTATGGTTCGAGGATCCTTGTTCTGGGCGTGGCATACAAGCGTGACATCGCCGATGAGCGAGAATCCCCGGCACTCAAGGTCATTCAGCTGCTTGAGAAGGAAGGCGCCCGGGTTGTGTACCACGACCCCTTCGTCCCTGAAATCCATCCGCATGGATGGTTTAAGGAGCACATGTCGTCGGTTGCCTTGACGGAGGATCTCTGGCAGACCATAGATGCAGTGGTTATCACGACGGACCACACCACCATCGACTATGACGAGGTCGGCCGGAGGGCGGCCATTATTGTTGATACACGGAATGCTATGAAGTCTGCCCGAGACAGCTCGGCCAAAATCGTCAAGCTTTAATCACTGTAGCAGGGGATGAAGATCAGCATGCTGGAAGCAAAACCGCTGCGATTTGCGGTCATTGGGTGCGGCCGGATCGCGCCAAATCACGGTCAGGCAATCGCAGGTCTCCCAGAGGCGACTTTGGTGGCTGCGGCCGACATCGTTAAGGAGCGGGCAGAAGAGTTCACCTCCCGCTTTGGCGGTGAGTCGTACCGGTCTTATAAGGAGATGCTGGAGCGAACTGATGTTGATGCCGTGTGCATCTGCACGCCCAGCGGCTTGCACGCAGAGCAAGGTATCGCTGCAGCCCAGGCAGGCAAGCATGTGCTGGTCGAGAAGCCCATGGCCCTGTCTCTGAGGGAGGCGGACGCCCTTATTAAGGCCTGCCGGGAGAATGGTGTAACCCTTGGTGTGGTTCACCAGAACCGATTCAATCCTGCGATCGTTCGCCTGCGCAAGGCATTGGAGTCTGGCCGTTTCGGCCAGTTGAACATGGGCACAGCAGTGCTCCGCTGGCATCGGGATGAGAATTACTATACGCAGGCCCCATGGCGGGGAACCTGGGCCATGGATGGCGGGTGTCTGATGAACCAGACCATTCACTGCATCGATCTTTTGCAGTGGATGATGGGCCCAGTGGAGAGCGTTTTTGCGCAGACCGCCACGCGGGTCCGGAAGATCGAGGCCGAGGACAACGCCGCGGCAGTCCTGCGCTTCCGTAATGGCGCACTGGGGTTGATCGAATCCTCGGTGACGATCTATCCGAAGAACCTTGAGGAGACGCTGAATCTCTTTGGGACCACCGGCACGGCGGTGATTGGCGGCGTGGCGGTCAATCGTATTGAGGCATGGCGGTTCGGTGACGGAACGGATACAGAGGACCAGGTGTTGGGGGAGCAGAAGGCCGATCCTGCGAGCGTGTATGGCTTTGGGCACACGCCGCTGATTGCTGACTTCATCGAGGCCGTTGGGTCCCGGCGTGAACCAGCTGTGTCCGGGGTCGAAGGGCGGAAGGCGCTAGAAATCATCCTCTCCATCTATCGGAGTTCGCGTACCGGACAGCCCGTCCTCTTCCCGCTGGTGGAGGGGTAGTTGTGAACTCTTTTCAGGTGATTCACCCGTCGGTACAAATTAGCTCCTCGTGCACGATCGGACAGTTTGTGGTGATCGAAGAAGGCGCGGAACTCGGCGACGGCGTTGTCGTCGGCAACCACGTGACCATCGGCCGCGGAACCAAGATTGGCTCGGGGTGCAGGATCGGGGATAACGCGGTGGTCGGGAAGTTCCCGAGTGTGGCGAAAACCAGCACCTTAAGGGCAACGGTATTGGCGCCTCTTGAGATGGGCGACGGATGCACCATCGGTACCGGAGCCATTATTTATGCTGGTACCGTTCTCGGACAAGACTGCTTTATTGCCGATTCGGCCCAGGTCCGCGAGCGTTGCGTGCTGGGGCGCCGTGTGATCATCGGCAGGGGTGCCACAGTTGAAAACGACTCGTCTTTAGGGGATTTCACAAAGCTTCAGACCGGGGCCTACATTACAGCCAAATCATTACTCGAGGAGAACGTCTTCATCGCACCCGGCGTCACGACCACCAACGATAACTACATTGGTCGGACAGAGGAGCGGCACTCGCGCATTGGCGGACCGGTCATACGCAAGGGCGCACGGGTCGGCGGTGGAGCGGTTCTGCTTCCGGGAATTGAGATCGGTCAGGAGGCCGTAGTGGCCGCCGGCGCCGTCGTCACCCGCAACGTTCCAGCATACAAGGTCGTTATGGGGTGCCCTGCACGGGTTGTGAGGGACACGCCGGCGGAGCAACTCCTATACTTCCGGGAGGAGACTAACGATGCAGATTCCCGCCTTTGATTTGACCAGGCAATATTCTCGCATTGGTTCTGAGGTCGAGGCGGCGATGTCCAAAGTCGTGGCCGGAGGTCACTTCATCCTAGGAGAAAACGTGTCGGCCTTGGAGGAAGAGATCGCCAGGTTTTGTTGTGTCAGTCACGCCATTGGTGTGGCCAACGGCAGCGATGCGCTTCACCTGGCGCTTCTTGCACTCGGCGTAGGGCCAGGGGATGAGGTTGTGGTTCCGACGTTTACCTTCTTCGCAACGGGCGGAGCGGTGTCAAGAGTTGGGGCCACCCCGGTGTTTGCCGATGTTGACCCGGTAACCATGAATTTGGATCCTAGTTCGTTTTCAGAGGCTATCACCGAGCGCACAAAGGCCGTCATTCCTGTTCATCTTTATGGAAATCCGGCCGACATGGATGCGATTATGGAAATTGCAAAGCGACACGGCGTTCGGGTCATTGAGGATTGCGCCCAGGCCATTGGGGCGGATTACAAGGGCCGTATGGTCGGATCGATTGGTGACATCGCCACCTTCAGCTTCTTCCCCACCAAGAACCTCGGTGCATTTGGCGACGGTGGTATGGTCACTACGAATAGGGCTGACCTGGCGGAGCGGGTTCGGATCCTGCGAGTTCATGGGGCTCGGAAGAAGTACCACCACACCGAACTAGGATACAATAGCCGGCTAGATGAACTTCAGGCAGCGGTCCTCAGGGTGAAGTTGCGGTATCTCACAGAATGGACAACCCGCCGCCAGGCGCTAGCAGCTGAATACGGGCGTCTCCTTGGTCACTCCGGAGTGAGCCTGCCGGCATCCACAACGGGAGCGACCCATGTGTACCATCAGTACACCATCAGGACCGCCGACCGAGGTGCCCTGATGAGTGGACTACTGGAGGCCGGAATCGGGTGCACGGTGTACTATCCAGTTCCGCTTCATCATCAACCAGTCTTTGTAGACATGGGACTCCGAGCCCGAACGCTGCCCAACGCGGAGGCTGCATCGGCTGAGGCTCTTAGCCTGCCGATGTTCCCGGAACTTGAGCTCTCCGAGGTCCACCGAGTGGCGGAGGTTGTCCGGAAGGTTTGCCCTCGCGGTTGAGCGTAGGCCAGCAGAGAGTTTAGTCCCGGAGGAGAAGCTTATGCACCGTCGCCAAGTCTCGCTCGCACCCTTGGATCAAGAGGGCTGGAGGACTGCCCTTGAGCGGTCTCATGACGTCCCCTTCTTTTCATCGCCTGAGTGGGCCTCTGTAGCCGCTGGGTATTTGGGGGGAGAGGGGCGGGCATGGTTGTTCCGCCATGGGATGGACGAATACCTGCTTCCGGCTGTGGTGCAGTCGGGACGGTTGGGCTTTGTACACATTAATTCCATGCCATTTGGTACGTATCCAGGTCTAGTTCCGCTCGAAGGCGCCCCGCCACCGGACGAACTGGTGTTGGGTCGCCTCTACGCGGTTATCCGGTCCGAAGTTCGGCTTGGCGGTCTCACAGTGAACCTCGGAATGGTCGATACCATGCTGCCGCAAGCACACACCTTCACCACGCATTGTGTGGACCTCCAGCAAGGCGAGGACGCAGTCTGGGCTAGGATGGAAGACGCTACCCGGAACCAAGTGCGGCAGGCCGTTCGGCACGGGGTTCAGATCAGGAGAAACAATGAGAGATCATCTTTTGAAAAACTGTACGAGTTTACCCTGGCTTCTCTGCCGGTGTGGGGCCGCGGTGCGCCTCCATATAGCTGGGATATGTTCGAGAGAATCTGGCGGGTAGCATCCGGCGCTTTGGGGTCACATGTGAGCTTATGGGAGGCGACTCACGATGGCATCCCTCTGGCGTATGCGCTCGTATTCTATGGGCGACGCGAAGCGTTCTACTGGGCTGGCGCGATGGACCGAGGCTTGTCTAGGTTTCGCGGGAGTTCGCTCCTACAATGGACGATCATTCGGGACGCTTGTAGCCGTGGCGTCTCCCTGTATAACATGGGTGCAAGCGGGTCGTTGGAAGGTGTCGCGAGATTCAAAGTCGGATTCGGAGCTGAAGAACGGTCATGCAGTTCTTTATGCCTCCGGTCACGCCTGTTAACTCTATTGGAGAATCTGAGAAAGGCCGTCCAAATGGTCAATATGCCATAGATGAACTATCCCTGGGAGATAGAGCAAATAGCTAGGAGACACGAACGTGGAAATCGTGCTGCGAACCGTAGGAACCCTTTTCTTCCGTGGGGCAGGTCTCGTCCTTGGGATGCTCACCGGCGTACTCAGCGCTCGGATGCTCGGACCGGAGGGGCGCGGCATTTACTCATTCGCTACGCTGATCGCCTCTCTGTACCTAACGTTCTTTGGTGGGCTCTCGGCAGCAATTGCCCGCGAGATTTCTAACTTGAAGCGTGACCAAACGGTTGTTTTGGCTAATGGTTTTGTGCTTTCTGTCGCAAGCGGTCTCGTCGTCTTATTATTGGGGCTTGGCTGGAGGGCGACTCCGTGGGCCGTTGGGCAGAACTCGACGGCGGTGCTACTAGTAGTTCTGATCGCTCCTCTGGCTCTCAGTCAAATAGTCATGCAGGGGACGTTTCTTGGAACTGGGCTGATTTATGATCTCAACTACGCGGCCCTCTTCAGTCAGGGCTCGCTGTTGGTCTTTCTTGGTGCGCTACGTCTTGCCGGAGCCGTGACCCCGGAGTTGGTCGTTTCTTGCTGGTGCGCCGCACAGGTAATCACGATGGGTTGGACTTGGTGGCGAGTCGGGAAGCGATGGCGCCCTGACCTGAGGACGGTCGACATCCAAACGTTGAAACGGTTAGGGTGGTTCGCGGCCCAGATCGGGTTTGTAAATGCGATCAGCTTCCTCAACTACCGTGTTGACGCGTTCCTGGTTAAGGGGTACCTCGGCTCCGCACAACTTGGAATTTACTCGGTGGCGCTTTCTCTTTCTGAAATGGTTTGGCAGGTCTCTTCATCCTTGAGCCTGGTCATTTATGCTCGGGTCGGCAGTAGTTCAGAGGGCGACGCGGCCAAGTTGATCGCGCGGACCATGCGACACCTGTTCGTGGTAGTCCTTGGATGTGCCGGATTTCTTGCGCTGTTCGGCGGGTGGGCCTTACGAATCTTATATGGCCAGGCTTATGCACCCGCGCTACCCGTAATTCGTTTATTGCTTCCTGGAGTGACCCTCTACAGTTTGACAAGCATGATAGCGGTCTATTTTACAAATCAAATTGGAAGGCCTGCATTGACATTATCCATGGCTGGGCTTTCCATGGCGATTTGTCTCTTCGGAAGTGTAGTCTTGATTCCGAAATTCGGGCTGGTCGGTGCAGCGCTAGCCACTAGCGGCTCCTATGGGATAGTTGCAGTCGCTTCATTTGTCATATTCGGCCGTCTTACTGGCCTACGGGTTTCGGAGATGTTGTTCCTCAATCGTTCAGATATCCATGGGCTACTTAATCCCCTCGGACGGTGGGGCCGACAGGCAAAGTCGTCATAGCGCATGACTATACGGAAGGAAAGCCACTAGTCATGAAACAGCGCACAGTCATGATCATAGGCATCAAGAAGTTCGTCCCTATGGTGGCGAAAATCGCGGAGGCCGGGGGCTGGACAGCACTTACTGCCGGAGAGCAGTCCGGGCTTTCCGGCAAGCTAAAGACGTTAACTGCTCTAATTCGGTCCGATGCAGTATACATGATCGGCGGAACACTACGTATGAACCGTTTCCTACGCTCGGTTCGACTACTCCGACGACCATTAGTCATTCACTGGGTTGGGTCTGACCTTTTGTATGCACGGCAAAGTCTTGCACGGGGCGAGGCGAGTCCATGGCTGATGACCGAGCCAACTCACCTAGCGGAGGTTTCCTGGTCGAGTCGCGAATTAAGTGAACTTGGCCTAAACAACAAAGTGGTCCCGCTCACCTCTGCTCAGTTGCCCCCTCAGATTGCGCCGTTACCTGAGCGCCTATCGGTTGTCACGTATCTCCCCAAGGAACGTCCCGAGTTCTATGGTGAGAGTTTGGTAGTCCGGGCCGCCAAGGAGTTTCCGGAGATTATGTTTCTGGTCGTGGCCCGTGACCAGATTGAAGGAGTCGCTGTACCACCCAATATACAGTGTATCGGATATGTCAGTGACATGCAGCGTGTTTACGAGCAGGTATCGGCGTTGGTGCGGCTGACGGAACACGATGGCCTGTCATTCATGGTGCTTGAGGCGCTGGCGGCCGGGCGACATGTACTGTGGACCCAACAGTTTGACTCGGTCCGGTACACTATGGATTATGACGGGTTGCGTCGGCATCTGGCGGAACTGCGAGATCTGCACTTTGCCGGACAACTAGGTCCCAACTTTGCAGGGGCAGACTTGGTTCAACGGTCATACTCGGTGTCCGTGGTCGGGAGGGCACTTGGCATAGCTTTGGACGGTGCAGTCAAGAGGTAGGCTTTCCTGAAATGTGGATATTGGCAAGGTCGGTGAGTCATTCTGACACAACGTGTCCTCGTAATCACTTATTATTTCCCGCCACACGAGGCGATCGGCGCGGTTCGCCCTGCCGGGCTGGTCAAGTACCTGCCCCAGTGGGGCTGGGAAGCTACGGCCCTGACCGCTGCCTTGCCTGACGGTGCGCGGACTGCCGGTCGTGTGTTCGAGGCACCCTTTGTCGATCGGGTGGCTCGGGCCAAACGTTGGCTCGGGCTTGATTCCACAACGGGTGCTGGAGAACAGTTGGCGGTCGGGCCAGCAGAGAAACGGTCCGCGAAGGGTAGCTTCCTCTCAGCGGCAGCGGGGGTTGCGCGAGCAGTTCTCACATTCCCGGACCCACATATCGGCTGGTATCGGCCTGCCCTTGACGCAGGTCGTGTACTTCTTAAAGATCAGCAGTTTGATGCAATTGTGAGCACGGCGTGGCCCGTAACGGCCCACCTTGTCGCCGCCCGGCTAAAGCGCGAATTTGGTATACCTTGGGTGGCGGATCTGCGGGATCTGTGGTCGCAGAATCATTACCTGACCAACCCACAGGTTAGGCGTCTGCACCGAGCACTCGAACGCCGAGTACTCAGTACCGCAGATGCCTTGACCACCGTCTCGGAACCGCTGGCGGAGCAGCTTCGCTGTCTTCACCGCAAAGTTCACGTGCACACCGTGCTTAACGGTTATGACCCGGATGAGTTCTTATTGCACCGCTCGGATCCGCCGATCAATTCCAGATTTACCGTCGCCTACATGGGATCGCTTTATCAAGGAAAACGGGACCCGTCCCTGTTGTTTCGGGCGATTCAGGAGCTTATTGCAGAAGGGACCCTGACTCCTGAGGATATTTCAGTCGACTTTTATGGAGACTCGGAGCAGGCGTGGTTGAATGACCGTATTAGAAGGTACGAACTACAGGAAGTTGTACATGTAAGGGGCCGGGTGTCTCGGTCAGATTCGCTTGCCCTCCAACGCTCAGCGGATCTGTTGCTGCTGCTGCTGTGGGACAACCCGCAGGAACGTGGCACCGTCCCCGGCAAGCTGTTCGAGTATCTGGCCAGTTGCCGCCCAATTCTGGCGTGCGGCGGGCCGACCGGGGTGGTCGCTGACTTGTTGAGCACAACCCACGCCGGCCGGTTTGCAGCCACGCTGTCCGAACTTAAGGAGTACTTGACCCAGTCAGTTACCCGGTGGCGTAGCCATGGGGCCCTGCCCTCTGCTACTAATCTTGGGCAGCTTTCGCGGTACTCCCATCGAGAAATGGCGAGGTCGTTCGCTCAGGTTCTGTCAGGGGTGGCATTATTGAAAGGAAGTAATGGTAGGTGATTGGCCTTCAAGGGTCAGGGAACCGGGCGGCCTTGTACCGTTTCGTGGTATGGATCGTAGTGGTCTGCGCAGGGGTTCTGATCGGTGTGGGCGTGACCCGCTACCCGCAGTATCTGGCACTACTTCTCATTGGAGTGGCAGCGCTACCCGTGATAGCTTCACCGGTCCTGCTCGTGGGGGCGTTTGCTGCGTTCGTCCCTTGGAATGAATTCTCTTCCATACCAGGCGTAGGAACGGCATCGAAATTGGTGGGACTGACCCTGGCTGCCGGCTGGGTTTTCTACAGGCTTCGTACAAGGCAGTGGACTGTCCTCAATAATCGCTACCTACTACCTCTATCTTTGGCCATCCTTTGGTCGATAGCCAGTGTGTTGTGGTCGGTAGACCCAACCGCGGCTTTGGACAAGATCCTTTCCTTGGTACAGTTAGGCTTTCTCTACCTAATCATAGTGGACCTGGTGCAAACCAGCCCTCGCCTCCACCGCATCATCCGGTCAACGTTCCTGTTGTCAGCAGGAGTGTTGGCGGCCTACGGAGCCTCCATGATCTCAGCCAATGAATCAGGTGTTTCTCGGTTAATCGTCTTGGACACGCAAGGGCCGGCCCATCTGGCGGCAACCTTGCTGCCAGCGGCGACCATTCTGTTTGGCTTTACGATGACTGGATACAAACGGTGGGTGACCGTCGGGGCCGGCGCGGCAACTGTTTTCTTACTACTCATCATTTTCTCGACCGGGACCCTGAGCGCACTTGTGGGCTTCGGAGTGGCTCTGCTTGGCGCAGTCTTTGTGACCAAACGTTTCCGAATGGTGACACTGATCGCGGCAGTGCTAGTTTCGGTCGCAGTTCTTGCCATATCGCAGAGTACAACGTCATTTGTTCTTGATCGTGTAGAGTTAGCGGGGGAGACTGGCGGTCAAGGGCGGCTAAATATTTGGGCCGTTGGGGTTACCATTTTGCAAGACAACCCCGTTGTGGGTGTAGGGCTGGGAAACTTTCCGGTCGCGTTTGATGCAGAAGCCATTATGAAAACAACCCATGTCCGAGATAACCGAGGGCTGTACCCAGGTCGGGCACCTCACAATCTGGCGCTGCAATTATCGGTAGAGCTGGGAGTGGTCGGCTTGTTATTGTGGCTGTCATTTCTCCTGCGACTGCTATGGGACGGCTGGATTGCTGTTCGCCAGCGTGGAGAGGACCCGATTCTTCTCGGTCTCGTGCTTGCCTACAGCGCGCTTCTTACTCAGTCCTTTTTCCTTGACCTTTTCTACCGGAAGTACCTCTGGCTGACCGTAGCCCTCTTGGGCGGATATTTGGGGTCTCTAAAACTAGGCGCCGTCGGAACGGATGTCGAGCATGCGGGTACTACACGTTACAGATAATTATCCGAGCAAAGCGCGTCCCATCTCTGGCACGTTTGTTCGAGCGCAGGTCCAGGCGTTAGCCGGAGTAGGAGCCGAGGTCACCGTTGCCCACTTGACGCCGCTGGTTCCCCCTGGCCTGGGAGCGTTAACTTCCAAGTGGCGTCAGTATCAAGCTATCACCCCGGGATCATACCAGGATGGTCCGGTTCGGGTGGTGGTGATCCCGTACTTGGCCTACCCCCGTTCGCTGTATTGGGGGTACCCGGATAGACTAATGGCGTGGGCACTGCGTCGTTATGGTTGGCAGTCATGGAAACCTGATATTGTCCACGGTCACTTCATATTCCCGGCCGGGTCTGCCACTCGCATGATCGGCAAGACGTGGGACATTCCTTGTGTGCTGACGGCTCACGGCAGTGATGTAAACTATTATCCGCACTTCAATTCAGGAGCGCTTCGGCGGTTCACTCACACCGTGGCCGGCGCTGACCAGGTCATTGCCGTCAGTCAGGCTCTGGCCAGTCGCATTCGGCAGCTGGCTCCTTGCCAGCCACTGACGATGCCGATTGGGGTGAATGTAAGGCGCTTTCGTCGGACACCGCCGAACGACGCGAAGCGGAGGCTCGGACTCAGACCGGACCGCTCATACCTAATTTATGCGGGCGGCTTATTAATTGGAAAAGGGTTGCGCGAACTGATGGCCGCCTTTGGCAGTATTGCGCCCCGATTCCCCCACGTGGACCTGCTGGTGGTCGGAGATGGGAAACACAGGGCCGAAGTTGTTGCAGCGGCTCAATCATTCGCCCATCGGGTTCAGTTTGTCGGCGCAGTTCCTCATGACGACATCGCAACCTGGATGAGTGCTTGTGAACTATTGGTTCTGCCGTCTTACTCTGAGGGATTACCAACCGTGATTGTAGAAGCGGGCGCACTGGGGATCCCAGTAGTGGCGACTGACGTAGGCGGCATCCCCGAACTGATCGTACCAGGGGAAACTGGGTGGCTGGTTCCCCCTCGGGACGTAGGCACCCTCACGGAAGCGCTGTGCGAGGCATTGTGTGACCCAGGCCGATCTGAGCGAATCGGGAAGAATCTTTGCATCGCTGTACACCGGAACTATGACGTGGAACAAAACGGCCGCGCACTCTACTCCCTGTATTCGGACCTGATAAATCGCACAGGTCGGAGCGGGTTTAGAAGATGACATATCTGGGGTCGATTGCATGCCATTGAAGATTGTTCATCTCTCTTCGGTTCATAAGCCACTGGATGTGCGGATCCTCTTAAAGGAATGTCGGACGCTTGCCGCAGAAGGGCATAACGTTTGTTTCGTAGTTCCGCACGACCGGGATGAGACCATAGATGGAGTGCGAATCTGTGCCGTGCCAAGGCCTAGCGGGAGAGGCAGCCGATTCATTCGAACCGTGTGGCAGGTGTATATTCGAGCTCTGCAGGAATGCGGAGACGTTTATCATTTTCATGATCCCGAGTTGATGCCAGTCGGGCTCCTTTTGAAGATGCGTGGTAGGGTCGTAGTCTACGATGTTCACGAGGATCTGCCTCGGCAGGTGCTGAGCAAGCCATGGCTACCCCTGTGGACCCGAAATGCGGTCTCTGTGTTGATGGCGATGGTGGAACGAGTTGTTGCCCATGCGGTTGACGGCATAGTGGCAGCCACTCCGACGATCGCTAAGCGGTTTCCGGTAGGTAAAACAGTCACGGTCAAGAATTTTCCTCTGCTAGAAGAGTTTCCTCTGGCCAAGGGCGACGCTGCTCCACGCCGGGAAAGTGCAAGCATAGTGGCTTATGTCGGAGGCGTGACGGTGGTTCGAGGCGTCAAAGAAATGGTCCGGGCACTAGCCTACCTGCCTGAACACATGAATGTGAAACTGGCTTTGGCGGGTAGCTTTGGTCCACCCGAGTTGCTCGATGAGGTCCGTTGTCTCCCTGGCTTCGGTCGGGTTTCCGTTCTCGGGTGGCAGTCCCGGGCACAAGTAATGGAACTTTTGGACAGTGCCATCGCCGGACTAGTGACGTTGTTGCCCACCCCTAATCACAAGGAAGCCCTTCCGATCAAACTGTTCGAGTACATGGCTGCCGGACTGCCTGTTATTGCTTCGGACTTTCCGCTCTGGCGCAACATCGTTGAGGAGTGCGAATGCGGCCTGCTCGTGGATCCAGCAGATCCCCAGCAAATTGCAGAAGCGATCGCCTGGGTTGTGGAGAATCCGCAAGAAGCCCACCACATGGGCAGGCGAGGGAGACTAGCTGTCCTGAATTCATACAATTGGGATGTGGAGAAGGTTAAGATCCTTCAGTTATATTCCCGCTGGGACTCCCAATGATGTGACCAGAAAGAGGGCTTGCTTGTCGATGAAGATTGTCACCGTTGTAGGCGCACGTCCACAGTTTGTGAAAGCAGCCGCTGTGTCACGCATTTTCCGCCAGGAGACAGGTGTGAAAGAGGTGCTAGTGCATACCGGGCAGCACTATGACCCCCTTATGTCGGATGTGTTCTTTAGTGAACTAGGAATCCCTCACCCGGACTTTCACCTTGGGGTTGGGTCTGGTTCGCACGGTGCCCAGACCGGGCAAATGCTGGCGGCTATTGAGTCAGTTTTGTTCAAAGTAGCCCCAGACTGGGTCCTTGTCTACGGTGACACGAATTCAACACTGGCAGGGGCTTTGGCGGCGGCCAAACTCCACGTTCCCGTGGCTCACGTGGAAGCTGGGCTTCGTTCATTTAACCGGCAGATGCCGGAGGAGACCAATCGCGTTTTGACTGACCATATTTCCACAGTGCTCTTCGCCCCTACAGCCGTTTCAGTGCAGAACCTCCAGCATGAGGGAATCGATCCGAAAGCCATTCACTTGGTCGGGGACGTCATGTATGATGCCGCCCTACACTACTCGGACGTGGCAGACGGGCAGAGTCGAATCCTGAGCCGGTTGTCGCTGCCACTAGGCGGATATGTGCTCGCCACGATTCATAGGGCGGAAAACACGGACAATCCGGCAAGACTGAAAGCGATCCTCGGGGGGCTTTCCAGGGTGGCCACCGACGTGCCTGTCGTCTTGCCGTTGCATCCCCGAACCAGGAACGTGCTGGAGCGCAATGCTCTACTTCACGAACTGAAAGGGCTTATTGTCATTGATCCCGTCGGCTACTTGGATATGGTCAAGTTGGAGAAGCATGCCGCTCTTATTGCCACCGACTCAGGAGGGGTGCAAAAGGAGGCGTTCTTTTTCGAAGTACCGAGCGTAACTTTCCGCGACGAAACCGAATGGGTGGAACTCGTTGAATTGGGGTGGAACAGGCTAGTAAAGCCCCTCTCCCCCGACGCTGTTGTAGAGGGCGTCCGGGCGGGGTTAACCGCCAGCCTTGGTGTAACCTGTCGACCGTATGGCGACGGCACCGCCAGTCGCAGAATAGTGAACATCATGATGGGACAAAGGCTGGGGTGAGCCAGTGCGCTTCCTATTCCTTACGCAGTACTTCCCGCCAGAAATTGGAGCACCTCAGGTTCGTCTGGCTGCGATGATTCGAGTATTAAGGAGCCTCGGTCATGAGATTGAGGTGGTCACCGCACTTCCAAACCACCCCACCGGGCGAATCTTTCCCGAATATCGCAGCCGGTTTTATACTGTTGAAAACTTTGACGGCGTTCCGGTCCACCGCTTATGGATGTATGCCGCCACCGGCGCGGGGGGCCGGCGGTTGTTCAGTTACTTCACCTTCATGCTTACTTGCATTTGGGGCCTGATCAAGTGCAGGCGCCCCGATTATGTTTTTGTGGAGTCACCCCCTCTGTTTCTTTCAATCCCCGGTTTTATCGCGGCGAGATTCTGGAGAGCCAAAATGGTTTTCAATGTGGCGGACCTCTGGCCGGACTCCGTGAAAGAACTAAAGCTTATGGGCGACGGTTGGGCGATGCGCTTGGCAGAAGGGTTGGAGCGGTGGAGCTACCGGGTTTCAGACAAGGTTAACGCGGTGACAGACGGTATTCGCTCGGTCCTAATTGAACAAAAGGGAGTGCCCGCCTCTAAGGTGACCTTCCTGCCCAACGGAGTGGATACGATTCTATTTCGCCCGGGAGAGCCGGATTGGAGTATTGCCCGGAAGATTGGTATTGAACACAAAAAGGTATTTCTATACGCCGGGACACTGGGGTACGCCCAGGGGTTGGAAACTGTCCTAGAGAGCGCAAGGCTCCTGTCTGGACATGATGATATTCTGTTCCTGTTCATTGGGGACGGGTCTGAAAAGCAGCGACTGAAACGAATTGTAGAGGAGCATGGGTTGCGAAACGTCCGCTTTCTAGAGCCGGAACCGCCCGAGTTCGTCGCCGAACTCTTTCGGATCTCCGTGGCTGGACTGGCGGTGCTGAGAGATCTGCCCCTGTTCCGAGGCGCTCGGCCAAGCAAAGTGTTTCCCTGCATGGCGTCGGGAGTTCCAGTAATGTACAGTGGAGCCGGAGAGGGAGCTGACCTGGTCGAACAGGCTGGGGCCGGGCTAGTTTCACCCCCAGAGGACCCACGAGTTCTCGCCGACTGTGTTTTACGGCTAGCTCGGGACCCTGAGCTAGCAGAACGCCTTGGGCTGAGTGGGCGGCGTTACGTGGAAGCCCATCTGAGTTGGTCTGCTTTAATTGAGACCTGGATCGACCACTTAGTAGACGGAGGTATTCAATCGTGACACGTCAGCACTTTCTGCCGTTTTCTCCGCCCGTCGTCGGAGAAGAAGAAATTAGCGAGGTTGTGGACACCCTTCGTTCCAATTGGATTACGACCGGGCCCAAGACTGTGCAGTTCGAGCAGCAATTCGCCGCTTTTGTGGGTGCGCCGTCTGCCCTGGGGTTGAACTCTGCTACTGCCGGGCTGCACACCGCACTGGTGACGCTAGGTATTGGGCCAGGAGATGAAGTCATCACGACCCCGATGACATTTGCGGCGTCTGTCAACGTCATCGAGCATGTGGGCGCTCGTCCTGTTCTGGTCGATGTTGAACCTGATACTCTTAACATAGACCCAGATCGCGTTCGTGCGGCGGTGAGTTCACGTACTAAGGCCATCATCCCCGTCCACTTTGCAGGGCATCCGGTCGATCTTGACCCCATCCTTGAGGTGGCTCGTTCTAGCTCCATAGCGGTCCTAGAGGACGCCGCTCACGCTTTGCCGGCGCGGTACAAGGGCCGATTAATCGGTTCCGGGTCCAATCCTGTCGCCTTTAGTTTCTATGCGACCAAGAACCTCACCACTGGGGAAGGCGGCATGTTGACGGGGGACAGCGAGTTCTTGAGCCGTGCACGCATGGTCAGTTTGCACGGCATGAGCCGCGACGCCTGGAAGCGGTACGACAAGGGTGGCAGCTGGTACTACGAAGTGGTGCTTCCCGGTTTCAAATACAACATGACGGACATTCAGGCAAGTCTTGGGTTATGGCAACTGCGAAAGCTTGAATCCTTTCAAGTCCGGAGGCGGCAGGTGGTGGCAGCGTACAACATGGCGTTCTCAGCCGTGGAGGCGCTGGAGACTCCCACGCAGCGGCCGGAAGTCGAGCACGGCTGGCATCTGTATGTCCTCCGTCTTCGGCCTGGCCTACTCCGAATCGGGCGCGACCAGTTTATTGAAGAACTGAAGAGACGTAATATTGGCACTTCTGTGCATTTCATTCCCATTCACATCCATCCGTACTACCGTGATAAGTACGGCTTCAGACCGGACCAGTTCCCAGTAGCGTACACCAACTACGAACGAATGCTGAGTTTACCCCTAAATCCGGGGTTGACTGGTGAGGACGTCAACGATGTGATCGAAGCGGTGCTGGAGGTCGTCAAGGAGTTTAGGCGATGAGCTGGACCAAGAGGTTGTTTGACGTCGCCATTAGCGGGGTTGGACTATGCCTATTGGCGCCCTTCCTTACTATCATTGCATTGGTCATAAAGGTGGGAGACGGCGGCCCAGTTTTTTTCCGACAGCATCGAGTAGGATACAAGGGACGCATTTTTGAAATCTGGAAGTTTAGAACCATGATGGTGGATGCCGATCGACATGGGGGAGTTCTCACCATAGGCGACGACCGCAGAGTCACACCGGCAGGGCGTTGGTTACGGGCGGTAAAGCTTGATGAGCTCCCTCAATTGTTCAACGTTCTCCGTGGCGAAATGAGCCTGGTAGGTCCACGCCCCGAGGTACCCAGGTACGTATCAATGTACACAGACGAGCAACGCCGGGTCCTAGACATTTACCCTGGTATCACCGATGTAGCTTCGGTGCGTTTCAGTCGGGAGAGTGAACTTCTAGGCGCAGCATCAGATCCGGAACGCGTCTACATCCAGGAAATAATGCCTGAGAAGATAAGGCTAAACCTAGAATACGCAGCGAGCGCCACAGTGTGGCGTGACTTCAAGGTGCTACTCGGTACTGCACTGCACCTGGTTCGAGTGAACCATTAGGAAGTCGTGACACGGAGAAGGGCTGTGCCTGCATGCGCGGCGCAGCCCGTCGGTGTGTTGTGATTACAGAACCGCCGCCAGAATCACGGTGCGATTGTAGTTCCGATTATCGCCACTTCCTTGTTTTTGATGCCTTGTAGATTTGATCGTATTGGATGAACGGAAACGCTCCACCTTGGGTTGCTCCGGAAGGCGTCCACGTGGAGGCAGTTGTAATACACGATAACGATTCGTTGCCCATCAGCGTGGGACTCTAGCAGTCGATCCCTGAATGCCTCCACCATCGTTCGGTCGAAGGGATTGAACAAGTAAAACAGGGTACCGTCATGTGGGATGCGGTTTAAGACATTCCCGGCTACGATCTCAACGTTTGGATATCTACGAAACCGATGCTGCGCTTCCTCCGCCACTTCTGGATTAAGCTCGACGCCGATAATTCTGTTTCGAAAGCCGTGCCTCAGCCACCAAAGAATAACCCGGCCTTGTCCGCAACCCACGTCGACAAGGACATCAGAGGGGTGGATGTTGACCAATTGAAATACTTTGGGCAACACGGCGTAATCGGTACTTTGAGTCTGTTCAGCTCCAGGCGAGATCGGGCCGATGATTTGATCAAGTAGCCCCCCCGAGTAGTACATGTCCAGGATCTTATTGGTAAAGACACGTATACGAGTTGCTAGATAGCTCGTGGTGTAGCGAAGGGGCCAAGTTAGGACTCGTGCGATACGGTTCACTGTACACCTCCTGATGGGTCTGTGGACCCACACGTCTCCGTAGATCGTCTAGCCCAGCCTGCGCGGCAGCGACCATTACATTGACGGTGTGGCCTACATTGGTAGCGAAATCCTGATTGGCGTTGGCCGCTGAGCCTGGAACCGAGACCTGCGCTGCCAGGTGGGAACCTCGGGCTTATGCCGGACGGTGATGTGTGTCGTGGCACCGCGGACGTCTGCGTTACTATAATGAACTAATCGTGCAGGATTGCTTTTGATCCAGTGGAGGGGTTGTCAATAACGGCCACATTGTGGTGTAGTGCGAGCAGCGTGTCGGCTAGCTGCGAGCCCAAGAAGCCCGCATCGCCGATTACCAATATACGCATATCGTCCTCCTGCACTAGACGTAATGGTGTAAATACGACATAGGGCGGACCATTACCTATAAAAGCACCCACGCGATTAGCAGTAAAATAGGACACCATTCGACCATGATACCAGGATCCGCGGCGTGCAGTCCGTCGATTCCATGCAGACAGACTGCTACGAGGATCATAGGTCGGGGCTCCACGGAATGCTAATGGTTTCCAACTGTGCCCGTTCGAAGGATGGGAAGGTGCGAATCGGGAAGGTAGGTTCATTCAGAACCAGCAGACCGTGACGACTAACCTGTGCATCTTAATCCGTGGCTTGGATGGATAGAAACACTTCCATCTCAAATTATGGCGTCTTCCGCGCCCACGAGCCGCGATTGCAGTATAGGTTACTGGGGCACCGACTTCTTATTTGGGTCGGGATCAGTGTGCGAGTGCGGGCGTCGCAACGGTCAAGCGGCGAACGGCTCAGGGTTGAGTTGTCTCTAATGGGTGTGCCTACGGCTCCCCACGGAAGGAATGGCGGAACGCTCTTTCAGTTCGGAGGGCAAAGTTCGTGATTAGACGCTCACGGTTCTCTTGGCGTCCCATCTTGCTCGCTACCAGCCTAATGATCGTCCTGTTCTGGGGTGGCGCTCTGTTCTACAGGCTGGTGCTGGCCAGTGAAGTGGATGTTGGGTCAATGGATGGGCGCTTTTCCGCAACCGGAGTGGCTCCAGGGTGGTCTGGATGGAATCGCGACGGTACCACTGTCGACAGTCATCGTTCAGTTCCTGGGAAACATGGGACCGCTCAGGAGATTTCCACAGAACGAGCCGTATCGAGATCGGCGAGCATAAGTTCCACACCCGCCCTACTTCAGACAGATGGCGATAATTACCATGTGCTTTCATTCTGGTACCGGCGAACGGGAAAGGACGCCTTTCCGCACAGCGCATATGTCGGTATTGGAAGCGCACAGAAGGTGCGCCAATTCGTACTTCCTCCTGCCAACGAGTGGACCTATGTCGAGACAGTAGTGCCCCCCATTGACGACCAGACAACCCTTCTGTCTTTTTGGGCGCTAGAAGGGGTCACCCTTCAAGTTGATGAAGTAGGGTTTCGGAGAGCGACGCAGTTCGAGACTGAAGAATTAGCTGAAACCAGGTGGACTACTGAAGGTCCAATAGCACCTAGCACCCTGGCTCCGTCAGCGGACTCTGAGGTTGAGTATCGCCAAGTGCCTAGAGGACTGTTCACTTGGAAAAAGCCGGGATCGGATATTGGAACCATGGAGGTGGGACCCGACATCCCCGGAGTTGCAGGGGGATGGGATCCTTATAACCAACAAGAGGTTCCGTTCAGTCAAACACACAGCCTTGTGGATGGGCGCACCGGAGGTGTGTCACAGCAACTGTCGACTGTGGGCAATGGGGTTACCGTAACTGCGGTTTCGGCCTCTCCTTCATATTTTCAGGCTCCAGGGAACTATAGACTCGACTTTTGGTACCGGCTCTTAGTTGCGAAAGCGTCACAAGTTGTCCTGCGGGTTGACATCATGCATGATCCAGGTAAGACAATTTTGCCGGCTCTCAAAGCGACGACGGAGTGGCAGCATGTCGAAATCGACCTTCAACTGGATCGACCTGGGCGGTTGATCTTTTGGATTACCGGTTCAGATGCGATTCTTCAACTTGATGATGTGTCACTAGTTAACCAGGAAGGACTGGCGGGCGTAGTGCCGATAGTGGTACCTGCGGCGCACGTTGAGGTGTCCCCTGCTCCTGCACTGGCGATTCCTTCCGTTGCTCCGAAGACGCGGCCTCCCCTTCACATCCACGCCAAGGAAGGGCGCTACAAGGTGCTCACGGACCAGGGTGGTTTCGGTGCGCTGCTCCTGGATTCTCCTGTGCTCATTTCTGGGTTTCTGGCAGGCCTAATCGGGGTTGCTCTATTGAGCTTTCCTCTGGCTTCCGGCCTTTTGGGCGCCCTTCAGGGAGTTGTGGCCTGGGAGCCGGCACCCGTGGACCTGCTCTGGATCATCTGGGGGCTGGGCGCCCTGGCCACTGGCAAGGCTGCTTGGGGTCGTTTCCGCAGGTACCCGGTACTTACTGGGTCTATCGGTGTGTTTCTAGTCGGAAACATCCTGTCGTTGGCTGGATCTGGCCCCAAGGGCTGGGCCCTTAGTTATCTGGTCATCACCCTGTACTGTGTCTCCTTGTTTGGTAGCGTCGTCACCTTGGGCAAGAACCTTCGGGCGATGGAGTGGCTTAGAGGGGGCCTGATCGCGGCCGCTATGCTCAATGCCACGGTGGCAATCCTCTCTTTGATGGGGGTTGAACCGATTGCAAGTATGTTTAGCCAGTACGGACGTGTCCAGGGCCTCTTCAAAGACCCGAACGTCTTAGGGCCCTTTCTGACTGCAGGATACTTGTTGCTGGCAGATGTCGCACGCGAGGAATACAAATTCCCGATTCGGCTTGCTATTACCGCCGCTGAGTTGCTCCTGATTACTGGCATTGTTCTGACCCAAAGCCGGGCGGCTATTGCCACACTCCTCTTGTCGATGATCGCATACTGGGGAGCGCGCACTTACACGCACCGGGGTCTCGCAGGTGTCGCGAAGTTGGCTACTCGCGTCCTCGTTCTTGTGGGTGTGGTTGCGGTGCTATATCAGATTTCCGCCGTGCGGGCAGACCGGTTGTCGATGCTGAAGGAGTACGATTCAAACCTACGCTTCCCCGTGCAAGCTGCCGGAATCAAGCTGGCGCTGAGCAGACCGCTTGGCATAGGACCGGGGGGGTTTGAACAGCACATGCCGCTCTCGGCCCATAGCCTCTATGTCCGCACCTTGACCGAAAATGGATGGATCGGATTCGTCGGTCTGGGGGGAGTTACTGGCTTTACCCTGTGGGTCCTCTGGAAGCGGGTCCGCGACTCAACACCCCTTGTGGGCGGGCCGTCCTTTCATGCGTTGCTGGCATGGTGGGTCGGCGTCCTTGCCAACTCAGCCGTCATTGATTCGATCCACTGGCGCCATTTCTGGCTTCTGCTAGGTCTCATCTGGAGCCAGATCATGCGCCACGACGAGGAGCAAGAGGCCAGGCCACACCCGGAGGTTGCCTCCGAGAGAGCATCATGAACCGCCGTGCATGGCCGCTTTGGATGCTGGTGCTGATCTGGTGCCTGATGATCTTGAGTTTCACGCTCCAGCCCCAGTTCACGTCCGACTCGACGTTGGGCGCCATCGAACGACTGGCGCCCCCGGCGGTGGTGCAGGCCCCGGCGTCCGGGCCGGCAACGACACCATCGGTTCTGGCCGAGGTCAACCACTGGCTCAGGCGGTCGGCTCACGTTTTCCTGTACGCCGGACTGGGCGCCCTGCTGGTCGCAGCTCTGCGCGCCACGCGTTCCGTCCGCTACCCCGCCATACTGGCGCTGGTTGCGGCGGTTGGCGTGGCGTCTTTGGATGAATGGATCCAGACGCTGGTTCCCGCGAGGACGGGGCGGTTGCACGATGTGCTCCTAGACGGCGCCGCTGCAATGGTAGCCATCGCCGTGATCACTGTGGCTTTGGCCAGGCGCCGGCCCCGGCGGGGAATCCTCCAGGCCATCACCCTGGCGGAGACCGGCGGGGCCCAGAAGGTGGTCTTCTCGCTGCTCCGTGCAACGGAAGGCGAGATGCCTACGACGCTGGTCTGCGGCCCCGGCGGCGACCTGGTCGAGTGGGTCCGGCAGGACCCGGCCACAGCCGGGGCTCAGGTGATTGAGCTGGGCGCCGTCCGCCGGGGCAAGCCGTCTCCGCTGGCGGACCTGCGTACGCTCTGGGAGTTGATGCGGATCTTTGCCCGGGTGCGCCCGGAGATCGTGCACCTGCACTCCTCGAAGATGGGCGTGCTTGGGCGCCTGGCCGCGTGGGTGACGGGGGTCCCGTTCGTGATCTACACGGCGCATGGATGGCCGGTGCGGGACTACCACGGGTCGGCGGCGAAGTCGCTGTATGCCTGGGTGGAGCGTGCGGCGTCGATGCTGGCCGACGTGATTGTGTGCGTATCCGAGTCGGAGCGCCGGCTGGCGGTGCAGAATAGACTGGCCCCTACCCGGAAGCTGCAGGTCATTCTGAACGGCGTGCCGGCCGCTCCGCAGGAGCACGGTCACCTGCGCCGGCTCCTCGATATCGGCCCCGACACGCCGCTCATCGTCGCTATTGGTCGGCTGGCTCATCCCAAGGATCCGTTGTCATTTATCCGGTTGGCGGCCAGCACTCGTGCCACGCTGCCCGAGGCTCGCTTCGTCTGGCTCGGTGATGGGCCGCTGCGCTCCGATTGTGAGGCGGCCCTGCATAGCGAGGAACTCTCAAACCGGGTGATCATGCCAGGCAATCGCGAGGATGCGCGGGCGCTGATCAACGATGCTGACATCTTCGTCATGCTCTCCCATGCCGAGGGGCTCCCCCTGGTAGTCATGGAGGCCATGCTGGCGGCAAAGCCGGTGGTGGCCTGGAATGTCGGCGGTATTGCCGAGATGGTCAGCCATGGGAGGTCCGGCTACCTGTATGAGGTGGGGGATCTCGACGGAGTGGCCCGGTCTCTCATCGAACTCATTGATCACGAAACGGTGCGTATCCGTGTGGGCCAGGCAGGGCTCCGGTGGGCGGAGGAGAATCTGGCCGAGCAGAGAATGAACGCAGAGTATCTGAGGCTGTACCATACACGGTTCACGACGCAGCAGAAGATGGGGTGATTCGTCATGCGGGTCCGCGGCGACATGGAGCTGCATCCGTTTACCGTGGCTTTCGGCGATCTGGCCTTTACCTTTGCGGCCTACTCCCTGGTTGCGAGGTGGATCTCCGTGCCCGGGTTTGCCGAGGCCATGGAGAGCGCCCTGCCGTGGCTCGGGTTGGTCACGGTCTTCCTGAACCATACTCTCCACCTCACGGTGGTGCAGGGGCGTTCCGCAAAGGACAGCCTGCGGGCGGCGGGGGTCTCCAGTTTGATGACCGGGACCGTGGCGGCGGCCATCTTCCTGTTGCTGGCTGGTTTGCCCTTCCGCCCGGAGACAGTGGCGGGTCCCGTGGTTGGTCAGCTGGTGGCGATTTTGGTCTGGCGTCTATGCTGCGTGCAGATCGGCTTCTGGATCCGCGGTGCGCGGCACGTCCTGGTCGTCGGCACGGAGTCGGAAGCGCAGTTTCTGTCCGCCAAACTCCAGGAGGCCGGCGGCAAGGACTACACCATGACCGCCCGCGCCGCCGGGGCTGCGGAGGCACGGCATTTGCTGACCCAGGCCAACTCCGTGCTGGTGACCCCGTCTTTGCCGCAGGCGGACAAGAACGACCTGCTGGCAGCCTGCCTGGTCTCCGGCCGGGAGTGCCTGGTGCTGCCGGACAGCTATGAGATCTCGCTGTGCCAGGCCGAGGTAAGGCAGATTGCCGACCTTCCCGTCCTTGCGATCCGTCCCATCGGTCTGAGCCGGGTGGAGCAGCTGACAAAGCGGGCGTTTGACATTGTCTGCTCGGTTGCCGGCCTGGTCCTGCTCGCCCCGGTTTGGCTGGTGATCGCGGTGCTGATTCGGCTGAATTCCGAAGGCCCGATCTTCTACGCCCAGGAACGGGTGGGCCGGGGAAGCCGGATCTTTCGATGCCTGAAGTTCCGCACCATGCGTCAGGATGCCGAAGCGCACACCGGGCCCGTGCTGGCGACCGACAACGACCCCCGCATCACCTCGATCGGGCGTTTTCTGCGAGCCACACGGCTCGATGAGACCCCACAGCTGCTCAATGTCCTGCGCGGCGAGATGAGCGTTGTGGGTCCCCGGCCCGAGCGCCCGTTCTTCGTTGACCAGATCGCCCAGGCCCTTCCCGATTACCGGTACCGGCTGATGGTCCAGCCCGGCCTGACGGGGCTGGCTCAGGTGGAGGCCGGCTACAGCATCCGGCCGGAGGACAAGCTTCGGTATGATCTGCTCTACATTCAGAACTTCTCGGTCCTACTGGACATCCGCATCCTGCTGGCGACGATTCGCGTGGTCCTCTTTCCAGGGCAGCACCGCGGTGTCACGCTGGCAGTGGGCTCCTCGGGCGCTCCCGGCCCTGGGTCCGATTCATAACTGGACAGCACCATAGGAAAAGGCGACATCCCCGACGGAGGGCGATGTCGCCTTACATTATTCTCTGGCGGCCGCCGCCTGGCGGGTCATGCACCAGGAGACGACCTCTTGGAGCCCCGTCTCGATCGGCACCAACGGCTCCCACCCAAGCGCCCGCCGGGCGGCCTGGTTGGACATCACGGAGTGGCGGATGTCGCCCACGCGCTCCGGACCGTGGGCTGGGGGATGGTGCCATCCCACCAGATCGGCCAGCATGTGCCACAGCCGTTGGATGGATACGCCCGAGCCGCTGCTGACATTCAGCGTCAGGCCATCTCCACGGGTCAGGGCACACTCGATCGCCTTGACCATGTCGGTCACGTACAGGAAATCACGGGTCTGTGCGCCATCGCCATGCAGGACCGGATGCCTGCCGCCCAGGAAGGCATCGAGAAAGGCAGGTACGACCGATCCTTCGGCTTCGGTCATCTGCCCGGGGCCGTACACGTTGGACGGACGCAGAACGGTGTAGGCCACGCCTCGCATAGTGCCCAACAGACGGACGTACTGCTCGCCCGCGATCTTTGAGAGGCCATAGGGGGAGAGCCCGTTGAGGGGGCTCGTCTCGGTGATCGGCAGCGTCTCTGGCGCTCCGTACACCGCCGCCGAAGAGATGGCGACGACCTTTCTCGACCCTGCGGCCGCGGCTGCCTCCATGACGTTGATGGTACCGCCCACGTTCACCGCCAGGTCGCGCCCCGGGGCACGCAACGAGCGTGGAACGGAGACTTGGGCGGCCAGGTGAACCACAACTTCGGGCCGAACCGCCGAAAAGGTCTCGATGAGTGGAGAGCAGATGTCCATGCGTATGAAAGCTGCACCCGCACAGAGGTTGGCCGCAGATCCCGAGGACAGATCATCGATAACTGTAACGTGATGGCCCTGCGTGACAAGGAACCTCACGACATGACTCCCGACAAAGCCCGCACCGCCGGTCACTGTGATCCGCAATGACAGCACCTCGATTGTTAGGTCCGTTGCTTAATGCTTCGCTAAAACAACCTCGTCTTCCTACAAGGGATGGAGCCATCTGCAACAGGTAACCCGCCAATCTCGCCGAACATTGGAGCAAAGTGGCAATCATCTGCGATGTAGCAGGACAGGAGGCTCCGTACGTGGCAATCATGGCAAATCGTACGCGCACCATCATCTTTCAAGCGAGTGCGGTCATCATCGTGATCGTGGTGGGCTTTGGTCTCCTTCAGAAGTCCCGGCTCGAACGGGGCTACAAGCAGGACTTCGACCTGTTTGTGAACACCACCCAGCAAAACATTGGCGATGCGCAGGTCAGATCGACGCTGGCCGGCCTCGCGTCCCGCTATCCCCGCAGCCCCGTCGTCATCCGCAACTATGGCCTGGCCCTGGGCGTTGCCGGGCAGTATGCGGAGGCCGCCTCGTACTACCGCAAGGCGCTTGACCTCAATCCGTTCTACGCCCGGCAGGGGCCATTTCTCTATGAAAACGGGGTCTGGCTCATGCAGACCCAAGATTTCGCACGTGCAAAGATTTACCTGGAGGCCGCCGCCAAACTGGAGCTGCCCGAGACCATCAAGGCCGAGGTCGCCAAGCACCTCGCCGATCTCCAGAAGAGGGGGTTCTAAGGACGATGAAGCGGCGAGCGGCCACCTCTAACCCAACCGATAGCCTCTCCCTGTGGTCGGTCCTCCTGCTGATGGGGGGCCTCCCGGTAGTCATGCTGACCATCATGGTGGACCAGGTCAGCCCGCTGATCACGGGCATCTCCACATACGATACGGGCACCTTCGGCAACCCCTTTGCCGAAGTCAAGCTGGGCTATCTCCTGATCATGACGGTGATGATTGCCGGCGCCCTCGTCTACCGGTCCCTGCAGCCTTCCTTTACGCTCGAGCCGAGTGTTACGCATGGTCCTCTGCTGGTCCTGCTGGCCGTTGTCTTGCTCTCCCAGCTGCTCTCGCCCTTCCCCACCGTCGCCATCGCTGGCATCTATGAACTCCGTGAGGGAACGGTCACCTGGATCTGCTACCTTGCCCTGGCCTTTGCTGTCACCCATATGGCGTGGCCGAGGGGACGGTATGAGAACCTGGCTTATGCGCTCATGCCGTTCCTGGCTGTGAACCTGCTGCTCGGGCTCCTTGCGTTCTTCGGGGTCAATGTCCTGAATGTTGCCGCCGTCAAGGCGTTCATCTACGGTGGGGCCGTAACCGATGTGCCTGCCGGCCACCTGCTCTACACGACCCTGGGGAATCCGAACTACGCCAGCGGCTTTGGCGCCGTGTGCGCCGCCCTGCTTCTGACCCTTGCGGTTCTTACGGGGGACCGCACCAAGCGTATCTGGTTTCTGATCGGCGGTTGGGCCGCCTTCACGGTGGTGATCGCCACGCTGTCGATGAGCGGGTTCGTGGCACTGGTAGCCGCACTCCCGGTGATGGTGCTGTTGATCTGGCGCTACGCAGAGGGGAGGCGGACGCTCCTCGCCGGCGCTGCGGCTCTGCTCGGCTGCGTCGTCATCTACCTGGGTTTGCTGCGGTACCAGCCGCAGGTCTGGGATGAGACCGTGGGTTTCTTCGTGGCGGCGGTGAAGTCCGGGCCGACTGAGCCGGTAGTGGTCCCTCCGTCAAGCGAATCCGGCGAGCTGCCGGTATTCCCGCCCTCGGGATGGTCGTTCGGCACGGGCCGGAGCTATTACTGGCAGCACACACTGGAGCTGATCAAGGAGCGCCCGCTCGTCGGCTACGGACTGGACACCCTGGCCTACACCTTCCCGCAGTTCCGGGCGGATAAGGCGGCCAGCCTCAACGACTCGGGCCACATGGTAAACAAGCCCCATAACCTCTATCTCGGGATCGCTTACGGCGCCGGCATTCCTGCCTTGCTGGCCTTTCTGGCGCTGGTCGCCGTCGTACTCTGGCGCCATGCCAGGGCGGTCTGGCGGCGTCTGGAACTGGACCCGGTTCACGTGGCCCTGCTGCCTGGCATCGCCGCCTACCTGGTGCAGGGGCTGGTCAACGACTCGCACATCGGCTACTCGGCGGTGTTCTGGATCTTCCTAGGGGCGGCGTCCAACATGCTCCGCACTGCTGAAGCCAGGGCGGCGGCGCCGCAGGCTCGGCCCAAGAAGGCAGGATAGCTCCAAAGGGCACTGAACACCCGAACGGAGAGAGAGGCAGCGGTGCGATGAGCAAGCCCTCCTACGCGTTTCATCCCAAGACTGAGGCCGGGATGGCCTATCACCTCTACCGTCAGGCGGAGTACAGCGTGACCTTCCATATCGACGACGAACACCGCTCGGTCGTCATCACCATAGCCAGAGAGACGGACGGCAATCCACCCAGAGTCTCAGCCTGCCGGGTCAGCTTCGAGGAACTGCAGGCTTTAGCCAGTGCCGCCGCTGCGGTTCCGGCGCCCACCGGGAAGGGTTTTGCCACTGGCCCCGACCTGCTGGCCGGCGTACCGGTCGTCGTGCTCTACCCCGCCTCCGATCGGGTGCCGGTTCCGGTGCTATGCTTCTCCGACGAAGCGTGGTGCGAGGCGGGCGTCTACCGCGGCCCATTCCTTCAGGCGGCTGAGGTGAGGCACCTTGCGGCGGGCGAGGACATGCGTACAATGGCTAAGCGGCTCCACGGATAGATCAGAAGACCGCCCTCGCCAGGCGGTCTTCTTTCATGTGCATCCCTGCATGATGACCGGGGCGTTCGGATCGGCCGGGGCCGCGGTGAAGATGGTGTGCCACTGGCGGACCGGCTGGGCGGTGGCGCCCCACAGGCCGTTGTTGCGGACCCAGCTTCCGGCGCCCACGGCGTCGATTGCAATTCACCGTTAATTCAGAGTAAACCACACAGTATACCTTGTACAAATCATTCGCCTGTGTTAAGTTAGACTTAACGAACCACTGGAGGCTGTTCCCATGGGAGTACAGCAGGAGTCGGACCGCTTTGCCATCGACCTGGGCGAGCGCCTGAAGACCCTTCGGGAGGAACGGGGGATTAGCCAGCAGCGGCTCAGTGAGCTGGCGGGCGTCACCAAAAGCTTCATCAGCCAGGTGGAGCGGGGCAAGGTCATGCCCTCCATTGCCAGCATTCGGCGGTTGGCGGGCGCCCTGGGCTTTACGCTGGCCCGGCTCTTCTCTCAAGTGCCCGAGGAGCATCCGGAGGATCGGGTGGTGGTCCGTGCCGAGCGGCGGCGGGAGCTGCAGCTGGCGGGCCGCCACGTGGAGCTGTTCCTGCTGGCGCCGGATGTGAACCGCTCCATGGAGCCGGTGCTGAACCTGTTCAAACCCGGCGAGTCCACCTGCGACGAGCCGATGGCCCACGAGGGTGAAGAATGGCTTTACCTCCTCAAGGGAACGGCGAGGCTCACCCTTGGCGCCGAGGAGATGGTGCTCGGGGCGGGCGATACCGCCTACTTCGAGAGCAAGGTGCCTCACCGCTTAACCAACATCGGGGACGGGGTCCTCGAGATTATCTGGGTGGTCACGCCGCCCCTGTACTGAAACCCTTACATACGACTGATGACAGCGCTTAAAGAGCGGGCTGCAGCAGCAATTGCTGTGGCCTGCTCTTTTCCATCAAGCCAAATACCGGGTTATCCGTCAGAGAAGCCACAGGGGGGATTCAGGGTGTCCGCTGTGAGCGAGGTCGTTGGGGCTCGGGTTCCGAGGGCCGACTGGAGGGAGAAGGCGACCGGGGCGGCCCAGTACACCGATGATCTGGGGTTCGGGCCAGCGCTGCTGCACGCCAAACTGGTCAAAAGCCCGCATGCATCCGCTCGGATCGTCTCCATTGACACCAGCGCCGCCGAGCGCTTGCCCGGTGTCAAGGCCGTGGTGACCGGCCGGGACTTTCCCAACCCCATGGGCTTTGGCGTCAAGGACCGGTGGGCCTACGCCGTGGACCGGGTCCGCTACATGGGCGAGCCGGTGGCCGGCGTGGCGGCCGTGAGCGAGGAGATCGCCGCCGAGGCGTGCCGGCTGATCAAGGTGGAGTACGAGCCGCTGGAGCCCGTGCTCGATGTGGTGGAAGCGGCGCAGCCGGGGGCTCCCTCCGTGCACGAGGGCAAGTCGAACATCTCCTACCACGGCAAGCTCCGCAAGGGGAGCGTCGGCCGGGCGTTCCGGGAGGCGCACCTGGTTCACGAGGCCCGCTATGTGCTGCCCAAGGTTAACCACGTGGCGATTGAGACCCATGCGGCGGTGGCCCAGCTGGACGGGGCCGGCAAGCTGACGATCTGGGCCTCGGCCCAGGGGCCGCACCAGCGGCAGGTCTACTTCTCCCGGTGGCTTGGCATGCCGCTTCAGGATGTGCGGGTGATCACTCCTTACATCGGCGGGGGGTTCGGCGGCAAGTCCAACACCAGCGTGGAGCTGTTCGTGGTGCCACTGGCCCTGAAGGCGAAGGGGCGCCCGGTGAAGCTGAACCTGACCCGCGAGGAGGTCTTCCTGCTCACCTTTACCCGGGTGGAGTGCGTGGCCGACCTCGCCATGGCGGTGGACCGCGATGGAAAGATCACGGGCATGAAGACGACCTTCTACATGAGCACCGGCGCCTGGGCGGACAACGGCATCGGCATGGTGGACAACGCCCGGAACTCGGTGACCTGCGCCTATGAGATCCCGAACGTGGAGGCCGACATGCTGGCGGTTTACACGAACCACACGGGCGCCGGCTCCTACCGGGGCTACGGGGTGACCGAGGTCCACTGGGCGGTGGAGCAGCATGTCGACGAGATCGCCCGGCGGCTGGGGCTGGACCCGCTGGCGGTGCGGCGGCTCAACATGCTGCGGGAAGGCTCCGAACTGCCGACCGGCGGGCGGATGCACGCCAACGGTTTGGCGGCGTGCGTGGAGAAGGTGGCGGGCGCCCTGAACTGGGAGGAGCCGCTGCCGGCGAGCTCGGGCCCTGTCCGGCGGGGGCGCGGCATGGCGCTGGCGCTCAAAGGTCCCCACGGTCCGCACAACCTGGGCGCCGCCGCCACGGTGCGGCTGAACGGCGACGGCACGGCGGACGTGCAGTGCGGCGCCACCGAGATGGGGCAGGGGGCGACCACTGCCCTGGCGCAGATCGCTGCGGCTGAACTGGGGCTGCCGGCCGAGAAGGTGCGGGTCAGCCACACCATCGATACCGATCACACCCCGTACGACTGGAAGTCGGTGGGCAGCCGGACGCTCTGGATGGTGGGCAACGCCGTTCAGGCGGCCGCCCGGGATGCCCGGGAGCAGATGCTGGCCGTGGCGGCGCGGCGCCTGGGCGTGGCCCCGGGCGCGGTCACCTTCGAGGACGGCTGGGTACTGTGCGGCGGGCAGCGGGAGTTCCCGGTGCTGGAGATCCACAAGACCGGTCTGACCGACTTTGGCGGCGGCAGCTGGGCCGGCCCGATCATCGGGCGGGGCAGCAGCGTTACGCAGGATATTACCGCCCAGGATCCCGAGACCGGGCTGGGCGAGAAGGTTAAGCCCTACTACACCCTGGGCGCCCAGGGCGTGGAGGTTGAGGTCGACGAGGAGACCGGCACGGTCCGCATACTGAAGGCGGCTGCGTGCTTCGACGTGGGACAGGCCGTCAGCCCCGCCCAGGTGGAGGGGCAGATCATGGGCGGCATGGCGCACGGGCTCTCGACCGGCTGGTTTGAGGAGATGCTCTACGACGGTGCCGGGCGCCTGCGCAACGGCGGCCTGGTCGACTACAAGATCATGACGACGATGGACGCGCCTGAGCAGTGGGCGATCGACTACGTGGAGGTGCCCCAGCCGGACGGGCCGTTCGGCGCCCGGGGCATTGGCGAGCCGCCGATCGTGGCGGCGGCCTCAGCGCTGGGCAACGCCCTGCGGGACGCCCTGGGGATTCGGTTCACCACACTGCCGCTGTCGCCGGAGCGGGTTGCGCTGGCGGTCGCGGAGATGCGGGGAGGCGTGAAGTGATGTCGCTGGAGGTCTACCCGCCGATGCATGCGTGCGCCTACGAGTCCCCGACCACGGTCGCTGAGGCGGTGGAGGTGCTGGCCCGCTACGGGAGCGGCGCCCGGGTGCTGGCCGGGGGCACCGACCTGGTGATCGCCATGCGGGACAAGGGGGTCCGCCCCGCCTGCCTGGTGGATATCAAGCGGATCGATGCGCTGCGGCAGTTTGCCTGGCAGCCGGATGGCTCGCTGGTGGTGGGGGCGGCGGTGCCCATGACCACGCTGCTGCGCTCCGAGCGGTTCGTGCGGGAGTGCGACATGCTGGCCCGGGCCATCGACACCGTGGGCTCGTACCAGCTGCGGACCCGGGCCACCCTGGGCGGGAACATCTGCAACGCCTCGCCGGCGGCCGATACCGCCCCGCCCATGATCTGCATGGGCGCCGAGGTACAGATCGCCTCGGGCGCCGGGCTGCGGACGGTGCCCCTGGAGGAGTTCTTCACCGGACCGGGCCGGACGGTGCTGGCGCCCGGCGAGCTGGTGACGGCCCTGCGGTTCCCGGCCCGGGCACTGGGCGCCCCCGGGGTCTACCTGAAGCAGGGGCGCCGCCAGGCGATGGAGCTGGCGATTGTGGGGGTGGCCGCCCTCCGTCCCCGTGACGGGGGTGGGACGGTGCGCCTGGCGATGGCCAGCGTGGCGCCGCGCCCGCTGCGGCTGCCCGCCGCCGAGGCGGCATGGGCTGCCGGTGGTGTGGAGGCGGCAGTGGCGGCAGCGTCGGGCGAGGTCTCGCCCATCAGCGACGCCCGCTCCTCGGCAGCGTACCGGCGGCACCTGGTTGGCGTTCTGGTCCGGCGTGCGCTCCAGACCCTTACCGCGCAGGAGGCGAGGCCATGAAGCTCAGTTTCACGGTCAACGGCGAACCGGTTGCGCTGGCCCTGGATGGACTGAAAACCCTGCTGGATGTGCTTCGCTATGACCTTGGCCTCACGGGTACGAAGAAGGGCTGCGAGATCGGGGAGTGCGGCACCTGCACGGTGCTGCTGGACGGGGAGCCGGTGAACGCCTGCATGGTGCTGGCGCAGGAGATGGAGGGGCGGACCGTGGTCACGGTGGAGGGGCTGGCCTGTGACGGGCGGCTGCACCCGGTGCAGGAGGCGTTCGGTCGCCACTCCGCTGCGCAGTGCGGCATTTGCACCCCCGGGATGGTGATGTCGGCCGTGGCCCTGCTCCAGCGGGAGCCCTGCCCGACGGCCGAGCAGGTCAAGGGCGCCCTGGCCGGCAACCTGTGCCGGTGCACCGGGTACGGTCCGATTATCGACGCCGTGGTGGATGCCGGGCGGAGAAAAGAGGGAGCACATGTTCGGCCAACTCGTGGTTAACGGACTCGTGGTCGGCAGCGGCTACGCGATGATTGCCATCGGGCACACGCTGATCTTCGGGCTCATGAAAATCGTCAACTTCGCGCACGGCGAGATGTACATGCTGGGCGCCTTCCTGAGCTACTACTTCGCCACGGAGTTTGGCGGGTTTGGCCTGGGCTACGCCGGGGCGATGCTGGCCGCCGTGCTGCTGACCATGCTGATTGGGTTCCTGCTGGATAAGGGCATCTTCTCTCGCATCCGCAACGAGGATGAGAGCGTGTCGACCCTGGTAACCATCGGCCTGTCGATCCTGTTCATGAACGGCGCCCGCCTGATCTGGGGGGCGGCGCCGAAGTCGATGCTGCCGGTGATCCCGGGGAGCCTGGCGCTCGGGGATGTGACGATCTCCTACTCGCGGCTTTTGATCGTGCTGATCACGGTCGGGATCATCGTCGCCCTTCACTTCTTCATCCAGAAAACGACCACCGGCAAGGCGTTCCGGGCCACCTTCCAGCATCGGGAGGCGGCGCTGTTGGTCGGCATCGAGGTGGAGAAGATCTACACGCTGAACATGGCCCTGGGCTCGGCCCTGGCCGGCATTGCCGGAGCGCTGCTCGGGATGATCTTCGTCCTGGAGCCGACGATCGGCATCAAGGCGATCGGCGTGGCCTGGGTGGTGGTCTGTACCGGCGGACCGGGCAGCGTGATGGGCGCCATCACCGTGGGGTACCTGCTGGGCCTGGCCGAATCGATGGGCGGTTCCTACATCTCATCGCAGTACAAAGATGCGATCGGGTTCGTGGTGCTGGCCCTGGTGCTGCTGTTGAAACCCCAGGGGCTGTTCGGTAAGAAGCTCTCGCGCATGGGCGGCTGATCCCGGTCCGCAAGACGAGGCGGGTAAGGAGACGTAAATCCCACATGGCGAACACCTTTGACAGACTCAAACTGCCGGCGATCCTGCTCTTTCTGCTGGTGGTGCCGTTCCTGGTAACCAGCCGGTATAACATGCACCTGATCGTTATGGCCGGCATTTACGCCATCATGGCGATCGGCCTGGATATCATCATGGGCTATACGGGGCAGCTCTCCCTGGCCCAGGCCTCCTTTTACGGCATCGGTGCTTATACGTCGACCCTGCTGGCGCTGCGCCTGGGGCTATCCTTCTGGGTGGGGCTGGTGGCGGCGGTGCTGGTCACCCTGCTCACCAGTCTTGTCGTGGGCTACATCAGCCTGCGGGCGCGGGGCACGGCGTTTGTGATCATGAGCTTCTCATTTCAGGGGATCGTGCACCTGGTCGCCCTGAACTTCGTGGCGCTGACCAACGGCCAGATGGGCCTGGCGCGCATCCCGTCGCCTTCGATCGCCGGGTTCAGCTTCGGATCGCAGAAAGCGTTCTACTACCTGGTGCTCGCCTTCGTGGCGCTGACCTACTACATCGCTGTGAGGCTGACCAGCTCGCGCATTGGGCGGGCCTGGGTCAGTATTCGCGAAAACGAGCTCCTGGCGGAATCGCTGGGGGTGGACCCGTTCCGCTACTCCCTGTTCGCCTTCATGATCGGCTCCTCCATGGCCGGGCTGTCGGGGAGCCTTTACGCCCACTACGCCTCTTTCATCAGCCCCGAGACCCTCTCGTTCGGTGTCATCATCACCCTGTTGGTGATGACCGTGCTGGGCGGCAAGGGGACGATCGTGGGCCCAGTGATCGGCGCGGTGATCTTTACCGTGATCCCCGAGTATCTCCGCATTGCCGACGACCTGCGCCTGCCGATCTTCGGCGTACTGCTGATCGTGCTGGCGCTGTTTATGCCCAAGGGGCTGGTGCCCTTCGTTCAGGGATGGCTCCGGAACCGCAGCCGTGCAAAGGGGGTGGCCGTCGGTGAACATCTTGGAGGTTAAGCACCTGACCAAGCAGTTCGGCGGCTTGACCGCCGTGAACGATGTGAGCTTCGCCGTGGCCGAGAAGGAGATCGTCAGCCTGATTGGCCCCAACGGCGCCGGCAAGACCACGACCTTCTCCATGCTGACCGGGATTCAGACGCCCACCTCCGGCCAGGTGCTCTTTGCCGGCGAGGATGTGACCCGCCAGCCGCTGCACCGGATCGCCAAAAAAGGGATGGTCACCACCTTCCAGAAGACCAAGACCTTCCCGAACCTCACCGTGCTGGAGGCGGTAATGATCGGCGCCCACACCCGGACCACCACCGGGATCCTGGACATTCTGCTGAACAGCCGGAAGAACCGGGAGGAGAACCAGCGGATTCGGGACCGGGCGCGGGAGATCCTGGGCTACTTTGGGCTGGAGCACCGGCAGCATGATCTGTGCAAGAACCTGGCCGCCGGTGAGAAGCACATTCTCGAAGTGGCCATGGCGATGGCGCTGAACCCGCGGCTCTTGCTGTTGGACGAGCCGGTGGCCGGCCTCAACCCCCAGGAGTCGATGCGCATGATGGAGCTGATCCACGGCCTGCGCGACCAGGGGACGACGGTTTTGCTGATCGAGCATGATATGCGCCTGGTGATGCAGATTTCGGACCGCATTGTGGTCCTGAACTTTGGCCAGAAGATTGCCGAGGGCACCCCGAAGGAGATCTCCGCCAACGAGCAGGTCATCACCGCGTACCTGGGAGGGGAGGATGCGGAAGATGCTGCAAATTAAGGGGATCGACGTCTTTTACGGCACGTCGCAGGCGCTCTTTGACCTCTCTTTGGAGGTCAAAGCGGGGGAGATTGTGACGATCATTGGCTCCAACGGGGCGGGCAAGACCACCACCCTGAAGACGATCTCGGGCATCTTGAAGCCGGCCAAGGGGAGCATTACCCTCAAGGATCAGCCCTTACATACCCAATCGCCAGCCAGCATTGTGAAGCTGGGCGTGGCCCACTGCCCGGAGGGCCGGAAGCTGTGGCCGGAGATGACGGTGAAAGAGAACCTGGAGATGGGGGCGATCACCCGCCAAGACAAGGATGAGGTCCACAAGGACATGGAGTGGCTGTTTCAGATCTTCTCCATCCTGTCGCAGCGGCAGAACCAGATCGCTTCGAGCCTGAGCGGCGGCGAGCAGCAGGCGCTGGCCATCGCCCGGGCGCTGATCTCCCGGCCGCAGATCTTGTTGTTTGATGAGCCCTCGCTGGGCCTGTCGCCAATTTTGGTGAAGGGGATTTTGAAGACGGTGGGGGAGCTGCGCGACAACCGGGGCCTTACGGTGCTCCTGGTCGAGCAGAACGCCTACGCCGCTCTGAAGATCGCAGACCGGGGCTATGTCCTGGAGAAGGGGAAGGTGATTCTGGAGGGAAATGCCGGGAACCTGATCGACGACGGCTACGTGCGTAAGGCTTATCTGGGGATGTAGGGTCAAAACGAAGGGGGAGCGTAAGAGATGACGTTTTCCAGGCCTGGCAAGTTGGCGGTAGCAGCGGTGGCGAGCCTGATGGTTCTGATGACCGTGGCCGGTTGTGGTGCGGGGGGCAGCACAGGCGGCGGCGGTGGCAAGTCCGGCGATCCGATCAAGATCGGTCTGGTTCAGCCCCTGTCCGGCAGCTCGGCTTATGACGGCAAGAACGTGACCAACGGTTTCCTGCTGGCGGCGGAGGAGATCAACAAGAACGGCGGCCTGCTGGGGCGTGAGGTGAAGGTGCTGGTTGAGGACAGCGCCACCGATCCGGCCACCGGCGTGGCTGCAGCCGTGAAGCTGATCACCAAGGAAAACGTCGTCGCTCTGGGCGGGGCGTTCAACAGCTCTGTGACCGGCGCGGTGGCGGCGGAGGCGGAGAAGAACCACGTTCCGATGATCACCGGCGTCTCCACTTCGCCGACGCTGACGGAGCAGGGCTACAAGTACTTCTTCCGGATGAACGGCACCTCGGTGCTGTTTGCCAACGCCTTCGCCAAGAAGATCGTAAACGACCTGAACGCCAAGCGCGTCGCTTTCATTTATGAGAACGGCGACTGGGGCCGCAACTCGGTGAAGGCCTTCGCCGATGCCGTGACCGCCCTGGGCGGCACTGCGCTCTCGCAGGTCGTGATCAACCCCGGCGAGACGGACCTGACCTCGCATCTGACCAAGATCAAGAACGAGAACCCGGATGCCATCTACGCCGTGGCCAATACGGCCAACGCCATCCTGATTACCAACACCGCGGCGGAGCTGAAGATCACCCCGAAGGTGAAGCTGTTCGGTGAGGGCGCCTGGACGGCCGAGAACTATATGAAGGGCACCGGCAAGAACGCCGAGGGCATCTATGCGGTCGTGGAGTACATGGACCAGATCGACAACGCTCTGAATAAGAAGTTCGTCGATGCCTACAAGGCCAAGTACAACGCCCTGCCCGACAAGTACGGCGCTGCCGGCTACCGGATGATGCAGAACTTTGCGCTGGCGATTACCAAGGCCGGCGGCACGGATGCCGACAAGATCCGGGATGCGCTGCGGGCCAACTCCCTGGACACATTTGTCGGCACGTACAAGTATGACGAGAAGGGCCAGGCGCACGGCTTCAACATGTATCTGGCCAAGATCGAGAACGGGAAGCCGGTGATTGCGCTGAGCGCACCGGTACAGTAGCGGGGTCGTCATGAAGATCGTCGTGCTGGGCGCCGTGGGCCGGATGGCCGTAGAGTGCACCCGGGATCTGCTGCGCACCGGCCGCTTTGACGAGATCGTGCTGGCGGATGCCAACCTGGGGCTACTTCAGCAGGTCGCGGATGAGTTCCGGGACCCCCGGGTGTCGCTGGAGCGGATCGATGCCGCGAATGTGGCTGACCTGGAGCGGGTGATGGCGGGCTGTGATCTGTTTGTGAACGGCATGCCGTCGGACTTCTCGGCGAAGGTCACCGAGGCGGCGATCCGGCTTCGGATCAGCGGGACGGACATTACCGGGCTGGCGGACATGTTCGAGTACCACGAGCGGGCCGCGGCGGCGGGGATCCTGATCGTGGCCGGGCTGGGCTGCACCCCGGGGATTACCAACGTTCTGGCCCGGCACGGGGCGGATCAGCTGGAGGCCGTGGACGAGGTGGTCGTGAACTTTGCCGCCTGGCGCCCGATTGCGATGTCGCCCGGGCTGGTGGACTTTACGATCTGGGCGCTGCGGCCGGATACCCCGGAGCGCTGCTACTTCGAGGATGGCCGGTTTGTGCCCGCGGCGCCCTTCTCCGGGCGGCGCGAGGTGCGGTTTGCTGAGCCGATCGGCGAGCAGGTGGTCTACTGCCTGCCGCACCAGGAGACGGTCACGATCCCCAGGTACATTCCGTGCCGCAAGGTGGTTACGCTGGGCACCTATCCGCCGGAGGACATGGAGCTGTTCCGGTACCTCTGGAAGTACGGCTTTCTGGATGACCGGCCGGTGGCGGGGGGGCTCAGCCCGCTGGAGTTTGTGCGGGCGCACTTGAAGCAGGCCCCGCAGGCCCGGGAGCTTGCGCTCTGGCACTACGCCCTGGTGGTGGAGGTGTCCGGGACGGCTGAGGGCCGGCAGGTCACGCACCGGATGAGCGCCTCGCACCCGTCGATGGCGACCTGGGGCGGACCCAGCGTGTATGCCAAGTTTACTGGGATTCCGCTCTCGTTGGGGTCCCAGATGCTCGCCGAGGGCAAGGTTACCGGGCGGGGCGTGCTGGCGCCCGAGGCCTGTGTGCCGCCCGGGGAGTTCTTGAAGCGGTTGCGGGAGCGGGGTCTGGTATTTGAGTTTGAGGTGCGGTGAGTCTGGACCCGGCTGGCCCGTAGGGGCTGGCCGGGTCTTTCTAGATCTGACGGTAGCGCTTTCCATGCGCGCCGGCGCAGATGCGGTGCCACACGGAGCTAATCTTGATTTCTGGTCCGACGGTGTACGCACGTGTGCGCACGTGTACGCTTCCATTTTGAGCGTGTTCCGACCGTTTCGCGGTCGTTGCGGCACCGTCGGTCTGTACTTCTTAGCTCTTGGACATCCTTTATCGGTCCTTCACGACCGCGATCACGGACCGTACGCCTGCCACCGGGCCCCTTACGTTGCCCCTGCAAGCCGTATTTCGCCGGCTGCGGGGGCTTTTTTGGCCCCTCCGTGGGCTCCGCCGAAGCCATCATCACCCTTTCTTGTGCTTTATTTGTATTTATTTCCCTTTACGACGATCTGCAGGTTCGTGGTCGACCCTTCCGAGCTGCCTCTCCAGGGCCTGCGATCCTCGTTATCGTATCTTTACAGAAAAGACTTCGGACTATATCGAACAATGCGTGATCTTTCTCGTATATAAGGGTGACATCGGTCCAGAAAGGAGGTGAATGAGATGGCTGATATCGTCTGGGATACGGAATCGAAGGAGGAGCTGAACGGCAAGGAAGGGCACATTCGCGACAACAGCATGTACCTCGGCGCCGGTCTGACCTCTGCGATGGAGCGCACCTGGGGCGGCATCCTGGCCTACGTCAAGACGTCCACCGACGTCATGACCGGCGAGGTGACGGTGGCCAAGGCTACCGAGGGCGAGGAGGGCGCCGTCGCGGTGCGCCGGTACGGGACGCAGAACGCCGGTATGTTTAACTTCTGGCGGCCGCTGCGCAAGCTCAGCCTGAAGGTCCCCGAGGATCGGCAGTTCAACGTGGCTCCGTTCACGAAGGATCTCACGAACGTCGGCACGGTCTTTGTCTTCCCGATGAACAAGCGCGTCAGCGTGCCCCGCAACCTCAAGGAGGAGCAGGAGGGCGAGGAGCAGCAGCAGGCGCCGGCCAAGAAGGGCAAGGCCACGGCAGCTGCGGCCAAGGAGTCCGCTGCTCCCGCTCAGTCCGCTCCGGCCGCCGAGGCAGCTGCGGCCAAGCAGCCCGAGAAGCCCGAGACCCCGGAGGTATAGCTTCCAAACCATAGCGTGCTAAGAGGCGCCCCCACCGAGCTCAGCTCGGCGGAGAGGCGCCTCTTCCTTTAGAACCGGATGTCCGAAAGCCGCATGCCGGCCACACCGATTACGGTGTCAGCGCCGCCATAGTACACGTAGAGGTCATCGCCCTTGAGCGCATGACCGTTGGAGAAGACCACGTTGGGCACGAAGCCGACCTTCTCCCACGTCAACTCGGGTTCGAGGATCGGCTCCACCTGCCGGGCCAAGACCTTGGCGGGATCATTCAGGTCCAGGAGCGCCGCACCGAGGCGGTAGGAGTTATCGGCAAGACGGGCGCTGTGGTAGATCAGGAACCAGCCGTGCGGCGTCTTGATGGGCGGGCCGGCGATGCCGACCCGGGCGTCCTGCCAGGTCCCCGGGATGGGGGAGAGGACCTTCGTGTGGTCGGTCCAGTGCACCAGGTCGCTGGAGTAGGCGATCCAGATGTCCGGGTAGCGCCGGTGCAGCAGGCAGTACCGGCCGCCGATTTTCTCGGGGAAGAGCGAGGAGTTCTTGTTGGGCTCGCTCAGCACCACGCCATGCCGCTCCCAGGTGATCAGGTTCTTCGAGGTAGCCCGGCAGATGCGGTAGTCCCCGTCGAACCGGTTGGAGAAGCCCGTGTAGGTCAGGTGGAAGGTGTCGCCGATCTTGACAAGGCGGCCGTCTTCGGCGCCCCGCAGTTCCTGGATGTGGTCGCCGGGCGCCATCACCGGCTTGTCCAGCCGGGTAAAATGGATGCCGTCCGTGGAGGCAGCGTAGCCGATGGAGTTCATATAGTCGCCGAACCGGGCGTGGCAGCCGATGTCCGTGGCCCGGTAGAGCAGATGAAAGAGGCCGTTGTCGTAAATCGCTGCGGTGTTGAAGACCGCCGCCCGCTGCCAAGGTAGTGCGGGATCTGGGGTAAGCACGGGCTGGTCGGTGAGTCGCTCCAGCTTGATCATGGGGATTCGGCCTCCTGATTACTTGCCGTTTTCGAGATGCCACAGCACGGCGGACCGGTCCGCCGCCGCGACGCCCATGGCGGAATCCCCGCCGCCGTAGTAGACGTAGTAAGCGCCGTCCTTCTCCACCGACCCGCAGGAGAAGACCACGTTGGGCACCAGGCCATATTGCTCCCAGGGTGTCTCCGGCTCCAGGATGGGGTGGGGGTACCGCGCAATCACCCGCGTGGGGTCGTTCAGGTCCAGCAGGGCGACGCCCAGGCGGTAGACGTGGTGCTCGTCCACGGCGTGGTAGAAGAGCACCCAGCCCTTCTCGGTCCTGTGGGGCGGTCCGGCGATGCCGATCTTCTTGGACTCCCAGCCGCCGGGGATCGTCTCCATGATGATCTGGTGGTCCCTCCAGGTCTTCATGTCGTCCGAGAAGGCGATCCAGATGTGCGGCTCCCGGCGGTGCAGCAGGACATAGCGGCCGCCGTACTTCTCCGGGAAAAGGGCGACGTCCTTGTTGGGCTCATCCAGGAGGATCTGATGGCCCTCCCAGTCGATCAGGTTCTTCGACCAGCTGATGGCCGGCCGGTAATCGTACCAGTGCTGGCCGCGGAAAGCGGTGTAGAGCATGTAGTAGGTGTCGTCGATCTTGGTGATGCGCGGATCCTCGACACCCCAGGCCTCGTACTCGGTGGTGCCGGTCAGTACCGGCTTGTCGAAACGGCTGAAGTTCAGCCCATCGGCGGAGACCGCCAGCCCGATGGAGGAGACGAACTTGTCCTCGTTCCGGGGCTTCTCGGTGGTCAGCTTAAACCGGTTGTTCGCGGCCCGGTAGAAGAGGTGGAAGAGGCCGTTTTCGTAGATGGCCCCGGCGTTGAAGACCGCCTCCCGCTCCCACTCGTGGTCCCAGATCGGTGACAGGATGGGCGTACGGCTGAGCCGCGCAAGCCTGAGCATTGGGGGAGCCTCCTTCACGGATGTCAGCAGTGATGCGAAACGTAGGCCCCAGGCAGCAGGGTGTACTCCGCCCCGACGAACCGGAACGTCCGAGTGGTGTCAGTCGGGTTAAAGAGGAAGAACCAAGCGCCCGGACTCGCAGTGAGAACGTCCAGGCAGACCGCCAGAATGTCCGGGTCATCGGCCACCCCATAAGCCTCCGTCATCAGATAGAGCCAGAGCACCTCGCCCGCCCCGTAGATCTCCTTGCCGATCACCCCGCGCTGGGGGAGTTCGGGGGTGCCCAGGTTCTCGTACGGGATGAACGGCGCGGCGTCCGCATCGAAGTAGGCCAGGTTGTTCCTCCGCTGCAGGGCGATGATCCGCAGCAGGAGTCGGGGATCGCCGACCCCTTCGCCCAGCAGCACGGACCACGGTAGAAGCGCCTCCACGTTCTCCTTGAACGCAGGGTAGAGCAGCGAGGCACAGGCCTGGAACATGCCGCGCACGTCCGTCCCGCCATCGGTAAACCAGTAGGCCATACGCAACTGAGCATTCAGGAAGTCCCGGGCCAGAGCCCGCTCCCCCAGCACGGCCGCCGCAGCAGCCGCAAAGCCCAGCTGCTGTGGCTCATGGTACTGCAGCTCCAGCGGCATCCGCCGCATCACCTTGAGCGTTGCGAGCGCCTCCTGCCGGTGCTCCTCACCCAGCCCCATCTGCCAGGCCTGGACATGCCCGTAGGCATAGAGGCCGCCCACGCTCACGTTGGGGCAGGAGCCCAGGGCCTCCCCAGTCGCCGTCTCGCAGAAGAGGGGGAACTGGTAGCCAACCTGGTGGGCCAAGCGGGTCGCCCCGGCCAGCGCGCTCTGCCAGATCGCCTTCAGGCCGGCATCGCCGGTGGCGGCCACCACCCAGCCCAGCTTGATCAGGCTGTTCTCAAAGGGATACCAGAGGTCCGCCACGGTCGACCCGTCAGGGAAGGAGTTGACCATCCAGCCGATCTCAGGCTGGTGAAAGAGCGGCAGGGTCCGAAGCAGCTTGTCCCGAATGAGCGCCCCCTCAGGCGTGGGATGGAGCCGCTGGTAGAGGAGCAGCGGGGGCAGCACATCCATCTGGGTCATCAGCTCAAAGAAGTTTCGCCCCGCCTCGCCGAAGTAGCGGGAGGTATTCTTTACATAGGCCCGGAGGCCGGCGGCACCGTCCACGCTGATCCAGCAGGCATCCTCGTCAGCCAGGTCCTGCACGCACCCCGCCGCCCGATCCCGCCAGGTGCCCGCAGCCACGCCCTCGACCGCCACGTCGAGCAGCGGGGCCAGCTTCTCCACCAAGGTCTGGAGGCCGGTCCATGCGTCCGGACCAGAGGCCCGAGGCCCCTGCCACAGATACCACACAAAGTGATGCCGGCCTGCCGGCAAGGTCAAAGCCCCACCGGTCCGGACCAGGCCCACGCCACACCGCCCGCCCGCCTCGTCGTACCGCTCGGTGCAGCGGTACCCGAGCAGGCGCCCGGGCGCCCACGCCATGGCACCGGCATCGACGGCGAAGACCGTCTCCACCTTGCGGACCGGGTCGTACAGGTAGGCCGCCGGCAGATCGTTGCCCGGCAGCCCCTGCCCGTTGGCTGTGGGGCCGGGCACCAGGGTGCGGCGCCAGGTCAGCGCCTGCCGGTCATCCATCAGATTGAAGGGCCCAAGCCAGAGCAGGATCTCCGGGGTCACCGCAAGCGCCTCAGACAGGCTGAGTTCCACCTCGAAGCGAAAGAGGTCGCCCACCGTACTGATGCTGCCCTGCCAAGTCGGCCCGGACAAGAGCACCTTCCCATCCTCCGTACGCCACACGGTAACCTCTAGCGCCACCCCGCTGATCAAGGGCGAAGGCAGACTCCCGTTCAGGCTGTACATGGCATCTCCAGGCCGCAGCGTTACGACCTGACCGGCGTGCTCGAAGGTGATCACCGGCGCACCGCCCCCTCGGTAGCGGCAAGAGCCACCTCGAGCGAGCGCACGGCCTCCTCCAGCACGACCTCCGGCTGATATCCCGGCTGGCGAATGCCACGCGCGAAGTCGGCCATGCCCGCCTGGATCGTCCGGGCGTAGATCGCCTGCTTCCCCTCAGGGCACTCGACCCGCAGCTTGACCCGATGGCTGACTTCCCGGTTCATCTCACGCCCCCGAGTCCGCCGCTGTCCACCCAAGTACGCATCTGCGAGCTCAAACACCACCCGACTCGGGGCGCTCCGCCCGGCGCCCATATCCAGCGCACCGCCGGAGACCAGCGACGTCAGAGAGGCCAGGCCGGCCTCATCCAGGATCGCCTCGACCTCCAACTCCACCGGCATCCAGCCGAGGACGTCGATGTAGCCCACATCGTAGGCGAGGCGGAAGCGGGTCCGCTCAATCCGGCCCGGTTTGTCAAAGGCATGGTAGAAGGTGGCGGGGACATCCCCGAAGCGGGTCACGGCCAGAACTCGGTCGATGAACCCATGGGGCTGCCGGTACCAGGCCTGGCTGTACTCATACTCACCACTGCGCCCCGATAGCCGGGCGGCAATATCAAAGAAGTGAACGCCATGCTCGACCAGAATCGTGCCGCTGATGGCCGGATCCCAGAACCAGTGGCCGGGGGGCAGCCCCTCATCGGCGGCGTGGTTCTCCAGGCTCATGTGGCGCAGGGCGCCAAGCAGCCCGGACTTGCCGATCTGCTCAGCGAGGCGGTAGACCGGGTTGAAGCGCAGGACATAGTCGATGCCGACCCGCAGTCCCGTCTCTGCCGACAAGCGGGCGATCGCCCCCGCCTCCGAGCGGCTGGTAGCCAGCGGCTTCTCCACAAAGACGTGCTTGCCGCCCCTCAGCGCCTCCAGCACCTGAGCCCCGTGCGGGGCCGGCGGGGTGGCCAGGTAGACGACCTCCACCTCCGGATGGGCTGTCAACTCGCTGTAGGTCGTACATACCGCACAACCCGCCCGTGCAGCGCGCTCCTGATCCACATCGTGGACCGCCACCACTTGCACCTCAGGCATCACAGAAAACGCGTTCATCACAAACTGACCGAAGCCACCGAGGCCTACGACGCCAACCCGCACCGGCTCAAAGGACATAACGGTCACCCCTTGTTTGCGCCCACGTTGAGGCCCTCAATGAAATAGCGTTGTGCAGAGAAGAAGAGCCCCAGAATCGGCAGCGCCATCAGCACCGACATGGCCATCATGTAGTTCCACATTGGCGCCTCCTTGGAGAGCGACTGCTCAAAGAACTTCAGGCCAAGGACGACCGGGAACTTCTCCATGGAATTGAGGTAGATCAGGGGGGACTGCAGGTTGTTCCAGTTGCCCTGGAAGGAGAGCACGGCGATCGCCAGCAGCGCCGGTTTGATCATCGGCAGCATGATGTGCCAGTAAATCTGCACGGGGTTCGCCCCGTCGATGACCGCAGCCTCCTCCATCGAGCGCGGGATGGTGAGGAAGAACTGCCGCATCATGAAGATGTAGGCGGGACCCCACGCAAACCAGGCGCCGACGGTGAGCGGGTCAAAGGTATTGAGCAGCCCGAGGTTCCGCCAGATCAGGAAGCTCGGGATCAGGGTGACCACGCCGGGCAGCATCATCGTCATCAGCAGGATGAAGAAGATCGTATCCCGCCCCTTAAATGAGAAGCGAGAGAAGCCGTACGCCACGATGGAGGTCGTGAACATCTCTGCGAACATCGCCAGCACGGTGATGAAGATGGTGTTCAGGAAGAAGCGGCCGAAGGGCAGCTGCTTCCATGCATCGATGTAATTGCGCCAGAGGGCGGGCTTGGGAATCCACTCAGGCGGATAGGTAAAGAGCGCATTGGGCCCCTTGAGCGAGGTCGAGATCATCCAGAAGAGCGGTACAACCACAACGGCAACCCCGAGGGTCAGGAGGAAGTAGACCAGGAACGACTTCAGAAGCTTGGACACCGGCAGTCCCTCCCTTCGAACCTACTTGGTTCGGACCTCGCCTTCGTAATAGACCCAGGCCGCCGACCACTTCCAGACGATCGCCGTGAGGATCACGATCAGCGCCATCAGGAACCAGCCGATCGCCGTGGCGTAGCCCATTTTGAACTGGCCGAAGCCCTGGTTGTAGATGTAGACATTGAGGAAGGTGCCGGCGCCCCCGGGCGTGGTGATGAAGAGCGGCGCGGTGAAGTTCTGCATCGCACCGATGACGCCCATGATCATCACGTAGAAAAGGGAGGGGGAGATCATGGGGACGGTGATGCGGGTGAAGGCGGTCCACGCGCTGGCGCCGTCCACCACGGCGGCCTCCTTCAGCTCCTTCGGCACGCCTTTCAGCGCTGCCAGCAGGATGACCGTGTTGGCGCCGAAGACTCCCCAGAAGGACATGATGACGAAGGCGGGCAGCACCAGCTTCACATCGGAGAACCAGGAGGGCGGGGCGATATCGAACAACCGGAGGAAGGGGCTGAGGATTGTGTTGATCAACCCCTGCCCGGCGAACATCCAACGCCAGAGGAGTGCAGTGGCAGCGGCCGGCAGGATCGCGGGGACGTAGTACATGGTGCGCCAGAAGCCGATCCCCCGGACCTCCTGGGCCAGCAGCGTGGCGGTTCCAAGCGCCCCGATCATGCCCAGGGGCACGCTGATGAACGAATAGAGCAGGGTGAGCCGGACCGACGGCCAGAAGCGGGGGTCGTCGGTGAACATTCGCTTGAAGTTGGCGAGGCCGACCCACTGGGGCGCCTGAATGCCGTCGTACTGGGTGAAGGCCAGGTAGAAGGCGTACGCATACGGGTAGAGCTGCCAGATCACGAACCCCAGCAGCCAGGGCAGGATCAGCGCATAGCCGACCGCCGTAGCCTGCCGGGCCTTCAGCGCCCGCAGGAAGCCGTAGGTGCCGAACATCAGCAGGATGATGGCGGCGCCAACCAGGACCCAGTGGGACAAGGTCTGAACGTAGGGCTCGAACACGCAAGTCCCCCCTTCGATGGAAAAGCGGGCCGGCCGCCTGGCTGACAGGGGGGCCGGCCCACTCGCCGGGAACCTTACTTGAGCACGGCTTCCAGCTTCGCCCGGGCGGCCTTGGCCAGGTCAGCGGCGGTGCCCTTCTTGCTGTAAAGCGGATCCTGGAGCTGCTCCCAGAAGATCGTATCCCACTCCTGGTGCTTGGGCACGATCCGGAAGGCCCGCATGTCCTGCGCAGCGCGAAGGATGGTATCAGCGGCCTTCTCCTTGCGGGGCTCGGACTTGACCAGGTGCTCCTTGGTCGCCTGCGACTTGCGCGGGGAGACGATCTTCCAGTTCTGGACGCCCTCGGTCAGTTCGACCAGGGCATCGTAGGCCTCCTGCGGATACTTGGTCTTGGCGTTGACGACGGTGGAGGCGGACCAGGCGAAGGTGGTCTGCGCCTTCGGGCCCTTCGGCACCTTCACGGTGCCCACGTCCAGACCGTCAACACGGTCGAGGTCGTCGGCAGCGCCGCCGAAGAACATGGCGATCTTGCCCTTCTTGAACATGTCGCCGAAGCCCTGCTCGTTGATGGTGGCCTGCGGAGCGGCGACCTGGTCGTTGTAGATGACGGAGCTATAGAACTCAAGGCCCTTCAGCGCCTCGGGCGAGTCGATGGGGGAGCTCTTCAGGTCCGGGGAGATCACCTCGCCGCCGGCCTGCCAGATGAACATGTGCACGGGCGGCCAGCCATTGAAAGCGGTGCCGTAGACGCCCTTGGACTTGTCGGTTAGCTTCTTGGCGGCGTCGAGGAACTGGTCCCAGGTCCAGGCGTCGGTCGGCAGGGGCACGTTCTTCTCCTGGAAGAGCTTCTTGTTGTAGTACACGATGACCGGCTGGGCGATCCAGGGCAGGCCGTAGGTCTTGCCGTTCATCTGGGCCGATTCGAGCACCATCGGGAAGTAGTCGTTCAGCTTGGCGGCGCCGCGCTGGTCGGTGTTCAGCCGGTCGGTCAGGTCCATCAGCACGCCCTTGGAGGCGTACGGGGCGATGTATTCCTGGCCGAACCAGAGCAGATCGGGGGCGGTGTTGCCGGCGAACATGGTCTGGACCTTGGTGTAGTAGTCGGCCGGGGCCGGCTCATGGACGATCTCATAGGCGGTTTGCTTGGCGTTCACCTTATCAATGACGGCCTGAAGCTCCTTGGACTCATCGGCGCCGGCCCAGGTGGCGAGGCGGATCTTGACCTTCTCCTTGGCAGCCGGCGGGTTGCCGCCGTTGTTGGCCGGGGGCGCTGTCTTGGTTCCGCTGGAGCACGCGGAGATGATCAGTGAGACGGTCAGCAGCACGGCACCTAGAAGCTTCGGAGTCTTTCTCATCTCGTAACCCCCTTGTGTGCTCGAAACCGTGCGGGATTCCAGAGGCGATGGTTATCCGGCCCCAGGTTGATCAGGCCTGGGGGCGGTCCGTCCCGTGTTGGAGGGAGCCGCGAACCACGAGGGCCACATGCATGGTGATGGTGATGGGCAGGAGGTCGGGCATCATCATCCGCTCCAGGACCCGCCGGGCGGCCAGGCGGCCCATCTCCATTTTGTCGATTCTGACGGTGGTCAGAGGGGGGTCTACCTTGACGGCGAGGGCGATGTCGTCGAAGCCCGCCAGGCCCATCTCGTCGGGCACTCGGATGCCCTTGGCCCGGGCGAGGGCGAGGATATGTAGGGCGGTCATGTCGTTGCCAGCTATGACTGCGCATGGCCGAGTTTGTGCGAGGGACTCGAGCACTTGCGGGGCGTCGAGCCAGCCGCGACCCAGTTCGGCTGACCGGACCTCGAGGTCGGCTGCCTGGCCGCTGGCCGCGACCGCTTGCTCAAAGCCTTGCCGGCGGGCGAGGAAGGAGGGGTCGCTGAAGGACTCGCAGAGATAGAAAAGCCGTCGGTAGCCCGCCCCGATGGCGTGGGCCGTGACCTCGATCGCGCCGCCGACGTTGTCGGAGACGACCGAGTCGACGCCGCGGACCTGCTTGTCGACGACGATGACGGGCATCCCTTCACGTTGGGCTACGCGGGCCAACTCTTCGGAGGAGTCGGCGCCCATGAGGATCAGCCCGTCGAAGCGCTCCTGGTGGCTGCGGACGATCGCCTCGGCGCCGTCCGAGGGGTCGTAGGGGAGAAGGGAGAGGTCGTGGCCGCCCTCCCGCAGCACCTCGTGCATGCCGCTGAGCACCTGGCCGTAGAAGGCGCCGCCCATCGGGTCGGGCTCGTATGCCTCCAGGCGCCGGGGAAAGGCCACCACGACCCGCCTCGCGGGCATGGGTCTGGGGCTTTGAGCTGTGTCTGCTTCGAGTGTGCGAATCGCTTCACGCACCCGTTCAGCCAGGTCAGGGGCGACGGAGTGATGGCTGTTTAGCACTCGGGAGACGGTCGCCGGCGAGACTCCCGCCGATTTTGCTACATCTCTGGTGGTCCACTTCTTCATCGGGTGCACCCCCTCGCGAGAAACAAGTTGTTTCTCAGATGATTCGGGTTTGTTTCTCTGAGGAAACAGTAACATAGCTCACAAGAAACGGTCAATCGTTATATGGAGCTATGTGTACGACCTTTAGGAGGACAGGAGATCATCCATGCTCGACGAATACCTACACCTTGCTGCACCCAGACCATGCATCAAGGGAGTTGGGTACGTGACACGGCCACAGGAGATCTACCAGCACTGGCTACAGCACCCCTACTTCGACGCCGCCACTCGCCAGGAACTCCAATCCATTGCCGCCGACTCCAGCGAAATCGATGATCGCTTCTACCGCTCCCTGCAGTTCGGCACGGGTGGACTGCGCGGGCTGATCGGCGCCGGCACGAACCGGATCAACCAGTACACGGTGCGTCAAGCGACCCAGGGGCTGGCCACCTACATACATACCTTCGGGGCCGAGGCCCTGCGGCGTGGCGTGGTGATCGCGCACGACTCCCGGCGCTTTGCCCCCGAGTTTGCCAAGGAGGCCGCGCTGACCTTGAACGCCAGCGGGGTCCGGGCCTACCTATGGGACAGCCTGCGCCCCACGCCGATGCTCTCCTTCGCCGTCCGGGAGTTGGGGGCCATCGCCGGCATCGTCATTACGGCCAGCCACAACCCGCCGCAGTACAACGGCTACAAGGTTTACTGGGAGGACGGCGGGCAGATCCCGCCCGAGCGCGCGGCGGCCATTGAGAAGGCAATCTCCGCCTGCGGTGACATCACATCGATCGTGCCGCTTCCCGAGGACGAGGCGCGGGCCAAGGGGCTGCTGTGCGCGGTGCCGGAGCGGGTCGACCTGGTCTACCTGGACAAGCTGCTCTGCCTGACCAGTACCGGGCTCGAGCAGCGCCGGGACTGCCGCATTCTCTACACGCCCCTGCACGGGGCGGGCAATCGGCCGGTCAGGGAGGTGCTGGCCCGGGCCGGCTTCCAGGTCACAGTCGTGCCTGAGCAGGAGCTGCCGGACGGGGAGTTCCCGACCGTTTCGTATCCGAACCCCGAGGAGCCTTCGGTGTTCAGTTTGGCCCTGGGCATGGCCGAAACGCTGCGGCCCGACGTGATCATGGCCACCGACCCTGATGCCGACCGGCTAGGCGTTTTCGCCCGGGATGAGGAGGGGCGCTACGGCGCCCTGACGGGCAATCAGATCGGGGCGATCCTGGTGGAGTATGTGCTCTCCAGCCGCAAGGCCCGGGGGACCCTGCCGACCAACGGCGCCGTGGTCAAGACCATTGCCACATCGAACATGGTGGCCGAGCTCTGTCGCCAGTACGGGGTCACGCTGCTGGAGACGCACACGGGCTTTAAGTTCATTGGCGACAAGATCCGCGATTTCGAGGAGACCGGGTCGCACACGTTCCTGCTGGGCTACGAGGAGAGCTACGGGTACCTGGGCGCCGACTTCGTGCGAGACAAGGACGCCGTCATGGCGGCCCTGCTGGTGGCCGAGGCCACGGCGTACTACAAGTCGCAGGGGCAGACCCTGTTTGCGGTGCTGCACCGGATCTGGCAGCAGTGCGGGTGTTTCCTGGAGGATCTGTATAACGTCAGCTTGCCTGGCCAGGCCGGCCAGGCGCAGATCGCCGCCATCATCAGCGACCTGCGCCGGCGCCCGCCCACAGGGTTTGCCGGGATCCCGGTGGATGCGGTGGAGGACTACGAGGCGGGGTCGGGCATCAGGTGCGCCACGGGTGAGACCTATCCGCTCACGCTCGGCAAGGCGAATGTGCTCCAGTACCGGTTCCGGGATGGCGGCTTCGTCATGGTTCGGCCGTCTGGGACCGAGCCCAAGTTGAAGGTGTATGTCTCGGTCTGCGGGTCCGGTCGCGACGAGGCGGAGGAGCGCCTGGCCGCGTTGAAGGACGATGTGCTCCGGCGCATGAAGCTCCTCTAGCGGTAACCGAAAGATTTCCTGGCGCAGGCGAAACCTTCAGCTTGTCTCCCCCGTTCGAATAGGTAAGACCGCTTCATTCGGAGGGAGACCCATGTGGCGCCAGAGGACCCGATCCCGCAGCTTTGCCGCGGTGGCCGCCGCGTTGCTTCTGCTGCTTGCCGGCTGCTACGCGGCCCCGGCTTCGACGCCCGGTCCCGTCACCGCGCCGCCGGAGCCCCCGGTGGTTGAGGCGCCGCCGCCCGCGCCAGAGCCCGAGCCCGAGCCGCCGCAGCCGGAAGTCAAGCTGGTGGAGTACACCGGCCCGGTGGAGCACATCTTCTTTCACCCGCTCATCGCCTATCCGGAGCTGGCGTTCGACGGCGATAGCCAGTCTGCGGGCTTCGACGACTGGATGGTGACGGTGCCGGAGTTCCGGCACATCATCGCGGACCTGTACCAGAACGGCTACATCCTCGTGAACATGGAGGATGTGCTGGAGGTGGGCGCCGAGTCGGTCGCCGCCCGCCATCTGATGCTGCCGGAGGGCAAGAAGCCGCTGATCATCTCGGTGGATGACATGAACTACTACGACTACATGCGGCAGAACGGCATCATCCACAAGCTGATCGTGGGCGATGACGGCCGTGTCGCCACTTGGTCAGTTACCCCCAAGGGGGAGGAGCGGGTGGCTTATGATAACGAGGTCGTCCCCATCCTGGAGACGTTTGTGGCCGAGCACCCCGACTTCTCCTTCCACGGGGCCAGGGCGATCATTGCCCTGACGGGGTACGAGGGCATCCTCGGGTACCGGACCAACAAGCTGGGGGCGCCCAACTACCAGCAGGAGCGGGAGGGGGCGCTGCGGGTTGTGGAAAGGCTGAAAGCGACCGGATGGCGCTTCGCCTCGCATAGCTGGGGCCACCTGGACATGGCCAAGGTCAGCTACGAGACCTTCGCCGCCGACCTGCGGCGGTGGCAGGCGGACGTGGAGTCGCTGATCGGGCACACCCCGATCTATATCTACCCCTTCGGCAGCGGCGTGAAGCCGGGGGACCGGAAGTACGAGCTGCTGGTCAGCGCTGGCTTCCGCATCCTGTGCACGGTGGGGCCGACGCCCTACCAGCCCGCCGGCGCCCGCGTGGTCACCATGGAGCGGCGCCACATCGACGGCCTGGCCCTGCGTACCCAGGCCCGGTCGCTGCGGCATCTCTTTGATGCGGCGGCTGTGTTGGACCCGGTGCGTCCGAAGCGGTGAGGTTTGGTTTCGGGCACGGCCGGGCGCGAAGTCGGTCGAGTCTTGTCGATCGGTTGCGGATCGGCGCGGAACGGCCGTTCTGGTAAAATGAGGGATGTGGGCATGCTCCGCACAGGGGTCAAAAGTCGCAGGTTCAGCATCGGTACTGTGTCAAGAACTGCAGGTTTGGTGGGGGTGGGGCCCTAGTTGGCTCCGAAACCCCGTCTTTCGGCGTGGGTCAGGCAGTTTTTGGTAGCCGGAACTGCGGCCGGAGGCCCAACCTGCAGTTTCTGATACACTCTTTTGGCCCCGCTCTGTGTCACAGACTGTAGGTTTGGGGGAAGAACCGATGCTGGAACCCGTGGTGCCGGTCTCGGAGTCTCTGCTTCTTCACCCTGAGTTGACTGCTACAGCCAAACTGCTGTGGATGATGGTCCAGCTGGACGAGTCACCCTCCCAGGTCGATCTTGCCGCCAAACTGGGTGTGTCCCGCAGTTCGGTAGTCCGGGGGCTGCGGAAACTGGCGCAGGTCGGGGCCCAGGGGGGGCCGGCCCGGGCCACCATGCCGGCGGATCTCCTCCTCGACAAGGACCTGAGTGTCCAGGCCAAGCTGCTGTTTGCCTATCTCCAGCTCACCCCGGGGTGTGTCGAGTGGAACGGGAACTTCACCTACGCTTCGCTGTGCGAGCTGACGGGCCTCTGCCGGAGCACCGTCCAGCAGGCGCTCCGTGACCTTTCCGATGAGGGCTGGGTCATCATCTCCCAGAAACACCCCTACGCCCCGGTGCGCTTCACCCTGCGCAACCGCGCTGCCATCAACCGGGCCATCGCCGTCAGCGAGGCGGCTGAGCGCCTGAAGGAAGCTCGCTATGAAGGCGAGGCGCTCATGCGTGAGTACCTGAACCTGCTGGTCGACAGCAACAACTGGGAGGACGGCGCCCGACCTAACTTCCTGGAGAACCCGTTCACCGGCCAGAACCTTGAGTTCGACCGGTTCTACCCGCCCAGCGTCGCCTTCGAATACAACGGCCCGCAGCACTACCGCACGACCAAGAAGTACGCCAACGAGGCCAAGGTGCGCAACCAGATCGGGCGAGACCTGATCAAGCTCGGTCTTTGTACTCGCCTGGGCATTACCCTGGTGGTCGTCCACGCCGAGGACCTGTGCTTTGAGCGGATGCGGGGCAAGGTCGAGGGGCTGCTCCCGCTGCGCCCTCTGACTGGCCAGGAACCGATGATCACCTACCTGGAATCGCTCCGGCCCCGCAACCGGGCGCTTCGGTCGACATCGACTCAGTAGCAGTCGCCGCATGAGAAAAGGAAAGCACATGGAAGAGGCGAATCCCAGTCGCAGGGACTCGCCTCTTTCGCGACCACGGTTCAAGGCTGATCCATTGGGTCGGACACTTGGAGGGGCTCGGCCTGGCAGCCGTGGACGCAGAACCTATTCGCCAATGCTCACTGCGCTGCCCAACAGCTTAGACGTACCTCACCCTTTAGGGAGGGGCCCATAGGGCTACCGACAGGCCAGCGAAACTCGAAGCGCACAAAAAGACTTGAAAGGAGGAAGACAGAGTTATGGCATTGGGCCTCAAATCTGCGGCCACCCAGGTGCTCGGGCCGTCTCTGGAAGCCGTAGGATTCCGCAAGGTTCCTGCACTAGGAGGGGGCTTACTGGGGTTCGAGCGGCAATTGCGAGGGTTCACAAATCACATATCTATCCAGTCGAGCAGACTGTACACCGGATTTCGCTTCGCTCTTTATGCACCGAAATGGTCAAGGTTTGGCCACTATAGCCAGGAGATACCTGGGTGTCCAATTTGGTGGGTGCACGGTGACGAGGAGAGTTTACTGTCACAACTTGATCGAGCAAAGAGTGTGCTGCTCGACTATGGGCTTGGCTGGTTTGACACCTACACGCCAGGCAATGTAGGAGATTGGGGAGCGTTAGTCGACGACATCCTCACTCCGGTGGCGCAGAATCTAGGGTTTTCACGCTGCGATATCGGGGACTGGGCACTGCCTGACATCGCGCAGTTCAAGCGTGAGAACGGTTTGTCCATCCTCTGCGACATGCGAGTTCCCCAAGTTGTCAAGGTCAAGTTCATCACCAATCAGATTCCGTCTGGGCACTATAAGGAAGAGGAAAGCCCAGCGTTCGGGTATTCTGCCACTGATAGTTTCGGAGAGGCCATTCGTCGGGCCACTGAATTCGTTCGAGTCTTTGCTCCTGACTGGTTTGGGGTCCGTATCAAGTAGACGACTCATCAAGCGGGCGTGGGCGGGGCCGTGGTTCGTCTTATGGAGCTGTGCTTTCAAGCTGAAGCATGGCACTGAGGTATTCTACCGCTTCTTCTTCCGACCGAAGGGATACACCGGCACCTTCGATGAGTGATGGACTATGCGCTTGCCGCCGCTAATGGTGCCGAGCCGGCCCGAGCTGATCGACCCGGTTTTGCCCATCTAGGTGCACGGCTCAGGCACTTGGAAAGGAGTGGGGATGCGTCATGGACCAGATCGATCAGGCCAAAGAGCTGTTCTTAAAGTACGGTGGAAGCTTCTTCTATATGGATAGAGAGGGAGAGTACGAGCGTTACAAGGGCTACGGGGTCAGCAAGGAGCTAGAAGAGACTTGGCTGCAGGAGTGGCGCATTGACCTGCTGAGGGTCATGGATGGCGAGGATGATGGAGTCAAGCTGCGTTTGGCCGTTGGTACACTCGTGGACTCGATATGGAACCGGGGCGATTATGCGCAGGTCTACCCGATGCTGGAGATCATCAAGAGGAAGGCCCTGACCATGGACTCGTTTAGTCAGGTGCTAGTCGCCGAGGCCTTAGCGAAACTGGTTGATTCGTGTAAGGAGCGGCGGCAGGAGCGTGCGATGGTTGGAGACATCGTGGCCATGGCGACCGAGATCTTGGAACAGGTTGTTGGGCAACCAGTAAAGGTGGCTCCAACGGATCTGGAATGTGCCTGGCTCAATGAAGTCATCCAACCACACAGAATCGTCGAGAGAGCGCAACAGTGCCTCAGTAGGATGCGGCGGTGACAGGATGCTTCCGAAGGGGCCGGCAGCAGTCGTGGAGGGGCACGCCGTTTCGGTCGCTGGGGGTCCCCGCTGAGCCGGAGGGCCCGGAGGTGACAGAGAAGCTCCAAATGGACCTGGCACGGTCGGTGTTACGGAGGATTGTATATGGGCGGCTGTCCGGCCTGTGGATTTAGCGAACTCGTTGAGATGAAGCCAGAGTACATATGTCCCTGCTGTGGGTTCATCCCTGGTAGAGACAATTCTTCCGAACTGCACCGGGCTCACTGGGTCAGACATGGGTATCAATGGTGGTCGCCTGTCGATGTGCCACCCGACAATTGGGATCCGCAAAGACAGCTTGAACGCTTGAACGCCCGGGGGCAATCTAGTCCGCGTATTAGATAGCCCGATGCAGGATAGCAGGGGCCGGTGCGATGCCGTGGGGACTTTCCCACAACGTCCATCACAGGGGGGACGGGACATGACTACGACCGTGCAGGAGTATCTGGACTACGTTGCGGCGCCGTGGGGGCGCATCTTCTACGACCTGTTGTGGCATCAGCTGGACCGGCATCTTCCTGAGCACAGGGTGCGCATTCTGGATGTGGGGTGCGGCTTTGCCCGGACCTCCATCCGGCTGGCCGGCCGGGGCCATGCCGTGACGGCCATCGACCCGGCGCCCGAACTGCTGGATGTGGCCCGGCGGGAGAGCAGCGGCGTGGCTTTCCTGACGGCCGGGATTGACGACCTGGGCCAGCCCGGCCTGGACGGCGCCTTTGACTGGGTGCTCTGCCACAACGTCTTGGAGTATGTGCCGGATGCCGAGCAGGCGGTCAGGCGCCTGGCCGGCCGCATCGCACCCGGGGGGCATCTGTCGCTGGTGATGCACAACCCGGTCTCGCATGTCGTGGGCACCATCGTGCAGGAAAAAGACCCGGAGGCGGCCGCGCACAAGCTGCATGCGACGACCGCCTCCGTCAGGACGCTGAACCGGGCCGTGAACCTGTATCCCCTGCAGACCGTGCTGCACTGGCTGCAGGCAGAGGGGCTGCGGATCGACGCCTGGTATGGGGTCCGCTGCCTGTTCGATTACGTGAGCGACAACGACCGAAAGCGGGACCTTGAGTGGTACCGGAAGATGCTGACGCTGGAGCAGCAGGTGGCGGGGGTCAGCCCGTACCGCGACATCGCCAAGTTCATCCACATTGTGGCGGCGCGTTAGTCCTCGCCGTCTGCCGGCGGCAGGGCCTCGAAGTACTCACAGCTGCGGATCATGGGCGTGCAGTCCTCATAGTTCTTCAGGTCGATCTCGAAGATGAAGTCGCGCTGGAGGATATAGGACTTCAGGCTTTGCCAGCGGATGGCGCCCTGTCCCAACTCCAGGGCGTCGTGCAGTTGACTGCCCACGCTGTCGACGACGTGGTAGTACCGGGTGAACGGAAATGCTTCCACCAGATCCAACCTGGTCGCCTGGTTGTCGCCGCGCAGGCCCATGAAGGCGTGGCTGATGTCGTAGCAGACCGGCAGGTTCAGGGGCCGCATGATCTCACTGATCCAGTGGGGGTTTTCCGTGGAGAACAGGCCGCAGGGGGCGTTCTCCCAGAGAAAGCGGCCCGACAGCTCCGCATTCAGGCGCCGCAGGGCCTCTCGCAGCGCTTCGGTGCGGGCCAGCAAGTCCTGGCGGTTGCTGCCGTCGATGTGCCCGCTCTCGCACTTGGAGTAGTGGGGGTGGACCACGCACAGGACGTCGCACCGCTGGCAGATCTCGTCTAGGAGAAGCGACGACGTCCGGTAGTAGGCAGCCACCGCCGGGTCTGGGCTCAGGATGTCCAGGAACCGCCCCTGCACGGTCATCGGGTGGTGCAGGTAGACACGGACGCCCTGGGCCTTCAGGGCGCCAATCGTCTCGATGATGCGGTTCGGCTCGGTCAGGTCCGGCGCGAAGAGCTGCAGTTCGATGATCGAGGGGCGGTACTTGAGGCGGTCTGCAATCTGCGCCGGAGCCAGCGAGCATTTGAGGTTGACGTTCGATGTCATCTGTAGCGCCCCTCAGGTGTATGTAGTGTGATCACATTCAATAGTTCGGGATTTCTTAACTAGTACCTTCAAGCGCATCCATCGAGCCTGGCGTACCAGCGGCCGCTGCCGCTTCGTCTACAGCATGAGGCGAATGGAGGGGGCGGATTGGGGATCATGAACGCACACGAGATTCATCCCGCGACCAGACTGGGTCCGGTTCATTTGACCGTGGCATCCCTGCAGCGGCAGGTGGAGTTCTACACCAGGGCCATGGGCTTCCGGGTGCACTGGGAGGAGGGCGGCCGGGCCGGACTGGGCGCCGGCGGGGAGGATCTGCTGGTCCTGACCGAGCTGGCGGGGGCGCGCCGGGTGCGGGGCACGACCGGGCTCTATCACTTTGCGATCCTGGTGCCTAATCGCCGGGAGCTGGCCCGCTGCATCGTGCGCCTGGCCCAGCTGCGGGTGCCGCAGTCGCCGACCGACCACGTGATGACGGAGACGACCTACCTTAATGACCCCGAGGGCAACGGGATCGAGATCTACGCCGACACCCCGGAGGACGGGACGTTTGGCATGGAGCCGGACGGCCAGTTCGTGGCTCGGGACAAGCACGGCGTGCTGCGGTCCGGTCGGGATCCGCTGGATATCGATGAGTTGCTGACCCACCTCCAGCCGGGCGACTCCTTTGACACGCCGCTGGCGCCGGAGACCAAGATGGGCCACATCCACCTGCACGTGGCCCGTATCGAGCCGGCCATGCACTTCTACCGGGATGTGCTCGGCTTCGGCGAGCAGATTGGCGCTGAGCACGTGGGGTTCGTATCGGCGGGCGGCTACCATCACCATATCGGGTTCAACACCTGGGTGGGCGAGGGCGCGCCGGCGCCTCCGCCGGGAAGCGCCGGGATGCGTTACTTTACTGTGGTGCTCCCGGCTCGCAGCGAGCTGGAGACGCTCGAGACCAGGCTGACTGCTGCTGGCATCGGCTTTGAGCGGAGGCCGGAGGGGCTCCTGGTGGCTGACCCCTCGCAGAACCGGCTACTGCTCACCTGTTTGGAGGCATAGGAAAGGGGCCCGATGGCACAGGCCGTCGGGCCTCGTTGGCGGACTGGGGGGGGCTATTGATGAAGCGTGTCTTGGTCGGGGCTTTGGTGGTCGTTTGCATGGTAGTGGGCGTCGCTGGGTGCACATCGAAGGTGGAGAGGCCGGCGCCGCAGGAGCGGCTGGCGGCGGGGGTCCTCCGATCGGACGGCCGCTGGGAGGTGCCGGGGCTCAAGCACGGGCCGACCTACTACATATGGTCTCCGGATCGCAAGTGGATTGGTTTCCACCTGAGCAGCGGTGTGTGGGCCGTCAGTGCAGATGGCCGGACGGAGCATCTCCTCGCCGGGGGCGAGTACTGGCGGGAGCTGGTCGGCTGGTGGCAGGGCGGGCTGGTCTATCTGGAGCACCGGGATGGGGACGTGGTGGTGGGGCTGGGCCGGCCCGGGCAGGAGGCGCGCAAGATCGCCACCCTGCCGCTGAAGCGGGCGGCAAACGACCTGTTCATCAGCCGCTATGCCATCTACGGCGATGAACTGGCGCTTTTTCCAGGTGATTGGGCGCCGCTCCGGGTCAACTTGGGCACCGGGGCGGTGCAGGATCTGGGCGGAGCGTCCATGCCCGGTCGGTGCGCGCCCCCTGGGCCATCGCCCGACCAGCGGTATCTGCTGTTCATCAATGGGTGTGAGTACGACGCCGTCCGGGTGGTTGACCTGCAGACCTGGACGGTGCGGAAGGTCAGTGGCGAGGGGTACCCCTTCGGGGCGGTGTGGTCGCCGGTCGAGAACCGGTGGGCCGCGCTGGCCGGGGCGCCTGGCACCGGGGATACCACACAGGAGACCTTTGCTGACCACCTGGACATCGGGGATGAGCAGGGGCAGGTCGTAAGGCACCTGAAGCCGCCCGAGCCGCTGAAGCTCAAGGGGGCGCCCTACTGGTCCGCCGATGGCCGCAGCCTGGCTGTGGTCGCCGAGGCGGTGCCGGCCAGCGATGGTCGAGGCCGGGACGCCATCACTGAGGTCTGGGCCGTGACGCCGGCGACGGGGGTCTGGAGGAAGGTGGCTACCTTGCAGTTCGTGCACCTGCAGGGGTGGCATCCGTCGGGCAAGTACCTGGTGGTCTGGAAGATCATGGGCTCAGCGGCGCCGCCGACCATCGGCACGATGGATGCCGAGACCGGGTCGGTGACCTGGGTGCCGATGCCGACGATGGAGCTTCGGGACGCCACCCGTCTGGACGAGCGGCTCCTGGTGGTCGCCGGCTCGAGGAGGGATGCGGCGGTCTATCAGGAGAGGCCCGGTCTGCCCCCGCTGGCGCTGGCGCCCGGGCAGGTGCCGTTCATGGATGCCATTCAGGTGCGCCCGCCTTACGTCTCGTGGATCGCCTTCGGCAAGGACGGACCCGAGCCGTCGCTGGTCGTGGACTACCGGCCCTGACAGAGCCAGGTGAGGCGGTTACTCCCCCAGCGGCCGCTTGAGCAGAACCAGCTCTCCTTCGGCGGTCCATCCCGATGCATTGTAGTTCCGGGATGGAATCCACGCTATGTCGCCGGTATCGGCGTGCAAGAGTCCCGTCTGACTGCTGCCGTCCTGCCCATATCGGCTGACGGTTAGCCACCGGCCATCCGGCGAGATGCTGAGGGGCGGGGAGGGGACGGTGATCCGCTGGACCTCTTCTCCCTGTGCGTTCAGTCTGACCAGCAACCCTTCGGTGGATGAGGACTCCGGGCTCCGCCACAGCCAGAGGCCGGCGTCGCCCCAGAGCACGGGCGTCCAGTCGCCCTCGGTGATCACGCGGGTGCGACCGGTCGTAAGGTCAAGGCCCAGGACTCGGCGGCGGCTCTCCACTCGGTCCATGAAGGCCAGGGTGTTCCCGTCGGGGCTGAAGAGCACGGGCACGCCGGCGTGGGGGTTGACGTATGCCTTCAGATAGGGTCCCGGGTAGTCCGTGTGCTTGCCGGTGGTCACGTTGAGCAGGCCGATGCCAAAGGCACCGTCCGGGTTCCGGTAGGTCCAGGCTATCTGGTTGCCGCCGTCCGTCGCGGCGCCGAAGAGGTAGCCGGGTGCCAGGCCCTCGGTCAGCGTGGTGCCGGTCGGGTCGCTCAGCCACAGCTTGGCCCCGAGCAGGACGATGCGGCCATCGGGCAGCCAGTCTGCGAGTTGCCACCAGTCGGACTCGGGGGTCAGGCGCTTGCGCTCGCCGGTTTGCAGGGTCAGTACCTCCACCCAGGTCGGGTAGGTGACCCGTGCCCGGCTGGTGTCCCAGACGTGAAGCAGGGCGCGCTTGCCGTCCGGGCTCATGCGCGCCACCTGGGCCGGGGTGGCGAGGGCATAGTGACGGCCTGCCTTTGTGCCTTTGCTGAGGGCGTCTTCCGCTGAGACCACCCACAGGTCCTGGGGCTCCAGGCGCACAAAGCCGACGCCATGGCGGATCCAGGTCTCCTTGGCACCATCCTCAAAGGTGAGGGCGAACTGTGCGGCGCCTTGGTCGGGGAGGGCGACCTTCGGGTGGTCCGTAAAGCGGGAGGTCTCCGGGTCGGGCAGCCAGTCCAGGTGCCACTGTTGGCCTTCGCGGTGGAGCAGGTGTACCTCGCTGGTGCTGCGGGCAGCAACGCCGGACAGATCGACGACGGCAACCAGCTGGGCGCCGGACTGCCGGAGCTGCTTGAATTCCCAGCCGCAGCCCACCGGGCAGTTCTCGCCGAGCGACTGGAAGTAGGCGCGGCGGCGCCCGGCCACATCCGCCGGGGGATCGGGGTATAGCTGGGCCTGCCACTGGGCGCCGTCATGCCAGAACAGGGCGTGGGCGGTGACGGTGTTGGCGAACTCCCCGATCTTGCAGGCGAGCAGCGGCACCTCGCCCTCGGCGGCGCCCGGGCTGTACTGGCAGGTCAGGACGTGCTCGGGGGCCTGGGTACGAAACTCCTGGTATCCCGGTGGGGCTTTGGAGAGGTCTCGGGCGCTGACCGCCTGCTTGGCCAGGTCCAGTAGCTTTGAGAGGTCAGGCGGCTGGGTTGTCTGTTTTGAGCAGGCTGCAAGTAGCACTGCGCACAGGATTAGCGCCGCGGCGGCACGGAGTTTCACCAAGCATCACCTTTGTCAGAGGCTGTCTCAGTAATCTGACGCAGCCGGTCAGGGTCTGGTTTCCGGGGCGAGTTGTTTTCGGCGTTCGACAGCGTGGTTCGACACCCGGCCGGACGGGTGTGGTGGTATTCTGCTCTCAGGGAGAAAATGGAATCTCGGGTGCGTTGGGAGCTCAGAAGTATGTCCACCTTTTCCGGGAGACCCGGGGTTTGGCCCTCAAACCCACTGGTTTTCGCATCTCAGGGAGAATGTGGACGCAATTTCGGCCTACCAGGAGTACCCCGGGTTCAAAAATTCCGGGAGGGCGATCGAATCCATGATCAAGGTGCCAGTTCCGCTGCTTACGGATCCTGACCTACCGGCTTCCGCCAAGGTGATCTGGCTTGTGAGCAAGCTGTACCGGCGCCCCGCCGAGATTCAAGCTGCTACGGGCTTCTCCCGCACCACGATCCTCAAGGGCCAGGCCTTGCTCGCAGCAAGGAGTTGGCCCAAAGCGGCCAGCGTCTCGCTGCCACAGGAGTTGCTCGAAGATCCTGAGGTCGGCGCCCAGGCCAAGGTGGTCTACGGGCTCTTGAGACTCCGAGGCGGCTCGGGCCAGTTCACCTACCCGGAGCTCAGCGCAACGAGCGGGCTCGATGCAAAAACCATCAAGAGGGCTGTCCTAGGACTGGCAGGTGCAGACTGGCTGCGAGTCTCACAGGAGCACCGCCTTGCACCCGTTGTCTTCTCGCTCGGGACGCCGGAAGGCGCAGAGGTGGAGCGGGTCAGGCGTCGCATCCGGCGGGCGGAGAACACTGGCGAGCAGATCATGCGCGAGTATCTCTCTGTCCTCGTCGATGACCATGACTACGAGGATGGGGGTTATGCCGGCTTTCTCGTCAACCCCTTCACGGGTGAGCCGCTCCAGTTGGACCGGCACTACAAGGTGGGCGTGGCGTTCGAGTTCAACGGACCCGGCCATTATCAAAGTGATAAGCCCGCTGAGCTTGCCCGTCAGAAGGCCAGGGATTTTATGAAGGCGGGTATGTGCCGGGAGGCCGGCATCGACCTGCGGGTGGTTCATCCTGAGGATCTGTCGCTGCATGGAATGCGCCAGAAGATTGGGGATCGGCTGCCGATCCGGGAAGTGCAGGGCGATGAGCTGATCGTCCGCATGCTTCAGTCCGAGACCCGGCGGTACCTGGAGACGGCCGGACCCTGGACCGGGCCGATCAAGTAGTTCCGGTTTTCGGGAGCAGGACTTGGTACAGCCCCGTCTAAGTTACTGAAACACCCACACAGGGGGGCGGGATTGTACCTTGGAACTGGCAGCCCTTTCCCAAGCCGGGCAACTGGACAAGCAGGCCACGATTGAGGCCTGGGTCGAGGATTACGGCGACAGCGTGCTGAAGCTGGCCTATCTGTATCTGAAGGACCGGCATCTGGCGGAGGATGTCTTTCAGGATGTCTTCACCCGCGCCTACATGAACCTGGAGCGGTTCCGGGGGCAGTCCAGCCCGAAGACCTGGCTGTACCGCATCACGGTCAACCTGTGCCGGGACCGGTTGGGCGCCTGGAGCGCCCGGAAGGTGCTCGTGCTCGGCGAGGACCTGATATCGGCGACCCTCGGCGCCCGGGATGACACCGAGGCGCAGGCCTTCGACAAGGTGGATGCCGAGCTGCTGCTGACCATCATCCAGCGGCTCCCCGTGGAGTTCCGGGAGGTCGTGCTCCTGGCCTACTACGAGGGGATGGACCTGACCGAGGTGGCAGAGGCGCTGGGGCTGCCCGGCGGCACGGTGCGCAGCCGGCTCTACCGGGCCCGGCAGAAGCTGAAGGCGATGCTGGAGGAAGAGGGGTGGCAGGGATGAGCATGCAGGGGCTGAAGAACATCAAGAACCTGCCGGCGCTGGAGGAAGTCAAGGTTACGCCGGAGTTGAAGGTCCGGCTTCAGCGCCGCATCGAGCACGCGGAGAAGCATGGTCTGGCTCCGGAGCGGCAGGTACCGTACCGCTCCTGGCTTCGGCCGGCGGGCTACACGGCGGCGGCGGCCGCGGTGCTGACCCTGGCGCTCTATGCGGGCGGCCAGAAGGCGGTTCCGGAGCAGGCGGCGCCGCAGTGGACCCCGGTCTCCCTGCCCCCGACCTATCAGCAGGGGAGCAGCAGCAACGCGCCGGTCAAGGTGACGGTCTCATCGGCACTTGTGGCCGATGCGTATGTCCGGGGACGGCTCGAGGACCAGATTGGCAACCCGCTCACTAACGGCACGGCAAACATCACGCTTTATGCGACCGACGCCAACGGGGTCCAGGTGCCGGGCGCCGAGGCCGAGCCCGGGCGGAAGATCATCACCAACGGCGAGTTCGGCATCCGGGTGACCGATGCCCGGGCCGCGGTGGACCGGCTCCAGAGGGAGGCGGTCGCTGCAGGAGGTTACGTGGCCGAGGCGACCCTCAATAAGGAGGCCAACGGCAGCTGGATCGGGCGGGTGGTCCTGCGGGTGCCCGCCAGCCAGGCGGCAGCGACGGTCCAGAGCTTGGGCCAGATCGGCGCCGTCGAGCGGGAGCGCCAGTGGACCCAGGACGTCACGGACCAGTACATGGACCTGGAGCACCGCATCACCATCCTCAAGGAGCACGAAGAGCGCCTGCGGGAGCTGGCCGACAAGGCCGCCACCTTCGATGACTGGAACAAGCTGGCCACGCAGATCAACAGCACCCGGGTTGAGATTGAGAACCTGACCGGGCGCCTTAAGCTGCTGGCCAACCAGGTCGACTTTGCGATCCTGAATATCCAGGTGGTCCAGCCGGCGCCCGGGGAGGCGCCCGTGAGCAAGGCGGCGACCTCCTTTGGCGGGCAGATCGGCGAGGCGTTCAGCAATTCCGTGGCCCGGTTGGGCGCCCTCGGGCGGCAGGCGGTGGTCGGCGTGGCAGCGCTGGCGCCCTTCACCCTGGCGCTGGTGCCAGTGGGGGCCGTGGTGGCCCTGGTTCGCCGCAAGAAGGCGAAACCTCCGGAGGGCGGCGCCCGTCCATAGTGGTAAAGGGTGGGGATTGCCTTGCGCTATCTGTACGCCTTGGTTGTGGCGTCGATTCTGGCTTGCCTGGCGGCGCCGGTCCCGGCGGCTGCGCTGGACTGCGTGGCGCCGGAGGAGACCCTGGACCGCATGGATGTGATCGTGCGGGGCATGGTGGTGGCCATTGAGGAGCCCGGGTGGTTCGTCAAGGCGAAGCGCCGCCAGATCCAGATCGACGTGGCCAAGTACTACAAGGGCTCGGGCTACCGGTCCCTGACCGGCTACCTCGGCGGCGTCGGCGACGACAACACCAGCTGGATGAATAGCGCAGACGTGGGCGATGAGGTCGTCGTGGCGTTCCGCTATGAGGGCCTGTCCGTTGAGAGCCGAGTGCTCGTGAATCGCCCCTGTAACCTCATGATGGAGTTGTCGGGGGATGGGTTCATGCCGGAGCCGGTCGCCTCCAGGCTGGGGCCGGGGACGGACCCGCTGCCGGGAGGTCCAGCGTCGGTCGGGCGCAGCTTTCCCTGGGGATGGGGAGCTTTAGTCTTCACACTCGTCGCCGGCGGGCTGGTCATCTGGCAGGTGCGGCGTCGGCGGGCCGGGTAAGGACAAAAAAAGCCACGGGCGACCCTTGCCCGTGGCTTTTGAACTTATGCGCCTTTGCCTTCCTGACGTTTGCGCTCGGCCGCCTCAAGTTCAGCGATGCTCTGCTCGAGGGCGTCGTGCTGATCTTTCCATTCCTTGCGGAGTTGCTCCTGCGCCAGCCAGGTTTTCCGGTCTATGGAGTTGTCCACTTGGGTGCGCAGGGCGGTTGCGTCCTCGTCCGAGGCTTTTACGAATCGAACGAGGTTGGTCTGCAACTGGTTGGTGCTGGTACGGTTCTCCGAGCGTAAGTCCACGAACACCTGCCTGACCTCTTGCTTGAATGAAGCCCACTCTGCAGTCAGGTTGTCCACCTGCTCGATCAATTGCTCTAATAAGGCCAAGACCTTCTCTGAGGTACCGCTGAACGGATCCATGGTCATTCCTCCCGTCACCAGCGGAATGCTTGCAAACACCCGCTGGTAATGGTAGGGTACCACATCATCTGCATTATGCTGCGACCAAAATCCGGTTGCCTCCGTCCAATAGCTTGCAAGGAGGTTTGCCGCTATGCGTTCCAAAGTAATCGCAACCATGATGGGCGTTGCCCTGTTCGCCGCCGGTTGCGGCTCGAGCCGGGCGGTGCCCGCGGTTCCCGTTCCGGCCCAGACCCTGCCCGCACCGGTACAACCGCAGCAGCCGGTGCGGGCTGCCTGCAGCGTCCCCGAGTACCAGCTCCCCGAGGGCTCCAAGATGTACCAGGTCTACTTCCACTGCGGCGACAGCGAAAAGCCCATCGCCCTGCCGCGCATCACCAAGGAGCAGCCCACGCCCGCCCTGGCGCTGGCCGAGCTGCTGAAGGGGCCGACGGCCGAGGAAAAGCAGGCCGGCTTTACCTCCTGGTTCTCCACCCAGACGGAGGAAAAGCTCAAGAGCGTCACCGTGGACGGGAACGGCAAGGCGGTTGTGGACTTTGCGAACTTCGCCCAGATCATCCCGAACGCCAGCACCAGCGCCGGCTCGGGGATCCTGAAGCGTGAGCTTGGCTATACCCTCGCCCAGTTCTCCGATATCAAAGAGATCGAATACCGCTTCGACGGCAGCTGCAACACCTTCGGCGAGTGGCAGCAGTCCGGCTGCACGGTGATTCCGGCCAGCAGCTACAAGTAGTGGCATGGGGCGCCCTCCCCGCATATGGTACGTCGTCACGATGTTTGTCGTGGGGAGGGCATAGCCATGGGCGAAAAGGGCAGCATCCGCCACCTGTTCCCGGGCGCCAACACGCCGCAGGGGTTCTACTCGCTGTACGACCACATCTTCCCGGTCGATGCGAACAAGGTCTTTGTGATCAAGGGCGGGCCAGGGGTGGGCAAGTCCACCTTTATGAAGAAGATCGCCGCCGACCTGCTCGATCAAGGCTACGATGTGGAGTTCCACCACTGCTCCGCCGACAACAACTCGATTGACGCCATCTACATACCGGCGGGCGACATCGCCATGTTGGACGGCACCGCCCCGCACGTTGTCGATCCCAAGAACCCCGGAGCGGTGGAGGAGATCATCCACCTCGGGGACTACTGGAACGAGCAGACCATCCGGGCGGCGGAGAACAAGGCGGGCATCCTGCGGACCAACAAGCAGTGCAGCTTCTGGTTCAAGCGGGCGAGCGATGCGCTGCGCAGCGCCAAGGCGGCCCTGGACGAGGTCGCTGCCTACCACGCCGACTGCCTCGACGAGTCCCAGGTGCTCGCTGCGAGCGAGGATCTGATCGCCGAGGTGATCGGGGAGCGGCGCCCGGGGCCTGGCAAGGCACGGAGGCTCTTCGCCTCGGCCGTGACTTACGACGGCGCCAAGACCTGGATCGACCCGCTCTTCGCGGGCGCGGCTAAGCGCTACGTCGTCACCGGCGAGCCGGGCACGGGCAAGCACACGATCCTCGGACGCTTCGTCGACACCGCCCTGGCCCGGGGCTATCATCTTGATGTTTTCCACTGCCCCATGTCGCCTGACCGGATCGACCACGTGCTGGTCCGGGAGCTGAACGTGGGCGTGATCACCTCGACCTGGCCCCACGAGTATGCCGCCCGGCCGGGCGACACTGTGATCGACACCGGCGCCTTCCTCGATCAGCAACGGCTGGCCGCCTATGGACCGCAGATCGAGGAGGCGAAGGACGCCTTCGACACCGCCATCGCCCGGGAGATGCAGCACCTGGGGCGCGCCAAGCAGGTCCACGACGAGCTGGAGCGCTTCTACGTGCCGCACATGGACTTTGCAGCGATCGAGGCCCGGCGCCAGAAGACCCTCGACCGGATTTTAGAGCTGCTGCAAGAGCGGGTTCACGTCTAAAACGGGCGCCCCGGAGGAGTGTATCCTCCGGGGCTTCGCATGTTGTCCAGGCTGCGCCGGGAGCGGCTACATGCATGTGGCGGTGCCCTCCGGCCTCGGGCGGGAGCCTGGTGGACCGGCCGAACTCAAGTAAATCTGTAACAAACTTTTCCAGTACGAGGGTGCCAAATTTACTTGACTCTCTCCTCATGTGCCTCAGTCCGATGGATTTGGTTGGTCGGTTCGACTGAGTTCGACAGGAATCGCCCGAAACTGACGCTGTAGGGGGATGGATACCTACCTCTCTCCGGGTCTCCGGCTCGCTTCGGGTAATTCTGTTACAGTTCGGGGAGGGTCAGACTGTGACAAAAATACGCGAGAGCAGGCCGCTACACGTTCGCCTTCCAGGGGAGGTCGGGGGCGATCATCGAGCACTGGACCTCGTTCATCACCTCGAGGGTGACCGCGGGCTTTGGTCCTGCTTCAAGCAGGCGCGTGATCGCTCCGGCCACGCACGGCGGGAACTGTTGGGGCTGCAGCGACTGCGGCACCTGCATGGCACCGGTGGGCATCTTTCGAGACGGAGAGTCTGACATGGGTACCACCTCGCACCATCTTATGTCGCCCCGCCTCAGCGCTGTGCGAGAATTTCTTTCGACCGCTTCGCAGCCTGGGTGAGGGCCTGGCGCGCTGTAGAGCGCCCGCTCGCTGCGGCATCCACGGCGGCACTGACTTCCCGCTGGAGCTCGGCCCACCTGGGGTGGACGGGCAGGGAGACCACGTCGTGCTGCAGCTTGGCGAGGACCGCCATCTCCGGGTGTTGGGCCACGTAGGTCTGCCAGCGGGGATCGGCCACAGCAGAGGTGCGCACGGGCAGGTAGCCGGTGCCGGCCGTGACCAGGCGGAGTGTGGCCTCCGTGCCCGTCATCCACGTAATGAAGCGGGCGGCGGCCCTGGCCTTCTCGGGCGGGAGCCCGGCGGTGACCGCCAGGCTGGCACCGGTCAGCGGCACCAGGGCGTTGCGGGGCCCGGCCGGCACCTGAGCAACGCCCCAGGGCACAGGGCTCGCCGGCTTGATGAAGGGGATGGAGGCCGAGGAGACGGCGACCATGGGGGTAAGGCCCCGGGTGAAGAAGTCGCTGGCGTACTCGCCGCGGCCGAGGGCGTGGGCTGAGCCCTCCCGGATCATGCCGGCCATGAACTCCAGCGCCTGGACCCCGGCGGCGCTGTCGAAGGCGGGCGCCCCGTCCTGGAGCCAGGAGCCGCCGGCCTGGATCAGGTACTGGCCGAAGGTGTAGACGTCGGGCATCAGCACCGTGCCGAAGCTCTCGCTGCTGGTCAGCCGGCGGGCGGTCTCCCGGAACTCCTCCCAGGTCTCTGGCGGCGTGGGAATCCGGGAGGTGTCGTAGATGAGCACCGTTGCCGCCCGGGTGAAGGGGAGGGCGTACAGCTTGCCGTCGCGGCGCCCGGCCTGGAGCAGGGGGTAGGGGTAGTCGGCCTGCTCTTCGGGTGCGATGAGGTCGTCCAGTGGCTGCAGGGCTTCAGTCTTCGCAGTGAGGAGGTCATCGGTGATCTGGATCACCTCAGGCGGGGCGCCGGAGGCGAGGCGGGCTTCGAGGTCTGCGAAGCTGCCCTGGTAGACCGCCTCCACGACCACCTCGGACTGTTGGCTGTTGAACTGCTGGACGAGCTCCTTCACGAGGCGCCCGGGGGTGCCCTCCTGAGGCATGGCGTGCCAGAACTGGATCTTGACGGGCGCTGCCGGCGGGGCCGAGAGCCGGCGGGTGCAGGCCGGCAGCACGGCCAGGGAGCCGGCCAGCAGCAGCGCTGTCCATCGCTTCAGGGTCAAACCGAGCACCTCCAGACGTGGGAGTTCTGCTCTGGTATTACCCGCGATTTCGCCCGGACCCCTCCGCAGGCGGTGGGTTTTCGCTCGGGGTTTGCATAAGATGGCCGGAGAGGAGGCGGAACTGATCGTGCAGATGGATGACAAAGCGCTCAAAACGGCCCAGCGCCTGGCCGATCGATACATGCGCCAGCACCACGCCGGCGGGCTGATCGATGCCCGCACCCTGGTGAAGGTGGCCCTGGCCGCCCACATGGCGGCATCCGGCGTGCCGGATGATGAGGCGGTCGCCCTGGTGGAGCAGATCGCCGGCGGGCTGATGGTGGAGCCTGTGCCGCCCAACCCGATGTACCATGGGCTGCCGTGGCTGGTGCCCGGCCCGGCCTCGGGCGCGCCTTACTACGGATAGGCCAGGAGGGGGGTAGCGCTGTGAAGATACCGTACAGTTGGGGCGTCCCTACCGAGATGCCCGGCGTTTTCGCAATCGGTGGCGGCGACTGGGTGATCACCTGGAGCCCCCAGCAGATCCACCCCTATGCCGCACAGTGGCTTGAGTGGGCGTCGCGGTTTGGACCGTCGCCAGAGGCGGCGCCGCCGCAGGATATCTGGTCCTACACGCTCCAGACGAGGGATATCAGCTGAACGCGGGGCGGCGCAGTGCCGCCGCCCTGTCCGCTTCCATAGCCTGTAGACGGGGGTGACCCAGGTTTGTTCATCCACAAGAAGGAGCTGCTGCGGCCAGTCCGGGTGCTTGACCCGAACCCGGCCTGGGGGCAGGTCATTCTGGAGCAGTACGCAGGGGCTGACTCAGAGGCGACCGCGCTCAATACCTACCTGACGCAGCGGTTCAACACCAATATCCCTGAGATTCGGGACCTGCTGGAGGATATCGGCACGGAGGAGATCTCCCACTGGGAGATGGTCGCCGAGCTGGCCCGCCAGCATGGCGTGGTGGTGAAGATGAAGGACGCCGGGGGCAACGAGTGGTCGTCGAAGTACACCGACGTGTCGGGTAACATCGTAACGAAGCTGTTTCCTCCTCGACACTTGCGTTTATAGGTGGGGCTCAATCTGGCAGATGCCCTGCGGGAAAAGGATGACCCGGTGCACGACCATGCGAACCAACTCGCGCCGTCGGTCAGGGCCCAGCGCCTCCAGGCGGGCGGCTACGGATTGGGACTCAGCGGCAATCGCTTCCTGTAGGTCCCGGACTCTGCGAACCGCCGTAAGCCGCTTGGACTCATCCCACTCCACGACCGCCAGGCGTTCCCTAAGCCTAGTCGCCGTCTGTTTCAGGTTCTCGATTTGTTCCGTGTAGGGGCGAAGTTGCTCGGCCGCAACCTGTGGATCGACTGAACCAGTGGCCACGACGGCCAACATGCGTCCCTGTTCTCTTTGCTTTTGAGCGAGCTGCCGCTCGACCAAGTCCAGCTCCCCCCGAATCTGGTCGGCGGCGCTGGCGGTCTCCGTACCTGCCTGTAGCTGCTGAAGGTGATCCTGCAGCACGTCAGGGTCGGTCAGCCACTCCTTCACCTTGGACCACACTTGGGTTTCAAACGGAGAAGCCTTTTGGTGAGGCAGGGACCTGCAGGCTAGGAGAGGTTCTTTCAAGTCACGCATGTACGGGTACCTGTTGGCACACATCAGCATATGGCCAAGGGTCTTGTGGGGGCGGTAATGAATCGGGCCTCCGCAGAACCCACACTCGGCCAGACCGCTAAGGAAGTAGGTTGCCTGCTGCTGCCGGCGTCGAACTCCATCTCCACGGAGTTGATTTACCCGGTCCCAGCATTCTCGGGAGATCAGCGGCGGAATGTTGACCGTGATCCATTCTTCCTGCGGGCGCTGGGTCGGTGTGAGTACCACGGTCCGGCGTGCTTTTGGCAGCTGACGTTGCACGGCTAGTCCCGTCGTATCGTACCTGTTGAGCTGCAGTTCTCCCACGTACCCGCGGTTCCGGAGCAGCTTACTAACCGTGCCCCGGTACCACTTGGACGCCTTGCGCTTTGGATGAACGCCAGCGGCGTTGAGGCGGTTGGCAATCACCTGGCAGCCTACTCCCTCGCTTGCCCACAGGAATACCCTGGACACCCATTCGGCTTCCGTAGGGTGGGGAACGACCTCGTCGGCTTCCTTCTGCCAGATGTAGCCGAACATGTTGAGACCATTGGGGAGTCCGCCACGCTTCATTTTTCCACGCTTGCCCCGCAGCGAGCGCTCCTTGATTTTTGACTTCTCGTATTCGGCGATGGCAACCCGCAGGGTGAAGAACAACTTTCCCTCGGGCGTGTTCTGGTAGTCGTGTTGGACGAACTCCAGCTTTGTGCCGGCGGCCTCAATCTCGTTGGCCACAAGGATGGCCTGATAGGTTGCCCGGGAGAAGCGGTCGGGATCCAGGCAGACGAAGTAGGCCGGGCGGTGTCCACGGACAAACGCCCGGACCTTCTCCAGCTCCGGACGCTCCAGCAGCTCCCCACTGACGGTGTCTTTGAAGACGACCGTCTGCAGGTCAACGTCTAGGCCGGTCTGCTGTTCGTAGGCGGCCGCAAGACTCTTCGCCTTCTCGTTGCACGCCTCCAGCTGTTCCGGCAGGCTGTAACCTCGCCTGGCCTGATCCTCCGTGCTCACCCGTAGGTAGATCACCATGACCAGGGCGGCTCTCCGCACTGGTGTGGGCACCGACACTCGCACTCACCTCGTACAGCCAGCGCAGCGCCTGCAGGGCCACTCGCCGGCCTAGTTTGGTCATATCGATCACCCCTGCATGACCCTATGCAGTCAACTGCAGGGGACAACCCAGAGAACGCTTCGCCCCGGGTATAGAGCCCCGGGGCGATGGTTGTTGGCTACATATGTTCAGTGGAGATGATCCCATCGGGCTCCGGATCGATTGGACCCGTTGGTTTGGGATCCGCCAGGGCTGACGTTGCCATCAGCACGAGGACCACCAACACCGCCAGGACAGCCAACAGGGAGCGCTTGACCACTAACACACCTCCCTTCGTTCGTTATCCAGCAGGAGGCGAGCTGCCGTGTAGAGATCGTTGCGGGGGCTGGCCGCAAGGGTCTCAGAGGCCAACTCAAGGTGCATATTGCGAAGGGCGAGGTCGCCCATCTGCTGTCCAAGTTGAGCGACCAGGAGATGTAGTTCGGCCCATTCCCATGGGTCACTGTCCTCCAGGTCGGCGAAGAGACCCAGGGCCGCGTCGGCTGTCGCCACGGCCAGGTCGTTTCTCCCGGCCATGGCGTGGACCACAGCCCAGGCGCCTAGTTCATACGGGCGGAACGCCGGCGCAACACCATCGCCCAGGATCTGCTCAGCGGTGTCGGTCCTGCGAAGCCGCGCTCGGACCTGGGCTAGGGCGCAGCGGGTCCGGCTGGCCCGATCGTCGCCCTGGGTGGCAAAAGTCGTGAGAGCCGCTTGATACCACATCTCCGCTTGTACGAGGTCATGTTCATAGCGGGCGGCATAGCCCAGTGCGTACTGCACATCACCTAGCCCGACCTGAACGGATTCGGGCCACTCGCTGTAGCGGGCCATCCACTGCTGGAGAACCCGGCGGCCCTCTTTGTACCGACCCAGCGTGACCAAGCAGGTTCCGAGCCAGTGTAGAGCCTTACCGCCCTGCGGATTGAGTGACACTGCCTCTCGTGCGAAGCGGACAGCTTGGGCGTAATCGAAAGGGTCCCGGCCACGATTCCATCGTGCCTGACTGAGGATGTGCAGAGCCCTCGCCCGAGAGAGGGCCGGTTCCGCAATGGTCAGAAACTCTGACTCGCGTTCCAGGATGCCGGACCATTGCCGTGCTCTCATCAGGTTATAGAGATCATCCAGTAGAGCCTGGGACATGAAATGCCCTCCTCGAGGAGTACTGTGGCTGGTGCACGTCCCGTGCGTGACGATTGGCAGCTTAGTTGCTCAAGGTACCGACCTGGGTGTCCTAGGCCATCCAGATCGGGCATCCTGACCGGCGCCATCAGGGCGCCGGCTCCGTCCCCCGTTCTTCGGTGGGGGCGCACCGCCTGCAGAAGTCCCGGATTCTCGTTGGCGAGCTGTGCCGGTCATCGTAATGTAGATCGCCTGCGGCCCGGGCATCCGGCCGCCCCTCGTCGCCACCCTTGTGCTGCGCGCTGCGCACAGGGCCTACCTGAGAGGTGAATGCTGTGGGCCTTGGACTTGCCCCCTGCCGGGGCCGGGCTAGGTCTGACCCATGAACTGGAAGCGCCGACGGGCGCCCGGCCGGGTTGTGTCGGCCATCCCTTGGCGGGTCATTGTCAAGCGGTTTCCTCACTACCGTGGCGGACCCGGATGGTTTGTGACCCGCCCGGGCCCAGGGGGGCGAACCGATTTGGTTTACCATACCGGGCGTCCTCCACCCAGGTCCGCCACGGCAGCCAGAGTTGTTGACTGCCTGCTGGTCTCAGCGAGCGGGAACATGCGGCGCTTTGCGTTTCCCCTGCTGATGCAGGTGCTGCTCGCGCGCGTCCAGCTGTTCACGCAGTTGATCGACGATCTTGCGCATGTTGGTAGGTGTCTGGTCTGCGGCCAGGAGCTTGATGAGTTGCACCAACTCCCACTTGGTCCAGTTGAGGAGCTCCGCCCCGGTGACAGGGGGACGATCTCCTCCGCAGATGGCCGGCGGACGAGACATGGGCGTCATTCCTCCTCCCGAGCTTCACGGGTAACCGTTACGGGTACCCGTACCGCGCGGAGAATTTCCGCTTCGGTCACCTTGAACAGTGACGCTAGGATCAAGGCCTCATCGGCACCTAGGGGGCGCTTTCCGCATTCCTTACGCCCGTATGCCTGCTTCGTGATATCGAGAGCCTTACCGGCGGTTTCTTGAGTCTTGCCGGCTGCCTCCCGGATCTCCCGGAGGGTTCTTGCTTGCACCTTCGGCCCGACCTTTCCGTAACCATATTGGTTACCCTCAGTATAGTAACCGCTTTGGTTACTGTCAAGGGACCTTGTGCCCAAGTTGGTAACAATATTTCATGTAGTAACCGCCTCAGTTACTATGATAGGTGTGGGGTGAGGCGGTTGGTGGAAGGCATTTCGGCTAAATTTGGACAACGATTACAGGACCTGCTGGAACAGAATGATTGGAAACAGGTGGAGCTGGCCAAGACGCTAAACGTCACTAAGATCACCGTTTCACGGTACTGTGCCGGTCGCGTTCCGGACGCGACGACACTAGATCGGTTGGCCAAGCTCTTCGGGGTATCCGTTGACTTCCTGCTCGGCCGTACAGATCAGCCGCAGTACACCGAACCGGACCAAGAATCGACTGGGGCGCTAGCAGACGAACTCATCTTCTTTCTTCGCGGGCAGCATTTGACGCCGGAGGACGTGGAAGCCGTAAAGGATCTCTTAGAAGTGAGGCGTCTGAGGCGAGAAAGAGAACAGCAGAGATAGATCACCAGTCTTTCCACAGTGAAAGGCTGGTGATTTTCCTTATGTCCGGCCAGCGATCTCCTCGACATGCCGGAGAGAGACAACGTGCAGGATATTTCATGTGTTAATAGAAATTCAATTCATTCGGTTCCCTTACTTACCGACAAGACGGGGGGACAGCATGATGACATCCAAAGCTGAAGCGATTCGGGCGGCTATATCGCAAATGCACGGGGGCCAACAGTGGCTTGGACGGAAGGAGATCGCTGAACTGCCGAGCATCCTCTGGGAAGACGAGTTGCCCGAGCGGATCATCCACGGATGGTATGGTAAGGGTAACGGAATCGTAGTTGCCACCAACAAGCGGCTGGTATTTGTGGACAAGGGGTTGATGTGGGGGCTGCGCGTAGAGGACTTTCCCTATGACAAAGTCAGTTCCATCGAGTACAACACTGGATTGCTTCTCGGCGAATTAACCATTTACACCTCCGGCAACCGAGCTAAGATTGAGAATATTGATAAGAGTCAATGTCGGGAGTTTGCAGAGTATGTACGGGCCAGAATCACTTCGGTAATGCAGCACCGAAGTGTTCCAAGCGCTCCGCATGCAGTAACCACCATGCAGACTAACCCCGTCGGTCCGCAGGCCTCCCCTGTGGCTTCTGGGCATGAACTGATGGCGCAACTTGAGCGCCTTGGCCAGTTGAAGATTCAAGGACTTATCGACGACCAGGAATTCAAGGCAGCAAAGGCCAAACTCCTGGGCATCTAAGTAGGAGGCTTGTCGTTATGATAAGGAACGCCGGCGATTGGATTATGACCGCGATCAAGGACACAAGAATTGTCCGAATCGAGGTCGACAAGGAACATATCACGATGACCATCTACCTGGAGAACGGCCGGGAAATCATCGTAGAGGCTCAAGAACACGAGAGCGGCAGTGGATCAGAATTGGCTATCGACATCCGGGGCTGACAAAACAAGTAGAGCGTACTGGTGATAAGGCTTGGGGTTGCACTTCGCGTTGGTTACAAGTTGAAAAATTCGGCAAAGGAATAATGCCTCCATCGTCAAGAACATATGTTCGCAACGAAGGAGGCATTTCTTCTTGGCACTCATCGCAGCAGATACTCTACCACGCGCTCAGCAAATGGCACACCGTATGCTCCAATGGGCTCAGATGGAACCTCCTATTGATGTCTACAGTCTCGCCGAACGGCTGGAGATCGATATTGAGGAGCTTCACCTCTCTTCGTCGGTGACTGGCATGCTGGTGCGGGAGGCTCACAAACGTTGGCTCATCATCCTCAACAGCCGGGTCAGCGATCTTGGCCGGCGGCGATTTACCATCGCCCACGAGTTGGCGCACTGGACCTTGCACCGGCCACAGCTGCGTAGATCGAGCTTGGAGCTGGCGGGGGTGTGGGAGAGGGAAGCTGATGAGTTCGCCTCGCACCTCTTGTTGCCGCCCGATCGCCTGCATGAGTGGATCAGCTCGTTTGGCCTGGTTGATGTTGAACGGCATTTCGGGGTGTCGAAAGCGGCCGCTGCGGCGGCCCTGAGGGGGATGGGTTACAGGGTGTGGTGGTAGAAATCAAACGGGCAGCTCTCAACGAAGAGCTGCCCGTTTACCGTTTGGCGAACATGCCGGCCGTGGTTTCTATAAGTCTCAACAAGGCATCGGGATCAATTCCATGGTCACGAGCGGCCTGGATCGCCCGTGCATAGGGCTGGAGCAGTTCCACCGAGGAAGTTGCCTCTTGCTCTTCCCCTAGGAGCTGTGCTACGGAAGTCCCGAAGGCGTTGGCGATCTTCGCCAACGTTTCGGGCCTCATGCCAACTCGCCCCTCACGTTCTATCAGACCAATATGGGTAGGATGCAGCCCGGCTCGTTCAGCCAGCTCCTTTTTGTTCCAGCCCATCTGTTCTCGCAGACGTTTCACCCGTTGGGCCAGCGATTCAGCCATTATGCACCCCCACCCGACTTATAATCGTCGTTCGTACAAATACGATTGTATGATGGCTGTCGATGAAAGTCAACAGACAGGTGTACAACATCATGCTTGACATATACGATTGTCTCTCGTATCATTCCAACTACAGGAAGGGGGTGTTGGCATGGATGTGGTGCAGCACCTGACGGGGCGAGCCTTATGGGTAGCTCTCCGAGAGAGGGCCGGATACAGTTCGGATCGAGCACTGGAGCGGGCTGCTGGCCTGACCGCCGGCACCATTTGGACCTGGACTGTTTCCGGTAGCAGAGGCGTAAATCCCCGGGTCGATAATCTGAGCCGGGTTGCGTCGTTATTGGGTGTCTCTCTTGATGCCGTGAATGAGACAATTGTCTCGTGGCGAGCCGAATTGGCCGTTGATCGGCAGCCACGGGAGAGTTAGGAGGGGCCATGGGACAGACGGTAATACAGGTACCTTCATCGGAGCAAGTCGAGAAGACGCCCAACAGGGCGGTACTGCTAGCGGCATTGCGGTGGCTCATGACCCAGCCCTTCGAGGAGCAAGCTCCGGCGCAAAAACACTGATCCATGAATACAAGATTCACTGTACAAAAACAAACCCCCTGGGTGGACAACCAGGGCCCAAAACAGGGCAGGTGATCACTGTGAAGCTCCGGCAGCGGCGTTCTAGCCGCCTTCGCTACTTCACAAACGAGGAGATCCGCAAGGGATTCGGGATCATGGTCGAGGAGGCCCGGGAATTTCCCCGGGCAGATCGGGATCGCCTTGCCGCCGAGATCGAGCGTGTACTGGGCATGCGCCGGGGGCTCCGGCCGGAGGTCAAGGAGACGGCCATGCACCTGGCCGGCGCCCTGCGGTCACCTGACTCGATGCTGAACGCCATCCGGCAGTACTTCGACATGCGTGAGGATACCCGGGCCTTTTGGGATGATCTCCGCCGCCGGGTCAACGATGTGGCCCAGGTGGTTCCTGCGGTCCGGGTGCTTCACCGCTGGATCTGGATCTAGCGGCCGCCCGAGTATGTCATCACCGGGGTGTAGCTCAGCTGGTAGAGCGACTGCTTTGGGAGCAGGCGGTCGCCGGTTCAAGTCCGGCCACCCCGACCACGTCCCGGCCTCGCCACTCGGATTGAGGGGGGTGAACAGTCTTGACCAAGATTGATGCGCTCAAGGTCTTCTTTGGTTCCGCTGACCGCCCCGTCACCACCAAGGAGTTGACCGAGTTCAAAAAGGCCGACCCGGTCGGGTTCGAGCAGATCGCACAGGCGGCCGCCGCGGCCCTGGCCGTTGAGGCCTAGCGGATGGTTGGCGGACTACCGCCACCAAACCACCAGCCAGCCCGAATCGCGGCAACTGGCACGCGGCCCCTAACGTAGGAGGGGACTGGTTCGGCAGCAGGTTACCTGCCGGCGTCCGGAGATGCAGCCGGGGGTAGCAGTAAGCCCAGGGTGAAGGCCCTCAAGTCTGCTGGTTGGAGGACTACCTCCGCCAAGGGTCGAGGCAGACCTATCCGTTGAGCCGATAATGTCGGCCACTCGGGGAAAGTCCTCTGGTTGGCAGACTACTGCTACCTGGGTCCGCCCCCTTGCTGGAGCTACGGCGATGAAGGCGGGGGCGGCGCCCGGCCTGTGGCGGCAGGACCAAGGCCTTAGGCCGCCAGCGTGGCAGCCCATCACATTGGGGGAGTACGCATGAAGGACAAGCTGGCAACTGGTTTGCTGCTCGTGATTCTCGGCGTTTTGCTAACCGGGTTAATCCCGCAGCTCTACTCCTGGTGTGGTGGGCTCTCCTGTTTCTAGCCGACGCATACGGAGGTGCCAGAGTGGGCGCCATGACCGACCGAGACAACCGGACCGACCTTTACACCCTCATGCATCGCTTCTACCAGCTGGGGCTACCGGCCATGCTCGGGGCTGACGGGACAGCGCTCTACTGGGCGCTGATCCAGAAATCGAACGAGCTTCGGGACCCTACGTCATTCACCTTCACGAACACGGAGGCGAAGGAACGGGCCGGGATCACCCACGACCAGGTCATGTCGAGGGCTAGGAACAAGGTCCTAGCCGCTGGCCTAGTCCGTTACGTGGAGGGGAGCATCCGTAATGTCGGGATCTACAGCGACCTGGACCGGACCCTCGATCCGGACGAGGTAGCCCGACGCCTGCGCCCGCCGCCGAACCGGAAAGACAGCTCACAGGCCGCACACAGTCCCATCACAGTCAGCTCACAATCTCCTCACAATGTCCCCACAATCTCCCCACAAACCGCGCACACACCGGCCCCGGAAACGGCCTCCGGTGTGAGCATTATAAGAGAAAAACATAACACAGAAGAGGAGAACAGATCCATTGCCCCCGAGGTCGTTGATAACGCAGCCGCCGACGAAGCGCAACGGACATGGGGTGAGCTGGCAGATGGAATGGTCGGGGTCGCCTGGGTGGACTCCCAGGTCACTGCAGCGGTGAAGCGGTGCCAGGCTCTTAGGGTTGACGGGAATGCCATTATCGTCGCCTACCCGCGAGAGCCTGACGAATACCGGCAGGTGGGGCGGGTCCGGGCAATTCTGGATAAGGTGGCCGCCAAGCGTCAGCTGACCATTCAGTTTGTGAACCCAATCGAGGCCCGCGCCGGGCCATAGCGAGGTGAGGCGGTTGGCCCTGTACGCATGGGTCCACGCGGTGAACTGCGAGACACGAAAACGACCGTGTCGCTGTCAGCCGGAGCGGTTTGATGCCGTCTCCCAGCGAGATCAGGTCACGGCCGCCTCCCGAGGAGATCACAACCGCGTGGAGCTCGACCACCGCCCACCGGTCCACGTTAACACCATGACGGTCCCCAACAGCCAGGCCCGCCGGCACACCCGGCCGATCAGTGAGTAGACGCCCCGGAGGTGGCAGCACGTGCGGTACACGAGAACCTACCTGGACACTTGCGACGGCACCGCCGTGCTCGGCGAGGAAGAGGTCACGGTGCCTATGCACCCTCGTGACTACGAGCGGCGCCGCACGGCGATCGCCCGGTACATTCTCGAAACCCACTGCACCGTCCGCCAGGCTGCTGAGGTGTTCGGGATCCACAACTCCAACGTCTACCGTGCCGTCGCCGGCCTGCTCGGTCACCCCTTCGGTGATTTGCCGGACGTGTGGCGGGAGAACAAAAGGCTGGCGCCGGAGCGGGCCCGGGCCACGATGCTGGCGACCGGCAAAATTCCGGGGGGGGGTGATTGAGTGGCTCTACCTGACCGACCGGTGGACATGTCCCGACCGGTGCCTGCGGCCCCCAGCCCGGGTGCCAGCGCCAAGCGGGCGCGCATGACGTCCGAGGCCAAGCGCCGCCTGGTGGAGACCGAAGCGGTCAAACCGAAGCCGGCGCCTACCTACAAGTTCCGGTTCGAGCGAGACGGGATCATGTGGGGCATCACCGAGGACGGCCACTACCGTGTCATCGACGCCGGGGTTGTCCGGCCGGGAGTTCGGGTCGGGTTCACGATACCAGTACTTCGGGAACGAGGCCGCCGCGGTACGGTGGTCGCACTGATTGCTGGATACGGGTCGCCTCCTCCTGTGGTCGTGGTGGTCCGCCTAGACGCAGTCATTCCAAAGGACCCCGAGTTTGACGGCAAACCGATCTGGCCAGTAAGACACTACGGCCTTGACGACCTGGAGGTGGTCTCATGAGTCAGGCTCTACAACACTCGGCGCACACGGCCGGGGCGGTGAACCACCAGGACCGACTTACCCGGACGGCGCGGCGCCCCCGCCGCCGACTGGTTGACCGCATCCTGCGGGCGATCGACATCGGCCTCACTGTTTCCGTCGGTGTCCTCTTGCCGGCGTTCACCTGGTGGGCAATCCGACCACAGTTCCCGGACCTGGCTCGGGGGATCTACGCCATCGTTCTGCTCGGGTGGCTGGTGCGGGGCCTGATGTCGTCGCTCTGGAGGCGAACGTCATGACGGTGGGAATAGGTCACGCAAACCGAGGGCGAGCACTGGAGCTCGCGGTTGAGCACGCGAACGCCTGCTACCTAAACCAGCAGATAGACCAAATCCAAAAGGTGGCCACGCCGACGAAGGTGGTTGCCGACCGCCGGCGGGACAAGACGAAGGTGATCCGTGAGAAGAGCACCGTCGATTTCGTTGGAGCCTGGGCGGGGCGGCCGATCGCTTTCGACGCCAAGGAAAATCGCGAGATGACCAACTTTCCACTGCGGAACGTTCACGACCACCAGGTGGCATTCCTGGCCAACTGGGAGGCGGTCGGAGGGGTCGGGTTCCTGCTGGTGTTCCAGGCCAGCGACCAAGCGGTTTACCTGCTCCCGTACGACCAGTTGGAGGCGTACCTTGGTCGGCAAGCCATGGGTGGGCGAGCCAGCATCACAGTTGAGGAACTGCGGCAACTTCCTCGGGTACGGCCTGGCCGGGGGTGCACCCTCGATTACCTGGCCGCCCTCGACCGTTGGCTCCGGACCCGGACCGCATGAGACAGGAGGGATGGCAGTGCGAATCTACACGTTCGAGACGGGCAACCAGGGACTGATAAGTGCCTACGGCGTGCGACCGCCCATGGGGCCGGACTGGAAAGTTGATGCCAAGACCGACCCCACAGGTGAGATCGGAGACAGCTGTGGCCGGCTGATTAGCCCGGAGGGCGAGATCCTCGCCAGCATCATGCTCACGCAACGGATCAAGCAGGACATCATCGACCTCATCACCAAGGACATCGCCGCCCAGGCGGCGCCGCCCGCCTCCGTCCCACAGCTCGCCGAGCGCATCGCCACGGCGGCCGGGGGAGTGTTGCCCGAGCCGGGCGAGGATCAGCCCGAGCAGCGCCCCGCCGACCTGGAACCCGACATCATCCACGAGATCCCCATCGACAAGATCGGGCATTTCCCCGGCGGAAACCAGCGCAAGGTTTTCCGCAAGTTGGACGAGCTGGCGGAGAGCATCAGGGTCCACGGGATCCGCCAGCCGCTGCTGGTCAACGAGATCGACGGCCAGTACACCTTGGTCGCTGGTGAGCGCCGCCTCCGGGCGGCTGGACTGGCCGGGCTCCGGACGGTGCCGTGCCTGATCTCACACATGCCGGAAGCGGTCGCCCTCGAAATCATGCTGATTGAGAATATCCAGCGTGAAGATCTGAACCCGATGGAGGAGGCCGAGGCGTACGGGCGGCTACTCGCCATTCCGGGTAGCAGCCAGGTTACCGTCGCCAAACGGATCGGAAAATCGCAGCAGTACGTGAACGAGTACATTCAGCTGCTGAGCCTGCCCGAATCTATGCAGGCGGAAGTCAGCGCCGAGAATATCAGCGTCCGGACCGCCCTGCAGTTCCTGCGGCAGACTCGCCACGTACCGGACCACGTTCGGGAGCAGGTCGGCGCCCGTGTGGTCCTGGCCCAGCCCACCGCCCGAGAGGCGCCCTATGCGATCGACCAGCTATTGCAGGAACTGACGGGCCAACCTACCGCACGTGCGGTACCCGCCAAGAAGGACACACCCGCTCCGGCTGCACAGTCCCAGCAGGCGCCTGCAAAGGACCCTGGCCCAGCCTCGGCGGTGGCGAAGGCCTCGGAGCAGACCGGTGCCAGTCCGGCCCCGGCGGCGCCCGCCCAAGAGAATCCACCTGCGAAGCCTGTCGCACCGGCGCCCGCTCCGGCGGCGCCCCAGACTCAGGAGGAGCGGCCAGTCAAGCAGGCGACAGTGACGCCTCACATGGAGCGAGCCGCGAGCCTAGCGGCCATGGGACAGACCGCCTGGGGAGCACTGGGCGAGGACGGCGGCGAGATCCTGGTCGCCAAGGAGGCATACCTGCCGCTGGAGCGGCTCTTCGCCCACTGGCAGATGCGCAAAGAGGTCGGTGCCCAGTCTGTCCCAACTGACTTGGGTGAGTTCAGGATCGACCTGTCCGAACTCACGATCTGGGTTGAGCCGGGCTACTCCCTCGAAGATCACCCTGCTGTCGAGATCACCGGGGCCTTTGTGCAGATCCGCAACGAGAACGGCGGATTGAGGCCGGCACACGGCAATCTGCCGGTGTACTACCGGGTGGAGATCCGCAACGGGCATGACAACATGGGCACCTACCGCCAGCAGCTCGTGATGCAGATCGGACCACACCACATCCTGGCCACCGGCCGGGCGGGCGTGATGATCAAACCTGACCTACTGCCCATGATTCAGGATCTCGTGAACGAACTTCCCGGGTTGCCGGTGGCGGCCGACTCCGCCGCCTAACGCAGGGAGTAGAGGGTGAGCGGATGCGAAAGCCGAGGGACCGACGTAACGGCCTCGTCTGGCGCCACCAGAAGGTGGAGATGGAGTGGGCAGTGGCTGCCGAGTGCGCGGACATGCTGGAACAGTCCCGGGTGTCGACGGAGGTAAACGGCAGGACGCGTGGCTTGTGCTACGTGCCGGGCTGCCAGGCTCCGATTGCCGCCTACCCCCACGCAATCCCGGTGTGGGAGAACGGCGTCCATGATGCGGTCAACCGAGCCGGCCTCTGCGCCGAACACCGAGACGACGCCCGCCGGGATGGCCCTGGGTCGACCCGAAACCAGGCCTACCGGCTCCAACTGCAGGCGTGGCTGATCGACTGGTACAGCGAGCGCGGGATACCTCGGGAACTGTGGTTCGCCATGGCCACCGGGCAGGTTGAGCTCGAACGACGGGGCGAGGGGGCAGCGCCGGCGTGATCTCCAACGTGATCCTGAACCGAGATAGCCGGGATCTGTCCCCAATCCCTGAAGGTGTTGTTGACCTGGTCGTGACCAGCCCGCCCTACAACGTGGGCATTCGTTACGCCACCCACGACGATTGCATGAGCCTGGAGGATTACCTCGACATGCTGGAGGCAGTCTTCCGGGAGTGCTATCGGGTGATGAAGGTCGGCGCCCGAATCGCCGTCAACGTGGCCGGGGTCGACCGCCAGCCCTACCTCCCGCTGCAGGCCCATATAACCACGCGGCTCTTGGAGATCGGCTTCCACATGCGTGGCGAAGTGATCTGGGACAAGGGTCCTTCGGTAGGCCAGTCCAGCGCCTGGGGCAGCTGGCGAAGCCCGGCCAACCCGACCCTGCGGGATGTTCATGAGTACATCCTGATCTTCTCTAAGGGCAAGTTTGGCCGGGTCAATGACGGTGAGGCCTCAATCACGGCGGAGGAGTTCGTGGAGTACACCCGTTCGGTCTGGGAGTTCCCAACGGTCAGCGCCAAGAAGGTTGGGCACCCGGCGCCCTTCCCGATCGAACTGCCGAGCCGACTGATCAAGCTCTACACGTACAAGGGTGACCTGGTTCTGGACCCGTTCAACGGTAGCGGCACCACCTGCCGGTCGGCGCAACTACTCGGCCGCCGGTGGATCGGTGTCGACAAGGACCCGGGCTATTGCGAGCTCGCGACAAGACATCTCGCTAAGGAGGCCTAGAACATGGCGAAGGACACCAACCAGCCTGAATTTGAGATCAACACCGAGGGCGGCGCCCCGGAGGAAGAGGAGCAGCTCGACGAGGAGCAGGAGGAAGGAGAGCCTGAGTGCGAGCCTGAGGAGGCGTCAGGCAAGGGCGATAAGCCGAAGAAGGCCCAGGCCAAAGTGAAAGCCGATCACACCTCCGCTACCCCGGCGCCCGCCACCAAGACGACGACCACAGTGCCGGCCGCCCAGTCGTGGACCTACCCGTTTAGCATCCGGTACGCCTCCGAGATCCTGTGGAACCTGACTGGTTTCGTGGACGGCAGGGCCTACACGGCTGACGAGATCAAAGAGGTGCTGATCCAGAACGACTTCTTTGAGTTCCGGGATACCCAGGTGGAATTCAAGTACCACGCTGAATCGAACGTGCTGCTCATTAATATTAAGGGTTCGGTTAAGGGTGGGCAGGCTGCGGAAGCGGGCGTCAAGCTGACGCCCGCCCTCCTGGAGAAGGTTGAGGAATTCTTCGCCGGCATGTATGCGCTCCACGGCTCCGAGGCCCGGGTGTTGGTCTACCGCAATGAGGCGGGCGCTCTGGTCCCAGTGGTGCCGCCGCAGGATGTGACTCGGGGAAGCGTGCGGTGTGATGTCGACCTGAGTGTTGTTCAAGACGGGCACATTTGGGATCTGGCTTTCGACCTCCACTCACACCACGAGATGGGCGCCTTCTGGTCTCCGACCGACAGTGCGAATGAGCGCATCCGAGGTGTGACCTTCGGGGTGTTCTCGTGGAAGGGAGGACAGCGCACCCGGCTGTTCCGCCGCTTCACTGGCCACGACTTTGAGTATCTCCAGGTCGCCGAGGTGGTAGTCGATGGCTAAGCCCAAAACGTGCGTCATCATCGTGGGGGCCGGCGGGATCGGCAGTGCACTGTATCAGGATCTCTGCCGGTTCCTAGCGCACGACATCGACATTCACCTGCTCGATGGTGATTCCGTAGAGGGCAAGAACGTCCAGCGCCAGATGTTCAGCAAGAAGCACCTGGGCCGTAACAAGGCGCAGTGCCTTGTGGAGACAGCGTCCACGGCCCTCGGCCGGAGCGGACTGTACTTTCACGGGCAGTACCTGGAGAGCCCGGAGCAGCTCAAGCAGATGGCCCGGCATTACGCCAAAGTCATCCTGGTGGGGGCGGTGGACAACCATCCGGCCCGGCGTGTGATGGAGGCGTTTGCCAGCGATTGGATGGACCACGAGTACCACGAGCGGGACGTTTACTATGTCGACTGCGCCAACGGCGAGAACAAGGGCGAAGTCGTAGCGGTCTATGCGGATGGTCCAACCGAACTGCGCGGCACGCTCCGGTCGGGGTTCGACCAGACCGTGCTCACCGACACCAGCGGAGATCCGACAAAGGCCTCGTGCAATCAGCAACTGGACGCCGGCAACATTCAGACGTTGTTCACCAACCGGAAGGCTGCCATCATCGCACTGGAGTTGATCGGCGCCTTCCTTAACGGAGATATCCGGACCGGGATCATCTACTTCCGTGAGTGCACCACGGCCAGGCTGAAGGCGGTGTAAAGCCAAATGGATCTCCGGAAGTGGTTCTGGTTGCAGGACAAACCGAGATCGTCCAGCTGGGAGAAAACCGTGGCATGCATCCCGGCCAGTGAGTACCGGTGCCCCACGGTGATGAGGGTCTTCCTGGCGGGGACCAGCTACGGATTCAGGCTCACAGACCTGGGAGGCTACCCAACTGAGACCCTGCGAGTAATGGTCTCGGCCATGGGCGCAGAGCTTTGCCAGACGGAAGACCTTCCCAAAGAAGAACGGCACCGGTTCACGGATCTGAAGGGCGGCAAGGTCGACCCGATCTTTAACGGCCGTTGGTTCATCCGCAACATCTCGACCCGCCTCCGCCACGAGGGAAGTGGTGCCCGATGTACATACAGCTGGCCGTGGCACATGTTCAAGACCGACAAGCACCTCGGTCTGATGAATAAGCAGATCACAGAACATACCACCGAGGGGCCGAGACGCCGTTGGCGTTACCTTGTGGTCTGCCCGCCTGACTGGCACCTCAACCCCTATGTCTACGAGGGCCTATGCCACTGGCACGGGGACCACATTCCACGTCGGTATTGGGACAGTTACGAGTTCCTTGGGTGGGTGCAGTCGGCCGGGCGCGACGCCGCCCAGGCGTGGAAGGCGGTGAGCCGAACCGATGGACATGCGCAAGTGGTTCTTGATGCAGGATAGGCAGCTAATACCGGACTTCCGTAACGTGATCAAGCACGTGCCGGGTAGCGAGTACCGGAGCCCCAGTGTTCTGCGCCTGTTCCTGGCGGGCACCCAGTGCGACTTCAAGCTCACCACCCATGAAGGACAACCGACACCAGCACTACGTGTGATGGCCGAAATCATGGGGGCTCAGCTCTGCCAACGTAAAGACCTTCCCGACGAGGAACGCAAAGGCTTCGGTCTGGCGGAGCCGACCTTGATGAACACCTTCGATGACAGTTGGTGGCTGCGGGGGATCACCGATCGGGTGAGGGCTGCACAAGCGGCAACCGCCATGCCCATGGGTCGCGACAAGTGGCACCTAGACTTCCTGCCGGGTCTGGACGGCGCCTATATCACCTACAAAGAGGACGGGAAACGGAGAAAGCGCCAATGCTGGATTGCCGTTTGCCCGATCGATTGGGAGATGAATCACCATGTCTACAAGGGGATCTGGTTCTGGACCCGAGAGAGTCTTGGACCTCCCGAGAAGTTCAGAGGCTTCGGAGGGGCGCCCTGGCCTGACGCGTATGCGTTGCTTCGAGAAGATCCGACTCTTAGACCCGGTGCAGGTGCGGGAGCAGCAGGCCGACCGGTTGAAGCAACACGTGCCGCTCAGGCGCAAGGCGTACTCGAAGCTCCTGTCGGTTTTCAATACGGCCCAGCAGAAGGGCCACACGCTGCGGCAGGTGCTTGATGACCTGAACACACGGGCGGAGACTGATCCCGAGGCGGCGCTGCTCCTCCGAGATCTCTGGGAGGTCAGCAATATCACAGAGAGCGCCATCGCCCAGCATCACAGACCGGACAAGGATGCCGAGGCCTTGATGAAGGCGGCGAAGCAACTGTTGGCCAGACCATTTGGCGGCGAGGAGGTGCTGTTTTGAGCGGGACCATTCTAATCCCGGAACTCGACCTGGAGCAGATGGGAACGGGCTTCATGTGGGTAACCAAGCAGGACGAGAAGGGGCCGCAGAGGGGCCTGATGCCGGTATCCGAGGTGTGCGATACCATGCGCGAGCTCCTGAACTGGGAGGCAGCTGGCAGGCATGTTAAGCTCGTCAGCCGGTTCGTCGAGTCGGATCTGCTGGCCTTCGGGCAGAATGGCGGTCGTTGGCTGGCGGTCAAGGAGATTTCGCCGTCGACCTACTACCTTGTCACCAGGGCACCCGAACCGTACCAGGTGCATCTACCGCGGCTGCTAGTGGTCGTCAGCAACCACGGGGCGCCCCGGATCTTCTGGACACCTGAGGAGCGCATTGAGGTCAATACCAAGCTGTACCCGCTAATGATCGGCAATACCTACGCCACGGGTGCAGTCTGTCTGGGCAACACGGGACTAAAGTGCAGCGCCCCAGACGAGATCGACAAGTACATTCGGCAGGTTATTGAGGCGCCGGCGCCCTACCTGGTGGACCATGCGGCCGGCAAGGACATTGACAAGCTCTACCGAGCCCTTGCCAAGCGGTGGGCGCCCGGGCTCGGAAAGAAGCACGGCATAACCGTGAATAAACTCTTCGCCGAGCTGCGCTAGGTGAGGTCATGATGCACTGGTATGGCGGCTATCTCGTTCACCGGCTGAAAGGGCGCTGGCTTATCGCCCGGTGGCGGCGAGGCCGAGGCCGGCTGTCGCGCCGGGACTTCGAGTCACGGTAACCATTGTTTACGGAGGAGCCGGCGCCGTCCACAGTACCACGGCCTCGAAGTTCCAGCAAGACTAAGGGGGTTGGACCGTGTCGACCGACCAGCAGGAGGCGACGTTGGAGCAGGTATTGGCATCACTCCGCAACCTCCGTGTTCGGCATGTCGGCCTGGAGTATGACCTGCAGGGGCAGATCGCCCAGCGACTGGAGGCAGACGGGATCCCGTTCAGCAGGGAACACCAACTGGGTCCTCGGGCCCGGATCGACTTCCTGGTCGCCGGCGGGATCGGCATCGAAGTCAAGAGGGGTAAGCCGAACTCCGGGGACGTGATGGCCCAGGTGGAGCGGTACGCCAAGTTCGACGCAGTCGGCGCCCTGGTGATCGTGGTGGAGCGCAATGTGTTCAAGTACGACCGGTCCACCAACGGGAAGCCGGTCCACTATGTAGCCCTTAACAAGCTGTGGGGGATCTCTCTGTGAACGCTGCGAGGCTGCCGCTCTACCTGACCGCCCCGGACATCTCGGGTCCTACCTACGGAAAGGTCTGGTTCGACCAGAAACAGGATGCCTGGGTGATCCAGGCCGAGCCGGCCGTTATGGAGATGGCGAAGCGGGTGTTTCCCGGGTGTCGGAGCTGGGATCACGACAAGCTGAAGTTCCCGGCCACGAAGCGGGCCGCCGGCGATCTAAATTGGCTGATGCTCCGGTACCCGCTGCTGATCGAGAGCCCGGAACGGTTCGTTGATGACCGCCTAAAGGCCATCAACCACGCGATGAGGCGGGACGATGCCCGCACCCTGCGACCGATCTCCGTTCCTCTGACCTTCCTGGGGAATCTGTTCCCGTTCCAGAAGGACGGCGCAGCCTTCCTGGTGACAAACGAGCGCTGCCTGCTGGCCGACGACATGGGCCTCGGCAAGACGGTCACAACGCTGGCTGCCATGGCGACAGCCGAAGCCCTCCCGGCGCTCCTGGTGGTCCCGACGAACGTGCAGCTCCAGTGGCGCCGGCAGGTCGGCAACTTCCTCGACCTGCCGACACCCGGGCAGGCCCGGCTGGCCGAGACGGCGGAGGAACGCAGTGAGCGAATGGTCCACATCATCCGCGGCCGGAAGCCTTACGAGCTGCCCGACCGCCCCATCTACGTCATTCACTATGGGCTCATCGCCGACTGGTACAAGGCCCTACTGGACAAGGGGCTCCGGCTGATCGTCTTCGACGAGATCCAGGAGCTCCGCCACACCGGCACGATGAAGTACACCGCTGCCTCTGACTTGTCTGGAGCCGCACGGTTCGTGTGGGGACTGTCAGGCACGCCGATCTACAACTACGGCGACGAGATGTGGTCGATTACCAACATCTTGGAGTATCACTGCCTGGGCGACAGGGATTCGTACACCAAAGAGTGGTGCACCGGGTACGGGGGCAAGGTGGTTGCTAAGCCGGGCGTGCTAGGCGACTACCTCCGCCGTGAAGGCCTGATGATCCGCCGGCGGAAGGCCGACGTGCAAGACCAACTCCCGCCCAAGCGCCGAGTGGTCCACGTTGTGGAGTATGACGAGAGCAGCTACAACCGCCTGATCGCCCAGGCTGTGGCCCTTGCCGAAGGGTACGGGGACATCAAGGACTGGCACGAAAAGGGCCTAGCCAAGCGGCAAATTGAGGGCGGCGCCCGGAAGGCCACGGGCGTGTCCAAGGCGCCGTATGTGGCGGCTTTCGTCCGCACGTTGCTGGAGGCGGGGGAACGGGTACTGTTGTTCGCCTACCACCATCAGGTACACGGCATCCTCGCCGAAGAGCTGATCGACTTCTCTCCCGTGCGGATCACGGGCGAGGAGACCCAGAAGGAGAAGGACGCGGCGATCTCGGCTTTCGCTGACGGTCGGACGAATCTCGTTCAGCTTTCGCTCCGATCGACAGCGGGCCTCGACCGCCTGCAGGGGCGAGGCACCTGCGTGGTCTTCGCCGAGCTGGACTGGTCACCAGCGATACACGCCCAGTGCGAAGATCGCCTCCACCGCTTAGGGGTGGATCAAGGCCTCGATTCGATCCTCTGCTACTACATGGTCACGGACACAGGGATGGACGAAACCATGCAGGAGGCCCTCGGCCTGAAGATAGGGCAGTTCGTGGGGATCATGGGCGACAAGGTGGAGACGGAGGCCGACAGGGTCCTGTCCCAGCAGGCGGCCGAAAGGCATCTCGACCGGGTTATTCAGAGGTTAGCGCAGTTGAGAAGTGCTTAATGGCCGGAAGTATTTTAGGTAGCGTTCAAGGAGTGATACGCGTGGACTTCACGGCGGCATGGGATCAAGCGCAGGCAGCCCTTCGCGATATGGCCAAAGCACTCGCTGGGTACCACCAAGACTTAGTCGCCAACGGTTTTACTCGCTCAGAGGCCTTGGCGCTGGTTGTCAATTACCAGCAGACCATGCTCGGCCGGCCTTCGGGTATTGGCGAGGGGAAGGAAAGGGGCGAGTGACGACGTGACAATGCCGTTACCGCCACTCAACGAGCTCCGTCCGGAGGTGGCCGCCTTCGCTCGGCTCATGGAGGCGCAGCTCCGCAAGAACGATCAGAAGGGCAATTGGAAGAACTGGGATGAGCGGGCTGGTCTCGCCAGCGCTCATCGGAAAATCGTGGACGTGGCCAGCGTCATACACCCCATGAAGTTCAACAGGCAGTCGGAATACGATCGTGAGTATGTCGCCGCTAAGTGTGCGGACGCTGCCAACTACATGATGATAGTGGCCGACCTAGCGGGAGGGTTACAACTTCCGCCAGCGCCCGAGATTGCAGAGGAGGTTACCGCACATGCAGGAAACGACGAAGATCCTTCTTGACCAGCTGGTGAAGCTGAACGCCCAGCCGGAGAACACGATCATCGAGTGGGCGCTGAAGGGCCTGGCCAGCAAGTCAATCCAACTAACGGAAGCCTACTCGGGTACCAAGGCCCTGACGTTCATGGTTTCGTACACGATGCACGCTGATGGCGGTGACGAAGTTGTTGAGGGCCACGGGCGGTTCCGCTCGGAGGAGGAAGCGCAACGGTACCTGCCGATGTTCAAGGCGCACCTGAAGGCCTGCGGTGGGTACGAGGCAGGGGCCTCAGTGAGCATCTGCACTGTCGACGAGCTGGCCGGCTGGCAACAGGAGGTGGCAGCTGCAAACGCTGAGCGCAAGGCGGCCTGGCAGGAACTCCATGGGGAAGGGGCGTGATCCAGGCGTGCTGAGCAGGTTGTTCCCGGTCGGTACAAGGTCGCTGCTCTGGGGTGTCCACCAGTTTCTATGGCATCCGTGGACCGTCTACCGGGCCTGGCTAGCTCTCTACGGCCGCCCGACGGGGCGAGAGGTAATCTGCATCATCATCCACGACTGGGGCTACTGGGGCGCTCCGAATATGGACGGGCCCGAAGGCGAGGATCACCCGCGGGTGGGCGCCCGGCTGGCAGCGTGGTTGTTCGGGCAGGAGTACGGTGACCTGGTACTGCTTCACAGTCGCCACTTCGCCAAGAAGGTGAACCGGGAGCCGAGCCGGCTGTGCTGGGCCGACAAACTCAGCCACCTTTACGAGCCGGCTTGGTGGTATCTCTTCCGGGCTCGGCTCAGCGGCGAGCTCGAGGAGTACCGGTACAACGCAGCCGCGGGAGGGTTCGTCTCGCTAGCGGTGAGCGACGAACGGTGGTTCGAGTGGCTTCAGGACCGACTTGCCACGCTCGCCCGAGAGAGGCGCGGAGACGCCGTTCCGTACATGCCCAATGGTCGGAAGCGCTGATCAGACCTGACCCGATCGAAAGGGGAGCGCACAAGCATGAAGACGGGTATCGACCTAATCGCAGCGGAACGGCGGCGCCAGATCATGGAGGAAGGCTGGACGCCGGAGCATGATGCCGAGCACGTCAACGGTGAGTTGGCACTGGCCGCCGCCTGCTACACCTCCGGTGACTTCGGAAACTGGCCCTGGGATCCGCAGTGGCTCAAACCGAAGGATCGAGTGCGTGACCTGGTGCGAGCTGGCGCCCTGATCGCCGCCGAACTCGACCGGCTAGCAAAGAACCAGGGTGACCAGCCAGCGGCGCCCGAACATTCCTGGGTATCTAGCGGCATATCCGTCCCGGCGGCTCACACCGACAGCAGAGGGGCCTTCTATGGCAATCGGTGCTACCTCGACGGCCTTGTAAGTCTGCTCGCCCGGAACACCTCCTGGCACCCAGTGGCGGTTCACGTCCGAGCTGATGAGATCTTGGTCGAGTGCCAAGGCTGGGCAGGGTTTAACCATCGGGACCTTGCCTACCTGGCCGAGTACTTCAAGCTGCCGGTCGGTTGGGCGGTCAAGGGCTGGGATTGCCACCCGACATCCCGGGATTCCAGCAGACAGCGACGGTCGATGACTCTCTTTCTGTGGCTGGATAAGCCGAAGGCTCTCGCCGGCCAGAGCGGGGAACAGGTCTCAGAGTCGACCAGGTTCTACCTTGAGGAGGGCCGTCGGGCCATGAAGTCTAGCCGGTCAGGTTAACGGAGGTGCCCCATGGAAACCCCGCAGGTTGAGTACCGGCGCCCGGATGAGTTCCAGCGGGCAGAGGAGGCAATCACCAATGCCAGGCGGCAGCTTGAGCTGAGCGAGCCGGGTGCCCAGGGGCGGGCGATCGCATGGTTAATGACGGCCGTTGATGAGTTGCTGGCGATAACCCGCCATCGCTGTACGCAAGAAGGGGGTGCAGGCAATGGACACGCCTGACTTCGAGTACAGGCGCCCCGAGAAGCTGCAGGAGGTCGAGAGGAACCTTGACCTGGCCGAGAAGCTGAACGAGGGCGGCGCCCCGATCAAGGCCATGCGTGCGCTACTGACCGCCACGACCGCACTGTTCGACTGGGTGGACCGACGCGAGCGCATTCGCCAGCGCAAGGCGACTCTTCGAGAGGAGCCGAAACAGCGCACTAATAAGGACGGTCGTCCTCCTCGCATTAAGCCGCCGGCTGAGGAACAACTGGTCGAACTGCTGCGCGTAGGGGCGTTGTCCCAGGTCGCACAGGTCACCGGTGCCGGCAGAGACCTCCTCAAGCGCATTCGCAAGGAGCACGGACTACCGCATCGTTCGCCGGGGGGATCCAGGAGCGAACTCCGGCAGATGCGGTCCGAGCTCGAAGCACGGTGGCAGGCGATGCAGGGGGCGGCGCCCGGGCCAATCGACATCGCCAGCGACTGATCGCAAGTACCATACCGCACGTGCGGTACCCTCCGTGAACCTGAGCTCATCTCACCTCGACAAGGGGGAAACACCGTGCTGCCGCCATCACCGACCGCTTCGCCGGATCTGATTAATGGTTACAAAAAAGCGGCGAACCTAGCATTACGCCGGTCGCAGCGGGCGTTGTTGCAGGGAGACGGGGAGGAAGCGAAGGCGTGGAGCAAGATCTCCAGCTACTGCTTGCAAATGGTTCACTTGAAGGCGGTTGACGACGATCAGTACCCGAGGCAGAGGGCTCGCCTGCGAAACGCCGCAGTGACCCCGATGCCGAATGAGGCAATCGACGACATGGGGCTGCTCGTGCACGTGGACGCAAGGGGCGGCGAGCTGAGTGCCGAGCAGGAGACCATCCTGGAGCTGGCGATGGGATATCTGTCCGACACACAGCGGGTGATCTACGAGATGGTGGTCGGCAGTCTGCTTGAACCGGTTGAAGTAGCCGAGGCGCTTGATATGGACCCTGGCCAGGTACGCTGGCACCTGGCCAGGGCCAAACGCAAGATCGAAACAGCGGTCCGACCCCGGCTAAAAAGCATAAAAATAGCGATTGCCAACTAGCGCGTGCGAAAATGCACGCGCTTTTTCCTTATAGGTAGAGGGACATTTCGCTGAGGGGTGACGGAGATGGATGAGAAGGCCCTTCGTCAGCAGGCTAACGAACTTGGGTTAGTCGCCGCTGTGCTAACCCAACAAGCCTTCGACGGCGATCGTGACATGGAGGCGCTGATGCGCAACCTGGACACGCTACGGGCAACGCAAGACATCTGCCGGAACGCTGCCAAGGTCATGGAGGCTGAGAAGGCTAAGCGTGACCCTAAGGCTCGCCTCTGTCTCGGGTGTAAGAATCGTCAGGATCAGAAGGGTTCTGCCGGCGGACTCACCTGCGCACTTGGTTATGACACTAGGGATGCAGAAGTGCGCGGTAACTGTGAAGGCTACAAGGCGGTGAAGTGACATGGCACAGTTGACGATTGAGCTATCGACTCGGGAGCGCAACCGGTGGCTCGTTCTGTTCCTCATGGGTCTGCTCGCCTGTATATCCCTGGTGATTCCGGCCAGGTTGGTCGTTCGGATCGGTAACCGCATCCTGAGCCTGTACCGAATCGATATTCGGACGGGCTCCGGGCCGTGGCAGCGGTTCCATCACGGCCTCACCATGGCGCTCGGCCGATAGCCGATGGCCAGGTTTCCTCAGGTGTATAGAAAAGCTGAATGGCAGCGGGCTCGGGAGTTTGTCACTCTGCGTAGCGGAGGATTGTGCGAGGCGTGCCTCAAACAGGGACGCGTCGAGCCTGGTCTGGAGATCGATCACATTATCGAGTTAACAGAGCGCAACTGGCAGGACTGGAACGTTGCTTACAACCCTGATAACCTCCAAAATCTGTGCAAACCATGTCACGACACCAAGCACGGGCGGGTGCAAGAGACAGGACTTGACCAGTTCGTGTCACCGGTAGATGCGGGTGTGCGGCAGCGGAAGGCAGACTAAACATTACCATCTAACTATTTAATGAACAGTTGAAATATCCCCCCCGGTTCGAATAGGGGTTGAGCATTCCCTATGACCGAACGGGGGGCTTCCAATTTACTCGCGGGTCCCACGCACATAGGGGGGGCCATCCATAAGGGGGGGAGTTCATGGGAAATTCTACCAAATTGTCGAGAGACACACGGATTAAGCGAGAGGTGAACCGGCTTCGCCGGAATTTGAAAACGGTGCCGGAAGATAGACAGCAGTTGGCTATCGGCCTTGTGGAGCGTGCTGCGTTCCTGCGTGTCGAGCTGGAAGATCTCGAAGCTGACATCAACGCCAACGGCACCATCGAGTGGTATCAGCCAAGCGAGGATGCGGCACCTATTACGCGGATTCGGGCAGCGGCGCAGCAGTACGACAAGCTGGTCAAGAGCTATGCGACGGTCTGCCGGCAGATCGCTGACCTGGTGCCGCAAGGAAACAAACCGGGTGAGAAAGAGAAGCCCGCGTCTGATGCATTCCAGAACCTAGTTGAGAACAGGACCGATGGTCGGATGCGTCGTGTCAAATAACCCGGCCGTTGTGCTGCCTGAGCACATCCGTGCCTGGCACCAGTACGTCGAGCAAGAGCCAGAGAAGCACTGCGAGGATGTCAAGCAGCTCAAGCGGATGATTGAGGCGCTGCTGGCCCGGGATGACGTTTGGTATGACGACACGGATGTGAAGCTGTTCATCGATTTCTGCAGGCTGTTCCGGCACAAGGATGGTCGATGGGCCGGGCAATCGTTGGAACTGTCCATAGAACAGCGGTACATCGTAGCCTGCGTGTTCGGCATCAAGACCCACGACTCGGAGCTCGACCTGACGGTTCGGTACTTTACCGAACTCGTTTTGTTTGTGGCGCGGAAATGGGGCAAATCCCTCTTCATTTCGGCCATAGCTGCATTCATGTTGATGCTGGACGGCGAACACGGCGCCCAGGTCTGGTGCCTGGCCACGGTCAGGACCCAGGCCGCCATCGTCTACGACAACACCAAAGCTTTACTCACGTCCAGCGAGGACATCACGCCGGCCAACGATCCTCGACGCCACTGGCGCACTAAACGCGATCGGGACAACAGCGAGATGTTGTTATTTCCGGCAACTGGTAGCTACATGAAGGCAGGCGGCAAAAACAGTGAGAACCAGGACGGTCTATCACCGCACTGTTTTGTGATCGATGAGTGTCACGCCGTGCGAGACCGGAACACCTATGATGTCTTTTCGTCCGCCACCGGGGCACGTACTCAACCTCTTGGCGTGATCATATCGACGTTCGGGTTTGTGCGGGAAGGCATCTTTGACAGCGTGCTCAAACGCTGCGAAGACCGCCTCGCCGGAAAAAGCGATGAGCGCCTGTTTCCGATGATTTTCCGCATCGACCCCAACGACAAACCCGATGACCGGTCCTGCTGGATCAAAGCCAACCCCGGAATCCCGGAAGCGCGGCCGACCATGCGTTACCTGGAGGGTGAGTATCAGAAGGCACTCCAGGACCCGGCCCAGATGCCCAGCGTCCTGGCCAAACATTTCAACCGGGCGTCCGGTACCAGCGTGGTCTATTTCGACCTGCATACGGTGGATCAGTGTGCCGCTGATATGTCGGTCGAGATCCTGAGAAACAAGTACGCGGTGGGCGGTGTGGATCTCTCGGAGACGACCGACCTGTGCTGTGCCTCAGCCATCATGCCCCTGGATGGCACACTGCATTTGTTCCAGCGCTATTTCATTGCCCGCAATCGGATCGAACAGAGCGCCAAGCGGGACCGGATGGCCTACGAGAGCTTCGTCAGCACCGGCGCGGCCGATCCGCTGCACGATAACCTCCTACACATCTGCGATGGCAGTTTCGTAAGCCGCAAGGATGTGGCGGAGTGGTTTGCCATGCTGTCCCGCGACTACGGCGTCACATTCTGGAAAATAGGCGCTGACCGGTGGCACCTGGCGGATTTTATCGAGGACATGGAGATGGCCGGGTTTCCGCGAGAGGGGAAAGAGGGGGTCGGGGTGGTCTTTGAGGTTGCTCAGGGATCGAAAACTCTGTCCGAGCCCATGAAGGAGACCAGGGCCGTTTTCAACGACCGCAAGATGGTGTTTTCGCGGCACAACGGCCTATTCCGGTGGTGTGTAACAAATACGGCCGCCAAGATCGACGAAAACGCCAACATCCAGCCCGACAAGCGGGCGTCTCGGGCCCGGATCGACGGTTATTCGTCCTACCTGATGGCCTACGTCGCCTACAAACGGGTCCAGGACGATTTTGCGGTTTATCAGCCCTGATGGCAGAGGGGGTGAGCGTTTGGGATGGTTGCAGCGGGTGTTCAGTCGATATCGGGAGCCGCCTATGCAGGTGAAGATGATCACCGAGTGGGGCGACGCCTTCCGGGCGTGGGATGGGTCGATTTACAAAAGTGATATCGTCCGAGCGGCAATCAGGCCTAAGGCGAAGGCGATCGGGAAGCTGATGGCCATGCACGTTCGTGAGGATGCCGGTGGTCTCAAGATCAACCCGGAACCGTACATGCGGGTCTTGCTGGAGGATCCCAATCCGTATGCTGGCGGTCAGCTGTTTCGGGAACGAATGGCAACGCTCCTGGCGGTCAACAACAACGCATTTGCCCGGATCTACCGGGACCCGGACGGGTACCCGGTGCAGATCTACCCCTTAGCGGCCCGAAGCGCCGAGGCCGTCCGCAAGGACGATGGGACGCTGTTTATCCGGTTCCAGCTGGCTGGTGGCGGCAAACCGATCGAATTGCCCTATACCGATGTGATCCATCTGCGGGATGACTACCACGACAATGACCTGTTTGGCACATCGAAGGCAGGCAGCCTCCAGGCAATGCTCGACGTCATCGCCGCGTCGGACCAGAGCATCGTCCAGGCGGTCAAACGTTCATCGGTGATCCGGTGGCTGATGAAGTTCAAGGTTCAGCTCAAACCCGAGGATCGGCGGCAGCAGGTCAAAGAGTTCTCGGAACAGTTTCTGTCGCTGGAGAACGAAACGGGCGTCGCGGCCTCTGACCCGTCTCGGTACGAACTGGAGCCGGTAAAGTACACCGACTTTGTACCATCAGCCCCTCATCAGCAGCGGGCGATTGATCGCATTCACGCGTTCTTTGGTGTGAACGAGAAAATCGTGCAGGCCAAGTTCACCGAAGACGACTGGATCGCTTATTACGAGGCTGAGATCGAACCACTAGCCCAGCAAATGAGCGAGGAGTTTACCCGCAAGTTATTTACCCGCCGGGAACGCGGCTTTGGTAACCGGATAGTATTCGGCGCGACAGACCTGTCGTATGCGAGCATGAAGACCAAACTGGAGTTGCGTCAGATGGTGGACCGGGGGGCCATGGTGCCCAACGAATGGCGGCGCGTTCTTAACCTGCCGCCCATCGAGGGCGGTGACAAGCCGGTCAGGCGGCTGGACACGGCCGAGGTGAATGAGCAGTAAAAGGGGGTGAGGACGCTGAAATTCTGGAGCTTTGCGAACGCCTCCGAGGAGAAGGTCGAGCTCCGCATCGACGGCGATATTGTGGACGACAGCGATGTCTGGATCTACGAGTGGTTCGGTGAGCAGTGCGCAGCTCCCAACGCGTTCCGGCAGACCCTGAAGGAGCACAAGGGCAAGGCGATAGACGTCTGGATCAACAGCCGAGGCGGCAGCGTGTTTGCAGCTTCTGGCATCTACAACGCCCTGAAAGAGCACAAGGGGCTTGTGACTACCAAGATCGATGGTCAGGCGTTGTCTGCCGGCAGCATTATCGCCATGGCTGGTGACAAAGTGCTCATGGGGCCGGTTTCCATGATGATGGTCCATAACCCGTGGTTCCGTGCAGGCGGTGACGCCAACGAGTTCCGCCGCTACGCCGAGGTGCTCGATCAGGTCAAGTCGGCGATCGTCAACGCGTATGAGGCCAAGACCGGTCTGTCGCGTGATGAGTTGTGGAAGCTCATGGATGCGGAGACCTGGATGGGGGCCAACAAGGCCGTTGAACTGGGCTTTTCCGATGGGATCCTGTACGCGGGTGAAGCTGGTGGCGAGCCAGCGCAAAACAGTCTCATGTTCAGCCGAATGGCCATCCAAAACAGTGCAACCGCCTCGATGAGGCGGTTTCTTGATGTCGGGTCACGGCTTCGTGGTCCGATTTCTGCGCCGCTGGGAATGCAACTGGATCTGATCAAAATGAAGGAGGTAGCCGAGCGTGAATAGGCAGGAATATGTCGAGAAGCGGAAGGCTCTGGTCACCGAGGCCGAGGCATATGTGAACGAGGGCAACCGGGAGCGGTTTGAGGCCAAGAAGGCGGAGATCGAGGCGCTCGACAAGAGTTACGACGACGATGTCAAAGCGCGGGCTAATGCCCGGGCGATGCGCGATCAGCTTACCGACCTGTCTGGCCGGCAGATCGGCGGCGATGATCAGCATCCTGATGGCGGCCAGGTTGTCGACCGCACTGGTGGCGATGAGCTGTTCGGCTCTCGCCGGAGCCTCTGGGTGCCCTCTGCCTCTCGCGGCAAGACCCTCAAGGCGATGAACGCGGTTCAGCTTACGTCGGAGGGCATCATCGTTCCGAAGCGGTACTCGTCCGAACTGGAACCTGCCTTCAACCAGGTTTCCGGGCTGGTCGACCGTGTCCGGCTGTTCCCGCGTCTGGGTGGCGAGTCCTTCGAGAAGTCCTATGTCAAGGGCTACGGCGAAGGTGCCGAGACGGCGGATGATGCCGACTACACTGCCACCGACACGACCTTCGGCGCCGCAGCGCTGACCAAGGCCAAGATCACGGCCTACAGCGAGGAGGATGAGGGAGTCCTCAAGCTCCCGGATGCCGACTATGACTCGGAGGTGGTGGCGGGCGTTCGCATCGCCCTGCGGAAGCGCCTCACCCGCCAGATCCTGATCGGCACAGGGGCCGCCAACCGCCTGACCGGTATTTTCGCTTCGACGTACTCCGGAGCCACGCCCACCAAGGGCGCGATTGATCCGGCAACGGACGTCGGTTTCGCGGAAATCGACGAGAACACTCTCGATGAGCTGATCTTCGGCTATGGCGGCGAGGAGGACGTTGAGGACGGTGCCGCTTTGATCCTCCACAAGCTGGACCTAAAGGCGTTCGCCCAGCTCCGCGACGCCAACGGTAACAAGGTCCACACGATCCGGGCGATGGGCAACACTGGCACGATTGATGGTGTCAGCTACATCATCAACAGCGCGTGCAAGGCGATCTCTGCTGCTGGCACGGCAGCCGGCGACTACGCCATGGCCTACGGCCACCTGTCGAGCTACGGCCTGGCGATCTTCTCCGACATCGACATTCAGCGGAGCACGGACTACAAGTTCCGCTCCGGCCAGATCGCACATCGCGGCAGCGTCTACGCCGGTGGCAACGTCATCCGGTGGAACGGCTTCCTGCGGGCCAAGAAGAGCGCGTAGGCCCCGCTGGTCATTAACGCGAAGCGGGCGTGCCGGGCGGCGCGCCCGCATGACTAAGAGAGGAGTTGCGCTCATGCGCATCGCGCACAACCCGAAAGGCGGGCGGATCAAGACTGACGCCCGGCTCCCAGTTGACCACGGTTTCATCGCTCATCTCGTAGTGGCAGCGGCCAGTGCAACAGCAGCGAACACCACCGGGATCCTGGCAGCGGTCGCTGACACCGGGGCCGAGCAGGTGATTGCCGCCGGTTTCACCCAGCCCAGTGTCCCGCGGAACATCACGGCCACTGCCGGAGGTACGGCAGCAGACATCAAGGCGATCCAGGTCACCATCGAGGGGACCAACTACGCCGATGAGATCATTACCGAGACGTTGCCTGCCTTCACGGTGGACACGGCCGGGACCGTCACCGGAAACAAGGCCTTCAAGACCGTCACTAAGGTAACGATTCCTGCCCACGATGGAAACGGCGCCACAACAGCCATCGGCTTTGGGGAAAAGCTGGGCATCCCCTACAAGATGGCGCATAACACCGTCCTTTTCGCCTTCCGCAACCATACCAAGGAAGGGACGGCGCCGGCGGTTACCTTCGATGTTGCTAACATCGAAGGTAACACTTTCGACCTGAACAGCGTCCTGAACGGGACTCAGGTCGACGTGTATCTGGTGGTGTAAGCCACTCACTCTTGCGAGGTGACTAACGATGCTGGAAGTGGTCAAGAAGGCTCTCCGGGTCGATGGTAACGAGCATGACGGTGAGGTTCAGGACCTTATCGATGGAGTTGTAGCCGACTTGACCCTAGCTGGCGTGGCGGCCACGAAAGCGCAGGATATGGACGATCCGCTGATCAGGCGGGCCGTCATCACCTACTGTCGGGCCAATTTCGACTACGCCGACAACAGCGCCGATCGCCTCCTCCGGTCATATGAGACGCTGAAGGCTCACCTGTCTATGGCGGATGACTACCGGGAGGCGGGGAAGGCATGATTAGTGCCGGCAACCTTCGTCACCAAATCACCATCGAGCAAGTGGTTGAGGGGCGGGATTCTTTCAACGCCGTTACCGAGGAATGGGTACCGATTGTGACACTCTGGGCGTCAGTGGAGCCGATCCGCGGAAGGGAATTCTTTGAGGCTCAGCGGGTCAATGCTGAGATCTCCCACCGCATTAAGGTCCGGTATTACCCCGGCATCACCTCGAAGATGCGAGCCCGGTTCGGAGAACGGATCTTTCGGATTGAGGCGGCGCTAAACATCGAGGAACGTAACAGAGAGATCCATCTCATGTGCGTGGAGGCGGTGTAGCCGTGCGCATGCGAATGAAGGTCCAAGGGGCCGAACAGATCGTCAAGCGGCTCACCATCCTGGGCGAAGAGGCGGATGATCACCTGGGGGCAGCAGCCGGGGCGGGCGCCGAGGTGATCCGCAGTGCCGCCAGCGATAATGCCAAGGCCGGCAAGTACGCAACAGGTGATCTGGGCGATCACATCGTCGCCGAGGTCACAAAGACCAAGCCCGGCCGGGTGGAGATTTCTGTCGGTCCGGACGCGGATCACTGGTATGGGCGCCTTGTTGAGCTCGGCCATGCACTCGTTCGGGTAGTCGCCCGCGTGCGGAAGGGCGGCCGTGTCCGCCGCATGACGGAGAACCTCGGTACGGTTCCCCCGCACCCCTTCATGCGCCCGGCACTGGACGAGAACAAGGACAGCGCCCAGCGGGCAGTGGGCGAAGAACTGAGGAGGCGTCTGAAGCTATGACTCCTGAAGAAGCCTTGGTCGCCCACCTCGGTTCACACGATGGCTTTACCGCGCTGGTGGCCAACCGCTTATACCCTCTCGTTCTGCCGCAGGGTCCGACGTATCCTGCGGTTACGTACGCTCGGATCTCCAGGAAGGGGCGCCGCACCCTGGGGGGGACAGTGGCCTTGGTCAACTCTCGCTTCCAGTTCTCCTGCTGGGCCAAATCCTACCGAGAAGCCAAGGCGGTGGCCGCGGAACTTGAATCTGCACTGCAGAGCTACTCCGGCCAAATGGGCGGGGCTGGCGGCGTGAGGGTGCTTGACGGCGAAATCGACAACGAGCAGGACCAGTACGAGCCTGAGAGTGCGCCCGGGATCTATCACGTCCCGGTGGACGTGCTGCTCATGCACGAAGGGGGGTAAGGTGATTGGCATTTAATCATGGTTCCAAAGCCGCCGTCTACGCCAACGGCTACGAACTGTCGCAGTTTCTCACGAGCGTCAGTACTGCTGGCCAGGCAGACACGGCCGAGGTGACCACCCTGGGCAAGGCGGCGAAGGTGTATATCGCCGGTCTTGAGGACGCAACCCTCAGCGCCGAGGGCATTTTCGACGGCGCCGCCAACGCAGTGGATCAGATCCTGCAGGCAGCTCTCGGCGTCGACGACTCGATTTGGGTCTACATGCCGACCGGTGACGGTAACGGCAACGCAGGCTACGGGTTTTTGGCGATCGAGACCAGCTATGAGATTGAGACCCCGGTCGACGGTGTTGCGGCGATCTCGGCCGAGGCACAAAGCAAGGTCGGCCTGGAGCGGATCATCGCCCTGCATGCCATGGCCACGGAGGCCGCCGGCGGAAACGCAGCCTCCCAGAACAACGGGGCCCAGACCACCAAGGGCGGCGTCGGCTACCTGCAGGTTGTGAATGTCACCGGTGCCCTGACGGTGAAGATCCAGCACTCCAGCGACAACGGCGGTGCTGATCCGTGGGCGGACCTGGTCACCTTCACGGCGACCGGCATCGGCGCCGTCCGAGGTGAGCGCAAAGAGGTCGCCGGCACTGTCAAGCAGTACCTGCGGGTTACCTGGACGGGAGCCGGCAAGTTCTTTGCAGGGTTCGGCCGCTTCTAATACCTGAAACCACCCGAAGCGGTGGTTTCGCCATTTCGAAGGGAGGACCAGACAGTGGCCTTTAACCACGGTTCCAAGGCTGTGTTCAAGGTGGGGAGCTCCGCTACCCCCGCGGTTGTGGTTGACATCTCCGCCTATCTGACCAGCGTGTCCGACTCACTGGGCGCCGACACCGCCGAGGTGACCACCCTGGGTAAGGGGTCGAAGGTGTACCTGGCCGGCCTGAAGGACGGCACGATCTCGATCGAGGGCAAGTTTGATCCGACGGTCGATGCCCAGCTCGCCGGCATCCTCGCCGTGCAGGATGTCTCGTTTGAATACGGGCCCGCAGGCACCGCCGTGACGTCGCCCAAGTACACCGGAAAGCTAATCTGCACCTCCTACGAGGTGGAGACCGGCGTCGATGCTGAGGCGACGTTCTCGGCCGAGTTCCAGATCACCGACGGTTGGACGAGGGGGGCCTACTAAGTCATGGCTGACACCGACCGGATTCTATCGATCGAAGATATCCTCGCCGCTAAGGACATCGAGGAGCGCCTGGTGCAGGTCCCCGAGTGGGGCGGCGCTGTCAAGATCAAGACCATCTCCAAGGGGCGCCAGCAGAACCTGCGCAAGCAGGCCACGGTCAACGGCGAGGTTGACCCCGAGAAGCTTGAGATGCTCATGCTTGCTGCCTGCCTCACTGAGCCGGCCATTACGCCGGCCCAGGCCGAGGCGCTCCGCGAGAAGTCCGCTGCAGCTGTTGACCGCATTCTCCGTGAGGTCATGGGCCTCAACGGCATGACGGCGGAGGCTCAGAAGGCGGCCACCAAAAGCGTTCTTTCTGGGGATGACCGCGCCTAAGGCGCATCCGGGCGAGGCAGAGGAAGTCACAACCTTCCGCCTCGCCCGGGACCTCGGTATGACTGTCGCCGAGCTGGAGCAGCGCATGTCAGTCCGGGAGTTTTCTAAGTGGGCTGCCTTCTATGCAGCTGAGGCTAAGGTTCAGGAGCGGGCGGACAAGAAGGCCGGTAAGGGTGCCGGCCGTGGCAGAAGGAGGTGATCCAGGACCATGGGCGTCATCGGTAACCTGATCGTGCAGTTGACGGCTGATATCAGCCGCTTTCAGCGCGACATGGAGGCGAGCACGAAGGTTCTGGATCGGACCCAGAAGTCGTTCCGAGCTACGGCCCGGCGTCTGGAACAGGACGGACAGTCGATGATGCTGGGGGTGACCGCCCCGCTGGCCCTGATCGGCGGGACGGCCATCAAATCAGCCATGGATGTGGTTGAGAGCGAGAACCTGTTCTCTGTCGCCATGGGGGACATGGCGGCGTCTGCCCAGGAGTTCTCGGAGACCCTGCGACAGCAGCTGGGGCTAAACGCCTACGAGGTCCGCAACAACATCGCGACCTTATTCGACATGACCACGGCCATGGGGATCAGCCGGAAGACGGCCCTGGACATGTCGGAAGGGATCACCCTGCTGGCCTACGACTTGGCCAGCTTCAAGAACCTGCGCCCCGAGGAAGCCTTCGAGAAGCTGCAGTCCGGCATTGTCGGCGAGGCTGAGCCGCTGCGCCGACTGGGCGTCCTCGTGGATGAGACTACAATTAAGGCCATAGCGCTAAAGTCGGGGCTGATCCAGCAAGGCCAGGAAATGAGCCAGCAGCAGAAGGTCGTAGCCCGGTACATGGCCATCATGGAGCAGACGAAGAATGCCCAGGGCGACATGGCCAGAACGATTGACAGTCCGACCAACCAACTGCGCATTTTCAGCCAGGCTCTAAAGCAGGCGCAGATCAGCCTCGGGCAGGGGCTGATGCCATTCGTCCAGTCGGCACTGCCGATGCTACGCCGTTTCGCCGAACGCCTGGGGGAGGTCGGACAGGCATTTGCCTCCCTGCCGCCGCCGGTCCGCAACACGATCGTCGGCTTCACGCTCCTTGCGGTGGCAGCCGGTCCAGTCGTTTACGGGATGAGTTTGATTTCCAGAGGGATCGCAACGGCAGCAGGCGCCCTGTCCGCCATCACCGCCCTTTCATCCCGGGCGGTTTTTGCTTTTGGCGCTTGGATTGGCGGTGCAGCATCGTTGGGTGAGGCTCTCACCTTCGTGGCTGGTGGACCGGTCCGCCTCTGGATCGCCGGCGCCCTCGGCATCGCCGCGGTGGTCCTCGTCGTGGCAGCCAAGTGGCAGCAGCTGGCCGGCTTGGCGCACGCAGTTTGGAATGGTATTAGCGCCGTCGTCCTATACGCCTCGTCCCTGGTGGTGCGCGGTGTGGGGGCCATGCTGTCGGTGATCGGCCTGATCATTCCCTCCGTTCGAGGAGCTGCCTCGGCGGTGAACGGCTACGCCGAGTCACTGAAGATGGCGGCCAGCAACGCGCTGGGAATGGCCAAGACGAACCTGGCGGCCAACGCGATGCAGCAGCAGGCCAACGCCGCCAACCAGGCTGCCGGCGCCGGGCAGGACGCGGCAAAGGGCCAACAGCAGGTGGCAGATGCCATGAAGGACGCCGCCAAGCAGGCGGGCCAGGGCATCCAATCGTTTGATGAGATTCACCAGGTCCAGGAGCAGATGGCGGATGCGGCCGGCAGTAGCTTGCCGGGGTTTGAGATGCCTGCCATTCAGATGCCCGAGATCCCCAGCCTTGATATGGGTGGCCTCGGCGCTGGCCTGGGCGACATGTTCGGCGGGATGGTGGAGGGGCTGCAGACTGCGGGTCAGAACCTGGCCGCGGCATGGCAGTCGATCACCGGTACCATCACGGGCCTGTGGGAGCAGATCAAGGGCAAGGCCCTGGAGGTGTTTCCCTTCCTTCCGGCGCTGATCGATGCGGTCAACGTCCCCATCCAGTGGATTCGGGACAACTGGCCGACGATCGGTCCGATTGTCGAGGGGATCGCGGGCGTGATGATGACCCTGATGGTGCCCGCGCTGATCAAGACCGGCGTGGAGGCTACCATCGCCGGCACAAAGGCCGTTGCATCGTGGGTTGCTCAGGGTATCGCAGCAACCGTCGAGGGTGCCAAGATTGTCGCTCAAATCCTTCTGGCGGTGGCCAAGTGGACGCTGCTCGGCATCACGGCACCGGTGGAGGCCGCAAAGGTCGTGACCGCCTGGGCGATCCAGGGGTGGGAAGCAGTCGCCTCGGTGGGCAAGCAGCTGCTTCAATTCGGCCTCGCCATCGGGCAGTGGATTGTCCTCGGAGCCGAGTCCTTGGTCCAGGCTGGCAGGGTAGTTGCGGCCTGGGTCATGCAGAAGGTTGAGGCGGTCGCCTCCGTGGGCGCTCAGGTGGCCCAGTTCGGCCTCGTCCTGGCTCAGTGGGCCCTCCTGGGTATTGAGTCCCTGGTGCAGGCCGGGAAGGTTGTCGCCGCGTGGGTAATGCAGAAGGCGGAGGCCATCGCCTCCATCGCCGTGCAGGTGGTGCAGTTCGGGATCCTGATCGCCCAATGGGTAGCCATGGGCGTTGCGGCACTTGCCGGCGCCGCACAGGTCGCCCTGGCCTGGCTTATCGCCATGGGCCCGATCGCCCTGGTGGTCGCGGCTATCGTCGGCCTGGCTGTGCTGATCTACGCGTACTGGGACGAAATCAAGGCGTACACCGTCAAGGTTTGGCAAGGCCTTACCGAATGGCTCTCCAAGGTGTGGGAGGGCGTAAAGCAGACGGCTACCACCGTCTGGAACGCCATCAAATCCTTTTTCACCAAGTGGTGGGACGAACTGCTAGTGGCTTTTACCGGCCCGATCGGCTTCATGGTCAAGCTCATCGTCGACAACTGGGATACGATCAAGGCCGCCACCGAGAAGGTGTGGACCGGCATCACCGCGTTCCTCTCCACTCTCTGGAGCGGAATCAAGAGCACCGCGTCGACGGTCTGGACCGCCATCACGAGCTCCGTCTCTTCCCTGACGGACGGGACTCGGGATGCCCTGGTGAAGACCTGGACGGGGCTGTCCACGACCCTGCGGTCGATCTGGGATGGGATCAGCGGCGCCGCCAGCAGCATCTGGGACGGCATCGTCGGGATCGTCAAGGGTGCGATCAACTGGATTATCCGGGGCATCAACGGTTTCCTCGGGGCCATGTCCGCTATCCGGATCAACGTACCCCAGGTGGACATTCCCCTGGTGGGCAAGGTGGGCGGGTTTTCGATCGGGCTCCCGAGCCTGCCGCAGATCCCGATGCTGGCCGACGGCGGCAACGTCGTGGGCTCCGGTCTGGCCATCACGGGCGAGGCCGGGGCCGAGCTGCTCGATTTACCCAGCGGCGCTCGGGTGACTCCATTGGGTGCAGGGAATGACCTGGCCGCGGAAATCGCCCAGGCAGTACACGCTGCCGTCATGGATGCCATGCGAATGGTCCTGTCCCAGATGCGCGCAGGCGCTGGCGAGCAGCGGGAGATCGTGCTGGAGATCGACGGTCAACGATTCGCACGGCTGATTCTGCCCGCGCTCGAGCGCGAAAGTGAGCGCTCGGGCCCGACCATCGTGCGGCTGCAGGGGGTGTAATCATGGCTCTGGTGACGCTCAACGGCATCGCCATCGCCGATCCCTCAAAGCTTGAGCTGGGGATCTTCCGCCTGACCAAGGCGTCCCGGTCCGCCAACGGCACCATGAACATGGAGATCATCGCCATCAAGCGGCAGGTCAGCCTCCAGTGGGAGAAGATCAAGGCATCAGAGCTGAAAACGATCCTCGACCTGCTGGACGCCGCCACCTTCCACACGCTGGTCTACCCGGACCCCCAAGGGACGGGCGGAACCAAGACCATCACCGCTTACGTGGGCGACATCACCGAGTCAGCATGGTACATGGTCGGCGCGGAGCGGTACTGGGAGAACGTTCGCGTCGGCCTGATTGAGAGGTGAACCACGGTGTACCAGGTGTCGGATGCCTACAAGGCGCAGGTTCTGGCCCGGGAGCGCCGGGTCATGGGCCGGGTCACGGTCGACTACACGGACCCGGCCCTCGACCAATCGATCCAAGCCACGGCGAACCAGAACGCCAATGTCTCGTACCCATCTCAGGCAGCTGACGGGTCCGAGGGCGTCCCGCGCAGATATGCCGCTCTGGACGGCACCTTTAGGCCAGACGGGACCTGGTACCCGGCGCCCGCACCGAACGAGCTGGGGGCGAACCAGATGGGCTGGTGGGGCGCCGTGCTGGCCGGCGCGGGCGGGACCTTTGTGGCGCCCTATCCAACCCTGACGATCACCTACCAGGCCCGCCCGGTCCACTCCCTGCGGGTTGTCGGTGATAGTGCTCGGCAGGAGTACCCGGTCGACTTCACCATCAAGCTCTACGGTGCCGGCGATGTTCTACTGCACACCGAAGTGGTCGCCGCAAACGCTGGCATCACCTGGAGCAAGGACATCGCCCCGGTGCTGAACGTGGTCAAGCAGGTGCTGGAGATCAGCAAGTGGAGTCTGGCCGGACGCACGGTGAAGGTCAGCGAGTTCTTCACTGGGATCCGTCAGACATACGAGGGTGAGGATCTGGTGTCGATCGATCTCCTGGAAGAGCGGGAGGTTTCGCAGGGCTCCTTGCCGGTGGGCAACATCAGCGCCAACCAGATCACCGTCAAGCTCAACAACGCTGACCGCCGGTTCGATGCCGATAACCCTGACTCGCCGCTGTATGGCCTGATCAAGCCGAATCGACGGGTCCGGGCGTGGCTGGGCCTTGCTGGCGATGGTGACGGTAGCCAGGTCGCGAAGTCTTGGGACTCCCTGGCCGACTGGCAGGCGGGGACGCTGCCGCCCCAGGCCGACGTCACCAGCTCGCCGGGGGATGTGAAGCTGGCGAGGCCGGTGCCGAGCTTCACCCGCGCCTCCGTCGCCTACAACCCGGAGACGGGGGCGCAGGTGGCGGCCGGTACGCCCAGGTTCGGTGTCGGACGCTTTCACAACATCTTGCCGCTGAATGCCTCAAATGGCGGTGAAGACGGCACTACAGCGGGTTGGTCCTCTGTAGGCTGCACGATCACGCCGGACGGTGCGCATGTCAAGAGCGGAACGCGGGCGATGAAGATTGTCGGTGCGAACAATGCCTCAACCGCGCTGGCGGCGGTTTCTGCTGGTCAACCTTTCTACAGCAATCGACAGTACCAGTACTCGTACTGGGTCTATTCCGAGGTCGGATGTACGGCAAGGGTAGCGGTGGCTGGCATCTACGCAGTTAGCGTGGTGGTTCCGGCCGGGGTTTGGACCCGGGTAGCCACCACAAATGGAGCTGGCACGGCTTATCCAGATATGCGCATCTACAACACTGATGGCTCAGCGATGTGGGTCGACGAACTGCAGATCGCGCAAGGCCCGGCACTTGTCGATTGGGTTCCTGGAGGTACCGGGCAGGCGTATGTCCCGGAAGAGAGTGCTGTAAACTTGCTTGCGGGCAAGACCGACCTGGTAACCGGCTGGAGTGCCTTTGGCGGCGCCGTGGTGACGGTAACGGCAGGGCAGTCAACTCCGTTCGGTGGAACTGGTGCGTATCGCATCCAGACCAGCGGCGGCAGTGACGTCAGGAAGTACTATGCGACCGTAGTTCCTAGCCCCACCGTGGTTGGCCGCAATTACGCAACCAGGCTGTGGGTAAAGCTCAGGGCTGGGAGCCCGACCGTTCGGGTAAACACGCAGTTCGGACTACAGGACGTCACAACCACTACGTGGACAGAAGTAAAGATTGTCAGTGTTGGAGACGGCTCAGGTGTGTCTCTACTGCTGCAGTTTCGAGGCAACAACGTTTCGGACAACCTCGATTTTGATGTGTTCTGGCCGCAGGTCGAGGAGAAGTCGTACCATACAACATTTGCGGACAACACCCGCGCCGCCGAAGCCCTCACCTACGCCCTGGCGAACCCATGGCCTGCCAACACGCCTGCGACGATCCTGCTGGCATGGCGACCGGATAAGCCGAGTACGGACGCAGCGTTTTTCCCGAATGGGGCGCCGTTCCGGCGTCTCCTGCATCTCCGTAGGACAACCGGAAACCGCCGTGATTTCACCTTCTGGTATGGTCAGGGCGGGTTTCGGTTTGAACGCAACAATTACGATCCTGGTGGGGCGAACGTGGTCGCGACCGTTCCGGCCGCATTTGCGGCGGGCGATCTGGTTCTACTGGCACTTCGCAACGATGCGACCGGGCTGAAGGGTTTTGTCCGCGTTCAGAGCGGCGCCATTTCGACAGCTTCAGCGGCTGGCGCCGAGTTGATCGACGGGATGAACCAGGTAACGGTCGGCCATGACTCCGGCGGCGGCGCCCAACCGGGCGGGAGCATCGACACCGTGCAGGTTGAGGCCGCCGGTTGGAACGACGCTCAGATCACAGCGTGGATGAATGCGACCGCTGCGCCAACCGCCGACAGGGATACGATCTTCCTCATGAACGCCGATGGCACCCTCACCAGCGCCTACCCCACCGAGGCGACCATCGTGACCAGTCCTGTTGATTTCTCGACAGTTGGCCAGGTGGGCGCCAGTGCGATCTCCTGGACTGCCGACACGCCGGCGAACACCGTAGTGACGGTGGAGACCAGCCTGGACGGGGGACTGAGCTGGGCGCCTGCTAGCAATGGGGAGACCGTCCCCGGCCTCCGTCCGGGCGACGACCTGACGGGCAAGTTCCTGTTGGCCAGGGCAAAGCTGTCCACCGCGGAGACGTCCGCCACGCCGACCCTCAACTCCATCAAGGTCGAGGTCAGGCACGATGAATGGGTACCTCTTGGCCAGTTCTGGGCCACCGAGTGGCAGGCGCAGAAGGACACTGTGGAGGCTACAGTAATCGCCCGCGACCGCCTGGAGCGGCTACGGTCTACCACCTATCAGTCCAGCCAGGTCACCCTCAACGCGACGCTCTACGACCTGGCAGTCGCTGTACTCCAAGATGCCGGGTTGGCCCCGGGAGACTACGTTGTGGACCCAGCACTGCAGGCGATCACCGTACCATACGCCTGGTTCAACCCGGTTACCCACAGGGAGGCCCTGCGCATCATCGCAGAGGCGGGCCTCGCTCAGGTCTATTGCGATCGGCAGGGGTTGATCAGGGTGGACGGGCAGGGAGCAGGCCTGGGGGCCACCCCGGTGCTGATCATCACTGCCGACGCCTACTTCCGGCTGGGTAACCCGATGCGCCCGGGGCAGGTGGCCAACGAAATCCTGGCCTACAGTCAGCCCTTGACGCCGGCGACCGTGGCTGAAGAAGTGTATCGGTCGGCGGCGCCGTTGTCGGTCCCAGCAGGACAGACCCTGCAGGTGACGGTGACCTACAGCCGGCAGCCGGTGATTGAGGCTGTTGCTGCCCTGGAGGCGGCCGGCGCCGACCTAACGATCACCGCGGCGACCTACTATGGCTGGGGCGCTGAAATCTCCATCACGAACGTCGGTGGAGCCCAGGAAACAACTGTCCTGGTCATTAGTGGCAAGCCGCTGGCAACCAAAGGCAAGGAAGCAGCCACGGCTAAGGATAGTGCTCTTCAGATTGACCAGGGCGTGCTGCGCTACGAGTACCGGGGCAACGCACTGGTACAGACCTTCGACCGTGCTCGGGAGATCGCCAGCACGCTGCTTGCTTCGTCCAAGGACTCTCGTCGGGATATCGAATTGGACTGGCGGGGCGACATGGCCCTGTTGCTGGGCGACCGGATCACGGTGGCCGGGGTGGACTATCACATCATCCGGCAGCAAATCGACTGGGCGGGCGCCCTCAGGGTGGCAACAACCGGGAGGAAGGTGACCTGATGAGTACCGCACCAAATGGGTGGCAGGCTCCCAAGACCGACTGGGCGACCACGGACGCCGTGGGCACAGCTGACCTTAACCGAATGGAGTCCAACCCCGACGCCATTGAGAACGGCAGCCGGACGGTAGACCCGACACAGGCCCCGGCCGGCAACGCTGGTACCCTGCGGCAGCTGCTGGACTGGTTCGCCAACCGCTTTCAGGCGATCACCGGCGCTGCAAACTGGTGGACAGCCCCGGCCACTACTCTAGCCGGGGCGAAAGCCCACGCCGACTCCACGGCTGTCGGTGTGCACGGTTCGGCTTCCGCAGCCACCGCCAACACTCTGATTCATCGAGACGCAAACGGCAGGGCCAAAGTGGCAGCGCCGTCGGCGGTCGACGACATCGCGCGTAAGGACACGGTAGACGCAGTTCAAACCAACTTGAACAACCACACAGGTGCAGCTGCGGGAGCACATCCCGCAGCTGCTATTACGTATGCCGGCTCCACCAATCTTTCGGCCACTACCGTGGAGGCGGCCCTGGACGAGTTGGATGCGGAGAAGGCCGGCTTGGCCTTGAACAACACCTTCACGGACGGCCAGACCATCGACCGGGTAGCGCCGGGAGCTGGTGGACAGCAGATGTACTGGCTCTTTAACCAAGGCGGTGCCAACAAGTTCCGGTTCACGCTGGACAGCGCCGGCAACCTGGTGCTGCAGAACTTCACCGGCGGCGCCTGGACCACGTCGGCGACCTTCCCTCTGGCGGGCGGAGTGGTGACCGGCCTGAACGCCGAGAAGTTGGGCGGCGAGACTCTCGCACAGATCAAAGACTTTGCCACCGTAATGGCGATGCTGTTCTAAGGGGGTTATGTCGTGGCACTTACTCGGTTTGCGGGCATCACGTCTAACATCCCTGCCTTGGGCTCGGTGATCGTGCAACCGCCCGCCGGCGAAGAGTGGGCGTTACAGTCGGTGGTGATGCCGTGGTTTGCGCTGCTCCAGAACGTGCCGGGCTGGTCGGGTGGGAACTTGACGCTACAACGGATGCAGGTTGTCGCTGCAGGGCAGATTGACCATCGTTCTTACTGGACCAGTGTCATGTTCAACAACACGTACTACCTTTCCATCTTTAACCAGAGCAGCTCGCAGCCGTCTGCCGCCTACTACGCGGGTGTGAAAGTGACAGGAATGGGTATGACCGCAAAGGCGTTGTGGGGGCGCACTACTACAGCATTCGGCAACCAACTTCAGATTAGGCCGCCTGTAGGTAAGGCGTGGCTTGTAACGCACCTAGAGCATGGTGCGAGCGGGTCACTCGGCGTGAACGGCATTAACTGGGCAGTCAACGGCGGTGGCTATATTTTTCCTCTGCCCAAACTCATCCTAACGAACTCAGGCTATCTAACCCTGCAAAACAATCTAGGCGGCGCCGGTACGGACATTTACTGCCTCTACGCCGTCGTTGAGATGGATGAGTCGAGGGTCAATGTCGCCGCAGGGACGGGTTCTGTAGCAGCGGGCTCGATCACATACGTACAGCCACCTGCCGGTACGGTGTGGGCGATTCACGCCATATCGTTCAACGAAATGCTGAACAGCGGTGGCATCGATCTCAGAATGGAGAACACGGCTGCTACACTTTCGACGTACCTCGTCGAATCGACCATTGGACAGAATGAGCGGCTGGGATACGGGCAGCGCATTCTTATCGAAGTCGGCTACCGGTTGAGAATCTACAACGCAACGGGCGGAACAAGGAGCTTTGCGTACATCCGCGAGGTAAGGCAGTAAGGAGGGCTCAAGCGTGTCTGTTTTGGCTAGCGCAGTGAGCACTCGTCGTGGAGTATCAGTCCCGGAGGTGCGTGACGAGGCCGAAGGCAAGCTCATTTTCGAGGCGATGCAACTCCCGGCTGATTTGGTGTTTCTCGGCGACTCGATTGACGAAGCAGGCGCTCGGCTGATTAGTGTCGTGCCCGTGACGACGCTTGAAGAGATGTTCGGAGCGCAATTCCCGGCTAGCGTCTCGTTCGGGGCCCGCCCGCGGGTGTTTGACAAGCTCCTCGCCGCCGGCGCCGAAGAGAAGGGGTATAAGCTGCTGTTCGATGCGCTCAAGGCCGAAAACCGGATCTGGTAGGGGGAGAACGAATGACTAGTCGGGAGTGGGTCGAGTCCGTGCTCTCCGCCGAGCTCGACGGTGAAGCGATCGTGCTGTCTGAGGATCAGGTAATCATGATCGACGACTTCTGCACGATCTTCGGCGGCGCCATCGATGCGGAGCTGGCCAAGCCCGAGGGCGAACGCAGCTTCTACACGGCCCTGTCCGGCAGCCACATCTTCCAGTGGGAGGGTGAGACGCTGACGATGACAGCCGCCGAGCTCGGGTACCAGGAGTTCTTCGACCAGTGCCAGGCTGAAGGATTATTCACGTAGGGCGCCCTAGCCGGGCGCCCTTTGTATGCCGCAAACCGAAAGGAAGTGGCCTCAGATGTACCAGGTCAGCGGCGCCGGCGCCACCATAACGCCGGTGACACCTCCGGCAGGTGTCGCAGGTTGGGTTAAGAAGCTGCACGTTCCGGCCTACTGGGCTCGCGGCATTTTCGGCAAGGGCGTCAAGGTGGCGATAATCGACACAGGCATCGACCACCGGCACCCGGCCCTGGCCCCGGCGATCGGCTCCGCCCACAACACTACCAGTGACGACCCGTTTGCCTGGGCGGATCGACATGGCCACGGCTCCCACGTGGCCGGCATCGTGCGCCAGGTCGCACCGGGCGCCGATCTGCTGATCATCAAGGGCTTGGGGGATGGCGGGCAAGGTTACGACCACCAGCTGGCCGCTGCGATCGACTGGGCCCGGGAGCAGGGCGCCCACATCATTAACGCCTCCTGGGGCGACTCGGCCGCTCCGACCAACACCCTGATCGAGGACGCGATCAACCGCTTCGAGGCAGCCGGCGGCCTGTTCGTTGCCTCGGCCGGCAACGACGGACACGTGCGCCTGGAGCTCAACACGGTCGGTTGGCCGGCACGGCTGCCCAATGCGCTGGCGGTGGCTGCCACATGGCAGATGATCATCGACTCCCCGTACTCGAGCGCGGCGCCCTATTCGTCGGCTGGACCCGAGGTCGACATCACGGCCCCGGGCACGTGGATTGTATCCTGCGCTCCGGGCGGCGGCTGGGTCAGCCTGGACGGTACAAGCATGGCGGCTCCGATCGTGTCCGCTATCGCCGCTCTGCTCGCCGAAGACTGGCTGCGCAAGACGGGCGAGCCGGCCACCCCTGTGCAAATCCGCACGCTGCTCCTGCATCACACCCGGGACATTCCCCCGGTCGGGCGGGATGTTCTCGCCGGCGTAGGCGAGGTCGACCTGGTGCCCTTGGCCGAGTTCCGTGATGTGGCACTGACTGAGGGCGCCGCCCAGGTCCGGATCCAGGAACAGATGACTCTCACTGAGTCGTCGGTCAACCTCGACGTTCCGGCTCGCATCGAGCCGCCGGGGCGGTTCTTTGCGGAGTTTCGGGGCCTGGCCTCGGCTATGGGCGCAAACATGATCAGCTGGGACTTGGCCACCCGGACCGGGCGGACCCGCCTCGACGTGATCCCCATGGGGGAGGTGCCCAAGGCATGAAGCGTTGGGCCTGGGTCCTCGCGGTTGCTGTTATCGCTCTGCTTTTGACCGGGGCTACGGCAGGAGCGGAGGGCGACGGACTGATGCTGTCGCCTGATGGTCTGGCCCTTGTGCGTACGGTCACCTGGCCCGGCGCCGTCGTTCTCGCCCTGTTTTCGCCCGTGGGCAAAGCCCTGGCCGGACTGGTACAGGCGATCACTCCGAGCCGCACGGCCGTGACTGTGGCCGCAGATCCTGGAGTCGGCGAGGCCCTGCGGCAGATGGCGGCGGCCATGCAGCGTCAGAACGAGGTCAACGCTGAAACCGTCGAGGCCCTGCAACAGATTCAGCAGGGCCTCGCCATCTTACTCGACCGAACGGCGCGGGCACCCGGACAGGTGGTGGGCAGATGAGCGATTCGATTTGGAACGTAGAGCGCGACTGGGGCGCCGTGGGCGGCGTGACCCTGTCTAGCGTTACCCTGGAGCTCCCGGCGCTGAGCTGGGCGAGGAAGCTGGAACCCGACCTGGTAGCCCTCCAGCGGGAGACGGGCGGGCGAATCTCCGCTGCTGGCGGAGTGACCCAGTTCATTCACGAGTCGTTCAACCCAGGCGGCGCCGTGATGAGCCGCCTGGCCGCCGAGTTTAATCAGCTGGCCGGCATGAAATGGGTAGGCGGCTGGCAGGTTCGCCACGGCGGACGCCCTGTGAGCATGGCCACGTGGGAGGAGGTCGACGGAGAACGGCAGGATCTGGTCGACGTGTTCTGCGCGTTCCCCAGCCGGTCTCACTTCTTGGAGGCCTACTCCGAGCTGCTCCACTTCGACCGGTATCGCCCGGCCCACCTGTACGCCTCGCAACCTCTTCTTTGGCTGCACCAAATCTGGGCAGGCGGCTGGGCGACTGACAGCCGGTACCTCGGAGGCCTCGGTCGCTGGATGACGGCTGTCTGGCCCATCTACGCCGACAGCGTTCCCGTCCAGACGGCGCCCGCTTATCCGCAGGTTTGGATCTTGACCGAGGGCGGGCGCCGTCTCGCCTCCGCCTGGCTCATGGACCCGGATGGGCCCGGCCCGGAGCCGGAGCGCACAGTAGTCCGGGCCCGGGATCTCACCGAGGCCCTGGGCCTGCAGGTGATCACATATAACCCGTCAACCCGTGAGTTGGTCGTTGGCCCGCCCGGCGCCAAGAAAGGAGCCTAATATGGACACGGAGATCCTGTACCAACTGCTGAGTACCGTCATCACCATCATCATCAGCGTCATCGCCCCGCGGGTCGTGCGATGGCTGAACGCCCGCCTCAGTGCTGAGCAGCTCGGCAACGCCCAGGAGGTCGCACGTATTGTGGTCCGGGCGGTCGAGCAGACCGTCGTCGCCGTTCACGGCGAGGACAAGTTGCGGGCCGCACTCACGCAGGCTCAGTCGATGGCGGCGACGGTCGGTCTGAAGCTCGCCGAAGAGCAGTGGAAGAGTTTGCTTGAGCAGGCCGTGCTTGAGATGAATGAGCGCCATTCGTGGGCCCAACCTCCCAGAGCATCATGACCGGGGGTACCGCACGTGCGGTACGTCTGCCCGTTCGATAGCACAGTAAAGCCCCTGGGATGCCTAGCGGCGCCCGGGGGCTTTTCGTTCTACAAGGCTTTGAGAGCCTGCTGGACTTGCGTAATGGCGGTCTCGCATGTGTGCTCGGCGTCCTCGAGAGCTTGTCTCTGAATCGTAGGTACCGGCACCGGCATCGTTCGGGACTCGAGCTCCTCGGCGTGATCTTTTTGGTACTGGCGCCACTCCAGGACGCGTGGCCAGTTAGCTGCTGCGGTTAGGATCGTATGCGCTGCGTGCCGCGTTGCCGAATCGGCCGACTGGAACAGGTCAAGTTCCTGAGCGGTGAGAAGCGGGAGCACACCAGCCTGGACCATGGCCGGCCAGGCGTTCAATTGCAGATGACTGGCGGCCGCCGCTGATGCAGCCCACAGATGCTCGATCGGGGGTCCGCCCTTGAGGTTGCGCGCGTCTCGGAGAACCCGCTCGTTGTATTCGAATTCGCTGCGTAGGTTGTGCAGGTGGGCCATCTTGGCTTCCTGGAGTTCCTTGTCACGCCGTTGTCTGTCCGCTTTCAGGGTATGCTTGTACTGCCAGAGTGCTCCAAGCCAAGCCGCCCAGAGCGACACAACGACTGAGGTCACTGTGCCAACTATCCACAGAACAAACTCCATTTTAACACACTCCCGATGCGACTTATTTGACAGAGAGACGCTGCAGGCATCGGATTGGTTCGAACGCTAACCCCCCGGATGCCTATTGGCACCCGGGGGGTTCTTGCTTATTAGGACATCCACACAGCCTTAGCTTATAGGAACCAGGATTTCGCTCAGCGCCTTTAGGCGTATGGGTTCAAGCAACACGTGGGAATTTCGTATCTCCGTGTACAAGTTGCCTGGGTACTTCGGGATCGTGACCGTGACCACCGCCGCATAGTGGAGGGGGGTCGTTGATTTGGCTTCGTTCCGTCCTATCCCATGTAACACCAGGTACGGATCGGATAAGCTATCGTATCGTTTGCCCTTCTTGCGTTGTACAATCGTATCCCACTTGTAGGCATCTCGCCGCTGTTTTTCCGTGGGGTATTGGTTGCCCGACTCGGTCGCTGGAAAGCTGCTGACTTTCCACCCCTGCGCAACCAAAGCCGAGATCTTTGATGCATCGTCGACCAGGTGGAGATTTTCGTGCGGGCGCTTTCCCTTGCCGGGAGCAGTGAAGCGGAACACGCTAGAGTTCGGGTAGAAAGTATCTTCAACGCACGACTCCGTGTAATCCTCCACGTTGCCAGGGTCTACCTTACTTAGTAGGGCGACCGTCCACTTGATCTCTACATTGCCCTGAAAGCCGGGTCGATTGGGCAGAGGAATCGGCAGCTTGGCGAACTTAGTGGGATGGATGGAACTCTGGTAGATGATCGTAACGGACTTGTCGGAGCAACAATGGAGCACATCATCAACGCCTTGCAGTATGGCCCCGTGTCCGAGCTCACCGTCCGGCTTGCCCAGCGGATGTTCCGCCGTGTGAACGAGCAGTGCGCGGGCAACCAGAGGGGAGAAGCGATCACAACGGCCAAGCAGCTCAGCTGCTCGACCGGCGACTATGGGCGAGGCAAAGCTTGTCCCCATGGTCATTGCCTTCGACCCTGGCTCGTGGCCAACCACGTGGATAGGCCGCTGGTCACATCCACCGAAGGCTGTGATATCCGGCTTGAGCTTGCAGCCTTCTCGTCCCAGACCCTTGGAGCTGTAGAAAGCGCGTTGCACCTTTCCATCGTTGCCTATGGTGCTGGCCCCTACGCCCAAACCGTTTACGACATCTGACGGGGGCTGGATTCGATCTTCCGGAGCTGGGTATGTACCATCGTTTCCCGCGGCAACCACGAAGAGTGCCCTGTGCTCATACGCCAGCGTGTCGAGTGCGTAGGTGAAGCGGGTAATGTCATCATCCAGGATCGGCATCCGTGGCCCAAAGGACAGGTTCCAAACCTTGATGTCCTGTCGTTGAGGTACGACCCTTTCGATAAGGTCGATAGCCTCGTAGAACCCATGGTCGTGGCGAGCTCTGGGCATGGTGCGAAACGCTTCGACGGAGACGGACGGGACGGGAAGTTGAACTCCCGGGGCGTAATCGTTTAGGGCGCCATAGAGCACTGCGCCAGTAACTGCTGTTCCGTGAGCGACCAATTGATCCGTCGGCGACAGTTTGACTGCGGTCGGCGACAGCTTGGCGTGGCCCTTGACCAGCGGGTTGGCTTCATCAAGTCCACCGTCAAAGACCCCGACGACAATCGAAGACCGGACATGGCCTTTTGGGGGTAAAGGTCCCTCCACCTTAGGCGAAGACCGCAGGTCCGGGGCCTCCCAGATGCCGATTGGGTGCGCCGTGCGAAGAGGGTTGAAATCCTTCACCGCGTCCAACCCTGTACGGTTCATATACACACTCACAAACGTCGGGCCCGACGGGTAGGGGCGGACCATGATATGATCTGACGAAACTCCCGCTTGGCCAAGTAGATCGCGCAGTCGCTCACAAGCACTAGATTCAAGCTGACCGAAGGGATGCAGAACCATTTCCACAGAACCGCTTTGCCAACTGTCAAACCCGACAAGACGCTCCTCGGATGAGAGAGAACGAATGGCCTCGATCCTCCGAATGGCATCCTGAAAGGTCTGCGCTACCTTCGACTCCGCTTTATCCAGCTCCCTTTGCAGGTGAAGGAGCCCTGCATCGGTCGTCCGTGCAAAGATCATCTTTGCTAGTTCGCGGCTTTCGTTCTGCTCACCCCGCTGGGCGCCCGGCTTTCTGGGCCTGGGATGTGTCCACCATCGCCGTGAACCGACGTCCGCCAAGTAGGGCAGAGCAAACAGGGCGTGGGGATAGTAAGACTTGGCGAGAAATTCAGGGTACAGCCGGACCGGCACGACGACTTCCGCCAGGCGCATCGCTGGAGGTAGTTCCCGAACCTCTTGTCGGACTGACTCGATGTGTGCTCTTAGGCGATCCCGAGCCGCTTCGTAGCTCTCTCGGTAAGTTGGCGGCCGACCGTTAATCTTCTTTTTGACGCCGGTTACATAAAGCTCCCCACTTCCCAAGATTGGAAGAAAGCCCTTCGCATCTCGCCGTTTCATGAGAGATCATCCTTTTTCCGTTTCAGGTGAAAATGGACGGTCGAAGGCACAATTCCGAGCCAGTCGGCTAGATCGCGAGTGGACACACTATCTCCAAGTGCGCGTTTTGCTACCCGACAAAACTCCCCGCGGTTCTTAGCGAAGGAAGCGGTGGCCATCCTTGGGAGTTCTTCAAAAGCAGCTCTGACGGGGTTCGCCTCATCCAGGACAACCCGCCGTAATACGCGGTCCGAGAGTTTGCAGACGTCAGCCGCACTCAGGCCGCTCGTCAGCTCTGCAAGGCATCCCAGAACATCAACCTTACCCTTCATGTCAACACCGGCTTGTCTCAGGTGGCGCTCCAACAGTTGACGCCGCTCTGCAACTCCGGGAAGGCTGACTTCGAGTGCCGTATCGAACCTTCGCCAGATGGCCCTATCCAACAGCTCCGGGTGATTGGTCGCCGCTGCCAAGATGCCGCCTGCCGGCCAGCTCTCCAGTTCTGTTAGTAAGACGTTGACAAGTCGTTTGAGTTCCCCGACATCCCCTGGGTCATCGCGCTTCTTCGCTACTGCATCAAACTCGTCAAGGAACAGCAAGCTCGGTTGACGCCGTGCATAGTCCAGCACGGTCCTCAGATTGTGGCCGGTCTTGCCCAAGTAGCTGGAGATGGCGGTAGAAAGATCCAACTGGATTAGGGGTAGCCCCAGTAGAGATGCAAGGTACCGTACTGTATGGGTTTTCCCGACTCCAGGAGCTCCGGTAAGGAGTAGGCTGGTCGGGGGTCGTAGTCCCTGCGCGATCAGTTTCTTTCCCATCTGCCATTCGCGCACAAACCTGTCCAGTTGGGCCCGCTCGGCTTCCTGGAGAACGGGAGGGGGCACGTCCGCCGGTTCCTCCAGTCGAACAAGGGAAAGGTGACTGTCTCGATCTGTCGGCGTCGGTTCAACCCCAATGGACCTAAGTGGGCTGGCCCCTGCACCCACCTGGGTCAAGCAGTCTGCAATCTCCTCAGATACCTTTGGGTGCGTCTTGTGCACTTTCCGGGCAATGGTTAGCGCCAGGCTCTCAAGCCGCGCTGTCTCTCCCATAAACGCCGCTCGAAGTACACGAGGAAGAAAAGAAATGACATCCTCCGCCGGCATGCGTTCGACTCCCTCCAAAATACGACCAGAATAGAACACTCTTATTATATTGCGACTGTAGGCTTGAGGTCAATTGCCGTTCGATATGGATCGCATCAGGGCGAAAATCGAACGCTGTGTTGCTGGCTGGAGCACCCCGCAGCAGCGGCCGTTGACAAGGCGACAAGAGGCGCCCCGCTGATGGCGGGCACCTCTTGTCGTTCCATATGCGCGGCAACCTGTCAAGAAGCAACCCGGCGTGCCTCAGAGGTGCCCTTGGGTTTTTCTCGCTATATACCCTTGATCCATCGCCAGACCAGCTGGGCCAGGGCTGAGTCTATGACCATCAGGAGCAGAGCCGTCCAGCCCCTCGGGCTTTGACATTAGATCCGCGAACCGACGCCAGGCCTACGCCGGTCAATATGGCCTGAACTTTACCGGCGAGCAGTGGCGGAGCCTCCTGGAGCAGGCCGTCTCCGAAATGAACGAGCACGCCCACTTCTTCGGGGTCCCTCTGCCGCCGGCTAAACAAAGTGGTACCGCACGTGCGGTACCCCCGACCAAAGCCTAGTCGTAAGAAGTTAGCCCCCGGGTGCCAGCACGGCGCCCGGGGGCTTTGCGTCTAGCTGGCCAGGTAACTCTTGTAACGCCAGTGGGCGTAGATGCCGCACAGCACGGCCCCAAAGTGGAGCAGGCTGCCGTCTTCGATCAGGCTCAGGTGCAGCATGATCCACCCGATGATTACCCACTCCAACACCACCGCCACCCAGGCCCAGAAACCGCGCTCCTTGCGCTTCTCAGCGATCGGTGTCACTTTTCCCTGCACGTTGTTCCTCCTCACGTGTTACACCCGATCAACACCCGGCGGTGATGCGGCTGCCACTCCACCCTGCAGAACGGTTCCAGTGATGCCCTGAGCGGAACCATGGTTCTGTCGTTCTTGATGAACGGTGCCGGATCTAGGTGCTTCGTATCACCGTTGCTGACGGTGGCCGACTGCTGCCCGATCCCATAGGTCATAGCCAGGTGGTCGCGGGGCCGCTCCAGCCTCACCGACCGTGTGGGGCCGTCCCAGGTGATCGCCAGGCCGGCCTCGCCGAGCGCACGTAGGGGTACGACCATCCTCCCGGCGATCGGATCTATGTAGGCGACGGCGTCCATAGGTGTACGCCGCCACGCCCCAGCGGTGTATGCGCCCAGGTCGTCGCCTCCCTCATCAAGGGCCAGGAGTGTGTAGTCGGTAAAGGCACCACCGGTCAGTGCCCAGATCTGGTTCAGCTTGAAGACCAGCTCCTCGTTGGCAAGCCCATAGAACCGGTCGACGCCATCGACGAGGGCCTGGTCTTTGAGAAACGACGCTGGGTACTGGCAGGCCTCTCGCGCGGATTGAATACCGTAGGTGAGCACACACAAGGCAATCTTGCCCGCACCAGCCGCGGCAATCTTGAGGATGGCTCGCTTTACCTTCTTGCGGAAAGGGTCCTCGTCGTCATCGGGTGCCGGCTTCTCCTTGGGCCTGGCCTTCTCAGCCTGGAACACCGCCGATAGGTTGTAGATACGGCCGTCACTGCCAGTCAGTTCCCCCTGCCAACGGTAGTACTCCAGATCGGCGTCGATCAGGTCATTCTCACTGAGCAGGCTGAACCATACGGCCTCTCGCAGCTCACCTGACAACATGGGTTCCTTCAGGAATCCAGCCTCCCATTTGATCCGCTCCACGTCCTGCGCCGTCACCCGCGTAACAACAGGCACCCAGTAGATCACTCCAGCAGCCCTAGCCGGCGCTGCCCCGGCCAGCAACACCATGAGCAGAAGTCCTGTGACAAACCCCCTCATGTCGAGTCAAACCCTCCTATCCATTTCCATCCACCAGTGAATACGGAGGTGGACCCGTCCCGGTTCGAATAGCAAAAGGCCCCGCTCCCGAAATGGAAGCAGGGCCGCTGATGGGCACCCTCCGCACCGGCTGGGCCACGGACTCAGCCGGGCGGAGTACGGGTGAGCCTGGCCCGAGGTCACAGGCTCGGGTCAGGGTAGCCCCAGTATATCATACCGTTGGGAAATCGTAGGAGAAAAATTGGTTACCACTATGGCATATTCGGTTGATGTTCGCCGTGCCTGTCTGCAACACTGACTGTGATACCCAGCCTTGTCACGGGGGTGTGGGACATGGTGGACATCGTGGCCCGGCTGTACCAGCAGGGCCAGTACATGGCGGCCTCCCGGGCGTTCCTGGAGGCGCTGCAGGACCCGCAGATCATTTCCCCAGGCCAGCTGGCCGATCTCTACTACCTCGGAGCCCGGATTCGCTACAAACTCCAACAGCACCACTCCGCGTTGGAATTGCTCCGCATGGCAGAGCGCTATGCGGTCAGCGCGGGCAACGCTAACCTGCTCGGTCGGATCTGGTTCAACCTGGTGGACTATCTGCGGATCTGCGGCGAGACCGGCGAGGCCCTGGAGTACGCCGGCAGGTTCATCGAAAACATGGGCATGTACCCCGAGCTCGAACAGTTCGCCGGCGCCTGCCACTACAACATGGGGCTATGTCTGGACCAGCGGCGGCAGTACCCGGAGGCGATCTCGCACTACCGGGTGGCCGAGGCCCTGATCGCTCAGGCAGGCGACGTGGCCACTGCGGTGATGGTGCTGCAAAACCTCGCCTGGCTGCTCATCCAGGAGGGCGAGCTGTCCGAGGCGGACGGCGCCCTGACCAGGGCCGCCGAGAAACTTGCCGGACTCGATGCTCGACCAGACCTGCAGCGCAACCTCCTTCTCGTCCAGGGGTACCGACGCTACGCTGGCCGGGAGTATGAGGAGGCTCGTCTGGTCTGTATGGAGTTCCTCTCCCCGGGCGTACAGGCGACGGCCGAGCAGCGCTTTTGGAGTTGCTGGATGCTCGGGATGATGTACGCCGAGGTTGGCAGGCCAGACCTGACGGAGCGGTTCTGGGCGCTGGCCAACGATGCTGCACTGGTCACCGGGGAGCCACGGCTGCTCAACAGCGCCAACGATCTCCGGCGGCGACTGCTATTGGGGGCGGTGTATCCGAGTAATGGCGAGCAGTAGGTGCTCGCCACCTCGTGGGATCCGGTTTCGCTGGCAGATAAAAATCAGGGGGTATGCAGGGTGAAGCGTGCACTGGGCGTGGTTCTGATGATCATGGTGATTCTATCCCTGGCGAGCGTGGCCATGGCTGGTGGGCCAAATGGCGGGATCACAATCGATAGCGCCCGCAGCGTGGCACGGTAGCATGGCCCGGTACCGGAACGATCTGCGTAACCCGATCACTCGCTGGTACATCCGTGTCATGGGGCCGCTGCTGGTGCTGGCCGTGGTGGCGGCCGCTGGGCAGGCGTTGCTGGACCTGCTGCGATAAAGAGAAGCCCCCTGCCTCCCGGTGGAGTGCAGGGGGTTAGTTGTTCTCCTTTGTGCGTGTCGGGGAGGAAATAGCTTCACGGACCTGTACAGCGATATCGCCGCTGAGCTGCGGGCCCGGGACCTGTACCTTCACCTGGCCAACATCGTGTTGGACCCGGGGAGTCGGGACACGCTGATCTTCCTGGGGAACCGGGAAGAGGCGCACGCCGCCTCGTTCGCGCGTGCGTTGGAGGCGATCAAGGGGACGATTGAGTTGCCGCGGGAGTGGTTCAAGCACCCTTACGTGAACGCGTCGCCGGGGACGTACCAGGAGTTCCTCGACAAGTACGCACCGGTGACCCCGCCGGCCCCGCTCACCTATCCGCCGCAGTACCCGTTCCCGTTCCCGCCCAACTACCCGCCGCAGACGACGGGGGGCTTGTTGTAGCGGTTCAAGGCGTTGGGCGACCCGGTCAGTGGGTCGCCCAACGCCATCTCATGCTCCGTAGGTTAGCGCAGTCGGAGGAACGTCGGCATCATCTCTTGGAGCGCCGTCTCAGGGTTTCCTCCAGACTCAACCTCCTTGGCGATCATCTTCCCCAGCTGGCAGGCACTGACCTCCCTGGCCTGCCCCTCGATCCGCTTCATGCCCCTTTGGTCCGCTGGCAAACGCTGATGACGACAGGTGTACTCCGCGTATACCCAGACCGGGTATCGTATTTTGATTGTTGATTCTACATACCCCCAGGGGTATCATATGTGTGGTCGGACGAAACCAAAGGAGGGCTCTCGATATGTTGGGTTTTGGCGCACGTATTACGAATGTATCCGCTGGTGAGCTGCAGGACCGACTCGCCAAGGGAGGCAAGCTGACTGTCATTGATGTGCGGGAGCCCGGGGAGTATGCGGAGGGGCATATCCCTGGCAGCGTTCTCCGGCCCCTGGACCAGATTCGCACCTGGGGTCATGAGCTGAACAAGGATGAGGAGATCTTCCTGGTCTGCAGGTCCGGCGCCCGGTCCACCGTGGCCTACAAGTACCTGCAGTCGCTCGGGTTCAAGAACCTGCGCAATGTCAGCGGCGGCATCATCACCTGGCGCGGCTCCGTGGCCCGTTAAGTTCGGGGGCTTAGTGAACGGCCTCGTCGATCGCACTTTTGAGGTCCGCTTCTACGCCGGTCGCCAGGTCCTGCAACCGGTTTTCGCCCACGAGATCCATGAGCAGTTCGGGACGCAGCATGCCCACCTGCGTTTTGCCATCCCGGCTGAAGACGGCCATTTTGCAGGGAAGAAAGAACCCGACCATGACACTGGTCTCCAGCGCTTCTTTGGCCCGGGGAGCGTTGCACACCTCAATGATGTGAAACTCAGGGGCCAGGTCGAGCCCCTTTTCCTTTAGCTTTGCCTGCATGTCCAGGTGCCACAACGCGGAGAACGTCCGTTTTGTCAGAGCGTTCTCCAGTGCTGCGATTGCTTCCGGGACGGACTTCTCCGTGGGGCGGGTGTAATGGTACTCCATGCCGTCGTCACCTCTGCAGGACTTAGATCCGCGCTACTAGCATGGCCCATTGGTGACCGAATTCAACCCGAGGGGGGAACGGTATGAGCAAGATTATCATCGTGGGCGGTGTGGCAGGTGGGGCCACGGCCGCGGCCAGGGCCCGCCGGGTAAGTGAGACCGCCACCATCGTCGTCTTTGAGAAGGGGCCTTATGTTTCGTTTGCGAACTGTGGATTGCCCTACTATGTCGGTCAGGAGTGATCTTGGTCGAGAAGGCGCCGAAGGTGCTGGCGCCGCTGGACCCGGAGATGGCCGCTGTGGTCCAGGGCACGATGGAGGCGATGGGGGTCGAGTGATTCTCGGCGATGGCATCACCGGGTTCGCGGGGGCGGAACGAGCCACGGCTGTTCGTCTGGAGAGCGGACGGGAGGTGGAGGGCGACCTGTTCATTCTCGGGCTCGGTGTCCGCCCCGACACACGCCTGGCGCGCGAGGTCGGCCTGGAGATCGGGGAGACCGGTGGCATTAAGGTCGACGACCGCATGCGGACCAGCGACCCGGACATTTACGCGGCCGGGGATGCCGTTGAGAGCACGAACCTGGTCACCATGCAGCCTGCCGTGATCGCTCTGGCCGGCCCCGCCAACAAGCAGGGACGGGTCGCGGGGACGAACGCAGCCGGCGGCGATCTCACCTTCCCCGGTGCGCTGGGCACCGCCATCGTGCGCTTTGGCACTACGGTCGCGGCTGCCACGGGCGTGGGCGAGAAGACGGCCCGGCGGTTGGGGATCGATGTTCTGACTACGTACAGCCTCACCGGGCATCATGCGGATTACTATCCGGGTGCTCAGCCGCTCCTGATCAAGCTGATCGCCGACCGTGGGACGGGCAGGCTGCTCGGCGAGGATGACGGTGGAGGACCTGACCAACCTGGACCTGGCGTACGCGCCGCCCTTTGGTTCCGCAAAGGACCCAGCCATTATCGCCGGCATGGTCGCCCAGAATGCCCTTCGGGGCTTGGTGCCCCTGGTGACGCCGGCCGAGCTGGCCAGGCTTCTGGAGTCGGGCGAGGAGCTGCAGATTGTCGATGTGCGGGAGTCCTATGAGTTTGAACTGGGCGCCCTGCCGAACGCCGTGAACATTCCGGTAGGCGAGCTGCGCACCCGGCTGGGGGAGCTGGACCGAGATCGGCCGGTCATCCTGTACGATGGGGACGGCCACCAGGGGTACGTGGCGGCGAGAGTTCTGCTGCAGCGGGGTTTCGGGCAGGTTTTTGCCCTGACTGGCGGCTTTACGGTCTGGTCGGTCTACCAGACGCTGCGCAGTGAGGTCATGGTGTGAGTTGGGGGCACCGAGGCGCTTTGCCTTGGTGCCCATTTTGCATGGGAGCGGCTCGCCAGGGGTTGCAGATATGGATCGAGAGTTTCGCGTAGATATTCGGGCGTAATCTGGTGCTGGGTGCCGTGTCAGGCAGGGGAGTTGGCGCCGGCGGCGCAGAATAATGGGCGGGAAAGCTTTTGCAAAGGCAGGCGGGGTTTGATGGCGGAGACAAGCTTCAGGGCGCTCGTTTTGGACCAGGTGGAAGGCAAGACCCGGGCATCGTTGCAGAGCCTGCCGGTCGGCGCCCTGCCCGAGGGCGACGTGACCGTGCGGGTGCGGTACTCGAGTATCAACTACAAGGACGGGCTGGCGATTACCGGCAAGGGCAAGATCATCCGGAACTTCCCCGCCGTGCCGGGCATTGACTTTGCCGGCGAGGTGGTGGAGTCCCGGTCGGCGGCCTACAAGCCCGGGGACCAAGTCGTCCTGACCGGTTGGGGCGTGGGCGAGCGTTACTGGGGCGGCCTCGCCCAGATGGCCCGGGTGAAAAGCGAGTGGCTGGTGCCCCTGCCGGAGGGGCTGTCGGCCCAGCAGAGCATGGCGATCGGCACGGCGGGCCTGACCGCGATGCTGTGCGTGATGGCGCTGGAGGAGCACGGGGTCCCGAAGGAGCGCGAGGTGCTGGTGACGGGCGCCGCCGGGGGCGTGGGCTCCTATGCGGTGGCGCTGCTGACCCGGCTGGGTTATAAGGTTGCGGCCTCTACGGGGCGCCCGGAGCAGCACGAATACCTGCGGTCGCTGGGCGCCACTGCCCTGGTCGACCGGGAAAGCCTGGCCAAGGGCTCGGAGCGGCCGCTGGAGTCGGAGCGGTGGGGCGGCGCCGTGGACACCGTGGGCGGGAGCACGCTGGCGACGGTGCTCAAGGCGATGGCCTACGGCACCAGCGTGGCTGCCTGCGGCCTGGTCGGCGGCAACGAACTGAACACCACGGTCTTCCCGTTCATCCTGCGCGGGGTGAACCTGCTGGGGGTTGACTCGGTGATGTGCCCGACCGCCCGGCGGGTGGCGGCCTGGCAGCGGCTGGCCCGGGAGCTGCCGGCCGACGTGATCGCGGCGATGTCGACCACGGTCGGCCTGGAGGAGGCGCCGGCGGTCGCTGAGGCGATCACCCGGGGCCAGGTGCGGGGCCGTATCGTGGTGGATGTGGACAGGTAGCGGCGAGCGCGACGAGGCCGCTGACAAACGGGTGATGGCGGCGAATGGTGCATCCACCATGCAAGGTGGTGCAGAAGGGTAAGCCCGACGCATCCATCGGCGACCTGCCGAGCGCCACCCGGTGGAGACGTACCCGAGGAGGAGTTGACAGGACGTCAACTCCGACCTGCTCAACGGGCCGCCTGCGTGCACGGATGCACGTCAGGCGGCCCCGTCTCCATCGGGTGGCGCGCCATTCGTGCTCCGGAGCCGAAAGGGCGACGGCGCCCTTATGCGCCGACTTGCATGCACATGCACCATCTGCCGACAGACCCGGTTTGTCAGCGCGACGAGGCCCTGACCGTGAGAAGCGGTCAGGGCCTCTTGCTATGCCAGCTCGGCGAGGGCGACCCGGCGGCCCTCGGCGGCGCTGAGCCGGGCGGCGAGGAGGGCCAGGGAGATCTCCCGGGTCTCGGCGAGGGGGACGGGCGGGGCGCCGGTCTCGAACATGGTGAGCATGGCCCGGACCAGGCCGTTGTAGCCCCAGTCGGCGGTGGGCTCGGCTGTGCCGAAGGCGGCGCCCTGCAGGCTCTGGACGCCCCAGGACGGCGCCTGGGCCCGCAGCGAGCCCTCGGTGCCGTACACGGTCAGCTCGTAGCTGCCGGGGTGGGTGGCGCAGACCACCTGGACGGTGGCGACCCGGCCATCGGCCCACTGCAGCGAGATCATCGCCATGTCCTCCGACTGGGAGGCCTTGAGGTGGACCTTGCCGCTGTGGCAGGAGACCGAGGCGATGCCGGGACCCAGGGCCGCGACCAGGGGCTCGAGCCCATGGATGCCCATGTTGATGATCGAGCCGCCGCCCAGGTGGGGCTCGTCCTGCCAGGTGTTGCCGGGCCTCAGGTAGCCCTCGATGGTGTGGCAGACCGTGGCCGTACCGCCCAGGACGGTGCCGAGGCGCCCGGCCTTCAGGTGGGCCATGAGGTCGACGTAGTCCCGGGCGAAGCGGAGCGAGGAGGAGGAGAAGAGCGGGGCGCCGGTGCGGGCGGCGGCGGCGCAGAGCAGCTCCAGGTCGGCCTTGCTGATGGCGAAGGGTTTGTCCACAAACGTGGGGATTCCCGCCTCCAGGAAGGGCAGGGCGGTCTTGCCATGGTCGGCGCTGATGCAGGTGATGATCGCACCGTCCGGGCGCCGCGCGGCGGCAGCGGCAACGCTTGAGACGACCTCGCAGCCGAACTTGGCGGCGAAGGCGGCGGCCTTGTGGAGGTCGTAGTCCCAGACGGAGTCGATGGTGGCGCCGTAGCTGCGGGCAATCGTCGAGAAGGCCTCGGGGTGGGACAGCGACAGGCCGGCGACTGCAATCCTCACGGCAGTCCTCTCCTTGTATGAACTTGTGTGCCCTAAGTATTGGGCGGATGTGAAATAGCTGTCAATGCTCATTGACGAAAATAGATCAATCATGCTACGGTACATACAAGTTACATACAGGTTCGGCGAGGGTGGTGTTGCCGTGGAGGTCAGGTTGTTGGATCTGAGTCCGTCCTATGCGATGCTGCCCTTTGTCGCGCCCCTGAAGATCGGCTCCGGTGTGATCCGATCGGCGGCCTGCCTCACGGTGACCGCCCGGGTCCAGACCCGGGACGGGCGGGAGGGAACGGGCCGCGGAGCGATCCTGCTCAGCCACGTCTGGGCGTGGCCCGGCCCAGGGGAGCCCGCCGAGAAGGAGCTCGCCATGCAGCGGTCGGCTGAGGAGCACCTGGGCCGGCTGCTGGCGGATGGGGGCTACCGCACCCCGCTTCAGTGGTACACCTCGGTCCCGCCGCCCACCGGAGTCCCGCCGTTGGCCGCCGCTGTGGCGGCATCTCCTGCGGACGCCGCGATCCATGACGCCCTGGGGAAGGCGGTGGGGGCTTGCAGCTATGACCTGCTCCCGGCGCACATCACAAGGCACCTGCAACCCAGGGCGCCGCATGTGAGCGTGATGCACACAGTCGGCCTTCTCGACCCGCTGGAAAGCCTTTCCGCCCCGATCCTCACCGAGGGAATCCGGGGCTTCAAGATCAAGCTCGGCGGCGACCCTGCCGCCGACGCAGCCCGCACCACCGATGTGTTCCGCTACGCCACGGCGCTTTCTGGCCCCGTGGTGCTCAGCGTCGATGGCAACGAGTCTTACGCTGGCGCCAATGCCGTGACCGAGTACCTGCACCGCCTGCCAGCAGACGTACTGGACGCCGTCGCCTTCGTCGAGCAACCCGTGCCCCGGCACAGCCGGGAGTCGATGGCGGGGCCGGCGAGCCTAAAGCCCGTCCTCGCCGACGAGGGCTGGTCCCGGCCCGAGGAGCTCGATGTGCTCCTGGACCTGGGCTGGTCGGGCGCCGTGCTCAAGACCTGCAAGGGGCACTCTGCCTCACTCCTCGCCATGGCGCGCCTGGTGGAAAAGGGATGCCCGTACGCCATCCAGGACCTGACCAACCCCGGCATCGCCCTGCTCCACTCCCTGGGGCTGGCCGCCCGGTGCTCCCCCCTGGGAGGGCTGGAGGCCAACGCCCGCCAGTATCTGCCTGCCCACCATCCGCCTGGCTTTCCCGTCCAGGACGGAAAGCTTACCGCTTCCAACCTGGGGCCGGTCGGGCTTGGTTACTAAACAAGGAGGTCACGCCATGCTTCGCACCCAGTGGGCCCATCGCCTGGAGGGCGCCCTGTTCCCCGCCGTGCCCGTCCCGTTTACCGCGGACCGCAGGATCGATATCCAGGCTCAGGAGGCTTACGTTGCGCACATGGCCCGGCAGCCCATCACCGGGGTGGCGGTCTGGGCGCACACAGGCCGTGGCCTGATGCTCACGCCCAGGGAGCGGCGCGAGGTGCTCCGCTCGTGGCGGGCCGGGTTGCCGGAGGGCGCTGCGATCGTCGCCGGCGCCGGCGGCCCGGATGCTGTCGCCATGGCGGAGGCTGCGCTCAGCGACGGCGCCGACCTGATCATGGCCTACGCACCGTCCTGGCTGCGGGAGAAGCCCGAGGCCGAGATCGTGCGCTACCACAAGGAGCTGGCCGCGCTCGGCGCCCCCATGGTGCTCTTCTACCTGTACGAGGCGGCGGGCGGCATCAGCTACAGCCCGGCCGTGCTCGACGAGCTGATGGCGATCCCGAACGTGGTGGCCATCAAAATGGCGACGCTGGATTCGGTGATGACCTACCAGGACGTGGCGGGCCAGATCCGCAGGGCCCACCCTGATGTGACGCTGATTACCGGCGAGGACCGCTTCCTGGGATACTCGCTGATGTGCGGGGCGCGCGGCGCCCTGATCGGCATGGGCGCCGCCTGCACGGGGATGCAGGCCCAGCTGATCTCCAGCTATCTGCAGGGTGACTACCACCGCTTCATGGAGTTGAACCGCAAGGTGGACGCCTACGCCCAGGTCACCTTCGTGCGGCCCATGGAGGGCTACATCCAGAAGATGCTCGTCAGCCTGGCGCTGCAGGGCGTCATCCCGATGGAGTCGACCTGCGACCCCTGGGGCCCCGGCATGACCGCAGATGAATTTGAGAGTCTCAAGCGGGTGATGCGTGAGATTGGGGAGGTGGAGTAGTTGCGGCTGCCCCTGGTACATGGACTGAGCGGCGACGTGCTCCGCAAGGTGGAGGAGGACTGGGAGCGCCCGCTGCCGGCGGACCCCCGGGCCTATGTGGCCGAGCGCTACGGCCTGGATATCACCGGGCGCTACGGCGGCCGGGAGATCAAGAATCCCTTCGGCAAGGCCAGCGGCCAGCTGTCGCTGCACATCAAGCAGGTGCAGGCCGATGCGGAGGCCGGCCTGGGCTTTGTGGTGCTGAAGACCGCCATCGCCCAGGATGAGCATGGCGATCAGGCCATGAAGGAGTGGGCGATCAAGGAGACCCGGATGCTGGTGGAGCCGATCGCCGGCAAGTCCACCGGGCGCCTGGGCTGGACCGTGACCTGGAAGGGCCGGGGCTGGCACGAGTCCTTCGACGCCTACCTGAACTTCACCCGGGAGGCCCTGGGCGTGGGCGCCGGGGCGGGGATGGTGGTGGCGCCCTCGATCAAGTATCACCTGCCGGGTCCGGGCGAGACCGCCTGGAAGCGCGGCGAGTACTCCTACACCACGCAGGCGCTGCACCGGGTCTGGCAGGAGGCGGGCGCCGAAGGGCCGCTCTTGCTGGAGAAGGATTTCAGCCCGACTCTGGCCGGCGATGACCGCTCCAGCCAGAAGGCCCGGATCGTGGAGTGGCTGGAGACGGTGCCCCGGCTGATCCGGGAGGCGTTGCCGGGCCACGAGGTCACCCTCGGCATGAAGGTGATGAACGCCATGTTCGAGGACGCCTTCCAGCTCGACCTGTTGCAGGCGGCTGCCCCGGGCGCCGACTTCCTGGTCCTCTTCAACCGGCTCTTCGACCCCGCGAAGGAGTTCGAGGGCAAGGTGGGGGTGGCCTACGGCGGCCCCGACCTGTCGGCCCGGAACCTGCGGGTGCTCGCCGCCGCCCGGGAGGCGGGGATGGCGCTCAAGCCCATTTCCGGTACGGGCGATGTCTGCTCCGGGAAGATGGCGGTCGAGTACGCCCTGCTGGGCGCCGAGTCGCTGCAGATGCACACCTTCTTCCAGCTGCCCGACCAGTACTACGGCTGCCGCACCGGCAGTAAGAGCGCCCGCGCACTGCACCAGCTGCTGTTCCATCCCGTCGAGGGATTGATCCCCTGGATGCTCTTCCTGCGTGAGCGGACGGGCGTCAGCCGGTTCCTGGAGCTGCAAACCCTGCCTCAGGAGGCGTAGGTCATCATGAAGATCACCAAGATCGAGGCCATTCCCGTCGAGATCCCGTACAAGAAGCCCTTTGTCATCAACGGCGGCGCCAGCCACGTCGGCGACCATGTCCTGACCCGGGTTCACACCGACGAGGGCATCATCGGCTACGGCGAGGGCGCCCCGATGGTCACCTACTCGGACGAGACCCAGAAGGATATTCTCAACGGGGTGCTCGACTACCTGGCCCCCACCGTGACCGGCATGGACCCCTTTGATCTGGAGGAGATGTACAAGCGGATGGATGCCGTGCTGCCGGGCCATCACTTCGCTAAAGCGGCGATCGACCTGGCCTGCTACGACATCATGGGCAAGAAGACCGGGCTGCCGGCCTACCGGCTGCTGGGCGGCAAGGTGCGGGACCGGATTCCCCTGGCCTGGGTGGTCGGCATTGGCAGCATCGACGAGATGGTGACCGAGGCGGTCAGCTACGTCAGCAAGTACGGCTTCAAGACCGTCAAGCTCAAGATCGGCAGGGAGCCGCGCAAGGACCTCGATGTGGTTCGTGAGGTCCGGGCGGCCCTGGGGCCGGACGTGAAGATTCGGGTGGACGCCAACCAGGGCTACGACGTGGCGACGGCCATCAGCACGCTCCGGAAGATGGAGCAGTTCGACCTGGAGCTGGTGGAGCAGCCGGTGGCCAAGTGGAACATCCTCGGCATGGCCCAGGTGGCCGAGGCGCTGGACGTGCCGATCGAGGCGGACGAGGCGATGTTCGGCTACCATGACGCCATGACGCTGATCCGCCTGAAGGCGTGCGATGTGATCAACATCAAGATCATGAAGCCCTGCGGGCTCTACGGCTCCAAGAAGGTGGCGGCGGTGGCCGAAGCGGCGGGCGTCACCTGCCTGGTGGGCTCGATGGTGGAGTTCGGACCCGGCACCGCGGCGGGCCTGCACTTTGCGGCCGCCAACAGCGTGGTGGCCCACGCCTGCGAGCAGGTGGGCGGCTTCCTCTTCGCCGGCGATATCGTGGAGGAGGACTTCGGCCTCTCCGCCGTGGTGGACGGTTGCCTGCCGGTGCCCGAGAAGCCGGGCCTTGGGGTGACGCTCAAGCCCGAGTACCTGGCGAAGTGACCATGGCGTACACCTTCGAGAACCTGGGACCACAGGTGACCAGCCAACTGATCATGCGCGGGGTGTTCGGGGTGGAGAACGGGCGGGCGGTCACCTACACGGTGATCGCCGGCACGCCAGCCATCTTCGCGGCGGCTGATGTGGAGACCGGGGAGCTGGTCCACTCGGCCCCCGTTCCCGACACCGGCGGCGGCTGGGGGCTGGCGGTCGCCAGCGACGGGCTGGTCTACTTTGCCACCTACAACCAGGCGAACCTGTATCGCTACGACCCCGCCACCCGGGAGATCACGAACCTGGGGGATCCGGCGCAGCTGATCGGGCTGCGGAAGTCGACCCAGTACTTCGAGCTGGCGGCGGGCCGGGACGGCTGCGTCTACGGCGGCTCCTACCCGAACGGCAACGTCTTCGAGTACGACCCGGCCAAGGGGTTTCGGAACTTCGGGCAGATCTACCCGGGCACCCAGTACCCGCGCTGCGTCGCCTACGACGCCGAGGAGCATGCGCTCTTCGTAGGCGGGGGCGGCGCCCGGGCCTGGCTGGTGCGGGTCGACCTGGCTACCGGCGAGAAGTCGGACAACCTGCTGCCTGCGCCGTGCGCAGAGCGGTTCACCTACACCTACGACATGAACATCGTGGACGGGAAGCTGCTGCTGCGCATGGACCCGACCCATGGCTTTCTGATCCTGGACAAGCGCACCTTCGCCCTGCTCAAGGAGGAGGGGCTCCTCCAGTCCCGGGGGGTCTCGCCGGTATCGCCCTACGAGCCGAAGGTCTACTTTACCCGGGGCTTCCAGCTGCACACCCTCGACCTGCGGACCCTGGAGACCGAGGCGCTGCTGCAGTTGGACACCAACATCGCCGGCTTTGGCTGGGTGGAGATGGAGCAGGGCTGGACCCTGGTCGCCTGGGTGGGCAACCACGCCGGGCGGTTCATGAAGTATCACCCACCGAGCGGGCGGGTGGAACTGACTCACCTGGCGCTGCCAATCTCAGCCGCCACCCTGCACGCCCTGGCCCTGGGTCCCGACGGCAAGATCTACTGCTCGGCCTACCTGGGCGGGGGCATGGGGATCTTCGACCCCGGCACGGGGAAGAGCGAGGTGCACCGGCTCAGCCAGTGCGAGGGCATCGCTTCCGTGGGCGAGCGGCTCTACCTGGGGATTTACCCGGGCGCCCGCATCTATGAGTATGACACCCGCCAGCCCTGGCGCAGCGCCGGCCCGGCGCCCACCGTGACCCAGCGCTTTGAGCTCAAGAGCGAGCACGAGCAGGATCGGCCCTACGCCATGCTCGGGGTCGATGAGATCGGCAAGCTCTTCATCGGGACGGTGCCCGACTACGGCAAGCGGGGCGGGGCGCTCACGGTCTACGAGCCCGCCACCGGATCCCACCGTGTCTTCAGGAACATCGTGCCCGGGCACAGTGTGGTCTCGCTGGCCTACCTGGGCGGCGTGCTTTACTGCGGGACGACCTACCGGGGCGGCCTGGGCGCCGAGGACGTGGTCGACGACGCCCGCCTCTTCGCCTTCGACCCCGCAACCGGCACCAAGCTCTGGGAGACCGTGCCCTTCCCGGGCCACCACAGCATCACCAGCCTGATCGCCGGGCCCGACGGGCGCCTCTGGGGCTGGGCGATGGGGCGCTTCTTCCTCTTCGACCCGGCCTCGCGCCAGGTGGTGCACTCGGAGCTCGTTTTCCCGAACGCGGTAGGCCTGGGCCGCGACGCCTTCATGCAGATCAGCCGGGCGGACGGGCACATCTACGGCACCGCCGCCGGCCGCTTCTTCCGGATCGACAGGGAAAGCCGGGCCGTGACCGTCCTGCGGACCGAGCCCTCCCGCTACCTGGCCCAGGACCTGGACGGCAACTTCTACTTTGTGGACGGCACGACGACCGATGGTCAGAATCTCTGGCGGCTGAAGAAAATTTCTACAAGGGTGTAAATCCGGTAGGAGTTTCCCTCGGCACCATCAAAACATGTATGTAACTTGTATGCACCAAAGTCCGCGGAGGAGGTCCTAACATGACCCCTGACACGCTGGCGATCGCAGGCGGGACGCCTGTGCGCACCAAGCCCCTTCCCACCACCGATGACGCCTCGGGCCGCACGTTCGGCGACGAGGAATTGGAACTTCTGACCCAGGTAATCCGCTCCGGGCGCCTCAACCGCAACGTGGGCACCATGGTGGCCCAACTGGAGCGGGAGTTCGCCGCCTGGACCGGCGCCCGTTACTGCGTCGCCTCGACCTCGGGCACCTCGGCCCTGCATCTGGCGGTGGCTGCCCTGAACCTGAACCCCGGCGACGAGGTGATTACCACCCCGATCACCGACTTCGGCACGATCATCCCGATCCTGTCGCAGAACGGCGTGCCGGTTTTTGCCGACGTGGAGCCCGAAACCTGGTGCCTCGACCTCGCGGACGTGGCCCGCAAGATCACCCCCCGGACCCGCGCCATCATGGCGGTGCACCTCTTCGGGGCGCCGGCCGACCTGGATCCCCTGGTCGAGCTCTGCCGCCAGCACAACCTCATCCTGATCGAGGACTGCAGCCAGGCCTTCGGCACTCGCTACAAGGGGCGCAGCACGGGCACCATCGGCCACATCGGCTGCTACAGCCTCCAGCAGTCCAAGCACATGAGCGCCGGCGACGGCGGCCTTACGGTCACGAACGACGAGAGCCTCGCCAAGCGCATGAAGCTCTTCCAGGACAAGGGCTGGCCCCGTGAGGGCGACCTGCGCACACACCTGTTCCTGGGCCTGAACTACCGCATGAACGAGCTGCAGGGCGCCGTCGCCCGGGCGCAGCTGAAGAAGGTGGACGGCGTGATCGAGCGCCGCCGGGCCGCCGCTGCCCGCATCGACGCCGCCATCGCCGATATTCCTGGCCTGCGGGCGCCGCAGCTCCGGGACGGAGACCGGCACACCTACTGGCTCTACCCGCTGCACGTGGACAGCCGGGCGCTGGGCGTCAGCTGCGCCGAGTTCTGCAAGGCGCTGACCGCCGAAGGGGTCCCGGCCTACGCCGGCTACGTCGCCCCCATGTACCAGGTCCCCGCCCTGCGTGACCTCCAGACCTACGGCACCAGCGGCTTCCCCTTTAACTCGCCCTACACCACGCGGACCGGGGCTGAGTATAAGGAAGCGCTCTGCCCGAACGCCGAGGCCATGGCGGGCTCCATGCTCCGGATTCTGCTCTGCGAAGGCTACACCGACCAGGACGCTGACGACGTAGTCCGGGCGCTCCGCAAGGTCGCAGCCCACTTTCAAACCAACAGGGTCGGAGGCGGCCTATGATCAGCCTATACCGTAGCGGAAGCTCCACCTTCCGCTACACCGAAGAGATTTTCAGCCACGCGGGCATCGCCTGGCAGTCCATCAAGACCCTGCAAGATGGCGATGACTGGGGCGGCGCCCTGGTGCTCCCGGGCAGCCTCCAGCTGACCGCCGAGCAGCAGCAGCGGATCCGCAGCTACGTGGAGGGGGGCGGGGCGCTCGTGGTCACGGGCGGCACCGCCGGCCTGGACGACCTGCTGGGCGCCGTCGCCGGCGAGCACCTGACCGAGGGCTACCTCCGGGTCGCCCCCAACCATCCGGTGACCGCCGGTCTGACAAGTTCGCTACATGTATTTGGAGGCCGGGCGCTTCACGCCCAGGGCGGCACTTCCATCGGGCGCCTCGACGACGAAAACCGCCAGGCCACCTGCCATGACACCGTGGTCGTCCGTAAGCACGGGAAAGGCGTGACCGTAGCGATCGGCCCCGACCTGCCCCACTCGGTGCTGCACATCCAGTTGGGCACCCCGGTCTGGGAGGACGGCGTTCCGGCGCCCGACGGCACCTGCCCCATCGACGAGCAGATCCTCAAGTGCGACGACGGCCTGGTGCTCTCCTACGAGCACGACCGGGAGCAGCAACAGCTGCTGGAAGCGGTCGCCGACTGCCCCGGCAAGCACCCGAACTACCCCAAGGGCGACACCCCCTGGTTCATGCAGCCCATCGCCGATGAGCTCCGTGAGCTGCTCCTGAAGGCGGTCTGCTGGGCCGTGACCGAGTCCGCCGGGCAGGTCGCCCGGCTGGACTACTGGCCCGGGGAGCTGAAGGCGGTCGGCCTGATCTCCCACGACTCCGACCTGAACCTGGACGCCGCCGCCCAGACCACGCTCAAGGTGGTGGGGGAGCTCGGGATCAACACGACCTGGTGCGTCATGATCGGCCCGAACTGGCCCGACCGGTGGCTGCGCCAGACCTACGAGGATATCAAGGCGGCCGGGCACGAGATCGCCCTGCACTACAACGCCCTGCCGCTGGACGGCGGGTTCTGGGGCCGGGAGGAGTTCCTGCGCCAGCTGGCCTGGCTGAAGGCCGAGGCCGGGGTGGGGGAGATCATCTCCAACAAGAACCACTACACCCGCTGGGAAGGCAAGCTGGAGTTCTTCCGCTGGCTTGAGCAGGCGGGGATTCCGAGCGATCAGACTAAGGGCCCGTCCAAGCGGGGCAACGTGGGCTACGCCAATGGCTCCTGCCTGCCCTGGTTCCCCTTCGACGCCGAGGAGCAGCGCTACCTCAACGTCCTGGAGGTCCCGATGCAGACCCAGGACCTCTGGCTGACCGCCCCCTACGTGATCGCCGAGCAGATCATCGCCATGGCGCTCAAGCATAGTGGCGTCGCGCACTTCCTGTTCCATCAGAACCACATCCACTTCCGCCCCGAGGTGCAGGAGTGCATGCGCCGGGTCGTGGCCGACGGCTACGCTGCGGGCCTGCAGTGGTGGACCGGCGAAGCGATCAACCGCTGGGAGCGGCTGCGGCGCAGGATCACGGTGGAGGTAGTAAGCGTCGCAGGTCGCCTCCAATGCAAGGTCCACAGCCCGGAAGCCGTGACCGGCGCCCGCCTCAGCGTGGTGCTCCCCGCCGGCGCCGGGTGCGCCAACAGCGACTTCCACGGCCTGCCCGCCTTCGTGCTCACCGCCGACCTGCAGCCGGGCGAGAACATGCTGGAGCTCCCGGTACCCACAGCCTCCCTCACCTAAAAGGAGGTCGACAGCGTGAGTAGCGCTCCTCTCAGCGTCCCGGCCGGGCGCCCTGCCTCCAAGCAGTCCTACTGGCGCCGGGCCTGGCGCAAGTTCCAGCGCAACCGGTTCGCCGTGGTCGGCCTGGGGTTCGTGCTCGTGCTCCTCGTCGTCGGCCTGTTGGGGCCCTGGCTGGCGCCCTACCCCTTCGACAAGGTCGACTACGCCGCCACCTGGCAACGGCCTTCGGCGCTTCACTGGTTCGGCACCGATGAGCTCGGGCGGGACCTGTTCTCCCGGCTGATCTACAGCCTGCGCAACGCCATCCTCATCGCCTTCGGCGCCGAGCTGATCACCCTGCTCTTTGGCTGCACGGTGGGCGCCATCGCCGGCTACATGGGCGGCAAGGTGGACAACGTCATCATGCGCTTTACCGACATGATGTTCGCCTTCCCGAGCCTGCTCTTCAACGTGGTGCTGGTGGCGATCATGGGGCGCGGCCTGATTACGATCTTCATCGCGATCGGCGTGACTTCATGGGTCGGCATGGCCCGCCTGGTGCGGGGCCAGGTCCTGGCGCTCAAGCAGATGGAGTACGTGGAGGCGGCCCGGGCGGCCGGCGCCCCGCACTTCGACATCATCTTCCGCTATTTGCTCCCCAACACCTGGGGCGCCATCCTCGTCACCATCGGCATGGGCATCCCCCGGGCGATGATGGTCGAATCGGCCCTCTCGGTGATCGGGATGGGCGTACAGCCGCCCATGCCGACCTGGGGCAATCTGATCACGGTCGGGCTGCCCTACCTGCGCAGCCAGCCCCACCTGCTGATCTACCCGGCCGCTTCGTTCGCGCTGACGCTGCTCGCCTTCACCTATGTGGCGGACGGGCTGCGGGACGCCCTCGACTCCCATGACTAGCTACAGGGGGGCTATGCGATGGCGCCGTTGCTTGAAGTAAAGGATCTTCGCACCTATTTCTACCGCCACGACGGCGTGGTCAAGGCTGTCGACGGCATTTCCTACTCGCTGGGGCAGGGCGAGACCCTGGGCATCGTCGGCGAGAGCGGCTGCGGCAAGAGCGTGGGCGTCTACTCGCTGCTCCAGCTGGTGAAGAGCCCGGGAAAGATCATCGGCGGGCAGGTGCTCTTCGATGGCCGGAACCTGCTTGACCAGAGCCCGGCCCAAATCCAGAAGGTGCGCGGCAGAGAGATCGCCGTCATCTTTCAGGATCCCATGACCTCGCTGAACCCCACGATCACCGTGGGCAGGCAGATCGCCGAAGTGATGCTCTGGCACGACATGTGCGGCAAGCATGAGGCGATGGACCGGGCCGTGGAGCTCCTTGAGCAGGTAGGCATCCCGTCTGCCCGTCAGCGAGTGCACGAGTACCCCTTCCAGTTCAGCGGCGGCATGCGCCAGCGCGTCATGATCGCCATGGCGCTGGCCGGCAGCCCCAAGCTGCTGATCGCCGACGAGCCCACCACGGCGCTGGACGTGACGATTCAGGCCCAGATTCTGCACCTGCTGAAGAGCCTACAGGAGAAGCTGGGCATGGCGATGATCATGATCACCCACGACCTGGGCGTCGCCGCCCGCGTTTGTGACCGCATCGCCGTGATGTACGCCGGCAAGATCGTGGAGACCGCCGACCGGTCCCAGTTCATCTCGGGCTCATCGCACCCGTACTCCCGGGGCCTGCTGCGGGCCACGCCCGACCTCGGGCGGGGGCACGAGCGGCTCACCTCGATCCCCGGCGCCCCGCCCAGCCTGATCGACCCGCCCAAGGGCTGCCACTTCCACCCGCGCTGCGCCGTTGCGACGGAGCGGTGCCGGCAGGAGGAGCCCACGCTGGTCGAGATCAAGCCAGGGCAGCGCGTCGCCTGCTGGGAGGCCTCCTCATGACGACCTTATTGGAAGTGAAGGACCTCAAGAAGCACTTTCCCAGCCGGGGCGGCACGGTCAAGGCCGTCGACGGCGTCAGCTTCAAGCTCAGCGAGGGGGAGACCCTCGGCATCGTCGGCGAGAGCGGCAGCGGCAAGTCGACCCTGGCCCGCCTGATCCTCCGGCTGATCGATGCCACCTCGGGCTCGGTGCAATACCAGGGCCGCGAGATCCTCAGCCTTCCCGAAGCGCAGATGCGCCCCCTCCGCAAGGAGATGCAGATCGTCTTCCAGTCCCCGCTGGCATCGTTGCCGCCCCACATGACCGTGGGCGCCGCGGTGACCGAGCCCCTGCGGATCCACAAGGTGGGGACGGCCGCCGAGCGCAAGGCGGAGGCCCGACGGCTCCTGGAGCTGGTCGGGGTGAACCCGGACAACGCCGATTCGTACCCCCACGAGTTCAGCGGCGGTCAGCAGCAGCGCATTGGCATCGCCCGGGCCCTGTCGCTGAACCCCAGGCTGGTCTTCCTCGACGAGCCGGTCTCGGCGCTGGACGTCTCGATCCAGGCGCAGGTGCTGAACCTCCTGGAGGACCTGCAGCGGGAGCGCAACCTGACTTACGTCTTCATCGCCCACAACCTCGCCGTGGTGGAGCACATCAGCACCCGGGTCGGCGTGATGTACCTGGGCCAGCTGGTCGAGCAGGGGCCGACCAAGTCGGTCTACGAGCGGCCGGCGCATCCTTACACCAAGGCGCTGCTGGCAGCGGTGCCACGGATCGGGGATATCACCTCGGAGCTGACCGCCCTGACCGGCGAGATCCCGAGCCCCATGAACCCGCCTTCGGGCTGCCGCTTCCATACCCGCTGCCCCCTGGCCAAAGAGATCTGCCGGCAGCAGGTGCCGGTCACGCAGACCGTCGGCCCCGACCACGAGGCCGCCTGCCACCTGCTGTAACCGCTGCTTCTGAGTTCTACAGGAGGTGGGCTGATGGGCCTGCTGCGCTTCGTCGCACGGCGTCTGGGCTTCATCGTAGTGTCCCTGCTGATGGTCTCGGCGGTCACCTTTCTCTTGATGGAGGCGGCGCCCGGCGACTTTCTGGACGTAGAGCGCATCCAGCGGGAGGCGCAGGGCACCTCCTGGGAGTCGACCCAGCACGCCCTGCCCTACTGGCAAGAGAAGTTCAACCCCGAGTACCCGGTCTACAAGCGGTACTACCTGTTCATGAAGGATGCCGTGGTCTTCAAGTTCGGGCCTTCGTTCCGCTACCCCCGCACGGATATTGAAACGATCATTTCGGCGGCCTTCCCGACCTCGGCCTCCCTGGCCTTCGCCGGGGTGGCGCTGGCGGTGGTGATCGGTGTCCCGCTGGGAATCCTGGCCGCCCTGCGACGAAACACCTGGGTCGACTACCTGGGCATGTTCCTCTCGATGCTCGGCCAGGTGATTCCCGCTTACGTGATCGCCGTCTTTCTGATGTTCTTCTTCTCGCTGTGGCTCCGCTGGCTGCCCACCCAGGGCTGGGGCGAGCCCAAGCACCTGATCATGCCGGTCATTTCGCTGGCGCTCGCCCCCATTGGCACGATCGCCCGCTATGTCCGCAGCAGCCTCCTGGACGCCCTGAAGCAGGATTATATCCGCACCGCCTGGGCCAAGGGCGGCAACTACTTCCGGGTGGTCGTGGGCCACGCCCTGCGCAACTCGCTCATCCCGCTAATCACGGTGCTCGGGCCTCAGCTCGGCGCCTTGATGATCGGCACCGTGTTCGTCGAAGGGATCTTCCGGATCCCCGGGCTGGGCACGTTCTTCGCCGGTGCTGCCCAGTCCCGTGACTACCCGATGCTGGTGACCTCGACCCTGTTTTACGCTGCGATCCTGATGTTGATGAACCTCGCTGTCGATGTGGCTTACCGGTTCCTGAACCCCCGCATTCAGTTTGATTAGGCCCGGCTCCCAACACACACATGGGGAGGCTACCAACTATGCACCGACGGACCAGGTTGATCGCCGCATGGATGGCTCTGCTGGCATTTGTGGTGCTCGCAGGCTGCTCCAGCAAGACCGTCGACCCGAACACCGGCGCCGTCACCGAAAAGAAAGAGGACACCGGTCCCAAGGCGGGCGGCACCCTGCGCCTGCACTACCCCAACGTAGCGACCATCGACCCCCAGATGAACGCCTTCGGCCTCTGGCTGGGCATGGACGGCCTCTTTGAGGGCCTCGTCCGCCTCGATGAGACCAAGAACTTCACCGACGTGCGGCCCGCCCTCGCCGAGAAGTGGGACATCTCCGCCGACAAGAAGACCTACACCTTCCACCTGCGCAAGAACGCCAAGTGGTCCAACGGTGATCCCGTCACCGCCGATGACTTCGTCTTCGCCTACCGCCGCCTGGTCGACCCGGCCACCAAGGCCTTCGTCTCCTGGGCGCCGACCTACCTGAACAACTATCAGGCCTACAAGGACGGCAAGGCCAAGCTCGAGGATCTGGGCGCCAAGGCGATCGACGCCAACACCCTGGAGCTGACCCTGCAGAACCCGGCCAGCGACTTCCTGATCACCCTGGCCCTGCCCACCGCCCTGCCCGTGCCCAAGAAGGTGATCGAGACCCACGCTGCCAAGTGGACCGAGCTGGACAAGTTCGCCAGCAACGGCCCGTTCAAGCTGGACAAGTACGAGCTGAACACCAAGATCGAGCTCGTGCCCAACCCCAACTACTGGGGCGAGAAGCCCAAGCTGGACCGCGTGGTGCTCTACCTGAACGCCGCGCAGTTGCTGGGCTATGAGAACAACGAGACCGACATCATGCAGGTTGGCATTCAGGACCTCGACGTGGTCCGCAACGACGCCAAGTTCAAGGGCCAGCTGACCGAGCTGAACATCAAGAACTACGACCTGATCAACTTCCCGATCAACCGTGACCCCGCCGCTTACAACCGCAAGTTCCGCCAGGCCCTGGCCATGTCGATCGACAAGGCCCAGATCGCCTCCACCGTCATGAAGAACACCGCCACCCCGGCCTGGGTCACCATTCCCGAGGGCGTGCCGGGCCACGACAACAGCCTGGGCCTGCAGTACGACGTGGCCAAGGCCAAGGCTGCCCTGGCTGAGGCCGGCTTCCCCGACGGCAAGGGCGCCCCGCCCATCCACTTCCTGGTCAACGGCGTCAACCCGCCCGCCTTCGTGCTCGCCATCAAGGATGCCTGGGAGAAGAACCTCGGCCTGAAGGTGGAGATCGAGGCGCTGGAGTCCGGCGCCTTCGCCCAGAAGCGCAACGCCATTCAGCCCGAGGGCCAGGTCTCGGTCTTCAGCACCGCCTACCAGGTCTCCTACGCCAGCCCCCGTGTGATCCACACGCTGGCCGCCAAGGATACCGCCCGCTTCCACCTGCTCTCGGCCGCCGACCGCGTGAAGTACCAGGAGACCTCCACCGCGATCGCCGCCGAGAAGGATGCCGCCAAGAAGGCCCAGATGACCAAGGACAACGCCGACATGCTGGCGACCAAGCCCGGCGCCGAGGCTCAGGAGTACGCCAAGTGGTTCGAGGAGATCTACGCCGGCGCCACGCCCGAGCGTGAGCTGGAGCTCTTCAAGAAGATCCAGGCCTGGGACCGCCAGAGCGCCATGCTGATTCCGCTCTTCTGGCAGAAGGCCTTCCTGCTGGTCAAGCCCAGCGTGCAGAACCTGAAGTTCAACCCGTTCATGAACGGCCGCTTCTACTTTGCGGACGTCTGGATGGATCCCAGCAAGAAGTAACCTGTGCCGACCCGCCCGGGGAGAACGTCGCCAGCAGCGGCGTTCTCCCCGAACGATTCTTGGAAGGAGCCGATAATCGGTGGAGATCCGCAGCCTGGACTTGCTTCTCGCCACGGTTGGGCCCGACGGCCTCGCACCGGGTTACGATGATGCCGCACAGCTCCTTGCGGAGGGCGCCGTTCGCCTCAAGCAGGGCGAGTACCTGTGGCCGCTGGCCATGCAGGGGCGCCCCGTGCCCGAGGGCCAGATGCCCTTGCCCCCCGCTTTCACCTCGGTGCACATCACTGATCCCGCCTGTGCTGTGATGCGCAGCGACTGGTCTGCCCGGGCGCACTTCATGCGGATCGACGGGTCGGGCACCTTTACGGCCCATGCATATGGCAGGTTCGTGGCCAGTGGTTCCGGCCTTGCACCAGCAGGCGCTTCGTTATGGACGACAGGTCTCTTCCTCGACGCCCTGTCCTCCGGGGAGCGCACCGTGCTCTTCGTCAAGCCGGTCGGCGACCTGCCGGGCTACTGGCTGATCAGCGACCTCAGCGCAGTTCGCCCGGCGTTCACCACCGCAGACACGGGGGTTCAGGTAGTCGTCGGCTCAGCCCCCCGCCAGAGCGGCGGTGAGGCGGTGCAGCAGCTGGGCGAGGAGTCTGCCCCGGCCCATGCCCAGGGGGAGGGGACGGAGTTCGCCTGCCTGCTGGCGCCCTACGAGCGCTATAGCTCCCAGCTGGGGGCGATGCGCCTCCAGGCGTGGTCCGTGGGCGGTAGCGTACGGTGCTACCGGGTTCTCCACGCCCTGGGCTACGACATTCACTTCCTTGGCGACGGCGAGAAGCACACCTTGCCCGAGCTGGAGCTGACCACCGACGCCCGCTTCGCCCTGATCCGCGTGCGCGGCCATCAGGTGGTCGCCCGGCAGGTATCCCGTGCTACCTCCCTGATCTTCCGTGAGGAGGCGCTGGCCTGAGATGACACACCCACGGCTATTCTTTACCGCCAAGGAACTGGAGCAGCTGCGCATCAAGGCCCGTGACGCCGAGCCCAACCCGTTCACCGGCAGCTTCCGGGACGGCTGGGCCAAGGTGGAGGAGAGCGCCAGGGGCTACCTGACCGAGACCAGCATCACCTTCACCTATTACGGCGACAAGCCGATCACCTTCGCCGTGCCGCCCAGGCCGCCGGAGTTCCTGACCAACCCCCCCGGGTTCACGGCGGGCCGGTACCCGTACTGGACCCACATGTCCAACCAGTTCAAGATCCGCATGGAGGCGCTGGCGATGGCCTTCGCCATGACCGGCGAGGCTGCCTTCGGGGAGCGGGCACGGGACTATGCCCTGGCGCTCTGCGACTGGGAAGCCTGGAGCGACCCGACCTACAACTGCAGCTGGAGCAGCACCTGCCTGGACACGGGCTACATCGTGCAGGGCGTCAGCGCCGTGTACGACCAGGTCTATGACCTGCTGACCGACGCCGAGCGGGCCAAGATTCGGCGCTCCCTGGTCCGGCTGGGTCTGATCCCGCTCTACCGGGACACCGCCAAGCGGCAGGACCACAACATCCACATGGTGCGGGCCAGCGCCCTGGGCTACGTCTCCCTGGTGCTGCTAGGCGAGGCGCCCGAGGCCGAGGCCGGCGTGGAGCGGGCGATCGAGAACTTCAAGTGGTGGCTCGACCTGCGCCTGACCAGCCGTGACACCGAGGGCATGCTGTATACCAACGTGACGATGAACCATGCCATGAACTTCGGCGACGCCCTGCTCCGGGTGACCGGCCGGGGCGACCTGATGCGCCATCCCTACGTGACGAAGGAGATCGCCCCCTGGATCGCCTACTTCCTGGCGCCCGGCGCCAAGGGGTTGGTCAATTTCAGCGACGCCAGCCTGGTCAACTACTTTGCCACATCGATGTCGACCATGGCCTACAACAACCAGGACGGCCTCGCCGGCTGGTACCTCAGGGAGACCGGGGCGGCCAAGGGAACCCAGGTCGGCTTTATGTACCTGAGCCGGGAGACGCCGGTCACCTCGCCCGAGGAGCTGGGCCTGCCGCTCTCCGCCCACTTTCAGCGGATCGGCTGGGTCGCCCTGCGCACAGGCTGGGCGCCGCACGACACCCTGCTGGCCTTCCAGTCGAGCCCGTCGGGCCTGGGGCACAACCACTTCGACCAGAACCACTTCGTGCTCAACGTGGCCGGCGAGTGGCTGATCACCGACCCCGGCTATCAGGACTACAACCCCGGCCCCAAGAACGACGTGACCGAGGGGACCCTGGGCCACAACGCTCTGCTGGTGAACGGCAAGGGCCAGGTCCGCAAGGGCGGCGCCCGGGTGACGGGCTACGCATCGACCCCCGGCTTCGACTACGTCGGCGGCGAGGCGGCGGGTTCGTACGAGGGCGTCGAGTCCTGGCACCGGCAGATCGGCTTCGCCAAGCCCGAGTACGTGCTGATCCGGGACACCGTGCGGCTGGCGGAGCCGGGGGCGCCCGAGCTGCTGGTCCACACCGACACGACTGCCACCCTGGCTGTGGAGGGCCGCCGGTTCGCCATCACCAAGCCGAATGCCTCGGTCAGCGGTGAGTTGATCCTCCCGGCCTCCGGCACCCTGCGCCAGGACATCGTCCAGGGCGCCGAGGAGTGGGGCCCCTTCGTCCGCATCGGCACGGCGGCGCCCACAGCTGAAGAGGACTTCCTGTGGATCCTGGTGACGGCGCCCGGGCGCGAGGCGCCGGCGCTGCGGGTCTCCGAGCCGGTGGCCGAAGGCTCGGTGATCCGGCTGACGGTGGAAGGCCCGGGCTGGGTCGACCGCTGGACCCTGTCCGATACCGGTATGGAGCGGGAGCGCACCCATGTCTGATCGGCGCTTTGTCGACCACGGGATCCCCGCCCCGGCCGATGAGTCCCGCTCAGCGGCGCTCTGCGTCCACCCCGACGGGCGCCGCCGCCTGGTGGTGGCCGCCCGGGGCTGGGTGCTGGTCGTCGACCCCGAAGGGGGCGCCTGCACGCAGCTCCCCTTTCCGGAGGGGCTGATCGACTACCCCTTCACTTCGCTGAGCGGCCGGGATGGCATGTACTACACGGGCGCCGGCCCCCTGTTCATGATGCTCGACCCCTTCGAGCCGGCCTGGCGCTTCCACGGGCGCCCGTCCCCCGGCGAGGAGATCGCCGCCTTCACCCTGGCGGAGGGGCTGGACGGCACCATCTATGGGGCGAGCTACCCGCACTGCCAGCTCTTCAGCTTCACCTCAGGCGGCTTCACGCACTACGGCCAGCTCGATCCGCGCGAGAAGTATCCGTACCACCTGGCCGTGGATAGCGACGGCTGGGTCTATGCGGGCATCGGGACCGAGCGGATGAACCTGGTCGCCTTCCACCCGGCCACCGGCGAGCGGCGCCAGCTGATGCCTCATGAGGCCCGGGTCAAGGGCACGGGCCACGTCCACCGGGGCACGGACGGCCAGGTTTACGGGCACTACGGCCAGGGATGGCTGGGGCTCTACGCCGGCGGGGGGGTGTCCGTGACGGAAGTGGCCCCGCCCACCTACACCGGCACTGGCTACAGCCGCATCTACGGCAGCTTTGGCGCTTCGTGCGAACTTCTGGAGTTGAACCTCCCGGAGCATGAAGCCCGGTTCCATGCGCCTGACACCGGCCGCACCTGGACGGTGACGCTGAACTACGAGAGCCAGGGCGCCGCGCTGGCGCCCATGGTGGCCGGGCCAGACGGAAACCTGTACGGCACCTCCATGCACCCGCTTCAGCTCTACAGCTACCGCCCCGCGGAGGGGCGCCTGGTGGGCTGGGGCGGACGCGTGGTGGAGGGGGGCGGCGGCGGCAACATCTGTGCCTGGGCCGTCCAGGGGGGAGTCCTGGCCGGTGCTGCTTACGCTGGTGGGCATTTTCACCTGCTCAACCCGGCTCTGCCCGTGGCGCCGGCGAATCCGCGGCTCACCATCTCGCATGAAGAGATCCACCGTCCCCGCTGCGCCTTCGCCCATCCCGACGGGCGCCACGTGATCTGGGGTGGCTTCGGCGGGTACGGCCAGGTGGGCGGTGCGCTGGCGATCTACGACCTGCAGACCGGCCGGGACGAGTTGCTCCCCAACGCCGAACTGCTCCCGTATCACTCGACCCTGTGCCTGGGCGCCCTTCCCGGCGGCGACCTGATCGGCGGCACCAGCGTGCTGACCCCGGGCGGCGCCGAGCCCAAGGCGAAGGAGGGCGAGCTCTACCGCCTCGACTGGGCTACCCGCAAGGTCCTCTGGCGCTGCGTGCCGGTGGCCGGCGCCCGTGAGATCGCACTGTTGGCCGTCGACGCAGGGGCCAGGGTCCACGCCCTGACCGGCGACTCGCTCTACTTTATTTTCGACCCTGCGGAACAGGCCGTGCTGTATAGTCAGGACCTGTCACTGTACGGCCCCGTGGTGCGCGATGGCCTGCGCTTCGGCCCGGACGGCAGGCTCTATGCCTTGCTGCAACGAGCGATCCTGCGGCTGGAGCCGGAGAGCGGCGCTCACACCCTGCTCGCCGTCCCGTCGGCGCCTGCCACCGCCGGGATGGCCATCCTGAACGGCCGGATCTACTTCGCCTCTGGCAGCCACCTATGGAGCTTCAGCCTTCCGGAGGAGGAGTGATCATGACCTACGAGCTTTCAAAGCTTCACGCAGAGGGGCTTCCCTCGCTCACAGCGGGACTGACGAGCCCCGAGGACTGGGCCGCCAAGCGCAGCCGAATCCACGCCGCCTGGATGGAAGTGATGGGCGGCCTGCCGCCCCGGGTGGCGCCCACCTACCGGGTCCTCGGCGAGACCGCCGGGGCCGGCCACACCCGCCTGCACATCGCCTACGCCACCGCTGGCGGCGATGAGGTGACCGCCTACCTGCTGATCCCCACAGAGCAACCTGCAGAGCCCATGCCCGCTGTGCTGGCGCTGCATCCCACCGCCAACGAGGGCAAGGCCGATGTGGCCACGCCCGAGGGCCGGGAGAACCGCCGGTACGGGCTGGAACTGGTCGCCCGGGGCTATGTGGTGCTGGCCCCGGACACCATCACCGCCGGAGAGCGGGTCTTTCCCGGCGCCGAGCCCTACCGCACCGCCCCCTTTGACCAGGCGAACCCGGGCTGGTCGGCCGTCGGGAAGATGCTGACCGACCACCTGCACGGGCTGGACCTGCTCTGCTCGCTCCCCATGGTGGACGGCGCCCGCATCGGGGCGATCGGCCACTCGCTGGGGGCCTATAACGCCTTCTTCCTGGCCGGGGTGGACAGCCGGATCCGGGCTGTGGTGAGCAGCTGCGGGCTGAGCCCCTTCGCCGGGGATAAGGAGACCCACCGGTGGGGCCGGCGGGAGTGGTTCTCGCACCTGCCGAAGCTGAGCGATTCCATCAACCAGGGCATCGTGCCCTTCGAGCTCCACGAGATCGCAGCGCTCGGCGCCCCGACCCCGTTCTTCAACTGGTTCGGCCAGACCGACCGGATCTTTCCGCACTGGCAACAGGTGGCCGCAGCGAGCCTGGAGCTCGCCCGGCTGTATGAGTGGTTGGGCCACGGCGATCGCTACGTCGGGCTGATGGGCACCGGAGGGCATGACTTTCCGGAGCCGATCCGGCAGATGGCCTACCGCTTCCTTGATCACTGGCTGAAAGACTGATGGTCTCATCGGATTTTTCGTGCATGTGTGTACAGTAATTGGTATAGTAAAAGTTGGTTAGTGCGCGCTGCAAGGGGGCCGCTTCATGAATCAAGGGATAAGCCGTAGAGACGACTTTGCCTATTCCAGGCTCTCCAAGGAACTCAAGCACGCCATTTTGAAGGGCTCCATCAAGCCAGGCGAGATGATCCCTTCGGAAAACCGGCTCTGCGAGATCTATGAGATCAGCCGCAGCTCGGTGCGCAAGGCCCTGGACGCCCTGGTCCACGAAGGCCTCATCTACAAGGTGGCCGGCAAGGGCAACTTCGTCTCCCCCAATCTCAACACCTCGCCCGAACTGAAGACCCTCAAGGTCGGCGTTTACGTGCCGGGCCTGGAGCTCAATAAGATCCTCAAAGCGCTGGATATCTTCCAGCAGCAGCACCCGCTGGTCAAGGTGCAGGTGGTGCGGATCTCCTCGTCGGAGACCTACTCCCAGACCGTGGCAGACCTGGCCGAGGAGGGGGGCCTCGACGCCTTCCTCGTCACCGAGCACGACTTCCACAACTTCCGGCCGGACGAGGACCTCCTGGATCTGGAGCCCTTCTTGCCGCCGGGCTGGCGGACCGAGCGCGACAGCTACCCGCAGGTCTTCGACGCCTTCGAGAGCGGCAAGGGTCTGTACGCCATGCCCATCGTCTTCACGCCGGTGGTGATGTGCTACAACAAGCAGCTCTTCGACCGGGCCGGCGTCCCTTATCCGGACGGCACCTGGACCTGGGACGACCTGGTGAAGAACGCCACCCGGCTCAGGGTGGACCGGGGCGGAGACGCCAACCAGTACGGCTTCTGCTTCTCGTCGTCGCTCAACCGCTGGCCGGTGTGGCTGATGCAGAGCGGGGTTCATCTGAAGGTGCCGAAGAGGCGCGTGCCCAACCTCCAAACCCCACAGCTCTTGGAGGCGGTCCAATTCACCGCCGATCTGATGGACGTGCACGGGGTCTCCCCGGTGTACGGCAACGGCATGGACCACGCCGCTGAGGACCTTTTCGTGCGGGGACGGGCGGCCATGGTCCTGACCACCTACTACTACATGAACGATTTCTTCGACCTGGACTTCCCCTGGGACGTCGCCGAGCCGCCCCGGGGCCGGGTGCAGGGCACACTGCTCCTGACCATGGGCATCGCGGTCAGCGCCCGCAGCCGCCAGCAGGAGCTGGCCCAGGGCCTGGTGCGGTACTTCCTGCAGGAGTCGACCCAGCAGTTCCTCAAGCAGGAGGGCTGCTCGATCCCGGTGCTCAAGCGGGTGGCGGAGGCGCGCAGCAACATCAACCCCTCGATCCATCCGGCGGGGTACTTTACCTTCCAGCACACCATGCCCTACGCCCACCTGCTGGACGCCCTGGGTGACCGGCGGCAGCTTCAGCTCCTGGGCCGTGAGCTCGCCCTGTTCTGGGCGGGCATGGAGCCGGCGACCGTAACCCTTCGCCGGGCCGAACAGCGGCTCAAGGCCGGGGAGTAAGTCACAAGGAAGCCCGGACCGATCAACTCGGTCCGGGCTTTCCTTATGCTCGCTCTCATTTTGCACGTCCCGCGAAGGGGGATGCTTGCAGGTCTGGTGCGAGGGCGGCGTCGACGGGCCGATGCCGTACGAGCGGAGGAACGGGTCGGTAAAGGGGGCGTAGACCGTTCGTTATGCCTGGGGGGCTTATGTCTGAGCGGTTGTTCCGGCTGTAATTAACCAGCTTCCGAGCAGGGTGAACACCGGATGGTCGATGAACCCCGACTGACGTCACCTTCAAAGCGGGGGCTCCCATCTTGGGACCGTCAACGTGTCCCCACGGTGCAACCACCAAGCAAACAACCACACGGCGCCCACGCCAAAAGAGTAACGTGCGGCCGAGAGCCAAAGATTCCAAGTCTCAAACATCAATTGGCCGGTAGCCAGCATGAGAGCCTCGGCAATCACAAGACCCAATGCGCCACCTGCCACAAGTATCACACGAGGCCATTGTGCTGGTACCAGCGCGGCAACCATGGACACGGGAATCACTACTGCAACGGAATAGAGGTTTGAGGCGAGGTGACTGCCTGAGATCTCGTCTCCCTTCATGGTCAGTGGGAAATGCCACAGCCCAAGAACACCCTGCAAGAGATCGCTGAGGTTGACGAGCAGCCAGAAGGCCATGCTCAACACGAACACCCAAGAAGGGACCCTCAGGCGGCCAGAGTGGAGGTTCCACATGGTCCAAAAGAAAGCAAAATAGAACACCGCACTGGCGGCTGGATGCCACGCTTTATACACCACGTGTCCACTCCAGACGAACCAGACCTCCAGCAATCCCAAGAGCACAGAAGCCACGATGGCCAGCAGGCGAGGGCTCCGGGGAGCGAGGCGGACGTACAGCACGGCCATCAGCGGGTGGATGAAGCCGCTTGTCAGAAGGCAGGCAAATATCGTATCCCGCGTGTAATTTGCGAGCAGACCTGCTCTCATGTCGTAGACGTCAAGGAGAATCCCGACCACGCCCTCCGTGCACGTACAGAGAGCACCCCCGACAAAAAAGATGGGCAGATACGGTCTAAGCGGGTGACCGTACAGCAGGGGGACGGTTACCACGGCTAATACGGCGAGAAGAGTCAGGTAGGCCAGTAAGAGCACCCCCATCGTGGTCAGTCAGCAGGTATGTTTGGCCCGAGACTATGAAATTGTTGCTGTTATAAGTCCGCCGCTCGTGGCTGTTTTCAGGTAGGATTCCCTGGACGTCGCAGTCAACATGCGGGGCTGCCGATTATGAGCCGTCGCCTAGCAATCCCGAGAAGGCCACCCATGAGGGACCCAGCACCGGTCCTTAGGAGCGCCGGGTACAGGCCGGGATTCCGGACAACTTTTTCGCCGCAGATGACGCAGATTCCGCAGATACCTGGCCGAGTGTTCGAACAAAACGCTTGTGTTCCAAGCGCTTCTGGCTGAAGTTCAAGAGCAGAGCGACAGGGAGGCCCGTTGCGGCCAATACGACAGAACAACAGCCTTGTGGATATCAACCAGTTCTGTGACAGCCTTCAGACCGCTCTGCCCTTATACAGAATGTCTACCTCAACTCGGCGCGAAAATGGAATGCCACGCCGCTTAAATTCCCTCGCCAGGCGTTGAAGTCTTCCTCATCTGCGGTATCTGCGTCATCTGCGGCATAAACCAGAAGCCCGACACATAACGCCCAGTCCCATTACGATTTTCAATGACATACGCCCGCCCGAGTCTTCAGAGAGCAACGCTGCCCCTCCCTGACCATACCACCATCTCCGTGGGTCAGCTAATCCGCCAGGATGGGTCAACTTTGAACGATCGGAATTCAGGGTGCAGGACCCTGGACTCCCAGCCCATGAGGAGAAGAAGAATGCGCAGCGATAACGCTGAGGACAATCATCCTCGGCGTGTACTATGTGTTCGGCTCCGTCGGGGAGTGCCAAGGGCCGGGGTGGCACGTGCAATCCTGGTGCGAGGGCGGGGGTTGACGGGCGGGCGCCCTGCCTCGAGGGGAGGACCGGGCCCCCATTTGCCGAAGTTTCGACCCGGAGCGTAGAAGTCTCGGAGGTCGATAGGAGGTTATTCTAAGTTCGTTAAGTGCCCTGACTAAACTGTGTTAGTGGTAAGGACGAAAGAGAGGCCCAGACCGTGTAGGTGCGGTCTGGGCCTCTCTGTCTATTTGCCGAAGTTCCGGGAGAGTGCGTAGAAGTCGCGGAGGTCGATCACCCCGTCGGGGATCACGTCCAGGGTCGCCGTGCCCAGCCGCCAGGCCGCCCGCAGCGCTTCGAGATCGGCCAGCTCGATGGCGCCGTTCTGATCGATGTCGCCTGCCAGCAGCCGTGTGGTGATCGGGACGGTCGAGGTGCCCACCGTGACGGTGAAGACCGCCTTCTTGTAGAGCGCCTTCGTGACGGTCACCTGGTAGGTCCCAGGCGCCAGCCCGCTGAAGCGCACGCTGCCGTTCGGTCCGGTTACCGCTGAGAGCGGGCCGCCAGGTCCGGTGACCATGACGGACACGCCGGAAGCATCATTGCGGTACTCCAGGCCGACCGTCACCGATATGCCCGGCGTCTCGGTCCCGCGCATGGCGATGAGATAGCCGGAGGTGTTGGTGAGCAGGAGGTAGTTCTCGGCGGCGACGGGCGAGATGTTGGTTCCCTGCGTGGTGCTCCACACGACAGTCCGGGTATTCAGGTTGACCGCCGTGGCGCTCCCCAGGATCAGAATGTCGCCCGTGATCACCGGGGCCAGAGTCGGCCCGGTAACGGTGAGCGGCATTGACCACTGCTCGGCGCCGGTGTGCAGGTCGAGGGCCCGGAGCGTGGTGCCATTGTGGACGTAGACCGTGCTGCCCCGCACGGCGGGCGGGTTGCCGGTGGTAGTCCAGAGTTTCTGACCCGTTGCCGCGTTGTAGGCGGAGATGGTGTTCCCGCTGGACTTGCTGGGTCCGACCAGCAGGACCTCGTCGGCATAGGTGATGTGGTACTCGTCGCCGCCGGAATAGCCAGCGCTTTCGTCAACGAACCAGAGGCGCTGACCGGTGGTCTGGTCCCAGGCGTAAATGCGGGGTCCGTACGCAGCGGAGTAGACCCGGCCGCCGCCCACAGCGAGCGCCTTCAGGGTGCTCCACGCCCCCGCCGACCAGATCGGCTGGCCGGTGTTGGCATCCAGCGCCCAGACCGTGGCGCCGCTTCCGTCTGCCCCGATGTACACCCGGCCGTTCTGGTAGACCGGTGGCGTGGGATCGCCGTGCTGCTGGAGGTCGAACCGCCACCGCTCCTCGCCGGTGAAGGCATCCAGAGCCATGACGTAGCTGTTGCGGTTGCCGATGAACACCAGGCCGTCGCCATAGGCCGGGGTGCCGGGCGGCCATTCATTGGGCGTGCCGAGGTCCTTCTTCCAGACCTGTTGGCCCGTGAGCAGGTCCAGCGCGGTGAGTGAACGCCCCTGGCCGGGTGCAAAGACCATGCCTGCTCCCACCACTGGGTAGGAGTACAGGGAGTTCAACCTGGGCAGCACGGTGCTGGTCCAGGCCAGCGAGTACGGGGGATTAGCGGTGGAGCCGCTCTGGCCCGATCGGTCGGGGGTGCACCGGTCAAGCGGGCAGTCGCCGCCGCCCGGCGCCGGCGCAAGCTCCATGTCGCGCTGCAGGGTCTGACCGGAGGTGACCGTGATGGAAGTCGAGGCGGTGCGGAGCCCCTGCGCCGTGATCCGCAGGGTGTAGGTACCTGCGTAGGGCTGGATGCTGTACATGCCCTGTGCGTCCGTGAAGACCGCCGGAATCTCCGGGTCTTCGACCAGGGCAATCCGGGCGCCGGCCACCGGCAGGCCGGAATCACTGCGCGTGATCCTGCCGGTTAGGAGCGCTCTCACCTGGGGATCCAGCACGAGCGTCAGCGTGGAAACCTTGTCCTTCTCGACCGTGACGGTCGACGACGCTTGCTGGTAGCGGTGAGCCACCGCTTGCAGGCTGTAGGTCCCGACCGGCAGCCGCAGGGAGAACGTGCCGGTGGCGATGTCGGTACGCACCGTCCGCCCGCCGATGGTCACCTCGGCCGGCAGGGGGAGGTCGGGGGTCCCGCGGCCCAGGATGGTGCCGCTCACAGTCCCGACCGCCGAGGGGGTCGGGCCGGTAAAGGTGACCAGGTTGCCGCTGCTGTCCAGGGCGAAGACCCGGTTTTCAGCCACGGTGACGTTGGTGGCTCCGGCGAGGTAGGTGCCGATCGTCTGCCGGGTGCCAAGGTTGATGGCGGCCACCCCGTTGCCGTACAGGAAGCCGTTGGCGCCGGCCAGCGGGCCGGTCACGCTTAGGGTGGCCAGGGTCTGGCCGTTGGTGGGGTTCAGCGCCAGGGTGGTGCTGGAGGTAGTGTTGACGTAGACGGTGCCGTCGATGATGACCGGCGTGCCCTTGACGCCGGGCTTGCTCCACAGCAGGGTCCCCGTGCGGGCGTCCAGGGCGTTCAATGTGTCGTAATCGACCTCCAGCATCAGGCCAGCGCCGACCACCGGTACCTGTCCGCCGCCGCTGGTGCAGTTGCAGCCGTTCCGGAACCACAGACGCTGGCCGGTCGCCACATCGAAGGCGTAGGTGAGCGGTCCGCCCTGGGAGATGTAGACCACGTTGCCGTCCACGGCGGGGCTGCTGTCACCGCTGGGAAGCGGCTGGCTCCAGAGCAGGGCGCCCGTCTCGCCGTCCAGGGCGTAGAGCGTGGAGCCGCTGCCGGCGCCCACCACGAAGACGCGGCCGTTCTTTGCAGTGACTGGCTGGCGCGTGCTCCACTGGCTCAGTCCGATCTGCCAGAGGCGCTCGCCTGTGTCGGCCACATAGGCGGTGATGCCGCCGCCGCCATCTGTCGTGTAGAGGCGGTTGCGGTCATACGCCGGACTGCCCACGCTCGTCGCCTGTGTGCGCCACAGGATGTCGCCCGAGGAGGCGCTCAGGGCGACCAGTTCACTGGATGTCATGGCGAAGACCCTGCCGTCCGCCACCGTGGGCCTGCTTGTGTAGGTGAGCCCGGACGTGCTCCACGACCGGGTCAGGGGCGGGGAGAGGAGGCTGTCCGTCTGCCCGCTGTGGCTGGCGGGCCCCCACTGGCTCACCCAGTCGTCCGGACGGGACACGAACGGCGTGAGCGTGAGCGGGAGCGGGGACTGACCGCCGACGGGCACGGTGACGGTTTGCGTGAGGGTCGCATGGGTCGGGGCGATGACCCTGAGGGTATAGGTTCCGCTGAAGGTTTCCAGGCGGAAGGAGCCGTCGTCGGCGGTTACCACCGGGGGCAGCTTGGGGTCGTCCAGCAGGCGCAGGGTCGCTCCGGGGATCGGGGCCCCGTCGGCGGCGCTGACCACCTGCCCGATCAGGGAGCCCCGCGGGGCGGGCTGCAACGCAAAGTCCCGCCGCAGCAGCTGGCCTGAGGTGAGCGACAGGTCGCTGCGGCTCTCCAGATACCCGTAAGCGCGGGCCACGGCGGTGTAAGTGCCGGGCGCCGCCGTCAGGCTGTAACTGCCCGCCCCGTCGGCCGTGCCGGAGCGCGGGGTGCCTTCCAGTCGCACAGATCCATCGGAGATGGGCTTCTGGGTGGTCGCGTCCGTGAGGATACCGTGGAGGGTGGCCGCCACCGGAGGGGCGCTCACCGGGGCGTAGGCCGTGACCTTGCCCCCTTCGAGGATCAGCACCCGGTTGGCGCCCACCACCGGCGGCAGGTACAGGCTGGAAGAGACCGACAGGCTCCAGATTGGGTTGCCGCTGGTCAGGTCGATCACCTTCAGCGACCCCACGTACAGATTGCCGTTGGCGATGGCGGGGCTGCCCAGCCCGCCAACCACGGCGCCCGGGGAGATGGCGTCCAGCCTGAACCCATCCTCGAGGCGCACCCGCTGAATCCGCCCGTCGCTGAGCGGGGCGTAGACAATGCCGTCGCGAGACGCCGGGTAGCCGCCGGCGCCGTCCAGGGTCCAGCGCAGGGTGCCGGTGGCGGCGTCCAGGGCGTACAGCCTGGCCGGCGAGTAGCCGGTATAGATCAGCACAATCCCGTCGGCATAGACGGGGTTGACCTCGTACGGCGTAGAGCACGGGCACCGCCAGGTCCAGAGCGTGGCGCCGGTGGCGGGGTCCAGTGCCGACGCAGAATCGTCGCCTGCTACGTAGAGTTTTCCGCCGCCCACGGCCGGGCTGCCGCTATAGTAGCTCCTCGTCCACACGGGCTCGCCGGTCGCCCCATTCAGGGCGGTCACGGTGCCCCCTGTGGGGACGAAGATCTTGCCGTCCGAGGCCACCGGCGCATACGACGACGAGCTTCCCGCCAGCTGGCGGGTCCAGAGCTGCTGGCCCGACAGGGCCGACGCCGCGTAGGCCACGCCGCTCGAGTTGACGATGATGACGCGGCCGTCTGCGTAGACCGGTGTGCTCGGGCCATAGGAGCCGCCGACGGAGAGTGTCCAGAGCTCGGTTCCGCTCTCCAGGTCCAGGGCGTGCAGCAGTTTGTCGTTGCCGCCCACGTAGACACGGCCGGCTGCGATGATTGGCGACGAGGAGAAGCTTCCGAAAATGGGGTTGATGGCGGTGGTCCAGGCCTTCTGCAGCGGCGGCGCCAGCAGGCTGTCGTTGTAGCCGCTGTGGCCCGCCTCGCCCCGGAACTGCGGCCAGTCCTCCCGCCTCAGCACGGGCTTGGCAAGCGCCAGGTCGGCGGTGACCGAAGCGCCGGTCGTCACCGTTACGGAGGCGACCCCGGTCTCATAGCCGGTCAGCAGGGCCCGGACGGTATAGCTGCCCACCAGGGGCTGCAGCGTGTAGCGCCCGTCGCTGTCGGTGGTGGCTGCGGGCAACTGCGGGTCCTCGGCGAGGGTGATGGCGGCGCCCGACAGGGGGAGCCCTGTCGCTGCGTCGGTCACCCGACCGGCGAGCGTTCCCCTGGGCTTGGGCGCCAGGGTGAAGCTCTGGGAAGTGGTGGTGTCACGCACCACGGTGACCGTGGCGCTGGCTGCCTCGTAGCCATAGGTGGTTACGGTCAGGGTGTATGTACCGGCGGGAAGCTTCAGGGAATAGGCCCCGGATGCGGGGTCGGTCGCGACCTCCACGCTGCGCGGCTCGGCCTTGACCTTCGCCGCGAGCGGCTTGCCTGCGCTGTCCTTGACGGTGCCGGCGACCGTGCCGCCGGAGATCACGCTGGCGACTGCGGCGTCAGCGTTGACCAGGCCGGCGCCGTAGCCATAGTTCGGGGCGGTTGGATAGGCGGTGTCCGTCAGAGGCGTGGCCGAGCTGGTCAGAGCCCCTTCCAGTTGAGCGGGAGTCAGGCTCGGGTTGATGCTCAGCAACAGCGCAGCTACGCCGGCAACATGCGGGGTGGCCATCGACGTGCCGTTCTTGGTCCCGTAGCCGCCGCCCGGCATCGACGAGGTGACGCTGACGCCAGGGGCGCTGATGTTTGGCTTGATGATACTCCCGTAGGCCGAAGGCGCAGGCCCCCTGCTGGAGAAGGGCGCCAGGTTCCGGTACTGGTCGACGGCGGCCACAGCGTAGGACTCGGGGTAGTTGCCCGGGGGCTCAATGGTGTACGAAGCGGGGCCGCTGTTGCCCGCCGCAAACACTGGGAAGATGCCGGCGGCGCGCCAGTTTTGGACCATGGGCCGGTAGAACTCATCGAGCCCCGGCTCGCCGCCCCAGGAGTTGATGATGACGTCGGGCGCCCATTCGGGGTGCCCGACCCCGTTACGGTCCTTGGGGGCCAGCAGCCACTGACCGGCCTCCATCAGCCACGAGTCATACGCCCCTTGTGGCGAGAAGGCCTTCACCGCGATCCACTTGGCGTCGGGCGCCACGCCTACGTACCGCCCGGTAGCCCGGTCATAGCCGACCGCCGTGCCCGCCGTGTGGGTGCCGTGGCCGATGTCATCGTATGGGGTGCTGGAGCGGCCCACCACGTCGAGCCAGTTCCCCTCGGTGTTCGGGGTCGTCGGATCGGCGGGGTTATAGCCGCGAAAGTTCTGCTTGAGCGCGGGGTGGGTCCAGTCGACGCCGGTGTCCAGCGAGGCGACCACCACGCCTGCACCCCGGGCGCCCTGACTCCAGGCCTGCGGCGCCCGGACCAGGTCCAGGTTCCAGGGGATCGTCTCCGCAGGGTCTGCGGCGGACTCGGGAGCGACCTGGCGGATGCGGCGGTCAGGGTAGACCCCCTCAACCTCAGGGAGGGCCGCCAGCCGCTGCATCGCCCTGGGTGTGCCGGTGACGGCAATGGCGTTGATCACCCAGTAAAACTCCACCCGAGTGATCTCGCCGCGGGTCTCCATGGCCTTGAGGAGGGGGCGGAGGGCGCCCTGACTTTGCTCGGCGGTAGCCTGCAGGTCGCTGACCACAGCGCGGCGAAGCTCCGCCACGCGGCTGGCAGGGTCCTTAGCCGACGTCGTCGCCAGCGTGCGCGCTGCGGTCCGCTGGGTGTCCGTTTGCTCCACCAGCTTCACCAGAAAGCGAACGGAAGCCGACTCGGATTGATCCCGAAGGGACGCATGGATCTTTTGGGCCGGATCGGGGCCGGCGGCAGAGGATACAGGCGTCCAGGTGAGCAGGTAAGTAAGCGTGAGGACGACAGAGATCAACTTGCGCATGCGAAGCGCCACCGAACGCAACTCCTTCGTTTGATGGGAGTGAACAAACGCCGTTCCCACGTTCTCGTTGGAGTTGCGAAATTCCTCTGTTTATACGTTTTCGACTGTAAGATTGCGACTACGTTTGCAAAGGAAAAGTTGTTCGTTGGCAGAAGGTATACGCAAATCCGTGCCGAAACAATGGCCGAAATCAGTTATAACAGGTAATACGCGATCTTCAATCGGACTATCGTGTACTAACTTGTTATAACAGGTTATTTCCGAGTCGGTCGGAAGGAGGAAAGGAACGCTCAGGTCACATGGGTCCCGGGCATGAGAAGAATCGCACTCACGAGGGGGATGCAGACGTGTCGAAGAAGAAGGTCAGTCTCTTTGTCTCCGCCTTCATGGTTCTCTCTGTTTTCCTGGCTGCTTGCAGCGGCGGCGCCAAGCCCGCTGACAACAAGGCCGGCGACACCGCGCCCAAGGAGAAGATCAAGATCCGCGCCATGGGTACCACCGTTGACCCGCAGCGGGGCCTTGAGCTCTGGAAGATCTGGGAGCAGGAGATCGAAAAGCAGTACACCGACATCGACGTGGAGTTTATTACCCCGATCCCCGGCATTAACACCGAGAAGCTGCTGACCATGGTCGCTTCCGGCGATGCGCCCGACGTTCTTCAGACCACCAACATCGAGTATGCTGCCCGCGGCCTGCTCGTCGACCTGACCCCGTTCATCGAGCGCGACAAGATCCTCACCGAGCGCCCGTACTTCAAGAAGTCAGTCGAGGCTGCCAAGTACAACGGCAAGTTCTGGGCCGTGCCCGGCGGTCTCTCCTCCTACGTGTGGTGGGTCAACGTCACCGAACTGGAGAAGGCCGGCTTCAAGTACCCGCAGGACGGCATTGTCACCTTCCAGGAGCTCGAAGAGTGGTCCAAGAAGATGACCGTCCTCGGTCCCGACGGCCAGCCCGTGGTCTGGGGCAACGCGACCTCCTCCTGGTTCAGCCGCATTCCGCCCCTGATTTGGGCCCGTGGCGGCGACCTGTTCGAGTATGACGCCAAGACCGGCTTTGCCGTGAAGTCCACCTTCAACACCCCGGCCGTTATCGACGCCATTCAGTGGAACGTCGACCTGATCCACAAGCTGAAGGTCTCCCCGGTCAACTCCGGCGAGGCTGAGAAGGCCGGCTTCACCTTCTGGGCCGGCAAGGTCGGCTTCAACTACGGCGGCGCCTGGATCGTCACCGACGGCCGCAAGAACATCGCCGGCAAGTTCCAGTGGGCGCCCCTGCGGGTGCCGGTCATGAAGAAGGGCGATATGCCCATGGAGATGGTGCCCGCCTTCACCCGCGGCTCCATTCTGGCCAGCACCAAGAACAAGGAGGCCGCCTGGAAGGTCCTCAAGTACATGTCCAGCCCCGAAGCCAACAAGCTGTACGCACAATACGTGACCGACGAGCTGATCTTCGACACGCCGGAGGCCCGCAAGGCTTTCACCGACTCCAAGGAGCCGGGCAACCTGAAGATCATGATCGACGCCGCTGAGGACGCCGGCAAGCGCCCGGTACATAAGTCCGAGGTCACCCGCGTGCTGTACGGCTGGTCGAAGATGACCACCGTGATGACCAACGAGCTGGCCCCTGTCTATGAAGGCAAGAAGAAGGTTGCCGACGTGGCCAAGGCCATTGAGGACCAGATCAACGCCATCATCGAAGAGGGCATCAAGGCCGGCATGGATCCGAAGAACCCGCCCAACGCGCTCAAGTAATTGGGAACCAGGGGTCCGGGGGTGGCGCGCTGTCACCCCCGGGCTTGATTCTCACCCGGAGGTGCGCTATGGCAACGAGTCCCGTTGCACGCGAAGCACGGCAGGGCTCCGCTCCCGCCTCGGCGCCGCGCAAGAAGGTCCCGTTCTGGCAGAGGCTCTCCTTCCAGGAGAGCACCGCCGGCTACGTGTTCATCGGCCCGTGGCTGATCGGGCTCCTGGGCCTGACCCTGTTCCCGATGATCTTCTCCTTTGTGATGGGCTTCTACCGCTGGGATATCATCAACGATCCGGTCTTCATTGGGCTGGATAACTTCAAGGAGCTCTTCAAGGACCGGCTCTTCTGGATCTCGCTCCGGCAGACCGTGTACTACGCCACGGCCCGCGTGCCGCTGATGCTCGTCGCCGGCCTGGTGCTGGCGGTGCTGCTCAACCAGAAGGTCAAGGGCCTGGGCTTCTTCCGCACCGCCTTCTACCTGCCCTCGGTCATCCCCGACGTGGCAGTGCTGATGATGTGGATTTGGCTGCTCTCCCCGCAGGGCCTGGTCAACCAGTTGCTCGGCAAGGTCGGCATTCACGGGCCCAACTGGTTCGGCTCCACCGACTGGGCTGTTCCCGCACTGATTCTCACGGGCATGTGGGGCGTTGGCGGCGGCATGCTGGTCTACCTGGGCGGTCTGCAGGGCATTCCGACGCAGTTATATGAAGCGGCGGAGATCGACGGCGCCGGCCGCTTCCGCCAGTTCTGGCACGTGACGCTGCCGATGATCTCCCCGGTGCTCTTCTACAACCTGGTGACCGGCATCATCGGGGCGATGCAGGCCTTTACCGGCTCGTTTATCGCCACGGCCGGCGGCCCGGGCTACGCGACCCACTTCCTGGTCTATTACCTTTACAACAACGCCTTCGGCTATCTGAAGATGGGCTTTGCCTCCGCCTTCGCCTGGGTGGTCTTTGCGATCATCATGGTGCTGACACTGGTCGTGTTCCGCTTCTCCTCGGCCTGGGTGTACTACGAAGGCCTCCGCAGCAAGAAGTAAGGGGGGACGAGCCATGGCGACCATGACGATGAACCGCAAGACCTCCGATCGGATCTACCACGGTTTCGTTTACCTGGCGCTGCTGGCCGGGGTGGCCTTCATCTTCATCCCCTTCTGGTGGGCAGTCAGCACGGCCTTCAAGTTGCCGTCGAACATCTTCCTCGACCCGCCCCAGTGGATTCCGAACCCCTGGACGCTTCAGAACTTCAAGGATGCGATGGCGGCGGCCCCGTTCTGGACCTTCGCCAAGAACACCTTCGTCATTTGCGCCTGGAGCGTGGTGGGTTCGGTGCTCTCCTCGTCCATGGCGGCCTTTGGCTTCTCCCGGCTGCGCTTTCCGGGCCGCGATGCCCTGTTCGTCGTGCTGCTCGCCACCATGATGCTGCCGGGCGTGGTGAAGATGATCCCGACCTTCATCATTTTCAAGAACCTCGGCTGGATCAACACCTTCTACCCGATGATCGTGCCGCACTTCTTCGGCAGTGCGATGCACATCTTCTTGCTGCGCCAGTTTTTCTCCACGATTCCGCTGGAGCTCGACGAGGCTGCCCGGGTCGACGGCGCCTCCTTTTACTCGGTCTACTGGAAGATCATTCTGCCGCTCTCCCGCCCGGCGCTGGGCATTGTGGCGATCTTCACCTTTATGGGCGAGTACGAGAACTTCATGGGCCCGCTGCTCTATTTGAACAGCACCCCGAAGTTTACCCTGGCCCTGGGCCTGAACCTGTTCAAGGGCATGTTCAGCGTCGACTTCGGCCCGCTGATGGCCGTGAGCTTCATGATGATGCTGCCCCCGGTGATCCTCTTTGCGGTGGCGCAGCGCTACTTCATTCAGGGCATCGTCGTATCCGGCGTGAAGGGGTAATGCAGATGCACCGGACTTACGATCGGCCCCTGATGATGTGGACCTGGCAGGATGAGCAGATCGAGCGCCATGGCAGCCTGGAAGAGGCCCTCTCTGACATGGCCTCCGCCGGGTTTGCCGGCGCCCTGGCCATGCTGCGGGGCTGCCGCTACGAGGTGAGCGACCCCCTGGTGGTCGCTGCCGCCCGCCACGCGGCGGAGACGGCGAAGCGGCTGGGGATCTCCTTCTGGTTTGCGCTGGACCCCCGGCTCGATCAGGGGCGGCTGGGCCGCCAGGGCGAGACGGCGGTTTACCTGCTGCCGCAGCGGGACAGCAAGGGCGCCCTCCCCTGCGAGGGAGCCTTGGGGCCCGACGGACGCTACAGCGTGCGTGTGGAGTACGGGCGGCCCCGGGGCCAGCACATGCTCTCCCGGGTGGCGATCACCTACCAGCCCGAGGGGGTGGAGCGGGTCTTCGCCTACCGCAAGGACGCCGAGGGCCGGGTCATCGCTGCGACCGTGCGGGATCTGACCGGCGGCGCCAGGCTCTTCGTGCAGAGCGCCGCGGGTTACCTGGAGATCTTTGGCCGGGCGGAAGGGCTGGAGGGGGAGGGGTGGCATGTCCTGGCGCTGCCCCGGTGCAGCTCCAACTACCCCGACCTGGGCAGCCCGGCCATCCGCCAGGCGCTGATGGAGCTGTACCGGCTCTACCATGCGGCCGGCGTTCACCTGGACGGCGTCCTCTGGGACGAGGTGGGCTACGTCTCTGGCTACGGCTCCGACCGGACCCGCCTGCCCTACGGTGAGCACGTGCGGCGTGAATTCGCAGCCCGCCACGGCGGCGCCGACCTGGGCGACTCGCTGCTCTGGCTCCTGCTGGAGAGCGACGGAGAGCAGTCTGCCTCCGTGCGGCGGGCCTACTACGCCGCGGTGCAGGCCTGCGTGATCGGCGCCCAGCAGGCTTGCTACGACGAGGCCCGGCGCCTGTGGGGGCCGGGGGTCGAAAGCGGCATTCACCAGACCTGGCACCAGAACGCCAACGACCTACCCCACGGCTCTGCGGACTGGTGGCAGGGGCGCCACGCCCTCTCCGGCGGCTATACCGACGTGGGCAACGCCGAGGAGTGGGAGCGGCCGGAGCACGGCGCCCAGCTTCTGACCATGGTGACCACAGCGGTGACCCTGGCCCGCTACCACGAGCGCCCGGTCGCTTTCTGCAACCTGTGGGGCGTCAACTTTGGCGAGGCGACCAGCCAGTACCCCAGCGAGGTGATGGACTGGTGGGCGCACCTGCTGGCGGCCTTCGGGGTGACCTGGTTGGCGCACACTTACGGCCCCAACGGCTACATCGACAACTTCACCAACTGGGGTCCCGGCTACCCGAACCATCCCTCCTGGGAGCGGTTCCCGGCGCTGAACGCCCGGATCGCCCAGCTGTGGGCGATCACCGGCGGGGCGCTGCCCAAGGCCAACGTGGCGGTAGTCTACCCGCTGGAGGAGATGACCCGGATCGGCAGCGCCGCTGCCAACGCCGTGCCTGAGCAGGCTCAGATGGCGGTGGCGGGGCTCATGCGGCGGCACATCGCCGTGGATGTGGTCTCGAGGGGCTTGCTGGCCGAGACTCCGCAGGGACGCTACGCTGCGGTGGTGGATGCCATGAAGCCGGCACCGGAGCGCCTGCCCGCCCTGGTCTCGGCGCCGCCCGGCTGCTTTGCCAACCTGTTTGAACGGCCCGACGGAGACCTGGTCGTGGTGGTCGTGCCCGCTGACTATGGCCGGCCGGTGAACGGACGGATCGCGTACGGCGGGGTCCATTTCGATGTAAAGAACCTGACCGGGATCGCTGCTGTTCGCTTTACCCCGGGCGCCGAGCTGAAAGAGCAATTCGTACACGACGGGGAAGTCAGCGTCTTGTAAGAGGGGGTCTGCCCTATGTATCGCGGTCACAGCCGTTCCCTGGAACTGAGGGAACGGGCGCTTCGCACCATTCCCTGGGCCACCCAGACCGGCAGCAAGAAGCCGGTCACCCTGTTCGATAGCGAGGACCGCCCCAGCTTCATCCAGCGGGGGGAGGGCGCCGTCCTGACCGATGTGGACGGCAACCAGTACATTGACTACGTGATGTCCCTGGGTCCGATTCTGCTGGGCCACCGGCACCCCGCCGTGGAGGAGGCGATCCGCCGTCAGCTCCACGATGGCCTGCTCTTCTCGGCGGCCTCGCCGCTGGAGGTGGAGGCCGCGGAGATCCTCTGCCGGCTGATGCCCGGCGCCGAGTGGGTCCGTTTCTTCAAGGGCGGCGCCGAGGCGTGCTCGGCGGCCATTCGGGTCGCCCGGGCGCATACCGGGCGGGAACACATTGCAACCTGTGGCTATTTCGGCTGGCATGACAACGTGAGCGGCGGCCCCGGCGTGCCGGAGGGGATTAAGGCGCTTCGCCACGAGTTCACCTGGGGCGACGCAGAGAGCCTGGAGGCCGTGCTGAAGGCGCACCCGGGCCAGGTCGCTGCGGTCATGCTTGAGCCGTTCATCATCACCGAGGCGCCCGAGTTCCTGGCCCGGTGCCGGGAGCTGGCGCACAGCTACGGAGCTCTTTTCATTCTCGACGAGATCAAGACCGGCCTGCGCTTCGGCAAGAGCGGCGGCCAGGGCCGTTACGGAGTGATCCCCGACCTGACGGTCATGGGCAAGGCGATCGGCAACGGCATGCCGATCTCGGCGCTGGCGGGCCTGAACCATGTGCGGCCGACCATGGAGTCGCTGTGGATCTCGGGGACCTACAACGGCGACTGCCTCTCCCTGGCGGCCTGCCGGGCCGTGCTGGAGACGGTGGAGCGGGAGGACCCCTCGCAGGCGATCTGGCAGCGGGGTGAGCGGCTGGTCAGCGGCATCCGCCAGGCGATCGCCGAGCTGAAGGCCCCCGCCCGCTACCTGGGCGTGCCCGCCCTGTCGCTCATGGAGTTCACCCATGAAGACCGGGAGGTCGCCCGGGCCATGGAGCGGGAGTTCGTCTGGACCGCCCTCCAGCAGGGTGTCTGGTTCAAGCGGGGCGCCTACAACTTCGTCTGCGCGGCGCACACCGACGAGCAGATTGAGCAGAGCGTCGCGGTAGCTCGCCAGGCGCTCGCAGCGGCCATGGAGGCCGCCCGATGAGGGCGGCGATCGTCGGGATCTGCGGCGGCATGGGCAAGGCCCACGCCCGGATGCTCCAGTCCCTGGGGCACACGGTGGCGGTGGGCGTCGACCTGGCGCCCGACCTGGCGGCGGTGTGCGCCGAATTCGGTGCTTCGCCGGTCCGCGAGTACGCTGAACTCTTGAATCGGAAGGACATCGACCTCGTCATCGTCTCCCTGCCGCCGCAGTTGCACCCCCGTGTGTGTGCTGATCTGCTGCGCGGTGGGCTGCCAGTGCTCTGCGAGAAGCCGGTGGCGCTCCGGACGGCCGATGCGGCGGACCTGCTGAAGGTGAACGGCTTCCTGATGGCCGGCCACGTTCTGCGCTTTGACGCCGGCATGCAGACCCTGCGCCGGCTGATCCAGTCGGGGCGGCTGGGCCAGCTTCGGACCATGACCGCCCGCAAGTGCTGGCCCGCTTACACGTCGTGGCGGCTCGGCCCCGGGGGCGGCGCTGTCATGATCAAGGATGTCCACTACTGGGACCTGATCCCCTGGCTGACCGGCGCCGCTCCGCTGAGCGTCTATGCGGCCGGCGGCGACCTCTTCCACGGCGCCGGGGTGGAGGATGCCTACCACCTGATCATGCGGCTCGAAGGCGGGGCGATCTTCCACCTGGAGTCGGCCTGGTGGTCGCCCAAGTCCAGCGCCCACCTCTTCGAGGTGATCGGCACCGAGGCCCGGGCCGTGGTCGAGAAGGACCGGGTGGTCGTGACCGACCGCGCCGGCACCACCGAAGAGATTCCCCTGGCGCAGCAGGACATGCTGGCGGTCGAGCTCACGGAATGCCTGGCGGCCCTGCGCGCAGGCGAGAAGCCCCCGTGCACCCTGCTGGACGGCCTGAGGGCCGTGGCGGTGGGGGAGGCGATCCTGGAGTCGCTCCGGACCGGGAACCCGGTCTCCGTACAGCCCTACCTGGAGGCGATCGGCAGATGAAGGCGCCCCGCATGTACACCACGCCGGACGAGGTGGCCCTGATCCGCCGCCGGCTCAATGAGCACAACTGGTATGCCAAGGCGCTGGAGAACCTGCGGGCGCCCTGCGACGAGTTCCTGAAGCGGGGCATTACCATCCCCCGGCTGAAGGGCTACGTCTTCTACGAGACCTGCCCCAAGGACAACACCCGGCTCTATCAGAACCCGTTTGAGCCAGACAACGTCTACTGCCCCACCTGCGGGACCAAGTACACCGAGGAGAACTACTTCCGGGCCTGGGTCTGGTTCTACCACATCAACCTCTCCCAGCGGGCCCGGGACATGGGCGTGATCTACCAGATGACCGGCGACGAGGCCTATGCCAGCGCCGTCCGGTACATCCTGAAGTTCTACGCCGAGCACTACACCGAGTACCCCAACGAGGACAACGTGCTGGGGCCGACCCGGCTCTTCCAGTCGACCTACCAGGAAGGGCTCTGGATCGAGGGGATGGCGGGCGCCGCCGACCTGATCCGGGACCGGATCCCGGACGATGAGTTCCGCTTCCTGCGCGACAATCTGTTCATCCCCTCCGCTGAGGTGGTGATGGACTACGACGAGAAGCAGAACAACCGCCAGGTCATGAACAACGGCGGCATTGGGGCGGTGGGCATCCTCTGTGAGGAGGACCGGCTGCTGAACTACGCCCTGCACGGCCCCCACGGCTGGTTCTACCACCTGGAGCACTCGGTGCTGGAGGATGGCCTGTGGTATGAGGGCGATAACTATCACTTCGCCTCCCTGCCCTCGATGGCCAACCTGGCCGACGCCATGGGCCGCAACGGTCTGGACCTCTTCGGGGCCAAGGCAGGCCAGCGTGCATTTAAGATGATGTTCGACGCTCCGATGTTTGCGCTCTACCCGGACCTGACCTTCCCGGCCCGCAAGGACTCGCAGTTCGCCTCGGCGGCGAATCAGCGCTGGTATGCGGGCCTGTACGAGCTGGCCTACCGGCGCTACGGGGACCCCGCCTACGGCAAGCTCCTGCGGGCCATGTACAACGGCCCCAAGCTGGAGGGCTCGCAGCTGCGCTCCGCGTCGGGCGCCATCGACATTCAGAAGCCGCACTACGCCGACCGGGAGTGGCTCGACTGGCGGGGCTTCCTGAACGCACAGCCCGACCTGGGCAGCGAGGCCGGCCTGCCGGTCACCAAGAGCCTGAACATGGGCGGCACCGGCCTGGCCGTGCTGCGCCAGGACGGCGGCCGGACCTACGCCTCGCTGGACTACGGCCACTACGGCGGCGGCCACGGCCACCCCGACCGGATGCAGATCAACTTCTACGCCCGGGGCCACCGCTGGCTGACCGACTGGGGTACGGGCAACTACTTCCTGCCCCACCTGCGCTGGTACCGCTCCTCGGTCGGCCACAACACGGTGGTGGTGGACGGGCGCAACCACCTGGTGGTGGACGGCGTCTGCCGGCGCTTCGGTGCCACGCCTGGCGCCCAGCTGGCCTCCGGCCAGGTCTCGGAGATCTACCCCGGCGTGGGTTTCCGGCGGACAGCGCTCCTGCTCTCGCCCGACCTGCTGCTGGACCTCTTCGAGGTGGAGGCAGACCAGGAGCACCAGCTTGACTGGGTGCTCCACCCCACCGGGGAGTTGAGCCTGACCGGCACCGATTCCGCCCCCGCCCCGGCCACGATTCAGGGCGAGCACTACGAGTGGCTCCAGGAGGTGGCGGCGGCGCCCGCCAGCGGCCCCTGGACCGCCGTCTGCAAGGACGGGGCCGACGCCCTGGGCATTCACATGATCGGTGAGCCTGGCACCACGGTTTACCGGGCCGGCGCCTACGGGGCGCCCAACCGGATTCCCAACCTGTTCCCGGTGCTAGTGGCTCGAAGAAAGGGAAGAACCACAACATTCGCTACGCTGTACGAGCATCGGGAGGGAGGCGCCCCCGTCATCGTCGAATTCCGACAGGAGGGGGGTCATTATGAGATCGCCCTCGCCGACGGCGGGCGGTATGTGGTGACCTACGACCCTGCCACGGCGGCGGCCTTGGCCGCCCGGTTCGGGCCCGACGGTCGGCTGGTCGAGGCCAGCGGCTTCGGCGTGTCCGGGGTGGAGGGCGCCTTTGCGGCGGACTTCCCCTTAGAGACGGCCTACATCGGGCCGTCGGGCCGCTCCTTCCCCGAGCGCTTCGGACGGGTGCGGCTCGCCGACGGTACCGAGGTTCGGCAGGAGCCCGCCGCCTGGACTACCCTGGAGGGGGCTCGGGTCTTCGCCGGACTGGAGAATCTCATCTCCCTGCGCATTCATAACTACACCGCTGAGCCGCTGACCGGCGAACTGGGGCTGGAACTCCCCCCTGGCTGGAAGCTGATCAGTACGGCCAACGTAAGCGTGGCGCCTGGAACTGTGGCGGAGGTTCCGATTGCGGTCAACCCCGGCCATAACCCCGGCGAGGTGACGGTCGGCCTGACCGGCGACCGCCTCACGCTGACTCCCGCCGCCCCGGTGGCGGTGGAGGCCTGGTTCCCCAACGTGGCGGGCGCCATCCTCCGAGCACAGGTATCGAACCTGACTGGCCTGTCCCAGGGGATCACCGTCTCGGTTGGGGGCGAGTCCCGGCATATCACCGACAGCGGGACCCTGGACTTCCCGGTCACCTGGCGGGACGGGGAGATGAGCGTGGAGGTCACCGTCACCTGCGGCACCTACACCCTTACCCGGACCGTGCGGGCCAAGGCAGCCTTCCCGGGCCGGGAGTACCGCATCGATGACGGCGCCCAGGTGCGCCGCTCCGAGCGGCACTGGCGGGGCCCCGACGACCTGAGCGCCACCTTCCGGCTGGACCGGGAGGGCGACCGGCTCCGCCTGCACATCGCCGTGACCGACGATGCGGTCAAGTGCAGCGGCCCGGCCGAGGCGCACTTCGACTATGACAGCGTGCAGGTCTACTTCGACCCCCGGCCCGACCGGGAGCGGAAGAATACCTACCTGAACGGGGTCTACGGCCTGGTCCTGGTCCCCGCCTCCGAGGACGGGCAGCCCGAGCGGATCTTCCCGATCGGCCCGGTGGAGGCCAGCCAGCTCTCGGGCGCCATGGCGGTGCCCCCCCTGGAGGGTGTCAAGCTCGCCTCACGGCGGCGCCCGGACGGCTACGACCTGGAGCTGGAGCTCCCGATCGCCCGGCTGGGCTGTGAGATCAAGCCCGGGGACAAGCTCGGGTTCGATCTGATCCTCAATGACAACGACGGCACCTTCCGGCGCTCGCTCCAGATGATCTGGACCGGCTCCGACGGCGCCCGTACCTGGCTCCGCCAGGACTACCACGCACCGCAGCGCATGGGGCTGCTACTCTTCCCGAGGTGATTCTCATGCTGAAGGCCACGTTCGCTCGGTTTGTGGACCTTGCGGCCATCATCGGCGCCGTGGTCATCGCAAGCCTGCTCTTCACGGCTCTGGCCGTGTTCATCCTCCCCCTGCCTGCGGCCACGGCGGCGCTCTTCTACGCCGTGACCCAGGCGCTCGGGAGCGGGCTGGAGAACCCGGTCCAGGATTTTGTGGCCGGGCTGTCCCGGTACTGGCGGACAGCCTCCCTGGTCGGGCTTCCCGGCCTGGCGCTGGGCGCCGTCCTCGGGGTAGACGCACTCTTTCTGCTCCAGCAGCCCGGTCTGGCGCTTGCCGGCTGGGTCTTCGCTTCGCTGGTGCTGGTCTGGCTGGCTGTCTGGCTGACCTTCTGGCCGGTGCTGGTGCTCCGGCAAGGCCGCTGGCAGGAACTGCTCCGATTCAGCTTCTGGTTCGGCATGGCCCGGCTGCCCTGGACGGCGCTCACCGTGGCGGTGACCGCCCTGCTGGCGGCCATGTCGGCCCTCGTTCCCTGGCTGATCCCCTTCGCTCCCGGGCTGGCCGCCCTGGCCGCCTCGGCGGTGGTGATCCGCAACCTGCGCCGCTACGATCTGATCTAGGGATGTGAACAGCGTGCTCACGCTTGACAGCGCTACCCCATCGCTCTACTTTCCCTACCTTAAGGAGATCCTGAGCCGCTTCGGCTTGCCCTTCTCGGAAGGGCAGGAGGAGGGCGCCCTCCTGATCATTGACGGCTCCACGACCGCCACGGCCGCGGCGGCCCAGCGGTACGCACGGCATATCGCAAGCGGCGGCTCCCTGCTGGCATTCGGCGGGGTCGCCGGGTTGCCGGATCTCTTCGGAGCCAAGGCGGGCCGGAGCCTTGGCGAGGCGTGGCTGCGGGTGGAGGCCCCTGCTCACCCGTTCCTGGCCGACCAGTGCGACTCGCTCCATGCCTTCGGAGTCACCCCGCTGACCCCGCTCGCTGGCACCGAGGTGCTGGCCAACGTGTTCAGCGCAGCGGGCGCCCCCCTGGGCGCCGGCCTGACGGTCAAGCGCACAGGCCATGCTCTGGTCATCGCCATGGCCGCGGACCTGCCCCAGACCGTGCTGCGCATCCAGCAGGGCTGGCCGGTCTTCAAGGACGGCGCCCCTGCCGCCGACGGCTCAGCCCCGGTCGATGACGGCATCCTGAAGGTGGACGACGGCATCGCCCTGAGCTACGAGCTGGACCGGACTGAAGCAGAGGAAGGGCCGCCCTACTTCGGGCGCCCCATTGCCGATCAGTGGCGGGAGCTGCTGCTCCGGCTGGTACTCTGGGCGGGCGCCGAGGCCAGCCAGCCCGTACCCCAGCTCTGGTATTGGCCAGACGGGGTGGAGGCGGTCTGCCACTTCTCCCACGACACTGACATGTGCGGCGAGGAGCCGGCCCGCACCACCCTGGCCGAGCTGAAGCAGGCTGGGATCGTCGCCACCTTCTGCGTCATCTACCCCGAGCGCTGGCCGTCAGCCCTCTACGACGACATCCGGGCGGCGGGCCACGAGGTGGCCTTCCACTATAACGCCATGCAGGACACCGAGATGAGCCACTGGGGCAGAAACTACCTGCGCCATCAGGTGGAGTCGCAGTTGCAGGATGCAGGCCAGTCCCAATTCATCTCCAGCAAACAGCACGTATTCCGCTGGCACGGTGAGGTCGAGACCTTCCTGCTCCTGGAGTCGGCGGGCCTTCAGCTCGACGGCACCAAGGGCGGCAGCAAGAACGGCAACTACGGGATGCCCTTCGGCTCCTGCCATCCCTGGTTCCCCATGGCCTACGGCGACTATGCGCCGGACGGCCGTGCCCGCATGATCGACGTGCTGGCGCTGCCGCTCCTGACCATGGACATGGCCTATCGCTCGCCGCTGTCAACGGCGCTGACGATGATGAGGACCATCCGCCGCTACCACGGTGTGGCCCACTACGGGCCGCACCCGATCTGGATCCACACCAAGCCCGAGGTGGCGGCGGCGCTGCACGCGCTCGTCCGGCAGAGCCGGGAGCTGGGGCTCCCCTGGTGGACCTCGGCCGCCATCAACCGGTGGGAGCGGGCGCGGCGGCAGATCTCGGTCACGAGCCGCCCGGGCGGGGCCGAGGTACGGGTTGCCGACTCTGTTCCTCTCGGGCTGCCGGATGGGTCGCTGATCCTACATGGCGCGGGCGCGGCGACCGTGAACGGCGAGCCCGCCAGCCTGCGCCCCGTGACCGTCCATGGCCGTGAGGCCGGCGCCCTGCGCCTGCCGATGGTGCCTGGCGCCGTTTACTCCATAAAGTACCACTAATAGCGAGGAGAACTCAGTATGACCACTCGCGGCCCGGGCCCCCTGTACCGCCAGATTGCCGACTGGGTCCTGGAGCGGATTTCCGCCGGGGACCTGCGCCCTGGCGATCCCCTTGAGTCGGAACTGGAGCTGTGCAAGCGCTTTGGCGTGAGCAGGATCACCGTCCGGGCCTCCCTCAAAGAGCTGGAGCAGCAGGGCGTGGTGGAACGCTTCGCCGGGAAGGGGACCTATGTCAAGTCCCCGCCGGTTGCCGCGCCTGTGCAGGCGGCCCAGCCTACGGTGGCGTTCGTGGTCAACACGGCCTCGGACCCGTGGGTCTGGCCGGTCATCTCCGGCGCTGAAGCGACCCTCAGGGAGTTCGGCTTCAACCTGGTGGTCGGGGACGCCAACCACGACGTGGACGAGGAGGAGCGCCTGGTGCGCAACTTCGAGTCCCAGCCGGGGGTCAAGGGCCTGCTCCTGGTCGGCATTGAGGAGGGCAGGGACGTGGCTGTGGTCCGCGACCTGAAGGCACGGGGCACGCCCTTCGTGCAGGTCGACCACTACATTCCGCAGCTGGAGGCCGACGTGGTGGTCTCCGACGACCACGGCGGGGCGTACGTGGGCGCCGACCACCTGCTTCAGCTCGGGCACCGGACGATCCTGGTCCTGGCGGAGACCACGGAGCTGACCAGCTCCATCGCCGAGCGCAACGCCGGCATCCGCAAGGCATGCCGGGACCACGGACTGCCGCTGAGCTGCTGCATCTTCCAGGTGCTGCCCCGGCTCGAAGTGCGGCCGGGGGTGCCCAACGACGCGGTCATCTCTTCGCGCATCGACCTGATCGCTGCGCAGCTGCGGAGCAACCCCGACATCACCGCCGTCTTCGGGCTGAACGACGTGGTGGCCATGAACGCTGTTCAGGCTGCCCGGCGCCTGGGGCTGCGGGTGCCGGAGGACATCTCCGTGGTCGGCTTCGGCGATATTTTCCATACCTCGACCGAGACCCCCATGACCAACCTCTACGTGGACCGAACCGGGCTGGGCGCCTCCGCGGCCCGCACCCTGCTGGCCCGCCTGGCCAGCCCCGGACTGCCCCCGCAGCGCACCGTCCTGCCGGTCCGCTTTATGGTCCGAGCCAGTACGGCCCCGGTGACAAGTCGCGCCCTGTAAGCGAACAAGGGGGACGAAACCCGTGTGTGCCCGTAAAGTCCAGACCACCGTCGCCCATCACTTCGACGACCCCAGCCGGTTCTACGGGGCCGTGGTTCCGCCCATCTTCCAGAACTCGACCTTTGTCTACGAGACCGTCGCCGACCGCCAGGAGGGGCGCTACCACTACGCCCGGGACGCCCGTGCCAGCAACCCCACCGTGGAGATTGTGGAGGCCAAAATGGCTGCCCTGGAGGGCGGCGAGGCGGCCCGGTGCTTCGGCTCGGGCATGGGCGCCATCACCGCAGCGGTGGTCAGCCAACTGAAGGCCGGCGACCACGTGGTGGCGGTGGCGACCTGCTACCCCGTCACCAAGATCCTCCTTGGCCAGATGCTTTCACGCTTTGGCGTCACCTACACCTACGTCGAAGGCGAGGACCTGGCCGAGATCGAGGCAGCGATTCAGCCCAACACCCGGCTGATCTACCTGGAGAGCCCGTCCAGCGCCTTCTTCAAGCTCCAGGACCTGCCCGCCGTGGCCGCCATGGCCCGGGCCCGGGGGATCAAGACCCTGGTGGACAACTCCTGGGCGACCCCGGTCTTCCAGCAGCCCATCACCATGGGGATCGACCTGGTCGTCCACAGCGCCACCAAGTACCTGGGCGGCCACAGCGACGTGGTGGCCGGGGTGCTGGTGGGCAGCAAGGCTGACATCCAGAAGGTGGCCGAGGTGGAGTTCGTCTGCATGGGCGCCGTGCTGGCCCCCATGGAGGCGTGGCTGCTCCTGCGGGGCCTGCGGACCCTGGGCGTCCGCATGCGGGCGCACCAGGAGAGCGCCCTGCAGGTCGCCGCCTTCCTGGAGGCGCATCCCAAGGTGGACCGGGTGCACTACCCGGGCCTGCCGAGCCACCCGCAGCATGAGCTCGCCCGGCGGCAGATGTCGGGCTTCAGCGGCCTGATGTCCCTGGAGCTGAAGAACCCCGATCGCTTTATTGATGCGCTCAAGCTGTTCGGGCTGGGCGTCAGCTGGGGCGGCTTTGAGAGCCTGGTCTCGACCCCGGCGCCCGGCGTGGTGCGCCTGGCCATCGGCCTGGAGGACCTCCCGGACCTGCTGGCCGATATCAGCCAGGCGCTGGAGGCCGTATGAGTGAACCCAAACATCAGGTGATTCTCTACCACCACACCCACTGGGACCGGGAGTGGTGGTCGACCTTTCAGGACTTCCGCTACCGGCTGGTGGGCGTGATCGACAAGCTGCTGGGGGTGCTGGAGAGCGACCCGGCCTTCTCCTGCTTCGTGCTTGACGGGCAGATGTCGGTCCTGCAGGATTACCTCCAGGTTCGCCCCGAGAACCGCGAGCGGCTGGTCAGCCAGATTCGCGCCGGACGGGTCCACGTGGGTCCCTGGTATGTTCTGCCCGACGAGTTCCTGGTCTCCGGCGAGGCGCTGGTGCGCAATCTGCTGATGGGGCGGCGGGTCGCCAGCAGCCTCGGCGTGCCGATGGCGCCAGTGGGCTACCTGCCGGACTCGTTTGGCCACATCGGGCAGATGCCGCAGATTCTGCGGGGCTTCGGTCTGAACAATGCCGTGGTCTGGCGGGGCTTCGGCCCTTTGCGCCATACCGAGTTTGCCTGGGAGGCGCCCGACGGCTCCCGGGTGCTGGGCATCTACCTGGCCAAGGAGTACTACCTGGGCTTCTGGCCCCGGTCGGCCGAGGGAGCGGCGGCGTTCGTCCGCCGCTTTGTCGAGCACATGGCGCCGCGGGCCACCACGCATTACATTCTGGAGCCCTACGGCGGAGATCACCTGTCGGTCGATGAGCGCCTGCCGGAGCTGATCAGGCAGGTCGGTCCGGATGTGCGCCAGGGGAGTCTGGTCGAGTTTATCGACCTGGTGCGGCAGTCGGCGCCTTCTGACCTGGAGGTGTGGCGCGGGGAGGCCCGGGCCTTCGGCTGGGACCTGACCTACATGCTGCCCGGGGTGCTGTCCGCCCGGCTCAACCTGAAGCGGGCGAACTACGAGTGCCAGACCTGGCTGGAGCGGTACGCCGAGCCTCTCCAGGCCCTGAACTGGGTCGCGGGCGGGGCCCATGAGAGCCAGCTGCTCTGGACCGCCTGGGAGTCGCTGCTGCAGAACCATCCGCACGACTCGATCTGCGGCTGCTCCATCGACCCGGTCCACCGGCAGATGGGCGCCCGCTTTGAGGCGGCCCGGGAGCTCGGTGAGCTGCTCGCACGCGAGGGCCTGGCGGGGCTGGCTTCCCGGGTCGATACCTCGGCGGAGGGGGAGCACGTGATCGTCTTCAACCCGCTGGGCTTTGCCCGGACCGACAGCGTGCGCGTGCTGCTCGCCGCGCCGGTGTCGCCGGATTCACATCAGTTGGTGGCGTGCGATGGGGCGCCGGTGCCGTTCCAGGCGCGGAGGGTCACGGAATGGCAGTTCCGCTCCCCCGACTGCGACTGGACCGAGCTGCGCTTCACGGCGCCGGATGTGCCGGGGCAGGGCTACAAGAGCTTCCGCCTGGTGCCGCGGGCGGCCGCGCAGCGCGTGACCCCGCCGGGGCAGGCGCCCCGGGTGCCGCTGGGGTTCGGGGTGCTGGGCCCCGCCGCCCGGGAGAAGGGGCATGAGTCCCCGACCGACCTGCGGGTCGGCGCCCTCGCCATGGAGAACCGCTACCTGGCGGTCAGCTTCGACCCGGCCAGCGGGGCGGTTACTGTGGTTGATAAGGCCACCGGGCGCCGCTACGAGGGGCTGAACACCTTCGAGGACGGCGGCGATGCGGGGGACGAGTACAACTACTCGCCGCCGGTCAACGATCTCCTCGCCGTGGCCGCTCACCCGGTGATCACGCTGGTAGACCCCGGCCCGGCGAAGGCCACCTTCTGTGTCGAGTATCGCTGGCCCTTGCCTGTGGGGTTGAGCGGCGACCGCCTGAACCGGAGCGCTCAGCTCGAGCCGTTCCTGCTCAAGTCGTACGTCACGCTCCACGCCGGGGTAAACCGGCTGGAGTTCCGCACCGAGTGGGAGAACCGGCACGGCGACCACCGCCTGCGGGTCCGCTTCCCGCTGGGGGCGCCCGCCGACGCCAGCCTTGCGGAGGAGGCCTTCGGCATTGCCCGCCGGGAGGTGCGGCCCATGGAGGGCGGGGGTTCGATTGAGCCCGCCATCCCGACCCACCCGCAGCAGGGCTTCGTTTCGGCGGGAGGCATTACGGTGCTCAATCGGGGCCTGCCCGAGTACGAGGTCATCCCGGGTGAGCAGGGCGCGGTCTGCCTGACGCTGCTCCGCTCGGTGGGCTGGCTGGCCCGGGGCGACCTGACGCTGCGCTTCGGCGGTGCCGGCCCCAAGCTGCCCACCCCCGAGGCCCAACTGCCTGGCCCGGGTTACGCCGAGTATGCCCTCGTGCTGAAGGAGGCCGCCTGGCAGGAGGGGCATGCGTTCGGCGCCCCGCTCCTGGCCCGGGCGGAGGCCAACCACCCCGGCCCCTGGCCCGGGGCGGCTTCACTGGTCGCCGTGGACGGGCCCGTGGCGGTCTCGGCGCTCAAGCGCAGCGAGGATGGCGGTGCGCTGGTCGTGCGCCTGGTGAACATGGGGGATGAGCCCGCGGAGGCCATCCTGCGTTCGATGCTGCCCATGGCGGGCGCCCAGCTGGTCAACCTGGCGGAGGAGCCGCAGGCAGACCTGCCCCTGGAGGGCGCCGCCGTGCCTGTCCCCCTCGGCCCCAGGCAGATCGTCACCGTGGCCCTGACGCTGGCAACAGGAGGGCAAGCATGACAGAGAGCCTGCGCAGCACCTGGGGCGCCCGTCTCGACGGCGCCCTGATCCCGGCCGTGCCGGTGCCCCTCTATGCCGATGCCAAGATCCACACCGCTGCCCAGCAGGGCTACGCCGAGCATATGGCGGCCCAGCCCATCGGCGGGGTCGCCGTCTGGGCTCACACCGGGCGTGGCCTGATGCTGACCCCCGCCCAGCGACGGGTTGTGATGGACTCCTGGCGCCGGACCCTGCCCGCCCACCTGCCGGTCATCGCCGGGGTGGGCGGCAAGTCCACCGAGGATACGCTCCGCATGGCCGAGGAGGCCGCCGAGGGCGGCGCCGACATCCTGATGGCCTACGCCCCGGCCTTCCTGCGGGGCCAGCCCGACCAGGACCGGCTGGTGGTGGAGCACCACCGGCGCCTGGCCGCCATGGGAAAGCCGCTCCTGCTCTTCTACCTTTACGAGGCCGCCGGGGGCATCAGCTACAGCCCGGCCGTCCTGGCCGAGCTCTTCAGCCTGCCCGAGGTGGTCGGCATCAAAATGGCGACGCTGGATTCCGTAATGACCTTCCAGGACGTGGCGAACCAGATCCGCACCGCCCACCCGGACGTTACCCTGATCACCGGCGAAGACCGGTTCCTCGGCTACTCGCTGATGGCGGGCGCCCGAGGCGCCCTCATCGGCATGGGCGCCGACTGCACGGCGATGCAGGCCGACCTGCTGAAGGCCTGGCGTGACGGCGACTACAACCGCTTCATCGAGCTGAACCGCAGGGTCGACGCCTACGCCCAGGTCACCTTCGTGGGGCCGATGGAGGGCTACATCCAGCGGATGCTCTGGAGCCTCTGCCTCCGGGGGATCATCCCCGAGGAGGCCGTGAACGACCCGTGGGGGCCGCCGGTCACCCGAGATGAGATCGAAGCGCTGCGCCGGGTTTTGAAGGAGGTGGGCCAGCATGCCTGAGCACGCCCTGCCTCAATGGCCGTCCCTGACCCCCGGGCAGGCCCGGCAGATCACGGGGGACTACGAGCGGTTCGCTGTGCAAGGGATGCCCGCCGACCCGGCCGCCTACATCGCCCAGACCTACGGGCTCGACATCGCCGGCCGCTACGGCGGGCGGACCGTCAAGAACCCGTTCGGCAAGGCCTCCGGCCAGCTCTCCCTGCATGTCAAGCAGGTGCAGGCCGACGCTGACGCCGGCCTGGGCTTTGTGGTCCTCAAGACCGTCATCGCCCAGGACGATTCCGGCCAGCAGATGATGCACGAGTGGGCGATCAAGGAGACCCGCATGCAGATCGAGCCAATCGCCGGCAAGACAACCGGTCGGGTCGGCTGGACCTGCACCTGGAAGGGGCGGGGCTGGCACGAGTCCTTCGAGTCCTACCTGAAGTTCACCGGCGACGCTCTCGCTGTGGGCCGGGAGAAGGGCATGGTGGTGGCGCCCTCGGTCAAGTACCACCTCCCCGGCGCCGGTGAGACCGAGTGGAAGACCGCCGAGTACACCTACACCACGCAGCAACTGCTAAAGGTCTGGCAGGCGGCCGGCGAGTCCGGCCCCATGATCCTGGAGAAGGATTTCAGCCCGACCCTGGCCGGCGACGACCGCTCGGCCCAGAAGCTGCGGATCCTCGATTGGCTCCGCACGGTGCCCGGCCTGGTCCGGCAAGCCGCACCGGGGCAGGTGATCCTCGGCATGAAAGTGATGAACGCCGTCTTCGAGGAGAGTTTCCAGGTGGAGTTGCTGAAGGCGCTCCTGGAGGCTCAGCCCGCCGCCGACTTCTGGGTCTGCTTCAACCGGCTCTTCGACCCGGCCAAGGAGTTCGAGGGCAAGGTCGGGGTGGCGTACGGCGGCCCGGACCTCTCCGCCCGGAACCTGCGGGTGCTCCGGGCCTTCCGGGACAGCGGCCTCAAGGCGCCGTCGATCTCGGGCACGGGGGATGTCTCCACCGGCAAACTGGCCGTGGAGTATGCCCTGCTGGGCTGCGAGTCCCTCCAGATGCACACCCTCTTCCAGCTTCCTGACGCCCACTACGGCGGCAGGGTGGGCTCCAAGTCGAGCCGGGCGCTGCACCACCTGCTCTTCCACCCGGCCAGCGGCCTGATCCCCTGGATGCTCCACGTGAAGGTCCGCACGGGTATCGATCGCTTCTTGGGTCTGCAAACCGCTCCGTTGGAGGCGCTCGCATGAAGATCACCGGGATCGAGGCATTCACGGCGGACATCCCATACAAGAAGCCCTTCGTCATTAACGGCGGCCCCAGCTACGTTGGCGACCACGTGCTGACCCGGGTCCACACCGACGAGGGCATCGTCGGCTACGGCGAGGGCGCCCCCATGGTCTCTTACTCCGACGAGACCCAGAAAGACATCCTCAACGGCGTGCTGGACTACCTGGCGCCCGCCGTGGCCGGCATGGACCCCTTCGACCTGGAGGCGATCCACCACCGCATGGAGACGGTGCTGCCCGGCCACCACTTCGCCAAGGCCTCCATCGACCTGGCGCTCTACGACATCATGGGCAAGAAGATGGGCGTGCCCGCCTACAAGCTGCTCGGCGGCAAGGTGCGGGACCGCATTCCGCTGGCCTGGGTGGTCGGCATCGGCACCATCGACGAGATGGTCGCCGAAGCGGTACAGTACGTAGGCAAGTACGGCTTCCAGACCGTGAAGCTCAAGATCGGCCGGGAGCCCCAGAAGGATATTGACGTGGTCCGTGAGGTGCGCGGCGCCCTTGGACCGAACGTGAAGATCCGGGTGGACGCCAACCAGGGCTACGATGTCGCCACGGCGATCAAGACGCTCCGGAAGATGGAGCAGTACGACCTGGAGCTGGTCGAGCAGCCGGTGGCCAAGTGGAACATCCTTGGCATGGCGGAGGTGACCGCCGCCCTCGATACGCCGATCGAGGCGGATGAGTCGATGTTCGGCTACCACGACGCCATGACCCTGATCCGGCTGAAGGCCTGCGACATCATCAACATCAAGATCATGAAGCCCTGCGGGCTGTACGGCTCCAAGAAGGTGGCGGCGGTCGCCGAGTCGGCGGGGCTGACCTGCCTGATCGGCTCCATGGTGGAGTTCGGGCCGGGAACCGCGGCGGGCCTGCACTTTGCGGCGGCCAACCGGGTGGTGACGCACGCCTGCGAGCAAGTCGGCGGCTTCCTCTTCGCCGGGGACGTGGTGGAGGAGGACTTCGGGCTCTCCGCCGTGGTGGACGGCTGCCTGAAGGTGCCCGAGGGCCCGGGGCTGGGCATTACGCTCAAGCCAGAGTACCGCTAGGAGGACCCAGCCGATGAGGAACTGGGGCTGCCGCATGAAGACCGACCTGCACGTGCGGGGGTGGCGGGCCGCAAGCCTGGAGAATGAGCTGCTGCGCGTGACGGTGCTGCCCGAGAAGGGCAGCGATATCATCGAGTTTCTGCACAAGCCTACCGACATGGACTTCTGCTGGTTCACCGACGTGGGCCTGCGCCGCGCCGACGAGGCCCGGGGCGCCCACTTCATCGACCAGTACGCCGGCGGCTGGAATGAGGTCTTCCCCAACGGCGGCCCGGACTCGGAGTACCGCGGCGCCCGCTACACCCAGCACCAGGAGGTGGCGGTCCTCCCCTGGGAGGCCGTGGTCGCCGAGGACACGCCGGAGCGGGTCACCCTGCAGCTCACTGTGCGGACCGTCCGCTCGCCCTTCCGGGCGGTCAAGCGGCTCACCCTGGTCCGGGGCGAAGCCCGGCTGTACCTGGAGGAGGAGATCACCAACGAGGGCCGCGTGGAGCACCACGCCATGTGGGGCCATCACCTGGCCTACGGGGCGCCCTTCCTGGAGCCCGGCTGCCGGGTCGAGATGCCGCCCGGCACCCGCGTGATTCCGCACCCCGGCGGGGAGGCGGTGGCCTGGCCCGACGGGGCTGCCCATGACCTGAGCATCATTGCGGAGCGGGGGGCGCCGAGCGGCATCTGCTACCTGCAGGTACCGGAGGGCTACTACCGCCTGGTCCACCCGGGCCGCGGCCTCGCCGCCGAGGTCCGCTGGGATGCCGGCGCCCTGCCCTACTGCTGGTTCTGGCAGGAGTACGGCGCCACCGAGGGCTACCCCTGGTACGGTCGGCACTACAACATCGGGCTGGAGCCCTTCAGCAGCTACCCCACCAACGGCCTGGCCGAGGCGGTGCAGAACGGCAGCGCCCTGCTCTTCCAGCCCGGGGAGACCAAGCGGCTCCGTTTGTCTGTCAGCGTGGGACTTGACTAAGGCGACGAGCGGGCCGGGGGGTGAATCCCCCGGCCCGCTTTTTGCTACAGCACCTTGTCCATCCTTTCTATCCATAGCCAGACCCCGAGGCGCCGGTGTACCATTTTTTCACTAGTGCGAGCGTGAGGGGGGAACCGGGTGCACAACACGCCAAGGTCGTGGCCGCTGGTCGTGGCTCCGCTGCTGCTGGGCATTGGGGCGCTGAACCTGATGAACTACCTGCTCTTTCACACGGTGGTCGAACTGGCCATCATGGTAGTGGGCTTTGCAATCTTTACCCTGACCTGGAACCTCCGTCACCTGAATGACAACGCCTACTTTCAGGTCGTCGGCCTGGCCGCCCTGTTCATCGGTGTTGTCGACGTGGTCCACACGTTGGCCTTCAAGGGGATGTCCGTGCTTCCCGGCTACGACGCCAACCTGCCGACCCAGTTGTGGATCGCGTCCCGCTACCTCAACGGGCTCACCTTGATCGCCGCACCCATGGTGATCGGGCGGAAACTGCAGTCGAAGCGGCTGGTCGTGCTCTACGCCAGCGTCACCACCGTGCTCCTGGCGCTCATCTTCACGGGATGGTTCCCGGACTGCTTCATCGAGGGCGTGGGGCTGACCCCCTTCAAACGGATCAGCGAGTTTGTCACAGGCGGCCTGATGATCGGCGGCCTCGCGCTCCTGCTCCGCCGGCGGCAGGTCTTCGACCCCAAGGTGCTCCGCCTCCAGGCGGCCTCCATCGCCCTGTCAGCAGCGTCGGGCCTGCCCTTCATGCTCTATGCCGTCGTAGATGATCACTGGAATGCAATTGGGCACCTCCTGCGCCTGGCGGCGATCTTTCCGCTGTACCGGGCGATCGTGCAGACCGGCCTGACGCAGCCCTTCAGCCTGCTCTTCCGCAACCTAAAGCAAAGCGAGGAAGCGCTCCGGGCAGAGCGGAACTTCGTAACGGCCGTGCTTGACCTCGCCGGCGCTCCGCTGATGGTACTGGACCAGTCTGGCCTGATCGTACGCATCAACCACGCAGCTCAGGAGCTGGCAGGGCGCCTTGACACGGACCTGATCGGCACATGTCCCTGGGACGGACTGGTTGCGGCGGAGGAGGCGGCGTCGGCTGAGGCCAGCTTCCTGCTGCCGGTGACCACCGGTGAGGCCAGCTACTTCGAGCAGCACTGGGTACAGCCAAGCGGCGCCAGCCGGCTGATCTGGTGGACCGCCCGCCCGCTGGTGGGCGAGGGCGCCGCCCCCCGGTACGTGATCTGCACCGGGGTTGACGTCACCGAGCACAGGGAGATGGAGGAGCGGCTGGAGGCCCAGGAGGAACGGCATCGGGTCCTGGTGGAGTCGGTGCCCACGGGCATGCTTCTGATCGACCGCAACAGCGCCCTGGTCACCGACGTCAACCCGGCGGCAGCCAGGCTGATCGGCCTGCCGGCGGAGCAAGTCGTGGGGCGTTCCTACCGGGAATTCCTGCCCGAGGACCAGAATGCGGAGGGTGTGGATGCGGCCATGCGGCCCTCGGAGACGACTCTGCGCCGTGCCGACGGGGCGAGCCTGCCGATCCACCGCACGGCGGCCCCGGTGGTGACCAACGGACGTGAGCAGATGCTGATCTCCTTCGTGGACATGACCGAGCACAAGCGGGTGGAGGAGGACCTTCGGGCCCTGGTGCTCCGGGACGAGCTGACAGGGCTGTACAACCGCCGGGGCTTCCTGGCCCTGGCGCCCAAGGAGATCGCCCTGTCGCTCAAGCTCCGGCGCGGCATGTTCCTGCTCTTCATCGACCTGGACGACCTGCAGCGAATCAACCAGGTCGGCGGGCACGACGCGGGAAATCGGGCGCTGAGAACCCTCGGCGAGATGCTGCAGGCAGCCTTCGGCGCCACGGCCTTGGTCGCACGGGTCGGAAGCGATGAGTTCGTGGTCCTCACCCCGTGCTATGTCGGGTTGGACGCCGGCCTGCTGACCGCCCGGATCATGCGTCATCTGGATACTTACAACGCTGTGACCCGCGGCCCCCGCCTCAGCGTGAGCGTCGGCGTGGCTACGCTGAACCCGGAGGAGCCGTGCTCGATCAATGAACTCCTGACCCGCGCCGACGACGCCATGTACCTGGAGCGGCGCCGAAAGCTCAGCGAAGGGCTGAGCGGGGTTCGGCCCCTGCCGGCCCGGTAAACGATAGGACGGCGCCCTGGTGAGCACTTCACCGGGGCGCCGTCCTTCTTATAGCTTTACCGTATCTCCTGACCGCTGTGACTGCAGGGCCGCCGTGAACAGCCGGTGGCTGACCGCCGTCTCCTCGGGCGTCGCACACCGGAAGGGCTGGCGCATGCCTGCCGCACCGTTTACCAGCTCGTCGCAGAAGGCCGCCCACATCTGCAGGATCGCATCGCTGAAGCCGAACTCGAAGATCCCGCCCGTGATGGCCGGGTAGGCCGGCTCGTAGCCCACATCGGCCACGTGCCAGGCCTGCTCACCGCCCGGGCGGTAGGGCAGGGTGACCAGCTGCTTGGGGAACCGGGTGCTGAACTCGGCCGACAGCCTGGTCCCCGAGACCCTAAGGAACCAGGTGTTGGCGTGCCCCGGTGCGATTCGCTTGGTGGAGAGCACCAGGGGGAACTCCTGGCCCCCGCTCTTCACCTCGCAGGCGAGGATGGCGTTGTCCCAGGTCTCGCAGGGGACCGGGCGCCCATCCTTGCCCGGCCGCTCCTGCACCACGTTGCTCAGCAGCGCCCGGACGCTGGCCGGCGCCCACCCGAAGCGCAGCGGCATGTGCAGCACGTGCATTCCCAGGTCGCCCATGCAGCCGTACTCCCCGTTGTAGGCGATCATTCGCTTCCAGTTGATCGGCTTCTCGGGGTTCAGGTCGCTGGAGTGCCAAAAGCCCGCCTCGACCTCAATGATCTGCCCGAAGTCGCCCCGGGCAGCCATCTGCCCGATCTTGTAGGCACCGGGGAAGAAGGGAAACTCGGAGGAGCAGCGCACCAGAACGTCCGGATGGGCGGCCAGCTCAGCGAGAATCCTTTGGTTGGCCGCTATGTCGATCCCGAAGGGCTTCTCTCCCAGCAGGTGCTTTCCGGCGCGGATTATGTCGATGTAGATATCCGCGTGCAGGTGATGCGGCACGGCGCAGTAAATCGCCTCGACCTCGGGGTTGGCCAGGAGCTCCCGGTAGTCGGTCGTGGCCTGGGTCACCGTCGGCAGGTGCTCCTGGAACCAGGCCATGGACTCGGCGTTGGCGTCGCAGACAGCCACGATCGTGGGGGCGAAGTCCAGCTTGAGCAGGTGGCACCAGCGGGCTGCGGCCGAGGCGAACTCCCGCCCCATCAGCCCGCATCCGATCAGGCCAAAGCGAATCTCCCGGCGGCCCACGGCTTACGCCTCCCCCTGCAGGATCTCAAGGGCCTGCGCCGGCGTTGCGCCGTCATGGACGATGGCCATGAAAGCACGGGTCATGGCCCGGGGCTTGGGATGCTGGATCACGTTGCGCCCGTAAACGATCCCGCGGGCGCCCTGCTGCATCAGGGTGTAGGTGCGCTCGAGGATCTCCTGCTCGGAGGCGCGGCCGCCGCCCCGGGGCAGGACAGGGCGCCCGCCCGCCGCCTGCACCACCAGGTTGTACTGGCTCACGTCGTCGCAGGGGTCGGCCTTGATGATGTCCGCCCCGAGCTCGGCCGCCTGCCGGACCAGGGGGAGGATCTTGCTCAGGTCGCCGTCCACCATGTAGCCGCCGGCCTTGTGGTTGTGCTGCATCACCAGGGGCTCGATCATCAGCGGCATGCCGTACCGCTCGCACTCCGGCTTCAGCTTGCAGATGTTCGCCACACACTGATGGTACAGCTCCGGCTGCTCGGGCAAGAGGAGCAGGTTGACCACCACGCAGGCGGCGTCCAGCGCCAGGGCCTGCTCCACCGGCCGGTCGATCAGCTGGCTGAAGAGGTGGCGGGGGAGCTCCTTGCCGTAAATGTTGGCAATGTCGGTTCGCAGGACCAGCGAGGGCTTCTGCTTGCCAGGGACCGACTGGAGCAGCATCGCCTGGCCGGGGCTGAGCTGAATAGCGTCGGGATCGGCCGCCACAATGGTCTCCACGGCCTTCTGCATATCCTCAATACCGCTCAGAAACGAAACCTCGTTGAAGAAACCGTGGTCGATGGCGACGTCGAAACACTTGCCATCCCTACCAAGCAGGCGGTTGAGGCGAGCATTCACTCCCACACGAACATCTCCTTCACCAGATGCTGTTCGATATTATTCGAGTAGATTCGTTTGATTTCCTTCTCGCCGAAGAAGGATTTGAACGGAAGCGAAACGAAACGAACGGAAGTGAATTTTCGGGAGGGGTTGTCTGTGACTGGGGGGGTATGTTGTGTCGGGGGAATCGTTGTGGACCTGCTTGCCACACCGGTGATGCGCATGCCCGCGCCGGGACGCCTGGAACTGGTGGACCGCATGCAGCTCTCAACCGGCGGCTGCGCCTCCAACGCGGCGAGCGGGCTGGTCAGACTGGGGGTGCCGGCGCGGCTGGTGGGCGCCATTGGGGCGGATGACCTCGGGGACTACGTCATTGGCAACCTGACGGAGCGCGGGGTAAACCTGGAGGCGCTGATTCGCAAGCCGGAGGCGTCCACATCGGCCAGTATGGTGCTCGTGCAGCCCGACGGGGAGCGAGCCTTCATCCACACCTGGGGGGCCGGAGGGCTCTTACACGACTCCGACATCCAGTGGGAGCGGATCGCGGACAGCCGCATCTTCTTCGTGACCCAGGCCCTGCTGCTGCCAAGCTTCGACGGTGAGCCGACCGCCCGGGCGCTCCGGCACGCCCGCAGCCTGGGCATGATCACGGCTCTGGACACCGTCTGGGATGCCACCGGCGCTTGGATGCAGACCATTCGGCCCTGCCTGCCCCACCTCGATTACTTCCTCCCCAGTGAGGCCGAGGCGCAGCACCTCTCGGGCTGCGAGCGGCCCGAGGAGATGGCCGCCTGCTTTTTGGAGCGCGGGGTGAACGTGGTCGGGATCAAACTCGGCGACCAGGGCTGCTATCTGCAGGCTGCGGGCGAACCGGGGTTTTACGTGAAGCCCTTCCGCGTCGAGGCGGTCGATGCCACCGGGGCCGGGGATGCCTGGTGTGCTGGCTTTTTGGCTGCGGTCTACCACGGCGCCTCCCTGGAGCGGGCGGGCCGGTTTGCCAACGCCGCGGGCGCATGCTGCGTCACGTCGCTGGGCGCCACGGCCGGGGTTCGAGGATGGAACGAGACGGTGGCGTTCATCGCCGCACAGGGAGGAGAGTTCTAATGTTGCGACTTGAGCGCCGCCAGCGCATCCTGGACCGCATCGCCAAGCACGGGAGCGCCTCGGTGGCCGAGCTGGCCCGGAGCCTGAAGGTGACCGAGCAGACCATCCGCCGCGACCTGACCCAGATGGAGGAGGAGGGTCTGATCCGCCGGGATCACGGCGGTGCCGTGCTCGCCGGGTCGGCCGGGCCGGGCGCCCGGGAGGAGGACCAGCCCCTGCTGGACCGGCTGGGTACCGCCGCAGAAGCCAAGCGGGTGATCGGACTGGCGGCCGCCGCCCAGGTCCGCGATGGCCAGACCGTCATCTTCGATGCCGGCAGTACCTCCCTGGCGGTGGCCGAGGCCCTGGACCCCAAATCGCGTCTGACGGTGATCACCAACGCCCTGCCCATCGCCGAGGTCTTCGTCGAGCAGCCGGAGGTGGAGGTGATCCTGGCTGGGGGCGTGCTGCGGCACGTCACCCAGTCCACCGTGGGCCCCATGGCCCGGCAGGCCTTCGAGGGCCTGAACGCCGACCTACTGTTTCTCGGGGCCACCGGGGTGACGCTGCGGGAGGGCCTCACCAATTCCAACGTCTTTGAGTCGGAGGTCAAGCGGGCCATGATGGAGGCGGCCCGCCGGGTGATCCTGGTCGTGGACGGCTCCAAGTTCGGTCAGGTCCACCGGCACTCCTTCGCACCGCTCTCCCGGGTCCATGCGGTGGTGACGGACCCCGGCGCCCCGCAGGCGGCACTGGATGAGCTGGCGCAGGCCGGCATCGAGGTGATCGTGGCCGGGAGGGAGCCGTAGATGCGCTGGACGGCGGAGCCATCGGTCCTGGTGCTGCGTGGGCCGGGGGGCCTTCCTGAGCGGCTTCTGGCCGTGACCTTCGACCCGGGTGTGACGGGGCACATCAGCATCGCCGGCATCCCACAGTTGGGCGCCCCCTTCGGCGGGCGCCCTGTCCATATCGAGGAGAACCCGTTTCTGGCGGCGGACCCCTCGCTTCAGGCACACCGTCCAACCGGGGCGGGGCGCCGGCGATTCTGGGTACCCGTGGCGGAGCCCGCCTCGCCGGTTCGGGTCACGGTGACCGTGGAAGGCGCGGGTGAGCAGTGGTTTACGCTGGAACCGGTGAGGCCGTGGAAGGTCTTCCTGGTCCACCATAACCACCTGGATATTGGCTACACCGACCTTCAGCCCCGGGTGATGGCCTGGCACAACCGGGTAATCGATGACGTCATCCGCTACGCCAAGGCCGACCCCGGCTTTGTCTGGAACTTCGAGGCGACCTATCCCCTGTGGCGGTACCTGCAGGACCGCCCTGCCCGGGACCGGCAGGCCGTGCTGGAGCTGATCCGGTCCGGGCGGGCCGAGGTCTGCGCCCTCTTTGCGGGGATGCACACCGAGCTGTGTTCGGCGGAGGAGCTGGCCCGCACCCTGGCCCTGGGCGCCCGCCTGGGGCGGGAGTACGGGTTTGGCATCACCAGCGCCATGCACTCGGACATCGCCGGCATCACCTGGCAGATGGCCCAGGTGCTCGCCTCGGCAGGCGTTCGCTACCTGTCGCTGGCGCCGAACAACTACCGGGCCCCGTTCCACGCCGAGAACGGCGGGCGGCTTCCCCGGCCCTTCTGGTGGGAGGGGCCCGACGGGAGCCGGGTGCTCACCTGGTACACTGACCACCCGGTCCACGGCTACCAGGAGGGGAATGTGCTGGGCTTCCTGGAGGGCGAGGAGCAGGTGCTGGACCGCCTGCCCGAGCGGCTCCGGGAGTTGGAGGCCGCCGGGTATCCCTACGACGCGGTGCACCTGCGCACGCAGGGGGCTTACAGCGACAACGGCCCGGCCAACCTGCGTGTGTCCGAGGTGGTCCGCGCCTGGAACGAGCACTGGCTCTGGCCCCGGGTGGAGCTGGCGACCAACAGCGCCTTCTTCCGGCATATGGAGGAGCGCTGGTCGGAGCAGATTCCGGTCTTCCGGGGCGACTGGCCGAACTGGTGGGCCGACGGCGCCGGCTCGGCGCCCGTCCAGGCGGCGCTGGGTCGACAGGCGCAGGCCGTGCTGCCCGCCGCCGAGGCGATGCTCGCACTCGAGGCGGCGGGTGGCGGCGAGCCCTTCCCGACGGAACGGGCGGAGAGCGCCTGGGAGTCGCTGCTGCTCTGGGATGAGCACACCTGGGGCGCCATGGGCTCGGAGGGGGAGAAGCCCGACGGGCTCTTCTCGGGCCGCGGGCAGTGGGAGCGCAAGGCGGCCCTGGCCGCCGCCGCCGAGGAGCAGGCAGGGCGCCTGCTGGAGCTCGCCCTGGCAGGCGGGCGCCCGCCGCTCGCAGCGCCGGCGGCGGACCGGGCTTGCGTGAGCGTGACCAACCTGCTGGCATGGGAGCGGTCCGGACCGGTCACCGTGGACCTGACCCGGCTGGTGCGGGAGGGCTGGACCGAGTTTGCCCTCTATGAGGAGGGGCTTCCAGTACCGTTTCAGGTCTTCGAGAACTGCGGGGTTCTGGTGGCGGCAGGGGTTCCGGCGATGGGCCGCAAGGTCTATGAGCTGCGGCGGGAGAAGCCCAACCTGCCCCTGGTGCAGGCGGCATCGCCGTTTGAGACTCCGTTCGGGCCTCAGCTCAAGGAGGGCGCCCTGGGAAGCCTGATCCTCGAGCGGCTGGAGCAGAGCGAGAACCGTTGGGACCCGTCGCACTGGTCGCTCACGCATCCGGTGAGCGAGGCCGGGAGAACCGGCCCCCTGGCCTGGCGCCAGCTGCAGGCCGGCCCGGTCGCACAAACCTGGGAGGCCACGGGGGAGATCCCCGGCGGACCGTCCTTGACCCACCGGGTCACCCTGTTCGCCGGGCTGCCCTGGGTGGGCATGACCTGCGAGGTCGGCCGGGCAGCGCCCGGGGGCTTTGAGAGCCTGTCGATCGACTTCCCCTTCTCCATGCCGGGCGCCCAGGCCTATCTGTCGATTCCGGGCGCGGCAATGCGGCCCGGCATCGATCAGGTGCCGGGCTCGTGCCGGGCCTGGTACGCCGTGCAGGACTATGTCACGCTCTGCTCCCCGGAGCTCACCGTGCTGTGGACCTCGGTCGACGCTCCGCTTGTGTCGGTGGGGAACGGGGGGCTGCGATCCCGAGTCTGGAACAACCACTGGCAGACCAACTTCCCGCAGGGCCATACCCAGAGCGGCACCACCAGGTTCCGTTACGCCTTCCAGGCGGGTCATGGCGGCTTCGACGGCCTGGCAGCCGCCCGGTTCGGCGAGGCGCAACGGCTGCCCCTCCTCGGTGAGGTGGTGGACGGCCCGGTGCACGCTCCGAGCCGGCTGTCCGTGGAGGGCGCCCGGCTGCTGGCCTTCAGGCCGGCCGGGGACGGCGACGGGTTCTTCCTGCGCCTCGCCGAGGCGGGCGGGCAGGGCGGGAGCGCCCATGTCAGGTTCCCCGGCCTGCGGCTCCGCCGGCCTGGCGGAGGCGACCTCCTGTCCGTGCCACTGAGCCCATGGCAGATCTGCACGGTGCGGGTCCGATTCGACTAGGGCTCCAAGGCAAGCCGTTCCCGGTGCCCAAATCCCTGTGCGTTGTCGGTGAAGAGAAGCGTCTCGGGCTGCAGGCGGTAGAAGGAGACCTTGCGCCCCGCCTTCTCGTACATCGGCCCCGCGGGGTCCAGGAAGGATCGGGTGAAGGGGTACTTCTCCAGGAAGATCGCAGCCGCGCCCGGCCGGTCCCCCTCAGGAACGGGGGCGCAGAAGCCCTGCAGCTGAATCCCCGCGATCCCCTGCCAGTCCCGGTGGTCCTCGGTAATCGCAGCGGCGATGCGGGCGCCGGCGCCAATGTCCGTGCCGTGGCGGGTGGTCGGGTTCGTTACGAAGTAGAGAGTAAAGCCATCGCTGGCGAAGAAGACCGGGGCAGCCCAGGGCCCATCGGGGCCGGCCGTGGCCAGCACAGCCACGTTGCGGGCCCGAAGATATGTAAGCAGGCGCTCTTTCAGATCGTGGTTCGTCACGGCAAGACCTCCGGAGTGATCGATACCAATAGTTTCGACCAAAGCGGCGGCCAGACCTTGTTTCGGTCTGGTCGCCGCTTCGTCGCTCCTAGCGGTAGAAGCGCACGTGCAGATGCTCGTCGTGGTTGGGCCAGTAGGTCACGCCGCGCACGTTCGGGTCGTTGAAGAAGATCACCTCAACCTCGCCGGTCGCCAGCAGCTTGTCGACCAGGGCCTGGGTGAGGCGGCGGGAGTAAGCTGAGTCGTAGTAGTTGACCGGCATTTTCGCCCCGTCATAACGGAATGCCCGGATGTCGACATCAACCCCCCGGCGGTGGCTGGCGTGGCCGGGGATCGCGCCGCCGTGGGGGAAACTCACGTCGCCGATGCCCAGCGCGGGGTAGCCCAGGCGCGCCCAGTCCGCAGCGACAGCCTTGAGGGTCGTGATCGCATTCGAGGTGCCGTAGTGCCCATCCGGGTTGATGGTGTTGTACCGGAAGAAACCCGGACCCGATGCGGGCATGCTCTGAAAGTGCCCGGCGAGGGCGTCCCAGGTCTGGGGTCCGACGATGCCGTCCGCCGACAGGCCCATATGCCCCTGGAAGTCACGAACGGCAGCCGCCGTCATGGCGCCAAAGAATCCGGTGGCGGGAATGTCGTAGCCGTGCTTCTCGTACAGGGCGATCTGCAGGGCCTCGACGGCCTTGTTGCTGTCGCCCTGGCGGAGGGTCGGGTAGAGCCGGCGCCAGGTGCCGGCGCCGACCACGCCGTCGGCGGCGAGGCCGTTCGCCCGCTGGAAGGCTTCAATCAGGCCCTCGGTGGTGGGTCCGATCCGTTCGGTGACTGCAACCGGGTAGCCCCGGTAAGTCAGGAGGCGCTGAGCAAGGCCCACGTCGGCGCCACGGCTGCCGAGGGCGACGGTGTTCGGGGCGATTGCAGCAAAAGCGGGTGTAGCTGTAAGCGTGAGCACGCCGATCAGGCCCGCGGTCAATAGTCGCTTAAGAGGCACATCCCTCACCTCTGACAAGTTGTCGGTCAGAGAAGAGATACGACCGAACCGATGCCGTCCCTTCCGGTAAGTTTCGCCATGGTCCGAACCTTATCATAGCTTCAACCGTAAATAGTAATAGATGGAACTATTGCGACGCGCCAGCAGGAGTTGGTTGTATGAGGGATGCCGCAGCGTTGGTCTGTCTTGTGGCGGGGCTCCTGGGCGCCGGCATTGGCTGGGGCGCCCGCAAGATCACCGGTATTTCAGCGGTTCGCGCCCGCCACATCGCCGTCTCGTGGCTGACCGACACCCTGCGCTACGCCGAGGTCCGTGTGAACGGCACCCAGCGCTTCGCAGAGCTGGAGGGCTACGAAGGGCCGGTGTGGACCGTCTCGGTGACCACCATGGCGCCGTTCAAGGATTTGCAGATTGCCAACTGCCTGGGGGTGGTCGTCGACGCACGAACCGGGGCGGTCTTCGGGGCGCAAGGCGGCGCAGTGCCCTGGCTGAAGTGTGACAGTGCGTCGAATGGGGACGCTCAGTAGCGAAAACTGTCGACCAGATGGGCGTAGCCTGTCCCATTCTCTCTGGGATAAAATGGTAGACATTAGCAGGGACCGCGCTGCTGTTAAGGGGGTCGGGACGAACGCCCATGATTGAGCTGCGCCAGGTTGCCAAGGCCTACGGCGGCGCCATCGCCCTGGAGGGCCTGAACCTAACGGTGAACCCCGGTGAGTTCCTGACCTTGCTGGGTCCTAGCGGCTGTGGCAAAACGACAACGCTGCGGATCGTCGCGGGCTTCGAGCAGCCCTCCTCCGGCGAGGTACTCATCGCCGGCCAGCCCGTGGTGGGCCTTCCGCCCTACCGTCGCCCCGTCAACACCGTCTTTCAGCATTACGCCCTGTTCCCGCACATGTCCGTGTGGGAGAACGTCGCCTTCGGCCTGCGCATGCGGCGGCTCCCCGACTCCCAGGTAATCCCCCGCACCGACCGGGCGCTGGCCCTGGTGCGGCTCGAGAACCTGGGCCACCGCCGGCCCCGGGAGCTCTCCGGGGGGCAGCAGCAGCGGGTCGCTTTGGCGCGTGCGCTGGTGCTGGAGCCCAAGGTCCTGCTGCTCGACGAGCCGCTGGGCGCCCTCGACCTGCAGCTGCGCCGCGCCATGCAGGTGGAGCTGCGGCAACTCCAACGTCAGCTGGGCTCCACCTTCGTCTACGTCACCCACGACCAGGAGGAGGCGCTCGCCATGAGCGACCGGGTTGCCGTCATGCGCGGCGGGCGCCTGGAGCAGCTCGGCTCCCCTGAGCAGGTCTACCTGCGGCCGGCCACCCGGTTTGTCGCCCAGTTCCTCGGCGAGGCGAATCTGCTGGAGGGCGCCCGGGAAGAGGCGACCATCCTGCGGTGGGGCAGCTTCACGCTCCGCCTGGCCGAGGAGATGCCCCAGGCGTCCGGCGTGGTCGCCCTGCGCCCGGAGCACGTCCAGGTCCATCGCCCGGACGAGCATGTGCCCGCCGGGGCCAACTGCCTGCCGGGGCTGGTCGTGGAGCGGCTCTTCGTGGGCACCGGCACCCGCCTGGTGGTCGATGTGGGTGGCAACCGCATCAGCGCCCTCGTCGCCGGGGGACAGGTTCCCTCGCCCGGCGAGGAGATCCGGCTCTCCTTCGCCCCGGGCCACTGCGTGGCGGTTGCCTCATGAGGCGTGCCCTGAACGGCTGGGGGCTGCTCTTCCCCGGGTTTGCTGTGGTGGCGGCCTTTGTGGTCGTGCCCCTGGTCATCGTGGCTCTGTATAGTGTGGCGGTGCGGTTGGCCCCCGGTTCGCCCTGGCCCGAGGGGTTCACCGGCGCCCAGTTCCTGCGCCTGCTGGATCCGCTCTACGTGCGTATCTTTGTGCGCTCCTTCGCCCAGGCGGGGGTCGCCACCTTGCTCTGCCTGGGGCTCAGCTATCCCCTGGCTTACTACATCGCCCAGAGCCCCGTCGGGCGGCGCAGCCGGCTGCTCCTCCTGGTCACCATCCCATTCTGGACCAACTTTTTGGTTCGTACCTACGCACTTATCGTCCTCATGCGGGCCCAGGGGGTGGTCAACACCCTGCTGACCAGCCTGGGTATCATTCGCCAGCCCCTGGGTTTGCTTTATAACGAGGGCGCCGTCCAGCTGGGCCTGGTCTACACGCTGCTGCCCCTAATGGTCTTGCCGCTCTACGCCAACCTCGAAAAGCTGGACAACCGGCTGGTCGAGGCGGCGTGGGACCTGGGCGCCACGCCCTGGCGGGCCTTCTGGCAGGTCACCTGGCCCCTCTCCCGCCCGGGGGTGGTGGCCGGCTCCGTCATGGTCTTCATCTCTGCCTTTGGGATCTTCCTCGTGCCCGATCTCATGGGCGGCGCCCGCGCCATCATGGTCGGCAACCTGATTCAGAACCAGTTCCTCCAGGCGCGCAACTGGCCCTTTGGTGCCGCGGTGGCCCTGGTGCTGGCCGCCCTCGTGCTGGTTCTGGGGCAACTGCTCCAGCGCAGGGCGCTGGTCGGAGAGGGGGGGCGCCGGTGAGGGGAAGGGGACTGGCCCTCTACTCCTGGGCGGTCTATGGGTTTCTCTACCTGCCCATCCTGGTCATGGCGGCGCTGTCCTTCAACAAGTCCAGGTACAGCTCGCTCTGGGGCGGCTTCACCCTGGACTGGTACGTGCGCCTCCTTGGCAACGACATGCTCTGGACGGCCACCCGCAACAGCCTCGTCATCGCTCTGCTGACCGCCCTGATCGCCAGCGGGCTGGGCACCCTCATGGCGGTCGCCCTCCACCGGCACCGGCCACCGGGCAGCGGCGTCGCCGAGGCGGTGGTCTACCTGCCCATGGTGCTGCCGGACATGGTCATGGGGGTCGGCGCCCTGGTGCTGTTTTCGGCGCTCGGCGTGCAGCTGGGGCTTGGAACCATCCTGGCCGCGCATGTTGGCGGCACGGTCTCCTATGTCGTCGTCACGCTGCGGGCGCGGCTTGAAGGGATCGACCGGAGTCTGGAGGAGGCTGCCGCCGACCTGGGCGCCAACCCCTGGCAGGCGTTCCGCCACGTCACGCTGCCCCTGCTGGGCCCGGGCATATTGGCGGGCGCCCTCCTGGTCTTCACGCTCTCGCTTGACGACTTCATCCTGGCCTTCTTCACCGCGGGGCCCGGGGCCACCACCCTGCCCCTGCGGGTCTATGGCATGGTCAAGGTGGGCATCTCCCCGGAGGTCAACGCCCTGTCCACCGTTCTCCTGGTGGTCACTGCGGTGGCAGCCGCAGCCTTTCAGCGACTCACCGCCCGACGTGGGGGCGGGCCATCGGCCAAGTCACAGCGTAAGGGGGTGCCCGCATGAGACGGAGTCTCGGTGTCTGGTTCGCAGTTCTGCTGCTGCTCTCGGGCTGCGTCAGCAGGAAGGGCCTGTCCGACTTGCCCCAGCCAGTCGCTGATCCGGGAATCGACAAGTCCAAGCTGAGCCGCGAGCTGAACGTCTACAACTGGACCGAATACCTGCCCGAGGAGGTCCTGGAGCAGTTCCAGCAGCTCTACGGCGTCAAGGTCAACTATGACACCTACTCCAACAATGAGGAGTTGCACGCCAAGCTGAAGGCCGGCGGCTCCGGCTACGACGTGATCTTCCCCTCGGACTACATGATCCCGGCGCTCAGGCGCGACGGGCTGCTCCAGCCGATTGAGAAGGCGAATGTCCCGAACCTGGTCAACATCGACGCCCGGTTCAAGGGGCTCCCCTTCGACCCCGAGGGTGAGGTCAGCGTTCCGTACATGTGGGGCACCACCGGCATCCTCATCAACACCAGTGAAATCGACGCCGACGATGTAAAGGGCTGGTCAGACCTGTGGAAGCCGGCTTTCAAGGGCCAACTGGTCGTCCCGGACGACGCCCGCGAGGTTGTCGGCCTGGCGCTGCTGGCGGGCGGTGAGCCGCTAAACAGCACCGACAGCCGGAAGCTGGAGGCGGCCAAACAGCGTCTGGTGCAGCTAAAGCCAAACATCAAGGCGTTTAACAGCGACAGCCCCAAGGACCTCCTCCTGGGCGGCGAGGTGGCCGCCGGGGTGATCTTCAGCGGGGAGGCGGCCAAGGTGATCCAGGAGAACGACAGCTTCCGCTACATCCTGCCCGCGGAGGGCGCCACGATCTGGATGGACAGCATGGCGATCCCCACAGGCGCCCAGCACAAATACACGGCCGAGGTCTTCATCAACTTTTTACTCTCGCCTGAGGTCAGCGCCCGGCTGAGCCTCGCTTTCCTGTACGGAAACCCCAACGGCAAAGCCAGAGACCTCCTGCCGGACTTCTACCGGGAGAACCCCGCCCTGAACCCGTCGGAGGAGGCGCTGAAGAAGGCCCATTGGTTCGACGACCTCGGCGATGAGGGCAACCAGATCTACGATCGCATCTGGACCGAGCTGAAGGGGTAGATCCGTAGTTATTCGGTGTCATTTTGAGATGAGGCGGAAGGAGCGAGGCAGGGGCCGGGGAACTGTGTACAGTCCCAGCCGCCCGTGGGTGGCTGCGGCTGAAACGGAGGAAGGCGCTTGTCTCACCTGGAGTTACTCGCCCGCTCCGGCACGGTCGGGGCCGGCGGCGCAGGCTTTCCGACCCATGCCAAGCTCTCCGCCCGCGCAGAAATTCTCATCGCCAACGGCGCCGAATGCGAGCCGCTGCTGCACGCCAATCAAGAGCTACTGATGCACGAGGCCCCGCAGGTACTGAAGGGGCTTCTTGCCGCGGGCGCCCTCATCGGTGCCGCCCGCATGGTGGTGGCGGTCAAAGCCAAGTACAAGCAGGTGGTGGCCCGGCTGCGGGAAGCCGCAGCGGGGACTCCCATGGAGATCTGCGAGCTGCCCGACTTCTACCCGGTCGGCGACGAGCAGGCCGTCGTGGCTGAGGTCACGGGGCGAATCGTCCCGGAGAACGGGCTCCCGCTGGACGTGGGCGTGGTGGTCTGCAACGTGGAGACGCTGGCTAACGTCGGGAGAGCCCTCGCTGGCACGCCTGTCACGCACAAATGGGTCACCGTCACCGGCGCCGTCCGGGAGCCGGTAACGCTCCGGGTTCCCGTGGGTACGCCCGTCGGCGCCCTGGTCGAAGCGGCGGGCGGCGCCACGGTGCGGGACTGGGCGGCCCTGGACGGCGGCCCCATGATGGGGCGCCCCGTCACGGACCATCAACAGCCGGTCACCAAGACCACGGGCGGCTTGATCGTGCTGCCCGCTGATCATCCCGTGATTACCCGGCCGCAGCTCAGCTTCGCCGTGGAGGCCCGGCGGGCCCGCACCACCTGTGTGCGCTGCACCCTTTGCACGCAGCTTTGCCCGCGCTACCTGCAGGGCCACGATCTGCGCCCGCATCAAGTGATGCAGAGCCTGGCGCTCTTCCCTACGGCGGACGCCCTGTATGACCAGGCCTGGCTTTGTTGCGAGTGCGGCATCTGCGAGGTCTTTTCCTGTCCGATGGGGCTCTCGCCTCGTCGGGTGCTGGGCGCGCTCAAGCGTGAGTTCGGCGCCCAGGGGCGCCGCTACCCCAAGGCGCCCAAGAGCTACAGCTTCCGCCCCGACCGGGCGTACCGCCGCATTCCCGGCAGCCGGCTGCTCCAGCGGCTGGGGCTGGCCGAGTATGACCGTCCGGCGCCCTTACGGGCCTTCACGGTGAAGGTTGGGACTGTGACCCTGCCCCTGCGTCAGCATATCGGGGTGCCGGCGGTACCGTTGGTTGTTGCAGGTCAGCAGGTCCAAGAGGGGCAGCTGATCGCCGAGGTGCCGACGGGCAAGCTGGGCGCCGCGCTGCACGCCTCGGTCAGCGGTGTGGTGATCAGCGTGACAGAAGCAGCGATTCGCATCCGGGAGGTGGGCGCCCATGAATAAGGCGATCGGGATGATTGAGAGCCAGTCGATCGCTACCGGGGTCCTGATCGCCGATGCGATGCTCAAGGCCTCAAACGTGGAGGTGCTGGCGGCGGGCACGGTCTGTCCGGGCAAGCACACCACGCTAATTGGTGGAAACGTGGCCGATGTGGAGAACTCGGTGGCCGTCGGCCGCAGCCTCGGCGGGGGCCACGTGGTGGACAGCTTCGTGCTCGCCCGGGTGCATGAGCAGCTCTTCCCGGCGATCAAGGGGGCGGTGGAGCTGCCGCCGGACAAGGCCCGCCGGGCGCTCGGAATCATCGAGAGCTTCTCGATCGCCTCGCTGATTGTCGCCGCAGACACCGCCGCCAAGGCAGCCAACGTGACGATCCTGGAGATTCGGCTGGGCCTGGCCATCGGCGGCAAGGCATTTGTGACGCTCATGGGCGATGTCGCCGCCGTCGGGGCGGCGGTGGAGGCCGGAGCGCAGGGGCTCATCGAGCAGGGACTCCTCGTCAACAAGATCGTGATCCCTGCGCCGCACGCTGATCTGATGCGCGTGCTGGGCTAGGTCATCAGGAACGAATCGGCGATGGTTTACGTCTGAAGGGTGAGGAGGTGTGACCTAACATGGAGGCAGCTTCGCGGCGGATGTTGGCCAAGGTGTGGCAGGGAGCGGCCGTAATCGGGGTCGTATACATCTTCACGTACACCATGACCGTGCGGACCATGAACGGTCCCGGCGAGCACGGGCTGGACTGGTCGATGGGTCCGCCCCTGGCCTTCCTCCTGATTGTGGTCCCGTATCTTGCAGGTGGGTTCTACTGCCGAGATACCAGGGCCGGTATGCCGAAGCATTACCCGTTCCTGACCGCACTGGTGGCCGCACTGGTTGAGCGGCTGTTCATCCTCGGGATGGGCGCCCTGCTCTTCTTCGAAGGCGGCGATGGGTCGATGGAAGGCATCTCCCTGATGATGTTCATCCAGGGAGAGGCGGCGCCCTACTTCGGCTGGGAGTACATCACTTTTGGAGGCGGCTGTTCGATCGCTATCACCTCAGCTGTCGGCACGGCTGAGTAGGTCCTGCAAATAGGTCGGCGCCCTCCGTGGTGGAGGGCGCCTTTCCATTGCGTAGCCTGCGCTGCACCGTGGGCCGCTAGAGGATACAGATCTGCTTCCTCCTTCGGCTGCGTACCTCGTCGGATAGGTTCACCCTCTCCATCGGTAAGTCCTGTGTCCGCAGGAGCGGTGACGGGCACGGCGAAGACTCATAGTCGGGAGGGTGAGAGAATGCGTCAGGTACTACAGGTCAAAGCGTTGTCGGGTTACCCGGAGGAGATCGGCCGCTGGCTCTGGATGATGCAGGCGGTTCGGGGCAAGACCTTGTGGGTGGTTGAAGGACTTGACCAGGCGACACTGGACTGGGAAGGGCCGGATGGACGGGAGAACTCCATCGGCTCGCTGCTCTATCACATCGCTGCGGTTGAGATCGGGTGGCTCTACACCGATACCCTGCAGCAGAAGTTTCCGCCGGAAGTGGAGCGCCTCTTTCCCATCGAGATGTGGAACGCCGAGGGCGTCCTCGGGCGTGTGCCCAACGTTCCGCTGGCAGAGCACCTGGACCGGCTTGAGCGGTGTCGCACGGTTTTCCTGGACACGATGCGCAGCTTTACGGTCGACGATTGGCGTCGCCTGCGCTCTCCTGAGGGCGAGGGCTACGATGTGACGCCCGAATGGGCGGTCTTCCACCTGGTGGAGCACGAGGCGGGGCACCAGGCCCAGATCAGCTCGCTGAAGCGGCGTGCCAGACATTACTTCGGGGGCGATCGGGGATGAGGACCCCGATGGCCAGCGAATAGGGAGCCCCTCGCCTGGAGGAATAATTGGAAGGGGGCCGCTCGCCAAAGGCCGAAACTCCGTCCACAATTTCCGTGAGGGACGACAAAAGGGCCTGAAACCCAGTATTTTCAACCTCTCAGGGAGAATGTGAACGGAACAATGCGGGTTTCCGGGCTCGCGTCTGGCCCCCACCGTCCAGAAAATCCCTCAGCGCCAGGGCCATCCAAAGGGACAACCAGACCAGGCGCCCTCCTTCGTGGAGGGCGCCTTTCTATATCTAGAAACATCTAAACCCCAAAGGGCTCGTAGAGCTGCTCAAACTCCAGGCCCAGGTTGTTCTGGAGCTGCCAGAGATGGGCCAGCACCGCCTTCAGGTTGGCCCGGGCGCCCGGCGCCAGGTCATCTTGCTGCAGGAGCGCCTTCACCTGCGTGTAGAGCCCCCGTAGCTGCTCCTCGGTCGGACTCAGCTCCCGTCCCAGCAGGTCCATGCTAGCCCACCTCCAGACCGCGCTTATCGACCAGACGCCGGGCCTTCAGCTCCCAACGGGGCAGGGTGCCCGGCGCCATCCTTTCCACCTGAAAGCGCAGGCCGCCGTGGCCGTCGGCCAGGGCCTGGTCAAGGCGGGGCCCGAGGTGGACCCAGCGCTCATCCATTCCGTGGCAGAGCTCGACCTGCACGGTCACCTCGTCGTAGATGCCCCGCTCCCGGGTGATCACCACCAGGAACTCGTCGATCTCGGGGAACTCCCGCACGATCGCCTCCACCGAGCTGGGGTAGAGATTGATGCCCCGGATCAGCTTCATGTCGTCGACCCGGCCGAGGATGCCGCCCCGGTAGAGGTCGAAGGAGCGGCCGCACCCGCACGCCGTGTGGGGCACCTTCTCGACGAGGTCCCCGGTCCGGTAGCGCAGCAGCGGCATGAAGCCCCGCCCAAACGAGGTGACGATCCGCTCGCCCCGCTCCCCGTAGCCCAACGGCTCCAGGCTCTCGGGGTCGACGACCTCCTCGATGAAGTTATCTTCGATGATGTGCATGCCCCCGGGGTGGTGGTCGCACTCGAAGACCATGATGGTCCCGATCTCGCTCATGCCGGCGGTGTCGAAGACCTCGGCGCCCCAGGCCTCCTCGATCAGGCGCCGGGTGGCGGGCAGCGACCCGCCCGGCTCGCCCGAGAGGATCACCTTGCGCACAGCGCTCTCCCGCAGGCTGACGCCCATGGTCCGGGCGACCTCCGCCAGGCGCAGGGCGTAGGTGGGCGTGGCGCAGACCACGGTGGCGCCCAGGTCGATGATCTGCCGGATGCGCCCCTCGCTGGTCTGCCCGCCGCTGGCGACCACCAGCGCCCCCAGCTTCTCGCAGCAGTAGTGGGCGCCCCAGAAGCCGATGAAGCCCCCGTACCCGAAGCAGAAGTAGACGGTATCCGCCGGCCGCACGCCGGCGCCCCAGAAGCCGTAGGCCCACATCTCGGAGACCCATTCCCAGTCCTTGACCCCGTCGAGCACCCGCAGCGGGGTGCGGCCCGAGGTCCCGGAGGTCTGATGGACCCGCATGGCCAGCTCCGGCGCCGCCGCCAGGTTGTCGCCAAATAGCGGGGCCGCCTTCTGATTCTGCAGCCACTCGTCCTTGGTGGTCAGCGGGATGCGGCGCAGATCGTCCAGGGTGCGGAGCTGCTCGGGGTGGATGCCTGCCGCCTCGAACTTGCGGCGGTGGAAGGGGCTCCGCTCGCTGGCCCACGCCGCCATCCGCCGGAGCTTGATCAGCTGGAGCCCGGCCAGGTCAGCCCTGGCCATCAGTTCATGCTTGGGGTTCCAGAACCGGCTCTCCTCAGCCATGGACGCCGCCTCCATTCACGGGCTTGGATCCAGGAAGCACAGGTCGGCCCGGGCGCCGGCGATCAGCGTGTTGGCGTGGTCGAGATCCCGGGCCGGTACCACGGTAGCCACCCCGGCCTCCAGGCGAATGCGCTCGGAGAGGCGGGGGTCATCGACCCAGATCAGGCTGCAGCCCCGGTCCCGCAGGGCGCCGGCGAGGCCCGGATCAATTTCGGGGAGCGCCAGGGCCACCGGCTTGGTCGCCGGCCAGATCGACCGGGCGCCGTCGTAAGCCAGCATGGGATCGCCCACCGGGCGGACCAGGAGCAGATCCTCGGCGGTCACCACGTGCCCGTGGGCGGGCTGGCGGCCGCCGAAGCAGGCATCCACCTGTTCGATGAAGCCCGGGTCGAGGCGCCTTAGCCGCGCATAGTCCACCCGCTCGCTGCGGGTCATCAGGTGGAAAGCGAAGAGCGGGGGCGGCAGGTGCAGCACCCGGTCGATGTTCTCACAGGCCTGCTCGCTGATGCGCCCGGCCCGCTGCACCTGCTCCACCGCCGGGCGCCGCTCCGCCTCGTAGGCCGCCAGGGCATCCGGGATATCCGGGTGGCGATCCAGGGCACCGACCAGGGCGATGGCATCCTCCATGGCCAGTTTGGTCCCCGAGCCGATCGACCAGTGCGCCGAGTGGGCGCTGTCCCCGATCAGCACCAGGTTTCCGTGGCTCCAGCGGTCGGTCTGCACGGTCAGGAAACGGGACCAGAGCGAGCGGTTCGAGTGAAAGCGCACATCCCCCAGGTAAGGGCGCAGCAGCTCACGGCAGTAGGCGACGCTCTCCTCCTCGCTCAAGCGCTCCAGGCCCGCCCGCTCCCAGGTCTCCTCCCGGCACTGAACGATGCAGGTCGACATCTCCCGATCGTACGGATAGAGATGGGCCTGGAACAGCCCGTGCTCGGTCTCGTGGAAGAGGAAGGTGAACGCATCGGGGGTGTGCTCTGCCCCCAGCCAGATGTACCGGGAGCGGCTGCGCTCGACCCGGGGACCGAACTGAAGCCCCCGGGAGCTGCTGTTCACCCCGTCCGCGGCGATGACCAGGTCGCAGCCGGTTAGGGCGCCGGCATCCGGCAGCTCGGTCTCAAAGCGGAGCCGGACCCCCAGCTCCTCGCAGCGCTTCTGGAGGATATCGAGCAGCCGCTTCCGCCCGATGCCCAGATAGTGATGGCCGCCGCACCGGATGCGCCGACCCCGGTGGACCGTCTCCAGCGCATCCCAGGTGACCTGATGGGCGGTGATGGCGGCGTGGCTGATGGGGTCGGCTTGCCCGAACGCGCCCAGGGTCCGGTCGGAGAGCACCACCCCGAAGCCGAAGGTGGCGCCCGCCGGGTTTCGCTCCACCACGGTCACCTCATGCCCGGGACCCGACAGGCGCAGCAGAATCGCCGCATAGAGCCCCGCCGGGCCGCCCCCGAGGATCCCGACCCGCAGCTTGCGCACCGCTATTCCCCCTGACTGGTCTGACAATAGATCAGCACCCATATCTAAGCGGCAGGAGGGTTGCGTTATGCGTCTGGCGCGAAAAGTGGCGGTGGTGACGGGGGGCGGCCGGGGCATCGGGCGGGCGGTGGCGCTGGCCCTGGCCCGCGAGGGCTACGATGTGGCGGTGGCAGCCAGGACGCAGGTGGAGCTGGAGGTGACTGCGGACCTGATCCGCCAGGAAGGCCGCCGTGCGGTGGCGCTGCCCGTCGATGTGACGGACTCGTCCGCCGTCGCCACCGCGGCCGGGCTCGCAACGGGGACGCTCGGGCCGGTCTCGGTGCTGGTCAACGGCGCCGGCATCGCCCCCAGCCTGAAGTTCATGGAGACCTCGGATGAGACATGGGAGCGCACCCTGGCCACCAACCTGTCCGGCGCTTTCTACTTCAGCCGGGCGCTGCTGCCGAACATGCTGGCGGTGGGCTTCGGGCGGATCATCAACCTCGCCTCCACCGCAGCCAAGGTGGGCTATCCCTACAACGCCGCCTACGTGGCCAGCAAGCATGGCCTGCTGGGCCTGACCCGCTCCGTGGCCGCCGAAGTCGCGAAGAAGGGCGTGACGGTCAATGCCGTCTGTCCGGGCTTTACTGATACCGAGATCGCCCGGGCGGGGGTGATCAACCTGGTGGAGCGCACCGGGCGCCGCCCCGAGGAGGCGAGAACCGCACTGGAGCGGATGAGCCCCCAGGAGCGCCTGATGTCCCCCGAGGAGGTCGCCGCCACAGTGGTCTTCCTGGCCTCGGAGGCTGCCGCTGGGATCAACGGCCAGTCGATCGTGATCGATGGCGGGGGGGTGCAGGGGTGAGCGAGGTGGAGCTGATCAACCCGCCCGCGCTGGCCAAACCCGTCGGCTACTCGCACATGGCCCGGGTCGGGTCGCTGCTGCTGCTGGGCGGCGTCACCGGCATGGATGCGACCGGGGCGATCACGGCGCCCGGCGACCTGGTCGCTCAGATGGACCTGGCGCTGGCCAACGTGGTGACCCTGCTGGCGCACGCCGGCGCCGGCCCGGGGCAGGTGGCGCGGATGCGCATCTACACGTCCGATATGGCTTCCTACAGACGCAGCCTCAAGGCGCTGGGCGAGGTCTGGCGGCGCCACTTCGGCCGGCACTACCCCGCCATGGCCCTGCTGGGGGTGGCCGAACTGTTCGACCCGGCGGCGCTGGTGGAGGTGGAATGCGAGGCGGTCCTCCCGGCGTATGGATAGCCGATCGGAGGTGAGCGCCATGTCGCTCCTCTTCACGCCCCTGCAGGTCGGCTCAATGCGGCTCGCCAACCGGCTGGCGCTCCCGGCGATGGTCACCCGCCTCTCCGGCGAGGACGGCCACGTGAACCAGGCGATCACCGACCGGTACGTCCGCTTCGCCAGGGGCGGGGTCGGGCTGATTGTGCTGGAGGCGATGGCGGTCCATCGCTCCAAGAGCGGGCCGCTCCTGCGCATCTGCGATGATGCGTACATCCCGGGCCTGCGGGAGCTGGCCGAGCGGATCCACGGCTGCAGCGAGGCCAAGGTGGTCCCGCAGATCATCCACTTCCTGAAGGTGGCCCGCAGCGGCTGGCGGCAGACCGTGGATATGCTGACGCTCCCCGAGATCGAGGCGATCGTGCGGGAATATGCGGCGGCGGCCTACCGGGCCCGGGAGGCCGGCATGGACGGGGTGGAACTGCACATGGCCCACGCCTACACGCTGTCATCCTTCCTGTCCAAGCGCAGTAATACCCGCAGGGATGAGTACGGCCGGAGCCTGGAGGGCCGCATGCGTCTGGCCTGCCAGGTGGTCACGGCGGTGAGAGAGGCGGTCGGTCCGGACTTCCCCGTGGGGGTCCGGTTTTTGGGGGATGAGTGCATCAAAGGGGGGTACTCCACCAATGAGTCACGGGTGATAGCGCTCCGCCTCGCCCAGTTGGGCGTGAACTACATCAGCCTCAGCGCCGGGGGCAAGTTTGAGGACCACGTCCCCCGGGAAGGGCAGCCGCCCTACCCGTACACCGGGTACAGCGGGGACCGCTGCATGCCGTCGCACGAGTACCCGGATGGGGTGAACCTGTACATACCGGCCGGCATCAAACGCTACTTGATGGATCACGGCCTGCGGATTCCAGTCCTCGCCGCCGGGAAGATCGCCTCGCAAGAGATGGCCGAGGCGGTCCTGGCGGAGGGGAGCGCCGATCTGATCGGGATGGCCCGGGGTCTGCTCGCTGACCCTGACCTGCCGAAGAAATGGCAGGCGGGGACGCCTGAGCGGGTGGTCCGCTGCATCTACTGCAACGTGTGCAAGAACCTGGACGAGAACTTCCGCCAGGTCCGCTGCTTCCTCTGGCCCAGGGACGCCTTACACGCACCGGAGGGCATCGATGGCGGGCTGCCGGCCTGGCCAGGGGGCGCCGGCCTCGTGGCGGAGCTGCGGGGCTCGGCGGTGCGGCTCCATTGGAATCGGGCGGACGGCAGCTCGATGGGTTATGACATTTACCGATCGAGCGACGGCCTGAGCTGGGAGCGGATCTGGGCCGGGCAGATGGTCGGCTACACCGACTACAGCGCCGTCGCTGGGGCGACCTGGCACTACATGGTGCAGGCCTTCGACACCGCCGGGAACCGCTCGGATCTCTCGTTGGCTGCGACGGTGGAGCATCCGCTGCCGGAGTTCGCCCTATGAACGTGGCGATTATCGGCGCCGGGCAGACGGCCTTCGGGGACCACCCCGCCAAAGGGGTGAAGGAACTCTTTGCGGAGGCGCTGACCGAGATGGCGAAATCGGTGGACCGGGGGTGGGCGCCCGACCTGGTCGATTGCGCCTATGTCGGGTCGCTCAGTTGCGGGCAGGGGATGCAGCTGGGCAACCTCGCCCCGGCCTTGCTGGAGTATACCGGGCTGCCGCCGGTCCCCGCGGTGCGGGTGGAGAACGCCTGCGCCTCCGGGGGCTTTGCGCTATACCAGGCGGTGCTCGCGGTCGCCTCCGGGCGGGCCAGGGTAGCGCTGGCGGCCGGGGTCGAGAAGATGCGGGACGTCTCAGCGGAGCGGGGCCGCTACTGGCTGGGCGTCTCGGGGGATACCGAGTACGAGCGGCTGGCGGGGCTCACCTTCGCCGGGGTCTTTGCTCTGATGGCCTCCCGCCTGATCCACGAGGGTTTGGCGACCCGGGAAGACCTGGCCCGGGTGGCGGTGAAGAACCACCGGCACGCCCTGCTAAATCCCAAGGCCATGCTGCGGCGGGAGCTGACGGCGGAGCAGGTGCTGGGGGCGCCGCCTGTGGCAGCGCCGCTCGGCGCCTTTGACTGCTGCCCCACCTCCGACGGGGCGGCCTGTGTCCTGGTGGTGGCGGGCGACCTGGCTGGTTTGTTTACAGACGCTCCGGTCGAAGTGGCGGGCTTCGGGGCGGGGTCCGATACCCTTGCCTTGCACTCGCGACCGGATTTGCTCAGCCTCCGCGCCGTTCGCCGGGCCGCCGCAGCGGCATATCGGATGGCGGGGGTCGGACCGGAGCACCTGGACCTGGTGGAGCTACACGACTGCTTTACCGTGGCGGAGCTGCTGGCCTACCGGGAGCTTGGGCTCTGCGACCTGCGGGAGGGCGGCGCCCGTCTTGCCGCCGGTGAGTTCGACCTGGACGGGCGGCTGCCCGTGAATGCCTCCGGCGGGTTGAAGGCGAAGGGCCATCCGATCGGGGCGACAGGGATCGGGCAGGTGGTGGAGTTGTTCGCACAGCTGCGGGGCAACTGCGGGGTGCGGCAGGTGCCGGGCGCCGACATCGGCCTCGCCAGCAACATGGGCGGGTCGGGCGCCAGCGCCACCGCCTTCGTGCTTCGGCGGGGGAGGCGACGCTAGGTGAGGGGCGTGCTATGGTGCGATTCCCTCCGCTACGGCGCGGTGGATGAGGATGAGTTGACGGCGATGATCGAGCTGGGGCGGCGTTGCACCGCTCAACCGCAGCGCCTGGCACTGGCTTCGACTCGGCTGGACGGCTTCCGTGCCGGGTTGGTCGTGGAGGCGCTAGGACTGCCTGCCGCGACGTTCTGCCTTCAGTGCACCACCCCGGTGAGGGCTGGCCTGGAGGCGCTGCGGGCGCTCGGCTCCGGCCTGGTGCTCGCCGCTGACGATGGCGTGGCGACGGCGCTGCTGGTAGGCGAGGGGTCGGCGCCCGTCGCAGAGATTCTGGCGGAGCGCAGCGCCGTCTCCGAGTACCCCGGGCTCTCGCTGGGGGCGCCCGGCTACGCAAAGCACGCCTACCAGGAGCTCATCCATGCAGCCACCAGCGACCTCAGCGCGGACCAGGTCGTGGAAAGCATCCCGGCGCTGATCGAGGCCTTTAGGAAGGCAGCCTCCGGGGAGCGGGTACTCCTGGTGACCTACACACCCGGCAGCGCTGCCGACGCCCTGCTCGTGCAGAAAGGGGGGTAGCTGCCCATGGGCGCCTACGTCTCGGTTCCCATGTATCGCCGGGCGCTCCCCCAGCGGCTTCGCCTGGAGGGGCGCCGGTGCACCGCCTGCGGCGTGATCCAGTTCCCGCCGCTTGGCGCCTGTCCTCGCTGCGGGGGCTGTGACCTGCACCGGCACGATCTGAGCGGGCGCGGTGTCGTGGAGGCGGTCACAATGATCGCACCGGTCGGCGCCCCGCCCGAGTTCGCCGGGCTCGGCGCCTACGACGTGGCGATCGTCCGGCTCGCGGAGGGGCCGGCGGTCACCGCCATGCTCACCGGGAGTGCATCAATCGGCGATCCCGTGGAGATGGTCGTGCGGCGGCTCTACGAGCAGGAGGGCGTCGTGCGCTACGGCTTCAAATTCCGCCCACTGGAGGCCCAGACGTGAAGGAACTGTTCAGCCCGCGCTCGGTGGCCGTGATCGGCGCCAGCGCAACCCCGGGGGCGCTCGGATTCCGGGTGCTCCAAAACCTCCGGAGCTTCCCGGGCGCCGTCATCCCGGTCAACCCGCGCTATGACGAGATCGCCGGGCACCGCTGCTACCCGTCGGTCACGGCGGCGCCCGAGCCACCGGACCTGGCGCTGATCCTGGTGGCCGCCGAGCGGGTGCTTGACGCCCTGAGGGACTGCGCCGCAGCAGGTGTGCCCTGTGCGGTGGTGTGTGCGAGCGGCTTCGGCGAGGTGGGCGTGACTGGCGCCCTCCTTGAGCAGCAGGCGGCGGCCTTCGCCCGCCAGCACGGCCTGCGGATCATCGGGCCCAACTGCATCGGGGTGGTGAGCGCCCAGGCCGGCCTGGTGGCGGGCTTCAGCCCGCTCTTCGAGCGGGTGCGCTTCACGTGCGGCAACATCGCCCTGGTGGCCCAGAGCGGGGCGCTGGGCTACGGCATCGCCTCCCTCGCCCTGGAGCGGGGCCTCGCCTTCAGCCGGATCATCAACACCGGGAACGAGGCGGACGTGACCAGCGCTGAGCTGCTCTCCGCTCTGTTGGAGGACCCGGCCACGGAGGCCATCCTCGTGTACAGCGAGGGGCTGAAGGAGGCGCCAGCCTGGCGGGGGATCGGGGCGAAGGCCCACGCCTGTGGCAAGTCGGTGATCATCCTCAAGGCGGGTCGGTCCGAGGCCGGGCGCCGCGCTGCCGCCTCCCACACGGCGGCGCTGACCGGCGACGACACCATCTGGGATGCCGCCTTCCGGCAGCTGGGTTTCCTGCGGGCGGGCGACATCGACGAGATGCTCGACCTGGCGGCAGCTTTCGCTCAGCCGCGGCGCCCCTCTGGCGGTAGGACAGCCGTGCTGACCACCTCCGGCGGGGCGGGCATCCTTGCCTCTGACGCTCTTACGCAAGCAAACATGACCGTTCCACCGCCAAGCCCCGAGACTCGAGCAAAGCTGGAAGCGATCATCCCCGCCTTCGGCTCTGCGGCCAACCCGGTGGATGTGACCGCCCAGGTGATCCAGGACCGGGACCTCTTCCGCCAGGCGCTCGCGGTACTGGCGCAGGACCCGGAGATTGACCTGCTGCTGGCCTGCTTCTGCGTCCTGCAAGGCGAGGAGGCCGACCGGATCGCGGCGGACCTGATCGAAGCGCACGCCGAGACTGGCAAGCCAGTGCTGGCAGCCCGCACCGGGGCCGAGTCCTTGGCGCCCGGCGTCGCCCAGCGGCTCCAGGCGGCGGGGCTGCCGGTCTTCCTGACGCCCGCACGGGCCGCTCGAGCCGCAGCGGCGATGCTCCGCTTCAGCACCTGGCAGCCGTGTGCGGCGTCCCGGCCGTTGCCCGAAGCCAACGGCACCGCCGGGGATATCCCGTATGTCCAGCAAGCCACCGCCTCCACAGAAGAGGAAGCGGTGGTGGCAGCAGAGCGCTTCGGCTACCCCGTGGTGCTGAAGCTGTCAGGGGTGGCGCACAAGACGGACCTCGGTGGCGTCAAGCTGAACCTGCACGACGCAGGGGCCGTAAGAGCAGCCTTCGCCGAACTGGGGCGCCCCGTCATCATCCAGCCGATGGTCCAGAACGCCGTCGCCGAGATCCTGGTCGGGCTGACCACCTCGCCGATCGGCCCGGTCCTCACCGTCGCAATGGGAGGCATCTTCACCGAACTGCATGGCGACGTCGCTCGCCGCCTCGCCCCGGTGACGCCGGACGAAGCGGAGCAGATGCTGGCCGAACTGCGGGGCTACCGGCTGCTCAAAGGCTTCCGGGGGCGCCCTCCCGCCGACGTCCACGCCCTGTGCGGCCTGATCAGCGAGGTGAGCCGCCGTGCCGTCACCTGGCCCGGCGAGTGGGAGCTGGACCTGAACCCGGTGCTCGTGCTGCCCGAGGGGCAGGGCGCCGTCATCGTCGATTCCCTGTTCATCGATCGGGAGGTGCAGAACGAATGCTGATCGGCAAGGTGGCGATGGTGACCGGGGCGGCCGGAGGTCTCGGCCGTGCCTTCTGCGCAGCGCTGGCGGGCGCCGGCGCAGCGGTGGTGGCGACCGACATCGACGGGACGGGGCTCAATACCACCGTCTCCAGCATCACCCGGAAGACTGGTCAGCGGGTCCTGCCGCTGATCGTCGACGTCAGGTCCCGCAGTTCCGTGCAGGAGGGGATCGAGCAGGTCGAGTCGATGCTGGGCGGACTCGACATCCTCGTCAACAACGCCGGCGGCAGCCTCCACACCCCCAAGGCGATCGACCTGATCGATGAGGACGACTGGGACCTCGTGCTGAACGTCAACCTGAAGGGCGCCTTCCTTTGCTCCCAGGCGGCGATCCCGGCCATGCGGCGCCGGGGTGGTGGGCGGATCGTCAACATCAGCTCGATCGGGGGCCGGACCGCCTCGATCGTGACCGGTGTTCCCTACGCCGCCGCCAAGGCCGGGCTGATCGGCCTCACCCGGCGGATGGCCCGGGAGGTGGGGCATGAGAACATCACCGTCAATGCCATCGCACCGGGCACTGTGCTGAGCGGCCCCCGCGTCGAGCGCCTCTGGGGCGAGCTGAGCCCCGAGGAGCAGGCCCGGACGCTCGCCGAGGTCCCGCTCGGCCGCCTATCCACCCCGGAGGAGCAGGCGGAGGTGCTGCTCTTCCTCGCCGGTCCGGGCGCCCGCTATATCACGGGGGCGGTGATCGACGTCAACGGTGGCCGCTACATGGGAGGGTAAGGCCCGGTGAACAAGCTGGCCAATCTGATCACACGGTCCATCGCTGAACACAGCAGCCGCACGGCACTGATCTGCGGGGAGCGGCGGCTCCGGTTCGCTGAGGTGGGCGCCCTGACCGCCCGTATCGCGGGGGAACTGCGGGCCAGCGGCGTCAAGAAAGGGGAGCGGGTGGCGATCCTGCTGCCCAACTGCCCGGAGTACGTCTGCACCGACTTTGCCCTGATCCGCCTGGGCCTGGTGCGGGTGCCGATCAACCCCCGGCTGGCGGCGCCCGAGGTCGCCTTCATCCTCAACGACTGCGAGGCGGCGGCGCTGGTTTGCTCAGCGGAGCACGCCTCGCTGGTCGAAGCGATCCTGCCGGACCTGCCGGTCCTGCGCCACGTGATCCGCATCGACCGGCTCCCCGAAGAGGGACCGGTGCTCACCGACGCCGAGCCTGTGTGCGACGACGACCCCTACATGATCCTCTACACATCCGGCACCACCGGGCGCCCCAAGGGGGCGGTCACCACCTTCGGCTCCCGCTGGGTGACGCTCTTTCACCTCTACGCCAACGAGGGCAGCGTCAGCCGGGATGATGTGATGCTCCACGCCGCCTCGCTGGCCCACGGCAGCGGCACCAAGGTGCTGCCGTTCTTCGTGAAGGGCGCCGCGAACGTGCTGATGCCCAAGTTCACCCCCGCCGAGTTCTGTCGCCTGGTGGAGCGGGAGCGGGTCACCCACAGCTGGATGGTGCCCACCACCATCAGCATGATCCTGGAGGCGCCGGAGCGGGCCGACTATGACCTGAGCAGCCTGCGGCAGATTGTCTATGCCGGGGCGCCGATGCCCGCCGAGCGGCTGAAGCAGGCCCTGGAGGCCTTCGGGGAGATCTTCGTGCAGGTCTACGGGCTCTCCGAGGCGCCCCAGCCCGACCTGGTCCTGACCCGGGAGGATCACCGCCTCCCGGATAAGCTGGCCTCGGCAGGGCGCCCAGCCCTCGGCGTCCAGGTGCGGGTGGTCCGGCCCGACGGCACCGAGGTGAAGCCGGGCTCTGACGAGGTCGGGGAGATTGCCTTGCGCGGCCCCCACATCATGTCCGGCTACTGGCGGCGCCCCGACGCCACCGCCGAGGCGCTGCGTGACGGCTGGTTCCACACGGGTGACCTGGCCCGGGTGGACAGCGAGGGCTACATCTTCATCGTCGACCGTGCCAAGGAGATGATCATCTCCGGGGGCTACAACATCTACCCCCGGGAGGTCGAGGAGGCGCTCTACCGGCACCCGGCGATCAGCGAGGCGGCGGTGATCGGCGTGCCGGATGAGCGCTGGGGCGAGGCGGTCAAGGCGTGCGTCGTTACCCGCCCCGGCGCCAGCGTGACTTCCGAGGAACTGATCGCCCACTGTGCGCAGCTGCTCGCCGGCTACAAGAAGCCCCGCACCGTCGACTTCCTGCCCGCCCTGCCCAAGAGCCCCAACGGAAAGATCGCCAAGTTGCAGCTCCGGGCGCCCTACTGGGAAGGGCGGGAGCGGAAGGTGTGAGCCAGGCGATGCGCAAGGCGAGTTTCACAACCCCCTCCGGCCTGCCGCTGGAGGCGGTCTACGGCGAGGGTGAGCGCCCCGGCCAGTACCCCTTCACGCGGGGGATCAGCTCCGAGATGTACCGGGAGCAGCTCTGGATCATGGGGATGTACTCGGGATCGGGGAGCGCCGAGGAGACCAACCGGCGCTTCCGGCACCTGCTCAGCCAGGGCCAGACCGGCTTCAGCGTCGCCCTGGACCTCCCGACCCAGATGGGCTACGACCCGGACGACCCCCGCAGCCGCGGCGAGGTGGGCAAGGTCGGCGTCAGCCTCTGCTCGCTGGAGGACATGGAGCGGCTCTTCGACGGGATCGCCTTCAGCCAGGTGCGCCAGATCCGCACCACAGCCAACGCCATGGGACCCGTCTTTGCAGCCATGGTGATCGCCATGGCCCGGCGCCAGGGAACCGACCCGGGGGCCATTCGCCTCTTCATCCAGAACGATGTGCTTAAGGAGTACTTCGCCCGGGGCGCCTACATCTATCCGCCGGCGCCGGCCCTGCGGCACAGCGTTGACCTGCTGGAGTACTGCGCCAGGCAGGGGCTGAGCAGCTGGACGCCGCTGGCGGTGTCGGGCTATCACATTCGGGACAGCGGGGCGACGGCCGTGCAAGAGCTGGCCTTCACGCTCGCCAACGCGGTTGCCTACTTCACGGAGGCCGAGCGCCGGGGGCTGCGGGCCGACGAGTACGCCCCGTCCGTTTGGTCCTTCCTGGCCGGCGATATCTACCTGCTGGAGGAGGTGGCCAAGTTCCGCACCGCCCGCCGGCTGTGGGCAGAGCTGCTGAAGGAGCGCTTCGGGGCACAGTCCGCGGAGGCCCAGGCGCTCAAGATCTTCTGCTACACGTTGGGCGGCCGCCTGACCGCCCAGCAGCCGCTGAACAACATCGCCCGCGTCGCCCTGATGACCCTCGGCGCCGTTCTGGGCGGGGTCCAGACCATCGCCACCTCTGCCTACGACGAGGCCTACGGCACGCCGACCGAGGAGGCGGCGACGATCGCCCTGCGGACCCAGCAGATCATCGCACACGAGTCGGGGGTCGCCGACCTTGTTGATGGTCTGGGGGGTTCGGGCGCTGTCGAGGCGCTGACCACGCAGTTAGGCGCCCTTGTGCGTGACGAGCTGGCGAAGATCGAGGACCTGGGCGGCGCCGTGGCCTGCATCGAGAACGGCTACTTCCAGCGGGAGCTCGCCGAGAGCGCCTACCGCTGCCAGCTAGAGGCGGACCGGGGCGAGCGGGTGGTGGTGGGCGTCAACGCATTCCGCTCCCAGGCGGATCCGCAGATCCCGGTCTTCCGGCCGGACCCCGCAGCCGAGGAGCTCCAGCGGGAGCGGGTCGGCGCCCTGCGCGCCCGGCGGAACACCTTGGCCGTCCAGGCGGCCCTCAACGACCTGACCGAGGCCGTCCGCCACGGCGAGAACTGCATGGAGCCGCTCATCGCCGCAGTCGCCAGTTACGCCACCATCGGGGAGATCTGCGGGGCGCTGCGCGAGGTCTTCGGGAGGTGGGCATGATTCGGGTGCTTCTGGCCAAACCGGGCCTGGACGGGCACGACCGTGGCGCCAAAGTGATCGCCCGGGCGCTTCGGGAGGCGGGCATGGAGGTGATCTACACCGGCCTGCACCAGTCCCCCGAGCAGGTAGTAAGCGCAGCGCTTCAGGAGGATGTGGACGTGGTCGGCCTCTCGATCCTCTCCGGCGCCCACTCCACCCTGGTCGCCGAGATTCTGGCGCTCATGCGAGAAGCGGGGATGGGGGACGTGCCGGTGGTGCTCGGCGGCATCATCCCGGACGAGGACAGGCCGGCGCTCCTGAACGGCGGAGTGGCGGCGATCTTCGGACCCGGCACGCCGTTGCCTGAAGTGGTAAAGGCGATCCGAGAGATGGCAGGGGGGTAACCGGATGCAGGATGTGGCCTATGACAAGCGGGCCGGTGTGGCGAGGATCGCCATCGACCGGCCCGAGGTATACAACGCCTTTCGCAACCAGACCCTGGACGAACTGACCGAGTGCTTCGAGGACGCCAACCGTGATGAGTCCGTTGGCGTCATCGTCCTGACCGGTGCCGGCCCGAAGGCCTTCTGCACCGGGGGCGATGTGAAGGAGGAGGACAGCCTTGATCCCGTGAAGGGCCGTGCGCACCACCGCCGGCTGCTGCGGCTGGCCGAGGCGATCCGCAACGGCGGCAAGCCGGTGATCGCAGCGGTCCGGGGCTACTGCCTGGGCGGTGGGAACTCGCTGATGCTCCTCTGCGACCTGACCATCGCCACCGAGTCCAGCCGCTTTGGCCAGGTGGGCCCGAAGATGGGCTCCAGCCCGCTCTGGTGGTCGACGCAGCTCCTGCCCCGGCTGGTCGGCGAGAAACGCGCCCGGGAGATCGTCTTCCTGTGCCGCCAGTACTCCGCCGCCGAGGCGCAGCAAATGGGTTGGATCAACCGGGTGGTGGCCGACGCCGACCTGGAGGCCGAGGTCGACCGCTGGTGCCAGGAACTGCTTGCCAAGAGCCCCCAGGCCTTGCGGCTCGCCAAGATGAGCCTGAATTTCGAGAGCGACCAGCTCTGGGCGTCGGTCGTGCACGGGCTTGGGCTGCTGGCCTTCGCCCATGGCACCCCCGAGTTCCATGAGGGCACGCAGGCATTCCTCGAAAAGCGCCCGCCCGATTGGAGCCGCTTCCGCAGAGGAGCAACGGACTGACCAAGCGAATCATGGAGTGCAGGATGTCCGAGAGGAGAAGTCTCTTAGCAGAACGCAGCGGATCGCTGCGTTTTTTGCACATTCTTAGATCGGATGTGTCGTCGATGACCCGTTCCTTGCTGCCGACGGGTAGCGACAAAGAAATACCGGCAAAATCCTGCTGTAGATCGTCAGCGGCGATCAGCGTAAAACGGAGGAAGAGCGCATGAACTTGACGGGAATTCACCATCTGACCGCGGTCTCTGCGGAGATCCGGCAGAACTATCGCTTCTATACACAGGTAATGGGGATGCGGCTGGTCAAGCGCAGCGTCAACCAGGACGACGTCAGCGCCTATCACCTGTTCTATGCCGATGCGGTCGGCAACCCCGGCACCGACCTGACCTTCTTTGACTGGAACGTGCCACGGGAGCGACGGGGCACCCACTCCATCGTGCGCACGTCGTTGCGGGTGAAGGGCGAGGCGGCGCTGCAGTATTGGGCGGAGCGCCTGAAGGAGCATGGGGTGACGGCCGCTGCCATCTCGGAACGTGACGGGCGCCTGACGCTGGAGTTCGAGGACCCCGAGGGGCAGCGCCTGGCCCTCGTGGACGACGGCGGCAAGGGCGATGAGCCTGTCCCCTGGGATCGGAGCCCGGTGCCCGCGGCGTACCAGATTAGGGGGCTAGGTCCGATCCACCTGAGCGTGCCGGACCTGCGGCCCACCGACCCGGTCCTGACCCGGGTGATGAACCTGCGGCAGGTGCGGGCCTACGCCCACCCGAAGAACGCCCGGCACTCCGTTTACGTCTACGAGATGGGCGAGGGCGGCCCGCACGCCGAGCTGCACGTCGCCGTCCAGCCCGACCTGCCAGTGGCCCAGCCGGGCGCCGGCGGGGTGCATCACGTCGCCCTGCGCACGCCCACCGAGGAGGAGTACCACGGCTGGGCGGAGCGGCTGAACTCGCTGGGCATCCGCAACAGCGGCGAGGTGGACCGCTACTGGTTCCGCAGCCTCTACTTCCGGGAGCCCAACGGGATCCTCTTCGAGATCGCCACCGACGGCCCCGGCTTCGCCGTGGACGAAGATGTGGCAACCCTGGGCGAGAAGGTGGTCCTCGCCCCGTTCCTGGAGAAGTACCGGGCGCAGATCCTCGCTAACCTCAAGCCGATCGACTGAGATCGCCGGCCTCCCTTGACTCACCCGTACCTCACCCGTGCCTCACCGTGCCTCACCGTGCCTCACCCTTGGCTCACCGTGCCTCACCCGTGCCTCACCCGTGACCCACCCGTGCCTCACCGTGACTCACCCGTGCCTCACCCGTGGCTCACCCGTGGCTCACCGTGACTCACCCGTGGCTCACCGTGACTCGCCCGTGCCTCACCCGTGGCTCACCCCTGGCTCACCGTGACTCGCCCGTGCCTCACCGTGACTCACCCTTGCCTCACCCGAGACTCACCCTTTGCCCACCCGTGACTCACCCTTGGCTCACCGTTCCCGCAGACCCAGTTTCAGGGGGGCGCCGGCCATGGAACTTGAACTTCTGCGGACCGAGTTCGGCTTGACGGCTGAGTCCCTGGAGCCCCTGACCGGGGGGCGGGTGAACGGTTTGTGGCGGTGCGGCGACTGGGTCGTCAAGCGCTACGACCATCGCCAGGTCCCGTTGGCGCGGGCTGAGCGGGCGGTTACGCTGCAGCACAGGCTGGCCGCTGCGGGGTTCCCCGCCCCGGCGCCGCGCCCGACCAAAACCGGATCCTTATGGGCACACTCCGACGATGGTCTCGTCGTGGTGATGCCCTTCGTGCGCGGCGTCCGCCGCCCGCGTGGGAGCCTGACGGCTCTTGAAGCCGCTAACCTGGGCCGTACCCTCGGGGACCTGCATCTACGGCTGGCCGCGGAGCCCTGTGCGGCGCCCGAGACCGTGGCCACCCGCTGGGAGGACCTGAGGGCGCAGGCCTTGTCGGTGGAGGCCCCCACCGAGTTCGACCGGCTTCTGGCCGAGGTCGCCGAGTACGTCACTGCAGCGGTTCAGCGGATGCCCCCGGCGGACGGAGCGAGCCTTCCCTGGCAGCTCTGCCACGGCGACCTGCACCTGGATAACATCCTCTTCGACGCCGAGGGCAGCGTCGCCGCCGTCCTGGACTTCGACAACGCCGGCCCGTCGAGGGCGGGGGTAGAACTGATGATGGCGTGGAACCTCTGCTTCGGCACCGATCCGGGGGCGCCCGCGATGACCGCCGAGGCGGCTGCCTTCTTCACCGCGTACCGCCAGGCCAATCCGCACGCAGGAGATCTGGCTACAGCGTTGCGGGCCTACTGGTTCAACCTGATCAGCAACACCTGGCCGGCGGCCATCCGGTACAAGGAAGGCAGGGTCGAGCCCGCGTGGGTTGAGATCCTGTCGCTGCGGTACCGGTCCGCCCGATGGCTGGGCGAGAATATGGAGAAGGTTGGACGCTGGCTGACAGTGCCCTGAATCGTTGACCCCTCCCGTCTGCGTGGTCTACGATGAGACCGGAGGTCGACAACTTTGCACACAAACCGTGCCCCGCAGGCGGGAATCCGCAACGTGGGGCTGCTCGCTCATGTCGATGCCGGCAAGACCACCACAACCGAGCAGATGCTCTACCTGACCGGACGCACCCGCACCCCAGGCAGTGTCGACGAGGGCACCGCCCAGACCGACTGGCTGGAGGTGGAGCGGGAGCGCGGCATCTCCGTGCGCATGGCCACCACGGTGCTCCCCTGGAAGGGCTGTACGATCAACCTGGTCGACACCCCCGGTCACATCGACTTTGCCGGCGAGGTCGAGCGCGCCTGCCAGGTGCTCGATGGCGCCGTGCTGATCATCTCGGCAGCCGAGGGCGTGCAGTCGCATACCGAGACCCTCTTTGCCGCCCTCACTGCCATGCGCATTCCCACGGTGATCTTCATCAACAAGATGGACCGGACCGGCGCTGACCCCGAGCGGGTGCTGGCGGAGGTCCGGTCCGCTTTAACGGACCGTACGGTGGTGCTGCAGGACGTATCTGGCGTCGAGGAGCGCTTCACAGGCGTCTCCGAGATCGCTCCGGACCTGCTGGCCAACCGGCTGGCTGACCTCGATGAGGCGGTGCTGGAGCGCTACCTGGAGCAGGGTACCGTCGAGCCGTCCTTCCTTGAGGAGAGGCTGGCGGGCCTGGTCCGGGCCGGGGAAGCCTTCCCGGTCCTCTTCGGCGCGGCCAAGAAGGGGATCGGTGTGACCGAACTGCTGGACGCCATCGCCCGGTATCTGCCGCCGCCCGCTGGCGGGGAAGATGCCGGGCTTTCCGGCGTGGTGTTCAAAATCGAGCGGGACCCCGCCATGGGCCGGGTGGCGTATGTCCGGCTCTTCGGCGGGCGCCTGCGCAACCGGGACGCGGTGCGCAACGCCACGCAGGCCTATGACGGCAAGGTCACCCAAATCCGCAAGATGTTCGCCCGCCACCACGAGGACGTGGGTGAGCTGGCGGCCGGCGATATCGCCGCCCTGTGCGGGCTCGGCGCCATCCGGGTCGGGGATGTGCTCGGCGACTCGGCCGGCGTGCCACAGCTGCACCGCCTTGCTACCCCGATCCTGAGCGTGCAGGTGCACCCGCTGCAGTCCGGCGACTATCCCCGCCTGGTCGAGGCGCTCCAGGAGCTGACCGCCGAAGACCCCCTGCTGGATTTCCAGTGGCTCCAGGAGGTGCGGGAGCTGCACATCAAGGTGATGGGCGCCATCCAGGTGGAGGTGCTCCAGAGCCTGCTCCGCAGCCGCTTCGGGCTCGGCGCCCGCTGGGGCCCGCCCACGGTGATCTACCAGGAGACGCCCTCCACGAGCGGGGAGGGGTTTGAAGCCTACACCATGCCCAAACCCTGCTGGGCGATCCTGCGCTTCGCCATCGAGCCCGGCCCCCGCGGGAGCGGTCTAGTCTACGGCGGCAGCGTGCCCTCCGACCGGCTCCTGCCCGCCTACCAGCGAGAAGTCGAGCGCCGGGTGCCGGAGGCCCTCAGGCAAGGGCTACTGGGCTGGCAGGTCACCGACCTGAAGGTCACCCTGATCGACGGCGAGCATCACATCTACCACACCCACCCGCTCGACTGGAGCATCGCCACCCCACTGGCGATTATGAACGGCCTGGCCAACACGGGCACGACCCTCCTGGAGCCGCTCTACCGCTTCCGGCTCAGCGTGCCCGAGGAGGCGGCGGGGCGGGTGCTCGGCGAGGTCGTGCAAATGCGGGCCGCCTTTGAGCCACCCACCGTAAAGGGCGCCCGGTTCGTGGTAGAAGGGGAGATGCCGGTCGCGACCTCCCTGGACTTCCCGGTCCGGCTCAGCCTGCTGACCAGCGGACGTGGGGTTCTCTCCGCCTGGTTCGGCGGCTACCAGCCAGCCCCGGCCGACGTGCGAGCGACCCGGGAGCGGGTGGGGGTCAACCCGCTCGACCGTGCCAAGTTCATCCTAAGCATGCGTGGAGCGCTGTAAGTTGAGGGGTATGCCTCCGAGTAAGTCCAGGCGCCGGGGCCCCTGTGTCAAAAACTGCACTCTTGCCGGTAGGACTGTGTCAAAAACAACAAGTTGGGGTCGTGGAACCCGGTCCAGCCGGGCGCCGAGTGTCACGTCTCCGGCTTTTTGGGTCCAAGTTGGTCCGTTTGGGGCGATCGACGGGTCAACCGCCCCCAAACCTGCAACTTTTGACACACCGCCCGGCGCCCAGCCTGTGTCCCAAACTGCAGGTTTGAAATCAATACCGGGAACAAAACAAACCTCCCGACAACTGTCGAGAGGTTCCCTTGGCCACCCCGCCTGGTCAGGTGGTAGGCGAAGTGTTGAGCTTAGTAGCGCACCGCCGTGTGGAAGGTTCCCTGGTCCTTGAGGTTGGCCCACGCAGCCCCCGGCGTCTGTGCCTGCCGCCCGATCTGCCGAAGACGGTGAGGAAGCTTCCACTTAGGCGTTTCAGGGGCTGGGCAAGCTGGCGTTCGTGCGAGACATCCAACGTACATCCTGGACGGGGACAGTGATACATTGCGTCAGGTGGGGGGGCGCCTCCCCTGCCAGTGGCTTTTGATGGTGAAGGGCGGCAACCGCGCCGCGTGGAACGGCAAGGTCCTGGCGGTGTGCGACCCGGTCGGCGGTGCGTGTCGCGACCTCGCATAGAACGATGGCGTCGTCAGCTTGGACCCAGCCTGGTCGCCACTCTGGGCGGCTCAGACGAACTGATTGGGTTCTACGGACAGATGAGCTGGTCGACTTTATTCGCCTGGTATCGGGAAAGCCGAGCGTCCTTCACGACGAAAGGGGTCCTGAAGCCGCAAGGCTGTCAGGACCCTGTATCTATTTGTTACCGATGCTCTGAAAGAAGAATGTCTGCTCGGCGACCAGGCTGCCGGGCAAGAAGCGGAAACGCATGGTGACGAACTTCTGGGGGTCTGGCTCGAAGCGATGGGAGACGGTCAGCTCATCCCCCAGTACCCTGGGCGCCGCGGAGGACTTTACCCAGGTGGTCAGATAGGACATGTCCACGTCCGTTCCGCCCTTGAAAATGATCTGGCGCAACGAGCCGTCCCGCACCACGAACCCATAGAACGTGTCGACGAGGTCCACCGCCCCGTCGATCTGGAGCCAATAGGCCGTGGTGCCATCGGGCAGGGCGCCCTTCTCAAAGGAGACCACCTGTGGGGCCTGCCCAATAGCCCGGTGCTGTGCCATCCCCTGTCCCTGGAGGAGGAAGAGTTCGTATCCCTTCTCGCCCTTGGCCAGGCAAAGCGTGTTCGGCCCGTCGGTTAGCTGCTTGTCGCATGCTGTGGGTGCGGGCACCAAAGCAGGCGCCTGATCCGCCTGGGGCTCCAGCTTGGCCGCCACTACCTCGCCGCCGGGGAGTTGTCGGGCCAGCTTCAGGTACTCCCCTGCAACGTCAGCCCTGCCCCCAGCCACAGCCAACCGGGCAAGTCCGATGAGGGGCTGATAACGGTCCGGCTGCGCCCTGGCCGATTGATCTAGCCACCTGGCAGCCGCCGTCAAGTCCGTGCCGATCTCCAGAGCCGCCATGCCGGCGTTATACTGGGCACCCGCATGGTTCTTGTCCAGCTCCAGTGCCCGCTTCGCCAACGAGAGGGCGTCCTCGTACTTGCCCGCCAGGAGCTGCGCATAGCTAAGGTCATTCCAGTAGTCCGCCGTGGGCTCTTTGACAGCCTCTTCCCTCGGGTCTGGTGCAACAGGCGTCGAAACCACGGGCGGCGGCGGTGGAGCTGACACGACAGGGGCCGGCGTCTTGCTACAGGCGGATAGGACCAGGGCCACAGCGCAGATGGTGGCAAGGCGGCGATCCAGTTGCTTCACAGGGAATCCTCCATCTCCACGTGCTCTTATGCCGAACAACGAATGTGGAGTGAAAATAGTTACCCTGACATATTACGGTTTTTTGGTGCGATTCCCCTTGGCTCCACGGCCACCTGCCCGCGCGTTTGCTGGTCCACGCTCTGCGGGAGACTATCGCCGAGGAGCGTGATCAAGCCGATGACCTGGAAGAAGAACGAGGAGCAGCCGGAGCCCCGGGAGGGCGCCAAGTTCGAGCCCGACCATCCCGAGGCGGCGCTCACCCGCAGCGAACTGCACGAGATCAGCCAGCAGCGCGACATCAAGCTACACGACAGGGGGCCGACCAATCACACCTCGAACCCCAGTGGCTGATGCCCAAGCAGCCAAAGGCCGGGCGCCTTGCGTGCCCGGCCTTTGTGCAACCCAAGTGAGGGCGCTCCCGTCAAATCCTGCAGGAGGGGACGACACATGAACAAAGCCGTCAGGAGAGCATTTGTCCTGTTTCTGAGTCTTGCGTTGGTCGGTTGCACCGGCACGAAACAACCGGAAGAACCGGCGAAGGTGGACAGCTTGAAGGTGGATGCCCCGCAACCGCAGCCTGACTCGGGTACAATCGTGTACAAGAATGAAGCGTATGGCTTCAGCTTCGCCTTGCCGGCGAGCTGGAAGGGGTACCAAATCGTAACGGACCGCTGGGAAGGCATGGCAGTCAACTCGCCCAGCAGCGCACCTGCTGCGACGGGACCGCTGCTGTCCATCCGGCATCCGCAGTGGACGGCGGAAAAACCCCGGCAGGACATTCCGATCATGATCTTCACAACGGCACAGTGGACGGCGCTTCAGGCCGGCGCATTCCACATTGGGGCAGCACCGGTCAACCCCAGCGAGCTGGGCCACTCGGCGAAGTACGTCTTTGCCCTCCCGGCCCGGTACAACTATGCCTTTCCGGAGGGCTATGAAGAGGTGGAGCGCATTCTGGCGAGCCACCCGCTTCAGGTGACAGACTCCACATCCCCGTAGGGTCGAGCGCCGCCCCACCGCCCGAGCGCCCACAGCGAAAGCCCGAGGAAGGCCAGCAGCAGCGCCACGCTGATCCAAAAGATCCCCCACGCCCCGCCCGAGATTGTGGCCTGGACCCCGCGGATCGCGTGGGCCAGGGGCATGAAGGGCGCCACCCACCGGTAGACCGCGGGGAGGAGGATGTACGGCGCCCGCCCCCCGACCGCCACCGGCATCAGGACCAGCAAGAGCCCCGAGACGAGGTAGCCCCAGTTGCCGAGGAGCCCGACCAGCGCCTGATTGATGGCCAGGAACGAGAAGGCCGCCAGGCCTATGAACAGGATGAACAGGATCGGGTGCGCTACCCGTGGCCCCATCGCCAGGCTGACCGCAGCTACCCCGAGCGCCAGGGCGCCGCCCGGGAGCGCCAGCGACCGCAGCCGCCCGGCCGGCGTGGCGCCCTCGCCCGGCCCGATCCCGGCGAGCCGGCAGGCCAGCAGCAGCGCCAGGGCGCCGATCCACAGGGCGATGGGAATCACGAGGCCCAGCAGCGCCTCGCCGGGCTTCGGCAGGGTGGTCACCTTGTCGCTGACCACCTTGACGGGCTGGCTCATGGCCGGGGCGTTTTGCCGTGCGGGAATCGATGGCCCCGAGCCCGCACCGCCCAGACCGGTCGCCAGCTGCTCGGTGCCGCCCGCCAGTTCCGTGAGGCCGCCGGAGAGCCTGTGGCCGCCATCCTTCAGTTGCCCCAGCCCCGCCGCCAGGGTCTGGCCGCCCGCCTGGAGCCGCCCGCTCCCGCTGGCCAGTTGCTGCGCCCCGGCGGCCAGCCGGTCGGCACCGTCGGCCAGCCGGCGTGCGCCCGCCGCCGCCTCACTGATCCCCCTGGAGAGGTCGCGGGTCCCGGTCACCAGCGCCTGGCCCTGGCTGTAGCCCTGCCTGGCGCCGGCGGTCAGCTGCCGGCTGCCCGCCTCAGCCTGCTCCAGGCCTTGTTCCAGCTGCGTCAGGGCGTCAACCAGGGTCGCCACGCTCTCCTTCTGAAGCTGGTCGCCCCGGGCGGAGAGCTTCTGCAGGGCGGCCATCAGCGCCTTGTAGTCCCGGTCCATGTAGAGGTACGGGCGCCGCAGGAGCAGGTTCTTCATGGCCCGCTCCACGGCTGCGCTGGCCGCGGCGAGCTCCGGGTCCGGGGAAGCGAGGGAGTCCTGCACGCCCTGCTTGATCTGGCGCACCCCGTCGGTCGCCCGGCCGATGCCGGCGCCCAGCTGAGCGTTCCCGTCGGCCAGCTGGGCGTAGCCGTCGACGATCTGCTTGGTGCCGTCGGCGATCTGCCTGGAGCCGGCGTCGGCCTGCCCGAGCCCCGTGGCCAGCTGCCGGTTGCCGTCCCGGATCTGGACCGCCCCGTCCGACAGGCTCACCGCACCGGTGGCGACCTGGCCGATGCCGCTGTACAGCTGGTCTGCCCCGTACTTGGCCTGGTCCAGCCCGGCTGCCAGCTGGTCGGCGCCGTCGTCGGCGACCTTGGCGCCATCGGCGATCTGGCGGGCGCCGACCGCCGCCTTGGGCAGGTCGCTCAGCCCGCCGAGGAGAGCGTCCAGGTAGGTCGCAGCGATCTTGCCGTTGAGCTGCTCCCGGACCGCCGCCGCCACCTTGTCAGCCACATCGTTCATGGGGTAGTTGTAAGCCGGGTCCGCATAGACCGTCAGGATCGCCTCTGCGGGCTTAGCCGCCGTGGGGAGTCCGACCACCCGCTGTGAGGCATCCTTGGGGATATAGAGATAGAAGTCCAGCGCGCCGCTCCCCAACTGCTCCTCGGCCTCGGTCCGGGTGAGCGTCCGCCAGCCGAAGGTCTTCTCGTCGAGCAGCGTGCGGCTCAGGTCTTCGCCGACGGCCACCTTGGTTCCGCCCACCGTAACGGCCTCGTCCTCGTTGACCAGCCCTGCCCGGATGTTCGTCAGCCGGGTGGCCGGGTCCCACGCCGAGTGCAGGTTGAAGAAGAGATAGGCCAGCGCAAGCAAAATGGCAAGCCCCAGGGTCAGACGCCGGTTCATTGGCACACCTCCACACGCGCAGCGCTATGCGGCATGCTCAACAATAATCGGGCAGGGCTGAAATCATGCCAGCCGGGAACCCTATCGGTTGGAGGTGTCCACAAGAGCATGGATGACGCCAACAAGAAAAACAAAGTGCAGCGCAACCAGGAGCCCGGTGCGATCGATATGGACCCCACGGCGAACATCCCCATGGGCAACACGCTGACCCCGACCCTCTCGCCCGGGGCCCAGGCGAAGAACCTGGAGCAGGACGGCCTGCTCTGGATCGAGCAGGAGGATCAGGCCAAGCAGGGCATGGCCCGCAAGGGCGACATGCGGGGCGCCCGGGCGGCCGACAACCATCCCCACGTTGGCCATACGCCGGGCAGTGGTGAGTCGCAGTAAGAAGAAAGCAGCGAGCGGAGATCTGTCCGCTCGCTGCTTTTGGTACATCCGGCACCGGTGAAACACGACCGCCCCATCAGGCCGAGCCGTACATATAGAAGTCGTAAGGGTCGAATGTATACAGGTCGCCGTCCGGCAGCGGCTGCCCCCCGGGCCCCGTCAGCTTGCCGAGGCTCGAAGCCTTGAGGCGCAGGGTTGTGGTGGCGCCGATGCCCGTCCCGCTGCGGAACTCGATGGTCAGGATCCGCTTTCCCTGATCCCATCTCACGGCGGCGATGTCGGGAGCGATGGCGCTGTCGCTGAACTCGAAGTCTGCTGCGCTCAGCTGGGCGCCCGAGGTGGGCTGGCTGAACTCGACCGTGACCGTATCGCCGCCCGACACCCAGCCGTCGCCGTCCTCGTCCGAGCCCCAGCTGTAATCAACCAGAAGCGGGGCGAGGGTGACCGCTGTGCCCTCGGGCGCGAGGGGGTTGCCCCAAAGGTCGGTCAGCCGGGACCCGTCGACCAGGGTAAGGTCGCTCATCAGTTCGGAGCCGTCCCCCAGCAGGATGGTCAGCACCGTCCGGTTATTGCTCCAGCTCATGGTGACCTCGCCCAGGCCCCATCCGTCCAGGTCGTCCCGTGACAGATCGCCCTCGGGCGTGATGATCGGCTCCGAGAAGGTGACCTCAAGGCTGCTGCCCATGAGGCCGAAGCCGCCGTTGCTCTCATGAGCGGTGATGCCCACGATCGTCGGTGCGGCGGTGTCCGTCGTGCCATCGAAGGTGACCAGGGTCACCGGCTGATTCGGGGTCCCCAGCGTGTTGCCGCGCCGGTCGGTGATCTTGCTGCCGTCGGTCAGGAGGAGCCGGCCGTTCGCCGGGATGGAGGTCAGCTGCCCCAGGACGACCTCCAGCAGATCCCCGTTCAGGGTTGCCGTGTCGCCGCTGGCGATGGCGATCGTGACACCGAGGTCACTGGTGAGCAGGGAGCCGATCGTGCCCACGGAGCGGACAGGCTCGGTGAAGAGCACCCGGACCATATCCCCGGCGTTGACGGTCCCGCTGTTGTCCGCATCGAAATAGCTCGTGCGGAGGACGGCGGGCGGGGTCATATCGGCCACAAACTCGGTGCTGCTGAACGTGTAGATGGCTGCCGGGCCATCTGCCAGCTTCCCGAACCACCAGTCCTGAAACGCCGTGCCGTCCACCATGATCTGAGTGCCCACCGCGACGTAGCTGCCGGCCCTCAGGGTGATCTGCAGTTTCGTCCCGCCGTCCGACCATGCGATGTCAACCCCGGCGGCGCCGGGAATGGTGAAGCTGTCCTCGGTCAGGGAGTCCCGTGTGGCGATCTCGGAGCTGAAGACGACCGCGATCACGTCGCCCTCGGTGCCCGCCCCATCATAGTCGTTGTCGTAGCCCACGGCACTGACGATGGTGACGGGATCCGCAAACTCGTAGGAGTCAAGGGTGTAGAACGGTCCGCCGGTCTGAAGCGTTGTCCCCCACAGGTCGGTGATCGCCCCGTAGCCTAACATGGTCAGGGAGTATCCCTTCGTGACGGAGGTCCCGGCGCCCATCGTGATCGTGAGCGTCTCGCCGGAAAGGGTCGTAGCGGCCACCACAACCTGCCCGTCGGGGTCGCTCGTGCTGATATCTCCGGTGACGAGCGACCTGGCCAATCGAATGGGCTCGTTGAATTCGAGCTCAATCTGGTCGCCCTGGTCGAGCTTGCCGGTATTGTTCAAGTCATACCCCCGGACGAAGTCCATGCGCGGGTGGATATCGTCGACGATTCCCTCGGTTAGCAGGACCGGGCCGGTGCCCAGCGGGTTCCCCTTCAGGTCCGTGATCTTCGATCCGTCCTTGAGCTTGATGCGCAGGGCAGGCTCACCCAGGACAAAGTCGTCATGCAGCCAGATCTTCAGGGTGTCGCCGGGGGCGCCCCAGTCATCCCAGGAGGCGGTGATGGCGCCCAACACCGTGGTGCCTTCGACCTCAAAGTCCTCGGCGCTGAGCTCTGGCGTGTTGGTCGACTCGCTGAACTGCACCGTGATGACGTCGTACATGTCGATGGTGCCGTTCTCGTTGCGGTTCTCATGGGTGCTTAGCGAGATGGTCGGAGGGGCGTGGTCGGCCGGCGTGGCTACCAGGGTTCCCAGGAGGAGGGGGGCGCTGCCGCCCAGCGGATCGCCCTCCCAATCCGTGATCTTGGTGCTGTCCGAGAGCCGCATCTCCGTGCCCGACGGGGCGGAGCCTCCACCGAGTTTGACGTAGAGCAGGTGGTAGTCCGTGTAGACTTGCTCGGCGGTAAGGGCGCCCTGATTGAAGGTGATGTCCGACACACTGCCGTTCCAGTCGACCCAGTCGGCGAAGGTAAGGAGCACTTCATCGCCGGCGTCTACCTGGCCGTTGTTGTTAAGGTCCTGGTAGGTGAACTCCAGCAGCTCGGGCCCGACCATGTCGGAGAAATCCGTCAACCAGTACTCCAAGCCCTCCCCGTAGAAGTCGGGGTGGTTGCCGGCTGCGTCCATGATCAAGCGGTAGTCGTTGATGTAGAGCGATTCATAGGGCTCGATGCTGGTGCCCGCGCCAACGGTGATGGTCATCTCCCGGTTGTCGTTCGCCCAGGTGAGGCTGGCCACGTTCAAGGTGCCGGCGCTGACCGTGAAGCTGCCGGACGTGACCTGCGCGGCGGATACCACAGGCTCATCCCAGAAGATGACGATCTGGTCGCCCTCGTCGAGCATCTGGTTGTGGTTCATATCCAGCTGAAGGCTGCGGGTCACCTCGGGCCCGACCTCGTCGATGTGCTTGTAGAGCAGGATGCGCTCGCCCGGTTTGCCAATCGGATGCCCTGCCAGGTCGGTGAGCTGCGAGGCGTCCTTCAGGTAGATGCCCGGCGTCTGGCTGCCGCCGACGTAGCCGCTCACCAGCCTGATTCGCAGGAAGTCAGGATGCACCCACTCCAGGGTTGTCTGGCCGAGGATTGTACCGTCATCGGTTTCAAGTTCCAGGGTGGCCGGCGTATTGGTGGCTTCGCTGAAGTAGATCTCGAAGGCGTCGCCGGATTGAATGCCGGGCCTTTCGTTGCGGTCCCAGTGCTCGCTGTCGGTGACCCAGGGACCCGGGTCGACCGGGAAGAGCGGCACCGGGCCGGCGCCGAGGACGTTGCCCTGCCGGTCATGCAGCCTGGTTCCGTCGGTCAGGGTGACGGTCAGGCTGTCAGCCGGGGCGCTGCCCTCACCCGAGACGATCTTCACGACGGTGTTGTCTGGGGTCCAGACGAGCACGGGATCCACCGCACCGGGGATGACAAGATCCGCCACGGTCAGCGGCGGCCCCGCGTAGACCCCCTCGCTGAAGGTAATGTAGATCGTATCGCCGGAGGCGTAGCTGCTGATGATGCGCGGGCTCTCGGTGTTGAAGTGGGCGCCGAGGAGCGTGTAGAGCCACAGATATTCGGGCGCATGGCCGCCTGCGTCGGCGATCATGCTGGCGTCGTCCATCCAGAAACCGGCGTTGCGGTAGACATGACTGTCTGGGCCAAGGGTGATCGTCAGCTCAGTGCCGTCGGCATTCCAGCTGGTGGTGAGGTCACGGGCGCCCGGCGCCCAAATGTGGGCGCCTGTCAGCACCGGCTTTCCGGGCACCGGTTCGCTGAAGTGGACGATGATGTGGTCCCCACCGGTGCCTGCGCCGTCGCCATCCTGATCGATGCCGTAGGCGTAAACGACGGCCGGCGGGAGCAGGTCGAAGGTGTGCAGGTCGAGCGGAGACTGCGGGGCGCCCGCCGGGTTGCCCGCGAGGTCGGAGATCAGCGAACCGTCGGAGATGTACAGCCGGGTCCCATCGACGATGTTATCCGCAGTTGTCAGAGTGATGGTGAGTTCCCGGCCATCCTCGCTCAGGACCGCGCTCTCGGTGCCGACCATCCCATAGGTGACGCCGAAGGCGACTCCTTCGGTGCTCAGTTCAACCGGTTCGCTGAAGGTGACCCGCACCAGGTCGCCGGCGCCGATGGCGCCGTCTTTGTTCATATCGATCCACGCACTGCCGATGACCGTGGGCGGCATGAAGTCAAAGTGCGTCAGGTCCACGGTCGCCAGGGTGACCAGACCCTCAGCGGCCAGGCGGTTGCCCGCGGCGTCCCAGATCAGGGTGCCGTCAACCTTGAACTGGGCGCCCTTTTCTACCGGGCCGCCCAGCATAATCGTCAGAGCCGTGCCGTGCTCATTCCACACAGCGGTGTAGGAGACGGGGCCGGTGAGGGCATCGGTGAGGTCCGGCTTGTTGGTCGGCTCGCTGAAGTAGACCACCAGGGTGTCGCCCGCGCTGGGCGCCTGGTCGCCGTCCAGGTCGTAGCCGTGGGCGGTGAAGGTCGGGGCCTCGGCGTCGTCGCCATTCAGCACGGTCACAGTGAACAGCCCGGTGGCTGTGGCCCCGTCGGGGTCCCGCACCTCGAATGCGACGCTATCGGTCCCAGTGAGGCCGAACGTCGGGGTGTACAGGACGCTGGCTCGGCAGACCCACTCGCCCTCCACCAGGCCGCAGCCGCTGAAGGTGAGTTCGCCCAGGCTCCCCAGGCTGGGCGCCGTCCCCAGCGAGAAGGAGAGGATATCCCCATCGGCGTCGGTTGCCGTCAGGAACAGCTCTACGGGCGCGCCGGCGGGGGTGGTCTTTGCGTCTGGCACGGTCGCGGGCTGATCATTGACAGGCGCCACCACGATCTCAATGCCGTGGGTGGCCGCCTTCGCACCGCCCGACCCGGACAGGCCCAGGTCGTCAAGGGTGAGATCGATCACGGCATTGCCATGGAAGTCGGGAGCCGGGTTGAAGGCCAGTTGGCTGAGGGCGGCATTGAGGGCCGCGAGCGTGCCCGTAACGGAGATCTCGTGGGAACTGTTCGCTCCGGCCGCGACGGTGAGGCCACTGAGGTCTCCAAGCGACACCACGCCGCTGGTGGCGGAGAGCGAGAGCTCTACCTGGCCGTCGGCATCCACATCACCGACCGTGATCAGGCCGTCCAGCTTGATCGGCAGGTCCTCGGTGGCGGGGAGGGTCGTCGGCGCCGCAATCGTGGGCGCATCGTTGACCGACGTGACGGTAATGGTGACGGTTGCGCTGTCTGAGTAGGCCGCACCATCGTATGCCCTATAGGTGAAGGAGTCGGTGCCGTAATAGTTATCGTCCGGCACGTAGCTGAAGGTGCCGTCCTCGTTCAGAACGAGGGTACCGTTGGCCGGACCGCTGACTAGAACCGCGGTCAGCGGGTCGGAGTCGCTATCGTTGGCGAGCACGCCGGGCGCTGCCACGATCAGAGGGGTATCCTCCAGGGTCATGTAGCTGTCGTCAGCCGCCGTCGGCGGGGTATTGCTAAAGGGATCGGCCGTGTAGTACTCGCTCTGCAGGCTTACCTGCACCGAGTACGTCCCGGCGGGGACCACGGGGGTGACGGTCGCCCCGCCCCAATCGTCCACTTCGGCGGTGAACGTGAGGGCACTGCCGCTGGACGGGGTCAGGGTAAAGGTGATCTGACCTGCCCTGTAAATATCGCCGCCATCCGACGTCACGGTGGCCGACAGCGGGACCTCACCGCCGCTGAACTGGGTCGGGCCGGCATAGGTGATGGTGGCCGGGCGCTTCGCTACGGTGAGCGTGGCGGTACCTGCGCTGCTGGCGTAAGTGGCATCGCCCTGGAAGATCGCCTTCACCGTGTATGTACCGGCAGGCTTGCTGATTGTGTAGCCGTAAGTGGCCACGCCGTCGTCGCCGGTCGTGGCGATGCCGAGCCCGTCTTCGCCCACCGTGAAGCTCACTGGGCGCCCGCTGACCGGTTGACCATTCTCAGCCAGCCTGGCGCTAAGGGCGACAGCGTCGCCGTACCGGGCGGTCACGGCGTCCACCGTGAGCGGGTCGAGCGGGGGTTTGACGGTCAGCCTGCCGGTGGTCCTGGTGACCACCACGCCACCCTGCATGTACTCCACCATAATGTCATGGGCGCCCGGCCCGAGGGTGATCGTATGGGACAGACTGGCTCCACCGCCAAAGCCGGTCAGCTTGGTCCCGGCGGGGCTGCCCCCCACAGTGAAGCGCAGGGATTTCCCGCTGATCCCGCCCTGGCCCACGGCGCTCAGCGTGGCCGACAGGGTCACCTGCCCGCCCTGCTCCCCGGTGACCGGTTCGACGTAAATGGTCGGCGGGCTGGCGCTCCGCCCGTAGTTGCGGGTCAGCACGCTCAGGTCGTAAACGTCTACGTTCCCGTCGGCCACAATGTCGAGACTGTCGAGCGTGGTCGCATCGGCCACCTGGAGGTAGTGGAGCATCAGGAGGGAGGCGTCCATCGGGCTGATGTCGCCGTTGCCGTCCACGTCGCCGAAGGGCAGGGTGAGCAACAGATCATCGGGGACGCCCCGGACCTCGCCGTCCGCCACGACCACGCTGATCTGCTGCTTGAGGTGGCCGCTGCGGGTGGCGGTCAGCGTGTAGACTCCGTCCGGGAGCGCGCTAAATGAGAAGGTGCCGGTCGCATCCGGGGTGGCGGTGAAGGCGCTCACCCCGTCCGTCAGCTTCAGTGTGATCCCGGTGGCGTTGGTGCGCCGCTCGGCGGCGACCTTTCCGCTGAAGCCGGCTCCACCCGCAACGCCGTGCACGGCGCCAGGGAGCACCGACAGGGAGAGCAGCGCCATCAGAATGAAAGCAATCAGTCGGCTGCGACGTGGTCCGGCGTTCCGCATTCAAATATCCTCCAGTAAATGGTGCAATCGTCGTGATGGTAAATGATTTGGGATTATTCGATGCCGGTACATCTGCATTCCTTTTGTTGCCGTAAAGTTTTCCGGGCCTTACCACGGCAAAAAAGACCAGGCTTCCCGACGGGGAAGCCTGGTCAATCAGCGGCGACGCTTAAGGGCGCTCGGCGTAGAAGCGTTCCATGGACTGGAGCATCGCCTCGGCGGCCTTGTGCTGGAACTCGGCGGTTCGGGAGAGACGGGCCTCCCAGTCGTGGTCGAGGAAGGCTACCTCGACCAGGGCGGCCGGAGCATCGGTGTTGCGAGTCACGTAAAAGAGCTCGGTTTTCGCGCCGCGGTCCTTGCGGCCCAGGGCGGAGATCAGACCGGACTGAAGCGTGCGGGCAAGTTCGGCGCTGCGGCTGCCGTTGAGCGTGCCGGCGGTGTAGTAGACCTCCGTGCCGCCCACGAACTTATCGCCCGAGTTGTGGTGGATCGAGAGGAAGAGGTCCACCTTCAGTTCGTTCGCCATGCGGGTCCGGTAGCCCAGGTCCACCTGGGTCATGTCGGTCGAGCTCTTCAGGCCCTGCAGTAGAGCGGCTGGCGCGACGCTGGTGTTGCCGATGCGGGTCATGTAGACCTTGGCGCCCTTCGCCTCCAGCATAGCCCGCAGACGCAGGGCGACCTGCAGGTTGACCGCCTGCTCGGTGATGCCCAGGGCTTGGTTGCCGGCGCCGGGGTCAAAGCCGCCGTGCCCCGGGTCGATCAGAATCACCTTGTCCTTCAGCCCCGGGGCATACAGGTCCAGCTCGAGGCCGGTGGCCGTCTGCTTGATCGCGTAGGCCCGCTTGGAGGTGACGGTCAGCCGGGCGCCCGTCGCGGTCGGCTCCAGCTTCATGCCGGCTGGCACGGCGATGGCCTGCGGGGCGGAGACCCCCGGCAGGTCGATGGTGATGGTCGCGCCCGCGGCGGAGACCGTCGGCTTGACGGTGCCGTCGATCTTCAGGTCGATCGCGGTCCGGTCGGGCAGGGTACGGGTCTCTACTCCTTTGAGGGCCGGGCGGAAGGCGATCTCCAGCTTACCGGGCTCGGGCTGGGTCACCTGGTAGCCCGGGATCCGGCTGAAGGTGACCTGCAGGCCCGTCGGGGTGATGGCCACCGACTGGACGCCGGCGCCGCCCACCGGCAGGGTGCGGGTCTCGGTCTGGCCGGTGGGGACCGGAATGGTCAGGGTGTTGCCCTGTGCCGTCACCTGGCCAAGGGGCTTGCCCTTGGACTCGATCGACAGCCGCACGGTGCCCTGCGCTTCGGCCTGAAGCGTCGCGACCAGGGCGTCGGTGATGGCCTGGGTGTCGGTGGAGCCCGCCAGGACCACATCGTCGGCCTGAACGAGGCCGGTGCGCCCCTGGGCGGTGCGCACCCGCAGGTAGGGCGCCTGGGTCTCCACCAGATCAAGCGTATCGCCCTTGAAGAGGATGTTCATCTCGCCGGTGTCCTGGATGAACAGGGCGTAGGTGTTCTTCACCGTGAACTTGGCGATCGTCGGGCGGCTCTGGGCAGGACCGGTGTAGCCGATCGTCCAGCGCCCCTCGGTGATCGAGTAGCGGAGGTTCCCCTCGGTGACCAGCACCTTGTTGCCGGGAATCCAGCCCCGCTCATCCCGCGGGGTCTGGACCTTCCACCAGCCCTCGGCCGAGTCCAGGAAGGTCAGCTTCTCGCCGGCCCGCACGCTGCCCGTGGGGTCAAAGGCCTGGGGGTTGCGGCCGAAATAGATGGTGCCGGCTGCCATGGCCAGGCCCTCCTTGGCGCCGACCGGAACAGGCAGGGCTGCGGGCGGAGAGGTTAGCACCGGCACGGCGCTGGCTGGCGCAGCGGGCGCCGTCTCAGGGATGGCCGGGTTGACCGGCGGATTGGTCGTCGGGGGCGTGGTGGTGGTCGGGGGTGTGGTGGTGGTCGGGGGTGTGGTGGTGGCGGGGGGTGTGGCGCCGGGCCGCTTCATATATTGTCCGCTGACCCAGCCCTCGGTGCCGTTGGGCAGCCTGACCTTCATCCAGCCGTTTACATGCTCGAGCAACTGCACCTGCTCGTCTTGCTTCAGCTGGGTGCGGACCTCGGCCGTGGTGTTCGGCTCGGCCCGGACGTTCAGGACGTCGGTATTGACCTGGACGATGGCGACCTCGTCGTAATAGGTGACGCGGCTGAATTCGCCCGAGACCCAGCCCTCCAGACCGTAGCTGGTGCGGATCTTATACCAGCCGTCCTGTTCGGCCAGAACGGTGGCTGACTCCACGGCGGTCAGACCGCCCACGATGCGCTGGCTGGTGGACGGGCCGGCCCGCAGGTTCAGTCCATCCTTGTCGACGGGCCGAAGGGTTGCGGCTTCGACTGTTACGGCGGTTCCTAACAGGAGGCCGACGAGCGTTGCTGCGACCAGGCGTTTCATGTAGCGAAGCACTCCCTGCTAAACGTATTACGTCTTAGACGGTTCACGGCGTATCATACGTTTCGGAGTACGTGGAGATATTCCCTTCAGACCCAAAAGGGCATGGGGCTTTGGTCCCATGGGAAATACAGGACGTCACAACCCAGGAGGGTGAACCGATTCGAATAGCGAAAAGAGTGAAGGTGAACAATTTCCAGGCCCCGCATACATACATACGACTCTGAGAAAGAGCTGTGAAAGGAGCCCTGCTGTGAGCAGACGTTTGACCCGCAGCGAAGTGCCCGCTGATCAGACCTGGAACCTCGCCGACCTCTTCGCCGATCTTTCCTCCTGGGAAAAGGAGTTGGAGGCAATCGACAGCGAGCTGCCCTCGCTGGCTGCCTTCAAGGGGAGCCTGGGGGAGAGCGCCCTGCGCTTCAAGGACTGCCTCAATGCCCAGGAGGCGTTGTACGAGCGCCTGGTCCGGCTGTTTACCTACGCCAGCCTCCGCCTGTCGGAAGACGGCACCGATCCCGTCAACCAGGCGGCCTTCGGCAAGGTGAGCGCCCTGGCGGCGAAGTGGGATGCCGGGACCGCCTTCATCAAGTCCGAGATTCTCGCCCTGCCGGTCGGAACCGTCGAGCGGTTTGTCACCGAGGACTCGGAACTGGCCTCGCTGCGGTTCTATCTCGACAAGATGCTCAAGACCCGCCCACACCAGCTCTCCGAGGAGACCGAGGTCGCCCTGGCAGCGCTGGGCGAGGTCCACGGCGCCCCCTACCTGACCTACGAGCGCGCCAAGAGCTCCGACATGCAGTTCCCGTCGTTCATGGACGGCGAAGGGAAGGAGCGGGAGCTCTCCTTTGCGCTGTATGAGGACGCCTACGAGGATTCCGCGGACCTGACGACCCGCCGGAACGCCTACGCCGCCTTCGTCAAGGGGCTGAAGGGGTACCAGAACACCCTCGCCGCCACCTTCGCCACGGAGATCAAGAAGAACGTGACGCTGGCCCGCCTGCGCAAGTACCCCTCGGCCACCGAGATGCTGCTGGAGTCCCACCTGGTGACCACCGAGGCGTACAACAACGTCCTCGACATCATCCAGGCGGAGCTGGCGCCGCACATGCGCCGGTATGCCGCCCTGCGCAAGCGGGTGCTGGGGCTTGACAAGATGCTCTACTGCGACATTGAGGCGCCGATCGACCCGTCCTTCAACCCCAAGATCAGCTACGAGGAGGCCTCGGACCTGATCCTGGAGGCCCTCTCAGTGATGGGGCCGGAGTACGGCAAGATCATGCGGACCGCCTTGAAGGAGCGCTGGGTCGACCTGGCCGACAACGTGGGCAAGTCGACCGGTGCCTTCTGCTCTTCGCCCTACGGCAATCACTCCTACATCCTGATCACCTGGACGGACTCGGCCCGCGGCGCCCTCGTCCTGGCCCACGAGCTCGGCCACGCCGGGCACTTCGAGCTGGCCAACCGCTACCAGCGCCTTGCCAATACCGAGCCCTCCATGTTCTTCGTGGAGGCGCCCTCGACCATCAACGAGCTGCTGGTGGGCCAGCACATGATGGCCAAGAGCGAGGACGTGCGGATGCGCCGCTGGGTGATCATGCAGTTCCTGGCGACCTACCACCATAACTTTGTCCGCCATCTGCTGGAGGGCGAGCTGCAGCGCCGGGTCTACGCCAAAGCTGAGGCGGGTGAGCCCATCACCGCTCAGACGCTCTCAAAGACCAAGGGCGAGATCCTCGAGCAGTTCTGGGGCGACGCGGTGGAGATCGACGACGGCGCCCGCCTGACCTGGATGCGCCAGCCGCACTACTACATGGGGCTCTACCCGTACACCTACTCGGCGGGCCTCACGCTGGCCACGGCGGTGGCCCAGCTGATCCGGGAGGAGGGGCAGCCCGCCGTGGAGCGCTGGCTCCAGGTCCTCAAGGCCGGCGGTACCCGCGGGCCGCTGGAGCTCGCAGCGATGGCCGGGGTCGACATGTCAAAGCCCGACGCCATCCGCAAGGCTGTGTCCTACGTTGGCTCGCTCGTCGATGAGCTGGAGGCGAGTTTCCGTTAAGCTAGTCGGGCTCCCGGGCGGCGCCCGGGAGCCCTCTTCTCTTAAAAGGGGGCGAACTAGGCATGGCGACCGGGCCCCGGGCGCTTACCGTACCAACGGACTTGGCTGAAGCGCTTGACCGTGACGCGGAGGCCAAGCGGATCTTTGACGGGCTTTCCTACAGCCACCGGCGGGAGTATGTGGTGTGGATCGAGCAGGCCAAAAGGGCCGAGACCCGGGCGGGGCGGGTCGCCAAGACCCTCGCCATGCTGAAGGAGGCGGGATCCGGGAGCAGGGCTTGACCATGCCGGTTTGCGGTAAATTGGGGACAGTCGCCCCGGGGAAAACCATACCAAATTTCCGTGACTTCCCTCTCCCAGGCCTCATGCACCATGACTTTCTCGTGCTGTTCGACCGGATTTGACGTCAGACGAGTCAATTCGACGCTTCTCGACACTGCAAAACACCTGGAACCTCGATTGCGGCTAGTGTTCAAGTAAATTTGATACAGTCGTGCGAGGGGTGGACTGTAGCAGAAATACGTGAGAGGGGAGGCCAACTCGGCCTCCCCTCGTCTTCAGGTCAGATCCTTTGCGTACATGTGTTGGGTTTTGATCAGCCTGTACCCCAGCCCCGGGTAGAACTGGTGAGCTTCCGGGCGAACCACGTTGGAGCGCAGCCTGATGGATGAATATCCCCGGCTTTGTGCCCACGCCTCCGCCTGCGCCACCAGCGCTCGACCCACGCCCTGCCGGCGGCATGACTGGTCCACGACAATCCCCTCGATCTCCACAGACGACTCCAGCGCAAGCGTGTGGTAGACATGCACGTGCACCCAGCCGACCACGCGCCCGTCATCGGCCTCTGCGACATACAGGCCTCGGTCCGGGTCTCCCGCGAACTTCAGAAACCGGGGCAGAACCTGCTCCGTCGATGTGGGATACCCCCACTGGCCGCACAGCACGGCCACGGCTGGCATGTCGTCTGCATCCATCTCTCGGATCTGCATCGAAGATCCCCGCTTTCCCCCGGATTTCTAATCCAGTTCGACACGAAGCCCAGCAATCTCCCTGCCCGGGCCCGTAATCCCGCTCAGCCCGACGTGGTAATGCGCTCGGCGGTCCCTGGCACCAGCCGGACTTCGGCGCCCGGCAAGGCTACCACGTAGCCGTCACGCCCTGCCGGACGTAGCTCGACGTCCTTTGGTCAACCCGGCCATGGCCCAGGACCACTTGCCGTTCTCCTGCTGCTGACCACGCCGCACCGGTTCCGCAACGGGCAGTCCAGCGGTGCGCAAGCGGGCCACGGTCGCATCCAGGTCCGCGACCTCCACGGCGAACGAGGTGACCCCGCCTCCGGCCTTGACGACATCTGCCGTCGTGAAAACCAGGTCAGGGTATCGCTGCTGGCGCTCCGCCTGTACCCGTTCAAAGGCATCCATGTCAAGGGCGCCGATCACTTCCCAGTAGGTGCGTCCGTTACGGCTGAAGGCCGTCCGGGTGCCCTGCGACGGGGTCGATCGGACGATGGTCATCGAGAACCCTAGCTGGCCGTAATCCCGTAGGGCCGCATCCAGGTCTGGCACATGGTGTGTCAGGTGGTCAAACGGGAGGCCAAATGGCCTCCCGTATGCTGTGCTAAGCCCTATTCCTGATCCGGGTAGCCCTCGGCGGTGGTGTCGTCCAGGGCGATGCCGCCGTATTGGGCGAACCAGTTGCACAGGCGGCGGACCCGGTCGATCATGCGGCGGGGCCGGCTCAGCGCATGCCACTCGCCCTGGTAGACGATCAGTTGGGTCGGGACGCCCCGCTTCTTCAGGCCGATATACATCTGCTCCGACTCGACCAGCGGGCAGCGCCAGTCGTGCTCGCCGGCCATGATCAGCGTCGGCGTCTTGATGTTGGCCAGGCCCGAGGCGGGCGAGGAGTTCCGGTAGGTCTCGGGGTTCTGCCAGGGCACCCCCATGTCGTCCTGCCACCAGAGATGGCAGTCGTCGGTGCCGTAGGACATCAGGTAGTTCCACATGCCATGCTCGCTGGCCGCCGCACGGAAGCGGTCGGTGTGGCCCACGGCCCAGTTGGTCATGATGCCGCCCTGGCTGAAGCCGGTGACGTAGAGGCGGGAGGGGTCGGCCCAGCCCTTGGCCACCAGGGCGTCCACGCCGGCCTCCAGGTCGGCGTGCTCTGCGGGGCCCCACTTGCTGCGGATCGACTCGCAGAAGGCCTCGCCATAGCTGATCGAGCCGTGGTAGTTGACCATCAGCACCAGGTAGCCCATGCCGGCCCAGTACTGGCGCAGGAACTGGAAGTTGGGGGCGTCGTAGGCCATCGGCCCGCCGTGGATCGAGACGATCAGCGGGGCGGGGCCGGACTCGGGCTTCCAGCCGTGGGGGACCGCCAGCAGCGCCTCCACCGTGTCGCCGTAGCTGCCGGTGAACTCAATGCGCTCATAGCGGGAGAGGACACGGTCACCGAGCAGCTCGCCGTTGACCGCCGTCAGGCGCACCGGGTCGGCGCCGGCGGGGTTGTCCACGGGCAGGGCGTGCAGGTCGGGGCCGGTCAGCGGGCTGTCAATGTTCAGTACCAGGCGCCCGGCGGCGGCAGCGAGGACGCCGGCCTCCTGGAACCGGTCCGTCGGATAGATGAAGCGGGCGGGCTCATTCAGCGAGACCCGCAGCACCCGGGTCTGGCCGCGGTCGCCGGCTTGGATCAGCAGGGCGCCGTTGTCCACCCAGGTCGGGCTGCCCATCATGGTGCGGTCAAGCCCCTCGGTGAGGACCCGGTACGGGGTCTTCTTCACCGGCACCGGGTAGCGGCGGGCGTTCTCGAACACGTCGACCCCGGGCGCCAGTTCGGGCACGACCCCGCCGATCTCGGCGAAGCCCTCGCCCACGCAGGCAGCCAGGTCCGCTACGGGCTCAGCGGCGTCCACACCGATGGCCAACACATGGCGGAGCTTGTAAGCGTTCTCCGGCACCAGGGCGGAGACGAAGGCGATGTTCTTGGCGTCCGGCGACCAGACGGGTCCGAAGGCGTTCACATCGCCGAAGGTGAGCCGGCGGGCCTCGCTGCCGTCGGGCTTGATCAGCCACAGGTCGCGGCGCCGATTGGCGTCGGGATTGCCGGTGCGGTTGCTGGCGAAGGCGATCCACTGGCCGTCGGGGGACCACTGGGGCTCGCCCTCATCGCAGGTCCCCTCGGTCAGCTGCATGGTCTCACGGGTGGTCACATCCACCACGTGCAGGTGCGTGCAGACTTCGTCGAGGAAGCCCCGGCCGTCGGCCTTGTGCTGCATGCGGCGCAGCTGGATCGGGCCGCGCTCCTCGCCCCGGATCGCCTCCAGGTAGCTCTGCTGCGCCTTGGTCGGGGTGCGGGCGGCCAGGACGAGGCGCTGCGAGTCGGGCGCCCAGTCAAAGCTGCTGACGCCCTCGGGCAGGTTGGTCACCTGGCGGGGCTCGCCGCCACGGGACAGGTCGAAGATCCAGACCTGGGTCTTGGGCTTGCCGTTCTTGGGCTTCTCATCCTTGCCCTCATCGGCGGGCTTCTCGGAGATCTCCAGCTCGGTCTCCCGGGTGGAGAGGAAGGCCAGGTACCGGCCGTCGGGCGAGAAGGCGGGGGCGGCGTCCCGGCTCAAACCCCGGGTCAGCCGGTACGGAGCGGCGCTGCCGTCGGTATCCACCAGCCACAGGTTGGTGTAGTGGTCGTTCTTGGACTTGCGGGCGCCGCGCTGCACGTAGACGGCGCGCTTGCCGTCCGGTGAGATGGCTACGTGGGCGATGGTGTTCCACAGGTAGTAGTCGGCCAGGCGCAAAGACTTCGGTGACGTGCCTTCTGCCATAAGATCGGGGCTCCCCCTATCGGATACTTCGTTACCTGAAATATATTAGCTGTTTGAATGGCCCAGACCTGCTGATTTGGTTACGAATACGGGCCAACAGTCTATTCCCGTCTACTCTTTCGTCCTATACAATTACGATCGGAAGGAGGCATCACAGCATGACGATGCGCACAGAGAAGGATCTTCTCGGCGACAAATACGTTCCCGCTGATGCCTATTACGGAATCCAGACTGCCCGCGCCCTGGAGAACTTCCGGATCACCGGTCAGACGATTCACCCGGCGCTGGTCAAGGGGCTCGTGCAGGTCAAGAAGGCGGCTGCCCTGGCTAACCACCAGCTGGGCTATCTGCCGCCTGACATCGCTCGGGCGATTGTGCGCGCCGCCGATGAGGTCGCCGCAGGCAATCTGCGGGATCAGTTCCCGGTCGATCCGATCCAGGGCGGCGCGGGTACCTCGGCCAACATGAACGCCAACGAGGTGATCGCCAACCGGGCCATCGAGCTGCTCGGCGGCGACAAGGGCGACTACCACCTGGTCTCGCCCAACGATCACGTCAACTTCGCCCAGTCGACCAACGATGTCTTCCCCACGGCGATTCGCCTTGCCGTACTCGCCCGGACCAGCGACCTGATCGAGGTGCTCCACCGCCTGGAGGATGCCCTGCAGGTCAAGGCCACCGAATTCGACGGCATCGTCAAGATGGGCCGGACCCATCTGCAGGACGCTGTGCCCATTCGCCTGGGCCAGGAGTTCAGCGCTTATGCCACCGCGGTGCGCCGCGGCCGCCAGCGCCTGGAGCAGAGCCTGACGGCCCTCGAAGAGGTGAACATGGGCGCCACCGCCGTGGGCACCGGGCTGAACGCCGACCCGGCCTACGCCCCGCTGGTCATCTCGCTCCTGTCCGAGATCACCGGGCGCAAGCTGCGCCAGCCCGAGGACCTCGTCGACGCTACCCAGAGCTGCGACGGCTTCGTGGCGGTGAGCGGCCAGGTCAAGGCGCTGGCTGTGGCGCTCTCGAAGATCGCCAACGACCTGCGCCTGATGGCCTCGGGCCCCCGGGTGGGCCTCAAGGAGATCAACCTCCCTGAGATGCAGCCAGGCTCCTCGATCATGCCCGGCAAGGTCAACCCGGTGATGGCCGAGGTGCTCAACCAGACCTGCTTCTACGTGATGGGCCTCGACCTGACCGTCACCATGGCCGCCGAGGCGGGCCAGTTGGAACTCAACGTGATGGAGCCCGTGCTGGCCCACAGCCTGCTCTCCAGCCTCGACGCCCTGAGCGGGGCGATCAGCCTCTTCACCGAGCGGCTCGTGCGGGGGATCACCGCAAATGCGGAGCGCTGCGAGGCGGAGGTCACTCAGAGCGTGGGCATCGTCACCGCCCTGAACCCGGTCATTGGCTACAAGGCGGCCAGCGCCGTGGCCCGGGAGGCGATCCTGACCGGGCGCCCGGTCCGGGAGCTTGTGATCGAGAAGGGGCTCTTGACGGCCGAAGAGCTGGACGAGCTGCTCAAGCCCCACGCCCTGACGGAGCCGGGTATTGCCAAGCGCAAGCGGTAGAGCCAGCATATGAACTGAGCCATCCTCCGTACCGGGGGATGGCTCTGCTGTAGAGGGCCTTGGGGCTTGTAGGCGGCCCGTTGTTTGACGGGTTTGCGCCGGAGTCGGCGGGGGATATGCACCCTTGCATACCCTCCGTAACTTTTGGGAAGCAGGGGTAAGCCCGCAAACAGGCATTCTTCCGTCCACAATCTTCCGGAGAGGCCCAAAATAGGGGGTTTGAGGCCTTAAAGGGGTCTCTCCGGAAGAATGTGAACACGTTTTCGCGGTTTTCGGCCGAGGCCACCTTTCAATTTCTACCTGAGCTGCAGACTCGGTCATCGGGTTTTCCCTGCTAACCCAGCGAGGAGGGCGTGCATGACAAACACTGTTCCGGTCTCCCATTCACTCCTGAGCGCAGAGGCACTGGCCCGTCAGATCTCAGTGGACTACGCTCTGGCGGGTCCCGTCACGGCTGCCCTCGTCTCTCCCGGGGTTAACGATACCTACCAGGTCATGAGCGGCCAGCAGTCCAGCTACTACCGGGTCTACCGTGCCGGCCTGCGTTCCAGGCAGGATGTGCAGTTTGAGGTGGATCTGCTCCTTCACCTTCAGGCCGAGGGTGTGCAGGTCTCCGTCCCCATCGCAAAGAGGGACGGCTCGCACATCACCGAGATTGCCGCTCCCGAGGGGCTGCGGTACGGCGTCCTGTTTACCAGCGCCCCTGGCAAAGTCTTGGAGTACGTGGAGGAGGACGCCTTCCAGTACGGTCGTGCAGTTGCCCGGCTCCACACCGCCATGGACACGTTTCAGCCGGCAACAGCCCGTTTCCACCTCGATCTCGACCACTTGCTGGAGCAGCCCCTGCGGACCATTGAGCCCTATGCCAAGGAGCTAGGGCTGTGGCAGTTCTACGCTGACCTGGGAGACCGCCTTCGTCGTCACGTCTCTGCGGTCGCCGATCAATTGGAGCAGGGCATCTGCCACGGGGATCTGCACGGCCACAACGTACATAAGGCAGAGGACGGAGCACTCACCCTCTTCGACTTTGACTGCGGCGGCCCGGGCTGGCGGGCTTACGACCTGTCGGTCTACCGTTGGGCGGTGGGGCGCCACGCCAAGAACCTTGACCCGTGGGATGCGTTTCTCAAGGGTTACAGCACCCTTCGGGAGGTCCGTCAGCCGGACCTGCAGATCATCCCGGTCTTCGTGGGCATCCGCAACTTCTGGCTCCTGGGGCTTCACGCCAATCAGGTCAACCAGCGTGGGACAGCCTCGGTTCGCATGTGGGTGGAAGGCGCGGCGAAGGTCCTGCAGAACCTCGAACTGTCTCGGTAAGTGCTGGAAAACCACCGCCTTGGGGAGTCCCGTACGAAAGTCGGACCAAAAGATAGGGGCCACTTTCTGGCGATACACCAGGAAGTGGCCCCTGTCTTCACTTGTGGATGGACTCTGCCCGTCATTGACCGGACGGTGGGCTCGAGACCGATAGGACCTTCCCCGTAAGAGCATCGACGATGACTTTGCCCGCTGGACGCTGATCACTCTTACTGATCAAGTCTATCAGCCAGACAGGCAGTTCCTTGGCTCCCTCGGTGGGAAGGTCCAACCGGTGCTTCTCGACCAAGCGGGCGGACTTGACCTCGACATTCTGAGTCCCCTGCAACGCCGCCTGGACCGCTTTCTCCTTGCTGACATACTTGCCCGGCGTCTTGTCTATGCGAAGCATTTTGGGGGGATACTCGTCTGCACGAACATAGAAAACCAGTTTCTCGCCATCGAAGTGAACCGCTTCCACCACCCAGGCCGAGTGTTTCTCGGTCTTACCGTTCACCTCGATCTCGACGGCCCCTTCAAAGCGGACCTGCCAGCCCGCCCATCCCTCGACCTGGGACTGAGGATCTGCGGATTGGGCTGCCTTAACGGCGGCCTCCTCGGAGACCTGGGGTTGTGCAGGTGTCTTGTCGACGCGGAGGACTTTTGGGGGGTACTCGTCCGCGGTCACATAGATGACAAGTTTCTCCCCATCTTTGTGCGTAGCTTCGACCACCCACACCGTCCGTTTCTCCGTTTTGCCGCCAACCTCCAGCATCATGTCTTCGGCCAACCGTACTTGCCAGGTCGCCCATCCCTCCACACCGGCCCGCGGATCAGCCGACTTCGCTGCGTTTACGGCAGCCTCTTCAGACACCTTCGGCTCCTGCGTTTTCGGATGTTCCTCGGAAGGCTTCGGGGTCTGCGACGAGCACCCCGTCAGTAGGAGCAGCACAAGCAGAATGGCGAACCGCTTCATACCTCAAACTGACCTCCTAGCACACGTCGGTCTAGGGATCTCACGGAGTTCTGATAAGTATGACGACTTAGGGGTCCCTCTGGTTTCATCATCCGCTGAGCAATGAGTTCCGCTGCCGGCTGATACGTCAGTCGCCTATTTGCTTCCGGCCTTCAGAAATGCACGAGACGGCAGATCGAAGACCGACGACACACCGGAAGCTGAATGGAGGGTCAGCCGCTGGTCTTGCTCCGATACAATCCGCACCGCTCCGGCTTTCGATGGTGTGACGAACCGCTGCACACTCACCGGTTCGAGGGTGGGGGAGGTGACCGCTACGATGACGACCCCCTGAGCCGGGTCGTCAGGGAGTGCCCCGGCGTATACCTGGACGTACTGCCCGCTGATAACGCCTTGCCACTGGTTCTTTACTGTGATAGCTGCCGCGGGCAAGGGAGCCTGCCCCTCCTCAATAATCCCCGTGGGCCACGGTTCATCAGGAGTCGCTACAGGACGAGCTGCTACGGCGTCGGGTTTCGGCAACCGGGCCGACTGCCCCCGAAGGTCCTCATATCGCTTCTGGATCAGCCACTTCTCGGTGGCAGCGATGGAGTGTTCCGCGAAGGCGCCGTAGATGACTACCGTTCCCAGGACTAGCAGTCCCGCAAGTGCGGCTGGCCTGGTCCTATGATTGAGCAAACGCATAGCGGAGGACCACCTTTCTTAGGGATTGACGGACGAGTTGTTGTTGTAGGAGATGTCAGTGGACCACCGGAGGCTTTGGGCGGTGCGGCTGTCGCTGTTCAGCTTGTCAGAGAGCTGCTTCCAGCCGACCTCCGGGCGGTTGTCGGTCGTGGGACACGGACCCCTTTCCAGACAGGAGTTGTACTGGGTCAAGGAGCCGAGAATCGTCATCCTGCTGCCATGGGCCAAGTAGGCATAGAGACTGACCTGCTGCCACTGGTTCGCCATGGCACCGTCCGTGCGGTAAATCTGAGGTATCGGCCACGCAGGCGAAGATCCCCAGGAGATGTACCAGATGTCTTCCTGGTTCCAGCCGTTGTTGCATGCGCCGGGGGTACTTGTCGTCCCGGACTGGGGGCAACCGCCCGCATCACCAAAGTTATACAGACTGTAGGTGTTGACGGAGTCGTAGGCGTCGAGCCACGCCCGGGTGACAGACGGCGTGTTCCAGCCGGTTTCCATGTCGTTCCCGCCTGCCACAGAGGACTGTGACGAGTAGCCGTTGCTCGAGAGCCAGGTTCCTACGTTGTTGACCATTTGCGCCCACGCCGTAGCATGACCCGCGCTGACCTGGGTACCGTAGTTGCTGGTTCCCACCACGACACGAACCGTCGATGCGGTGTCGCCGCCGGTGCACACCCAGTACCCCCGGCCAAACTGCTCAGCAGCGGCTTCGATCTGCGTCACAGATGCAAAGGTATTGTTATAAAGAAGGCTGCCATAGGTCGAGTTCTGATAAGCTGGCCGCCCGAACATCAAGATCACAACGTTGTCCTGGGTGCCAGCGGTACCATTGTCGTGGGTGCCAAGCTTGCAGCCTAGATCGTACAACGTGGTGGTGTTGACCGTTGACATATACCGACTGATCGTCCAGGGCGGCGCTCCGTTGGTCGGTGAGTGGGTGGCGTAGGCTGCCCGGTACGGGAGCCCGGCCATCCAGGTCATGATCGCCAGGACCACGCCAGCGGCAGTCCAAAGGCGCCGACCGCCGAGACTATTCCGGATTCTGTGGAAGATCCTCATGTTACAACCCTCCTCAAACTGGTTTGCGTTTTGGCGCTAGCAGCATCTCGACCAAAACTCGGTAACGTTAAAAACGATTTATGTGCCAAAACTTAAATGTTTAGAATAAAGAGTCCTTCTCGTTAAACAAATAATCGTTCGACAAAGATCGACTCGCGGGGGGAAATATGAAAAAAACCCCCATATGGGGGGCGGCTGTGCACTACATGATGAATCGACTTCTGGCAAACTTCTGGAGGCTATCCGAGGTTTCTAGAGGTTATCCGAGGTTTCTGGAGTTTACCTGAAGGTATTCCCCTGGTTGCTCTGGGCTTCTGGTCATCCACCGGCCTTCTCTGCCGGGCTTTCTGGATTTCATCCGCCTGGTAGCGGCAAGGCACTCGCACATCATGACGCGTTTGGTCAAGCCCTTTTGGGCCGTTATCAGGGAGGCAGCGGGATCCAATTCCGTAATCAATGGCTTTGACGCAGTGCGATCACGGCGCCACAAACGCTCAAAGCCTAGAGCTGAGACCGATTGGCAGCCACCTTGTGGCCAACTTGGTACGCTCTACCGGAGATTACCTGCAAGTTTCCGGGGAGTTGCCTGAACCGCACTTCAACCCGGGATGCGCAGGCGGTATCCTACCCCCGGCTCCGTGACGATGTAGCTCGGTCGCAAGGGGTTGGGTTCCACCTTTCGCCGCAGGTTGCTAATATTGACCCGCAGCATATGCGTTTCGCCTTCGTACCCCGAACCCCAGACCATCGTCAGCAGTTGATGGTGGGTGATCACCTTGCCGGCGTTCTGCACTAGGGCTTGCAGCAGAGCGTACTCCGTGGCTGTCAGGTGCACCTCGCGGCCCTCGACCTTCACCGAGCGGGCGCCGGTGTCGACCTCCAGGCCCCCGATCAACACCATGGACTCTTGCTGGGGACGTGAAACGCGGCGCAGTGCTGCGCGCATCCGGGCCAGCAGTTCGCCGGTGCTGAACGGTTTGGTCAGGTAGTCGTCGGCGCCGGCATCCAGGGCGGCGATCTTGTCCGCCTCCTGCTCCCGCACCGAAAGGATCAGGATCGGGATATCCGACCACTCGCGGAGGCTCTTCACCACCTGGAGCCCGTTTCCGTCGGGCAGCCCCAGATCAAGGATGACGGCCTCCGGTCGTTCGGCGGCCACCAAGGAGATTGCCTCGTGAACGCTCCCAGCCTCGTGTACGGCGTGGCCCTGATTGCTGAGCGCCACCCGCAGAAAGCGGCGAATCTGTGGCTCGTCATCGACCACGAGCACCTTCGCCATCAACCTCATCTCCCTTCCCGAACGGCAGTGTGAAGGTGATGGCCGTGCCCCCGCCTGCCCTGGCCTCAGCCCAGATCGAGCCATGGTGTGCTTCGACGAAGCCCTTGCAGATGGCCAGTCCCAGTCCGGTCCCGGATGGGTTCTCAGCGCGGTCCACCCGGTAGAACTTCTCAAAGACCCGCTGCAGCTCTGCAGGCGGAATGCCGGGGCCCCGGTCGGCGACCCTTACCAGGACATGATCGGCCTCAGCTCGCACTTGAATCTCCACCGGGGTACTGGGCGGGGAGTACTTTGCTGCGTTCTCCAGGAGGTTGTCGAGCACCTGGACGATCAGGACTTGATCCAGTGGAACCAGCGGCAAACCTTCGGCCAGTTCAACCCGGACCGGGCGCCCGCGCAGATTTCGCTCAGCTTGACTGAGCGCCGCGCCGATCACGTCCTCCAGGTCGTACCAGTCAACCTGCAGCGTCAGGCGGCCAGCCTCCAGGCGGGTCATGTCCAGCAGGTTGCCTACCAGGCCGTTCAACCTTTCTGCCTCCTCGCGGGCTGTTTCAGCCAGGTCCTTGCGGACGTCGGGCGACAGCGGTTCCTCCGTCGGATCCAGCAGGGCGCTCAGGCTCCCTATGATCGATGATAGTGGAGTTCGCAGCGCATGGGAAATGGAGTGCAGCAAGGCGTCGTGCAGCCTTTCCGCCTCCCGATTCAGCTCAGCTCGCCGGGCCACCTCGGCGAGCTGAGCCCTTTCAACGGCCACGGCAGCCTGCGCGGCAAGGGCATCGAGGAGCCGTCGCTGCACCGGCTCAAGGGAGGCGCCCTCGCCGACCACCAACGTTCCGACATCACCGTTGGGCGTGCGCAGCGGCAACCGAAGGTCCGGGCCCGTTGGCTCCCCCTCGAGGCTGACCGTCAGGGCCGCCTGCCGCCGAAAGGTCTCCCCGACGTGGTCAACCACCGCCTGCCGCACCTCGGCAAGGTCCCGGGCTGCGGCGAGGCGCCGGCTAAAGCCATACAGCGCAAGCGCCTCCTGCTCGCGCAGCTGCAGGGCCTCCGCATGATCCCTCAGCCTCGCCGTCAGCGTGCCAATGGTCAAAGCCGCCCCCAGCAGGGCGGCAAACGTAATGAGATACTGGGCGTCTGACACGGCGAAGCTGATGTGCGGCGGCACGAAGAAGAAGTCGAACGCCAGCACGCCCAAGACGGAAGCCAAGACCGACGGGCCCTTTCCCCACCAGAGCCCGGCCATGACCACCACGAGCAGGTACAGCATGACCTGATTCGTAGGATCGACGCCCGCCAACAGCGTTTTGCCCACTACGGTGGCAGCGGCGGTTAGAACCAGCGCCGCCAAGTACGGGTGCTTTGCCTGCGACAACCTGAATCCCCCCGTCAAACGTGCGCTTACCCTAGCGCTCTTTCGCCGTGTCGATCGTACGCCGGCGCCACCAAAGCAGCGCGCCCGCCCCGGCGGTGATGCCCCAAACCATGGCCCATATGACACGGGAAGGGCGCACCTCATGGGAAACGGCGGCGCCCGGCCGAACAATCTCCAGCGTGCGGGCGTGAATATCGGTATCGCCGCCGTTTTGTGGGTCCATCCGGAAGAATACGCCCGTCACCCGAATGGTGTCACCCTTGCGATGGTATCTCCCCGTAGAAGTGAGCTGATTGAGCAGGGAGGTCGGCGCCCAGATGCCCATGGCGCCCGACCCATCATGGAGATTGACCCAGCCGAATTCGCCCCGTGGCATGACCTCACCGATCGCTTCGCCCTCGATCGTCACCGCTTTGCCGTCCATCTCTGCCGCACTCTCCACAAGATCGTTGATCTTGACGAGTTCGACGGCATGGCCGACCCCGGGGGGGATAAGGGTGAGCAACATAGCCAGAAGCATGGGGAGAGCAGCCTGACGAAGCCTCCGGGTCATTTCCTTCGCCACCCCCTGGTCAGATATCCGATCAGTACGAAGACAGAGAGGAACTCGAGGCGCCCCAGCCACATGCCGATGATGTAGGCGAGCTTGACCACCCATGGCATCGCTGCACTGGTGACGCCGGAGGACAGGCCCACGTTACCGGTGATGGACGCCGCCTCGAACATGAGGGAGGGGAGGTCCCAGTGGAACCGACCGGCGAAGAGGCCGGAGAGGGCTACGAGGCTGCCCCACATCGCCAGATACAGGGCGATGATGGAGAGGGCCGTCCGTGCCAGGCGGTCATCGAGCACCGCTTCCCGTGTCATGTGGACCCGCTCCACCACCACGGCAGACTCGGGAGCCAGCAGCCTGCGAATGTCCTGGTAGATCGCCTTGACGGCAAGCCCGATCCGCACCGACTTGAACCCGCCGGCGGTGGAGCTGGCGGCCCCGCCAAAGAGCATCGCAATCGTGATGGCCGTCAGGGCCAGCGGACCCCATTCCAAGGCAAACTGTCGGGAATAGATGTTGGCGAACCCCGTGGTGGTGTGCGCCGAGATCAGGTTGTAGAAGCCCCGCCGGAACAGGCTGACCGCGGTCGGATAGATGCCGCGGTTCGCCAGATCCCAGGAGCCGAGGGCCACAAGCAAGGTGCTGGTCACCATAAAGGTGACCACCTCCAGGTTTCGCACAAGCTCCTTGCGGTTGCCCATCCAGACAGCCCAGTGGAGGTTGAAGTTGAACGAGCCGATCACGTAGAACACAACGGTCACAATCTCAAACAGCAGGCTGTGGTAGTATTGGACATTCTGCGAGTAGGGTGCGAAACCTCCGGTGCTCCATCCCGCCATGAACATCCAGAGGCCGTGCAGGAAGCCCCGCCCGGGACTGATGCCGATCGCTACGGCCGCAGCCCAGTGGATCAGGGTTCCAAGCACCAGGTATACCGCACTGATGTACCAGATCGCCCTGGCGGTATGAATGACGTTCGGCATCAGCCGTTCGTCTTTGGCCTCACCCACATACAGCTTGAACGCCCCGGGCAGCCCGCGCACGAGGAAGCTCAGGGCCAGCACCACCATCCCCTGGCCGCCCAGCCAGGTGAGCAGGTGGCGCCACATATTGATCCCGTCCGGCGAGTGGTCCAGGTCCTGCATCAGCGCCAACCCGGTCGTGGTAAACCCGCTCATCACGTCGAAGCAGGCGTCCAGATAGGAGATCCAATAACCGCTCAGGTAGTAGGGGATGGCGCACAAGAGGGTGCCGACCAGCCAGGCCCCGGCCGCGGCCACCATGCCCTGTGTCCAGCCCAGATCCTTCGATCCCCTTGGGCTGCATAGCAGCAGACCCATGCCCACAGTGGCAGCGAATGCGCTGCTGATCGCAAAGTCGATGGCGACGGCCCACTCCCTTTGCATGAGGGAGGTAGCGAGGGGAATCAGCATCAGCCCGGAGAGCACCAGCACCACCAGACCGATGTAGTAGGCCATGGCACGCAGTTCCTGACGCCTGGTTTTCCGCATTAGAGCCGCCCTCGGGTCGCCAGCAGGGCGATCACGAACCCAATCGCCATGATGACGACCGTAACACCGATCTCCAGGCCTATGCCAAGGCTTTCCCGGTAAACTCGGGCGCCCCAGGTCTCTTTGTTGCGCACTTGATCCGCCTCCAGGCAGCGTTAATCACCCAGCAGGACCGCACGAAGGGCAGGCTCGCTTGCATGCGTGGTGACGGCGAGGACTGCGTCGTGGGCCTGCAACTGTGTGTCACCACGTGGGAAGATGACCCGGTCGCCCCGGATCAGGGTGACCAGGACCGAGTCCTCAGGAAGCTGCCGGGCCAGGTCGCGCACATAACGTCCCACTGCGGCGGCGCCACTGGGAAGGTCCACCTCCAGCAGGGTCATCTCGCCGTGATGGAAGGTGAGCAGGGTATGGACGGCCTCCCGGGCGATCTCACGCTCAATCAGGTCAGCGATGATCTCCGTGCTGGAGACGACCAGGTCGACCCCGAGCCTTTGCATGACCTCGTGGTTCCTGGGATTGCTGGCCCGGGCAATGACGCGGCGCACAGTAAAATCGCGTTTGGCCAGCTGGCAGATCACCAGATTCTCTTCGTCCTTGCCGGTGACTGCGGCAAGGGTGTCAGCCTCGTCGGCGCCCGCATCGGCCAGAATTGCCGGGTCCGTCGCGTCGCCGTTGATCACGGTGGCGTTCAGTTGTTCCGCCAACATGGCACAGCGAGACTCGTTCCGCTCGATTACGGTTACCTCATGGTTGCGCTCGACCAGGGTCTTGGCCAGGTAATACCCTACCTTACCGCCACCGGCAACAATGACGCGCATGGACGTTACCTCCCGGGGTTTCGGAACATCCTGTCGATCGTACCCAGGGCGTCCACCCGCACCGCTGCCAACAGGGTGTCACCCACCCGAGTCACATACTGGGTGTTCGGAATGAAGGCATGGCCCTCCCGGAGCACGCAGACCAGGCGGCACCGTTCTGCGATTTCGAGCTCCGCCAGGGGCAAGCCCGCATGCTGCTTGTCGATCGCGATTTCGAGCTCAGCCACCTCAGAGGCGCCGAGGTAGGCGCGGTGATGCACCCCTTCCCTGAGCAGCAACGTGCGGAGCTGATCGGCAGCCAGGTTGGTCCCGCAGACTGTGCGCAGACCGGCCTGGTGGAATGCCGACTCCCGGCGGGGCTCGGACACACGGGCGGCCACCCGGGGCACAGCAAAGATCTGGCCGGCAATCTGCGCCGACATCATATTGACGTTGTCATGGTTGGTGACCGCCGCAAAGGCGTCGGCGCGCTCGATGCCGGCGTCCCGCAACACCGCTTCGTCGATGGCGTTGCCCCGGATGGTCATGCCGTTGAATGCGGCACCCAGGTTCTTAAAGCTGTCGCTTTCGGTATCGACCACCACCACGTCATGGCCGTCAGCGGCCAGATCGGTCGCCAGCCGGGCGCCGACACGCCCGCAGCCGGCAATGATGACGTACATCAGCCAGCCTCCCTGAAGGTGTCAACTGCTTTACCCACGGCATCAGGAGCGCCCTTGAGAAACTCATCCCGGGGCAGATAGGCGCATGCACCCAACCCCTGGTAGGCCCCGCCCGCCTCGGGCGATGGATGGTCAGTCACAACAATCACCGGCAGCGACGGCGCAATGAGCCGAACCCGGCGGACCAGCGCCAGCCCCGTCGTGTCCGTCAGCGAAGCGCCCACCACGACGACGGAGATGTGCAATCCCTGCACTTTCATTAAGGCATGGTCAGGATCTACCGCACCAACGGTTTCGTAGCCCTTGCTTTGTAAGATGGCACGCACGGTCTGCCGGAAATCCTGAAGCTGGTCAACGATCAACACGGCGCACATGATCAGGTTTTGCCTCCCCGCAGGTTGGAGCCGGATCAAAGAAAAAGTGATGCCCCCGGTGCGTCCGGGGGCATTGTTGGGTTCCCCGCTTCAGTGGGTCTCGGCGGTTGTGGAACCGACAGTTGAAGTGTGCGATCAAGCGTCAGAGTACACCCCGTCTGGCACGCGAACAAGCACTCGGACGACTTCTTGATGTTTTCTTGATACGCCGTCAAGAAAGGGTCAAGGATCGCTGCCGAGCGTTGCGGACGGGCAGGTTGCCGAGTAACCTTGGTGAGCGGGAGGGAGAACTGATGCGAATCGACCTGCGTTATCTAATCATCGGCGTGATTGTCCTACTGCTGGCAGCCGCGGCGGTCTACCCTACTCCCAAGCTGTTGGTGAAGTGCGACCACGTCACGAAGGGAACCCCGTGCGAACAAATCAAAGTGGCCAAGTAGTGGCTTACAGAAATGTCGAACGAATCATCTCCATCTAAAAAGGTAAACACACAAAGAGAAATGAACCCTTCTCACCAGTTGTGAGGAGGAGGGATCGTATATGCGGGCGGAGGTCAAGTTTCAACTGCGGCTGGGGCTGGTCATGAAGGGCGGCTCCAGCCTTGCCGTCTATATGAACGGCATGACGCAGGAGCTGTTGGCGCTCGTGCGGGCATCACAGGCCAGGCGGCTGAAGGGGGTCGACCCGGAGCCGGCCTGGGTGCGAAAGGCCCGCCTGGAGAACCCGTACTATCAGATCCTGGACCACTACAACATCGACGCCGTCATTGATGTGATTGCCGGCACCTCCGCCGGCGGGCTGAACGGCCTGATGCTGGCCAAGGCGCTGGCCAGCGGCGCCCCGGACCTCGACCAGATGACCGAACTGTGGAAGCAGACGGCTCAGATCTACAAGCTGGCCATGTACGACGCCGATCCGAAGTCGGTCCTGAGCGGGCAGCTGCTCTACGACGAGATGAAGAAGGTGATGGAGGGCCTGACGGATCAGGCCGATCCTGAGCTTGCCGCCATGGTGCCCATCTTGGACCTGTTTGTGACCGCCACCGACGTGCGGGGCCACAAGTGGGTCCGGCGCGATAAGTTCAACCAGAAGCTGGAGGGCAAGGCCCACCGATATCTCTTTCACCTCAAAAAGCGGAGCCGTCCCGAGGGGTCTGACCGGGGCTACAACCACAACGACTTCGTCACCACGGATCCGGACCAGCAGAGCCTGAAGGACGCCCTCCTCGCCAAGATCGGGGGGGCTACCTCGGCCTTCCCGGCGGTCTTTCCGCCCATCCGGATCAGCCGGGCCGAGGGCGAGAAGGCAGGCATGGGCATTCTCTCCGACGTTGACCCGGTCGCCCAGGAGGGGGTCTGGTTCAGCGACGGCGGCATCCTGGTCAACAGCCCCTTCGACCCCGTGATTGAGACCATCTTCCAGCGCAGCGCCATGGTGCCGGTCAAGCGGGTGCTCGCCTTCATCGAGCCGGACCCCGAGGTGGTCAAGGTGCCGCAGCAGACCGAGCCCACCATGGTGGAGACTGCGCTGTCCGCCGTCGTGCTGCCCATGAACCAGGACATCCTGGAGAGTCTGGACAGGCTGAAGCGGGAGAACGCCAAGCGCAGGGAGCTCCTGCGGCTGGTCTCCGAGCTGGACGAGGCGGTGGGCCAGACCACGGCGGGCGGCAGTTCGGTGCTGGAGCTCGCAGCCGAAGCGAGCCAGCGGGTCCTGGCGGAAGTCGCCCCATCCCTCCACGTGGCACGGGCGGCGCCTCACTCCCCGGTGATGAGCGCCTACTACCGTGCCCGCCTGTACCGGCTGCGCGAGCTGCTGCAGGGCGCCCTCGATCATGCCCTGGAGGGCCTTGGCATCGCTGAGGATGGCCCCAAAGGCCGTAGGGCTGTAGTCAAGGCGATGATCGAAGCGATGCCGCACCTGCGCACGGAGAACCCGGAGCAGACCCATGTTCCCGAGTTTCTGCGCACCTTCGACGTGGAGTACCACAGCCGGAGGCTCCATTTCTTGCTGGCCCGCTTGCATCAGCACTTCGCCCCGGGGGTGGTCCCTGAGCATCCCGAGCAGGTGGAGGTGATGCTGGGCGGCCTGTGGGACGCCCTGGAGGACTGGAATAACGCCGCCTGGCTGATGGGCCACGCCGGGCGTCTGGCCCCCCAGCCGGGGCGGTGGGCGGCGCCCTGCCAGGAGCTGAACCTGGCCTTCCAACGCCTCGCCCGCGACGTGCAGGAGGATCGGCCCTGGCCGGTTGCCGAAACGGTAGGGGCCATACGGACCTTCATGTCCACGTTGAGCGAGTATGCCACGGGGGCAGAGGCCGCCGCCCTTGACCTGGCACCTTCGGCCTTGCAGTTGCAGCCCGGGAGCCCCATGGAGAACCAGGCCCCGCTCACCCCCGAGGCGCTGACCCGCGTCAATCAGATGTTCGACAGCCGGGATGTGATCCTGTTTCCGCTGCAGACCTACGCCCTGGGCGCCGAGTGGGACGCCCCCGAGCTGATCCAGTTCACGCCAGCCAATGCCACCCGCTGGGTGAACAAGCAGGGCAAGGCGAAGCTCGCCGGCGACGCCCTTGGCCACTTCGCCGCATTCCTGGACGAGCGCTGGCGCTCCAACGACATCATGTGGGGCAGGCTGGACTGTGCAGAGATCCTCACCCGCATGATCGTCTCGGAGGCGCAGGAGGTCCGGCCCGACCATGAGCCGGAGGAGAAGGACTACCCGGAGGTCGTGCGCACGGCGCTCAGCCGGCGCCGCCGCCAGATCCTGAAGGCCTTCCCGGACTTGATCGACATCGATCTCCTCCAGGCGCGCTCGGAGCGGGCGCCCGCCCCGGCGGTGGTGCCGTTGCCCACCCTGAGCTGGAGCCAGCGCATCCGGTTCGCCTTCGACACGGTCGCCCGCGGGCAGGTGGCTCTGGCGAAGCTGCCGCCGGAGCAGGCCCCGGTCTTTACCCTGGACCGGGTGCCCGACGAGGTGCTGCGGGATTACCTGCTGAAGGATTACAAGGTAGGCACGGAGGGCATCGATACGCTCCCGCCCCGCCGGGTGGCCGCCGAGATCTTGATGATCCTGCACAACACCGCCTACGCCCTGCAAAAGACGGCGCCCACCAAGGCGCAGAACCTGATCAACAAGTGGGTGCTCTTCGTACTGAAGCCCCTGAACGTGATGGCCCGCCTGGTGCTCCTGCCCCGGCAGGGGCTGCTGGGCATGATTCAGGGGAACCTGATCTCGCTGATGACCCTCGTTGGGCTGGCGCTGATCCTGCTCCGCTTGACCGGGGCAATCTCGCTGTCGCAGGCCGGCTGGGCGGTGACCGGCGCCCTGCTCTTCCCCTTTGGCCTCAACCTGTTCATTTTGATGTTCCGCCGCACCCTGATGCGGATCGCTGCGGTCGTACTTGTCGGCGCCCTGCTGGTGACCGGTCTGGCCTCGCTGGGCGCCTATCTGGAGGGGCTGGCCGAGTACAGAGACCTGCTGGAGGTGCTCTCCTTCTTCTGGTGGGTCTTCGCCGCCGCCTTCACCGGCTATCTCTTTGCCGTGTGGGTCCAGGAGAGCTGGCGCCAGCGTGTCGGGCGGTCCCTGGAGTCGGCTGAGCGGAAGAGGAGTTGATGAGTCCTTGACGGTTCCCATATCCCCTTGGGCGGGGAGTGCCGAGCTGGCTAGCCCGAACGGTCTGCACGTCGCCAGGATTTCAGCCGCCTATGAGATTGCGATGGGCGGACCGACCGCAGGTGAGCTTCACTTCGGTCACGGTGGCGTCTACGAGTCGTGCAATCCGTCGATGGTCTGGTCGCAGGACTCGGACTTCCTTGCTATCCCACAGTGGACCAACGACCGGCGGCAGCGTCTGCTGATCGTTCGGGTGGCCACGGGTGAAGATCGCTACGCTCCGGGCACCTTCCGAGTCCTGGAACTCCACTCCTTTGAGGGCGGGATCGTCCGTGGGATCGATTCTCCTGCTTTTATGCCGAGGGAACTAGCTATCGATATTCGTGAGTTACGCTGGACCGACTAGGACGGCCCCTTCTAAGTGCCAATAGCCGGGATGCAAGCCCACGCTGACCTGGCCCCACCTGGCGGGCGGCAGCAAAGAGTATTCAGGTCTGCATAAGCTCAGAAAGGTTTTGGAGCGGGACCCGCGCCCGCAAACCCGCAATGCACCGTCCACAATGTTTTTGAGACTGTCGAGCGAAGCCTGAAACCCGCATTCCTTCGTCGCACACGTGGTTCTCCGAAACGAACTGGACAGGATTTGTTCCCTTTTCGGTGCAAGCGCACTCCCGAAAAGTTTCGGAGCGCAGAAGCGGGACCGGGGCCGTCCCAAGTCAGCTACACTGACTTTTGGGACGGCCCCTTTATCGCCACGTCTTTCCGCCGTCGGTGGTCTCGAACAAAGCCGACCGATCATCCCAAAATACGGCGTGATCTGATCCGACCAGCTTCACGGCTCTCACCGGGACGTTCGGGATGCGGTACAGCGTCCAGGTTGCCCCGCCATCCCGGGTCCAGTAGAGGCCCACGTCGGTTGCCACCAAGGCGATGCCGCCCGGCAGCACATCCAGGGCGAACGGGCGCCCGGGGAGCGAGATTGGCTTCCAGTGGGCGCCGCCGTCGGTCGTCCTGGAGACCGACTGCCTCTCAATCGCCCAGCCCTCGCTGGCACTGAGGAACCGTACAGCCTGAAGGCCGTTCACCAGCAGCCGCTCAAAGGTTCTGCCGCCGTCGTGGGTGACCCACAGGACCCCGTTGTACTCACCTGCGTACCCGGTCTGCGGGTCGGTGAAGTCCAGAAAGTGAAGCCCGGTGCGAGGGTGGAAGGATAGCTCCGCCCACGTGGCCGCACCGTCGGTGGTGTGGTAGATGCGAGTGCCGTCAGAGCGCTCGATGGCCACCCAGCCGGTCTGCGCGTCGATGAAGCTAAAGCTGGTCACGTACTTGAACGGCTCGCTGACGTCGACCGTTCCCACTCGGCGCCAGTCCCGCTCGCCTTCCTGCCGCATGAGCACCGCACCGGGATCGGCCACGGTGCCTACGGCTACCCAAAACTTGCCGGCCACCAGCTTGGCTTCCTGGGGCCGGTGCGGCGTGAGCGGGTACACCACCCGCCACGTACGGCCCCCGTCCGATGTTGCTACCAGGGTGTGGATCTGTTGGACCGGCTGGGTCAAAACGGCGATGCCCCGCTCCGGGGAAAAGAACTGGAGGTTGCGCACGGTATCAAGCGTGGAGGGCAGGCGCTCCCACGAGGCGCCGCCGTCGTGGGTCACCAGCAGCCCGCCCTTGGCGTCGCCGAGCCAGCCATGCTGTTTGTCCAGAAAGAAGAACCCGGATCCATAGCTGCTCAGGGGCATGTTGCCGGGCGGCCCGCCCAGCGGTCCCGTGTCCGCCACAAGGCGCCACGTCCGACCGCCGTCATCGGTGCGGTGCAACTGCTTGGTCTCGATGCCGGCGCCGCCGCCCGTGGCACAGAGCTGCCATCCGGTGTTCGCATCCACAAAGCTCGGTGTAGTACCGCATGGACCGGGTAGCTTCTCCCAGGTATTCCCGCCATCGTCGGTAGGTAAGCTTCCAGGTGTCAAGCGCTCCCAGCTCTTCCCGCCGTCCGTGGTCCGGAAGAGGCCCTCCTCGGTCGCGACCCAGCCGGTGGAGGAGGAGACCAGGTCAAGGGCGCTGATCCTCTGGTCGAAGCTGCGTACAATTTCCCACGTAGCGCCGCCGTCGGCTGTCACGAGCAGATCACGGTCCACCGCTGCCCAGCCGTACCGCTCATCGGCAAAGGCAACAAAGGCTGGACCGGTGGAGCCGACGCGCCGCTCCACCGTAGCAATCACCTCTGGAACCGGCGCGGGCATCGGGTCTGGTGTCGGGATCGGCGCTGGCTTTGCACAGGCCGCCACGAGAAGAGGGATTGCAACCAAGACGCGCCGCACACGCATGTGTACTGCCACCTCGCCCAAGAGCATTTGCATCTTTGACGCCGGCGCCCGGCAGGTGGTTCTCCGGCGGGCCTTACCGTGGTAGAATCTCCTGGACAGACTCCCCCAGCAGATCGGAGGCCCAACACAGCATGCAGCTTCTATCCATCCAGGTCGGCAAGCCCCGGGACCTGATCACAGAACAGCCTACCGACGGGCGTGACCCGGCGTGGCAGTCCGGCTTCTACAAGGACGCCGTCCTCGGCCCCATCTATGTGGGCCCGACCAACCTGGAGGGCGACGGCCAGGCGGACCTGGTCCACCACGGCGGCCCGGACAAGGCGGTCCTCGCATACTCCGCCGAGCATTACCCGGCCTGGCGGTGCGAACTGGGCATGACCGGCCTGCCCCACGGCGCCTTCGGCGAGAACCTGACCATCAGCGGCGAGACCGAAGATACCGCCTGCATCGGCGATGTGTACGCAATCGGGGAGGTGCGTCTGCAGGTCTGCCAGCCGCGTTTTCCCTGCTGGAAGATTTCCCGGCGGTGGGCGATCGATGACTTGCTGAGCCGGGTCACCAAGAGCGGGCGCACCGGCTGGTACCTGCGTGTCCTCAAGGAGGGCATGATCGCTCCCGGCGAGACCGTGGAGCTGATCAGCCGGCCACACCCGGAGTGGTCGGTCACCCGTGCGACGGCGGCCCTGTATGGCCGGAAAACCAACCCTGCTGAGGCGCAGGCGCTGGCCGAGTTGCCGCCGCTGGCCGAACGCCTGCGCGCGATGTTGCAGACCAAGTAGGACAAGGTCTACTACCAAGTTGTATCCTTTCTTGGGCCAAACACCTGATGCGCTGGCGAGTCACAATGTATATAGTTAGGCCAGGGCTACCAATTCGGCAGCACCTGGCCTCTTGTGTGTGAAAGTTATCTCATACTCGGGGATGAGGCCCATGATCACCCGGTCGGAAGGGAATGGGACTCGAAGGGGTGCCGTCCGAACAGCGCTAAAGGACGACGGATCGTTACATCAAAGCGCTATACAATCAAGAGGAGTGGCGACTAATGCCTAACCCGATTCGAATTCTGGTTGCGGACGATCACCTGATCGTGCGCGAGGGCCTTAAGGCGGTTCTCGCCGATGAGGATATTGTGGTGGTGGGGGAGGCATCCAACGGTCTGGACGTGGTTGAGACGGCACGGGAACTGCGACCCGACGTGGTGCTGATGGACATTCAGATGCCCGGACAGACCGGCATTGAGGCATGCAAGGCGATCCTTCAGATCCTGCCCACGGTCAAAGTGCTGGCCCTGACTACATTCCAGGATGAAAAGATGATCCTCGACTGCCTCAAGGCGGGCTTTCACGGATATGTGATCAAGGACGTCGAGCGATTCGACCTTCGCAAGTACGTCCGGGCGGTGCTCCGGGGAGAGGCGATCATCGACCCGAAGGTTGCCGGCGTGCTGATGAACCGTGTGCGGGAGGGCGCCCCTGCAGCCCGAGAGCGGGTCGACAGCGCCTTGACCCCCCAGCAGGTGGCGATCCTGCGGCTGGTCAGCCAGGGCTACTCCAACCGAGAGATCGGGGGCCAGTTAAACCTGAGCGAGAACACGGTCAAGGGCCACATCGCTGAGATCCTTGACCGCATGGATGCCCGCAATCGGGTTGATGCTGCGCTCAAAGCCACGGCCCGCGGTTGGTTGTAAGGTCTGCCGAAGGGCGGCGCACCATGCGCCTCGTCCATACCGCCACCGCCGCACCATCGGCTCCGTCGGTAGAAATGGCGCACAGATCGAAGGAGCCGGGGCCGCCTGACGCTCATCCGTGAGCGCAGGCGGCCCGTTGAGTATGTCGGGGGTGACATCCGTGTCTCCCCCTCCGATGGCCCGACTCCTTCGATCCGTGCTTTGCAGGTCGCCGATGAATGCGTCGAACGCCGGTACGGAGCCGATCTGCATGGTAAAGGCGCCGCCCGTTCGCCAGACTCTTTTGTACGCAAAGGACACCCCCTGAAATGGGGGTGTTTTTGTTTGGCCCCCCTCCGTTTGGCGTCAACGCAACCGAAATGTGAACACGATCACTAATTCGACTTGGAATGTGAAATCAGGAACATTTATGGGCATCATCACTTGGTACTATTCGCAAGAGCATCCGAGTGCGTCATTTAGCCAAAAGGCCTACCGGCTGTAATCTAAAGGCAAAGACAAACCCGTCCCCAAACAACCTGGAGGTGGAAGGTTTGACGCTGTCTAGACGTGACTTGCTCAAAAACGCAGTCGCGGCCGGGGGTCTGATGGCGCTGCTCGATGGTGGAGTGGCATCAGCCGCCGATAAGGACTCCATGAAGACCGAAGGTGCCAAGATCACCAAGACGATTTGTCCCTACTGCTCGGTGGGCTGCGGGATCCTGATGTACAGCCGGAACGGCGAACTGGTTAACGCCAGCGGCGACCCGGATCATCCCATCAACGAAGGTGCGCTCTGCTCGAAGGGCTCCTCGGTCATGAACCTGCGTTTGGTCGCCGATAAGCACGGCAACTACGCCCCGAACCCGCGCCGGGTCACCAAGGTGATGTACCGGGCGCCCGGCTCCAGCGACTGGGTGGCCAAGGACTGGGACTGGGCCATGACCCGGATCGCCCAGAAGGTGAAGGAGACCCGCGACAAGACCTTCGAGCAGAAGGACAGCGCCGGCGTCACCGTCAACCGGACCTTTGCCATCGCCCACATCGGCTCGGCGGCGCTGGACAACGAGGAGAACTACGTCCTCGCCAAGCTGATGCGTTCCCTCGGCGTGGTGCGCCTTGAGCACCACGCACGCCTCTGACACTCCTCCACCGTGGCCGGTCTGGCCGCATCTTTTGGACGGGGCGTCATGACGAACCACTGGATCGACTACAAGAACTCCGACGTGATCGTCGCTATCGGTGCCAACCCGGCGGAGAACCATCCGCTGTCGATGAAGTGGATCAACCGGGCCCGTGAGACCCGCGGCGCCAAGCTGATCTGCATCGACCCCAAGTTCAACCGCACGGCCGCCATGGCGGATATGTACATCCCGCTCCGCCCCGGCACCGACATCGCCCTGCTGGGCGGCGTCATCAACTACGCACTCTCCACGGGCCGCTTCTTCAAGGAGTACGTGGTGGGCTACACCAACGCCAGCTTCGTGGTTGACGCCAGCTACAAGTTCGATGAGGGCCTCTTCACCGGCGCCGCCGTTGGCGCCGACGGACAGGTCAAGTACGACATGAAGAGCTGGCAGTACCAGAAGGACGAGAAGGGCGCCGCCAAGGTCGACCTGACCCTGGAGGACCCGCAGTCCGTCTTCCAGCTGATGAAGAAGCACTACGCCCGCTACACCCCCGAGATGGTCGCCGACACCTGCGGCATGAGCAAGGAGGACTTCGTCAAGTTCGCCGAGCTGTACACCTCCACCGGCGTGGCGGACAAGGCCGGCAACATCCTCTACGCCATGGGCATCACCCAGTCGAGCCACGGCTCGCAGAACGTGCGTGCCATCGCCATCCTGCAGCTGCTCCTGGGCAACATCGGCATCGCCGGCGGCGGCGTCAACGCCCAGCGCGGCGAGTCGAACGTGCAGGGCTCCACCGACATGGCGATGCTCTTCAACAACCTGCCCGGCTACCTGCCCATGCCCACGGCTGCGGCCCACCCGACCCTGGCCAAGTACAACGCCACCACCCCGGCGGCGGGCTACTGGACCAACCGGCCCAAGTTCCTGGCCTCCAACCTGAAGGCCTGGTGGGGCGACGCAGCGACCAAGGAGAACGACTTCGCCTACGACTACCTGCCCAAGCTCGACGCCCGGGATCACACCCACATGTCGATCTTGGAGGCGATGGACCGGGGCGAGGTCAAGGGCGCCTTCGCCTGGGGCCAGAACTTCATGGTGGGCGGCCCCAGCGTCAACCAGGCCCGGCAGGCGATGACCAAGCTGGAGTGGCTGGTCGCCGTCGACCTGTTCGACACCGAGACCGCGAGCTTCTGGCGGGCGCCGGAGCTCAAGTCCGCCGACGTCCAGACCGAGGTCTTCCTGCTCCCCGCCGCCGCCTCCTTCGAGAAGTGCGGCACCATCACCAACTCGGGCCGCTGGGCACAGTGGCGCGACAAGGCCGTCGAGCCGCTTGGTGAGGCCAAGGATGACCTCTGGATTGCGGATCGGCTCTACAAGGCGATCAAGGCCGAGTATCAGAAGGGCGGGACCTTCCCCGACCCGATCGTCAAGCTCAACTGGAACTACGGCGATGAGCATCCCTCGGCCGATAAGGTCGCCATGGAGATCAACGGCTACACCTGGCTTGATAAGAAGCTCCTGCCGGGCTTTGCGAACCTGAAGGATGACGGCACCACCGCCTGCGGCAACTGGGTCTACAGCGGCTACTACCAGGACGAGGCCAACCCCGCCTGCAAGTCCCGCAAGAAGGATGACCCCTCGGGCCTGGGCCTCTTCCCCGGCTGGTCCTTCTCCTGGCCCGCCAACCGCCGCGTGGTCTACAACCGTGGCTCGGCGGACCCCAGCGGCAAGCCCTACGATCCCAAGAAGCCCCTGGTCAGCTGGGACGGCGAGAAGTGGACGAACTTCGACGTGCCCGACTTCAGCTGGAAGAACGCCGCCGACGGCAAGATGATCCCGCCGGCCACCTCGGCCGCCCTGCCGTTCATCATGACGGTGGAAGGCAAGGGCCTACTCTGGTCGACCTCGGGCATGAAGGACGGCCCGCTGCCCGAGCACTACGAGCCGGTCGAGTCGTTGGTTCCCAACAAGTTCAGCAAGCGCCAGTTCAACCCGGCCATCACGGTGAGCGGCAAGGGCGCCTTCGGCAAGCTGGCCGCCCTGGGCGACGAGAAGTTCCCCTACATCTGCACCACCTACCGCCTGACCGAGCACTGGCAGTCCGGCGCCATGACCCGCAACACCCCCTGGCTCGGCGAAATGATGCCCGACATGTTCGTGGAGATCTCCGAAGCGCTGGGCGCCAAGTTGGGTATCAACTCCGGCGATCAGGTCAAGATCTCGACCATGCGCGGCGACATTACCGCCCCGGCGCTGGTCTCTCCCCGAATCAAGCCGCTCAAGGTCCACGGCAAGCAGGTCGAAGTGATCGGCATGCCCTGGCACTGGGGCTGGCGGGGCATGTTCACCGGCGAGTCGGCCAACGTGCTGACCCCGCATGTGGGCGACGCCAATACCAACATCCCCGAGTTCAAGGCGTTCATCTGCAATATCGAGAAAACGGGCGGCAAGGGCCCGGTGCGGAGGGGGTAGTACGACATGGCAAACATGGGCATGCTGATCGATCTCTCCTACTGCATGGGCTGCCGTGGCTGCCAGGTCGCCTGCAAGCAGTGGAATGACCTTCCCGGCGAGCAGACCACCATCGGCACGGAGTACACCAACCCGCAGGACCGCACCGCCTACACCTGGACCATCGTCGAGTTCAAGACCGCTGAGGTGAACGGCAAGACCGTCTCCAGCTTCACCAAGACCCAGTGCATGCACTGCCTGGAGCCCGCCTGCGCCTCGGTCTGCGTCGGCGATGCGATCCACCGGCAGGCCAACGGCGCCGTCACCATCGACTACGACAAGTGCATCGGCTGCCGGTACTGCCAGATCGCCTGCCCCTTCGGCGTGCCGAAGTACCAGTACGATCAGAAGGTGCCCAAGATGCAGAAGTGCACCCTGTGCTACGACCGCATCTCGGAGGGCATGAAGCCCGCCTGCGCCCAGACCTGCCCGAGCGGTGCGATCCAGTTCGGCGAGCGCGAAGAGCTGCTGAAGACGGCCAAGAAGCGCCTCGCCGCCGCCCCGGACAAGTACGTGCAGCACGTCTACGGCGAGCATGAGGCCGGCGGCACCTCCGTGATGTATATCTCGGCCATTCCGCTGGAGCTGACCCCGCTCAAGACGGATGTGACCACCGAGGCTGTGCCGAGCTTCACCTGGAAGGCCATGAAGCAGATCCCCGCTCTGCTGAGCGTCGTGAGCGTTGCCTCGCTGGGCCTGCTGGCCTACTCCAGCCGCCGCGAGAAGCTGGAGAACGAGAAGAAGGGGGGCGCCCACCATGGCTAGTTCGACGAAGGTTCAGGCGGGCTGGTGGAAGTGGAAGTTCACCCCGCTCAAGGGCGTCCTGCTGACTCTCTTCGGGATCTCCGTGGCGGTCGCCATCTGGCGCCTCTTTGCCGGGCTAGGCGCGGTGACCAACCTCTCCGACTCGCAGCCCTGGGGCATCTGGAAGGCCTTCGACGTGATCATCGTGATCCCCCTGGGCGCCTGCGGCTTCACGATGGCCTTCGTGCGGTACTTCTTTAAGGCCAACTCCTACGAGCACATCGCCCGCCGGGCGGTGATCTGGGCGGCGATCTGCTACCTGTCGGCCGGCCTCCGCCTGGCCTTCGACATCGGCCTGCCCTGGCGCTTGCCGAACCCGCTGCTCTTCTCCCGGAACATCCACTCGGCGCTCCTTGAGGTCGCCTGGTGCATGGCGCTCTACCTGATCGTGCTCTTCATGGAGAACATCCCCCGGGTGCTGGAGCGCTTCGAGATCCCCTGGGTGATGAAGCTGGATCACTGGGTGCACAAGGCGATCCCCGCCTTCGTCCTCGGCGGCGTGCTGCTCTCCTCGATGCACCAGTCCACCCTGGGCACGCTCTATATGATCACCGGCAAGCGCATGGACCCGCTGTTCTACCACCCCTGGCTGAACTACATGTTCCTGCTGACCGCCATCGCGGCGGGCCTGGCGGTGACGATCTGCATCGAGGGCTGGTCGAACTACTACTACAAGACCCCGTTCCAGACCAACCTCCTGGCCCGGCTGGGCGCCGCCATCGGCGTGGCCCTGGGCATCGCCTTCGTCTGGCGCTTCTGGGCCCTGGCCGCTGAGGGGAACCTCGGGATGATCTTTGAGCCCCGCTTTGCGACCCTGGCCTTCTGGGTGGAGATCTTCGTGCTCTACCTGGTGCCGCTCTCGGTCCTGGTGAGCCCGAAGCTGCGCAATAACCGCAAGACCCTGCTCATCGCCGCCTTCGCCACCGTCGGCGGGATGATGATCATGCGGCTGAACGTGGTCTTCACCGGCATGTGGGATGCCCTGGGCATGAACTACACCCCGAAGCTTCCCGAGCTGCTCTTCACCATCGGCGCCACCGCCGGCACCCTGGTGATCTACACCTGGTTCGTGGAGACCCTGCCCTCCTACCTCGGCCAGGACGCTAACACTCACGCTGAGTCGGCTGCGGACTGAAGACAGTTCAATGGGCGCGGATGCGCGGAAGACGCCGATTTCGGCATCACACGCGGATGGGACATGTTTATACTTATTATTAAAATGTCTTATCAGCGATTGCTTCAAAATCCGTTACATCCGCGCATCCGCGGCAAAATACTGTCCCCATTTCGAGGAGGTTGGACCATGTTCGAGTGGCGGTATGCCGAGCGCATCCTCTATATCGACCTGACCACGGGGCTGTCGTGGATGGAGCCGACCTCCCTGGAGCTCAAGCGAGACTATATTGGCGGGGCCGGGTTTGTCGCCCGGCTCCTCGCCGATGTTGGTGGGCCGGCGATGGTGTTGGCGTGCGGGCCGCTGTCGGACGAGATGGCGGGGCGGCTTGCGATCGGGGTGGCGCCTGGCATGGCGCTCTCGAACGTGGGCGGGCGCCTCGCCGGGGCGATCAAGGCCGCCGGGTATGATGCCGTCGTGATCACGGGGCAATCCCTGACGCCGGTGAGCCTGGTGATCGATGAGGAAGGCGCTGAGCTCGTGGGCGCCGAAGAGTTGTGGGGGCGAGATATCTTCCGCACCGAGGCGACGCTCAGACTGCAGCACGGTGGAGCCTACGCCAGCCTGGTCATCGGGCCGGCGGGGGAAGAGGGCCTGGCGAACGCCACGGTCGCCCACGAGGGCCACTACTGCGGCGGCGGCGGGGTCGGGGCCCACTTCGGGGCCGCCGGGCTCAAGGCGATCCTGGTGCGGGACAAGGTCGGGCGCCCGGGCACGTGCACCGGGTGTACCCTGGCCTGTCCGGCGAGGTCGGCGCCTGAGGCCGAGCGGGCCAACCTGCTGGGCATCGACCTGCATCCCGCCGACAAGAAGCGGCGGCGCCCCGGGGTAGCCGATCTGCTGGGTACCTGCCAGCGCACCGTCCACGACCGGCCGGGCGCCGTCCTCCGGGATGCGCTCTCCGCCACCATCGATCTCATCGCCATATAAATCAACAGGGGTGCTAAACCATGACGCCAGTAATGCCCGTGGAACGCCCGGCGACGCTTTACATCGGGGAAGAGGAGCTTGTGACCCTCCAGGCGACCCCCGCTGATCTCGAGGACTGGGCCATGGGCTTTCTCTACGGCGAAGGGCTGATCCACAGCCTGAGCGATGTAACGCGCATCTCGCTGGATGAGGACCGCGGCCTGATCTGGGTCGACCTGGCCACAGGCGGGACCAACCCGGGGCGCCGCCAGCGCTACTTGACCGCCGGCTGCGGCAAGGGCGTCACCTTCTCCTCGCTCAAGGACGCCATGATGCTAAAGCCCCTCCGCCACGACCTGTCCGTGGACATGGAGCGGCTCCTGGGCTGGGTCAAGGAGATGCAGGCGAACTGCCCGCTCTACGCCGAGACCGGCGGGGTCCATGGGGCGGGCCTGAAGAATGTCGTGACCGGTGAGCTGATCGTCCGGGAGGATGTGGGCCGCCATAACGCCCTTGACAAGGCGATCGGCGCCGCTCTGAAGGCCGGGTGGGACTTCCGCCACGTGGTTGCGGTCACCTCGGGCCGCATCTCCTACGAGGCGGCAACCAAGCTAGGCCGGGTGGGCATTGGTATCTGCGCCTCGCTCACAGCCGCGACCGATCAAGCCATGCGGCTGGCGGTTCACCTGGGCATCGACCTCGTGGGCTATGCACGCAGTCCCAAGCATCTGGTCGTCTACACCGAAGGCCGCCGCATTAACGGGGTACCTTTGGGCTAAATGCACAGTACGGACAGACCGGGGTGATCCCGGTCTTTCTCTTTGGATTTGGAGAGGATAGAGAAGGAGGGAGTAGTCCGATTGCCGAAAGATTAATGCGCAGTACCTTTTTTGGGAAGCGAGGAAGATGTCGGTGCAAAAGTTAGCGAACCTGAACCCGACCTGGAACCTGGACGCGTTCTTCCCTGGCGGCAGTGAATCCCCGGAGTTTGCCGCCTACCTCGAGCAGCTGGAGGGCGACATTGCCAGCTTCGCCCGCCAGGCCAAGGAGTGGGAGCCCCCGACGACCGCGGCTCAGGCCAAGAGCTGGGCCGGCCTGCTGGAGACCATGCAGGACATCGCCAAGCGGTTGCGCCAGGGCAACGCCTTCGTCAGCTGCCTCAACGCCCAGAACATGAAGGACCAGAAGGCCAAGCTTCTCTCCGGCAAGATGTCGCAGATCGGCGCCGCCTACTCGTCTGCCATGACCCTGGTGGACGCTCAGATCCTGGGCATGTCCGAGGAGGCATGGAGCGCCGTACTTAGCGATGAGCGCTTCACCGAGGTCGTCAGCGTGCTGGAGGAGCGCCGCCGTCGGGCCAAGGAGAAGTTCCCGCCCGCGATGGAGTCGCTCGCGGGTGACCTGACGGTGGACGGCTACCACGGCTGGGGCGACATGTACAACACCATCGTCGGCCGCATCGTGATCCCCTTCGAGATCGACGGCAAGGTGGTGGGCCTCTCTGCCGGACAGACCGCCAACCGGATGTCCTCGGGCGACCGGGCTGTTCGTGCCGAAGCCCACGCCAAGTGGGAGGAGGCCTGGCAGGGGCAGGCGGACCTGATCGCCACCACGATCAACCACCTGGCGGGCTATCGCCTGAACCTGTACAAGCACCGCGGCTGGGAGTCGGTCCTCAAGGAGCCGCTCGAGAACAACCGCATGACCGAAGAGACCCTGAACGTCATGTGGGAGACCATCGAGAAGAACAAGCACCACTTCGTGGCCTTCCTGGAGCGCAAGGCCAAGCTGATGGGCCTGCCCCAGCTCGACTGGCACGACGTGTCCGCCCCGCTGACCGCCAACGTGCGCAAGGTGACCTACGACGAGGCGGCCAACTTCATCGTCGAGCAGTTCGGCAAGTTCAACCCCGACATGGCGACCTTTGCGGCCAAGAACTTCACCGACCGCTGGATCGAGGCGGAGGACCGGCCCGGCAAGCGGCCCGGCGGCTTCTGCACCAGCTTCCCGGTCGCCAAGCAGTCCCGCATCTTCATGACCTTTGCGGGCAACGCCGGCAACATCTCCACGCTGGCCCACGAGCTCGGCCACGCCTACCATCAGCACGTCATGAACGACCTGCCGCAGATGGCCCAGGGCTACGCCATGAACGTGGCCGAGACCGCCTCGACCTTCGCCGAGCTGATCTGCGACGACGCTGCGATCAAGGCGGCCGCCGATCGGGACGAGAAGATTGCGCTCCTGGCGGACAAGGCCGAGCGGGCGATTGCCTTCTTCATGAACATCCACGCACGCTTCCTCTTCGAGACCCGCTTCTACGAGCGGCGCAAGAAGGGCATGCTCTCGGTCGACCAGCTCAACGACCTGATGGTGACCGCCCAGAAGGAGGCCTACAAGGGCGCTCTGGCCTCCTACCACCCGACCTTCTGGGCCTCCAAGCTGCACTTCTACAGCACCGGGCAGCCCTTCTACAACTACCCGTACACCTTCGGCTACCTCTTCAGCGCCGGTGTCTACGCCCGGGCTCTGGCCGAGGGTCCCACCTTCGCCCAGCGGTACGTCGACCTGCTGCGTGACACGGGCCGCATGCGGGTCGAGGAGCTGGCCATGAAGCACCTCGGCGCCGACCTGACCAAGCCCGACTTCTGGCAGAGTGCGATCGATCTCTCCGTCCGTGACGTAGAGGAGTTCATGGAGCTGACCAAGTAAATCATCACGAATGACGCCGGGAGCAGACGCCCCCGGCGTTATTGATTGGCCTGAAACCGCGCAAACACCGGGCGCCCTGGCCCCGCTGGGATCACCGAGCGGTGCGGTGCGTACTGCGGCGAGGCGGTGCTCACCTGAACCGCCAGGCGGAGCACGCTGTGGTCAGCCAGGGCCAGAATCAACCCGCCTGGATCGGTCTCCGTCACGGTCAGGGCCTGGTCCGCGGTGTATGCCTCGACCATGCGGGCATCCATGTCCGGCTCGGCGGCGCCGACCGGGATGTGCCTTGCCCAACCGGTCTCCGTGATCAGCGCCTCCACGGGTCCCCGGGCATATGTAAGGGTCTGATCAGGCAGGGGGATCGGCGGCGGGGCAGTCAGTCGACCGGCCACATAGAGATAGCAGGCGCGCAGGCGACCCTGCAGGAGCACGCTCCCCCGGGTCGGATCCAACCGGTCGACCAGGACGGTCTTCGACACCTGGATGATCTCAGCCACCGGTTTCGGGAAGGGCAGGGCGAAGGTCAGCAGGAGTTCGGTCTGACCGGCCCCGACCACCGAGCGCACCTTGGCGCCTGGACGCTGCTGCACGGAGTCCTCCTATGGGTAAGTAAGCCCCGGGGCAGAGGGCGCCCGGGGCGTGGGTTTACACAGTTGTACCGCCGGCGCCGGGGATCGTGCCGCCGGGGCCCGTCACACCGGTTTCGGTCGTCGTGACGGGCGGGTTGATCTGGACCTGGGAGCCCGTGAAGCTCCGGATATTGTTCGGGAACGGAATCGTGGAGGGGATGCCAGGGTTCAGTACGCCCGGGAATACGAGCGTTGGGCCGATGAACGTGCCAGGGATCAGGCCCGGCCGGGGCGCCGGAATGGTGCCGTTGCCGCCGGGGAAGAACCCGGACGAGCGGCGTGGCGGGCAGATCGCTACCGGCGGCTGACCGCCTCCGCCCCCCGCGATGCCAGTGGTCACCTCACGCACCACCTTGATGCAGATAAACACGATGGATTTGTCGATCAGGGCGGTGAAGGTGCCCTCGCGATCGATGTTGGCGGCCTCTTCCTTCTCGCCCTCGACAAAGGCCTGCAGCACAACACAGCGGTCGGTTGGCTGGACCCCGGGGACCGAGATCAGCGCATTGAAGGCGATGTCAACGTCGACATCCTGCAGGGTGCCGCTGATCGTGCGGACGGTACCTACACAGCCCTGCACGTTGCCGGGCTGCGCGAAGCCCGAGCGCGCTTCCTTGAACAGGATATCTTTACGCAGGCGGCCATCAATAATGACCTTGTCGAAGACCACCTGGCAGTTGTCGATGATCACCGTTTTGCGAATCTCTTTGATCTCTTCGGCGTGCTGGCCCAGGTCGATGACCTGACAAATGAGCTCCTGCACGCTTCCCGAGCCGATTACCCGCTCGACCTCGAACTGGTTGGCCATGACATACCCTCCTGGTCACACGCCCGATTTACAATAACAGTAAGGCGTGAGACTCCAGTTACAGGTTATGTTGACCTGGTTCGGGTTGCTCCTCGCAGGCATCCTTGAGCAACTCGATGTGCAGGGTGGTCATTGCCCGCTGCCGCTGATGCACCCAGAAACCGGCTACGACCAGGAGGATCAGCGATGCCCACATGGTCGGCCAGGCCCAGGGCGGGAACTCCTTGATGCTGGCTTGAATCAGGGGGGAGAAGATCAGGCTGATCAAGGGAATGCCAGAGAGGATCATCGGAATCAGGCCGATGCCCGCCTCTTCTTTGCGGGCCCAGGCCAGCAAGAGCTTGCGTTCGTGCGGATCCAGCTTGGCGTAGTAATCGGCGATCTCGCGGACGTGATTGAGGGTCGGGACGGTGCCGTCCGGTGGCGAGGGCCAGCGACGGCGCATGCCTCGGTAGAAGCGGTGAACGTCGCCGTTTAACACGATGGATACCTCCCGGAGGTAGTATGCACAGTGAGGTGACATCTTCGCCATCACGCGTGTGAGAGACCAGGCATACCCTGTTTACGGAATGTGTAAAACAGGGGTTGATTACATGCAGAATCTCACCGTGCAGGGTGCTGCCTTCGGCGTTTCCACGCAGTGTGTGTCGGGCTTTGTGACCCTGTTCCGTTTTATCCAGCCGCCGCGGCCGGGCGAGGTCATCGGGACGATCCGTACGATCGGAGGAGCCGTCATCAACCTGATCCAGACGGTGCCGACAAGCCCCTCGCTCGCCTCTGTAGACGGGCAGTTTGCCACGCTGTGCGGGCGCTTCGTCGCCGTCGCAGGCCGATCTGCCCTGGACGTGACCCTGGTGATTCCATCCGGCGTGCCGGTCCCGACTCCGTTTCCGATCAACAATCAGCTGCTTCTGCTCCTCCTGATCTTGCTGCTCTCCGGCGGGCTTGGCACGGCCGGGCTCACCGGCGCCGGCCTTTCGGCGGCTCTGTCGCAGTTGGGAGTGAGCGGGAACGTGAACCTGAGCACCCTGCTCAGCCAGGCCGCCGCAGCCGGAATCAACGTTAGCGCCCTGGCGGGCCAGCTCCCGGGCTCGATCTAGTCCACTGAGAAGCGCGACTTCTTCCGGAAGCTGCGCTTCTTTTGTTCTCTGAATCCACCAGTGCGGCACCGACAGGAGAACTGAACCTCTTTCGAGAAATGTAAACGGTATTTTTGTGATCGGAAGGAGGGGGAGCTGCGTTGACGCTGCTGGGACTGGCCATGCCGCTGCTGGCGGCCGGTGGATGGCTCTGGTGGATCTATCAGAGCGATCGGTTCGAGAAGGAGCCCTGGGACCTGATGCTGAAGACGGCTGCTGCCGGAGCTGTCGGCGGCGTGGTGACGCTGCTCCTCTCACTGACCGTCTTTCGGGATCTGACCGGGGTACAGGGCATTTTGGAAGGCGCCGGCGCTGAGACCGCCCTGCACCTGCTCGGCATCGTGATCCCGCTGTATGTGCTCGCATACCGCAACGCCAACTGGAATGAGCCCTTCGACGGCCTGGTCTACGGGGCTGCCGCCGGCGTGGGATACGGCCTGGTCTTCACCCTGCCGGTCCTGGTGGAGAACCCGCAGAATGGTTACCGGGTGGCCATCTTCTCCATGCCGGTCTTTATGCTGACGGGCATCATTTTGGGTCACTACTTGAGCCGGGCGAAGTTCCGCCGCCATCCCGGGCGCCTGAGCAACTGGTTTCAGGGGCTGGTGATCGCCGGCGCCTTCCTCATCGGGATCGATGTGGCCCTGCGGGCCGGCGGCGAGGTCGTCTCCGGCCGGAACCTCCTGGCGGGCCTCATGGCTTACGGCTCTAACACCCTGGCCTGGATCATTGCCACCCGGGCGATGGAGCTCAGCAACCAGACCTCGCCCTTCAACCCGGACGCCTACCGGCTGCCGCTGGCGCCGAAGGGCTGCCCGCATTGCAGGGCGGCCTACCCGGTGGGGGCGATCTACTGCAACGCTTGCGGGCGCCCCGTGCGGGAGGGGCAGGTGGCCGCGGCCGCCGACCCAACGGCGCCACCGCGCATTATGCCCGAGCTGGAAGCGGAGGCGGGTGCGGAATGATCATCCTGCTGTTCATCCTTACCTTTGGCCCCAGCCTGATCTGGCTATACTGGCTGTGGAGCAGCGACAAGTTTCAGCGGGAGCCCATCGGCCTGATCGCCCGGTTGGCTGCCGTTGGCGGTTCGGTTGCAGTTGCAGCAACCCTGCTGGCCGTGCCCCTGTATGAGCGTTATGTGCCCGCCGCCCAGCAAGCGGTCCTGCCCCACATGCTCCTGACCGCCGCCCTGCCCGAGGAGCTGTTCAAGCTCCTGCCGGTGCTGCTGCTGGCGTGGCGGAGCAAGGAGTGGCGGGAACCCTTCGACGGCATCGTCTACGCCGGCGCCGTGGCGCTGGGCTTTCACCTGATCGAGACCGGCATCTATATGTTCGGCGCCTACGATTCGGGCATCTCCAACAGTATCTACCAGGGACTCGTACGGGGGGCCAAGCCCGGCCACATGCTCTACGGCGTCGCCATGGGCTACTTCCTGAGCCGGGCGAAGTTCGCCACCGGCTGGTGGAAGCGGCTGCGCTCCTTCGGCATGGCCCTGCTGGTGCCCGTGGGCCTGCACACCGCCTGGAATACCTCCAGCTTCCTCGGGGGCAACTTTGTCGGCGGGGCGACGCTGCAGGACCTGATGTTCTCGATGATCGCCTGGGGCCTCTCGGTTGCCCTCTGGGTGACGGCTTACCAGTACATCAAGGAGAACGAGGACGCCTCTCCATACAACCCGGAGGCGTCGGTGCCGATGGCGTCCACCGGTTGTCCGCAGTGCGGCGCCCGCTACCCGCGGACAGCTCTGTACTGCCAAAACTGTGGAAGCGAGGTGGACCTGCCCGCCGCCCAGGGTTAGCAGGGGCCGAGCCGGTCAACCAGCCAAGGAGGAGTCGCTTGTGCCTGGCCGTCCGAAGAACCCGCCAGCGGACCGGCGGCAGGAGATTCTCGAGGGAGCTCTGAGGGTCTTTGGCCGCAAGGGTTACGCTGCCGCAACGAATGCCGATATCGCCCGCGAGGCCGGGGTGACCGCCGCGGCCCTGTACCACTACTTCCCCAGCAAGGCGGACCTGTTCAAAGCCGCACTGACCGAGCGCACAGCGCTGCTCTTTCCGATGCTGGAGGAGGTTCGCCAGCAGTTGATGTCGGTGCCGCCCGATGTGGTACTGCCGCTGGTGGTCGAGAATATGTGCCGCTTCATGAGTGACGAGCGGACCCTGGCGCTGATCAGCATCTTTCTGTCGGAGGCGCCCCGGGACCCCGAACTCGTGGAGCTCTGGCAGTCGCAAATCGTCGGCCCGGGCTCGGAGGTCCTGTTGGGATACACCCGGGACCAAATGGAGCGGGGACGGCTGCGGCCCATGGATCCCCGGGTCCTCTTCCTGATCGTGGCGGGTCCTATCCTGATGTCGGCCATCATGAAGGACATCGCCCGGATTCCGCTGCTGGAGGGCTTCTCCTACGACGAACTGGTCGGGAAGCTAAACGAACTGGTGATGCCGGCCGTGCTGGAGCCCGGCGCCGCCCCGCCGCCCGCCGTTGTGCGGCAGAAGGTCCTGGCCTACATCACCCGGGAACGAAATGGCCGAACGGAACTGCTGGTCTTCGACCACGTCGACTTCCCGGACGCGGGCACCCAGGTGCCCGCAGGCAGCATCGACCCGGGGGAGAGCCCGGATCAGGCGGTGGTGCGGGAGGCCTTGGAGGAGGTCGGGGTGGAGGGGCTGCGCATCGTTAGCTACCTGGGCTGCCATCCTTTCCAGGTGCCGGAGGGCGAGGCGCTGCACATGCGGCACGTCTATCATCTCACCACGGATCGGCAACTCCCGGACTCCTGGATCCACGTCGTCTCCGCTGGGGTCGGCGACAAAGGCATGCGGTTCCGGTGCTTTTGGATGGCGCCTGCCGATGCCGTTTCGGCGCTCTCCGGGGCGCAGGGCGCCTACCTGCGGCCTCTTCTGGAACAGGCATAAAGATACCCCCGAACAGTTCAGGCTGTCCGGGGGTTCCATGTTTGATCGTACTGTTAGGCCTTCTTGACGACCATCGTGCCAGCCAGACGGTCGTGCAGGGCTCGCTTCTGCGCATCGGTTGCAAGCAGGATCAGGCCGCCGAGTAGGACCAACCCGGCGATCGAGGCGAGAGACCGGAGACCCGAGTTCGTGAACACGCTTAACCCGGACACGAAGAACAGGGCGTACCGCAGACCGGCTTTGGCCCAGTTCATGGGCTGACCGTCAGCCGTGATAATCCGCAAGCCAAGCGCCATCTTGCCGGGCGAGGTGCCCAGAATCGCCCAGAAGCACATGAAGTAGAGCGTCCCAAGCAGTAGGCTGATGATCGGGCTGTCGAGTCCCGCAAGCCCGAGGGCGTACCCAACGACAAAAAGAATGATCGCATCGATCAGCTGGGCCCCGACGCGAATCCAGAAGCCCGCGGGGACCATGCCAACCGGCACGCCGGGCACGGCCTGGGCGCCGGTCGGGTAGCCCGGGGCGCCGTACCCGGGCTGCATCGGCTGCTGATAGCCCGGCGCCGTCTGCTGGTAGGGGGGAGCGCCGTACTGAGGCGGCTGGGGGGCGCCGTACTGGGGAGGCGGCGGGGTCGGGGCACCGTACTGAGGAGGCGTCTGGGGGGCGCCGTACTGAGGCGGCGCAGGGGGGGCCTGGAACTGGGGAGGCTGGGGGGCGGTGGGCGCCATGCGGGCGCCGCAGTTTCCGCAGAAGACAGCACCGGCCTCGTTGGCGGTGCGGCAGGACGGGCAGATGACCTCGCTCATGCTATGGGGTCCTCCTTATGATTGCTCTTGCAGGGCACGCCAGGCCGCTTCGATCTCGGCTGTAACGCCAGGTTTGCCCAAGGGGGCAGGTTCAAAGAGCGCATCGGTGCCTTGCCAGGTCTGCAGATAGACCTCCACCGGAGCGCCGCCCGTTACGCCGGGCCCGGGCGTAATGAAGGCGTACTCGGTGCCGCCCATCTGGACGACCCCCAAGAGGCAGTATGGCTCGGCCGCATCGTCAAAGGCCAGCAGCTCCAAGGGCTGCGATCCGGTCATGTGACCGGGGACCTTCAGACTCAACGGCGCGGGTTGCGGCGCAGGTTGCGGTGCGGGTTGCGGTGCGGGTTGCGGTGCCGGCGGCGGTGTCAGCGGTGGTGCTGGCGGGACCAGGGGTGCGCTCGCCTGCAGGGTATGGCCGCAGTTGGTGCAGAACCGGGCGCCGGGCACCAGCGGCCCGCCGCACTTGGTGCAGAACTTGGACCGGGCAGGCGCCGGGGCAGGCGCGGGTGTAGGCGCAGGTGTGGGCGGCAACGGGGGCGCCGCCTGATGCAGGGCCTGGGGCGGCAGCGGTGGCGGCGTCACCGGGGCCGGAGTCACCGGGGCGGGCATTGGCGCCGGCGTCACGGGGGCGGAGACTGCCGCAGCCTGCTGGGCGGGCAAGGAGCGGGTGACCGTACGGGGCCTTGCGCCGACCAACTGCAGAATGCGCGGGTCCTCGTCCCATTCGTGGATGCCCTGGTAGAGCTCCGTCAGCCGCCGGCGGATCTCGCCGGCCGACTCGGGCCGGTTTTCGGGCCGCATCTCCAGGAGCGACATCACGATCTCCTCGAGGCCGGGGCTCACCTGGACGAGCTGCGAGACCCGGGGGAAATCGAAGGGGGTCTCCAGCTGTGGATCCCGCCCGGTCAGCAGGTGGTGCAGCGTGGCGCCCAGGGCGTACAGGTCGGTTCTGGGCTCGGCCAGACCCTTGTACTGCTCGGGACCGGCGTAGCCCTGGGTACCGAGGCCGGTGCCCTGGCTGCCCGGGTTGAAGACCTTGGCAATGCCGAAGTCGATCAGCTTGACCAGACCGCTGGTCTGGAAGATGATGTTGGACGGCTTCAGGTCCCGGTGCAAGGTCGGCGGGGTCTGCCGGTGGATGTAGTCCAGCACCGAGCAGAGCTGGTAGGTGTGCCGGGCCACGACCCGCTCGGGGAGCGGGGTCCCGTGCGCCTCCTGGAACTTCAGCAGGAGCCGCTCCAGGTCCATCCCGTCGATGAACTCCATCACCATATAGATCCGGTCCGCTTCCGTGAACCGGTCGTAAATGTGCGGGACGTTGGCGTGGTTCAGCGAGGCCAGGGTCTCGGCCTCCCGGTTGAAGCGCTCAATGGCTTCTTCCCGGGCGCCGAGGGTGAGCGAGCGGTCGAGCATCTCCTTCAGAGCGGCCCGGCGGTTGTTGAGCCGGGTGTCATGGACCAGGTAGACGGCGCCCATGCCGCCCTTGCCCAGCTGCCGAATCACCTGCCAGCGGCCGCCCATGATCACCCCGGAGGGGAGTCCGCCGCTGCCCGTCGTCGGGATCGTCGGAGCAACGACCCGGGCGGGCTTGCCGCAGACCGTGCAGAACTTCTTGCCCGCCTGGAGCCGGTGACCACAGCCCGTGCAGAAGAATTGTGAAGCGTTCACTGACTGGGTCACCTACCCTCTGCTGGGTCGGCGTGCACCCGCACAGCCACCAGCGTGATGTTGTCCAGCCCGCCACGGCTGTTGGCGAGGTCGATCAGCCGGTCGGCGCCCTCCTTCAGGGGGAGGTCGCCGCTCAGCATCTGGCGGAGCTCCTCGTCACTCACCATATTCGTCAGGCCGTCGCTGCAGAGCAGGAGGGTGTCCTGGGCCTGCAGCTGCAGGGTGAAGAGGTCCGGCTGGGCCTGGCGCCCGAAGCCGAGCATGCGGTAAATCTCGTTGCGCTTGGGATGGACCAGGGCCTCCTCGGGGGTCAGCTCGCCCTTGGCGACCAACTGGGCGACGAGGGAGTGGTCCTGGGTGATCTGCTGGATGGTGCCCTGCTCGCCGTCGATCAGGTAGGCCCGGCTGTCGCCCACGTTGGCGATGTAGGCGCCGGAGCCGACGAACAGTGCGCCGCACAGCGTGGTGCCCATGTCGACCAGGCCGTACTGCTCGGCCTGGATCAGCTGCTGGGCAGCGGCCGCAACGGCCTCGGCCAGCATGTTGGCCAGCTGCTCGGGGGCCAGCAGCTCGGGACCCTCCAGCGGCGCCCGGGACAGGCCCTGCACCAGGGCCGCACTCAGCGCCCGCAGGGCCATTTTACTGGCGATGTTGCCGTTGGCGTGCCCGCCCATGCCGTCGGCGACGGCGGCGAGGGCGACCTGGCCGCCCGCCTGCTCGCCGAACATCTCCCACTGCAGCAGCAGGGCGGAATCCTCGTTCCGATGGCGGACACGGCCGACATCGCTCCGGGTGACGGTTTCAAAGTGGCTGATCAAAGGTAGTCACCTGCCGATGTCGTAAGCTAGTGCATCGCCTGGCCGCAGTTGCCGCAGAACTTCGAGCCGGGCTCCACCGCCTGCTTGCAGGAGGGGCAGAGGTTCTGGCTCGGCGCGGGCGCCACGGGGGCGGGGGGCGGCGTCTGGACGGCCGGGGCGACCGGAACCTGCTGCATGGGCGCAGGCGTGGCCAAAGGAGCGGCGTCGGGCTGGCCCGCCCGGACTACCCGGCGGACGACCTGGGGCTGCGGCCCAGGGGCGGGGGCCGGCGCCGGTGCCTGCTGGGCCTCGGGCTGCGCCGTCGGGGCGGTGCCCGCCACAGGGGTTCCGCACCGGACGCAGAACTTGGCGTAGGGCTCCAGCGGTACGCCGCAGTTGCCGCAGCTGATGCTGGGCGCCGCCTGTGGCTGCTGGAAGGGCTGCTGGGGATAGGCCGGCTGCTGGTAGGGGGCCGGCTGGGGCTGCTGGGGAGGGGCGGCCTGCTGCAGCATGCGGTTCTGCTGGCCCTGCTGCATCACGTTCACGTCGCGCTCGTACTCAGCCTTGGAAGCGACCCGGTGGAAGAGATCCCGGGTGCCCACGTTGCCGGCGGTCAGGGTGCTGGTGCCGGCCTTGCCGTGGGCGGCAGCCAGGCGCTGGTACTCGGGCGAGCGGTAGAAGCGGATCACCGCCAGGATCCGGTTGACGGTCATGGGGTGGGTCTGGTCCTGAATCACTTCGATGAACTTGCTGGCCAGCGAGCTGTTGAACTCGTCGATCTGCTGCATGTACGCCTGGATGTTCATCTGGTTGAACATGTTGGCGCCCACCGACAGCTTGATCTCGGATGTCACGCAGGCCTGAATATCGTTGGTGCCGATCAGGGCGGCCCGGTCTGCGCTGAACTCGGCCATGCGGCTGGCGTAGAAGAAGAGCCACTTGAGCGGCATGAACATCAGGCTGCCCATCAGCCCGCCGGCAGCGAGCTGCTGCAGGATCAGGTAGATGATGTGGTTGCACTTGATGTGACCGAACTCGTGCGCCATCACCGTGGCGATCTCCCGCTCATTCATCGACTCCAGCAGAGCGCTGTGGAAGACCACGGTCCGGTGGCTGCCGAAGCCCGATGCAAAGGCGTTGATGACAGGGCTCTGCTTTACATAGATGTGCGGCACATTCATGTCAAGCTTGTAGGCGATATCGTTCGCCATGCGGTACAGGTGCGGGAACTGGTTCGGGCCGACCTGGACCATATGACCCTTGTGGGCCACACCGGCGAGCAGGACACCGGCGATGGTCAGGACAAGGGGGACAATGATCGCAACCAGCTGATTGATAAGTGCGCCGAAGACGAAGAGAATAATGATGCTGACCGCGATGGTTCCGACGGAAGCCGCAATCTCATGGGGGTGCCGGAAGTCAGATGCGTTGACGCGTGGACGATTCTGGAACTGCCCGCCCTGGGGCCAGCCCTGCGGAGGCATGTGGGCCATAATGTTTCCCCCTTGAGAAAAATGCCTACGTATTCGCTAATCCAAGTTCTCCATGACCCGTCGAAGTCCTGCGAGAGAACCAAATGCGGAAGATGACGATTTGAAATAACGAACGGTGAGCGTGGTGAATCCCTATGAAAGAGATCGACGTGGTGGGAGCCGTGATCCGGGGCGAGCCGGGGGAGGTTCTGTGTGCCCTGCGCTCGCAGCAGATGTCGATGCCCGGGCTCTGGGAGTTCCCCGGCGGCAAGATCGAGCCGGGGGAGGACCCCCGTGACAGCCTGCGGCGAGAGATTCGGGAGGAGTTGGGCTGTGAAGTCGCCGTCCACGACCTGGTGGCGGACCACACCCACGCTTACCCTGGGGTTGTGGTCCGCCTGCGCACATACAACGCCACGGTGGTGGACGGGCAGCCCAGGCCCTCCGAGCATGCCGAACTTCGCTGGGTCCAGCTGAGCGACCTCCGGGCGCTGAACTGGGCGCCCGCGGATGTGCCTACGGTGGAGAAGATCCTGTCAGAGACATGAAGGGGCGCCGCGGGATTGACCGCGGCGCCCTTTGGCTTACTTGGAGGTGTTCTCCTTGATCATCTGGGTAACCTGGGCCTGAGCCTCTTCCAGGGCCTTCTTGACGTCCTTCTTGCCGGTCGAGACGTTGTCGTAGGCCAGCGTCGTGGCGTCCTTCCAGGACGGGGCGAAGATCGGGGTCGGCACGTAGGAGGTGTTGGCCATCTGGGCGATCACCTGCTTGAAGGCGTCGGTCTGGACCGAGTCGGCGGCCGCCTTGTGGGCCGGGAAGTCATTCTGCTCGGCGCCCCAGATCTTGGCGGCCTCGGTGACCCAGAACTTGGCGAACGCCAGGGACTCCTTCGGGTGCTTGACGCCCACCGGAATCTCGATGCCGAAGCCGGAGCTGATGGCCGCCCAGGGATGCTGCTTGCCGTCGGGCGTCGGCACGGGCACCCGGCCCATCTTCAGGTTGGGGTTGTTCTTCAGCGCCTCACCCTGGAAGGTCGGGGTCTCCACGACCATGGAGGCCTTGCCGCTGATGAAGGGGTGGTTGATGCCGGTCTGGCCCTTGAGGGCGGAGATTTCGCCAACGCCGTAGCGGGCATCCCACTTCTTGATCCACTCCAGGGTCGTGGCGACCTTCTCGTCGGTCAGCGTGGGGAACTGGCGGTCGTCGAACAGCTTACCGCCGGCGTTCAGGACCCAGGACTCCCAGCCGAAGTTGCCCAGGTTGGGGTTGAAGCCGATGCGGTCGAACTTGTTGCCGTTCTTCTTGTCGAGCTTGTCGGCGTAGGCCCACAGATCGTCCCAGGTGACCGGACCCTTGCTGTCGTCCAGGCCGACCTCCTTGAAGTGCTCCTTGTTGTAGTACAGGAAGCGGCTGTCGCCCATCCAGGGCAGGGAGTACTGCTTGCCGTTGTAGGTGCCGGCAGACCAGAGGCCCGGGAAGAACTCGTCCTTCATGCTGTCGACGCCCATGGCGCTCAGGTCCATGGCGGTCTTCTTCATGGCACGCATGGGCAGAAGGGCCAGGTCGGCGGATACCACGTCAGGCGGGTTGCCCGCCGCCACGGAGGCCGTGTACTTGGTGATGATCTGATCGAACGGGACGAAGACATAACTGACCTGGACGTTGGGGTTCTTGTCGTTCCACAGCTTCACGATCTTGTCGATGGAGGGCTTGCGCGTGGCCGAGGCCCACCAGCCCCACCACTCCAGCGTGATCTTCTCGGCGGGCTTGGAATCTGCCGGGGCGCCGTCGGTCTTGGCCGGTTCCTGTTTGGATCCGCAGCCAGCAATCAACGCAGCGGCCATGGTTGTGACGAGGAGACCGGATGCTACTTTGCGCCAGTTCATTCGTGTGCAGCCTCCCATGCGAGTGTGAAAATACCAGGGTTCCCAGCGGACTGGCAACTTCTTCTACCGGTGCAACAAAGTTAGCACGCAGTTTCGAATCGAGCCCGCTGTCGGACGCTCTCGGACCCGGATTTTGTTCAACTTTGTCTAACCACTGTAGTAATTTGACGTAGACCGCGATTTTCCTACCGTAGGCGAAGAAGAATTGGCAAGCACGGTCCAAGCCCTGCAGGCATACCTTTTCCTTACTAGGAGGGAGGGGTCACCGTGGTGCTGTCCATACTGAGTTCACTCGCCGAAGCGATCATCCGCGGGATGATGGTGCTGGCCGGATACGTCACAAACTCCAGCACCTTTCCCCAGCCGCTGAGCGAGGACGAGGAGGCGAGGTATCTCGCCAAGCTGCAGGGCGGCTGTGAAGAGGCCCGGGCCGTGCTGATCGAGCGGAATCTCCGCTTGGTTGCTCACATAGTGAAGAAGTTTGACAACACAGGCGAGGAAACCGATGATCTGATTTCGATCGGAACCGTAGGTCTTATTAAGGCCATCGGGACATTCAAGCCGGACAAGGGAACCAGGCTCGCTACATACGCCGCCCGGTGCATCGAAAACGAGATTCTGATGCACCTGCGCAGCCTCAAGCGTGTTCGAGGCGAGGTCTCGCTCTACGACCCCATCGGCGTCGACCGGGAGGGCAACGAGATCACCCTGATCGATGTCCTCGGCAGCGACCCGGATGTTGTGCCGGACCTGGTGGGCAAGCGGCTGGACGAGAGCCGCCTGCGCGAGAAGCTCAAGCGCCTCGCCGGCAAGGAGCGCCAGGTGCTGGAGCTGCGCTACGGCATCTCCGGCGGAGCCAGGAAGACCCAGCGCGAGATCGCCCGCATGCTGGGCATCTCCCGCAGCTATGTGAGCCGGATCGAGAAGAAAGCGGTCCTCAAGCTGTGCCGTGAACTGTTTGAGGAAGGGTATATGCAATAACTGAGAACGCCACCCGGTTGTAGGGTGGCGTTCTCAACATTTTATGGCGAGGGATTCGAACTTCGCCTGTTCCCATACGTTTACAATTATTGGAATCATCAATAAAGAGGGTAGGGGGAACGAGTGGTGCACAGACGCAGGCAATGGGTGGCGCTTCTGATGGTGATGCTCCTGGGTTTGAGCCTGATGCCGGGCAGCGGTACCGCCGCAAAGACGGCGAAGGCTGAGCAGCAAGCCTCCGTGCAGCAGGTGGATCCGACGCCCACACCGGGCGTGAAGAGCTGCTTCGAACTGGACCTGAGCACCGGCACCAGCACGCCCTTTGTGACCGACTCGTACGGGACCCTGGACCCTGACTGGGTGATGACGGTCAGCCCCGACCCGTCCATGACCACGCCCGGGCCGGTCTACAGCATCGACCCGCATCCCGCCTGGTTCACCGCCACGGGTGCCAACTGGGTGGATCCCTACAACAGCGGGTACGGCGGCGGTGCGACCCCGCAGAAGGATGCCGTGGGCGACTACGTTTTCGTCAACAACTTTACCTTGAACGGGGCGCTCTACTACAACTTCCAGCTCACGGTCGACCTGTACGCCGGCGACGACAAGGTCGAGCTGTTCCTGGACGGGGTGAGCCTCGGCGCCCCGACCTCCTACAGCGCCCCGCCCGGCGGCCCGGTTTCCGTGCCCGTAGGGCCGGGCGCCCACGTTCTGGAGGCCCGGGTGTACAACGCCATGGCCTGGATGGGGCTCCTGGTGCGCGGTCGGGTGACGGCCGACTGCCGCCCGGATCTGACCATCGCCAAAAAGACCATGGGTGAGATGATCGCCGGCCAGAACGGCAGCTACCAGCTGGTGGTGACCAACGTGGGCGCCGGTCCCACAGTCGGGCCGATCACCGTGGTCGACACCTTGCCGGGCGCCTTCGTCTCGGCGGGCGGGGCCGGCTGGACCTGCACCAACAGCGGCAGCACGGTGACCTGCCAGCACCCGGGGCCGCTGGGACCGGGACAATCCCTCCCGCCGATCACCGTGACCATGCAGGTGCCCTTCGGGGTGCCCGGCGTGTCGAACTGCGCCAGCGTGGAGACCGCGCAGGACATGAACGCCCAGAATAACCGGGACTGCGTCAAGTCCGAAGTGATGCCGCCCAAGCCGGGCGCCATTTGCGGGGTGAAGTTCAACGACCTGAACGGCAACGGGGTGCGCGACACCGGTGAGCCCACCATGGCGGGCTGGACGATTCAGCTGGTGGACGGCGCCAACAACGTGGTGGCGACCGTGGTGACTGGCGCCGACGGCACATACTGCTTCAAGCAGCTCAAGCCCGGGAGCTACACGGTATCCGAGGTGAACCAGCCCGGCTGGGTTCAGACGGCCCCGGCCTTCCCCGGCACCTGGTCGGTCCTTGTTGGCTCGGGCCAGGTCCTGACCGATATCAGCTTTGGTAACCGCAAGCCGAAGCCCAAGCCTTGCTGCCTGACCTTCCGCTTCAACGCCGGCAGGCCGGACAAGTTCGCCACGACCGACGGGCCGGAGCCCGCCAGCCCCAGCAACGGGCTGCTGGCTGCGCTGAGCGGCGCCACCTTCACCGGCTTCGACGAGCCCGGCACGGACAAGGTCTTCGCGCACACCTTCGTGCTGCCCCAGGGGAACTGCATCAGCCGGGCCCGCCTGACGATTCGGGTCAAGCCCAACGGTGCCCAGGGCTCCCTGGTGGAGAACGACGCCATGACCCTGCGCTTCAGCAGCCCTTCCGGGCCGCCCATTCCCGGCACGCCGGTGTGGACTAGCTACTTCGGGTCGGGCAATCCGAACCCCGGGCTGCTGCCGAACCAATGGCACTCCGGCAACTACGGCCCGACCACCTTCAACCTGAACCTGGCCAGCCTCCCCGGGCCGGTGAACATGATCGCCGCCCTGAACGCCCAGCGCTTCCTGGATGTGTACGTTCAGGATGACACGGCGGTTGACTACATGGTGCTGACCGTGGAGTTCTGCGAGTGCGACCAGAGCAAGGAGCACGACCAGGGCCACGGCAACCCGAACAGCGCGAAGAGCGAGGATCTTCCGAGCGGGTACGATCAGTTCCTGATCGACGAGACTTACTAGAAGTCAGGAGGGCGCCCCGCCTTTGAGCAGGGCGCCCTCTTCGCGCTTACGGGACGACCCACTGGCAGGCCACGGAGCGGGCCGCCTGGCGGGAGGAGTCGGCGGGGGAGAGCAGGTAGTCCAGCACACGGGCCGGTGCTGCGCAGCTTGATGTTGAGCTCCGCCCGAGCCGCCCCTCGGCGTGCACGGCGGGCTGTGAGGTTGCCCGGGCGCCGCCGATGCGGCCTTCGCTGAGCGCTTCGGCGCTGCCGGAGATCGAGGCGCCGGCGGTCACCTGTAGGGCAAGGGTTTCGCTGTCGGGGCCCCAGGCGGGGTCGACCACCACGGTGTTGGTGCTCTTGTACCACTTGATGCCGCTGCCCAGGGCGCCGGCGATGAACCGGGCGGACGCCACCACCTTGCCCCCGCAGATGTACGCCTCGGCCTGGACGATTTGCCCGCCCAGTCGAGCGGTGTCGGTGCGGTTGCTGCCCGGGGCGAAGCTGAAGGAGAGGGTGTGGTCGCCCCGCTGGAAGGTGGCGGTCCGGGATGCGTCGTCCCAGCGGGCCACGTCGTGGGCCGGGGTGATTAGGGTGACCATGGAGCGCACGGGGACCATGACCCGGCCCGAGTCCTTGTCCAGGTACGGAGCGGCGTCGCCGTCGCCCTCGAGCTTGAGAAAGGAGTGCCCGAGACCGGGGCGGGCCAGCACCGTGACCTGCGCGGACTCGGCGGGCATGCACCCCGGCTCTGCCTGCACGCTGCCCGGGCTGACCAGTACGAGACCGCCGAGGGCGGCCGCAACGACCAGAGAGGCTGGGAACCACGCACGGAGCTTCATGTTCGGACTTACCCCCAACCTGGTTAGAATTACCTTGCTTCTAGTTTAGCCCCCAGCGAAAATGACGGTTATAGGAAGGGATACACACTAAAGTACCAAAAGTTTCGACAAACCGAGGGAAACGAGAAAACCCCCACGCAACTGGAAACACCCCCACCCGCCGTGCTACACTTAAAGTCTGAGGTGAAGAGAGTGAGCATCTTCCGGCCCGGTGAATACAAGGAGTCGATCTTCCATATCGACCTGGACAAGCTGAAACAGCGGGGCATCAAGGCGATCATGCTCGACCTGGACAACACCCTGGTGGAGTGGAACGCCCCGGAGCCCACGGAGGACCTGCGCCGGTGGCTGGAAAAGGTAAAGGCGCTCGGGTTTGTGACCTGCATCGTCTCCAACAACAGCGGCCCCCGGGTCAGCCAGTTCGCGGCCAAGGTGGGGGTTCCGTTCATCTCCAAGGCGACCAAGCCCCGGCGCAAGGGGTTCAGCGAGGCCATGGAGCGTCTCGGCGTCACACCGCAGCAGACCGCCGTGGTGGGCGATCAGATCTTCACCGACGTGCTGGGCGGAAACCGGTCTGGCGCCCACACCATCCTGGTGGTGCCGATCAACCGGAACGAGTTCTTCGGCACCAGGCTCGTGCGCGTCGCTGAGCGCCTTGTCCTGCGCAGTCTGAATCGCCAGGGAATGCTTACGAAAGAATGAAGACTTGCAAACTTTTTATGGCTGATAACATGATCTGACAAAGTTCGCGCTGCAAATCGGGTACGATGACCACAAGCATTCCCTCCAAGGGTGGTAGCTGTGGTCCGAGTCCTGGTCGCAGACGACATGAGAGCCGTGCGTGAAGTGGTGATGGACTACCTGCGCTCCCGGGCCGACCGCTACCAGGTGGTGGCGGAGGCGGCCAACGGGGCCCAGGCCCTCGCGCTCATCGGCCTACTTCGGCCGGACGTGGTCATCATGGACGTCAATATGCCCGGCCTGGCCGGGACTGAAGTCATTGCAGCCATGCGCGCCGGGGGCAACCAAGCCCCCGTTATTTTGTGCAGCGGGGAGGGCCCTGTGCCGGTCGACCCTGACATGGGCTGGGTCTTCCGGCTGATCAAGCCCTTTCGTTTCGAGCTCCTGGAGGCGGCGCTTTACGCGGCCGCTTCCCGGGTGGAAACAGCAGGGTTACGGCTCTCCCGGGGCGAAGTGTAATGCCTGAAGCGTTACACGTACCGGGAGAGGGGAAGGGTCTGTGGCACAGGAGAGTCCTCTGGGTGGTCAAACCCGCCAGCTCGCCATTCTCGGGTATCCGGTCGGCCATTCCATCTCGCCGGCCATGCATAATGAAGCGTTCCGCAGCCAGCGCATGAACTGCGCCTACAGCGCCTTCGCCGTGGAGCCCTCCAACCTGCGGGCCGCGGTGGAAGGGCTTCGTGCATTGGGGTTTCTGGGCGCCAACGTCACCATTCCGCACAAGGAGGCCGTCATCCCGCTGCTCGATGAGGTCGCCCCCACGGCCAGGCAGATCGGGGCGGTCAACACCATCGTCAACCGGGGCGGGCGGCTGATCGGCTATAACACCGATGGCTGGGGCTTCATATCGAGCCTGGAGGAGGCGGGGGTCAGGCCCGCGGGCGTCAGCGCCGTCATCTTAGGCAGCGGCGGTGCAGCCCGGGCGATCGCCGTCTATCTGGCGCTGGCGGGCGTTCGGCACCTGACCATTAGCAACCGCACGCTGGAGCGGGCCGAAAACCTGGTGCGGGACGTGCGCCAGGCGGCGCCCGACCTGGCCGTTCACGCCGTGGAAGCGCTTGCCCAATCGGAGCGGGAGGCGCTCATGGAGGCGGGCCTCGTGGTCAACTGCACCCCGCTGGGCATGTCCCCGGACATCACCTCCACGCCGCTTCCGGAAATCAACCTGCTGCCGCAGAAAGCGGTGGTCTACGACACCGTCTATACCCCTTCCGACACCCGGCTCTTGCGGGACGCCCGTCTTCGGGGCCTGCGGGCCGTGGGCGGGCTTGGCATGCTGGTCCACCAGGGCGCCTGCGCCTGGGAGTACTGGTTTGGCCGGCGGGGGCCGGTCAGCGTGATGTTCTCGGCCGCCAAGGCCGCCCTGGAGGCGCGCAAATGATCACCTGGCAGGTACTGCTCGCCATTTTGCTGGGCGCCGCCCTGGGCTACGGCGGCATGCTGCTGGCGCCCCGGTGGACCTCCAAGCCGCCCAAACCCTGGGCTGGGTACGCTGCCGTAGCCGTCAACGCCGTGCTCACGGGGCTGCTGGCAGCCCGGCACGGGCTCAGCGGGCACTTCTGGGCCCAGTCTCTCTTCATCGCCCTGCTCACCCTGGCCTCGCTGGTAGACCTTCACGACCGGATCATCCCCAACGAGGTGGTGCTCGTCGGTCTGGTGGCGGGGGTGCCGCTGCTCGCAGCCACCGGTGGGTTCTCACTATCTATGCTCTGGGGCGCAAGTGCCGGCTTCCTCTTCCTGCTGCTGCTGGCCCTTCTGGTCAAGGGCGGCATGGGGCTCGGCGATGTGAAGCTGGCCGCAGTGATCGGGCTCTTCCTGGGCTGGCCGTACATCTGGATGGGGCTGGTGCTCTCCTTCCTGACGGGAGGCCTTGCCGCCACGGCTATGCTGGTGCTCCAGCGGGTAGGGCGCAAGAGCCACATTCCGTTCGGGCCGTACCTGGCCCTCGGGTCGGCGCTTACGGCCATCTACGGGCCCGATATCTGGGCCTGGTACATGAACATCTACTAGGGCGTGCCAAAGAACCTCCGCGGGTGCTGCATCTTTTTGGGTGCAGAATCCTCGGAGGTTTCTCGTGCCTGTGGTATACTTGCTTTTAACACTTTACCAAGTGAGGGTGGGGCGAGGGATGCTTCGATATCTGACCGCCGGTGAATCCCACGGCCGGGCCCTGGTGACCGTCATCGAGGGGCTCCCGTCGGGCGTGCCGGTAGACGTTGCCCAACTTAACCGAGACCTTGCCCGCAGGCAGTCCGGCTACGGCCGGGGCGGCCGCATGAAGATCGAGAAGGACGAGGCCCAGATTTTAAGCGGCATCCGCCACGGAAAGACCCTGGGCAGCCCGGTGGCGCTGATGGTGGAGAACCGCGACTGGGTCAACTGGACCGAGGTGATGTCGCCCACGCCGATCGAGGGCTACTCGGACCCCCGGGCGGCCCAGAAGGTGCGGACCCGGCCACGGCCGGGCCACGCCGACCTGGTGGGGGCGCTGAAGTACGAGCATGAGGACCTGCGCAACGTGCTGGAGCGGGCCAGCGCCAGGGAGACCACCATGCGGGTGGCGGCCGGCGCCCTGGCCAAGCAGCTGCTGGCGCCCTTCGGCATCGCCGTGGTGGGCCACGTGCGCTCCATTGGCCCCGTGGAAGCCAACGTTCCGGAGGGCATGACCGCACAAGAGATTTCCGAACGGGCCGAGGCCAGCGAGGTGCGGTGCGTCGACCCCGAGGCGGAGGCGCGCATGATTGCCGAGATCGATGCGGCCAAGCGCGACGGCGACTCCCTGGGCGGCGTAGTGGAGGTTGTGGTGACCGGGCTGCCGCCGGGACTGGGCAGCCATGTGCAATATGACCGCAAGGTCGACGCCGCCCTGGCCGGCGCCATGCTCTCGATTCAGGCCGCCAAGGGCGTCGAGGTCGGACCGGCCTTCGAGAACGCTCGCCTCCGTGGCTCCAAGGTGCACGATGAGATCGGCTGGAGCCCCGAGCGCGGGTATTTCCGCCACACCAACCGGGCCGGCGGCGTGGAGGGCGGCATGACGACCGGCATGCCGCTAACGATCCGGGTGGCCTTCAAGCCCATCTCAACGCTCTACAAGCCCCTGCGGACGGTGGAGATCGACACCCATGCCGAGGCGGGCGCCGAAATCGAGCGCTCCGACGCCTGCGCCATCCCGGCGGCGGCGGTGATTGCCGAGTGCGTGGCCGCCTTCGAGCTGGCCAAGTTCATGACCGAGAAGTTCGGCGGCGATTCGCTGCGCGAGATGCTGCGCAACCACAAGGCCTACCTGGAGCGGGTGGCTGAGCGATGAACATCGTGCTGGTCGGGCTGATGGGCTCGGGGAAGTCCTCGGTGGGCCGGGCCCTGGCCGAGGCGACGGGCCTGCCCTTCGTGGACACGGACAGCGAGGTTGAGGCCCGGGCCGGGCGCCCCATCCCCGCCATCTTTGCGGAGTTGGGCGAGGCGGGCTTTCGGGACCTGGAGAGCGCTGCGGTGGCCGAGGTTGCCGGCCGGGACGGCCAGGTGATCGCCACGGGCGGCGGGGCGGTCCTGCGGCCCGAGAACCGGGCAGCCCTGCGGCGAAGCGGCGTTGTCTTCTGGCTGGATGCGGCGCCCGAGGAGCTGTACCGGCGGGCCTCTGCCGACGGGGTGCAGACCCGCCCGCTGCTGGCCGGCCCCGACCCGCTGGCAAAGCTGCGGGAGCTTGCCGAGCGCCGTTCGCCCGCATATGCGGACGCGGCCCATCACCGCGTTGATACCCAAGGCAAGAGTCCTGACGAAGTGGCTGCGGCCATTTTGGAGATACTGAAGGAGCGGTAGTATGGAGCGGGTAGCAGTCGACCTGGGCGCTCGCAGTTATGAGATTCTGATTGGCGCCGGCCAACTGGAGCGCATCGGTGCGGAGATCGTCCGGGTGCTTCCCAAGGCCCGGCGCGCCCTGGTCATCAGCGATACGAACGTCGGGCCGCTCTATGGGGAACGGGTGCGCGAGGCCCTGGCGGCCGCGGGCATCGCTTCCGTAAAGGCCGTCATTCCGGCCGGAGAAGGATCCAAGACGCTCGATCAGGCCGCCTACCTGTACCGCGGCTGCGCCGAGGCAGGTCTGGAGCGCTCCTCGGTGATCGTGGCGCTGGGCGGCGGTGTGGTCGGCGACCTGGCTGGCTTCGTGGCGGCCACCTACCTGCGGGGCATCCCGTTTGTGCAGGTGCCTACCTCGCTGCTCGCCCAGGTGGACTCCTCCGTCGGCGGCAAGACCGGCATTGACCTGCCCCAGGGCAAGAACCTGGTGGGCGCCTTCCACCAGCCCGCGCTGGTCCTGGCCGACCCGGATGTGTTCGCAAGCCTCCCGCCCCGGGATTTCTTCTCTGGCATGGGCGAGGTGGTCAAGCACGGAGTCATCCGGGATGCGGCGTTCCTGAGCTTCCTGGAGGAGCACGTGGACGCGATCCGCTCCCGGGAGCCGGCTGTCATGGAGCGCCTGGTGGCCATCAACTGCGGGATCAAGGCGGCGGTCGTCTCTGCCGATGAGCGGGAAGGCGGCCTGCGGGCGATCCTGAACTTCGGGCACACCCTGGGCCACGCCGTGGAGGCGAAGCTGGGCTTCGGCCAGTGGCTGCACGGCGAGTGCGTGGCGGTGGGCATGGTGGCTGCGACGGCGATCGCCCGCGAGGTGGGGGTCCTGCAGGATCAGGGGCTGCCGGACCGGCTGGAACTGCTGCTGCGGCGGCTGGACCTGCCGACCCGCATCCCCGCGCACCTGACTTACGAAGAACTCGTTCCGCTGATGCAGATGGACAAGAAGGTTGAGGCCGGCAAGGTGCGCTGGGTGCTGCCCGTGAGGACCGGCGAGGTGACCGTGACGCCGGATGTGCCCGCGGCTGTAGTCGCAGGTGTCATATCGTCCCTGAGGGGGTAACCGTATTATGAAGAGCCTGTTGGATATTCATCCCGCCGTAGCGGCCGCCCTGAACGAGGGGCGCCCGGTGGTGGCGCTGGAGTCGACGATCATCAGCCATGGGATGCCCTACCCGGAGAACCTGACCATGGCCAAAGAGGTGGAAGCGATCGTCCGCGAGCAGGGCGCCGTCCCGGCGACCATTGCGATCCTGGACGGCCGTTGCAAGGTCGGACTTACCGATGAGGAGTTGTACCGGCTGGCCACCGAGAAGGGCGTAGCGAAGGTCTCGCTGCGGGACTTGCCGGTGGTGATCGCCCGGAAGACCCCCGGCGCCACCACGGTGGCCACCACGGCGACCATAGCCGAAGCGGCCGGGATCAAAGTCTTTGTGACCGGCGGCATTGGCGGGGTCCACCGGGGCGCCGCCGCAAGCCCGGCTCAGGTCTGGGACATCTCCGCCGACCTGACGGTGCTGGGCCGCTGCAGCGTGGCTGTGGTCTGCGCCGGCGCCAAGAGCGTGCTGGACATCGCGGCGACCCTTGAGGTCCTGGAGACCCTGGGCGTTACCGTGGTGGGCTACGGAACGGACCGCTTCCCCGGCTTCTACACCCGGGACACCGGCCACGGGGTCGACTGCCGGGCCGACAGCCCGGCTGACGTGGCGGCGATCATCGCTGCCCGGCGTGTTGCCGAAATGCCCGGCGGCACGCTGATTGTCAACCCGCTCCCCGAGGCCGATGCGCTGGACTCCGCCGAGGTGGAGGGGCACATCGCACGGGCCATGGCCGAGATGGCCCGCGAGGGCGTGAGCGGCAAGGCGGTGACACCCTACCTGCTCGCCAAGATGAAGGAGGTCACGGAGGGGCGCAGCCTGGCTGCGAACCTGGCCCTGATTCGCAACAACGCCCGGGTGGGCGGGCAGATTGCCAGTGCGCTCTCTGCGACATAAGTAGAGACGCCGCTGCGGAGATCGCAGCGGCGTCGTTGCATCTTGTGAACAAAATACCTTGCAAAAACAGAACAACGTTCTGTAGGGTGGAACAAAAGGGACTTGGCAGTGATGATAAGTCTTAGTAAGATGGGTAATGTGTTTTGCGAGGCCCTACCTAATTGTCGCGAATTATGACAATTAGGGCTATTCCCCAGTAACAGCAGGAGTGAACTTCGTTGACCAACAAACCCGCCATTGTTGTCCTGGAAGGTGACCAGACCGGTCAGGAGCTGCTGGAAGAGGCGGTGCGCCTGCTTACGCCCGAGGTGATCGGCGTGCAGGTCGACCTGCTTCGGTTCGACCTCAGCCTTCAGAACCGCCGCGCCACCAAAAACCAGGTGGTGCGTGAGGCCGCTGCCGCCATGCGGCAGGCCGGCTATGGCCTGAAGGCCGCCACCATCACCCCCGAGGCGCGCGGCGATGTCGGCTCGCCCAACGCCATCCTCCGCAAGGAGATCGACGGCACGGTAATCCTGCGGACAGGCCGCCCGCTGCCCGGCGTCAACTCGATTGGCAACATCGTTGCCCCGATTGCCGTGGTGCGCATGGCCACGGAGGACGCCTACGAGGCGACGGAGTGGCGTGAAGGCGAAGGCGAGGCAGAAAAGGCGTTCCGCACCACCTATATCAGCCGGCGCAACTGCCGGGCTGCGGCCGAGTTCAGCTTCATCCTCGCCCGGCAGATGGGCGCCCTGGTCTTCGGCGGGCCAAAGTGGACCGTCTCGCCGACCTACGAGGGCCTGCTCAAGGAGTGCATGGATGAGGCGGCCCGCACCCACGCCGACGTGCCCTACGACCCGCAGTTGATCGACGCCGCCTACGCCCTGCTGTTCGGGCGGGCCAGCCGCCCGCTGGTGATCCCGTGCCTCAACCGCGACGGCGACATCCTCTCCGACCTGGTCCTTGCCCTGTACGGGTCGATCGCCGGCTCGGAGTCGCTGCTGATCAGCTTCGACGATGAGTTCCAGCCCAAGGTGGTCATGGCGGAGGCCCCCCACGGCACCGCCCCCAGCCTGCAGGGCAAGAACGTGGCCAACCCGCTCGCCATGCAGCTCGCAGCCGCTGCCCTGCTCCAGCAAATGCCCGGCGCCGACTACCAGGTCGCCGGCCGTGCGATCCGTGAGGCATGCCTGGAGGCGATCGCCCAGGGCGTGCGGACTGGCGACCTTGGGGGAAGTACCTCGACCACCGAGTTCACCGACGAGGTGATCCGGCGGATCAAGTCCAAGCTCGCTGTCGCCAAGGTGTAACCCGGTTCCCTCCCGCTGCATACCCTGGGTGGCAGCAGGGAGGGAACTTTTTATGCACACGCATGGTGATACCTACTCCGTACGTGGTGTTCCGCGGCGCACCAGCTCCCGGCAGGAACTGCCGCCCTCGCGCGGCGCCCAGGTCGATGCGCAGGTGGCGGCCCTGTCGGAGCGAACGGCCCAGCTGGAGTCCACGGTCCGGCGGCTGGAAGCGACCCTCGCCGAGCTCGATGAGCAGGTGCGCGAGGCGCGTCAGGTCTCCGGCAGCTATGGCTCCCGCCCCGCCTCGGAGGTCCTGGAGTTCCGGACCACGCCCAGCACCCAGACCCGGTGGATCCCGGGAGCGACGCCGCGATCCGGCTCGGCGCTGCGCGCCCTTCGATCGGAGGCGGCGACCAGCAACGGCAGCGTCAGCCAGTTTTGATAGCGTCCCGTTGTTGGCCGGCACCCTGCAGGGGTGCCGGTCTTCTTGTTGGCAGGAATCCGGAGCGCAACCCCGAAATCCTGGTAGCGAAATGGAAAGGGAGGCGCACTAGCATGAAAGCAGAGGTCTTGTATCAGCCCAGTTACTCCTTGGCCGTGCTGCACCTGGAACCCGGCGAAGAGGTCCAGGCCGAGGCCGGCGCCATGGTCTCCATGAGCGCGAACATCCAGCTCCAAACCGAAATGAAGGGCGGCTTCCTGGGCGCCCTGGGTCGGGCGGTGCTCGGCGGTGAGTCGTTCTTCACCAGCAAGTACCGGGCCGAAGGGTCCCCGGGCGAGCTGACGCTGGCGCCCACCCTGCCTGGCGATATTACGGTGCTGGAGCTGCAGGGCCACACCATGTTCCTGAAGTCCGGCGCCTACCTGGCCGGCGGCGGCAACCTGACGGTCGATTCCAAGTGGGGCGGCGCCCGGGGCTTCTTCGGGAGCGGCGGGCTCTTCCTGCTCCGGGTCCAGGGCAACGGCCCGCTGCTCTTTAATACCTACGGCGCCCTGCACTGGAAGCAACTCCAGCCGGGCGAGCGCTACGTGGTCGACACCGGCCATGTCGTCGCCTTCAGCGACGGCATCCAGTTCACCGTGCGCAAGGCAGCCGCAGGGTGGATCAACACCATCACCAGCGGCGAGGGCTTCGTCTGCGAGTTCACCGGACCGGGCCTGATCTACCTGCAGACCCGCTCCGAGGACGCCTTCGTCAACTGGCTGATCCCGAAGCTGCCCACCCGGTCGAAGGACTAGCTGCATAAGTGAGGAGCCCGGGCGACGCCCGGGCTCAGCTTTTTGGTTTGAAGACCAAGGCCGTGAAAAAGGAGAAGACGATGGCTGCCGTGATGCCGGCGCTGGTCAGCTCGAACATGCCGGTCAAGACGCCCATCAGCCCACGGGTTTGAGCCTCCTGCAGGGCGCCCTTCACCAAGGCGTTGCCGAAGCTGGTGATCGGCACCGTGGCGCCCGCACCTGCGAATTCAATCAACCGGTCGTACAGGCCGAGGCCGCCCAGAATGCCCCCGACTACCGTGAAGCCGGAGAGAACGTGGCCCGGGCTGAGCTTGGTATTGTCCAGGATCAACTGCCCGATCATGCAGATGATGCCCCCGACCAGAAAGGCGTTCAGGTACATCATGGTCAGCTACACCTCGATTGCTACGGCGTGGGCGATGGTGGGAATGTTTTCGCCCTGTTGGAAGGTGGTGGGCGAGAGCAGGGCGCCGGTGGCCACCAGGAGCATGCGGCGGATGTTCCCGCGGGTCATCTCCTTGAGCAGATGGCCGCAGGTGACGATGGCCGAGCAGCCGCAGCCGCTGCCGCCCGAATGGACATCCTGGGTCTGGTTGTCGAAGACCATAACGCCGCAGTCCCGGTACCGCTCGCCGAGCTCCAGGCCCCGCTCTGCGGCAAGCTGGACCGCCATGTCGCGACCGAACCTCGCCAGGTCGCCGGTGACGATCAGGTCGTAGTAGTTGACCTTTCGCCCCGTGTCGCTGAGGTGAGCCGCGATCGTGTCGACGGCGGCTGGCGCCATGGCGGCGCCCTGGTTGAACGGGTCGGCGATGCCGAGGTCATTGACCTTGCCGGTGGTCACGTGGGTAATCCGTGGTCCACTGCCCTGGTTGCTCAGAACCAGGGCGCCGGCCCCGGTCACGGTCCACTGGGCGTACGGTTTGCGCTGACCGCCGTACTCGTTGGGGTAGCGGTACTGCCGCTCAGCCGTGGCGTTGTGGCTCCCGGTAGCGCAGAGCACCCGGTCCGCATACCCGCCGTCGATCAGCATCGAACCTAGGGAGATCGATTCGCACAGCGTGGAGCAGGCGCCGTACAGGCCGAAGAATGGCACCGCCAGGGAGAGGGCGTTAAAGGAGGAGGTGATGATCTGGTTGAGCAGGTCGCCGGCCAGGAAGTAGTCGATCTGAGGGGGCTGTCCGCTGAGCCCCGCCTTCTGGAGCGCCAGCTGGCAGGCGTCGGCGACCATCAACCGTTCGGCCTTCTCAAAGCTCTTCTGTCCGACCGACAGGTCGGGGTAGGTCCGGTCGTACTCGTTCCCCAGCGGCCCCTGGGCCTCCATGGGGCCTGCCACGGCGGCGTGCCCGCTGATTACCGGCGGGCTTTGCAGCCTTACGGTCTGGTACCCGAGGCGCTTTATCGCCAAGTTCTTTTCCACCCGCCCATCTCTGATTCAGCATGTAGGTTTCACAAGCGATATGGCGCGTATGCAGTCGGCCGCCGGTTACAGATAATACGATCGGTATCCGCCATTCGATCAAACAAGGAGTGGTCGCCCGCATGGCCGAGCGCGACGAAAAGGGATACATCCGCTATTCCATGGAGGAGCTGCAACGGATTCCGCCCTACGAAGAACGGGTGCGTGGGACCAACCCGGCGATGATGGGCATCACCGGCGGCACCGCCGGCACCCTGGCCGGTGCGGCCATCGGATCCTCCTTCGGCCCAACCGGTACCATCGTCGGCGGGGTGGGCGGGGCGCTGGCCGGCGGCGCAGCAGGCAGATACTTCAACCGTCTCGGCGAGAAGTAACACCACCGTGGGGCCGCACAGTTGTTGTGCGGCCCTGACCTTTGACCCCCATAAACGAGGTGGCGCCTGCGAAGTCTGTTTGGCACAGCTGATGAGCGGTGTATTGCTCGTTTACATAACGTGTTGACCAGAGTCTCATTCGCTCGACCTATTTCAGCATGATTCGGCAGGATTTCCCGTTTTGGTCGCTGAATAAGCCAATCGGGTGAGGACGGGAGGGGTGAGGTCGGTGAGGCAGTCCGGAAACGGCCCCACGGGGCTTGAAGATAAGGTGCAGGAGCTCCTGGCGCCCCTCGGTCGCGGGAAGGACGTCGTGGCGCAGTTCGCCGACTCCATCAGCGATCTGAGTCAAAGCCTCGCTGCCGAACTGGCCGGGGTGGAGCAACGGGCACGGGAGGCCGCCGGGACCGAGGCTGAGCTCCTCGGCGCCCAGGCAACGGCATACCGGTCGCTCCTGGAGCGCCTGACGGGGATCGCCCAAAGCAGTGCGACCGTGTTGGGCGATATGGATGCCTCGGTGCAGTTGGTGGCCGACAAGGTGCGGGAGATGGGCTCCCAGTTCGAGAGCGCCCAGTTGAGCCGCAACCTCGGCCTGCACGTGATCAAGGCGCAGGAGGAGGAGCGGCGCCGCCTGGCCCGCGAAATTCACGACGGCCCGGCCCAGCTGCTCAATAGCGTCGTTCTGCGCATTAACGTGTGCCAAAAGCTGTTCGAGACCGACCCGCAGCGTCTGCACGAGGAGCTCAACCAGCTCAAGGACCTGGTGCGGCTCTCCCTGCAGGACGTGCGAAAAATCATTTTCGACTTGCGGCCCATGGCCCTCGACGACCTGGGCCTGATCCCGGCCCTGCGGGCCTTCCTGAAGGACTATCAGGCCCGCACCGGCATCGAGACCGACTTTGCCGTCTTCGGCAACGAGCGGCGCTATGAGTCGGCCTGGGAGGTAGCGATCTTCCGCCTGGTGCAGGAGGCCCTCTCCAACGTGTACAAGCACGCCGGGGCCAGCCGGGTCTGGGTCAAAGTAGACACCGCCGGCGGGCGGGAGATCCGAGCCAGCGTAAAAGATGATGGGGCGGGCTTTGAGCCCGACAAGGTCCTGGCTACCTCGGCCGGCACCAAGTTCGGTCTGGTAGGTATGCGTGAGCGGTGCGAACTGCTCGGTGGGTCCATGGAGGTCGTCAGCAGCCCCGGCCAGGGCACCAAGCTTAGCTTTGTCTTCCCGCTGGGAGAGTAGGAGGGGAAACCGTGGAGTCTGTGCGCATTCTGATCGCCGATGACCATACCCTCTTCCGCCAGGGCCTCAAGCAGATTCTGGAGATGGAGAAGGGCTTTCTCGTGGTGGGCGAGGTAGGCAGCGGCGATGCGGCCTTCGATCAGACCGTGGCCCTGCGCCCCGACGTGGTGGTGCTGGATGTGTCCATGCCCGGCGGCGGGCTCGAGGCATGCCAGCGGATCAAGCAGGCCAGCCCTGCCACGGGCGTGGTGATCCTGACCATGCACGAGGACCAGGAGTACCTGATGAAGGCGCTCAAGTCGGGCGCCAACAGCTACCTGGTCAAGGACGTGGAGTCGGCGATTCTCTATGACGCCATCCGTGCGGCTAAGGAGGGGCGCCCGTACCTGCATCCGAAGCTGGCCGGGCTGGCGCTCATGGAGATGGCCAGGGCCCAGGAGCGGCCCCCCGCGGCCCGTTCCACCGAAAATCCGGGCCTGACCGAGCGCGAGCTGGAGGTGCTGCGCCTGGTGGGCCAGGGCTCCTCCAACCGGGAGATCGCCTCGACGCTCTTCATCTCGGAGAAGACCGCCAAGAACCATCTGACGCATATCTTTGAAAAGCTTGGGGTCTCGGACCGGACCCAGGCGGCGCTCTATGCCGTGCGCTCCGGGCTGGTCACCCTGGAAAAGCAGAAGTCAAAATAAGGCTTGCCAGCCATTATCCCTGTCGTTATACTGAACACACAACTGAATACGGACACCGTACAGGTGCTTCCGGACATCACGTCCGGGAGGTAAAAGGGAAGCCGGTTCAAGTCCGGCGCGGTCCCGCCACTGTAATCGGAGAGCCTGTCCCCATGGTTTGGCCACTGGCGTTTTGCCGGGAAGGCCGGGGAGGGCGATGACCCGAAAGCCAGGAAACCTGCCTGTTCGGCCTTGCGTTGCTCAACCTTCGGAGGAAAGGGGGAGACCACTGTTGCCTGCGCGCATTGGCAACTGCTGTCGGTATCCTTTCCCCTGGCCTAATGGCCGGGGGATTTTGTTTGGCAACAGTTCCTAACCAAAGGGACCCTCGTTTCATCGGACCCGACATCTAAGGAGGAACCTACACATGCGAAAGCTGTTTGGTATAGTGCTGACTGCCGTAATGACGGTCTCCCTGGTGGCCGGCTGCGGCGCCGCCAAGCCGACCCAGAGCCCGACCCCCGCCGCACCCCAGACCCAGGAGAACAAGGCGCCCGCGACGGCCAAGAAGACCGCCTACCCGATCACGGTCAAGGACAGCGAGGGCCGTGAGATCACCCTGCAGGCTGAGCCCAAGCGCATCGTCAGCGTAGTGCCGGGCAACACCGAGCTGCTCTTCGCCCTGGGCAAGGGCAGCAGCATCATCGCCCACTCCGAGTGGGACGATTACCCCGCCCAGGCCAAGGAGATCAAGGAGATCGTCGACTACTTCAAGCTTGACTACGAGAAGCTGGTGGCGATGAAGCCCGACCTTATCCTGGTGACCAACGGCACCCTGGACGTCCGCAAGAAGCTGACCGACGAGTACAAGATGAACGTCTTCGTGGTGGCTCCGGGGACCATGGATGACCTCTACACCGTGCTCAAGACCCTTGGTGTGGCGCTGGACGCCCAGGAGCAGGCCGAGAAGGTCGTGGCCGACATGAAGAAGACCGTCGATGAGGTCACCGCTAAGGTCGCCAAGGCTACGTCCAAGCCCAAGGTCTACCTGGAGGCCAGCTATGACAAGGACAAGGGCAGCATTTACACCACCGGCAGCGGCACCTTCCAGGACACCCTGATCACCCTGGCCGGCGGCATCAACGCTGCGGCTGAGGTGAAGGGCAGCTGGGTCGAGTACAGCATGGAGAAGCTGGCGGCCGCCAACCCGGATTTCATCATCACTGGAAAGGGCGCCGCAGCCACGGTCAAGGAGCGCAACGGCTGGGGCGGGCTGAAGGCGGTCAAGGAGAGCAAGGTCTTTGCCATCGATGACGGCAATCTGATCGCACGCCCCGGCCCCCGGCTGGTGCTGGGCCTGAAGTGGATGGCGGAGACCATCCATCCCGAGCTGTTCGGAAAGTAGTGCTATGAGTGGGGGGTGACGGCATGCGTGCGATCCGTGGCCGGCGGGTGATCCTGATTGCTCTGGTTGCGCTCGCCGCTGCCGTCATCATCGCCGGGGGGACGGGCTCCGTGCGGATCGCCCCCGGGGAGGTCCTGCGGATCCTGCTCTCCCGGGCGCCGGGCGCCAGCGTTGCCCGCACCTGGGTCGACACCAGCGAGACGATCCTCTGGGATATTCGCTTCCCCCGGGTGATGCTCGCCCTTGTGACCGGGATCGCCCTCTCCGTGGCCGGCGGCGCCTTCCAGGGGCTCTTCAAGAACCCCATGGCCGACCCGTACATCCTGGGGGTCTCCCCCGGGGCGGCCCTGGGCGCCTCGATCATGTATGCCTTCGGCGAGAAGCTGGGCGTGGCATCGGTCCCCCTGGCGGCCTTCAGCACCGGCCTGCTGGTGATGGTGCTGGTCTACCGGCTGGCCGCCGTGGGGCGCCGGGTCCCGGTCACCGGGATCCTGCTCTCCGGCGTGGCGGTAGGCTCCTTCTGCATGGCCCTGGTCTCGCTGATCATTTACGTGGCCCGGCCCGACGCCCGGGATTCGATCATCTTCTGGATGATGGGCGGCCTCAGCGGGGCCAACTGGTCGAAGGTGGGCTGGCTCTCGCTGTACACGGCGGCCGGGATTGCCGCCATGGGCTACTACGGTCGGGAACTGAACGCGATGCTCCTGGGCGAGGAGTCAGCCGAGCACCTCGGGGTCGAGGTCGAGCACGTCAAGCGGATCATCATCGGGGCCGGCGCCCTGCTGGTCGCAGCCACGGTCTCCTACTGCGGGCCCATCGGCTTTGTCGGGCTGATCGTCCCCCATGTGATGCGCTTTCTGGTGGGGCCTGACCATCGCCTGCTCCTGCCCGCCTCTGCGGTGGGCGGCGCCGTGGTGGTGATTCTGGCCGACACCCTGGCCCGCACCGTAGCCTCGCCGATGGAGATCCCCATTGGCCTGGTGATGTCGATCCTGGGCGGCCCGTTCTTCCTGTGGCTGCTGCGCCGCAAACTGAAACCCGCCGAGGCGTAAGCAGAGGGAGGTGCCGGGATGGATCTGCGGGTGGAATCGATCACGGCCAGGTACGGCCCAAGGACCGTGCTGGCCGACTTCTCACTGAACGTCGCGCGGGGCGAGTTTCTGGCCGTCGCCGGCCCCAACGGCTCGGGCAAGTCGACGCTGGTCAAGGCGATCACTGGAGCGCTGCCCGTGTCGGGTGGCCGCATTGTGGTCGGTGGCCAGGACCTGCGCCGCATCCCTGCCCGGGAGCGCGCCAGACGCATGGCGGTGCTCGGGCAGGAGACTGCGGTTGAGTTCGACTTCACGGCGGAGGAGATCGTGATGATGGGGCGGCTCCCCCATCTAAAGCGGTTCCGGGGGGAGAGCGAGAAGGACCGGGCGGCGGTTCGGGATGCGATGAAGCAGACCAACACCTGGGACCTGAGGGATCGGCTCGTCACCAAGCTGAGCGGCGGTGAGCGCCAGCGGGTGCTGATGGCCCGGGCGCTGGCCCAGGAGCCCAGCCTGCTGGTCCTGGACGAACCCACCTCCCACCTCGACATCGCCCACCAGGTGGAGCTGCTGGACCTGGTACGGCGGCTGAACCGGGAGCGGTCGGTGACGGTGATCGCCGTCCTGCACGACCTGAACCTGGCGGCGCTCTACGCCACCCGCATGGTGATGATCCGGGACGGGCGCCCGTTCGCCGAGGGCCCACCCGCCGAGGTGGTGACTGAGGCAACGGTGGCTTCGGTCTATGGCAGTAGGGTACAAGTCGTGGCACATCCGGTCTCTGGGACACCCCACGTGGTCCTACTGGCCGGCGCATAGGTAAACCGTACGAATCCCCGGGTTTTCCCGGGGATTTATGCTTTTCTGGGACCCCAGACCCACAGCGGCGGGACCGGACCGCTGCCGGGACCCAGAGCCGCGGGCCAATGTCCCGCCTGGCAGGCCGGGGAAGTTGAGCCCGCGGCCCGATGTGTCCCGGCGGGGCCGGGTGCTACAGTTAGATCACACCAGCCGGGCGCCCTACGGAGCCCGGGGTAGTAAGAGGAGGATGCGTTATGTTGAGCCTCTACGTAAAGGTCCGCAATTGGCTGGAGAACCAGGAAGGTCAGGGTATGGTCGAGTACGCCATGATCGTCGGTCTTGTGGCTGTCGGCGTGCTGGCCCTGCTGACGCTCCTGGGCGGTCAGATCGGCGACATTTTCACCTCGATCACCAACGCCCTGAAGTCGATCACCGGCGTCCGCCAGTCCTAAGCATCCACTGCGTTCGGTTCCGGAGTAGACAAACGTGGACAAGGAGTTGAACTAGAATGCTCGCTCTGTATGTAAAGATCCAGAACCTGCTGCGCCGTGAAGAGGGCCAGGGCATGGTCGAGTACGCGATGATCGTCGGCCTTGTCGCCATCGGCGTCATCGCTCTGCTCACCCTGCTGGGCGGCCAGGTCTCCGACATCTTCAAGTCGATTACCAACGGTCTGAAGTCCATCGGCGGCGTCCGCCAGAGCTAAAGATCCACCCCATTCAAATTCATTCGGTCTTAACTATACCGGTTCATGCGAGACGTTGAACGAACGGGGGCCGGACGGCACGATGATCGCCGACCGGCCCCTGCCTTCCATTCGTGAGAGGGGGCAGTTCTGGTGCGCAGGCGCCGAAAGTCCAAAACGGAGCAAGGGCAGGCCACCGTCGAGATGGCCCTCGTGCTGCCGATTCTGATCTGGCTCCTGGTCGGTCTGGTCGATGTGGCCCGCATGGCCAGCGCCTTTCTCATTGTGCAGCACGCTTCCCGGGAGGCGGTCCGGCTGGGCATAACCGGGGCCACCGACGCCCAGGTGACAGCCCGAGCGCGAGCCACCGCAGCGACGCTGGAGCCGAACCTGCTGACGATTACCGTCAGCCCGGCAGGCAGCCGCACCACGGGCTCGGATATGACGGTGACCATTCAATACCGCTACCGGGTTCTGGCCCTGATGGGGATCATCGGGGGAGAGGTGCCGCTCTCGTCGGCGCTGACCGCCCGGGTCGAGTAGAAGGAGGCGGAGGCCATGCGCCGGCTGTGGGCACGGCTCACATCCGAACAGGATGGAACGATCGTCATCGTCGTGGCGCTGATGATGACCGCAATTTTAGGTCTGGCTGCTCTGGGCACGGACGTCGGCCGGCTCTTTGTGGAGCGCCAGCGGCTATCCGTCGTGGCGGACGCCGCCGCCCTGTCGGGCGCCCAGCACCTGCCCGACAACAAGGACAAGGCGCTGGAGACCGCCAGGTCGATCCTGGTGAAGAACAACATTGACCTGGCCCGTGCGAGAATCTCGGTGGCCGAAGACAAGCGCAGCCTGAATGTAGACGTGGAGCGGACGGTGCCTCTCACCTTCGCCAGGCTGATCGGCCCTGACAGCGAGGTCGTGCTGGGAGCCGCCACGGGCGAGACGCAAAACCTGAGCGGCTACTACGGTGCAGCGCCCCTAGGCGTTCCCCGGGCGGACTGGAAGATCGGCGATCAGGTCTACCTGAAGCTGGACGCCGACGCCGGCTCGATCTCACCGGGCAACTACCAGGCCCTGGCCCTCGGGAAATCCGGCGCCTCCATGTACGAGCAGAACCTGATGACGGGGTACAAGGACTGGATCCGCATCGATCAGTGGGTCGATACCGAGCCGGGCAACATGGCCGGACCGACCATTCGGGCGGTCAACTACCGGATCGACCAGGACCCGTATTCCACCTATACCTCGTATAACCGTCAGTCGCCCCGGCTGGTCGTGGTGCCGATCCTGGAGGACTTTAATGTCAACGGAAAGGGCCAGGTCCACGTGGTCGGGTTTGGGATGTTCTTCTTGGAGGATACCTTCGAGAGCGGCAACAACCGCGGCCAGATCGTCGGCCGCTTCGTGAAGATGGTCGCCGAGGGCGAAGGGTCGCTGGCCGCCCCGGATTTCGGGCTCCGTACTACAAAGCTGAAAAACTAGCAACCCCCGGGGGTGCACCCGTTGGATAAAGGCAAACTGGTTCGCCTTGTATTAATTCCGGTCATTATTGGTCTCGTGATCACCCTGATCGTCCGGCAGCTGCTTGGAAACGGGACAGCGGCAGCCGCCGACGCTCAGGTGGAGCTGGTCCCCGTGGTCGCCGTGGCTGGTAAGGAGCCCATCGCACCGCGGACGAAGCTTAGCGAGGCCCATGTGCAGATCAAGCAGGTTCCGAAATCGTTCACGACCGGCTCCGAGTTCACCGAAGTGAAGGACCTGGTCGGCATGATTACACTGGTTGGGCTGGAGCCCGGCGAGGTGATCCTGCGGAGCCGGGTGGTGGAAGAGGGGAAGGGCACCCTGCCCTACCGGATTCCCAAGGGCGCCCGGGCGATTACGATCCGGATCGATGAGCTCTCCGGCGTGGCGGGCCACCCCGAGCCCGGCGACCTGGTCGACCTGGTGCTGGTCCTGCCCGCCAAGCCGCCCGAGCGGCCCCAGGCCACCAGCCGCATCCTGCAGGAGGCGGTGCAGGTGCTCAGCAAGGGGCCGGCTGAAAGCGAGGCGCCCGGCGCTGCAGCGACGCCGGACGGCGCCCCGAAGCTGACCTCCATCACCCTGGCGCTCCAGCCCGATCAGGCCACCGAGGTGGCGCTGGCTGAGCAACTGGGACATATCAAGCTCCTGCTGCGGCCGGCGCTCAAGGAGCCCGACGCAGGCAAGATCGTGCTCAACGAGACGCGGTTCGGCAGCACCCCGACCAAGTAGGTGCGCTGCCGGGGGCGAGAACCGTAACGAAGTGGGGTGTGGTAGATGTCCGGCAAGATCAAGGTCCTGTTGGTGGACGACTCCTACCAGGTGCGCCAGTCGGTCAAGGCGATGCTGGAGTTCGAGGTGGGCGAGTTCGAGGTGGTCGGTGAGGCGGAGAACGGGCGGCTGGCCGTGGAGCAGGCAGCCCGTCTCCACCCGGACGTGGTGTTGATGGACATCAACATGCCCGTGCTGGACGGCATCTCCGCCACCGCCGAGATCATGGCGGAGGCGCCCACCGGGGTGGTGATCATCTCGGTGCAGGGGGAGCAGGAGTACCTGCGCCGGGCCATGAAGGCCGGCGCCCGGGACTACCTGGTCAAACCCTTTACCTGCGAGGAGCTGGTGGCGGCCCTGCGCAGCGCCGCGGCCGCCGGCCCCAACCTCCAGGCGATGGCCCCCGCGCCGCCCACCAAGCACAAGGGAAAGGTGATCTCGGTTTTCAGCACCAAGGGCGGGGTCGGCAAGACGACCGTGGCGGCCAATCTCTCTGCCGGGCTCGCCCAGGGCGGGAAGGTAAGGGTGGCCTGCGTCGACCTGGACCTGGAGTTCGGCACGCTGGCCACCATGATGGGCGTGCGGCCCCAGGCGACCATCGTCGACCTGTGCCGCCTGCCGGGGACCATCACCCCGGAGCACGCCCAGAAGGTGCTCGCCAGGCAGGACCAGAGCGGGGTGGGCGTCCTGGCGAGCCCGCCCTTGCCCCACCTGGCCTCCGAGGTCGACGGCAGCGGTCGGGCCGACAACACCCGCAGCTATGTGATCGAGGTAATCGAGGCCCTGCGGGCCAGCCACGACTTTGTGGTGATCGACACCTCAGCCTCCTTCCGGGAGGCGAACCTGGTCGCCTTCGACAAGTCCGACCTGATCCTGATGGTCGCCCTGCCTGAGATCACCGCCCTGGAATCGACCGCCAAGGGGCTCGATGTGCTCCTGGAGCGGCTCGAGTACCCCCGGGAGATGGTCCAGGTGGTGCTCAACAAGTGCGACTCCACCGTGGGCCTGACCCACGAGGAGATTGCAGCCAGCCTGGGCGTCCCGCTCACCCACCTGATCCCCACCGACAACCAGGCGGCCATTACCGCCACCAACACCGGCATCCCGATCATTTTGAAGCGCGCCAAGAACAGCCCGATCATCGACGCATTGCAGCGCATGGTGACCGCCGTGGCCACGGGCGACGCCCGGACCGCTACCGCTGTTCCGGCGCACCCGGCGCTGAAGCAGGCTGCAGGCGGCGTGACTCGCAGGCTGTTCGGCATGCTCTCGCTCTAAACAAACCCGAGGTGAATCAAGATGTCCTCGCTGTACGACCGCATTAAGAGCAAGGAAGGGCAACGAGGTACCACGACACGGACCCCTGAAGCTTCACAGGCGACCCGGACCGGCGCCGCCCCGGTGATCGTGCTGGGCGGCGGCGTGACCACGGGGAGGGCGGCGCCCGCCCAGGCTGAGTCGGCCGAAAGCAAGGCCCGGCGAGAACTGAAGAACCGCGTGCAGCACCGCCTGATCCAGGAGATCGATGCCAAGGCGTTGGTCAATACCCGGGAGATGACCGACCAGCAGCGGGCAGAGATTCACGAGAAGATCATGGAGTCGCTCTCCAAGGAGGAAGGGGTTCCCCCGCTGGAGCGGGAGGCGATCGCGGCTGAACTCTACGCGGAGATCGTGGGGTTCGGCCCGATTCAGTCCTTGCTGGACGACCCGGAGGTCAGCGAGGTGATGGTCAACGCCCCGGACATGGTCTATGTCGAAAAGAAGGGCAAGCTGACGCTCTCCGGGGTCTCCTTCGCGTCGCCTGCCCAGGTGCTGCAGGTGATCGAGAAGATCGTGGCGCCGCTGGGCCGCCGCATCGACGAATCGAGCCCGATGGTGGACGCCCGCCTGCCGGACGGCAGCCGTGTGAACGCCATCATCCCGCCGTTGGCGCTGAAGGGACCCAGCATTACCATTCGTAAGTTCGCCAAGAAGCCGATCACCATCGACAACCTGGTGGAGTGGGGGACGCTGACCAAGCCGATGGCCATGTTCCTGGAGGCCTGCGTCAAGGCGCGGCTGAACGTGGTGGTCAGCGGCGGCACGGGCTCCGGCAAAACCACCACCCTGAACGTGCTCTCCAGCTTCATCCCCGACGACGAACGCATCGTTACGATCGAAGACGCCGCTGAACTTCAGATGCGGCAGGCGCACGTGGTCTCCCTGGAGACCCGCCCCGCCAACCTGGAAGGGAAGGGCGAAATCTCGATCCGGCATCTGGTGAAGAACTCCCTGCGCATGCGGCCCGACCGGATCGTGGTCGGCGAGTGCCGCGGCGGCGAGGCGCTGGACATGCTCCAGGCGATGAACACCGGCCATGACGGTTCGCTCACCACCGGCCACGCCAACAGCCCCCGCGACATGATCTCCCGCCTGGAGACCATGGTGATGATGGCGGGCATGGAGCTGCCGGTCAAGGCGATTCGGGAGCAGATCGCATCCGCCGTCGATATGATCGTGCAGGTCAGCCGCCTTAAGGACGGCACCCGCAAGATCACCCACATTACCGAAGTGCAGGGCATGGAGGGCGATGTGGTGGTCCTGCAGGATATCTTCCTGTTCCGTCAGACCGGCCTCAATCCGGAGGGCAAGGTGATCGGCGGCCACTCGGCGACGGGGATCCGCCCGAAGTTCTACGAGAAGCTGGTGGAACACGGCTGCGAGCTGCCGGACGAGGTGTTCCAGGAGGAGTACTAATATGTGGCTGATGATCTTTGTGCTAATCACGGCAGCGGCCTACCTGATATCGTCTCTCTGGGAGAGCAACCGCAGGGAGAGCGTCGAGCAGCGGCTGAACCGGCTGGTGCGCCAGCGCCAGTCCCTGGAGAGCTTCGTCACCCGGGACCTGCCCGGTGATCCCCTGAACCCCGAGGGCGAGGGGGAGTCCAAGCCCAAGGCCACCGAGGCGGCCCGCAAGGCCATGGTCGGCATGGTGGAGAAGGCGATCAGCGGCCGCCGGTTCTCGAACACCCTGGAGGTGCGGCTGCAGCGGGCCGACTGGAAGTGGAAGCCGGCCGAGTTCATGGTGGCCCAGGGGCTGGCGGCAGGCATGGGCCTGGGCCTGGCGATCATCTCGGCGCCGACGCTGTGGTGGCTGTTCCTGCCCCTGGGCTGGGTATCGCCCCACTTCCTGCTCAGCCGGGCGGAGAAGAAGCGGCTGAAGGCCTTTGAGCAGCAGCTGCCCGATGCGCTCTCGATCATGGCGAACGCCCTGCGCTCGGGCTACTCCTTCCTTCAAGCCATGGACACCGTGAGCCGGGAGATGCCGGACCCCATTGGCAAGGAGTTTGGCATGGTGCTCCGGGAGACCCGGGTCAACATCTCCCTTGATGAGGCCCTGAACAATTTGATCGCACGGGTTAAGAGCCCCGACCTGGACCTGGTGGTCACCGCGGTGCTGATTCAGCGGCAGGTGGGCGGCAACCTCTCCGAGGTGCTCGACAAGATCGGGGATACGATCAAGGAGCGCATCCGGATGCAGGGCGAGGTCCGCACCCTGACCACCCAGGGCCGCTTCTCCGGCTGGATCGTCTCGCTCCTGCCGGTGGCCCTGGCGGTGCTAATGCAGGTGATCTCCCCGGGTTACCTCGATCCGATGTTTCAGAACCCCATCGGGTGGATCCTGGTGTTCGTTGGCGTGGTCATGCAGGGGATTGGCATCTTCATGATTAAAAATATGGTCAACCTGGAGGTGTAGGCGATGACTACGCTCATCCTGGTGCTGGTCTTTGCCACCACCTCGGTCAGCACCTACCTGGTCCTCTCGCCCTCGGCCCAGGCGGTGCAGATCAAGCAGCGGGCCGCCTCGATCCGGCGCCCGGGGCTGATTCGCAACGAGCACGGCGTCCTGGTGGACGAGGTGATGGAGCTGCCGTTCGCCCAGCGGGTGCTGGGGCCGGCCATGGAGCGCTTCTATGACTGGGTGATGCGAATGGCCCCCGGCCAGGTGCAGGCCACGATTCAACTGAAGCTGGTCCAGGCGGGCAACCCCATGGGCCCCAGCCACTTCCTGGGCCTGAAGACCCTGGCGGCCGCCGGCCTAACGCTGTTCGGCTTTCTGATCGCAACACCGTTCCTGGGCGAGAAGCCCCTGGTGGCGGGCGCCCTCATGTTCGCTCTGCTGGTGCTGGGCTGGCGGGTGCCGGAGTTCTGGCTCTCCCGGATGATCACGAATCGAAGGAAGCTGATTGAGCGGGCGCTGCCTGATGTGCTGGACCTGCTCTCGGTCTCCGTGGAGGCCGGCCTCGGCCTGGACGGTGCGATCCAGAAGGTGGGCGAGAAGTTCCAGGAGCCGACCTCGGGAGAGTTCCGGGAGCTGCTCAAGTCGGTCCGGCTGGGCACGCCCCGGGCGGAGGCGCTGCGGGCACTGGCCGACCGCACGGCCCTGGCCGACATGCGCACATTCGCTGCCGCGGTGATTCAGGCCGAGCAGCTGGGCGTTTCGATCTCCCGGGTGCTGCGGGTGCAGTCGGAGGCCCTCCGGGTCCGGCGCAAGCAGCGAATCGAGGAGAAGGCGATGGCCCTGCCGCTGAAGATGCTTTTCCCGCTGATCCTCTTTATCTTCCCGACGATCTTTATCGTAGTTCTTGGCCCTGTGGTGATCACGTTCATGACGGCGATGGTGAAGTAGGTAGGGGGTCGTACCGTGATTGCACGGAATCTGCGGACAGGCCAGGTGCTGGGCGCCGCCGTCCGGCGGGCCGACAGCTTCTGGCTCCGCCTGCGGGGGCTGATGTTCCGTCGGGCTCTCGGCCCTGGCGAGGGACTGCTGATTTCGCCGTGCAAGGCGGTGCACACCCACTTCATGCGGATCCCCATCGACGTGATCTTTTTGGATCACTCTGGCAGGGTGCTGCACCTCATCCCGAGAATGATGCCATGGGGCCAGAGCCCAATCGTAAAGGACGCCGCCTCCGTGCTGGAACTGGCTGCGGGTGCGTCGGCCGGGACGATGTTGGGCGATCGGCTCCGGTTTGAGTAGATCTTGGGAGGTATTGCTGATGCCCTTGCTGGATGTACCTGGTGTTCCACAGATGCACCCCGCAGCTGCCGAGGCCTGGTATGTACTGGAGTTTGGCAGGGAGCGGCTCCTCAAGGAGGTCGAGGGCCTCACCGAGGAGCAGCTGTTCACGGTCCCGGCGGGGTTCCGAAACTCCATCGCCACGCTGCTCTGTCACATCGCAGGGTCCGATATGGCCTTTGCGCACAACCTGTCCAACCGAACGATGCCGGATGAGCTGAAGGCCGAGTACTTCCTGGGCCGCAACGACAACCTGCTGATCGAGCCCAAGGGCGAGACCAAGGAAAGCCTTCTGGCCAAGTTTGACCGGTCCCGGGCGGCTCTGAAGGAGGCCCTGCTCCAGCTCACAGCTGAGGACGTCGAGAAGACCCTGGAGCGTCCGGGCGGCATGCAGATCACCATGCGGTGGATGCTCGCCCTGGTGGGCTACCACGCCACGCTGCACATCGGCCAGATTCAGATGGTCAAGCAGCACCTATTAGCGTAACAAGAGGACTCCCCTTTGGTGGGGAGTCCTCATTTTCTTAGCAAAGCCGATCGGCAACTCCCCGTAGAACTTTTTCGATGGAAGCACCGTCCTACCATGAGAGTCGCAGGTGACCGTTGGCCGGAAACGAGGGATTGTCTAAGTACCAATCATCCGGGGGTGACACGGATGCGCCATTTCGGAGCCATGCTCCTGCTCGGTCTGACACTTGCTGCCTGCACCTCGTCTGAGCATTCCCAGAAGCCGAGTGTTTCGCCGTCTGCCTCGCTGGCCCAGTCGGCAAATACGGTACCAGCGCTATCCTCACCGGCGCGGGCCGAATTGAGCGTGAACGGTGATGACCTGGAGTGGACGGAGGCGCTTCGTTTCACGCCTAAGCAAGTCCTGACGGACAAGCCATTTACCCATGCAGGAGTCGCCCGGAGTTCAGAAGCATCCTATGTCGGAGGGCGAGTGGCGCTCTGGTGGAGTGAAGATGGCTACCTGTCCGCAGCGGCTGCTGTCCGACTGACAGACGGCACATGGAAAGCTGCGTCGCGATCTACCCACGTAGCACTGTCGAAGATCCCGCGCTTTTCTACCAGCGTCGCCCGGGTTGACCCGGTGGATGCCCCTGAACATGATCCTGGCGTGTGGGCTGTTTTCGGTCACGTTGGGGACACGAATGTCTCCGTGGTTGAGATCAGCGGTGGGGAGATGCCGCCTATCCTAGCCAAGGTGGAGCACGATGTGTGGGTTGCACTTTATGTGAACGCCGCACCGCCGGGCACCCTCACCATCGTCGGGCGTGATGCTGCCGGACATGAAGTTGTGCGCACAACTGAGCTAGTAAAGCTAGATCAATAGCAAGCCCGGTAGTCTATCGCACCACAAGACCCAGGTGTGCCCCGGGGTTCGTCATCAGCCAAAGGACTCCCCTAGAGAGGGGAGTCCTCTAATCATTCTGTGACCCCGACGACCTCGCCGGTCTGGCTGGTGTCGTAGCTGCCGAGGGCTTCCAGCTGGGCCCGGACCGAGCGGTGGCTCAGGGTGGCCAGGAGTTGGCGGACCGGCTGCTCCTCCATGTACTCCCGGAGCACGACAATGTCATAGCGGCCCCGGTGCAGGGGCAGAAAGTCCAGGCCGTAGGCCGCGGCGACCGAGGCGGTGCTGACGCCGGCATCGGCGGTGCCTTCGGCGACGGCCTGGGCGACCTCAAGGTGGCCTCCCAGGGTGCGGTCGAAGCCACGTACCTGGTCCGCAGGGATGCCCGACTGGTTCAGCACCCGCTCCAGCAGCTGCCGGGCGCCGGCCCCCGGCTCCCGGTTCACCAGGGTGACATCGGCCCGGCCCAGGTCGGCTGGACCTTGAATGGACTTGGGGTTCCCGGGCGCCAGCAGTAGCCCTTCCTCCCAGATGCCCAGGTTGATCAGCACGGTTGGGCGCCCGCTCAGCGCCTTCTGCACGAAGGGCGTGTTGTGCTCGCCGGTCTCGGGGTCGTAGAGGTGGAGCCCGGCTGCGTGGATCTCGCCGCGGGCGAGGGCGCCCAGCGCCTCGGTGGAGTTGGCGAAGACCCAGTGGACACGCAGGCCGGGGTGCCAGCGCTCGGCGGCCCGGGCCCACAGGGAAAGCGACGGGGTGCAGCCGGCGATCACCACGGTCTGCAGGAGGCTCTCGGGGTTGTCGAGCAGTCGGACCTGAAGCTGGTCGGCGCCCGGCTCCAGCAGGCCGTCGCCGTCGGCGGGGATCAGCTCGGTGCGGAAGGCGCTGGCGCCGCTCAAGGGATGGGCGACCCAGCGCCCGCCGACCTTGGCCAGGGCCAGCCGGGTGGCGGCGCCCACCGGGACTCCTCTGGCCGGCGTCGCCAGGACCGACGGCGATTCCGAGTCGAGCCAGAACAGGTCCTCGACCCGGCAGCCCAGGGCCCGAGCGATCTTGAGCGACAGCGTGGTGGAGGGGGCGTACTGGCCGGACTCCACGCCGCTGATGTTCTGCCGGGTGACGCCGGCCAGGTCGGCCAACTCCTGCTGGCTGAGGCCCAGGCGGGTGCGGATCGCCTTGAGGTTGTTGCGCAGCGGGCTTTCCTGCTTCACTTCCTCGCCCCCTTTCCGAACCGCAGGCCCACCCACATGGCGAGGGTGGCGAACATGGTCAGGAGCAGCGCCAGGGTATGCGCGGTGAGCGACTGGCCCCCCTGCACCGCCGAGTAGATCGCCAGCGACATGGTCTGGGTTTTGCCGGGGATGTTGCCGGCGACCATCAGCGTGGCGCCGAACTCGCCCAGCGAGCGGGCGAAGGCCAGGAGCACACCCGTCCAGATCCCCGGCCAGGCCAGCGGCACGGCGACGAAGCGGAAGGTCTCCACGCGGGCGGCCCCGTCGATCTGGGCGGCCTCGTAAACCTCGTGCGGGACGGCCTCCAGGGCGTTCCGGGCGGCCTGGACAAACAGAGGGAGGCAGACCACGGCGGAGGCGAGGACGGCGGCAGCGGTGGTGAAGATCAGCGTGGCGCCCCAGAGGTGCATCGTCAGCCGGCCGATGGGTCCCTGGCGGCCGATCAGCAGCAGTAGATAGTAGCCAAGCACCGTCGGGGGCAGCGCCAGGGGGAGGTTGACCGCCACATCGAGGACGGAGCGTCCCCGCCAGCGGGGGCGGGCGAGCGCCCAGGCCAGGGGCAGGCCGACGATCAGTACCACGGCGGTCGCCAGCAGCGAGATCTTACCGGAGATCCACAGGTTCGATGCGATGTCCTGCATGGCTACGGTGCGGCCTCGCTAAATCCGTACTTCTTCAGCACCGCCCGCGCCGACGGGGCGAGGAGGAAGTCGACGAAGGCCGCGGCCTCCTTTGTATGTTTGGTTCCCTTAATCACAGCGACCGGATAGGTAACCGGCTGATGGCTCCCGGGCGGGGCCTCTGCGACCACGACCACCTTGGGCGCCGCGGCGGCGTCGGTGCTGTAGACGATGCCGGCCTGGGCCTCGCCGGACTCCACGAAGTGGAGCACCTGGCGCACGTCCTCGCCGAGGACCAGCTTGGTGGAAACGGCCTCGTAGAGCTTCAGCGACTCCAGCACCGCCTTGCCGTACTGGCCCGCCGGGACGTGGGCGGGGTTGCCGAGGGCCACCCGCTGGACGGCGGGGCCCTGCAGGTCGCTCCACGACTGGATGCCCGCAGCGGCGGAGGCCGGTCGGATCAGCACGACCTTGTTGGCAGCCAGAGTCTGGACGCTTTGCAGCAGGCCCTTTTTCTGCAAGGCATCAACCGGTCCCACCGCAGCGCTGATGAAGAGGTCAGCGGGGGCGCCGCTCTCGATCTGCTGCTGGAGCCCGCCCGAGGAGCCGAAGTTGAAGCGTAGCCGAATGTCCCGATGCTCAGCCTCGAACGCCGGTTGCAGCTCCTTGAGGGCATCGGTCATGGAAGCGGCGGCCGAGACCAGCAGATCGACCGAGGCCGCCTTGGGGGCGCACCCGGTCATGGTGACCAGGAGCAACAGGGCAGCGGCAACCTTTCGCATACTGAGCCTCCCACAGGTTCGCTTACCGCAAGAATACCATACATCCCGCAAAAATACATGACAACTTCGAGCGTACGGTCGGAATTCCTTGTGACCCCGCTCTGACCCAACAGGAATCGTTTCGGTATGCGAAGAACTAACCAGGGTCGATCTCTTCCTAGAAAGGGGAACCTGCCCCGTGAACTTGCTTCAAGCCCTGGTCAACACGGTTCTGCCCATCTTCATACTCGCCGGCCTGGGCTGGATCGCTCGCACCGTCGTCAAGGTGGACGTCAAGGAGCCGGCCAAGCTGGCCGTTTACTTCCTGGTGCCGGGATTGATTGTGAACTCGATCCTGGGGAGCACGCTGGTCGCAGCGGAGATCGGCAAGATCATCGCCTTCGGGGTGCTCCTGATCGCCGCCATGGTCGCCCTGACGCTCCTGACCGGGCGCCTGCTGGGCTGGTCAGCCAGCGAGCGCAGCGCCTCGGTGCTGGGCACCGCCTTCATGAACGTGGCCAACTACGGCCTGCCGGTCGTCCTCTTCGCCTTCGGCCAGCAGGGCTTCGAGCGGGCCGCAATCTTCGTGGTGCTGGTGACGGTGAGCTACTACTCGGTCGGCGTCTTCTTTGCGGCGCATGGCCGCATGGACTGGAAGGACGCCGTCCGCTCCATCTTTAAGCTGCCCCTGATCTGGGCGGCAGCCGGGGCGATTCTGGTCCGGTTGACCGGCATCCATCTGCCCGAGGTGATCCTCAAGCCGATTGGCCTGCTGGCCAACGGTGCGGTCGTCGTGGTCGTGATCTTGCTGGGCATGCAGGTGGCCGGGTTCCGGCTGAAGGGCGCCCGCCTGAAGATCACCGTGGGCGCCGTGCTCAGGCTGGTGGCCTCGCCGCTGATCGGCATGGCGCTGGTGGCGTTGCTGAAGCCCGAGCCGCTGACCGCCAAGGTGCTGGTGCTGGAGTCAGCGATGCCCACGGCGGTCAACACCACGCTGCTGGCGGTGCAGTTCAACGCCGAGCCGGACCTGGTCTCAGGCATTACGCTGACGAGCACCCTGGCCAGCATCGCGACGGTCACCTTCTGGGTCTGGTTCTTGCAAATGTGAAAGAGAAGGCTCCGTGCCCCTAGGAGGGCGCGGAGCCTTTTGCGTGACGGCTGCTGAAGACCGCCTTCAGCATCGGCGGGGTGACCAGGGTGGTAAGGAGCGCCACGGCCACCATGGCTGTGAAGAGCGGCCGGGAGATGATCCCCCGGTCCAGGCCGATTGCGGCGACGATCAGGCCGACCTCGCCACGGGCGATCATGCCGGCGCCGATGCCCAGGGAGGAGCGGTTGCCAAAGCCCGCGAGCTTGGCGCCCAGCCCACAGCCAATCACCTTGGTGATGATCGCCACGGCGGCCAGCACCAGGGCGAAGACCCAGAAGGAGCCCGACACCCCTGCGAAGTTGGCCGCCAAACCTACGTTCACGAAGAAGAACGGGGCGAAGAAGGAGAAGGTGACCGTCTCCACCTCGTGCATCAGGTCGTGGCCGAGGCCGGCGGCGCCAAGGGCCAGGCCCGCCAGGTAGGCGCCGACGATGGCCGCCACGCCGAACTGCTCAGCAGCGAAGCCGAAGGCCAGCGCTGCGGCGATGGCGATGGCGGTGCGTGGCGCCCCCACCTGAAAGCCCTTGGCGGCCCGTACCAGCGGCGGCAGGACGAACCAGCCCACCAGGCCGGCGGCGACCAGGAACCCGGCGATCTTGCCGATGAGCAGCACCACGGAGCTGCCCCCCGCCTCGGCGCCGCCCGCCATGCCAAGGGTGATGGAGAGGACGATCAGGCCCAGGACATCGTCGATGACGGCGGCGGCCAGGATGGTCGTGCCCTCTTTGGAGGCGAGACGGCCGAGCTCCCGCAGGGTCTGCACCGAGATCGAGACGCTGGTGGCTACAAGGAGCACACCGATAAATACGGCTGAGATGCCGCTGTAACCGAAGGCGGCGGCCACGCCCCAGCCCCCGGCGAACGGGACCGCCACGCCCAGCACGGCCACAGCGAGGGCGCCCACGAAGGACTTCTTGAACTCACCGAGATCGGTCTCCAGGCCGGCCAGGAACATGAGCAGGACGACGCCCACCTCGGAAGCCTCTTTGATCCAGTCGTTGGGATGTAGAATGCCGAGGAGGGCCGGACCCAGAATGATCCCAACCAGGAGCTTCCCCAATACGGAGGGCTGTCCGAGCCGGCGGCTCAGGTGGCCGGCCAGCTTGATCGAGACGAGAATGAGCGCCGTCTGCCAAAGAAACTCGTGCTTCATAGACCTTGTTCCCTCCGAACGATAGATTTCCGCCGGAGGGCAATAAAAATAGACCTCCGGCTACTGCAGCCGAAGGTCTACCCACCGGGCGCTGTCACGGCGCCCGGCTACCATCTTCCCCTTCGTTCCCACTGTACGGGTGGACAACCTGTTCTGTCAACGGCGGGCCTTATAGTCATAATTGACTTGGCATGATTCTGCCGGCAGCATGCCGAATCTCAGTAGGATCACGACTATGCCTCAGGAGGCAGCATCCTTTGCAGCAGCCAAAGCACACCGAGAGTACCGCCGGACGCAACAAGGGGCTTCGCCTTGAGATCCTGCGCCTCGCCTGGCCCGTGGTAGCCGAGTCGCTCATGGGTACCCTGGCGCAGATGGTCGACATGATCCTCGTGGGTCCCCTGGGCGCCGGCGCGGTGGCGGCGGTGGGCCTCTCCACGCAGCCGCTCTGGTTCTTGATGGGGCCCTTCCTGGGCCTCGGATCGGGCCTGGGAGCGCTGATCTCACGGTTCGTTGGCGCCGGCGACGATGAGCAGGCCCGCTCGGCCGCCCGCCAGGGCTTCTGGCTGAGCGGCGTCCTGGCCCTGGTCATGTGCAGCCTGATTTACTGGCAAGCACCCTTTATCATTACAGCCATGGGCGGCGGGGAGGATGTGCTGCCCCTGGCCTCGGCCTACCTGCGGGCGCTGGCGCCGGGCCTGATCGCCCTGTTCTGGAGCAACGTGATGGGCGCCGCCCCACGCGCTGCCGGCGACACACGTACGCCCTTCTACATCGGGGTGGGGGTAAACGTCATCAACCTCGGGCTTGCCTGGGTGCTGATTTACGGCCACTTCGGGCTCCCAGCCATGGGCCTGGTGGGCGCCGGCGTGGCGACCTCCATCGCCCGGATCCTCGGCGCCGTCGCCCTGCTCTGGACGCTCCTGCGGGGGACCCGGGGCGTGCGGCTGGAGCCCGCCCGCATCTTCGAGATCGACTGGCCCTTGATCAAGCGGATACTGAACGTCGGCCTGCCCGCCGCCGGCGAGCGCCTGGCCACCAGCTTTGCGTACGTCGTCTACACCCGCATCGTCAACACGTTGGGAACCGTGGTCGCCGCCGCCCATTACACGGCGGTGACCGCCGAGAACGTCTCCTGGATGCTCGGCACGGGCCTGACCACCGCCGCCGCCACCCTGGTCGGGCAGGCGCTGGGGGCGGGCACGCCCGAGCGGGCCTCCGCGGCGATCAAGGAGTCGATCAAGATCGGCCTGGTGGCGGTCCTGCCGCTGATCGCCCTGTTCGGCCTCTTTCCGCAGCCCTACGTCGGGCTGTTCAGCAAGGATCCCGCCGTGGTCGCACAGGCCTCGAACGCCCTGCGGGTGGCGGCGGCCGGCGAGATCCCCATGGTGCTCTCGTTGGTCTACATCGGCGCCCTGACCGGCGCCGGCGACAGCCGCATGATCGCCGGCATCAGCCTGGCGGGCGGCTGGGTGGTTCGGCTCGGCCTTGCGGTGCTGTTGGTCCCGGTGCTGGGTCTTGGGCTGGAGGGCGCCTGGGCAGCCTCCGTGCTTGACTGGACCGTGCGGGTGGGCCTGCTATACCTGCGCTTCCGAAGCGGACGCTGGCAGCGGGTGAAGGTCTAGCGACCGGCCCGAGCAACATAAGATGGACGGGAAGAGCTTGGCCGCCCTACCAGGATGACAGCGGGGCGAAAACCGGGTATCCTTCTGTAGGGAAGGGGGCCGTCGGGTTGGTACATGCGTGGAAACACTGGTTCGACAGTCACGTCTACCTGGCTGTCTTCTTCGCCTCCGTGCTGGAGGGGCTGGGGCTGCCCGTGCCCGCGGAGGTGCTCTTCCTGGCCACGGCGGGACTGATTCACGCCGGCCGTGCGACGCTCGGCCAGGTGATCGGAGCAGCCGTGACCGGGAACATGACCGGGTCGCTCTGTGGCTTCAGCCTGGCCTATTACGGCGGACCGGCGCTGCTGAAGCGGGTGAGCAGGGTGGTGGGGCTGAAGCAGGGCGCCCTCGACCAGGTTGAAACCTTCTTCCGGCGGTACGGGGCGACCACGGTCTTCATGTCGCGGTTCATCGGCTTTATCCGGGCAGCGACGGTTTACGTGGCCGGGGCGGCGAGGATGTCGCCCATTCGCTTCGGACTGTATATGCTAATGGCGGTCACCATCTGGAATGCGGGCTGGGCTTACCTGGCCTTCCGGTTCGGCGCAGGGCTGCCGCACGTGCTCCAGAAGGTGATCGGGCACAGCGCTGTCTGGGCCGTCACCCTGGTGGGAATCGTGGTGCTCGGCGGAATCTGGCTGAAACGGCGGAGAACTGTGTCGTAAAATTGGCAGGTGCAGGAGGATTCATCTCCAGCCAGGTGGTATACTACTTAGGAACTCCATACAGACGGACGATGGCACCCGGAAGAGTCCCGCCGCGAGGCGGGCGCCGAAGGAGCAATGCCCCAGCTACGCTGGCGGTGGGCAGAATCTCTCAGGCAAAGGCGACCGGGGCCGGACGGGCTCTGAACGAAAGGACAGAGGTTACAGCGGGCGCAAGGCGCCGTTGTACCTTCTGTCCTTCATGTTTTGCCATCGGTATGGAAAAGACTACGCTGGCAGATATGTCTGATGCTCTTCGGAGGTGTGCTACGGTGGAGGAGACCCTGAAGCGTACGCCCTTGTACGAGATGCACCTGAAGCTGGGGGCCCGCATGGTGCCGTTTGGCGGCTGGGATATGCCCGTGCAGTACAGCGGTGTCATAGACGAGCACAAGGCGGTACGAAATGCCGCAGGCCTGTTCGATGTCTCCCACATGGGCGAGTTCGAGCTGAAGGGCCCGCAGGCGCTGGACCTGATTCAGCTGATCAGCGTCAACAACGCCGCCAAGCTCGAGGTCGGCCAGGTCCAGTACAGCCTTATGTGCTACGAGAACGGCACCATCGTCGACGATATTCTGGTCTACCGCCTCGGCGAGAACCACTACTGGCTGGTGGTCAACGCCGGCAACATCGATAAGGACTGGGAATGGGTTACATACTGCAAGGAGCGGGCCGGCCTTTCCAACCTGGAGCTCAATAACATCTCCGCCGACGTGGCGCAGATCGCCATCCAGGGGCCGCTGGCCGAGCGCATCTTGCAGCCGCTGGTCCCGAACGTGGTCCTCGAGGAGCTCAAGTTCTACTGGGCCAAGACCGGTGCCACCGTGGCCGGCATGAAGACCCTGGTGCTCTCCCGCACCGGGTATACCGGCGAGGATGGCTTTGAAATCTACGTCCGGCGTGAAGACGCGATGGCCATGTGGGAAGCCCTCATGGAGGCCGGCGACGAGGATGGGCTGGTCCCGGCAGGCCTGGGCGCCCGCGATACCCTCCGCTTTGAAGCCAAACTGCCGCTCTACGGCCATGAGATCAACGACAAGATCACCCCGCTGGAGGCCGGCCTGGGCTTCTTCGTGAAGCTGAAGAAGGGTGCGGACTTCATCGGCCGGGAGGCGCTTGCCGCCCAGAAGGAGGCAGGCCTGACCCGCAAGCTGGTCGGCTTTGAGATGATCGACCGCGGCATTCCCCGCCAGGGTTACGAGATCGCCCGTGACGGGCAGGTCGTCGGCCAGGTGACCACCGGCTCCTTCGCTCCGACCCTGGAGAAGAACATCGGCCTGGGGTACGTCCCCGTGGAGATGAGCGAGGTCGGCAGCGAGTTTGATATCATCATCCGCGGGAAGGCCACGAGGGCCCGCGTCTGCGAGACGCCCTTCTACCAGCCCCGCTACAAGAGGTAAGCATGATCAAGATCTTCCTCGGACTGGGAATCCTGTGGGTGCTGTTCGCCGGATATCAGTACGTCTCCCTGGACGGCGACCCGGACCGGTGGAGGATTGTCATGCAGTTCCTGGGCATGGCCGCGATCAACCTCGTGGTCGCCCTGTTTCTGAACTGGATGAAGGAGCGGCGCCAGCGCGCCGGTCGCTAGCATGACTTCCAACCTGATGCCCCTGGCCGCGACGCTGGTGGTCCTCTTCTACGCCCTGGGCGTAGCCTTTCGCCGCAGCCCCCTGTGGTACGAGTGGGTGGCAGCCGCCCTGGGTGCAGCGTTCGCAGTCTGGTTCTGGTATACCGAGTTGAAACGGGCCCGCCGTCGGCGCGGCCGCTGAAACATCAAGGAGGGCTCTTCTCAATGGCTAACCCCAAGACTCCCGCCGGGCTGAAGTACACCAAGGAGCACGAGTGGATCAAGGTCGAGGGCAACATCGGCATCGTCGGCATCACCGACTTCGCGCAGGATCAGCTGGGCGACGTGGTCTTCGTGGAGCTCCCCGCCGTGGGCCGGGTGCTGAAGGCCGGCGAGCAGTTCGGCGTGGTCGAGTCGGTCAAGACTGTCTCGGACCTGTACTGCCCCGTTGCCGGCAAGGTGGTGGAGGTCAACACCGAGCTGGAGGGCGCCCCCGAGCTGGTCAATTCGGGCCCCTACGAGCAGGGCTGGATGCTGAAGCTGGAGCTCGCCAACCCCTCTGATGTCGACGCACTCCTCGACGCCGCTGGCTACGAGGGCTTTGTTAAGGAGGCAGGCCACTAAGTATGCGCTATATCCCGATTACGCAGGCCGACAAGGAGGCCATGCTGCGGGATATCGGCGTCAGCTCGACCGATGAGCTGTTCGCCGATATTCCGCCGGCCGTACGTCTTAGCCGTCCGTTGAACCTGCCGGGGCCGCGGTCCGAGCAGGAGATTCTGGCAGACTTCCGCTGGATCACGGGCAAGAACGCCAACATGATCGACAACGCCTGCTTCCTGGGATCTGGCGCCTATGACCACTATATCCCCGCCCTCGTCGACTACTTCCTGCAGCGGGGCGAGTTCCTGACCGCCTATACCCCCTACCAGCCGGAGATCAGCCAGGGCACCCTGCAGGCGATCTACGAGTGGCAGTCGCTGATTTGTGAACTGACCGCCATGGATGTGGCCAACGCCTCCATGTACGACGGCGCCAGCGCCATGGCCGAGTCCGCCGTGATGGCCCTGGACCTGACCGGCCGCAAGAAGGTCGTCATTGCCAAGTCCGTCCACCCCGACTACCGCGCCGTGGTCCGGACGTACCTGTCCGGCCTGGACGTAGAGCTGGTGGAGGTGGGCCTGGCCGCGGGCGGAGCAGGTGTTTCCTGCACCGACGAGCTCGCCGGGGTGGTCGACGACCGGACCGCCGCAGTGATTATCCAGACCCCGAACTTCTTCGGCAACCTGGAGTCGGTGCGTAAGGTGGAGCAGATCACCCACGCCAAGGGCGCCCTCTTCCTGGTGGGCATCACCGACCCGTACTCCCTGGGTCTGCTCGAAGCCCCGGGCAACTATGGCGCGGATATCGTCGCGATGGAGTGCCAGGCCTTCGGCAACCCGACCTCGTACGGCGGCCCCGTCTGCGGCGTCATCGCCACGAAACAGCAGTTCGTCCGCCGCATCCCCGGCCGCATTGCCGGGCAGACCGTGGACAACCGCGGCCAGCGGGCCTTCGTGCTCACCCTGCAGGCCCGTGAGCAGCACATCCGCCGTGAGAAGGCGACGTCGAACATCTGCACCAACCAGGCCCTGAACGCCCTGGCCGCCAGCATCACCATGAACTGGCTCGGCAAGGAGGGCCTGCAGGTCGCTGCACAGCAGTCGCTGGCCAAGGCCCGCTTCCTGCACAGCGAGATCTTGAAGATCGACGGCTGGAAGCCGGCCTTCACCGGTCCGTTCTTCCATGAGTTCACCGTGATCGCCCCGGTTGATGTGGCCAAGCTGAACGACCACCTGCTGAAGACCAAGCAGATCATCGGCGGCCACGCCATTGCCAAGCATTACCCCGAGCTCGGCAACGCGGTCACCTTCTGCGTCACCGAGAAGCGGACCCGGGCCGAGATCGACCGGCTGATCGCCGGCCTGAAGGAGGTGCGCTAACATGTCGGTTGCGCTGATTTTCGAGTTGAGCAAGCCCGGCAAGCGCAGCTTCTCCTTCCCCGAGCTCGACGTTCCGGCGGTCAGCCTCGACGAGGCCATCCCCGCTGAGCTGCGTCGTACGGCCCCGGCCGATCTGCCCGAGGTGGGCGAGATCGAGCTGGTCCGCCATTACACCCAGCTCTCCCGGCTGAACCACGGCGTCGACGTGGACTTCTACCCGCTGGGCTCCTGCACCATGAAGTACAACCCGCGCATCAACGAGACCGTGGTGCGCCTGCCCGGCGCCTCCTGGACCCACCCCCTGCAGGATGACTCGACTGTCCAGGGCAACCTGGAGATCATGTACACCCTGGAGGATTGGCTGAAGGAAGTCACCGGCATGGACCGGGTGACGCTTCAGCCTGCGGCCGGCGCCCATGGCGAGCTGACCGGCGCTCTCTTGATTCGGGCGTACCATGTCAACCGTGGCGACACGGCCCGCAACAAGATCATCGTGCCGGAGAGCGCCCACGGCACCAACCCGGCCACCGCCGCCATGGTTGGCTACGAGGTGGTAACGGTTGGCACCGACAAGAACGGCAACGTCGACCTCGACAGTCTGCGCAGCGTGGTCGGTCCCGACACCGCCGCGCTGATGATGACCAACCCGTCCACCCTGGGCCTCTTTGAGCCCAACATTAAGCAGATTGCCGACATCGTCCACGAGGCCGGCGGCCTGCTGTACTACGACGGGGCCAACCTGAACGCCATTATGGGCTACGCCCGCCCTGGCGACATGGGCTTCGACGTGGTCCACCTGAACCTGCACAAGACCTTCACCCAGCCCCACGGCGGCGGCGGCCCCGGCGCCGGTCCGGTTGGCGTGAAGGCGTCGCTGGTGCCCTTCCTGCCGGTGCCCGTGGTGGAGAAGAAGGCCGACGGCTCCTTCTTCATGGACTACAATCGCCCGGCCACCATCGGCAAGATCCGTTCCTTTGGCGGCTCCTTCGGCGTCTTCGTCCGGTCGCTGGCCTACTGCCTGGCCTGCGGCGGTGAGGGGCTCAAGCAGGTCTCCGAATATGCGGTGCTGAACGCCAACTATATTCAGGCCCACCTGAAGAACTACTGGGCGCCCGCCTACGACCGCTTCTGCATGCACGAGTGCGTGCTGACCGGCAAGTTCCTGAAGGCGGAGACCGGCGTCAGAACGCTGGATCTGGCCAAGCGGCTGCTGGACGAGGGCGTGCACCCGCCCACGATCTACTTCCCGCTGATCGTCGAAGAGGCGGTCATGATCGAGCCGACCGAGACCGAGCCCAAGGAGACCCTCGACGCCTTCATCGCTTCCATGATTCAGATCAACAAGGAAGCGAAGGAGGACCCCGAGAAGGTCAAGTCGGCCCCGCACAACACCCCGGTGGGGCGCCTCGACGAGGCGCTGGCGGCCCGCAAGCCGAACCTGCGCTACAAGCGGGCATAGTTCCGTTGCTGACCGAGGTGAGGCCGGCCTCCGGCCTCACCTCGTGATTTCTCACAGGAGGCCAGACCAGGATGAAGCAGAATCAGTGGCGTCTTCTCAACACAGGCCACAAGACCGGCCCGGAGAATATGGCGATCGATGAGGCGATCATGCGGGCGCACGGGCGCGGCGAGGTGCCGCCCACGCTCAGGTTCTACGGCTGGGAGCCGGCTGCGGTGAGCATCGGCTACTTCCAGTCGATGGTCCAGGAGGTGGACCTGGAGGCGGTGAAGGCCGGGGGCTGGGGCTACGTGCGGCGGCCCACCGGCGGGCGCATGATCTTTCACCATAACGAACTGACCTACAGCGTGACCATCCGTGAAGAGCTGCTGCCCGGCGGGGTGATCGAGACCTACCGGGAGCTCTCCAAGGGGCTGCTGGAAGGCCTGCGCATCCTGGGCGCCGACCCCGAGCTCTCGGGCGGCGAGCAGGACCCACGCAAGTCGAATCCGGGCGGGTTCAACGCCGCCTGTTTCGATACGTCTTCGGCCTACGAGCTGACCGTGCAGGGCCGCAAGGTCGCCGGCAGCGCCCAGACCCGCAAGGACGGCGTGATCATGCAGCACGGCTCGATCATGCTGGACCTGGACGTGGCGCTGCTCTTCAGCCTCCTAAGGGTGCCCGAGGGCGCCCGGGAACGGCTAATGGAGCGCTTCAGCCGCAAGGCGGTCTCCGTCAAGGAGTCCCTTGGCCGGCAGGTCTCCTACGAGGAGGCTGCCCGGGCCTTCACCGAAGGTTTTGCGGCCGGTTTGGGGCTGGAGCTGGTGGAGGGGGCGCTGACCCCCGCCGAGGAGGCCGACGCCGCCAGGCTGCTGGAGGAGAAGTACGGCTGCGATACGTGGAACCTGAAAAAATAGAATCTTGACAGCCCGGCATGGCTTACACTACCATGAGGGAAACCGTGCCAGCGCAGCGTAACTGGCGAAAGAGGGGGAGAACACCCCGAGGGAGCGCTGCGTCTGACAACAAGCCGTTCGCCTGGGCTGGAGGCATGGGGAGCAGGTATTCCTGCGTCCCCGTGGCCTCCTTTTTGCATGGATTACAACCTGGGGAGGACTCCGAGCCATGGCAGACCTGAAGACCTACGACCCCGAAGTCTACGAGGTAATCCAGCTTGAGGCGAAGCGGCAGTACAACAACATCGAGCTGATCGCCTCCGAGAACTTCGTGCCCCAGCCCGTGCTGGAGGCCGCCGGCAGCGTGCTGACCAACAAGTACGCCGAGGGCTATCCCGGCAAGCGCTACTACGGCGGCTGCGAGCATGTGGACGTGGTGGAGAACATCGCCCGGGAGCGCCTCAAGGCGGCCTTCGGGGCGGACCACGTCAACGTGCAGCCCCACTCGGGCGCCAACGCCAACACCGCCGTCTATTTCGCCTTCCTGAACCCCGGCGACACCGTGCTGGGCATGAACCTGGCCCAGGGCGGCCACCTGACCCACGGCTCGCCGGTCAACTTCAGCGGCAAAACCTACAACTTCATCCCCTACGGCCTCGACCCCGAGACCGAGCGGGTCAACATGGAGACCGTGGCCGAGCTGGCCCGGGAGCATAAGCCGAAAATCATCGTGGCCGGCTACTCGGCCTACCCCCGCACGCTTGACTTCAAGCGCTTCCGGGAGATCGCCGACGAGGTCGGCGCCCTGCTCATGGTCGACATGGCCCACTTCGCGGGCCTGGCTGCCACGGGCTACTACCCGAACCCCATGGAGCATGCCCACATCGTCACCACCACGACGCACAAGACCCTCCGGGGTCCCCGGGGCGGCGCCATCCTCTGCCGGGCCGAGTACGCCCAGGCCATCGACAAGGCGATCTTCCCCGGCATGCAGGGCGGCCCGCTCATGCACATCATCGCGGCGAAGGCGGTGGCCTTCAAGCAGCTGAGCGACCCCGCCTACAAGGCCTACTGCGGCCGGGTCGTCGAGAACGCCCAGGCCATGGCCAAGGCCCTGACCGACCGGGGCTTCCGCCTGGTGACCGGCGGCACCGACAACCACCTGATGCTGGTCGACCTGCGCCCCAAGGGCATCACCGGCAAGAAGGCCGAGCACCTGCTCGACCAGGTGGGCATCACGGTCAACAAGAACGCCATCCCCAACGACCCCGAGAAGCCCATGGTGACCAGCGGCATCCGCGTGGGCACCCCGGCGGCCACCACCCGGGGCATGGGGCCGGCCGAAATGGATCAGATCGCCGACCTGATCGACCGGACCATCGGCGCCCGGGACGACGAGGCGAAGCTGGCGCAGATTCGCGCCGAGGTGAGCGCCCTGACCGCCCGCTTCCCCCTGGTGCAGGAGTAACGGATGACCAGGAACCCCCGTCTCAAGGAGGACGGGGGTTCCTTTTATTGCAGAGGGGGAGGCGGAAAGAGTGCTGTATACCGAACCGAAGGTGCAGACGTTCGAGGCAGTGGCGCCCCGCAGCACGGCAGATGGCTCGCCGGCAGAGATGCCGGTCTTCGTGGCGCACCCTGAGCCGACCGGGGAGAAGCGGCCCGGTCTGATCCTGCTCCAGGAGATCTTCGGGGTCAACGACCACATCCGGGATGTGTGCCGTCGGTTTGCCTCCATGGGCTATGTGGTGGTCGCACCGGACATCTTCCACCGGTCGGGGCACTGGATCAAACTTGGCTATGACCAGTTCTCTGAGGCGAGGCCGCTGGTCGGCACGCTGACCGAGGAGCTGGTGGTGGGGGACATTGCCGCCGCCCTGGACTTTCTGACCGGTCAGGATGATGTGGACGCCACCCGGATCGGCGTGGTGGGCTACTGCTTCGGCGGGCGCATGTCCTTCATCTCCGCAGCCCGGTTCCAGGGCCGGATCAAGGCCGCTGCGATCTACTACGGCGGCGGCATCGCATCGAATCAAACCAGCGAGGCCTGGCCCGTGCCGCCCCTCACCCGGACCGGGGATATCAAGTGCCCTGTGATCGCCTTCTTCGGGGCCCTCGACAAGCACATCCCGCAGGAGGCGGTCGCCGCCCTGGACGAGTCGCTCCAGGCCCACGGGGTGGCCCACAGCGTGCACTACTACCCATACGCCGACCACGGCTTCTTCTGCGACGCCCGTGCGACCTACCACCCGCGGGCGGCTCAGGACGCCTGGCACCGCACCATGTGGTTCTTCGGCAAGCACCTCGGTCCGGTGCCCTCGGTCCCCTGGAACCAGGTGTAACCCATGGACGACTTACGCTACCCGGTGGGCCGTTTCGCGGCGCCCGATGAGATTACGCCCGAGCATCGCATCCAGTGGATCCTTGAGATCGAACAGACCCCCGCAAGGCTGCGTGAAGCGGTGGCAGGCCTTGCGCCGGCGCAGTTCGCCACCCCGTACCGGGAAGGTGGGTGGACGGTGCGGCAGGTGGTTCATCACATCTTTGACAGCCACGTCAACAGCTACGTGCGCTTCAAGCTGGCCCTGACCGAGCCGGAGCCCACGATCAAGCCCTACGACGAGGCAGCATGGGCCAAGCTGGCCGACACCGAGGCCGTCGACCCCGAGGTCTCCCTGGCGCTGCTCGACGGGCTGCACACCCGCTGGGTGGCGCTGCTGAAGGCGCTCACGCCCACGGACTTCGCCCGCACCCTGCGCCATCCGGAGATGGGCCTGCTCACGCTGGATCAAATGCTGGGCCTATACGCCTGGCACGGGCGCCACCACGTGGCCCACATTACCAACCTGCGCCAGCGCCTGGGGTGGACCTAGAACAAAAGCAGCCGGTGGCGATCTGCCACTGGCTGCTCTGTCATAGCGTGTGTAGCTAGTTGCTTACCTGACGGACCCGGATCTCGCCGATGCCGCCAGATACCTGGAGCTCGACCCGGTCCTTCGCCGTGTCGTAGCTGGGCGAAATCCACACGCCGTCCCGCTTATCGTAGTCGCCGCCGACATTGACCGAGCCGATGCCGGTGGAGAACCGGATGCGGACCGCCATCGATCGGGGGATGTTGATGGTGGTGGCGCCGACGCCGGTGTTGATCTCGGCGCGGAACTCGCCCTTGGCCGGGAGGGTGATGTTGGACTCGCCGACCCCGGTCTCCAACTTCAGACCGGTCAGGGTCAGGGCCGAGAGGTCCAGCGTCGATTCACCTACGCCTGTGCCCACGGTGAGCTGCGTGGGCACGTCCGGGTTGAGGCGGAGATCCCAGCGACCGCCCCGGGTGTTGTTGCCAAAGAAGAGGGGGAAGTTGTTCATCTCGGTGCGCAGGCTGTAGACCGCCGTGTCGCCACTATTGTAGTGATCCTTCACGAGCCGGGAGCCGTTGATCCGGTAGACCTCGCCGTCTACCAGGCGGCCGCCCTGGGCGCCGGCGCTGATGCGCAGCTCGCCCACGCCCGGCTTGATCTCCACACGGGCCGCTTTGGCCCCGTTCACATCGGCGGCAATCTGATCTTCAGCGACCGAGGAGCCACCGGCGCTCAGGGTGGGGTACAGGTAGAGGGCGCCGCCAAGGAAGGTCAGCACGACACCGAGGATCACCCAGCGCCCCCAGGCGGTGTTGCGGCCGAACAGGATATCCAGGCCGCCGGCGATCAGCCAGACGGGCCAGAGGCGCCACAGGACGGACCAGACCTCCCAGCCGAGCAGGCCGAGGTTATTGGCCAGGAACACCAGGCCCATGGCGATCAGGATCACCGGGCCGACCACGCCGCGGCGCCGAGTGGGGACCGGGGGCTTGCCAGTAGGAATACCGAACTCGTCTTTCTGGACGTTCACAGGATGATGCCTCCTAGTTGTTGCGGTTGCGGTTGAATAGCAGGACGCCGATGCCAATCAGGGCCAGGGGGAAGAGCCAGCGCATCATGGAGCCGACGAAGACGGTGGTACCCACAATCGCCAGCACGCCGGCGGGAATAATGGCCCACTTCTGCCGTGCCAGCACGGTGACCAGCCCGAACGTGGCGGCCAGACCGTATAGCATGATCGCGCCGGTGGGCAGGAAGGGCAGAATCTTGCCGAAGAGGACCACCACGGCCACCGTGCCAAGCACACCGCCGGGGATCATCGCCCACCAGTGCTGCGGCCGGTTTAAGTAGACACCCCAGAAGGCGGCGCTGAGGGCGCCGAGGATGATCCAGCCGAAGTCGAACCAGGGCAGCAGCCCTTCCAGCATGATCATCGCCCCGATGGCACCCAGGGCAGCGGTGGGAAACAGCGCCCACCAGTGGTTTCGGTTCGTTATGAAGACCAGCCCGAAGGAGGCAGCGCCGAGCAGGAACATCGCGCCCCAAAACAGGCTGCTGATGAAATGGAAGATGCCCAGGTTGCCCAGGAGCAACAGGACGCCAAGACCGAGGAGCCCGAATCCTGCGAGCGAGCGACCATCTGTGGAAAACCGAGTGTTCATCATCGATTCCTCCGTTTCACTTACAAGACAAGTATAGGCCTTGAAAAGTTCATGCACATGTGCCTGAATTCACATCTTCTAGATGACGACCCATGCCAAAAGTCATGTTCTGGTCATGATCGGGCTTGACGGTCCTCGACAGCGCGCCTATACTACCAAAGACGATCCTTAATGGTGCTAAAGACTAGCATGGTTAAGCACGAAAGGGGCACCCGATTGACGGAACAGCAGTGGCAAACACCACACCTCGACCGCCTTGAGGAACTTTTGGCCCAAATGGTCCGCTATGTGCACGCCCGCCTCGAAGAGGAGGGGGCGATTTCGCCAAGCCAATACTACCTCATGAAGATGCTGGAGCGCAGCACGGTTCTGACCGTTTCCGACCTGGCGACAAAGCTCGGCATGACGGCTGCCGGCGCCACCGGACTGATTGACCGCCTGAGTAAGGCGGGGCTGGCCGTTCGCCGCCGTGACGAGCACGACCGGCGGGTCGTATGGGTCGAGCTGAGCGCCGAGGGCGCCGCCAGCCTCCAGGAGGCTCGGCGACTGCGCCGTCAGGTATTCGGTGACGTTTTTGCATCGCTTAGCCCCGCTGAGCTGGAGCAAATGGTTATGTTGTACGAAAAGGTGTCTAGCGGCATCACCAAGTTGAAAGAAGGAGACCAGAACTGTGGATAAGCGCTCGAGACCGCTGATTACGGCAGCGCTCATGGTGGGCCTGCTCGTATCCTCCCTTGACCAGACGATTGTAGACACCGCGTTCCCGCGCATGATCGCCGATCTGCACGGTGAAACGATCTTCACATGGGTATTGACGATCTACATGCTAGCGAGTACTTCAGTCGTGCCCGTAGTCGGAAAATTGGCTGATATTTATGGCCGCAAGATCTTCTACCTGCTGGGCCTGGCGATCTTCGTCGGCGGCTCGATGCTCTGCGGCATGGCCCAGGACATGATCCAGCTGATCGCCTTCCGCGGCGTTCAGGGCATCGGCGGCGGCATGCTGATGCCGATCTCGCTGACGATCATCGGCGACCTGTACCCGGGCGCCGAGCGTGCGAAGATGCAGGGCCTGTTTGGCGCCGTCTTCGGCCTTTCCTCGATCATCGGCCCCAAGCTGGGCGGCTGGATCACCCACAACTTCCACTGGCGCTGGATCTTCTACATCAACTTGCCGATCGGCCTGATCGCCATGGCCATGATGTTCATGGTCTACAAGGAGTCCAAGGGCCAGAAGCGCCCCATCGACTGGGTGGGCTCGTTCACCGTCACCGCCTCGATCATCCTCTTCCTGCTGGCCCTCAACAAGGGCGGCGACTGGGGCTGGTCCTCGGCCGCTACGTTGGGCCTCTTCGCCGCCACTGCCGCACTGCTGGCGATCTTCATCTACACGGAGCGCCGGGTGGAGGAGCCCGTGCTCGACCTGAAGCTCTTTAAGAACCGCACCTTCACGGTCTCCTTGCTGGTGGGCATGATCACCGGCGCCGGCATGTTCGGTGCGATTGTCTTCGTGCCCTACTTCATCCAGGGCGTCGTGGGCGTCAACCCTGACCAGGCCGGCAACCTGATGACCCCGATGATGATTACCACGATTCTCTTCGCCACGCTCTCCGGTCGCCTGGCTGCCAAGCTGCCGTACCGGTACAACCTGACGGCGGGCTTTGCGTTCATCGGCATCGGCTTCATCTTGATGAGCCGCTGGACCGTGGACACCACCCTGCTGACGGCCACCCTGTGCTCCATGGTGGCGGGCGCTGGCATGGGCACCATGATGCCGATCATGACCCTGGCCGTGCAGAACGCCTTCCCGGCCAACCGCCGCGGCGTGGTCACCTCCGCAGCGACCTTCTTCCGCCAGGTGGGCGCCACGGTGGGCATCACCACCATGGGTGTCATCTTCAACCACGAAATGGCCCAGCGCTTCCAGGCGAACCTGGGCGCCGCCATGGCCCAGCTGGGTCCGATGCTGGCCAAGATGCCGGCCCAGGCCCAGGAGTTCTTCAAGGAGGTCGTGGCGGACCCGCAGAAGCTGATGGGCATCCTGCTGAGCGAGCAGGCTCAGGCCGGCATTCCCGAGGCGCTGCGGACCACCTTCCTGGGCGGCGCCAAGCACATGATGGCCGAGTCGCTGCACGTGGTCTTCCTGACCGGCTTCGGCGTGGTGATGGTGGGCCTGGTGGTCGCACAGTTCCTGGGCAACACCAGCCTCAAGAAGCAGGCCGAGGAGCTGGGCGAAAAGCCCCACATTGAGTCCCCGCTCGCTGCCGATTAGCAAAAGATTACAGAACAGGCGGGGACGCGTGGTTGCGTCCCCGCCTGGTTTCTTGGTAAGCTATTAAAGTATACTTTGATAATGAATATGGGGGGAAGAAGATGGCCAAGAAGCAGAAGCGGAGCAGCTCCGGTGGCGCGTCGATGGCTCTATTTGCGGTCGGCGTCCTTGCTCTGGTCGCCATTTTCGGGTACGCGATGTGGGACAGCGTCTTCAAGGAAAAGCCAGCCGACGGTGCCGCCGCGGTCACGGGGCTTGAGGGCATTCAGACCTTCACCTCGGAGGGCAATGGCCACGTGGCTGACGGCACCAAGATCACCTACAAGAACGACCCGCCCACCTCGGGCGACCACTACCAGACCTGGGTGCTGCCGGGCTTCTACACCGCACCGCAGGCTAACGAGCTGCTGGTCCACAGCCTCGAGCACGGCTACGTCATCATCTACTACAACAAGGCGAAGCTCAGCGACGCCGATATGGGCCACATCCGCTCACTCACCAACGCCTACAAGGGCCAGTGGGACGGCGTCGTGGCCATCCCGCGCGATGACGCCCAGAATGCCGTGGTCCTGACCGCCTGGAACAACATGCTCAAGATGCCGACCTTCGACAAGGACAAGATGAACGCCTTCGTTGACAAGTTCCGTGGCCGCGGCCCCGAGAACCCGGTTCGTTAGATGTTGTAAATCGAGGCCGTGCCATGAAAGGCACGGCCTTTGTAGTTGGAAGGGCACACTACGTGGAGGGACATGCCGGGCGGGCGCAGAAATAACGGAAGCCCAATCATGAGCTTCTAGCAGCAGGAGGCGTCGGTCGCGTGGTGCAGATGATCTTCGGTCTGCTCTCCGTCCTGCCGCAGGGCGCCCGCAAGGCGGTCGTCCGAACGGCCATGGACACCATTTACAAGTACTATACTCGCCAGGTGGTGACCGGCCGGGAGAATATCCCGGACGGGCCGTGCCTGTTTATTGCCAACCACCTGAGCAACGCCGACGGTTTCGCGCTCTATCGGGCCTTTAGGCCCAAGCGGGTCTTTTTCCTGGCCGGGGTGAAACTCCAGTCGACAACCATGACCCGAATCGGCACCGATGCGGTGGACACGATCCCGATCCGGCCCAACTCGGCGGATGTGGAGGCGCTCAAGCGGGCCGTGGAGACCCTCAAGCAGGGCCACTCGGTGCTGATCTTCCCAGAGGGCGGGCGCAGCCGCACCGGGACTCTGATTCGCGCCAAGAAGGGCGCCGCCCTGATCGCCAAGCGGGCCGGTGTGCCGGTCGTGCCGGTGGCGCTGACCGGCACCGAGAAGTTCCTGCCGATCAACGACACCGACATGGGCGGGGAGAAGCCGCACAAGGGTGCGACGATCACCGTCACCTTCGGCAAGCCCTTCAGCGTCGACGCCCTGGCTGCCCCGGAGGGCGACGAGGATCCCCGGCAGGCGGTGGCAGATGCGATGATGCGCAAGGTGGCAGAGCTGCTGCCCCCCGAGTACCGGGGGGTCTACGGGGAGGCGGGCGCCCATGTGGGAGCGAGGCCCTAAGAACGACATTACCGATGTACCGGGCATTCTGGTTGGACACAGCCAGGACCTGACCGCCCTCACCGGGGTGACCGCTGTGCTGGCGCCAGAGGGCGGGGTGGTCGGGGTGGCGGTGGAGGGCTCCGCTCCCGGCACCCGGGAGACCGACCTGTGCCGCCCTGGGAACCTGATTACCAGGGCGCATGCTGTCATGCTGTGCGGCGGCTCGGCCTTCGGGCTCGCCGCCGCCGACGGCGCCATGCGCTGGCTGGAGGAGCGCGAGCTGGGCTTCGCCACAGGCGAGGCCAGCGTGCCGATCGTGCCGGCGGCGGTGCTGTATGACCTGGGCATTGGCTCGGCGAAGGTCCGGCCGGACGCCGCGATGGGCTATGCGGCCTGCGAGGCCGCCACGGGCGGCCCGGTGGCCCGGGGCTGCGTGGGCGCCGGCACCGGTTGCACGGCGGGCAAGGCGCTGGGCATCGCACGGGCGACCAAGACCGGCATTGGCTCCGCCAGCATTCTCGTGGGCGACATCACCGTAGGGGCGATCGTTGCGGTCAACCCCTTCGGCGACGTGCGGGACGGGGAGACCATCATCGCAGGCCCCAGGCTTTCGGATGGCGGCTATGCCAATACGACCAGGCTCTTGCTCGAAGCCAAGGCACGGCAGGCGGCCGGTGAGAACACCACCATCGGCGTCGTGGCGGTCGGTGGCCTTCTGACCAAGGAGGAGGCGAACAAGGTGGCCCGCATGGCCCACGACGGCCTGGCGCGCACAATCTCGCCGATACATACCATGTACGACGGTGACACGCTGTTCTGCCTCGCCACGGGGGAGAGCCCCGTCGACGTGAGCGTGGCCGGCACCGCTGCGGCGATTGCCGTGGAGCTGGCCGTCCTCGATGCGGTGCGCAGCAGCGTGGCCATGGGCGGGCTGCCCGCCGCGAAATAGGGTATCGCTTCGCTGCCAGAACATTGGTATACTCAAGGTGGTCCCCAACGCTGAGACCTTCACACGAAGGCTGAGACGAGAAAGGGTGGCTCTTGTGACAAAGGAAAGGCTCACGATCCCTAGTTTCCGCGCACTTAAGCGCGAAGGGCGGAAGATCAAGGTGGTCACCGCCTACGACTACACCAGCGCCGTGCTGGCAGACCGGGCCCCGGTAGACGCGATCCTGGTAGGCGACAGTCTTGGCATGGTAATGATGGGCTACGCCGGCACCACAGGGGTGACCATGGCGGAAATGCTCCATCATCTGCGCCCGGTGCTCAAGGGGGCGCCGAACACCTTCACCATTGCCGACATGCCCTTCGGCAGCTACAACGTAAGCCCCGAGCAGGCGGTGACCAACGCCAATGAGTTCATGAAGGCGGGCGCCGACTGTGTCAAGCTCGAGGGCGGGGTTCAGTATTTCGACACCGTGCGGGCGCTGGTTCGGGCCGGCATTCCGGTCATGGGCCACATCGGCCTTACCCCGCAAACCGCGGCCGCCCTGGGCGGCTGGAAGGTCCAGGGGCGCGACGCCGAGGCCGCCCGGCAAATGATCGACGACGCCAAGGCACTGGAGCAGGCGGGCGCCTTCAGCATCGTGCTGGAAATGGTCCCGTCCCTGCTGGCGGGCTATATCTCCCGAGAGCTAAGCATCCCTACCATCGGCATCGGGGCCGGCCCGGAAACGGACGGCCAGGTGCTGGTGTGGCACGATATGTTTGGCCTGTATGACAGGCTGCAGCCCCGGTTCGTCAAGCGCTTCGCCGAGGCGGGCGCCGCCATTTCCGACGGCCTCGCTCAGTACTGCGCCGAAGTGGAGGCCGGTACCTTCCCCGGCCCGGAGCACTCCTTCAAAATGAAGCACGAGGAGCTGCTTGCGGCCACCGCCGAGAAGGTCCGGGCATGATCCGCTCGGTCGGAATCCTGGGCGCCGGCGCCCTGGGAACCCTCTTTGCTCACGCACTGAGCAGCCACACCTCCGCCGAGGTGTGGCTCTTTGCTCAGAGGCCCTTTGGCGATGTGCTCGAGGTCGAGGGGACCGAGGGCGCGCCCGTGCGGGTCACGACTGCGCCCTCGCAGCCCGTCGACCTGTTGCTGGTGCTGGTGAAGGCTTACGCTACGGCAGACGCCCTGCGCTGGGCCGCCGGCGCAATCGGGCCGTCCACGGTGGGGCTCACCCTGCAGAACGGCCTTGGAAACGCCGAAGCTTTGGCAGAGGTCTTGGGCCCGGGCAGGGTCCTCGCCGGCACCACCGCCCAGGGCGCCACCCTGCTGGCACCCGGCCGGGTCCGTCACGCCGGGCGCGGCCCGACCTACCTGGCCCCGTGGGCGCCCGGCGGCGCCGACCCGGCCCCGGTGGCCGAACTCCTGTGCCAGGCGAGAATCCCCACCGAGGCGGTGGCGGACCCGCAGCCCCTGCTGTGGGGCAAGCTGGCGGTCAACTGCGGCATTAACGCCCTGACGGCCCTGCTGCGGGTGCCTAACGGCGAGCTCCTGCGCCGGCCCGGCGCCCGGCGCCTCATGGAGGCGGCCGCCCGCGAGGCTGGCGAGGTGGCCCGGGCCTCCGGCGTGACGCTGGCCGATGAGCCCGTGGCCCGGACCCTGGCAGTGGCAGAGGCGACGGCGGCCAACCGCTCATCGATGCTGCAGGACGTGGAGGCCGCCCGCCGCACCGAGATCGATGCGATCAACGGCGCCGTGGCCGAGCGGGCGCGGCGGCTGGGCATCGCTGCACCGACCAATGAAACCCTTGCCGATCTGGTTCGGTCTATATAGCACTTGATGCAAAAAGGGGTAGGGAGTGTGGCCAGCCACCTGAGCGCCATCGGGTTTCCCGTCACGTCGGAGGAGGAATTCCACCAGCTGGTGGTGCAGGCCGCGACCGAAGGGGTGCCGGTCGGTCCCGGCAGGTACACCAGGTGGGCGCCCGGAGAGGGCGTTGAGCTCTGGGTCCAGGTCCACAATCGGGAGATCGTTGGCATGAACCCCCACTTCGGCGGGAAGAGCCGCCTGCCGGTCCGGGTCAGCAGCTTACGCCCGCATCCGGAGTACCCCCTCGACGGGAAGCTGCAAGGCTGGATCAATTCGACCGGGGAAAAAGCCGAGGACGGGATTCCGGTCCTGTTCGACCTGCCCGACTTTGACCTGGCCCGGCCGAAGGCGCAGGAAGGGGCGGTGGTCACCGTGCAGGTGGCCGCCTTCGCACACGACCTGAGCTGCTTCCCCAGTGACGAGGCCTTTGTGGCCGCCCAGGAGGAGCCGCGCTTCGCCGCCGAGTCCTACTTTCCGTTGGGCCTCTTTGGCGCAGAAGAGGGTGAAAACCCCGAACCCGAGGCGCTGGCGCTCTTTGCCGGGCACATCCGCTCCGCCCGGTTGGCGACCAACCCTGTCACAGGGCGCCACTTTCACGTCCTGCAGGTCGAAACCCTGGGGTGCACCTTCGATGTGATCGCCGACCCCGACTCCGTCACCGGGGCGCCCGAGGTGGGCGGGGTCGCCCAGGGCACCTTCTGGCTGAGCGGGAGAATTATCCCCGAGCCCAACCGCCGGGGAATCATGCCCGCCGGGATCTCCTGAGATCGGAATCACCCCCCTGTCCGGAGCGTAGGCTCCAGGCAGGGGGGTGTTTGCGTGATCGACGAACTACTGGCCGGCAAGCTGCTTGGGAACTTCTTGATCGCCCTGGGGGTCACCCTGGGCGGCTCCCTCAGCGGTGCCGCCGCCTCACTGCTGATGGGCGGCCACCCGCTGGACCGGCTCCGGTTCCTGGCCGACGAAATGCGCCTGTGGGGCATCCTGGTGGCGCTCTCGGGGAGCTTTGAGCCGTTGCGGGGCCTTGAGCAAGGGCTCTTCGGCGGGCAGGGCCGGGTCATGGTCCGGCAGATCCTCTTTCTCCTGGCAGCCATGGTCGGCGCCCACCTGGGCTACCTGCTGCTCAACCAGGTGGCGGGGAAGGAGCCATGAGCCGCACCGGCCGGGAAACCCGCCTGGCCGCTGCCTTCCTGCTGGGCGCGGCCTGCGCCCTCTGGCTCTTCCCGGTGCTGGCGGGCCGTCAGATCCAGCAACTGCGCCTGCAGCGCGACGAGGCGCAGGCGCGTGCGGGGCGCCTTGAGGGTGAGGTAGCCAAGCTCAAGGAGGCGGAGCGCAAGCGGCAGAGCGGGCTGGTCGTGCAGCGGACCCGGGCGCACATCGAGGCGCCCGATAAGGAGAAGCGGGTGGCGCTGGAGGTCGAGGGGCAGCTCCAGAAGCGCCTGAGCGAGTACGAGCGGCGCCCGGTCAGCGAAGTCAGCTTCCTGATGCTCTACGCCAACTTTCAGGGCAACCTCTTCGAGGTCGACGGCGTCCTCTATCAGCTCGATGTGAAGGCCGTGGCCATTGGGACCGAGCTGATTCTCTACGGGATGATCGCCCCGGTGCGCCGTTAGGTCAGCGGGCGAGGTTGACCGGGATGACGGTGCTCAACCCCTGGCCGTACTGTACAGCCACGTCGATGCCGGTCGGGGCCTGCTGCGTGGTGAACTGAACCGCCAGACGGCCCGGACGGTCGGCCTGCGCCTGGAGCGGGAACTCGCCCAGCGGCTGATCGCCGGCCTTCGGCCGTGCCACCAGGCTGCCGACCGCTACGCAGGGGTTCGCCGGGGGCATCGGCGTCAGGGCTGTGACCTCGAAGCTGTTGTTTGCCCCTGCGGTGACGCTCAGCGTGGCATCGATCGTCAGCGAGTGGCCCAGAACAATGGGCTGAGGCGCCGCAGCGCGGCTTCCGCCGGGCACGTCGGCCAGGATCCGGTACTGGAGGGCCGGCTCCGCAAGGAACCCTGCGCGGAACTGCTCCGCCTCGGGCGGCCAATAGACCATAGCCGGACCCGTGCGGTTCGGCGCGGTAACGTGGACCCGCCATAGCAGTCCCGGGCCTCCGGTAATGGGCACCTCGGCGGCGTAGCTCTGCTGGCCAAGGTCCCGCACGGTTGCCTCCTGCCAGGCGTCGCCAGCTCCCCGACGGTACTGCAAGTGCGAGCGGGTACCAGGGGTCCACTCCCTGAGGCTCCAGGAGACGGAGACCCGGTGTTCCCGGCAGGTCGGGTCCGGTGTCACCGTGACCTCGGGCCTGGTGAGCCACTCCGGAACCGCCTCCCGCTCGCGTAAGGCAGCATCGAGGTTGGACAGGGCCAGCTGGTTCTGGCGTGCGTCGGCCTCCTGGCGCTGCCGTAGATTGATCATCTCGGTCCGCAGTCCAGACTGATTGTGCACCGTCATGCCCTGCATGAGCACAAGCAAAACCAGAAGGTAGGGCGCCCACTTGTTCATAAGATGTCACCTCATGAAAAGTGTTCCCCTAGTCCGTAAAAAGGCAGCGCGAATCGGCCGGCAGCGTTGATCGGCGCGGGGCAGAGCCATCCATGAAGGAGGGCAGGTTGGCCGACAGAGCGCGGTAAACGTCAGCAAAGCTATGCAGGGGGTAGTAGGGTGAGCCGTGCTCCTTCATGAACCTCTCCAGCCGGCCCTTCGCAAACACCCAGTCGGCATACCGGGCCGCGTAGAGGTCGCTGACCCCGTCCCCGATATAGATCACACGCTTGCCGGCGTTCCTGAGCCGCCTGGCCACCTGGGCCTTACAGCAGGCACAGAAATCGCAGGCGGGGTTGCCGTGCGGGAAGAGCAGCTCCCCGGGGCGCTCCATCTCGTTGCAGATCACGGGCAGGTGGGACAGGCCCTCCCGGCCCAAAATCCGCTCGATATAAAAGCCGAACCCGTCGCTGACCACGGCCAGCGGGATCGACCGCTCCTCGCACCAGGCGGCGAAGGGGGCGAACTCGGGGTCGATGGTGATGGTGGCCGCCAGTTCGGCTGCCTGCACCGGATCGGCCCTGACCATGGAGTCAAGCCAATACAGGCGGGTGCCGATCTGTTTGGTCGCAAAACGGCGAAGGGTCTCGGCCGACGGCGGGGCGAAGGTCTCGGTCACCAGGTCCCCGACGTCCACGCTGCTGATGGTGAAATCGAAGTCGGTCAAAACGATGAGCGGCGCCTGATCGGCGTCGCTCCAGAAGGTGCGGACCCTGTTCATCGCTTCAGGTACTCCAGCATGAGCCAGGCGGTGCGCTCCAGGGAGTCCACATGGCAGCGCTCGTAGCTGTGGGAGGCGTCGATGCCGGGGCCCACCAGGGCGGTCTTGAACTGGCCGCCGGCCCGCAGCGCAGCGCTGGCGTCCGAACCGTAGTACGGGTAGATGTCGACCTTATACGGGATGCCCTGGTCGGAGGCCAGGTACTGCAGCCGCCGGGTCAACTCGTAGTCGTACGGGCCGCTGCTGTCCTTGGCGCAGATGGTGACCGAGTACTCGTCGCCGGTCTGGCCGTTGCCGACCACGGCCATATCGAGGGCGATCATTTCAGCGGTTTCGGGCGGGAAGCCCATTGCAGCACCGTGGCCGACCTCTTCGTAATTGGAGATGAAGAAGTGGGTGGTGGCGGCCAGCTTGACATTCTCCTCGCGAATCAGCTTGGCCAGGCCCAGCAGAATGGCTGCGCAGGCCTTGTCGTCGAGGTGGCGGGACTTGATGAAGCCGCTCTGCGTGTACTGGGTACGAGGGTCCAGGGAGATGAAGTCCCCGACCTGGATGCCCAGCGCCTCCACGTCGGCCCGGGAGTGGACCCGCTCGTCGAGCCGGACCTCCAGGTTCTCCTCGTCGCGCTCCTGCTTGTAGTGCTCTTGCCCGTGGACGTGGGTGCTGGCCTTGGTCACCAGCACCGTGCCGGAGATGGCCCGGCCGTCGTGGGTATGTACGAGGACATACTCGCCCTCAATCGTGTTGCCGGAGTAGCCGCCAATGCGGGTCAGCTTGAGCCGGCCGTTTGACTTGAGCTCCTTGACCATGGCGCCCAGGGTGTCCACGTGGGCGGAGAGGGTGCGGGGGTTCTGGGTGTCGGCGCCGGGGAGGGTGGCCAGCAGGGCGCCCTTCTTGGTGCGGCGGGTCTCTACACCGAGCCGGCTGAACTCACGTTCCATGTAGTCGATGGCCGCATGGGCGAACCCGGTCGGGCTGGGAATTTGGCAGAGCTCCACGGTCTGCCGAGCGATGTACTCCACATCGATCTTTGCCACGTTTGCGCTACCTCCTCAGGAATTACGCTACCAGTGTACCACGGGGCCATTCGGGTGTCATTGTGATTGTTCCCTGGAGGTTTCCATCCCTCCTTGGTATACTAAAGGCAGAATGCTCAGAAAGGCGGGTGCTCCCGGTGCGTCTTGCCCTGTACTTCATCTCTGCGGTTGTTCACCTCTCAGCGGCACTTGGCATGGCGCTGCTGGCGCGCCTGACCACCGACCCGCTGCTCTTTGCCCTGGGGGGCGCCTTTCTGAGCGGGTGCATCTCCGGGGCGTGGCTGCTGGGGCGGGCCGTGGGCGCCGGGCTGCCGCGCCCGCAGACCGGAAAGGCCCTGATCGCCTTTGCGGCCCCCGCCGCCCTGGTTAACCTGTGGCAGGGGCACTGGCTGGCCGGCGCATGGAGTTTGGTGGTGCTGGCGGCCGGCCTCGGGTTCGCTGTGCGCATCTTCCCATCCACATACCGGCAGCGGCGGGCTTTGCCCCACGGACCGGTGCGTCCTCCCATGAGCCGATAGCGCCCACAGGCATGGACGAGCCCGCCCCAAGCCACACTAGCCGCTAGGAGGCGATGGAACCTTGGGGCACACGGTGGTTGGGCTCTTCAAACACAGCGGCGACGCCGATTTAGTGGCGGCATACCTGCGCGACGAGTACACCCTGGCAGCCGATGAGCTGGACATCATCGGGGAGGCGGAGTGGGAGAATATGACCCCGCCGGCCCCCGAAGGGGAGTCCGCCTGGTACCTGACCGCTGCAACCGGGGCGATCGGGATCGGCGACGAGAACCCGGTGGGCAAGCGGTGGGGGGACAAGCTCTACGAAGGCAACACCTTGGTGGTGGCCCGTGCCTATGACCCGGACATCGCGCAGTCGATCGCCAGGGACCTGCGGGTGCATGGCGCCGACCGAATCGACCTGCTGCCGCACTAAAAGGATGACCGGGCGCCCTACATCGGGCGCCCGGTCTCGTTTCGCCTCTTCATCTACTGGGATAAATTCGCAGTTTCCAGTCCTTATCAAAAATTCTCAGCGCGGCAAGCAGGAAGTTGGGAAAAATTAGGGAATAGAGAACGAAGCTGAAGGGCACTGCCAGGGGGAACCGCCTCCGAGTCTGAGTGTTGGAGGGGGATTTTGGTGGTTGACTACGGTAAGCTGTTGGCCGCTGCGGCCCGGGGCGAAGCCGACTTCGTCCTGCAGCACGCCGACGGCGTCCTCATGAATGGCGACTGCCCGCCGGAGAAGGTGGGTTGGGTCTTCTATTTGAAGAGCGATGCAGCGCAAACCGCCGACAAGGTCGTCCTGGCCATTGCCGCGGGTGAACAGGCGCTGTCGTGGGCGCAACAGCACAGCGACATCGACCTCGAAGGCCGTGTTCGGCTCTGCCTTAGCAACTCGCTGCTGCGCATTGGCCGTGTGGCCGATGCGGCCTCGCTCCTTGAGGCCTATGTGGCCTGCCTGGATCAGCACGCCGCCTGGAAACAGTTTGAGGATATCGCCCGGTACAACCTCGCCGTTGCGTACCGGCATTCCGGCCGGCTGAGCGAGGCGGTGCAGCAGTACCGTCGCGCCCTGGAGCTCCCCGAGTCTCGCGTGGGCCTGAAGCCGCAAATCCGGCAGAACCTGGCCTGGGCGCTCATTCTGCTCGGCGACGCCGAGGGGGCCCGTGAGCAGCTCGAGGCAGTGGCCGAGAACGTCCGCGAAACGCTTTCGCTCAGCCGCCTCACCTCGCTATGGGTCGACAAGGCCGCCCTCAGCCTCCTCGATGGCGACATCGCCAAGGCCAAGGCTGCCTGCCAGCAAGTGCTCGACGCGCTTGACGATCGGCAGCGCAGGACCCACTTGTCCACCACCTATATTACATTGGGCCGAATCGCTCTCGTTGAGGGGCAGCGGGAGGAGGCCCAGCGCTGCTCGATGGTCGCCCGTAACCACGCAGAGAAGGCCGAGCGGTGGGACCTGCATAACGAAGCGACCCGCCTCTGGATCGACGCGTCAGAGAAAGGAGGGACACCCCATGAGGAAACTGTTCTGGCTACTGCTGCTCGCTTGCTTGTTATCGGTCGTAATAACCGGTAGCAGTTGGGCTTCAGAGGGCGTCGGCACCAGTCCGCCCATTACAACCAAGACCCTTGGCTCCGCATGGTACAACCAAAAGTAAACTAACGGAACCTAGACATGAAAAGGCGGCGACCAGTTAGTTGGTCGCCGCCTTTGCTGTGCGGACAGCGTTAGCTCTTCGCCTCAGAGTCGGAACGTGTGACGGCAGTGACCTCGTCGGAGGCAGCCTTGGTGACCTCTTCGGTAATGCTTTGGGTCGCCTTCTTGAACTCGCGGATCCCCTGACCGAGGCTGCGCCCAAGTTCGGGCAGCTTGGAGGGCCCGAAAATAACCAGCGCCACCAAGATAATCAGGATAAGCTCGCCGGGACCAATATTCTCGAGGAAGGCACATCCCTCGCTTTCATTCGGCCCTACGTTCGGACAAACCCATCCTACTACCGTTGCGAACGATTGTCTATCCCTTCCGTGACGTGAAATTGGAGTCGCCGCCGACTGGCAGAACTGTGCTCGGCTGGCGAAAGCTATGCGACAGGGCAGAATGTTCCAAATCCAAAGCCGCAGGAGATGTCATTCACCCCCCGAATCTCTATCCCTACCGTACGATACACGAATAGTTCCACGTTATTACAAATGTGTACGTATAAGCTTCGTGATAGAGAAAGATGGGGGACTACAACACATGAAAAAGGGCCGTATGCTAGCGTTAATGACCGCGGCTTCGGTGCTCGCCGGCTCCTTTGGCGCCCCGGCATTCACGGCCCCCCGCGATGGCGCTCCGGTCAATCTGCCGGTGCGGCTAAAGCATGGGACCGTCTATATGACCTCGAATCGGTCCATGGTCGCCATGCAGGCCGCCCCGGCGGATGCTCAGGGCCGTGGGCTCTACATCGTCCAGTTTACGGGCGCCGTGAAGGAGGCCGATAAGGCGGCGCTGACGAGCATGGGCGCCGATCTGGGCGACTACCTGCCCGAGAACGCCTTCCTGGTGCGCATGCAGAGCAGCCTGGTGGGGCAGGTGAAGGGGCTGGGCTTCGTGGAGGGCGTGACCGAGTACACCCCTGTCATGAAGATCGACCGGGAACTGAAGGGGATCGGCGCCGAGGTCAGCACGCAGGTCCGTGTTACGACCTTCGGCGGCGGGACCCTGACCGCCAGCGTTGACGGCGACGGGGTCGCCCAGCTCGCCGCCAACCCGGATGTGGTCTACGTCGAACCGGTGCACCATCACAAGATCCTCAATGACAAGGCGACCGGGATCATGGGCGTTACCAAGGCCTGGAGCGGGGGCATGAACGGCGAGGGCCAGGTGGTGGCGATCACCGACACGGGCCTGGATACCGGCAAGAACGACTCGTCGTTGCACCCGGACTTCCAGGGGCAGGTGAAGGCGATTTACGCCCTGGGCAAGCCCGGCGACGCCTCGGACACCCTGGCGCACGGCACGCACGTGGCGGGCTCGGTGCTGGGCACCGGCGCTGCCTCGAACGGCCTCTTCAAGGGCGCCGCCCCCGGCGCCAAGCTGGTCTTCCAGGCGGTCGAGGATAGCAAGGGCGGCCTGGGCGGCATCCCCGAGGACCTGGGCACGCTCTTCAAGCAGGCCTACGGGGCCGGCGCCCGCATCCACTCCAACTCCTGGGGTGTTCCCGCCGAGTCGGGCGGTACGGTCTACGACGCCCAGTCCGCCGCGGTCGACAAGTTCATGTGGGAGAATCCGGACTACACCATTCTTTTTGCCGCTGGCAACGACGGCGACTACGACCGCAACGGATCGACCAACTACGGCACCATCTCGACGCCCGGCACCGCCAAGAATGCGATTACCGTGGGGGCTTCCCAGAACGACCGCCCGGACCAGAAGATGGGCACCAACATCCGCGACATGGCCTCGTTCTCCAGCCGCGGCCCCACCGGCGACAACCGAGTGAAGCCCGACGTGGTCGCTCCGGGCACCTGGATTGTGTCGGCCCGTTCCAGCAAGGCCTCGGACGAGCATTTCTGGGCCTTGCATGAGAGCAACACCAAGTACGGCTACATGGGCGGCACCTCCATGGCCACGCCGCTGACGGCCGGCGCCACCGCCGTGACCCGTCAGTACTTCGTCGAAAAGCTGGGCGTGACCCCCAGGGCATCCCTTTTGAAGGCGACCCTGATCAACGGCGCCGCCGCCATGGACTCCGGCCTCACCTGGAAGGACACCGGCTGGGGCCGGGTCGACCTGAACCAGAGCCTCTACGCCCGCCCGTTCAAGTTCGTCAACGAGGAGAGGGCCCTGCAGACCGGCGAGGCGCAAAGCTACTCCTACACCGTGAAGAAGGGCCAGCCGCTGAAGGTGACGCTGGTTTGGACAGACTACCCCGCTAACCCGGCGGCGGAAAGGACGCTGGTTAACGACCTGGACCTGACCGTAAAGGGCCCGGACGGTCAGGAGGTACTGGGCAACCATATGCTCGGCGCCGGGGTTGACCACACCAACAACGTGGAGAACGTGGTGGTCGCAGCGCCCGTCGACGGCACCTACACGGTCTCGGTGAAGGCGTACAACGTGCCCCAGGGCCCGCAGCGCTTCGCCCTGGTGGTAGCCGGTAACGTGGACGGCGGCGCCACACAGCGCCAGTCGATCCAGTTCACTGGCAAGCTCGCTGGCCTGAGCCAGACGGATCGGTACTACGTGGATGTGAAGGCGCCGGGCAAGGTGACGGCAGAGCTCGGCCTGCTCAGCGCTGCCAACGCCACCCTGACAGTCACCGACCCCAGCGGGCGCCAGGTGGCCACCGGCAAGGCCGGCCTGAGTTTTGACGCCGTGGCCACGGGTACCTATACCATTAGCGTGGTCAGTAGCAGCGGCTGGTCGGATTATGCGTTGAAGGTGATCTACCCGCCGGCGCCGGGCACCAAGGTGACCGCCAAGACCGGCAGCCTGAACGAGGGCGCCACCCGCTCGGAGGTTCACACGGTCACCATGAGCAAGGCCGGCAGCCTTAACGCAATCTTGACCGCCACGGACCCCCGGGCCGACCTTGACCTGTACGTGGTTGACGCCTCCGGGCGCACGGTCGGCCGGGCGATCAGCCCGAACCTCAACCCCGAGACCGTGTCGCTGAAGCTGAGCGCCGGCACCTACCGGATCTATGCCGTGGCTGACAGCGGCAAGGCGGATTACCAGTTGACGATCATTCACCCCGAGTAAGGGTCCACCCGACCAGACCAGGCGACCGCTTCCACGGAAGGCGGCGCCTGGTCTGGCACGTTGTAAGGAGGGTCTTCCAGGTATGCGCAAGTTTATGGCAACGCTGGTGGCGGCGGCGGTTCTTGGCGCGGCCGTGCCGGTTCGGGCGGGAGCCCCGGTCCCAACCGATCTCACGGGCCACTGGGCCCGGACCTACGTGGAGTCCGGCGTTTCTGCAGGCTATGTTGCGGGGTATCCGGACGGGACGTTTAAGCCGGACCGGTCCATCTCCCGAGCTGAGTTCTTCAAGCTGCTGACCGGCGCCCTGCGCAAGGGCGGCATTGAGGCGCCTACCGCGTTCACCGACACCGACCACTGGAGCTTCCAGCAGGGCACGATCCAGGCGGCAGTGGGAGCCGGGCTGCTCTTGCCGGAGGATTATGGGAATCGGCTCAGCCCCGACACGCCAATCAGCCGGAGGGAGATCGTGCTGGCCTCGGTGCGCGCCCTGGGCAAGGAGGCGTTGGTGGGCACGCAGAACGCTGTGCTGACCGCCAGCGACGCATCGAGCTACGCGGCCTGGCTGAAGAGCTGGGCAGCGGTGGCGGTCGGTGACGGGATCCTGGGCGGTTACCCGGACGGGTCGCTGGGCCTGAACCGGACCGCCACCCGGGCCGAGGCGCTGGTGATGGTGCAGCGGATTCTCAGCAAGGCGACCATGGAGTTGACCGAGTTTGAGACTGCCTACCGGCCCGGCATGGTCCGCCACCCCGGGGAAGGGGAGCCCGCCTGGTACTTTGATGGCCCGGCGACGCTCCGGCCGACCCTGACCAACGGTTCGCAGAGGTATACCTTCACCGAGGATGCCTGGGGCTTCTCGCTGATGCCGGCGCCCGGCGGCGCCCTCTGGGTGGGCTATGTGGTAAACGGTCCAAACAGTGGGACCTACGGGGTGCTCGCACGGCTGGCGGGCGGCAACCTGACCGAGGTGGCTCGCTATGAGAACCGGTCGCCGCGCCTTCTGGCCGTCGACGAGAGCGGCCGCCTCTGGTTCAGCGACGCCCGGGAGACGCTGATGCTGGCCGACCGCCAGGGGAAGATCGTCGCCAGCCATGCTGTAGGCGTGGTGGAGCAGGCCGACCTGGCCTGGGACGGGACGCTGTGGGCCTTCGGCATGCAGGATTCCCGCGCGTTCAAGCTCATCAAGGTCACCCCGGACGGACAGGTTGTCGTGACGGAGGGCCAGAACCAGGTGTGGGAGAACGTGATCTCCGTCTCGGCGGGCGAGGACGGCTCGGTCTGGCTGCTGACGAACCTTTGGAACCCCGAAGCAGGCTACCTGGAGGCCCGGCAGTACGTGGATGGCAAGGAGGTCCGCCGCCTGCCCCTGCTGAACCGGAACACCTCGGGCAGCGACTACGCCGGCGGTCAGGTGGTGGGCCGCTCCGGTCCCTACCTGTGGGTTCTGAGCATGCGCAAGGTCGACCCTGTGACCGCCGCGATGTCCGGCCTCTACAAGTTCGACCTGAACTCGGGCGCCTTTACCCCGCTGGTCGCCCCTCGCTCGGTGTCGGGCGGCTACGGCGTCCTGCCGGCCCCGGGCTCCGGTGCGCTCCTGCTGGACCAGGCCGGCAAGTTCTGGCGGATCCTCCCATAAGGACACGAAGAGGGCGCCGCCACGATCTGTGGGGGCGCCTTCGTAGTTATTTTGCCAGGTAGTGGCGGAACCAGGCGAGGGTCCGCTCGTACCGGTCCAACCTGTGTTTGGGCTTGGCGAGGGCGTGGAAGTCGCCGGGGTAGCGAATGTGGACCACCGGCGCCTTGCCGATGCGCCGGAGCGCCAGGTAGAACTGCTCCGCCTGCTCAATGGGGCAGCGCAGGTCGCTCTCGCCGCATACCACCATGGTTGGGGTCGTTACCTGGTCGGCGTAGCGAATGGGGGAGCGGGAGAGCAGGTTCTCCTCGCCCTCCTTGGACCAGGGGTTGCCCCCGCCGTGCCACTGGATCATCCAGGGAATATCGGTCGTGCCGACAGCGTTGTGCCGGTTCACGACCGGGGCGCCGGCGATGGCGGCCTTGAAGCGCCCTGTCTGAGTAACCATCCAGCAGGTCATGTATCCGCCGTAACTCCATCCCATTACTCCCAGGCGCTCGGGGTCGGCAATGCCCATCTCGATCACCTTGTCGAGCCCGGCCTGGATGTCCTGGTAGTCCTTGCCGCCCCAGTCCCGTATGACCGCCGTGGCGAACCCCTGGCCATAGGTCTGGCTGCCCCTCGGGTTGGTGTAGACCACGGCGAACCCGGCGCTGGCGAGGGTCTGGAACTGCACAACCAGCCCGGTTCCATATGCGGCGTGGGGACCACCGTGAATCGAGAGCACGGTCGGGTAGCGCCTGCCCGGTTCATAGCCCACCGGCTTGATCAACCAGCCGTCGATGGGCCAGCCGTCGGCGCCGCTGTATGTAAAGCGCTCCGGGCGGACCAGGTCGAAATCCAGGGCCATGGCGCCGTGGTCTGTCAGTTTTCGCTCCTCGCCGCTACGCAAGATGAAGAGCTCGTCGGGGGTGACACCATCGCCGATCAGCATGGCGGCCGTGCCGTCGGCAGCGACGCTGAAGTCGGTCACGGTCCGGTCCTCGCCGCTGGTCAGCCTGGTGGGGGTGCTGCCATCGACCGGGAAGTAGAACAGGTGAGAGTCGCCCCGGTCGCCGACAAGGGTGTAGACGCCCTGGGAATCGGCCGCCCAGTGATGAACCACCAGGGGGAGGTTGCGCAGGTCGGAGGTGGTGTAAGGGCCCACCGGCCGGTCCAGCTGGGCCGACAGGCTGACCGCCTTCGTGTCGCCGAGGGTGAGCAGCATCAGATGGAAGCTGGTGGAACCGGCGTGCTGGTTCTCATGCCCGGCGAAGATCAGGAACCGCCCATCTGGAGAAACCAGCGGCTGGAACACCAGCCCGGGATTCTCGTAGATGAGGGCTGCCTCTCCGGTCGCTACATCAAACCGCCAGATGTCGGATCGGTTGAAGTTATCGGCATCGTCGCGGCGAAGGGCCGTGCAGATGACCGACTTGGAGTCGGGGGTCCAGGTGGGGCCGGTGTGGTCAAAGTCGCCGGCGGTGATCTGGCGGGCCGGCCCGGAGCCGTCGGCGGGCACGACGAAGACGTGGGTGCGCTTGTCCCCATAGAACCCGACGCCATCCAGGCGGAACTTGAGCCGGGTGATCACTTTGACCCCGCCGGGCTCATCGGCGGTTTGCTCTGCCCGGGTCCGGTCGCCTTCAGGGGCGCCGGGGTAGGGCTCCCAGCCGGATGGCTTGTCGAAGAGCGAGGCGGTAAAGGCGATAAACTTGCCGTCGGGCGACCAGATTGGGGCGCCGCCCGGCTTCTGGCTGGTCAGCACAAGGGACGCCTCGCCGCCGTTCACAGCGATCACGTGGAGTTGCGGCTTTCCCGTCCGGTCCGAGATGAAAGCGATGCGGGTGCCGTCGGGGGACCAGTGCGGCGCCCGGTCGCTGCCCTCGACGGGGCTCGTCAGAGCCCGGGGTGCGGCGCCCCTTGTAGGCGCAAGCCAGATCGTGTCGCGGCTCTTGGTCGTCTGCGGATCCACCGTGGTGACGACGTAGGCCACCAAAGTGCCGTCAGGGGAGATCTGCGGGTCGCTCAGGGGCGTAAAGCAGAGCAGGTCCTTCGGGGTTACAGGCCGTTTTGCGGACATTAGGCACCTCTTGATAGGTGGCTGCTAAGTTCTTCGGCCTCTGTGAAATTAATTCCGTTACTTAGCTATATTCACACAAAACGATAAGCGCCCCCGATGGTGGCGGGGGCGCCCGTTTCTGCTATGGCTTGCAGGTAAGCAGTTCGCTGACGGTCACCAGGTTGTAGCCCTTCTCCCGGAGCATGGGGATCGCCTGGTCGGAAGAGATGGCCGAGTCGGGCACGTTCAGGTGCATCAGCACGATGGACCCGTTCTTGCTCTTCTCCGTGATCCGCTTGACCAGGGTCTCCACCGGCGGGAACTGCCAGTCGAGGGTGTCCACATCCCAGTAGACGCTGTAGCTGTAGCCAGCTTGGCGGACCAGGCGCCGCTCCGCGTCATCGAAGGCGCCATAGGGCTCCCGGAAGAGCGGCCTAGTCTCCTTGCCGGTCACCTTCTTGATCGCATCCTCGCCCTTTTTGATCTCGTCCAGCACCTCGGTGGGAGGCAGCTTGGTGAGGTCGGGGTGGCTGTATGTGTGGTTGGCGATCTCATGGCCCTCGGCGGCGATGCGCTTGGCCAGGTCGGGGTACTTCTCGACCCACTTGCCGGTCAGGAAGAAGGTGGAGGTGACCCCGTGCTTCTTCAGGACGTCGAGGATGGCTTCGGCGCCGTCGGCGCCCGACCCGGCGTCGTAGGTAAGGGCGATCATCTTACAGGAGCGGTCGCCGCTGACGACCAGCTTGGAGGGTTCGCCCTCGGGCAGGCTCGGGAGCGGCTTGGTTGGCTCGGGTTTTGGTGGCTCGGGCTTGGCCGGTTCCGGCTCGGTGACAACCGGGGGCGTGGTGACGGGAACGGAGGGCTCCGGTTCGCTCGGGCGCTCGACCGCAGGGGGCGCCGCCGGTTCAGGCGGGGCGGCGCCCGCCGGCCAGCAGGCGACGGAGAGCAGGCTGACGATCAGAAGGCCCGTGAAGACGGACAGGACTCTCCGGTATTGGCGGTTGCGTGGGTCACGTGTGTGCGCCACTGGCGGCTGGGGGTCGGTGCTTTGCATGGTACAGGTCCCCCCCAAGAGGGTTGAATTACCCCGCTCGCCAGTCCAGTTTGCGCTGCACCAGCACCAGGAAGGCGAGCGAGTACGCGGCCAGGATCAGAACATCGTACGCCAGGCCCGTCCCGAAGTTGCCAGAAAGCGCCGTTCGGAACGCGTCGGCGACGTATGTAGTGGGGAATACGACAGCCAGCCAACGGAGCAGCGACGGCATCTGATCAAGCGGGATGATCGTGGGGGAGAGGAAGGTGACGAAGCCCATGAAGATGTTGGCCGCCACGTTGGCCGTTTGGCCGTCCTTGGCCCAGGCGCCGATGAAGGCGCCGAACCCGGCCACCGACAGCGCTGCCACCGGAATCACCGCCAGCAGTACCGGAACGCCGGCCACGGGCAGGTTCAGCATCCACGTGCCAACGAGATAGATGCCGGCGAGGCCCGGCAGGGCGAAGATGAGGGAGACGGAGAGCATCGCCAGGACCAGCGCCAGCTTCGGCACCGGCAGCGCCGCCCAGTAGTCGAAGTCACGGTTGTGGCGGCCCCAGCCGATCCGGTTGATCAGCATCATGGTGGGGCCGTAGACCAGGGAGGTGGTCAGGTTGCCGCCGAGCAGGAAGACGGCCCGCTCCGGGGTGACATCGCCCCAAGCAAATTTGAACAGAAAGAGCATGCCCAGGGGCATGAAACCGCCGAAGAAGACGTGGATCACCCAGGTGGTGCGGTACTCGGCCAGCATCACCCGGAGCAGGCCCAGGTAGTGGCCGATCGATGTGATGGCGGTCTGTGCGGTTGGCGGAAACGGCGCTGCGGCCATCACAGATTCGACGTGATTCGACCTAACCAAGTTTCACGCCTCCTCCCAGTTGCAGATAGACATCCTCCAGGGACGGGGTCAAGATCCGGAAATCGTCCAGGGAGTCGAGCCCGATCTGCGCCAGGACCCGGTCGATGGCGCCACGGGCGCCCTCCCGGTGGCAGAGCACCGACCAGTGCTGCCGGGTGAGGGACCGGACGTCGCCGAGCTCCTCGAGCAGCTGGGTGAAGCCGTTAGGGTCGGCCTTGAACTGCAGCTCCAGGCGCACACGCTGGTCGACCTGGCCCTTCAGGTCGCCGGGGGTCCCGAGGGCCATGAGGCGCCCGTGGTTGATGATGCCAACCCGGCCGATCACCCGCTCTGCCTCCAGCACGTTGTGGGTGACCAGGATGATCGTGGTGCCCTGGGTGTTCAGTTTTTGCAGCTTATCCCAGACAAGGCGCCGGACCTGGGGGTCCAGTTCGTTGGTGGGCTCGTCGAAGATCATGACCGGGCGCAGGCCGATGATCGCCACGGCCACGCCGATCAGCTTGCGCTGGCCGCCCGAGAGCCGGCGGATCTGGCGGCCCCGCATGCCCGTCAGTCCGAATTCCTCCAGGAGGTCGTTTGCCTGGCGGCGGGCCTCGGCGGAGGTAAGGCCCCGGAAGCGTGCGGTGTGAAAGAGCGCCTCCTCGGGGTAGAGATCCCACAGCGCCCCGGTGTGCTGGGGCTGCAGGGAGACGTACTGGGGCAGGAGGTCCGGCCGCTTGACCACATCCATGCCGAACAGTTTGATCGCGCCGGAGGTGGGGGCGAGCAGGCCGGAGATCTGGCCCACCAGGGTGGACTTGCCTGCCCCGTTGGGGCCCAGCAGGCCGAAGATCTCTCCCTCGTAGATCTCGAAGGTCAGCCCGTCGTTGGCCTTGCGGTCGGAGCCGCGGTAGACCTTGGTCAGGTTCTCGATTTGGTAGATGGCAGCCATGGTGGGGTTCACTCCTCGTGCCGGCCCGTGGGGCCAAAGATGCGCAGCCCGTAGTCGATGATGCGCTCCCAGATGCAGTCGTCGGCGGGGGTGATCAGGACCAGACCGGTGCCCATGAGCCAGGAGAAGTAGTTCCAGGCGATCAGGTAGGGATCGCCCGGGCCCAGTTCGCCGGCTTCCTGCCCGGCCCGGATGACCGGGACCAGGTCGGTGGTCAGGGCGCTCGAGTAGCCGTACAGGTCCTGGGCCAGGTCGGTGAACCGATCGCGGTGGGTCAGGACATACTGGGTGAGGCGCAGGTAGCCTTCCTGCTTAGGTGTGTCCCGCACCTGGCGGACCACGGTCCGGCGGATGCGCTCCAGTGGGGTGCCTTCGCCTGCCAGGGCCTCCCGGAAGACGGAGAGGTGGTAGGGGAGCGGCTCCCGCAGAGCGGCCTCAAAGAGCGCCTCCTTGGTTGGGAAGTAGAGGAAGACCGTGCCGTGACTGACCCCGGCGGCCTTTGCCACCTCGGAGATATTGGTCTGGGAGAAGCCATGCTTGACGAACAGGGGGATGGCCGCATCGAGAATCGCCTTGCGCCGCTCCGCCCGAATCGCTTCGTTCTGCGCCTTGGACCTGGGCATCGTCTCATCGCCTCGTTTTATGACTGACTCGTAAGTCATAATAAAACTTGGACCCATTGGGTGTCAAGAGGGGGAAAAGCAAAATATAGAGACCGGGCTGGGTTTTTAGCCCAGCCCGGTCTCAGGTTCATACTCCGGCCTTGTCTGGCGGGACTGGGGCATGACAACGGCCGCGGACTTTTCGGCGTTTCACTCCTTTTCGTCCCCCGCACGGCCCCGCCGCGTTGCGGCGCCGTGCTCGGGATGCGCGGAGTACGCTGATTCTAAGGCAATCGCGGATGACTGAGGGATTCGGTCCAGGTGGAAAATTAATATATTTGACGTGGTATGTTCACCTGGTCATCCGCGATCTGACCGGAAATCTGCGTCATCAGCGCATCCGCGGCAGAAGTTCCCTATGCCTTCTTCACCTTGAGGGAGCCCGGTTCCACGACCTCGTCCACCAGGCCGTACTCCTTGGCGTCGGCGGCGGAGAGCCAGCGGTCGCGCTCGGTGTCGGCCTTGACCCGCTCGAGCGGCTGCCCGCTGTGCTTGGCGATGATGGACGCCAGACGCTCTTTGGTGTCCAGGAGCTCCCGGGCGGTCAGCTCAATGTCGGTCACCTGGCCGCCAATGCCGCCCTGGACCCAGGGCTGGTGGATCATGACCCGGGCGTTGGGCAGGGCGAAGCGGGTGCCGGTGCCGGCGGTCAGGAGGAGGGCGCCCATGCTGGCGGCGAGGCCCACGGCGTAGGTGTTCACCTTGGGTCCCACGTGCTGCATGGTGTCGTAGATGCCCAGGCCCGCCGAGGTGGAGCCGCCCGGCGAATTGATGTACATGTGGATCTCCTTGTCGGGGTCGTCGCTCTCCAGGAAGAGCAGCTGGGCGATGATGGAGTTGGCGACATCGTCATCGATCGCGGTGCCCAGGAAGATGATGCGGTCCTTGAGGAGCCGGGAATAGATGTCGTAGGAGCGCTCGCCCCGGTTGGTCTGCTCGATCACCATTGGCACAAGGTAGCTCATGGTAGAGTCCTCCCCGAAATCATTGATTCACCCATGCAATGTCTTCAGTTTTGCCCGGACGGGACACCACTGAGGTGATTTCTCACCTTTTTCCGGACCCGGGCGATCCGCTTCTTCCACGCAGCGAACCCGGCCCCGCCGGACTGGGCGAGCGCTCGGGCGGCCTCATCGGGCCCGGCGCCCGAGGCAGCCAGGCGCAGATACTCGGTAAAGGTATGCTGCTCCTCCGGCGCCAGGTGCGCCGTGGCGGCCGCAAGGTCCAGGCGGCGCTCTGCGGCGGCGAACGAGTCCTCCTGAGCAGGCAGGGCCTGCACCAGGGTCAGGGGCACCTCGGCAGGCCGGTCGTAGCCCATCGCCTCCCGGTAGGCGCTGCGAACCCGCCGGTGGACCTGGTTATGTATGTACCGCTCGGGTGCGGTGCGGTGCCGCTGCGGGTCGAAGGTAAAGAGAGCCTCCCAGAGCGCCAGCATCCCCTCGGCCTCCAGATCCTCCCGGGGGCCGCCGCTCCGGGCGTAGCGCCGGGCCTCCTCGGCCACGATCGGCGCCCAGGCCAGGGTGATCGCCTCACGGACCTCCTCATCCCCAAGCCGGACTCGAATCAGCGTCCGCAGGTCGGTTCGGGGCAGTCTCCCGCCGGCAGCGATCCCGGCCTGGGGCCCGACCAGATTCAGATGAGGGCGCCCGGTCACCTGTGACGGCGACGGGAACGCTCCCCAGCGCAATGCCAACATCACGAAATACACCTCCCAGCCTCGCGGGCTGCTCTTCACGTCTTAGGACGACGAAGGGCGGCCCGGGGATTTGGGAGGTGTTGGGTTTTGCTGAGCTTCGGTCACGAGTCGGCCCGCCAGACCGAGACCAGGTTGGCCACAGCCTGCGTGTCCGGCAGGAAGAAGGAGATGCCGTTGACATAATCGCCCCGTCCCGGCAGCGTCTCCTGCAGCAGGCCGTCGCCCTGCTTGGCCGAGTAGACCGCATAGGCGAGGCTGAGCTGGCGGGAGATGGGCAGATCTGTGTCCACGAAGCCCGCAGCGGTGTAGATCAGCTTGGGCAGGCGGGCCAGGTTGCCCGGGGAGAGCACCTGCTCGGCCGCCGCCTTGAGGAACTCCTGCTGCCGGTGGATTCGGCTCACATCGTCACCGATCTCGTCGTGGCGGAACCGGACGAACTGCTCGGCCTTCTCCCCGTCCAGGAGCTGGCGGCCGGGCTTCAGGTCAATCTTCAGGTGGTCGTAGGGGTCCTCGTAGTGCATGGGCTTGGGCACATCGACCGTGACGCCGCCCATCAGATCGACGAGTTGGCGGAAGCCCGCCAGATTGACCTTGACGTAATGGTCGACGGGCAGCCCCAGCAAGCGGGATACCGACGCCTTCGCCAGCTCCGGGCCGCCGTAGGTGTAAGCCGAATTGGCCTTGCCCTCGCCGTACCCGTCGATGCTGACCAAGGTGTCCCGCGGAATCGCCAACATGCGCACCGGGCCGCCGGGGGTCACGTGAACCAGCATCATCGTGTCGGAGCGGCCGGTGTCGTGTGAGCGCTCATCCACACCGAGCACCAGGATGTTAGTTGCCTCGGAAACGTCGGTGGCTGTGGTCGCGGCAGGGGGCTGGCCACGGGCCGGGAGGTACCACCAGGTCGCCAGGCCGGCCAGGGAAAGCAAGAGGCCGGCGACGATGCCGGCCACGAAGCGCAGCGCAGATAATCGCCTGGTCACCAGCATTTCGCCTCCTTGTTTACCGTATCCCGATAAGTATATCGGTCATTTTCATTCGGTCTCAACCAACGATATCTGGCAGCCGAAGCAAAAAGAGGACCGGCTGCCATATCGGCAACCGGTCCCTGTATGCATCAGGTAAGGATTAGTCCACTGCGACGTCGATGACCTTGTATCCATGCTGCTCGAGCAGTTCGACCAGCGGCTTGGTCGAGTCGGTCTCGACGCGCACGACGATCTGGTACTGGTCCATCACCTTGGAGCGGAAGGCGGCCACGTGGGTGATCGAGACGCCGGCATCCCGGATGATCTCAGCGATGCGGGCCAGCTGACCGCGGCGCTCGGGGGCGACGATGGTGAGGCGGGTGGTGTTCGAGTCGACGCCCAGCATTTCGGCGAAGGACCGGAAGAGGTCGGATTCGCCCAGAATGCCAACCACGCGGCCGTCGTCGACGACCGGCAGGAAGGGCAGGTCCTTGGCGAACATGACCCGGGCGGCCTCCTCAAGCAAGGCGTCCGGGGAGATCGTAACGACGTCGGAGGTCATGACATCCTTCACAGCCATGGGCAGTGCGACCTGTCGACCATGCTTCATGCAGGCTTCGTAAATATCCGTCACCTGGATGATGCCGACGAGGGCCTTTGCATCATTGATGACGGGGAGGCAATCGTGCTTCTTCGCCTGGACCAGGTCATACGCCCGCTGCAGCGTATCGGTGGGCGATACGGTGGTGACATCCTCGATCATTACGTTACGGACGAACAAAACGCTCCGCCTCCTCCAACGGTTTCGTAACTGTCTAAGAGTAATTGGACGCAGAGTAGCGTTCTCCTTTTTAACCCAATCGATTTTTAAGGGATTACCATCGTCCTGGAGGCGAAAACCCCACAGACATATGGTTAGGGCGGCGTACGTTCGGTACCATGGGGGTACATCTGCCAAAGGGTGCAGAAGGGGGCGGTCACGATGATGCGGAACTTGCGGACCCGGGCCCTGCTGACGGCCGGGCTGATGCTCCTAGCCGCCGCACGGCTGGTCTGGGCCGGCGAGCGGGCGCCGACAATCTCCGGGGTAGAGGTGACCCAGGTCTGGGGCAGCGTCTACAAGCTGTCGGCTCTGGTGGCTACACCCCGCGGCACGGTTCAGGCGGCCGAGTACCGCGTGGGCCTGGAGACGGGCAGCCTGTTTGCTTCCGACGGCATGCTGGACAGCCGCGAGGAGCTGGTGGAGACCTACCTGGACATCGCAGCCGGGCAGGAGGTCGCGGTCCGGGCCCAGGCCGGCGGGAACTGGAGCGACTGGCAGGCCGTGGAGGGCCCGGGAAACGGGCCGGATGGGCCGGCGGGCTGCACCATGTCGGCCGTCCGGGGCGGCGCCCGCGGCTGGTACCGCGGCGATGTGGCCGTAGACTGCGCCCCGCTTATCCGGACGGAGGGCGCCGACCACGTGGAGTACAGTCTGGGGTTCGGCGACTGGACCCCAGCGCCCGCCGGCTTTACCCTCACCGAGGAGGGCGTTCATTGGGTCCAGATCCGCAGCGTTAACGCCGACGGTGTCGCAGGGCTGCCGAGTACCTTCACGGTGGCGATCGACAAGACGGCGCCCCGCCTCTTCATGCAGAATCCGCCGGGCGACCGCATGACGCACTCCGAGATGCTGTACCTGGACTTTGCCGCCGAGGATGAGATCTCCGGTGTGGAGTCCGTGGTGGCGGACATGAACGGGGACCTGGAGATCATGGCGGGGATGCCCGTGGAGCTCTGGCAGCTGCCGCTGGGCAAGTACAGCCTGAGCGTCTATGCCCGTGACCGTGCCGGCAACTCCGCCGCCTCGCCGGAGCCCGTGGAGCTCGAGATCACGGCGACCGGCGCCGACCTGGCGAAGCTGGTGCAGCTCTTCTCCGCCAAGGGCAAGGTGGACAGCTACACCGGGCTGAAGGGCAAGCTGCTCAGCGAGGTGGAGAAGGCCGAGGCCAGCCTGGCGAAATCCGACCTGGGGGAGGCCCGGGCACACCTGACCCGGTTTGTGGAGGCGGTGCAGCAGGGCATGGCCGAGGGCCTGGTCTTTGAGACCGAGGGCCAGGTGCTGCAAAATGACGCCACCTGGCTGATGGCGCACCTGGAGGACGACAGCTTCGCCGACCCGCCCAGCTGGAATTAGGAAAATTCGCCCCCTGCTGCGGCAGGGGGCTTGCCCACTTTTCGGGAAAGATGTAGCTGCGAGGTGAATCAGCATGCGCTTCCAGGTACCGACGGAGGCGAAGGGGCTGAGCCTGGGCCGCTACCTGTACGACCGGGTGAAACTCTCCCGCAACCTGATGCGGCGGGCAAAGAATGAGCAGGGGCTCTTCGTGGATGGGCGCCCGGTCCGGGTCAGCTACGTGCTGGAGGGCGGCGAAGAGGTGGAGGTGCGGGTGCTGTCGGAGGGGCGGGTGGAGCCCGAAGCCCTGCCGCTATCGGTCGTCTACGAGGACAGCGAGGTGCTGGTGGTCGACAAACCCGCAGGCCAGGTGGTCCATCCGGTGCGGGACTATGTGAGCGGTACGCTGGCCAACGCAGTCGCCTATCATCTCATGGGGCGCGGCGAGGAGCCTGTGGCCCGGCCGGTGCTGCGCATTGACCGAGAGACCTCAGGGCTGGTGCTGTTCGGCAAGACCCCGCTGGCGGCCCAGCGCCTGGCGGGCGCCCTGGAGCGCTACAAGCTGGAGCGGCTGTACCTGGCCTTCGTCCATGGCGCGCTGGCTGACGATTCCGGGACCGTGGAGGTGCCCATGCGCCGAGTCTGGGGCCATCCCGTGGCCCGGGAGGCGGCCATTGGCCCCCGCACCCCGGAGCAGGAGGCGGAGCTGGCTCAGGCGGAGGCTGCCGGGCAGGCGCTGCGTGACGAATGGCGGGCCACCGGGCAGCGGGCGGTCACCAATTGGACCGCGCTCCGCCGCTGGCCGGGGGTGACCAAGCTGGGCCTGGCCCTGGAGACCGGACGAACCCATCAGATTCGGGTACATATGTCGCACATGGGACACCCGCTCCTGGGGGATGAGCTCTACGGCACGGCCGGCCCGCCCGGGCGCCAGGCCCTGCACGCGGCGACCCTGGTCTTTGCGCACCCGCTGTCAGGGGAGGTGCTGCGGTTTGAGGCGCCCATGCCCCATGATCTACAGCAGCTGGAGCGGGATCTGGACGATGGCTGGCGGCCCTAATGCAACGCTGGAGGGATAGACCTATGCGCATTGGCATCATCTCCGATATCCATGGCAACCTGCCTGCGCTCCAGGCGGTTCGGGCCGACCTCGAGCGCCGCAACGTGGACCGTATCATCAATCTGGGCGACGTGGCATTCCGGGGGCCCTACCCCGCGGAGTGCGTCCGCACGGTGCGGGAGATGGGCGCCCCCGTAATCCTGGGCAATACGGAGGTCTGGCTGACCGAGACCGAGGGCAGCCTCCCCGACCCGCTGCCCACAATTCGGGCGTGGACCCGGGCCCGGCTCCAGCCGGGCGACCTGCAGTGGCTGGGCGATCTGCCGGAGGAGTACCGCCTGGAGGTGGTCGGCAAGCGACTCCTGTTCGTGCACGGTTCGCCCCGGGGCAACATGGATTTCCTCTTCCCCGGGACCCCCGAGCCCGAAATGCTGGAGGCGCTGGAGAACTGCGAGGCTGACATTGTGGTATGCGGCCACACCCACTGGGCCTTCAGCCGGCGTGTCGGACCGTTCCTGTTGATCGGTACCGGCAGCGTGGGGCTTCCCTTCGACGGCGACCCCCGGGCCGCTTACGTGATTCTCGACATCACGGAGCGGGAGTGCACGGTGACGCATGTGCGTCTGGACTACGATGTGGAGGCCGCCCTCTCAGCGGGCGCCGAGCGGGGCTTTCCCGACATGGAGTTCCTGTACAAGGTGCTGCCCACCGGGCGCAGGGACTGAAGAAGGCGAGGGGATTACCCCTCGCCTTTCTTCATGCGCTGGCTCTCGGGCGGCACGAAGGGCTCTACTCGGCCGCGCCGGCGGCGGTAGGCGATCACCCGTCGCGCCCTGGCGCTCATGTCCACGTAAAACGGGATCTCCGTGACGATGATCCCCTCGCTGTATCGCAGCTCCCGCAGGAGCTGCTCCGCCGTTCCGTTGTGCAGATAGGCGTCGAAGGGGTCGTTGGTCACCACCACCGGCACCAGCAGGTTGACGATGGTCCGGGGGTTGTTGATCAGCATCTGGTCGAGGTAGACGCGCAGCGGCGCGACGACGTCGCGATATGGCGACGGGAGGACGGTCAGCCGGGTCTCGGGCCGCTCGGAGCGCCACTTGCGCTGGATGCGCGCCGCCGCATCGGGGTCGACGGCGACATAGACGGCATGGACGTCCCGGGAGAGCTGACGGCCCACCCGCAGGGCGTGGTCCACCACAGGGGTCAGGCCGCCGATCGCCACCACGACCTTGACCCGGGAGGCTCGGCCGATGGTCATGCGGGCAGTGGCGAGCGCCCGCACCCGCCCACGAAAGCGCCGGTAGTACTGTCCCACGTATGCCATGTATGCCACCAGCCCGGGAACCACGATCAGCACCACCCAGGCGCCGTGGGTAAACTTAGTGGCGGCGACCATGACCAGCACGATGGCGCAGAGGAGCGCTCCTGCTGCGTTGGGGACCAGGCGGCGCCAGTAGCGCCAGACGGAGGCGCCCTTCGACCGGGCCTGCCGCACCCAGTGCACAACCATGCCCGACTGCGACAGGGTGAAGGCGGTGAAGACACCCACGGCGTACAGGGGAATCAGGTGGTGCGTATCGCCGTGGAAGAGCACCACCAGGCCGGAGGCCAGGGCGCCGAGCAGGTAGATGCCGTGGTGGAAGACCAGCGTGTCGCCGCGGTTGGCCAGGCGCCTGGGCAGGTACCCGTCCCGGGCGATCAGCCCGGCCAGGCGGGGGAAGTCTGCGTAGGCTGTGTTGGCTGCCAGCAGCAGGATCAGGGCGGTGGATGCCTGTACGGCGTAGTACATGGGCCCCTGACCGAAGATCTCCCGGGCGATCTGGCTGAGTACGGTCTCGCCGGGGCGGGGCAGCACGTGAAGCCCAAACGCCAGCAGCGTGATCCCGCCAAAGAGGACATAGAGGATCGTCCGCTCCAGCCCCATGGTGCGCATGGCGTTGCGCTCTTCGGGGGGCCGGAAGGCCTGCACCCCGTTGGAGACCGCCTCCAGCCCGGTCAGAGCGGTGCAGCCTGAGGAGAACGCCCGCAGAAGCAAGAACCAGGTGACCCCCGAGACGGCCGCTCCGCCCGGGTGAAAGCCGGCCGACCAGGGCGCCGCAGGATGCCAGAGTCCGGTCAGCATGCGATAGCCGCCCCAGGCGATCAGCATCAGGATGCAGAGCAGAAAGCCGTAGGTCGGGATGGCGAAGATCTGCCCGGACTCCTTGACGCCCCGCAGGTTGACCCAGGCGATCAGCCAGATGGCGGCCAGGCCCAGGGCCACCTCGTGGCCGTGGAGCGCCGGCACGGCTGATACCACGGCCGCCACGCCGGCGGTCGCAGAGACCGCTACGGTCAGCACGTAGTCGATCAGGAGGGCGGCGCCCGCCACCAGCCCGGGGTAGGGCCCCAGGTTCTTGCTGGAGACCACGTAGGAGCCGCCGCCCGACGGGTAGGCCTGGATCGTCTGTGAGTAGGACGCAGCCACGATGAAGACCAGCCCGATGATCGCCAGGCCGATCGGCAGCGAGTAGACGGCGGCGGCGGTGCCGGCCGCCATCAGCACGTAGAGGATCTCTTCGGTGGCATAGGCGACCGAGGAGAGCCCGTCGGAGCTGAAGACCGCCAGGGCGGCGGCGACGCCGAGCCGCTCGTGCTCCTGCTGGCTGGTGGCCTTGGGCGGGCCGAAGATCACCCGCTTGGCGCGCTGGATCCATACGTGAGTTGGACTTGCGATCTCCCTCGCCTCCTTTGCCCATCGCTACCATGGTACGCTGTAGTAGCAGCCATGGCGCCGGGCATACTGGAAGCAGGAGGGGTTCGCCATGGAGCCAAGGAACGTAACGGTCAGGTTGGAGCGGCTGCAGATCAAGCACGACGGGGATCGCTTCGGTTCCGGGGAGATTTACGTCCGGTTTGCCATGAACGACGGCGAGAGCTACTTCGAGGGCCAGATCCCCGAGGAGGGCGTCTGGCGCCTGTCCGACGGCGATGAGAAGAAGCTGGAAGGGCCCAGCGTCAGCTTCGAGGAGACCGTGCGGGATATCACCGTGCAGTGCGAGGTCTTCGACCGGGACATGACCGGCGACGAGTCCCTCGGCGAACGGGCAGCCTTCCTGGTCCACCGGCTAGAGGATGACTACCGTGCAGGTACCCACGTGCACGCCACGTCGGACTACGAGCTGACCTATACGGTGGAGGTGCATTGAGGCATTTTACTGCCGCGGATGCGCGGAGGACGCGGATTTTCATCACAATCGCGGATGACCAGGTAGGGTCTGTTGGGTTACATAAATATATTGATATATTAACTTGGGGAAAGTTACCTGGTAATCAGCGTGTGATGCCGGAATCAGCGTAATCAGCGCATTCCGAGCACGGCGCCGCAAAGCGGCGAGGCCGTGCGGGGGACGAAAAGGCGTGAAACGCCGAAAGGTCAGCGGCCATTTCATGTCCCTGCCCACGAAAAGGGCCGCTCCCGGTGGGGGAGCGGCCCTTGCGATTTGTACGCCTCGCAGTTTACGTAACTAGGGAGTTCAAGTCTCCCCAGTCCCCAAGCTCGTAGACGGGGACTGTAGCCTAAGAACAGTCCGCATGCC
>JBOZRQ010000061.1:0-85253 GCA_050789255.1 Symbiobacteriaceae bacterium
CGGCGACGGTGAACCTGACGATCAACGGCGTCAACGATGCGCCGGTGGCACAGGCGGTGACGGCCACTACGAACGAGGATACGGCCAAGGTCATCACGTTGACGGCAACCGACCCGGATAACGCTGCGCTGGCGTTTGCGATCGTAACGCCGCCTGCGAACGGCAGCCTGGGTCCGATTTCGGCACCGAGCTGCTCGACGTCGGGTGGTCTGACGACCTGTACGGCGACGGTGACCTACACGCCGAACTCGAACTACTTCGGGGCCGACAGCTTCGTGTACAAGGCGAACGACAGCCTGGTCGACAGCAACAACGCCACAGTGAATCTCACGATCACCGGTGCCAACGATGCGCCTCAGGCGCAGCCAGTGACCGTGACGACGGCCGAAGAGGCGGCGACGGTAATTACGCTGACGGCGACGGACGTGGACGGCGACAGCCTGACGTTCACCGTCGTGACGGGGCCCGGGAAGGGCACGTTGGGACCGATCTCGGCGCCGAGCTGCACCGTGACGGGACTGACCTCCACCTGCACGGCGACGGTGACCTACACGCCGAGTCTCAACCTAAACGGCGCCGACAGCTTCACCTACCGTGTGAATGACGGTACAGTGAACAGCGCCAACGCCACTGTGAGCATCACCATCACCCCCGTTAACGACACGCCGGTGGCGCAGGCGGTGACGACCTCGACGAACGAGGATATCGCCAAGGTGATCACGCTGACGGCAACGGACGTGGACGGCGACAGCCTGACGTTTGCAGTGGTGACTGGCCCCACCAACGGCACGCTGGGACCGATTTCGGCGCCGAGCTGCAGCGTGTCGGGCGGCACCTCAACCTGCACGGCCACAGTGACCTACACGCCTACAGGGGACTACTTCGGAGCGGACAGCTTCGTGTACAAAGCCAACGACGGCGTGACGGACAGCAACAATGCCACCGTCTCCGTGACGATTGTCAGCGTCAACGATCCGCCCAAGTTCACAAAGGGTGCCGACATTACGGTGAATGAGGATGCCGGTGCGAAGTCCTACTCTGGCTGGGCGACAGGGATTGCGCCGGGTCCGTCCAACGAGTCTTCGCAGACCGTCAGCTTCACGCTGACCAACACGGACACTACTCTGTTCTCAGCTCAGCCGGCCTTGAGCCCGACTGGCGTCCTCACCTTCACTCCTGCGGCCAACGCTTACGGATCGGTGACGGTGACGGTGGTTGCTACAGACAGCCTAGGGGCGACAGCTTCTGCGACCTTCACGATCACCGTACTTCCTGTTAATGACCCGCCCACGGCAGCCGACGACAGCACGTCGGTCATTAGCGGCAACTCTGTGATGGTGAACGTGCTGGCCAACGATAGCTTCGCTCCGGACATTGGTGAGACACTGTCGATCCAGTCAGTCGGCACTCCGGGCAACGGTACGGCTGTAGTGATCGGTACGATGGTGAAGTACACGCCGAACGGCGGCTTCTACGGACCGGATAGCTTCACGTATACCATCAGCGATGGGAACGGCGGTACAGCGACCGCTACGGTTTCGGTGGCGGTCTCCGGTCAGCCGGTGATCACCGTGATCAACGGGAACGTGCCGTACACAGACCGCCCGACGGTGACGGCTCGTATGCAGATGAGCGGCGGCGGCGTGGTGGGGCAGAGCATAGTCTTCACGACGTCTCTCGGGTCTTGCACGGCAACCACGACAGCGCCTGACGGCGATGCCAGCTGCGTCATCAACGCTCAGAACACCAATGCGGCGGGCACGACCATCGCGGTGAGTGCCCAGTTCACCTCCGGTACGGCTTACCTGAACTCGGCCAGCGGCTCCGGGTCGCTCACCACCGTGACGGAGAGCGGAACCATTACCGGAGTCTGGAATCAGGCGGGTGCCAGCTCTAACTACAAGATCACCGGCACCTACACCGAGCAGAATGACGGCTACGGGAACACGGTGGCACGCCCGATTACCTTCGTGTACCAAGTGCGCCCGAACTCGAGCTCGGGCTACACGACCTGTGCCACGTCCACCGTGACGTTGCCGGCTGTGCCGGCCGGCGGTACTGCGACGATTACAGACTCGCAGCAGAACTGCGGCAATGCAGGCAACGGGTACGAGTTCCTGGTCTCGATTCAGACCAACAACTACTACACGGCCACTCCCGTGGCCGGCACCTTCACGGGTGGCACTGGTGGCTCGGGAACCTTCTCGGTGGTCAGTCCTACCGGCACTTCGGGCGGTACCACGACCCTATCTGCAGGCTTCGGCTCCGCGGCGATGAACGCGGCGCCGGTGCTGCTGGCGAGCATGACCAGCGACGCCTCGTTCTCCAAGATGAAGCTTCAGAGCAGTCTGGTCGCGGCGGGCGCCGGGAAGGGCAAGCCTGCGTTCCCGCCCGGCCTGGTGGGGCAGCCGATCGTCTTCTACGTGGACGGCCAGTTGGTCGGCGAGGCGCCCATTCAGGAGGACGGTTACGCCTATCTGCCGTACCGGATTGATAAGCCGGCGGGGCAGTACGTGGTGGAGGCGCTCTTCCGAGGTACTTCGACTCATGCCCCGGCAAGCGGAACCGGTGTGCTTACCGTGTTGGCCCGCAGGGCTGCCCTCCAGTATACCGGTGATAGTTCCGCTGCAGGCGGCAAGCTGAACCTGGCGGCCCGGGTCACGGACAGCGAGGGCGCCGCCGACCTGACCAGGGCGGGCACCGTGCGGTTTACTGTGGTGGACAAGGCGACCGGCGGCATCGTTGGCGTTTACGAAGCCGCTGTGAGTGCAGATGGGGCCGCAGCCCAGGCGCTGGAAGGCCTGGCGGCCGGCGGATATGAAGTGACCGTGGAACTCGTTTCGCAGGGTTACTTCGTCGCTGATCCGGTGAAGGCTGATGTGACCGTCGCTCCGGAGTGATCCGAAGAAGCCCGAGTGCGGTCTGCACCGCATAACGGGCTTCTTTTTGCGTTGGGCGCCAAAGGTTTTTACCGAATGGAAATGGAATACTACTGTTTGCCACCTGACTGGCAAGGAGAGGCTCGGTGTTGCAGAAGGCAGCTGTTATTTTCGAGGGAGGCCCCGCCCCACAGGATGACCTGCAGGAAACCCTGACGGGTCTTCGCCACGCGATTACGCTGGACACGGTGGAGAAGTACCTGGCTGCAGGCCTGGACCAGGTGGTTGTGGCCACGAACTTCCCCGCGCTTGCGCGGGCTGCTGAGCGGTTGGGCGCCCGGATTTATGACACCCGGGACGACGGGCCCTTCCACTTCGGCCGAACGTTGCAGCGAGTTGTCAGCGAGCTTGGTGCTGACGCTCTGTTGTACTGCAGTGGAGCCGCCCTTCCGCTGATCTCGCAAGCCGAGATTCAGTGGATCGTGGAGGCAATGTCTCAGCACTCCCCGTGCGTGGTGGTGAACAATCTCCAGTCGGTGGACCTGGTGGCGTGGAACCCGGCCCATTACATACAGCGCATTACCCCGCCGGACAACGACAATTTCCTGGGCTGGCTGCTTCGGGAGGCCGGTATGGAACGGATTTTGATACCCAACTCCGCCGGCATACACTTTGACCTGGATACCCCGACCGACTACCTGATCCTGTTGGTTTCCGGTCTCGGGGGGCCACGGGCGCGAGCTGCGGTGAAGGCGATTGATTGGCCAACCGACCGCCTCATGAAGGCGGCCGACGTTCTGGCCGCTGACCTTCCCGAGGTGGCGGCAATCGGGCGGGTGGGCACTCCGATCATTGATCACTTCAATCGATACCTGCGGGTCCGGCTGCGGATCTTCTCTGAGGAGCGTGGCATGAAGGCGCTCCGGAGGGAGGAGGAGGGGGCGGTCGTCTCCCTGGTGGCGGACATGATCGATGATCTCGGGCCGAAACGTTTCTTTAAGAGACTGGAGTCTATCTGTTCGGCGGTGTTCTTCGACACACGCGTGGTCTTCGCAAACCGCGGGCGCCGGGTGAGCGAGTGGGACCGGTTCCACTCCGACCTTGGCCAGGTGGAGAAGATTCACGACCCCTGGGTACGTTCCTTCACCGAGGCGGCCATGTCCAGCGAGATTCCCGTGGTGCTGGGGGGCCATTCGGTGGTGTCGGGCGGGCTTTGGGTGCTGGCAGACCGGGCCATTGCTGCCCGAGGCGGCCCGCGTTTGAGCCAAGCGAAGGGGTTTTCTTGAACGTCGTGATCGAACATGCTAAAATATCTCGGATACGGGTCTCACTTCGAACCAAATCCCGGTCGAGGTGCATCCTGATATCGACCGGGTTTTTCTATTGCGCCGGCACGTGCCTGGCAGCTTAATAAAGAAGGTGTAACCGTGGCACTGAAGTTCCTGACGAGCCTCTTCGGCAACTACAGTGAAAAGGTTGTCAACCGCCACCGCAAGACGGTGACGCTGATCAACAGCCTTGAGCCCGAGTTCCAGAAGCTCTCTGACGCCGACCTCGCCCACAAGACTGTGGAGTTTAGGCAGCGGCTGGCCAACGGCGAGACTTTGGAGCAGCTTTTGCCTGAGGCTTTTGCCACGGTCCGCGAGGCGGCCGTACGGGTCATCGGCAAGCGTCACTTTGACGTGCAGTTGATTGGCGGTATGGTTCTGCACGAGGGCAATATCGCCGAAATGAAGACCGGTGAAGGCAAGACGCAGACGGCCTCCCTCCCGTTGTATCTCAATGCGCTCACAGGCCGCGGCTGCCACCTGGTGACGGTAAACGATTACCTCGCCCGCGTGGGTAAGGATGATATGGGCCGCATTTACAAATTCCTGGGTATGAGCACTGGCCTGATCGTGCATGGGCTTACCTCTGCACAGCGCCGCGAGGCTTACGCCTGTGATATTACCTACGGTACGAACAACGAGTTTGGCTTCGACTACCTGCGCGACAATATGGCGATGTACCCCAATGAGATGGTGCATCGTGAATTCCACTATGCCATCGTTGACGAGGCCGACTCGATTCTCATCGACGAAGCTCGTACGCCGCTGATTATTTCCGGACCTTCCGGGAAGCCGACGGAGCTGTACTATACCTTCGCTAAGCTGGTCGAGAAGCTGAAGAAGGACGAGGACTACATTGTCGAGGAGAAGGAGCGGCGGATTGCCCCGACCGAAGAGGGCATTGCGAAGGTGGAGAAGTGGCTCAATGTGGAGCACCTGTACGAGGGGCCCAACCAGGAGCTGGCTCACTACCTGAACAACGCCATCAAGGCGAAGGAACTCTTCCACGTCGACAAGGACTACATTGTCAAGGAAGGCGAGAAGGGCGAGCAGGAAGTCATCATCGTCGATGAATTCACCGGCCGCCTCATGTACGGGCGCCGCTGGTCCGACGGCCTGCACCAGGCGGTTGAGGCCAAGGAAGGCGTGAAGATTGAGCAGGAGACCCAGACCCTCGCCACGGTTACCTTCCAGAACTTCTTCCGCATGTACAAGAAGCTGTCCGGCATGACCGGTACGGCGATGACGGAAGAGGAAGAGTTCCGGAAGATCTACAACCTGGACTCCATTGCCATTCCCACCAACCGCCCGATGATTCGTAAGGATCACCCGGATGTGGTGTACAAGACGCTCAAGGCGAAGTTCAACGCCGTGGCTGACGACGTGGTCGAGCGGCACAAGCGGGGCCAGCCTGTGCTGGTTGGTACCGTGTCGATTGAGAAGTCGGAGTACCTGTCCAACCTGCTCACCCGGCGCGGCGTGAAGCACCAGGTGCTGAACGCCAAGCACCACGAGCGTGAAGCGGAGATCGTAGCTCAGGCAGGCCGGTTCAATGCGGTGACCATCGCAACGAACATGGCAGGTCGAGGTACCGACATTCTGCTTGGCGGCAACGCTGAGTTTATGGCCCGGGCCCGCATGCGCTCGGAGGGTATGGCTCACGAGCTGATTTCGGCCGCCACCGAGATTATTCCCGTGCAGGATCCCGAGGTGCTCGCCGCCCGTGATGTGTACCTGCAGTACCTCAAGGATTTTGAGGCGCAGTGCAAGGAAGAGGGCGACCGGGTGCGCGGCGCCGGCGGCCTGGCCGTTCTCGGTACGGAGCGACATGAGTCTCGCCGTATCGACAACCAGCTGCGTGGCCGTTCCGGCCGTCAGGGTGACCCCGGTGAATCCCGGTTCTACGTGGCGCTGGAAGATGACCTGATGCGCCTCTTCGGCGGTGAGATGGTCTCCAACCTCATGGACAAGCTGGGCATCGAGGAAGATGTGCCGATCGACAGCCCGATCGTCTCCCGGGCGCTGGAGAACGCCCAGAAGAAGGTTGAGGCCCGGAACTTCGACATTCGTAAGCACGTGCTCAATTACGACGACGTGATGAACCAGCAGCGTGAGCTGATTTATAAGCAGCGCCGTCGTGTGCTGGAGGGCGAGGATACGCGCCAGGTCGCCTTCGATGCCATTACTGCTATGAGTGAGCGGATGGTGGAAGAGGCTGTGCCGGAGGATGCCTACCTCGAGGAATGGGATCCGGATCTGCTGGTGGCCCTGGCCGAGGAGGCTGGCTTCCCGCAGGGCTCTGTGGACAAGGAGCGGCTCGTGGAGGCTCTCCGGGGTGTCCGTAAGGTCCCCGAGGGCAAGAAGAAGCTGGCTGAAGTCCTTGCCGAGATGGGAATCAAGGCATACGAGTCGAAGGAAGAGCGACTGAGCGTCGAGACCATGCGTTCGCTGGAGCGGTTCGTGCTGCTCCGATCCGTCGACGAGAAGTGGATGGATCACCTGGACGCGATGGACGACCTGCGTGAGGGCGTTGGCCTGCGGGCTTACGGCCAGAAGGATCCCCTGATCGAGTACAAGTTTGAGGCCATGGAGATGTTCAACACCATGATCGCGGCGATTCAGTCCGAGACGGTGCGGCATCTCTTCCAGATCGAGCTTCAGCCGGTGCAGCAGGAGCGCCCCCGGGTGACCATTGAGATGGGCAGCCAGGGCGCCGAGGTGAAGCAGCCTGCTCGCCACACCGAGAAGCAGGTCGGGCGTAACGATCCGTGCCCCTGCGGCTCGGGCAAGAAGTACAAGTTCTGCCACGGGCGCGATGCCTAGGCAAATAGAGAAGGGCCAGGGTATCGGTCGTATGACCGGCGCCCTGGCCCTTGGTCTACATCAGGTGATAAAGCCCTTCGGCATACCGGCAGCTACTGTTGCCGGCGCTGATTTCGGCCAGCAGCTCGAAGGCCTGGTCGGTCTCCAGTTCGTCCAGGTAGACCATTTGGCTTTGGTGTGCCTTGGCAGCCCGAAGCTTGTCGGGCATGACCGACGTGATGTCCACCAACACGTCCGGGTGGTTGGTGCCGTAGAAGTAGACCTGGGTCCCCGTGCAAAACTTTTTGCGGGCGAGGTCCATGACTGTGCGGCCGAGGGCTTTGTGGTCCCGGTTGGCCATGTCGGGGATCAGTTCCTTGGGGTCGAAGGCGAAGACGAGTTGCGGACGAATGGCGTCCCAGGCCCGGACGACGGCCGTTTCCAGCCGGGGGTCTTCAGGCAGGCCGAAGTCGGGCAGGCCCATGAAGGTGATGGTGGTGTATCCCTGCAGGCGCCCGGCATGATGCTGTTCACGCCGGCGCTGGTCGGCGAGGTCGGTCCAGTTCCCTCGCTTTTCGCCGTCGGAGAGCACCACGGCGTGGATTTGGCTGCCAGAGAGGGCCATACGTCGGAGGGTTCCGCCCGCAAAGAACTCCAGGTCGTCGGGGTGGGCTGTCAGAGCCAGGACTTTGCGCGGGGTCCGGACGAGGGATTCGCCCAGGGCCAGCGCGAGCCCGGGGTGGTCCGGCCGCATCATGTTGGCCGCCCAGTTTTTGAAGAACCTGCTACGCCCAGCCTCCAGCGCATTCTTGAAGACGCTGCGCTTGGCCTGCAGGGTCAGGTCGGGCCGGCCTTCAACGTGGACGCTCACGGAGATTCCCTCCCTAGATCAGGCGGTAGAGCCCCTCTGTGTACATGGCCGGCTGTTGGCTGCTGCTCAGCTGGCTGATGGTGCGGGACCACTTGTCAATGAGCCCGTCGGGCCCGACCAGCTGGCTGCGGTGCGCACGGATGGCATTGGTCTTCTCGTGGAGCACCTCGGTGATGTCGACCAGCACGTTCGGCTGGGGACTGCCGTAGAAGTAGACCCGCCCGCCTTGGAGGATACCTCGCCGGACACGGCCTAATACGGCGGCGCCCAGGGCGACGTGGTCCGGGTTGTTCAGGAACGGCAGGGGACCCTTGGGGTCAAAGGCCAGGACTACTTCCGGGTTGACCCGCCGCCACAGGTCATCCAACGCACTGTCCAGTTCGGGGCCGGGGCGGATTTGGCCGTCCGGCAAGTCCAGCTGAATCAGGCGGGCGCCGATGGTGGCCGCACCCTCTTCGGCCTCTTTGGTCCGGATTTCGGCGATGTTGGCGCGATTGGTGGCGCACTCGCCGCGGGAGAGCACCGCCATGGTCACGTCGCTTCCGTTCTCGGTGAGCAGTTTGAGGGTACCGCCAACGAAGTGCTCCAGGTCGTCGGGGTGCGGGCCGATCGCGAGCACACGCCGGGGGCGGTTGAGGCAAAGCGAAGGACCGGGGTGAACCCCCCGGTCCTTTTCATTGTTCACCGCCCAGGAGTCTGCGGCGGCTGACATAGGCGGCTGCCTGGGTGCGGTTATGGAGGTTGAGCTTCTGCAAGATGATGCTGACGTAGTTGCGGATGGTTTTCTCGCTGAGGTAGAGCTTGTTGGCGATCTCCCGGTTGGTAAGCCCCTCCCCGACTAGCTTAAGGATGGAGCGCTCCCGATCCGTAAGGTCGGAGTCGGAGGATGTGCCCAGGCTGCTGCCGTGGCGGAGATGGTCGATGACTCCGCGGGTCAGGGTCGGGTCAAGCAGGGTGTGGCCATCGGCCACGAGCCGTATGGCTCGTGTGAGCTCCTCTGGCTCTACCTGCTTGAGGAGATAGCCCGCCGCCCCGGCGATGACGGCTGCGACCGCTGCGTCCTTGTCATCGTATGAGGTGAGCATAAGCACTCGCGTGTTAGGCCGCTCGGCTCGGATCTCCCGGCAGGCTTCAATGCCGCTTTCGTCGGGCAGTCGCACATCCATAAGAACGATGTCCGGATTGAGGACCCTTGCCTTGTTCACGGCTTCAGCGGCACGGGCGGCCTCACCAACAATCTGAAAGCCGGGGACTCGGGACAGCATGGCGACCAGCCCCATGCGAACCACGCTATGGTCATCAACCACCATGATGGTCGTCACGTGCGGCTCGCCCCCTTACTTGCGTTCCTTGTTCGAAAAGAGATACGACGCGGACCCGGCTCGACACCTTTAGCAACATAGGGCTTCCCTAAGTGCTGGGCCATACGGGGTTCAGGACATATGTCCCGAGACTTTGGGATGAGTGCACCTCCTTTCGGGTTCCCTTGCAGCGGTAGGCTTAAGGAGAGGATGTAGCGCTTTCGGGGGGGCGGGTATGGCAAATTCGGAGCAGATGGAACTGATGGGGATTGGGGTCCCGCTTGGGGATGAGAGCGGACTGGAGCATATGGCCACGTGCTTTGCTGAGGAATTCGCACGGATGGGCTATTCATATGGGGGGCTCCTGGCTGTGTTTCGCAACCCGTTTTACCAGGGACCGCACCTGGCGTACCAGCGCAAAGGCGAAGCCTGGATTCGGGAGATGATCGCTCGGGTCTGTGGTGCGGGAGAGGAGGAGGACCGTGTCGGAGAATGATCGGAAGCCTGGCGGTTTTACCCGCCGAGATTTTCTGTGGAGTACAGCTGTAGCGGTCGGTGGTGCAACGATCCTGGGCGCCGCCAAGTGGGCTCGGGCGGATCTTGCCACGTTGAGGCCGTTCGTGGTAGATAATCCGCTTGCTACCTACCCGGACCGGGGCTGGGAGAAGATCTACCGCGACCAGTACCGCTACGACTCTGAGTTCACATTTGTATGCGCCCCGAACTGTACGCACAACTGCCGGGTCAAGGGGGTTGTGCGCAACGGCATTATGATCCGGGTGGAGCCGCCCTACACAGAGGGCAAGGCGACAGACCTGTACGGCACCAAGTCGACCCCGAGCTGGCATCCCCGGGGGTGCCTGAAGGGGTACACCCTCCCCCGCCGCATCTACGGGCCATTCCGGGTGAAGTACCCGATGGTGCGCAAGGGCTGGAAGGAATGGGTGGAGGCCGGCTGGCCCGACCAGAGCAGCCCGGCGGTGAAGGAGAAGTACTTCCGCCGCGGCTGGGACGACTTCGTGCGGGTCTCCTGGGACGAGGCCAACACGTTGGTGGCCAAGACGATCCTGAACATCATGAAGACCTACGGCGGCGAAGAGGGTGCCAAGCGCCTGCGGGCGCAGGGATACCCGGAGGACATGATCGAGGCGATGCACGGGTCGGGCGCCCAGACCATGAAGTTCCGCAACGGCATGGCGCTCAACGGCGTGATGCGGATTAACGGCCTGGCCCGCTTTGCGAACATGCTGGCCCTGTACGACGGCCACTACGGCGGCCGTCAGTGGTCCAGCTACGACTGGCATGGCGACTTGAACCCCGGTCACCCCATGTCCACCGGCGTCAAATGCTCGGACGTGGACATGAATGACTTCCGGAATACGAAGTTGATGATCTTCCTGGGCAAGAACCAGGTGGAGAACAAGATGGCCGACGCCCACTGGTGGATTGAGATCATTGAGCGGGGCGGCAAGGTGGTCAATATCTCGCCGGAGTACAGCCCGGCCTCGCAGAAGTCGGATTACTGGCTGCCTGTGCGGCCCGGCTCCGATATCGCCCTGCTGCTGGGCCTGGCCCACATTCTGTACCGCGACAATTTGATCGACGTGCCCTTTGTCAAGCAGCACACCGACCTGCCGTTGCTGGTGCGCACCGACACGCTCAAGCGGCTAACCAACAAGGACCTGGGGATTCCCACCTCCAACTTGACCGGCTATTCGGTGACGGTGCAGAAGATCAAGCCGGAGCTGCGGGAGAAGTGGGGCGACTTTGTGGTCTGGGACATGAACACCAACAGCCCGCGGGTGGTCAACCGCGACATGGTGGGTGATCACATGCCCTACGACCCGGCCCTGGAGGGCACCTACAAGGTGAGGCTGGCCGACGGCTCCACCGTGGAATGCAAGACCGGCTTCCAACTGTACAAGGAGCACGTTTTCGAGTACAACCCGCAGGTGGTCTCGGAGGCCACGAAGGTGCCGGTAGAGCTGATCGAGCGCCTGGCCAAGGACCTGGGCACGATCAAGCCGGCCCATATTGCCACGGGCGAGGGTGTCAACCACTACTTCCACTGCGACATTACCGGCCGCGCCTGCTTCCTGCTGGTTAGCCTGACCGGCAACGTGGGCAAGCCGGGCGCCAACACCACCCACTGGGCCGGCAACTATCGCGGCGAGAACCACCCGGGCTTGCCGACCTGGATGGCGGAGGACCCCTTTAACACCAACCTGGATCCGAGTGCTGACGCCAACGCCATTAAGGTCAAGAAGTACTACAAGTCGGAGCACCCGGCCTACTGGAACTACGGGGACCGGCCCCTGATCGTCAACGGGAAGAACTGGACCGGCAAATCGCATATGCCGGCGCCCACCAAGTCGATGTGGATCTGCAACTCGAACCATCTGAACAACGCCAAGTGGGCCCACCACATGATCGAAGTGGTGAACAAGGGCGTGGAGATGTTCGTGGTGCAGGACTGGGAGTGGACCGGCTCCTGTGAGCATGCCGACGTGGTATTCCCGGTTCAGTCCTGGGCGGAGCTGACGCATCCCGACATGACTTCGGCCTGCTCGAACCCCTTCGTGAATGTGTGGAAGGGCGGCATCAAGCCGATGTATGAGTCCAAGCAGGACGTGGAGGTTCAGGCCGGCGTCGCCAATAAGCTGGCGGAGTTAACGGGGGATAAGCGGTACAGCGACTACTGGAAGTTTGTCAACGAAACCAAGTCGGAAGTCTACCTGCAGCGCATCTCCGACGCCTCGTACACCACCAAGGGTTACGACATCCAGGAGATGATCGAATCCGACCGGGACTGGCTGGTGATGTTCCGGACCTACCCCCGGATTTTCGGGTGGGAACAGGTGCACGAGCACAAGCCCTGGTACACGAAGACCGGCCGGATCGAGCTGTACAAAGACGAGGACGAGTTCATCGACCTCGGCGAGAACCTGATCGTCCACCGGGAGCCTGTGGAGGCGACGCCCTACCTGCCCAACGTGATCATGGGGTCGCACCCGTTCATCAAGCCGAAGAATGAGATCCCGATAGAGGCGACTGGTGCCGGCGAGCGGTCGGTCCGCAACGTGAAGATGGGCTGGTACCAGATCAAGGAGACGAAGAACCCGCTCATTGAGAAGGGGTTCAAGTTCTACTTCCTGACGCCCAAGAGCCGCCACCGGGTGCACTCCTCCTGGGGCATGACCGACTGGAACGTGATCTGGGATTCGAACTTCGGTGATCCCTACCGCAACGACAAGCGTACGCCGTCGACCGGTGAGGCCCAGGTGCACATGAACCCCGAGGATGCCAAGGAGTTGGGTATCAACGACGGTGACTATGTGTACGTGGACGCCAACCCTGAGGATCGCCCGTACGTGGGCTGGAAGGAGAGCGACCCGTATTACGAGGTGGCCCGCCTGAAGGTGCGTGTGCGTTTCAACCCCTCGTACCCGCGTGGCGTGACCATGATGAAGCACGCCATTTGGATCGCCTCTCCCAAGACGGTCAAGGCGAACAAGGAGAGCGAGAGCGGCCTTGCCAAGTCGAACACCGGCTACATTTCCCACGCCCGGACGGGCTCCCACCAGAGCGCCACGCGCGGCTGGCTGCAGCCCAGCCAGATGACGGAGTCGCTGGTGCGCAAGGGCTACATGGGTCAGGAGATCGGTGAAGGCTACGAGGTGGACGTGAACGCCCCTAACACCTGTCCCAAGGAGACCCTGATTAAGATCAGCAAGGCCGAAGACGGCGGTCCGGGCGGCAAGGGGACCTGGCAGCGGGCGACCCTGGGCTTTGCGCCAGGCCAGGAGAACGATCAAATGAAGTCCTACCTGTACGGCCATTTCGTGAAGGGAGGCCGGTAGCCCATGCCTCAGGTAAAGAACTGGCAGCTGAACCGGCCCATGGAGTATGTCTACGACGAAGCCCGGCCGAAGCGGCAGTTTTCGGCGGTGTTCAACCTCAACCGCTGCATTGGCTGCCAGACCTGCACGATGGCCTGCAAGTCGACCTGGACCTTTAGTGAGGGCCAGGAGTACATGTGGTGGAACAACGTGGAGTCGAAGCCGTACGGCGGCTTCCCCTACGGCTGGGATGTGAAGCTGCTCACCATGCTGGGTCCCCAGGAATGGAAGGGGACCACCTACGCCGGAAAGACCGTGTTCGAGGCTCGGGACCCGGCCAAGCAGGCAGGCGCCGGCATGATTGCCCTGGGCTACCTGCCCGCGGATGACGAGTGGCGGCACCCCAACGCCTACGAGGATGCCTCCAAGGGGCATAACCCCAAGGGCGAGTCGCTGCCGGAGCACCAGCACTGGGGTTTTTACCTGCCCCGGATTTGCAACCACTGCACCTATCCGGCATGCCTTGCGGCTTGCCCCCGGAAGGCGATCTACAAGCGGAACGAGGATGGTATCGTCCTGATCGACCAGAGCCGGTGCCGTGGCTACCGCAAGTGCATGGAGGCGTGCCCGTACAAGAAGCCGATGTACCGCGGGACGACCGCCACGACGGAGAAATGCGTGGGCTGCTACCCCCGGGTGGAGCAGGGCCAGGCGACCCGGTGCATTGCCACCTGCATTGGCAAGATCCGCCTGTTTGGCTGGGTTGACGATGAGAAGAGCCCGATCCATTACCTGGTGCACAAGGCGAAGGTCGCCCTGCCGCTCTACCCGCAGTTCGGTACCGAGCCCAACGTGTACTACATTCCGCCCCGCTGGGTCAACCGTGACTACCTGACCCAGATGTTCGGGCCTGGCGTGGATCAGGCGATTGCGACCTACACCAACCCGGACAAGGAGCTCCTGGGCGTCCTGCAGCTGTTTGGCGCCACTGACCGGATCATCTTCTCGTACAAGATCGACGGCGATGAGGCGATCGGGTACGACGAGCAGGGCCAGGAGGTCGTGCGGACAGCGATTTACGAGAAGGTTCAGGTCCGGCCGGCTGACCGGCTCAACATTACCTAGGGAGGGCGTGCGGATGGTGATGGCGATCGGCCCGCTGGTTGGGCGCGGCCATGTCTATGCCGCCCTCTCCCGGGCGTTGCTCTACCCGACGGCGGGGTTGACCGAACTGCTGACCCGCGGCGACCTTGCGGAGGCTGTTGGCGATGCGCTGATGGTGGTTCCGTACGGAAGCGAGCTACAGGCCGACTGGCAGCAGGTCCTGGCCGAGTTGGCTGAGTTGACCGATGGCGGTGGCCCGGGCCTGGAGGAGGAGTACCGGTCCCTGTTTGACGGCCAGACACCGCTCTGCCCGCCCTACGAGACCGAGTACACCGGCGCCCACGTGTGGATGCAGACCCAGCAGATGGCGGACATTGCCGGGTTCTATCGGGCGTTCGGGGTCGATGCCCAGGAGACCGGCGAGCGCTCGGACAGCCTGGCTGTGGAGCTGGAGTTTGTCTACCTGCTCTACATGAAGGAGGCCATTGCCCGCGACGAGGGCAACGTGGAAGGCGCTGAGATCTGTCAGGAGGCGCGGGAGAAGTTTGTGGGCGAGCACCTGAAGCTTTGGCTGCCGCGGCTGAACGCCCGGATGCAGAAGGTGGGCGCCCAGGGGTTCTATCCGTCGCTGTTGCGCTTCGTAGAGCGTCTGGTGGCACTGGATGCCGCCGTTAGGGGGTAAGCCTGTGAAGGTACTGCTAAACCGCTTCTCTCGCAGGCAGCAGATGATGGGTGCCGCCCTGCTGGTGCTTCTCTTGGTGGCCGGCGCCCTTACGTTCTACCAGATCGGCCTGCGAAAGCCCGTGGCGAATCCGACGGTGATCGTCAGAGCAGTGAAGGGGGACCTGCCGATCGATCCGTGGGCGGCGGCGTGGAAGAAGGCCAGCTCCGTGACCATGCCGCTCTCGATTGTGAGCACGCCGGGCGCCGTGGCTCGGACGGTGGATGTAAAGGCCCTGACCGACGGTACGACCATGGCGATTCGGCTGGAGTGGGAGGATGGTTCCAAGGACGTAACCACCCTGCGGCCGCAGGACTTCGCTGACGCTGCTGCGATTCAGCTCTCCGGCCAGGTGTCGCAGGCCTGCATGGGCCAGCTGGACATTCCCGTGCACATTTGGCAGTGGAAGGCGGATTGGCAGGAAGGTAGCCGGAGCATGAAGACCCAGTATCCGAACATGCAGGTGGATGGCTACTGGGGCGAGGATGGCAAGCAGCTCTGGACCGAGGACCTCTTCACTCGGCCGGCGCTGGTGGCAGGGAATGCCCGGGCGGCGGCGACCAAGGAGAACCCGGTGGAGCACCTGCTTGCCGGGAGCTTTGGCACCCTGACTGCGGCCGGCCCACACCCCATGAACGGCAAGGGCGTGTATAAGGATGGCAAGTGGGCGCTGGTCTTCACCCGCCCGCTCGCCGGCGAGCAGGGGGATGTGACGCTTACCGAAGGTGCTCCGCTCCAGGCGGCCTTTGCCGTTTGGGACGGCAAGCAGATGCAGCGTGACGGCATGAAGTACGTCTCGGGCTGGGCGGTACTGCAGCTCGATAAGGTCAGGTGAGTCAACGATGAACGCGCTGGATGGATTGCGGTTGCCGGCGCTCCGGTTGCTGTGGTGGGCCGTGTGGGGAGAGCTTCTCCTCACACGGTTCTTCTCCCGGATTGGGATCTACATTCCGAAGAGCGGGATGGCTCTGGAGGTCTATCATGCTGTTTTGTCGGTTGGGGAGTTCGCCTTCAACCTCTCGCTGCTGCTCGGTGCGGCTCTGCTGCTCTGGGTGGTCGTTGAGAAGCGGCACTGGGCGGGAGCCGCGACCGTGGTCGTGGCCGGTCAGCTTGCCCTGCTGGTTCCGGGGGAGGCTGCCAGCGCTAGCTGGTCTGCTCTGACTGCGGCGAGTCTGATGGTGGCCGTATTGGTGCTGGGAGTCAGCGCCATGAGAGCAGCGGAGGACCGATGGGAGCGCGGTGCACTGGCGCTTGCGGTGGCGGTGCACCTTCTGGCCTACGCGGTGGCTGAGACCCAGTTGGTGTGGAGCCTGCTGGAGCTGCCGGGGGCTGCCCCGCTGCTGGGTGAGGCGCAGCGGGTCGGAGAGTTGCTGGCGATGGTGATCCCCGTATTACTGGGTGTCCGGTTGCTGGGCCGGTTCCGGGGCCGCGCGCTCTGGGCCGGGCTGGCCGCCGCAGCGGGGCTTGGGGCGGCCTATTGGGTCAACCCCGATATCACGGCGATTCTGGCGATGTACACACTGGGGTTCGGGCTCTCCTGGCCAGCCCCGGTCTACTTGATTGCGGTGGCTGCCGGCGTACCCGCCCTGGTGCAGTTGGTGCGGGATCGGCCTGAGCGGGGGCTGGCCCTCGGTTTGCTGTTCCTGGCCGGATATTCCCCGCAAATGAACCAGCAGCACGTTCTGGTACTGGTCGGGTGGGCCTTGCTGGCCCGCCCGCTTGTGCCTCGGGAGGAGGAGCCCCGCTATGTCCTTGTGTGAGCGACCGCTTCCCTGCACGCTCTGCCCTGAGGGCGCCGAGTGCAAGCTGGACCAGGAGCGGCATTCGATTTGGCTCGTCGATCACCGGCTGTCCCGCATTGGCCGCAGGTTCCTGGTCATGAGCAACAAGGGCGGTGTAGGCAAGTCTACCATCGCCGCGGTGCTGGCCGCGTCGATGGCCAGGCGGGGGCTGCGCGTCGGGCTGCTGGATGCCGACCTGTCAGGGCCGAGCCAGCCCACGCTCTTTGGCGTGGAGGGCGCCCGCCTGCGTGCTTCAGAGCACGGGGTGACACCTGTAGAGCCTGCCCCCGGGCTGAAGCTGGTGTCGTCCGGCTTCTTTTTGCAGGGCGAGGACGATGCGGTGATGTGGCGAGACTCCTACAAGTTTGAGTTCCTGATGCAGCTGGTGGGCGGGACGGCTTGGGGCGAGTTGGACTGCCTGGTCGTCGACATGCCACCGGGCACCGGCGGCGAGCTGATCGGCCTGACTGAACTCCTGGGGCGGGTGGACGGCGCCGTGATTGTGACCACGCCCCAGCGGCTGGCCGTGCTGGACGCCCGGAAGGCGGTAACCGCCTGCGGGGAGGCCGGTATACCCGTGCTGGGCGTTCTGGAGAACATGAGCGGGATGTGCTGCCCGCACTGCGGTGGCTCGGTCGAGCCGTTTCCGCAGGGCGGCGGTGAGGTCGCGGCCAGGACCTACGGATTGCCCTTCCTTGGGCGGGTGCCCCTGGATCACGCCATGCAGACCCTGACCGAGCAGGGGCGCACGGCCGAGTACCAGGGGGAGAGCGCCCTCGCAGCGATTGTGGATCGCCTGTGCCAGTGAGCGGCACGACGAAAGGGCCAGGGTACCGGTCACACGACCGGCGCCCTGGCCCTTCTTGTTACGTGCTTACTGGGGGAAGTGGCAGGCCACCTGGTGGCCGTTGCCCACATTGACCAGCTTGGGGTCCTCTTCCTTGCAGCGGGCCTGTGCAAACGGGCACCGGGTCCGGAACCGGCAGCCCGAGGGCGGGTTGACCGGGCTGGGGGGATCGCCCTCCAGGATGATGCGCTGACGGCTCCGCTCCACCGCAGGGTCGGGAATCGGCACGGCGGAGAGCAGGGCGTTGGTGTACGGGTGCATCGGCCGCTGGTACAGCTCGTCCGACGGAGCGACTTCGACGATGCGACCCAGGTACATCACCGCGACCCGGCGGGAGATGTGCTTGACCATAGAAAGGTCGTGGGCCACGAACAGGTAGGCGACACCTAGCCGCTCCTGCAGGTCTTCCAGCAGGTTGACGACCTGTGCCTGAATCGACACGTCCAGGGCAGAGATGGGCTCATCGCAGACGATGAACTTGGGCTCCACCGCCAGGGCCCGGGCGATGCCGATGCGTTGCCGCTGGCCGCCCGAGAACTCGTGCGGGAAGCGGCCGGCGTGTTCGGGCAGCAGGCCGACCATGTTGAGCAGGTCGTAAATGCGCTCCTGGCGCTCCTTGCCCGAAGCCAGGCCGTGAATGTCCATTGCCTCGCCAATAATGTCACCGGCGGTCATGCGGGGGTCCAGCGAAGCGTAGGGGTCCTGGAAGATCATTTGCATTTGCCGGCGGTAGGGCAGAAACTCCGATTCGGAGAGCGGCAGAAGGCTCTTGCCATCGAACAGCACCTGGCCGTCGGTGGGCTGATTCAGCCGCAGCAGGGTCCGGCCAACCGTGGTCTTGCCGCACCCGGACTCGCCGACGAGGCCCAGGGTTTCGCCGGGCTCGACGCTGAAGCTGACACCGTCGACTGCCTTTACGGCGCCTACCTGACGCGGCACGGGGAAGCCAGCGGTAATGGGGAAATGCATCTTCAGGTTGCGCACTTCCACCAGGGGGGTGTTCGGCGTGCTCATTACGGCGTCACCTCCTGGGTGAGGTCCACCTTGGGCGCATCCTTATGGTTGAGCCAGCAGGCGGAGAACTGCGAAGTGCCCGAGGCCTCCATGGGCGGCGCTTCCTCTGCGCAGATCTGCATGGCAAACGGGCAACGCGGATGGAAGGCGCAGCCCCCGGGCGGCTTGAGCATGTTGGGCGGCGACCCGGCGATGGACTGGAGCTTCTGCTTGTCACCATCGAGCCGGGGCACTGCCCGCAGCAGGGACCAGGTGTAGGGATGGGTCGGGTGGTTGAAGATGTCGTCCACCGTGCCCACTTCCGCCACGCGGCCGCCATACATAACGGCTACCCGGTCGGCCATGCCAGCCACCACGCCCAGGTTGTGGGTGATCATGATGATGGCCGTGCCGTACTCCTTCTTGAGCTTCTTGAGCAACTCAATGATCTGAGCCTGGATGGTAACGTCCAGCGCAGTGGTCGGCTCATCGGCGATGATCAGCCGCGGGTTGCACGACAGCGACATGGCGATCATAACACGCTGGCGCATGCCGCCGGAGAACTCGTGGGGGTACTGGGAAAGCCGACGGGGCGCTTCCGGCACGCCTACCAGTTCCAGCAGCTCGATCGCCCGCTTGTCGGCATCGGTCCGGCTCATATCCAAATGGTGCATCATCGACTCGCGCATCTGCGTGCCGATGGTAAGGGTGGGGTTGAGGCCGGTCATCGGGTCCTGGAAGATCATTGCGATCTCCCGGCCCCGGATCTTGCGCATCTCACTTTCGGACAGCTTAAGCAGGTCCTGCTCGCCGAAAGTGGCCTTGCCCTGAATCCGAGCGTTCTTCGCAAGCAGGCCCATGACCGACATCATGGTGACGCTCTTGCCCGAACCGGATTCTCCTACGACAGCGAGTACTTCGCCCTTCTTGACGGTCAGGTTTACATCGCGGACCGCCTGGACGTCGCCGGCGTATGTCTTGAAGTGGGTGCTTAGCCCCTCGATCTTAAGCAGCGGCATCGTCATGTATCGGTCCTCCTACTTCCGAAGCTTCGGGTCGAGCGCGTCCCGCAGGCCGTCGCCGACAAAGTTGAAGGCCAGGGTCGTCAGGATGATGGCGGCGGCGGGGAACGCCAGCTGCCAGGGGTAGGAGCGCAGGCCCTGGAAGCCGTCGGAGGCGAGCACGCCCCACGAGGCCATGGGGGCGCTGACACCCAGGCCAATGAACGACAGGAACGATTCGGTAAAGATCGCACGCGGGACGCTGAAGGTCAGCTCCACGATGATCGGCGCCATGGCATTGGGAATCAGGTGGCGGAGTACGAGCCGCCAGCGGCTGGCGCCCAGGGCCCGGGCAGCCAGCATGAACTCCTGCTCCTTCAGGGCGAGCACCTGGGCTCGCACCAGGCGGGCCATGCTGGTCCAGTAGACCACGCCGATCGCCAGGAAGATGTTGGTCAAGCCTGGCTTCAGGATGACCGCCAGCAGAATGACGTAAATCGTGGACGGAATGGTGTCCATGATGTCGACGATGCGCATCATGACGTTGTCGATGCGGCCGCCGCGCAGGCCGGCAACAGCGCCGTACACCACGCCAACGAGCAGCTGGACGACGCCGGCGAAGAATGCGACCGCCAGCGAGATACGGCCGCCGTACAGGATCCGGACCAACAGGTCACGGCCGAGGGCGTCGGTGCCGAACATGTACTCGGCCGACGGGGGCTTGTCCCGGAGCACCAGGCTCTGGTCGGCGTACGAGTGTGAGACGAACAACGGTCCGACAAACGCGGCGAGCAGGAAGACCACCAGCAGGGCCAGACCAAACAGCGCCGTGCGATTGGCCTTGAAGCGGCGCCATGCATCGGTGACGAAGCTGACCGGCTGTGTGCTGATGCGCTCGGCAATGGCCTGCCGGTTAGGCAGAGGGGCAAAACGAGCGTTAGATGGCGTAGCCATTTCGTTATGCCTCCTTGTCCAGGCGCACCCTCGGGTCCACAAACGCCGTGAGGATGTCACCGATGAGAGTGAAGCTGCAGAGCAGGAAGCCGAAGAATACGGTCATGCCAAGGGTAACGGTGTAGTCGCGGTTGGTGATGCTGGTGACAAACTCACGGCCAATGCCGGGGATGGCGAAGATCCACTCGACGATGAAGCTGCCGGTGAGGATACCCGCGGTGAGCGGCGCCAGCGAAGCGATGATGGGGATCAGGGCATTGCGCAGCATATGGCGCCACACAATGACGATCTCGGGGATTCCCTTGGACCGGGCCGTGCGGATGTAGTCCTGGTTGATGACCTCAAGCATGCTGGACCGGGTCAGCTTGAGCAGCCATGCCAGGCTGAAGCTGCACAGCGCCAGAACGGGCAGGACCATGTACTCAGGGTGTCCGGCACGCCAAGTGGCCGAAGGGAACATTCGCAGTTTGAAGGCGAGGAAGTACTGCAGCAGAGCGGCCATTACAAAACTCGGGGCTGCAGCCGTGAGGATGGCCAGGCCGGAAGCAGCCCGGTCGATCAGGCCGTTGTGCCGCATGGCGGACACAATGCCGAGCGGGATGCCAATTAGTAGGGAGACGAGGACCGAGACGCCGCCAATGGTCGCCGAAACCGGGAACCCCTTGGCGATGATTTGATTTACGGTCATTCCTTGTATTTTGAACGAGGGACCAAGGTCGAACCTGACAGCATTCTTGAGGTAGTCAAAGTACTGCTCCGAGAGCGGGCGGTCCAGCTTATAGCGACGCTCAATATTACGAAGGATCGCTTCCGGCAGCTGCTTTTCAGAGGCGAAGGGGCCGCCGGGAAGCGCACGCATCATGAAAAACGTAACGGTGATAATGACCCAGAGCACCACCAGCATGGTGATGACTCGCTTCAGGATGTACCGTGCCATGCACTTCCCTCCATTTTTCGGTGGGCCGGGGAACGGCAGGCGCCACCCGGATAGACCAGGTGGCGCCTGCTCCTCCCTGTAATGAGGAGGCTGTTACTCGACGTAAGCCTCACGAAGGTCCATGCCGGAGGTCAGAGGCTCGGCCCAGCCCTTCACATTCTTGCTGATCAGGCGGACACGGACGTAGTGGTAGAACGGGATGATCGGCATCTCGTCCATGAGGATCTTCTCGGCCTCATGCATGGCGGTCATGCGCTCCTTGGGATCGGAGCTCTTCTTGGCCTTCTCGACCAGGGCGTCGTACTGCTTGTTGGACCAGCCGGTTTCGTTGTTGCCACCGCCGGTAACGAACATGTCGACGAAGGTCATGGGATCGATGTAGTCGCCGATCCAGCCAGCACGGGAGATCTGGAAGTTCAGCTTGGTCTGGTTGTCGAGGTACACCTGCCACTCGGCGTTCTGGAGCTCAACGTCGATGCCCAGGTTCTTCTTCCACATCTCCTGAACGGCCTCGGCGATCTTCTTGTGGGCCTCGGAGGTGTTGTACATGATGGACATCTTCGGGAAGCCCTTGCCGTCGGGATAGCCGGCCTCAGCAAGGAGCTTCTTGGCCTCGGCCAGGTCGTTGTCCTTGAAGAAGTCGCCGCCGGTCTTACGGAAGTCGCCGTTGGTATCGGGGATGCCACCGGGGACCAGCGACATGGCGGGCTTCTGACCAGCCTTGGTGATGTTGGTCACGATGGCGTTGCGGTCGATGGCCAGAGCCAGGGCCTTACGGACCTTCACGTTGTCAAGGGGAGCCTTGGTAACGTTCAGGCGGTAGAAGTAAACGGCGAGGTCGTCCAGGATCTTCAGCTCTTCCGGGCGCTCCTTCTTGAGGCGGTCCAGCTCGGTGGAGGAGACACCGGACTCGATGATGTCCAGCTCACCGGACTCGAACATGGTGGTGGAGGTCGACTCGGCGTCGATCAGGTAGTACTCGATCTTGTCGAGCTTGACCTTAGCGGCGTCCCAGTAGTTTTCGTTCTTAGCGACGATGACCTTGTCCTTGGGGGTCCAGCTGACGAACTTGAACGGGCCGTTGGAGACGAAGCTGCTGGCGTTGCGGAACCAGTCCTCGGGCTTGGCCTCGACGGACTTCTTGTGGACCGGGTACAGGGTGTGGAAGGCGGTCAGGGAGAGGAAGTACGGGGTGGGAGCCTCGAGCTTGACCTCAAGGGTCTTGGCGTCGACGGCCTTGACACCGACCTCGGCCATGGCCTTTTCGACGTCGGCGGCGACTTCCTTGGCGTCACGGGGCACGGCCTTGCCATCGGCGCCCTTGAGCTCCTTGCCGTCAGCGCCGACCTTGTTCATCGAAACGGTGTTCAGCTTCTCGCCGCCCTTGATGTAGTACAGCTGATAAGCGTACTCCGAGGCGGTGCGGGGATCGAGGGCCTTCTTCCAGGAGTACACGAAGTCCTCGGCGGTGACGGGGTCGCCGTTCGACCACTTCGCGTTCTCACGGATCTTAAAGGTGTAGGTCATGCCGTCGGCGCTAACCTGGGGGGCTTCGGCGGCCTGACCGGGAACCGGGCGGCCATCCTTGTCCAGGCGCATGAGGCCCTCGAACAGGGAGATCTGAACGTTAGTCTCGGGCGCACCAGTGGAAACGAGCGGGTCCAGGGTCTTGGGGTCGGTGCCGATGTTGATCCGGATCACTTGCTCCTTCTTGCCTGACTCTTTGGTTCCGGTGCTCTTGCTGTCTTCGGCCTTGGAGCAGCCGATGGCAGTGAGCATCGAAACCGCGAGCGCAGCTGCGAGGAAACGACGCATGCTGTGAGACCCCCTATGGTCATTTGTATAAGCTGGGTCCGGGACTGAAGCCTAGAAACTTCGGCTCTCGAAAATATAATATGATGCATAAATCGGCCTGTGGCAATAGATTTCCTTTCATTATGCAAATTTCCCGGTAAAAGGTAGACAAGAGAGAAAGATGTTGGATGTAGGAATTGAGAAAACCAGGGCCACCAAATGGGTGACCCTGGTTCCTACAGATCTACCTTGGCCTTTTTTGCCTCTTCCTTGACAATGGTAGTTTCGATTACCTGTTCCCAAACGCCGGCCATGTGCTCATCAAGGACGGCGATACCGTCAGCCGTGATGCCGCCCGGTGTTGAGACCTTGGCGATGATGTCGTCAAAGGAGTATCCGGTCTGCTCCATGAGCTTGAGGGTGGCAGCGGCCGTGTGGCGGATCATCGCGGTGACGGTTTCGGCGGATAAGTCGGGCTGATAGCGTCGGGCCGCCTGGGCCAGTGAACGGAAGGCGTAGCTGAGGAAGGCGGGCCCGCAGGAGGTCAGATCCGAGCATACCCGTGCCTGTGACTCCTCGATGATGTACGGCTGACTGATGCTGCTGAAGAGCCGGTGTAGGAGCGCTTTGTCTTGCGGGGTGCAGCGCCCGCCAAACATGAGGAGTGAGACGCCGCTCTGAGCGGCTTGCACCAGCGACGGAATCACCTTGGCGACCCTGGCCTTTACGGCCTGCTCCAGGACCGGGATATCGATCGTATTGGTAATGGTAACTACCAGCTGCTCCGGCGTTATGTACGGACCCATTTCGTGCAGGGCGGAACGGGTTTCCCCCGGCTTTATGCACAGGAAGACCGTGCCGCAGCGTTGCGCCAGCTCGCTGTTGCTGTAGGCCACGTTGATCCCGGGGATGCTCTCAGCAATGCGGCCAAGCTTTTCGGGGCTGCGGTTACTGACGAAGATCTCGCCGGGCGGTAGACTGCCGGAGCGTGCAAGGGCTGTGACGAGCATTTGGCCCATGTTGCCCATGCCTACAAAACCTACATTCACCGGCGTTTTCCCTCTCCTTCTCCGCGCTGAAAGTCACGCTCCAACCTATTCGGAGAGGACGGGAACGGTCACTCTTGATTGCCCCACCTCCCGGCTGATGGTACAATGGGCAAGCGAATGTATGGGTTGCACCGAGTTTCGAACCGGGAGGATGCTGTATGTACGAAGAGCTGCGCCGTACAGGCGAGCGGCTGACCGCCAAGCTGCAAGACCTCAGGAGGTCCCTTTGACGTCGAGGGCAAGCAGGAGCGGATCGGAGCGCTAGAGCACAAGATCGCGGCGCCCGACTTCTGGAACGATCAGACGACCGCCCAGCGCACCATGAAAGAGGTGGCGGCGCTGAAGGCCCCCATCGAACAGCTGGAGGCGTTGCGGCGCCGGGTGGATGACTTCGTGGTGCTGGTGGACCTGGCCGAGGAATCCGGCGAAGCGGACATGCGTTCCGAGGCAAACCAGGAGTCTGCCGAGCTCGAGCGCGTGGTCCATCAGTTTGAGTTACAGATCCTGCTCAATGGCCGGTACGACTCCTTTAACGCCATTCTCACCATTCACGCGGGGGCGGGCGGCACCGAGGCCCAGGACTGGGCGGAGATGCTGTACCGCATGTATGGCCGCTGGGCGGAGAACAAGCGGTACAAAATAGAGCAGCTGGACTTTCTTGCCGGCGATGAGGCGGGCATCAAGAGCGTGACGCTGGCCATTCGCGGCCCGTACGGGTACGGCTTCCTGCGCCCCGAAATGGGTGTGCACCGGCTGGTGCGCATCTCTCCCTTCGACGCCTCCGGGCGCCGCCACACCTCGTTCGCTGCGGTGGAAGTCATGCCGGAGATCGACGAGGACGTGGAGGATATTGAGATCCGCCCCGAAGACCTGAAGGTTGACACGTTCCGGGCTGGCGGCGCGGGCGGTCAGCACGTGAACAAGACCGAGTCAGCCGTGCGCATCACGCACTTGCCGACCGGCATCGTGGTGGCTTGCCAGCAGGAGCGGTCGCAGATTCAGAACCGGGCGGTTGCCATGACCATGCTCCGCTCCAAGCTGGTGGAGCTGAAGCTGGAGGAGCAGAACAAGGAGCTGGCCCAGGTGCGCGGTCCCCAGATGGAGATCGCCTGGGGCAGCCAGATTCGCAGCTACGTCTTCCAGCCCTACACCCTGGTGAAGGACAACCGGAGCGGGGTCGAGGTGGGGAACGTGGGCTCGGTCATGGACGGCGAGATCGACCCGTTCATTTACGGGTACTTGGAAAAGAAGGCCAAGGGTGAGCTTGTCGGCTAAACGAGAACCCCCGACCGGGTGACCGGTCGGGGGCTTTGTCTTACTTGACTTCCAGGACCGCTTCCATGCCCTTGTCGGCGTGGCCGCGCTGCGTGCAGATGATCTTGAACTGGCCCGCCTTGTCGGCGACGAACTCAATGGTTTGAGTGCCGCCCGGGGAGAGGAGGTCGCTGTCGATCTTGTAGGAGTCGATGCTGAAGTCGTGCTTCTTCTCGCCGCTGTTGGTGATGGTCAACTTCACCTTGGTGCCGACCGACACCGTGATGAGCTTGGGCTCGATGAAGTGGTCACCAAGTTTGATGTTGATCTCCTGGACCTGTGAGGCGGGGGCGGCGGGGGTTTGCTGGGTCTGAGCCGGGGCCGGAGTCGACGGGGCGGTTGCGACCGGGGTCGCCTGTGTGGTCACCTCGGCGGGTTTGGCGCCGCCACAACCGGCCAACACGATCACGGCGGGTAGAAGGACGGCGCTGGCAAGCTTGGCATACCTGAGCATTTGTGGTTCCTCCCCTGGGTGTATTACGAGAGCCGGAAGTGGTTGACCTGTGTCGTGAGCGTGCGGGCGACCTGCGAGAGTCCCTGAGCGGAGGCGGCCATCTCACGGGCGGCGCCGTGGATCTGCGTGACCGACGCAGCCACCTCCTCGACGGCGGCCGCATTTGTCTCGGAGATGCGGGTGATGGCGTCAAAGGAGCCTGCGACCTGCTGGGATCCTGCTGACATGTCGGCGGTGGCCATAGTGTTGGCCTGGCTGGCGGCCAAGGTGTCGAATACGGACTGGGCCACATTCTTGGCTGCGTTGGCCAGCTCAAGGGCCGACGTGGTAATGGCGCCAATGTCCTGGCGGGTTTGCTCGACCATGGACTGGATCTCGCCGAGGGCGGTGCCGGCGTTCGCCGCCTGGCGGGTGCCTTCCTCGACCTCAGCGGTGCCTAGCTCCATGGCCCGAACGGCCTCGGCGGTGCCCTTCTGTATGCTGCCCACCACGGCGGCGATCTGGGTGGCTGACTTGCCGGCCCGCTCGGCCAGTTTGCGGACCTCGGCGGCGACCACCGCGAAGCCCCTGCCGTGCTCGCCTGCCCGTGCCGCCTCAATGGCGGCGTTGAGGGCGAGGAGATTGGTCTGCTCGGCGATTTCGGTGATAACTTCCGTGGTGGCGCCGATCTCCTCGGAGAGGCGGCCAAGCGCCTCGATTTGCCGGGCTGAGGCCAGCACGGTTTGGCGGATCCGCTCCATGCTGTGCGACGCCTGCTCGACGACCGTGCTGCCCTGGCGGGCGGTCTCAGCGGCCCGCTGCGAGGAGGCCGAGACGCCCACCGCCTTGGCGGAGACGTCCTGGATTGCCTTCATCATGCCGTCGACGACCTGGGTAGTGTTTCGGGCCGTATCGGACTGCTCGGCCGCGGTTTCGGCGATGCGGGAGATGGTGCCCTGCAGGGCGTAGACCACGCTGCCGGCCCCCTGAATCGCCTCGGTCTGGCGCTCGGCGCCGTGGGCGACCTCATCCATCGACTTGGCCACGCCCCGGGCCGTGTCGGCGACCTGGGCCGTAGCGCTGTCCAACTGTGCGGCAGAGACCGCTACCGTTTCTGCCGAGGCCGCCACCTCACGAATCAACTGCTGAAGGCTAGCGACCATGTGGTTAAAGGCGGTGGCGGAGCGGCCGATCTCATCACGGGCAAATACAGGCAGTGCCGGGACGTTCAAATTCCCGGCCGCCACTTCGGTGAGACGTGAGGCGAGCGAACGCAGGGGACGAGTCACGGAGAGGACGATCAGAATGCCCAGAACGAGGGCGGCAGCTGCGACCGCCAGGGAGATGCCGATCACCCAGAGCCGGGCCTCCTCGCTCGCAGCGAAGGCCTCGTTTTCATGGATCTCCACGATGATCGCCCAGGTGACTCCGGGCAGGGCAACGGGGGCATAGGCCGTTAGTACGGAGACGCCATCTGCGTTTGTGGAGAGCCTGGACCCGGTCTTGCCGGCAAGCGCCTCGGCAACCGCCTCGGTATCCACCTTGCGCTTGAGGATGGTCTCCGTTTTGCTGAAGCGGGAATCGGAGCGCATCAGCCGGTCGGGTCCGACCAGGAATGCCTCTTCGGTGTCGCCCATGCCCGCGCTTTCGTGGAGGAAGTCCAGCTCCGTGGAGAGCTGAAAGGCCAGGACGCCGGCCTGCTGCCCTGCCTCGGTGAGCACGGGCGTGGCGATAAAGCCCGCCGGCTGGTTGTTGGCTGCCGCATAGGGGGCGAAGTCCTGCAGGCTTGTCTTGCCGGTGAGCGCCTCGCGGAACGCTTTGGCCAGCCCGGACTCCTTGTACGGCCCGGAGAGCAGGTTGGTGCCGAGGTCGTGCTCCTTGCCGACCGAGAAGAGCACATCTCCCTCAGGGCTGATCAACACGAGGTCGTAGTAACCGTACTTGCGTTGGTATGTAGTCAAATAGGGGCGGTAATGGTCATCGACGCCGAGGTACTCGGTGCCCCCGACCCCGGCTTTCTTCCAGGCCTCCTGGTAGGCGGCAATGGCCTGGGCCGTGGCAGGGGCGGCGGCCAAGACCTGCGCGTCGAGCTGCCGGTCGCGGAAGTAGTCGGTCACCTGGCGTTTCTTAATATCGCGGACGGCCACCAGCTGGTTGACCGTGGTAGCCTCCAGCGCGGACCGGGAGCGCGTGTACCCAAACCAGCCGATTCCCAGGGTGGGCAAGACGCCCACCAGCAGCAGGAGCAGGGCCAATTTTGGTGCCAGTCCAAGGCGTCGTAACATGCTGGTTGCCACCCCCCCTGCTATTGAAACGACGCAGACCCTCACCGGATACGGGGAGGGTCTCACTTTCCTCATATAGATTACGTAAAAGTTTCTCAGTTGGATTGATTCGGGTTCTCCTTTTTTCTCACCAACCCTATCCCGGCAACGCTGAGGACCAGGCCCACCAAGGCCCACTGCCATTGTACCCCGGCCCGGCGGCTATTGGGCCTGGCTGTGGCAGAGGTGGCGTCGGAGCTGATGCGCCAGATTCGGCCGGCGCCCGGGACCGGTTCGACCAGTCCGGTGGCGCTGGGGCGAGCGGCGCCCATGTCCACGACAAGAACGGAGCCACCGGGGCCGGGCGCCAGCGAAATGGGCAGCCAACTCCCTTTCTGGGCGAAGTCCGTCACCTTGCCCGAGCGCGGGTTGACCAGCACGACCTGGTGGTGGAGGGCGGCCAGGGCATCGCCCCGCAGGCCGAAACTGGCCGGCGGAAAGAGCAACCCGGATGCACCGCTCCCCGGCGGGAAGGTCGCCACCGGGGCCGGCGGCTGCTCCGGCACCCGGGCCAGCAGGGGACTGATCGGGAAGGAGGGCTTCTGGAAGGTCTCCTCCGTGACCGAGCGCCCGCCGGCAAAGTCCGGCCAGCCATACCAGCGGTCCTGCTCGATGCGGTACAGGTAGTCCACATCGCCAACAACCGGCCGACTGCCGCGGTCTTGATAGCCCTGCATGGTGGTATAGAGCTGCCCGTCCGGGCCAACGGCCAGAGAGCGCGGGTAGCGAAGGCCCCAGGCCACCAGCTCGAGCCCGGTCCCGTCGGGATTGGCGCGCAGGACCGACCCGGTGCAGGGGAAGCCCGCCTTGATGACCTGGAGGCGGGCCGTGGTCTTGCCGAAGGGCGAGAAGGCGCCCGTGGCCGCCATGTCGTGCGGCTCGGGCGTGAGCGGGTTAGCGATCGTAAAGTTTCTGCCCCGCACGGTGACGTCCTTGCAGGGGATGTCACGCGTGTCGGGGTGGGCTTTCACCCAGCCGGCCCGGATGTTGTCCTCACCGACGACGCCGGCGTTGGTGGCCGTGCCCAGGCCGAAGTAGAGCTTGCCGTCCGGACCAAAAACCACGGCTGTATTGGCGTGGTCGCCATGGGCCGGCAGTTTGCTCAAGATGGGGTGGTGCACCCCGGTTGCGGGGTCGAGCACGTCCACCCCGCCCACGTAGGAGACGTAGAGCTTGCCGCTGTGCATGGTGAGCCCGGTCAGGGGGGCGGGGAAATCAGCTGCGACGATGGTGCGCTTCTTGTCGGGGCCGAGTTTCACCACGCGGGGCTTCGTGCCGCTGCTGACGCCGGCCTCGGCCACAAAGAGCTCACCCGCTGGCCCGGCGACGGCTCCCACCGGAGCGCTCCACTGTTCTGCGACCAGCTGGATCTGGTAGCCGGGCGGCGCCCCCGCCTGTAAGGACGGACCGATGTATCCCAACCCACCCGCAGCCACGACAGCGAAGGCCGCAAGGGCGGCGATCAGTTTTCCCTGGTGCATGTACTCACCCCGTAAATTCCTATCTCCGGAGCAGCACGTTTAGACCGACCGACAGGTTTCAGCCCTACCTGGGGCGAATGTTTTCCAGGTAGACAGTTCGTAGGGAGGACCACCTACATGAAGATGAAGCAGATGCTGGTGGCCGCAGTTACAGGGATCAGCCTACTGGGTGTTGGCTTTTGGCTGGGCAATGCCAACGCGGGCACAGCAGAGCCGGGCTCGGCGGCTGACCCGCTCGTTAGCAAGAGCTATGTGGACTCGAAGCTGAGCTTCCAGGTCGTGAATGTACCTGCGGGCTCGCAACTCGTAGGCGAGGGTGGCACGGAGATCGTGCTGCGGGCGGGTCAGGCTGCGGCCGTGGCCAGCGCCCAGGGGGGCTTGCTGGACGCATCTGACGGGGTCGACATGCCCCAGGGCGCCGCAGTCAAGTTGAACCACCTGCTGGTTGTGCCCCGCACCGACGGCCGGGGCGTGCTCGCCCAGACCGATATGATTTGCCTGGTGAAGGGGCCTTACAGTGTGAAGGCCGCCGGGCAGTAATTCCATCGACTTGCCGGGGCCATGCTATACCGTGTAGAATGGCAAAGATACCCGGATTGGCGGCCGCAGAGCCGCCTTGGGGGGACTGTAGGCATGCAAAAGCCCCTGCCGCCTATCCTGCTGGCCGCAATGGCCCTGGAACTAGGCGGCGCCGAGACCCATGTGATCAGCCTGGCTCAGGAATTGAAGCGCCGCGGGCACCAGGTGACCGTAGCCTCCGCCGGGGGACGGCTGGTACCCGAGCTGACAGAGTCAGGCATCCCCCACGTTCGAATTCCCATGGACAGCCGCAGCCCGGTGGAGATGCTCCGGGCTTATTGGCATTTGCGCCGCTTGATCTCTGAAAAGGGGATCGGGTTGGTGCACGCCCACGCGCGTATTCCTGCCTGGATTTCGTCCCTGGCGCTCGCAGGGAAACCCACGGCGTTCGTGACGACCTACCACGGCACCTATAACGCGGGCTTCCCCTGGAAGTACCTGACCACCTTTGGGCAGCGTACAATCGCGGTGAGCGATGACGTGGTGCGCCATCTGGTGGGGCCGCTGGGTGCGCCGCCCGACCAGATCCGCATGATCCCCAACGGGCTCGACACCAGGCAGTTCAGCCCCGCCGTCGACATAGCTCCCCTGCTCACAGAGTTCGGGCTGCAGGCCGAGGGGCCGGACGTGGTTCACGCCAGCCGGTTGCAGGACCACTTCGCCGATGTGGCGGTGGCCCTAACCCAGGCGATCCCCGAGATCGAACGGCAGATTCCCGGCGTGCGGGTGTGGATTTTGGGCGACGGGAACCGCGGCGATGAGGTCCGACGTCTTACCGAGGAGATGAACCGCAGGCTCGGCCGTCAGGCCGTGCGGGCGGTCGGTGCGCGCAGTGACGTGTTCCGCTTCCTGAACCTCGCGGACGTGGTGGTGGCCGTAGCCCGCACAGCCACGGAGGCAATGGCCTGCGCCCGCCCGGTCGTGGTTGCCGGCGAGGGCGGCTACCGGGGCATTCTTACCCCGGAGCGCATTCTCCCCTGGTCGGGTGCGAACTTCACCGCCCGGGAGGGCGGGCACCCGCTTCAGGTCGGGGAACTGGCTGAGGCGGTGGCCGGCCTGCTGAAGCCCGAGGCGGCTGCCGAACGTGTCCGCCTGGGCGACGCCGGCCGTGCCTACGTAGTCGATCATCTTTCGATTCAAGCGATCACCGCACAAATCCTGGACGTATACGCGGAGGTGCTCTAAGTGGCTGTGATTGATCAGAAGGGCCGTCTCTTTGGCAAGGTCAACCTGCTGGATCTGGTCGTTCTCCTGGCGGTGTTGGCTGTGGCCAGCCGCTTTGGCTACAAGTACTGGAACAACAGGAACGCCGTGCCGGTCGGTGAGGACAAGACCATTGAGGTCACCATCAAGTTCGCTGGCGTGGCGCAGGCGACCGTCGATCAGGTGGTAAAGGGACTGGTCATTCAGGACAGCAAGACCAACGACGTGCTGGGCGAGGTCGTGGAGGTCCGCACGGAGCGGGTGCCGACCCTGTCGGTTACCGACGATGGCAGGCTCCAGCCGTTTCAGGACCGGTTTGACCACTATGTGACGCTACGCGGCTCGGGCCGGGTGTCGGAGAACGCTGTGACCCTGAATGGTTTTGAGATGAAGATCGGGCGCATGAACTTCGTCAAGAGCCAGATGTGGGCCGGCTCGGGCGTTACCTGGAACATTAACCTTAACCCGTCGCCGCGCTAGGGGGCTGGCCAATGGCGCGATTTGATGCGCAGGCCACGGTGCAGTCCAGTCTCTTGGGCCGCCTTGTGGCCTTTGCTTATGCCGTATGGGATGATAGCGGTCTGAACCTCATCCTTTCGTGGATCAGCCGCGGCTTTGGGCGAATCTTTGCCGGTTCCTTCGTGGGCAAGGTTTGGTACTCGAACTGGCCATCGTCGGCGGTCAACAGCGACAGCCTCATTGGGCGAGCGCTGCATGGCGTCGGAGAAGTGGTGGACCGGATCGGCCGCCGGCTGGGTCCCTTCATGGTCAGGCTTTGGGAGGGCAGCGGGCTAGTGCGCGCCGGTCTGGCGATTCAGCGGTCGCTGGCCCCGATGCTCGAGAGCAGCCTGCTGTGGGGAATCTTCCGGGGCTACCCGGAGGATGTGGCCCAGGCCCCGGCCGAGGAGCAGCGCTCGGGTGTGAGCTCGCCGCTGGTCTTCCTGCTGGGCGCCGTCCTGGGACTGCTTCCCCTGGTGCCGACCAGCTTCCCGGTCTCCCCGACCGTGCTGATGGTGGCAGGAATCTGGGGCGTTGCGCTCCTGTGGTTGGCCCGCCGGTTCATGTACGGCGGGGAGCGGTGGCGGGCCTCGTCAGCCTTCTTGCCGCTGGTGGTGCTGCTCATGGTGGCCGCCGCAGCCACACTTCAAAGTGTCAGCCTTTCTGCCAGCCTGCTCAGCTTTGTGATCTGGCTGACAGCTGGGTTGCTCTTCTGGCTGATGGTCAACATGATTCGGTCCTCCCGTGACGTGGCGGCGCTGCTGGGGCCCATTATGGCCGGCGCCTCGCTGATGGCGGTCTGGGCGCTCTACCAGTACTTCGTGCCCCCGGTGATCGAGGAGACCTGGGTCGACGTGACCACCTCCGGTGAGCTGGTACGCTCCTTCGCCAGCATGGGGAACCCCAACTACCTGGCCGAGTACATGGCGCTCTTCCTGCCGCTGGCCGTGGCGCTGTGGATGCAGCAGCCGAAGCGCCGGTGGATTCTGAGCCTGCCGGTCCTGGCCATGGGGCTGGCCCTGCTGCTGACCTATTCCCGCGGCGGATACCTGGCGTTTGCCATCTCCCTAGGCATCTTTATGCTGATGCGCTTCCGGCGCTGGGCGATTCCGGTGGCCCTGATTGGCATGGCAGGCATGGTATTCGCCCCCCAGTCGGTCATCAACCGGATTCAGACCGCCGTGGTCGATGTGAGGAGCATGGTGAGCGCAGTGGTCGCCGGCAAGGAGATCGAGCTGGCGGATACCTCGAATACCTACCGGGTCAATCTCTGGATTGGCGTGCTGCACATGCTTGCCGAGTTCTGGTACGTGGGCGCCGGGCTTGGCGCCGAGGCGTTTGCCTTGGTCTACCAGGAATTCATGCTCTCGGGCGCCCGGGCGGCGCACTCCCACAACACCTACCTACAGGTGTTCGCCGAGATGGGCGTGCTGGGGCTGATCGCCATGCTATGGACCCTGTTCGCCGTGATTCGGCGGACCTTCGTGGTCGGTGTGAACGCCCGCAGCGCCCTGCTGGTTGCGGCGGTGCCTGCGGCCCTGGCGGGCATGCTCTTCCACGGCCTGGTCGAGCACATTTGGTACAACCCCAAGCTGCTGTTCGCCTTCTGGGCCGTAGCCGGCCTGGGGATGGGACTGACGATGAGCCACAGAGAGGACGCCGCTTCGTGAAGCCACGGGTAATGCACATTTGCAGCGATACGAACATTGGAGGCGCCGGGTACTACGTGCTGACGCTGCTGACGCAGCCGGCATTCACGGAGCGGTACGAGACGGCGGTGGCCTGCCCCGAGGGGGCGCTGGCAACCGCCCTCCGCCGCGCCGGGATTGAAGTGATGATCTACCCCGGCGCCGACGCCTCCTTCTCCTGGCCTGCTCTGCGCTCCCTGTACGGGCTGATGCGTGCGTGGCGTCCCCGGATCGTGCACACCCACGGCGCCCTCGCCGGCCGGGTGGCAGCGGCCCTGGCGGGCGCCCGTGTCGTTTATACCAAGCACGGCCTGGCAGCGGGGTCGGAGCAGGCAATCCAGGTTCGGTCGCCGGGCGCCCTCCTCAAGCGGGCATCTGTCCGCAGCTTTGCCGACCGGATCGTGGCTGTTTCCGAGGCCGTGGCACGCTCCCTGACGGCTGCGGGCGCTGACCCACAGCGCATCCGGGTGATCCCGGGCGGGGTGGATCTGGACCGGTTCGAACAAACCGGCCCCCCGGTTCCCGGCGTGGTCGGGGCGTTTGGCCGGCAGTCCCGCGAGAAGGGCTTCGACATTCTGCTCGAAGCCATGTCACAGTTGCGGGGCGAGGCGAGTCTTATCCTTGGCGGCGAGGGGCCGCAGAGCGGTTTCCTGCGGGAGCAGGCGGACCGGCTGGGGGTTCCCGTCACCATGACTGGGTTTGTGGCTGACGTACCGGCCTTTCACCGGCAGATCGGCATCTTCGCACAGCCGTCGCGGTCGGAGGGCCTGGGCCTGACGATCGTGGAGGCGATGGCAGCCGGGCGCCCCGTGGTGGCGTCACGCACCGGGGGAATTCCCGAGGTGGTGGTGGACGGCGACACGGGCCTGCTGGTGGAGCCGGAGAACCCCGGCGCCCTGGCTGGCGCCCTTCGCCGGTTGCTGGCCGACCCCGACCTGGCCCGCCGCATGGGCGAGGCCGGGCGCCGCCGGGCTCAGGAGATGTTCTCCGCCCGGAAGATGGCCGAGCAGACTGTGGCCATGTACGGGGAGCTGATCGCCCCGTGACGGCGCAACTCACCCCACGCCTGTTCAAGGCGGCGAGCATCATCTCCCTGGCGTACATCATCAGCCGATTTATGGGCTACCTGCGGGAGTCAATGCTCGCGGCCCGTTTCGGCGCCAGCCACACCACCGATGCCTACCTGGTGGCGCAGGACCTGCCCACCTCGCTGCTGGCGGCGGTGAGCATGGCGATTGTGATGGTCTTTATCCCGGTCTACCGGCAGGTGGCCGTGCAGCGTGGCGAGACCGATGCCTGGCGCCTGGTCAACGTGGTGCTGAACGCAGCGGTGGTCATCTCCGTCGGGGTGCTGGCGGTGAGCTGGCTCCTGGCGCCGACCCTGGTTCCAAAGCTGGTGCCGGGGCTGCCGGGCGACGTGCAGGACCTGACCATCCACCTGACCCGGATCATGTTGCCCATGATGATCTTCCTTAGCGTGACCGGCGTCGCCATGGCGGTGCTGAACGCCAACCGCCACTTCACGGCGCCCGCCTTGATCGGGATCGTCAGCAACCTGGCCGTAATTGGCGTGCTGCTGGTGGTTCAGGGGCCGGCGCAGATCGACTGGGTGGCCTGGGCGGTGGTGCTCGGGGCAGCGATGGGGACCCTGGTGCAGATTCCGGCCCTGTGGAAGTCCGGCTTTCGGTATCAGCCGATCCTGGACATGGCGGACCCGGTGCTGGCCAAGATCGGGCGCCTGGTGGTGCCGGTGATGGTAAGCGCAGGCGCCGCACAGATGCAGGGCTTTGTCGACCGCTACATGGCCTCGGGCCTGGCGGAGGGCAGCATTTCGGCCCTTAACTACGCCCAGCGCATCAATACGCTGCCTTATGGCGTGGTGGGCGTGGCGGTGGCCACCGTGATCTACCCGAGCCTGGCGGAGTACGCGGCCGCCGGGCAGGTCGATGACCTGCGCCAGACGGTGACGGCGGGGCTTCGGACCCTGGCGTGGGTGTTGCTCCCGATGGCGATGGGGCTCTACTTCTTCCGGGAACCGCTGATTCAGCTGTTCTTCCAGCGCGGCGCCTTTGACTTGCGGGCCACGGAGGTCACCTCGCAGGCGCTGCGGTTCCTGTCGATCGGGATTCTGTTCTTCGGTTGGCTCGACTTCCTGGGCCGGGGCTTCTTCGCCCTCCAGGACTCGCTGACGCCCATGTGGGCGGGCGTTGGAGCTGTGGGGCTGAACGTGCTCTTCAACCTGGCCTTCATTCGACTGCTGGGCCTTGGCGGGCTCGCCCTGGGGACCACGCTCTCCACGGCGCTGGCCGTAGGCTTCCTGCTCTGGAGCCTGCGCCGGCGGGTGGGGCCGCTCGGCGCCGGGGGGCTGCTGCGCTCGGTCGGGATCAGTGCAGTGACGGCCGTGGCCGGGGGATTCGTCGGGCGCCTCGTGTATGGTTTGGTGCGGTCACTGCTGCCCGGGACATCATTTTGGCTGTTGGCTCTGGCGCTGGTGACGGGGCTCGGTGTGGTTGTCATCGTGCATGTGGGTTTGGGGCTCCTGGCAGGGGAGCAGGAGGGCCGGCAGGTGCTGGCTCGCTTCCGCCGGAGGAAATAGAGAGGAGGGTTCGCCGTGAACACACAACGCATTCTTTCACTGATCTTGCTGTGCGGTATCCTTGCAGCTACGGGAGTGGCGATTGTACGTGCCACGGCGACCCGTCGCTCCAAGGCGGTGGAGTTGGCTCTGTCCCTGCAGGCGGTGCGGGAGAGCAGCGCATCTCAGGCCTACTCCTTCGAGGAGATGATCCAGCGGTACAAGGAGGCCGGGGTGACCACGCTGCTGATCAGCGGGACCACCCTGAAGGGGCTGCTTGACTACGGGGCCACCGGGTACCCGTCGCCCGCGGTGTTGAGCGTCTCGTCCGGGCGGGTTCGGGTGTCGGGAGAGTTGGGTCCCTGGTTGGCGGAGCGCCTGACGGCCCGCCTTGGAGCGGACCGGGTGAGCTTTGACGGCACGGAGATCACCGTCCGTGGGCTGGGTGATGCTGAGCTCTTGAGTCTCGATTTGGGCGCCCACCCCGCAGACCTCGAACTGGCCCGTCGCATGGGCTGGCAGGTCGCCGTGCAGCTGCTCGAAACCTCGGGCGACATCGGTGGCAAGGCCCTGCTGGATGGGCTCCCGGCGGGTGTTCCGATCCTGTGGACAGGACCGGACGGCCCGTTTGTCGGCGCCCAGGAGGCCATGAGGGCGAGGGGCGACCTGCTGCTGATCGACCACAGCCTGCCGCCGTTCTTTGCGGGCATGGCGCCCGGCGTGGGCAAGCTGTTCGACCGCTTCGGGGGTCGGGCGCTCAAGCTGTTCCGAGCTACATACAGCACCTCCGTGACGGACATCCTCACGGCGGTGAAGGAACGGAATATGCAGGTGGTGCTGGTTCAGCCCTACCACATCTCCGGAGACCTGAAGCAGGACCTGGCACTGCAAGCAGAGACCTGGCGGGCGGTGGTCCGGGAGCTGGAGGGCGCCGGGTTCAGCATGGGCCGTTCTGGGCCGCTCCCGGCTTATAGCCCGCCCATCTGGATGCTGCTCCTCGCCGGAGCCGCCGTTGGAGCTGCTACTGCGCTCTTGGTGGGCGCACCATGGTGGCTCGCAGCACTGGGTGTGATTTTCGGCGCTGCGGTAGCTGCCGCACCGTATGGCCTGACTCGCCAGGCGATGGCTCTGGCAGCTGCCTGCGTGTTACCGGCCCTGGGCGCCCTCCGTGCGCTGGAGGCGCAGGGTCTGGCCAGGCGCCTGGGCTGGCTGATCGGTACCGCCTTTGGGGCGGGCCTGCTGGTCACCGGGCTGCTGGCCAACACGGAGTACATTTACGAGATGGCGCTGTTCCGGGGGATCAAGGTGGCGCTGGTGGCGCCGTCGGTGGCGTTCTTAGCCGTGACGGCCTGGCGGGAGCGGGCAGCGCTCGCCCAGTGGTGGCAGGGCCGCTCTATTAGGGTGTGGCACCTGGCCGTAGCACTGGCTGTGGTTGTTGCGGTACCGCTCATGCTGATCCGCAGCGGCCAGGACAGCGATGTGCTGCTGGTCACCGGGCTGGAGCTGAAGCTGCGTTCAGCCCTGGAGTACCTGATGGTGGTCCGGCCCCGGTTCAAGGAGTTTCTGATTGGCTGGCCGCTCTTGTTTTTGGCCCACTATGCGCTAAAGCGCGGGTACCGACTGGCGGGCGCCGCCCTGCTGGCGGTAGGCCTGGTGGGGCCGGCCTCCTTGGTCAACTCCTTCACGCACCTCCACACGCCAACCTGGATCTCAGCCGTGCGGGGGATCCATGGCGTCTGGTTGGGCGCCCTGCTGGGCGGCGCCCTACTCCTGGCCCTGAGAAGGGGGGAGCGCCGTGCTTAACCGGCTGGCCTGGATTCTGGTGGGTCTCTCGGTCACCGTGGCCCTCTGTCTGGCGGGGTACCGGTTCTGGCTGAACTGGCAGGACCGCACGGTCGACCTGGTGCTCGACGGACGCAGCTACCGGCAGATGGCCCGGGAGACGCACGTCTCCTATGAGGATTTGCTGAAGAGCCTCAAGCAGAGCGGGGCGACGGCGGTGGCGGTCGCTGAGCAGGACCTGGCCTCCATGCAGGAGGCGGGACTGCTGAAGGCGGTGACCGGCGCCAAGCTGCGGGAGCTTGCGGCCCGCGGCGAGGCGACGCTTCCGGCTGGCATTCATGATGGCTACACCTATGTCATGACCGACCGGGCGGACGTGGCGGCCCGGATCCAGCGGCGCCTGCCCGCCGAGACCGTGCGGAGCGCGGCGCCCGGGCTGCTGGAGATCGCCATGGCCCAGGATGTGGTCGCACAGGTCACCTTTGGGTTTGATGCTCCGGACTTTGAAGCCGTGCAAGCCGCAGGGCTCCGTCCGGTGCCCCGGCCGGCAAACCGGGCCGGGGTTGACCCGAATCAGCTCCTTACCGAGGTCGCCGGGCTGGCGCCCGAGGCCCGGTCGGTGATCTTCCAGGGCCGGGAGGTGCTGGGGTATCCCGGCGGAATCGCCGGGACCGCCGAGGCCGTGAAGGCCCGCCACTGGGTGATCGGGTTGGTGGAGCAGCCGAGCGGGCAGGGGTACATTGTCCAGCAGGGCCAGGAGGAGCTGGCCGACCGGACCGGCTACCGGGTCACCCGGGTGACGGCACAGCTGGACGGCGTGACCAGGCGGGGCGCCCGCATGCTGTACTTGAAGGGCCGGACGCCCGCTGAGGTGTCGGCGTTGAGTCAGCAACTCAGCGGCCTTGGCTACAAGCTTGGACTTCCCGGCGGGCTGAGCTACGTGCGGGTGGGCAGGCTGGTTACCGTGGTGCTCTCGCTTGCCCTGGCCGGGGTGTTGATCCTGATCAGCGGCGGGCACTGGCTGGTGGCTGCGGTGACCTTGCTGGCCGCCGTGGCGGGGCCGTACGTGGCGCCTGGCGCCGCCCTCTGGGCCCAGGCCGGCGCCCTGGGACTGATCCCGGTGCTGGCGCTGCTGTCCGGGCCCGGTGGGCCTGACGGCGACCCGGACGCGGGGCTTCGCCTGGGCTGGCGTCTCACCCGCTGGGTGAGCGGCGGGGTGGTCTGGGTTGCGGCGACGCTCTTCTCCGCACTGGCTGCCGCCATGGTGGCGGTAGCTTTGCGGGGCGCCCCCGCCGACCTGCTTGGCATCACGCCGCCACCCTCGGGCTGGCTGGCGGTGGGGCTGGCTGCCGTCGGGTACGCCGGCCTGCACACGGAGCGCTTCCGGTGGGACGCCACGGTAGGGAGGGGCCAGCTACTGGCCTTCGTGGCAGTGATCGTCTCACTGGGTGCTGCCCTTGCGTTCCCGGTGGTGGCCCCTGCGCTCGTGGGCCTTTCAGCCCTGGGTGGGCTACCCGCCGGAGCGTGGCGTCAGGCTGGCCTGGCGCTTGGCTTCGCCGGGGCCGTGGCCCTGGCCGTGGCTCCCGCCAGCGGCGCCCTCGTGGCGCTGGCCGGCGCAGGGATGGGCCTGGCCGTCTATGCTTACCATACTTACAGAGGCTCGGTGGGCCGTCAGGCCGACCGGGGAAGGGAGACCGCATAATGGCTGAGTTCCTGGTCTCCGGCTATTACGGCGATAACAACGCAGGCGACGAGGCAATCCTGGCCGGCATGATGAAGGCCATCCGGGAGATCCACCCGGAGGCAGCGTTCGCCGCGATCTCCAAAAAGGCCGCCCGCACCCGGGCCGAGCACGGCATCACGGCGATCAGCCGCAACGACTTCAAGGCCACGTGGAGGGCGATCGCAGACGCTGACATGGTCATCTCCGGGGGCGGCAGCCTGCTGCAAGACCGGACCAGCGCCAAGTCCCTCATGTATTACCTTGGCGTGATCACCATGGGCAAGCTGGCCCGCAAGCCGGTTATGCTGTACGCACAGGGCATCGGGCCTGTGGTGCGCCCTGCGAGTCGCCTTGTGATGCCGCCCGTGCTGAACGGGGTCGCACAGATCACTGTGCGGGACGCAGACTCCGCCGAGACGCTCCGCCAGCTCGGGGTGCGGCGCCCGCCCGTGGCGGTGACAGCCGACCCAGCCCTGGCGCTTGGGTCGTCCGACCCCGAGTGGGGCGCCGCCCTCCTGCGGGAGAGCGGGGTCGACCTGACCCGCCCGGTGCTGGGCGTTTCGGTGCGGCACTGGCGGGTGGAGGGGGCGCCCTGGGAGCCGGCCCTCGCCAAGGCGCTGGATGCCGTCGCCGAGGAGACGGGCGCCCAGGTGGTCTTCATTCCCCTGCAGTTGCCGCACGATATAGCCGCCTCTGAGGTTGTGCGCCAGTGCATGCAGAAGCCGGCGGTCATCGCCCACGGGGAGTACACGCAGGCCCATGTGCGGGCGCTGATCAGCCGTTGCGATGTGCTCCTGGGTCTTCGCTTTCACGCTCTCGTCTTCGCTGCCATGAACGGGGTCCCGCTGGTTGGGCTCTCGTACGACCCCAAGAACGACGCCTTCCTCCAGGCCCTCGGGGAGAGCGCGGCCAGCACCGTGGACAACCTGGACACCCAGGCCGTCGTGGCCGCCATCCGGCGAGCCCACGGCGAGGCCCAGGGCTTCCGGCAGCGCTTGCAGCATAGAATTGCGCAACTGACGCCCCTGTCGCACAGGAACGCCCAACTCGCCGTGCAACTGCTTCAGCAGAGAGGGATCATCAAATGAGTCGCACCCAGATTCTCGCCATAGGCGTCGACAAGGTGACCATGCAGGAGGCGGTCGACCGCTGCCTGGCGTGGATGGAGACCCGCCAGCCCCACCTTGTGGTCACGCCGAACGCCGAGATCGCCTACGCCGCCACCCACGACCCGTCGCTCGCCGAGATCATCAACAAAGCGGACCTCGTGATTGCCGACGGCGCCGGGGTGGTGCTGGGCGCCAAGATCCTGGGCGACCCCGTGCCCGAGAAGGTGGCCGGGGTCAACCTGTCCACGAACCTGCTAAAAGCGATGTCCCAGCGGGGGCGCGGGCGTATCTACCTGCTCGGCGCCCGACCTGAGTCGGTCGCAAAAGCGGTGGAGAGCATTCGGCAAAACTATCCGGGCGTCACGCTGGCCGGGTATCACGACGGCTTCTTCACGCCCGAGGAGGAGCCCGCCATTCTCGAAGAGATCCGCAAGGCGGATGTCGACCTGCTGGTGGTCGGGCTTGGGTCCCCCCGCCAGGAGCGCTGGCTGCACGAGCACCTGCCCCGGTTGGGCGCCCGCGTCGGCATTGGGGCTGGCGGCACCATCGACACCTGGGCCGGGATCTCTCCACGGGCGCCGGAGTGGATGATCAAGGCGAACCTGGAGTGGCTGTTCCGGGTGGTGAAGCTCGGCCGGTACAGCCGCAGCTTGCCGCCGCTGTTCAAGTTTGCTCTGGCGGTCTTCGCCAGGAGATTGCGAGGCCGGTAGCATGCGGATTGGACTGTTTGGTGACATTCATTCCAACTACCACGCCCTGGAGGCCGTCCTTGCGGACATGGCCCACCGGGGCGTCGACCATATGGTCTGCCTGGGCGATATCACGCTGAAGGGGCCCATGCCGAAGGAGTGTGTGGACCGCGTGCGCGCCCTGGGCTGCCCGGTGGTGCTGGGCAACGCCGACGGCTGCTACCATCCGGACTTCGCTCCCTCGCGCTACCCGCCGCGCAACCAGAGCCAGGTGGAGATCATTGCCGACTTTGAGCGCCACTGCGCCGCGTTGACCGCGGATGACCGGGAGTGGCTGCAAAGCCTGCCCCTGACCCATACCGAGGTGGCGGACAAGTGCCGCATGGACTTTTGCCACGCCGTTCCGCACAGCAACTACGTGTTGCTCTGGCCCTGGTCGCCGAACGACGAGTTCGAGGTGCTGCGGGTAGACCCCCAGACCAAGTTGGCGGCCTTTGGGCACAACCACCGCGCCTTTCTCCGGACCGTGCACGGCATGCTGGTAATCAACGCCGGTAGCGTGGGGGCGCCCTTCGACGGCGACTACCGGCCGGGGTACGTGATTATTGAGGCTGAGGGCGGCGCCCTTTCCGCCCAGATCATTCGGGTTCCCTACGACCCGGAGCCGGCGATTAAGGCTGCACAGCAGCTTGGGATGCGGGGCTGGGAGCTTTTTGCCCACACCGCCCGCACCGGGCAGTTTCCGGGATAACGTCTACGGAGGCTTCTATGCTCTATACACTGCGCCCCATCCGGCTGCCGGAGGATTATGCCGGCATCGCTCGGGTACTTAATGCGAACCAACCTGAACCCATCTCCGCCGAGAAACTGGCTGACGACGATAATCATATGCCGAAACAGAACATCCCCCGGGTGAACGAAGAGGGCCGCCTGACCGGGTTCTATCGGGAGCGGGTAGTCGCTGTGGACGACCACGGCGCGATTGTGGGATACCTTGTCGGTTGGAGGGCGCCCTGGACGCAGCCGGGCTACATCAACAGCACCCTGGTGGTCGACCCGGCGTACTGGGGCCAGGGGATCGGCTCGGCCCTGGCGGATCATCTGGTCAATTGGGCCCGGCAGTTGGGCGCCTCGCTGGTGCAGTCCGAAATGCGGGACAACGTACCGGGGGGTCGGGCCTTCGCCGAGAAGCGGGGCTTTGCCATCGATCGGCACGGATTTGAGTCGACGCTGGACCTGGCCGCCTTCGACCCGGCGCCCTTCGCAGGCGTGGTGGAGAGTGTTCAGGCCAGTGGGATTCGGTTCTCCACGCTAGCCGCCGAGCCCGACGCCGAAGCTGAGCAAGCGCTGTACACGCTCTTTTATGAAACTCGGGACGTTCCCTGGCTGGAAGACGATGCGGTTCTGCCGTTCAATGCCTGGCGGAAATGGATCCTAGAACTGTCCAACCCGGAGGATGTGCTCCTCGCCTATGACGGCGCCCGGCTGGTTGGCACCTCGATCCTGGTGCGGAACAAAGAGACCCGGGCACTCTACAACGAGTACACGGGTGTTCTGCGGGCCTATCGCGGTCGGAAGATCGCCTTAACGCTCAAATTGCTCACCATCCGCATCGGGCAGGAGAGCGGGGCACCTTACATCCGCACGGACAACGACTCGGCGAACGAGCCGATGCTAGGGATCAACCGGCGACTTGGATATGTACCGGCGCCGGGTCTCTACCGGATTCGCAAGCCGCTGTCATAGGGCCTTCTGGAGGCGGACTTCGGCCCGGCGCACCTGGAAACCCAGCGCCTCATTGGCCTTCTTCATGGGAAGGTTGGCCTGCAGGGTCGAGGTTCGGACCTCCCGGAAGCCGTGCGCCAGCCCATACTCGGTGATCCGCCACTTCAGGGCCCTGGCCAAGCCTCGGCCCCGGTAGGCGGGGATCACGCCCGTGAACCACTGCCCGAGCCAGTCCTCGCTGGGGCTGGCGTAGCTGATGCCCACGTAGGCACCGCCATCCTTGGCGAGGAAGAAACACTGGTGCAGGACCCTGGGGTCTCGGACCCGCTTGTGGAAGAACTCCAGCGTCGGCGGGATGAATGGCTCCCCGGTGGGGACGTCGGCGAAGCAAGCGTTCTGCATCTCGTGGATGGCAGGGAGGCAGGCCTCCCCGTACCGCTCAAGCTCCGAGGCCAGGGTGACGATCTCCACAGAGCCAAGGTCAAAGGTCGGCCGTGGCGGGAGCGAGGACAGGTCCTGGGTCAGTTTGAGCATGCGCTGGTACTCCCGGAAGCCCCGGCGCTCAAAGTAGGCGATGGAACCAGGGTCTGAGTCCTGTACTCGTACCCGGGCTGTGTGGGCTCCCATGGCTTTGAGATCGTCCAGCAGTTGCTCAAGCAGTCGGGTGCCGGCGCCCTGCCCGCGGAAGGCTGGCTCTACGCCCAGTGACAGCCGGTACTCCCCGGAGTCCGGCGGATAGGCCGGATCGGGTCGGGCGCAGCCGTATCCGACGACACGGCCCGATTCCGTCGCAATCCACAGGCGTGAATGCTCCGGCTGCGACCGCCACAACTCCGGATCCTCACGCCGCTCCGGGTCGATGGCGACGCTCAGCCCCACAACGATATCGGTGTCGGCAACCGTGGGTGTCCGAAGGTCCAGCTTCATAGCTTCCTCCTTGGGCAACATCGATATTTTAACAGTACGAAGCTGCTTGCCATAAACCTCCTCACCTGTTCGGGGAGGTTTTTTCATTCCCCCTCTTGGCAGGACTGCCGCAATGATGTAGCCTAGATTTACGAGGTATCGTAATCCGAGGTATCTTCAGGAGGCGCCGGCATGTCGGTGAACAAGGAGCTTCTAAAGGGCAGCACCGTGATTCTGATCCTGTCCCTGCTGAATCGTGAGCCCATGTACGGGTACCAGATGATCACCGAAATCGAGCGCAACTCCAGCGGGGTCTTCAGCTTCAAGGAGGGTACCCTGTATCCCATCCTGCACGCGTTGGAGTCGGAGGGACATGTGGAGGCCTACTGGACCGAGAATGAAGGGGAACGCAAGCGCAAGTACTACCGCATTACCGACGAGGGCCGGGGCCACCTGAAGGAGAAGCTGAGCGAGTGGAGCGTCTTCCGCTCGGCGGTCGATCGGGTCATCGGGGGTGCCGGCGTATGAACCTGAGGGTCGAGGCATACCTGGACGAGGTCTGCGCCCGGGTCAAGTGCCACGAGGTCCACACGGAGATCCGTCAGGAGCTGGAGAGCCACCTGGGCGACCTCATCGACCACCACCGGGAGGCGGGCCTCTCCGAAGAGCAGGCGGTGGACGCCGCCCTCGCCCACATGGGGGACGCGCAAACCACCGGAGACCAACTTAACGCCGCACACCGGCCCCGGACCGAGTGGGGGCTGATCGGGGCCACCGCTCTGTTCGTCTTGCTTGGGCTCTGGGCGACGTACGCGTGGTCATCCGGGCCCGACTCCCTTGTGCGTCAGCTGATCTGGACCTCCTTGGGGCTGGGCGCTGGCGCAGTCGCCTTCTTCTTCGACTACCGCCGCCTGTACCGGTTCGCGTGGCCGGCCTTCGCCGTCACCTTGACCGGGATGGTTGTAGTAAGGTACTGGAGCATGTTGACGGACCGCCATGACTTTCTGCTGAGCCGGAGTCCCATGCTGCTGACCATCGCCCTGGCGGGCATCTTTGCGAACTGGAACTGGAGCGACTGGAGAGCCATGTGGAAGGCGTTAGCCTTGCTGGCTGCGCCCGTGCTGGTCTACCTGTGGGCACCGAGTATGTCGTCTGCCGCTCAGTATGGTGGCAGCTTCCTGGTGCTCCTCCTGGCTTCCAAGCCTAAGCGGTGGCAACTGGGTGTCATTGCTGCAGCAGGCGTAGCGTCTGCCTCAGCCCTTCTGACCTGGTTCTTATGGTACGAGTACCGTGTCCAACGGCTCATGGTCTGGCTGGATCCTAACCGGGACCCCGTGGGCGCCGGCTACCAGGTGGTACAGTCGCGCCTGGCGATCAAGGGCGCCGGACTCTGGGGACGGGGTGCCTCCGCTGCGTTGAATCACCACCTTCCTAACGCCTCTTCGGAGTTCATCTTTCCATTCCTCGTCTATGCGTTGGGCTGGGTGGCCGGAGCGGCCATCGTGATCCTGGCGACCCTCTTTGTAGCCAGGCTGCTGAAGGTGGCAGGCCAAATTCGGGACCGGTTCGGGCGATTCGTGGTGATCGCCGTAGTTGCCGCCTTCGCCGTGCAGTTCGCCTCTAACCTCCTCATGACGGTTGGCTGGCTTCCCACCATGGGCGTCTCGCTGCCGTTCATCTCCTTCGGTTCCCAGCAGGTACTGCAAATGGCCGCGGTGGGCCTGGCCCTGAGCGTCTTCCGCCGCAAGGATATGGGGCGCACACCACATCTCGGGTAGAGAAAGGCGAGGGGATTGTACCCCTCGCCATTTCAATGCTCGATAATTCCATTGGGACCAGAAACCACAATGAACGGAATTCCGTCGAAGGTAGAGGGATGACATCGGATACTGTCGAAATCCCGTAGATGTCAGCAGAAAGTTGATCGTTCCACCGCGACGACCACCCGAATCACGCTGTAAACGGACGCAGCCTTTATCTAGTGCCGGGGAGTGAAACCCAGTTGATTCAGTTCTCTAACGTCAAAAAGGTGTATCCGAACGCCCACACTCCCTCACTCGATGGGGTTAACCTCCGCATCGAGCGTGGGGAATTTGTCTTTATTGTGGGTCCCTCCGGGGCCGGTAAGTCGACCCTTATGAAGCTTTTATACCGCGAGGAGATTGCCACCTCCGGTAAGGTAATGATCGACGGCAAGGACCTCGGCGCCATGCGAGACACCCAGGTGCCCTACCTGCGGCGCCAGCTGGGCGTCATCTTCCAGGACTTTAAGCTCCTGCCCGATCGCACGGTCTTTGAAAACGTTGCTTTCGCACTCGAGTGCACCGACGTTCCCCGCCGGGAGATCATTCGCCGGGTTCCCGCCTCGCTGGAGCTGGTCGGCCTGCGCCACAAGTCCCACTCCAAGGGCCAGGAGCTCTCCGGCGGCGAGCAGCAGCGGGTAGCCGTGGCCCGGGCCATCGTGCGCAACCCGATTCTGGTCATTGCGGACGAGCCCACCGGCAACCTGGACCCCGAGAACTCCAACGCCATCATGAAGCTGCTGGACGACATTCACAAAATGGGCGCCACCGTGGTCGTCTCCACGCACGCCAAGAACATCGTCAACGCCATGAAGAAGCGCGTCATCGCGATTGAGCGTGGCCGCGTGGTCCGCGACGAGGAGAGGGGGACCTACGGCTATGAATCCTAGAGCCTGGGCCACCGCTTTCCGTGATGCCTTCCGCTCCATAACCCAGAGCAGCCTCATGTCACTGGCCTCCATGGGCACGGTGACCGTGTCGCTCCTGGTGCTGTCGGTGGTGCTCCTGCTGGCGGTTAACCTCGACTTCGCAGCGACCACCGTGGAACAGCAGGTGGAGATCAAGACCTACATTTGCGCTACTTGGGACGATACGCCCAAGTGCAACAAGACCGAGCCCACCGCCCAGCAGAAGCAGGCGCTGGTGGAGCAAATCAAGAAGCTGCCCGGCGTTACGCAGGCGACCTACGTGACCCGTCAGCAGGCGCTGGAACGCATGAAGGAGGACTTCAAGGAGCAGAAGGACCTGCTCGAAGGCCTCGACGACAATCCGCTGAGCGACATGATCGAAGTGAAAACGACTGACACGGCGGCTGTTAAGGCTGTGGCCGAGGCGGCCAGCAAGATGGCCGGGGTGCGCAAGGTGGACTACGGCCAGGAATGGGTCGAGAAGCTCCAAACCTTTACGCATGCCGTGCGCATAGGCGGCCTCCTCCTCGTGGTTTTGCTAGTGGTGGCCACCGTGTTCACCATCTCCAACACCATTCGGCTCGCGGTTTACGCCCGGCGCCGGGAGATCGGCATTATGAAGCTGGTGGGTGCCACCGACTGGTACATCCGCCGGCCGTTCATGATTGAAGGGATCTTCCTGGGCATCGTGGGCGCCCTGCTCTCCATGACCGTCGCTGGATTCGGGTATCAGCGAGTGGTGACGTACATGCACCAGCAGATCCCCTTCCTGCCGGTTGTGTCGCCGGAGCGTGTGCTCATGAGCCTGACGGTCGGTCTGATCGCCCTTGGCGCCGTGCTCGGGGCGGTTGGCAGCCTGATTTCGATGCGCCGGTTCCTGAAGGTGTAGCGGAGGTGTAGTGGATGCGTGTCCGAAGCGGTTTTCGCCGGTTCGTACGGTGGGTGCTGGTCCCCGTGGTCATCGCGGGACTGCTGACGCAGGCCGCTCCCCCCGCCCGTGCCGAGGATGAGCTTCAGAAGGCCCAGCAACAGCTCGAGTCGATCCGACAGCAGAAGGAAGAGGTCAAGAACGCCCTCGCCCAGGCTTACTACCAGGCCGAAGAGGCCCAGGTTCAGCTGAAGCAGGTGGAGAACGATCTCGCCGCAGCGAATGGGCAGCTGGCGGTCATTACGAACCAGCTGACCATCGCCGACAAGGAGCTCAAGCAGGTCGAGGCCGACCTGACTACGGCCCAGAAGAAGTATGATGAGCGCCAGGCCCAGTTGGCCAAGCGGGTGCGGGCGATCAACGAAGAGGGGCGAGTCAACGCGTTGGCCGTACTGCTTGGGGCCAACTCGTTCAGCGACTTCATCAGCCGCTTTGAGATGCTCAAGGCGATCATTCAGCGTGATAACCGCCTCTTCGCAGATGTTCGCACGGAGAAGAAGGAGCTGGAGGAGAAGCAGGCGGTGGCAACCGCCCGCAAGAACCAGCTCGCCAACCTGAAGGCGCAGGCCGAAGTCCGCCGCACCACCATCGCCGTGAAGCGCGATGAGCGGGTGCAGGTCTCCCGCTCCCTGGAGGCCAACAAGAGTCGGCTTCAGGCGCAGTACGATGCGTTCGACCGGGAAGAGGCCAACGTGATGCAGCTGGTCGTGGACCTGCAGCGGCGTCTAAACCGCGTAGCTGGCAAGTTTGCGCCCATCTACCCCGTGAAGCCCGTGCTGGTTACCGACCCGTTTGGGCCCCGGATCCATCCGATTCTGAACGTCCCGCGCCCCCACAACGGCACGGACTTTAACGCCTACATGGGCCAGAACGTGATGGCGATTGAGGACGGCGTGGTGATTATGGCCACCTGGAACGATGCCTACGGCAACCTGGTGGTTATCGACCACGGCGGCGGCATTTCCAGCTGGTACGGCCATAACTCGCAGCTCCTGGTCAAGGTGAACCAGGAGGTCAAGCAGGGGCAGATCATTTCCAAGGCCGGTTCCACCGGCTGGTCGACGGGACCGCACGTCCACCTGGAGATTCGCGTGGACGGCAATCCCGAAGACCCGATGAACTACCTCCAGTAGGTGAGACAGCCGCCCCGGAGCGCTGGAGTCGCTCCGGGGCTTTCAATTCCCCGTTTGCTGAGATTTGGGACGAGGAGTATACTTCCCCTGAGAGCCTGATACACATGGATGAGAGATGAAGCGATCAGGAAGGGATGACTGGGCACATGATGGAACGCCGTCCAACGATGCTCGCTACCGTAGCGCTGGTGTTTGTCACCAGCCTGTTCAGCTTTTACGCCGGGGCGGCGGGCCTGGTCCCGAGGCTTGCTCAGGTCCTCCCCGGGGCTCAGGCTCCGCAGCAGGAGCAGGGCAAGCCATCGAACGGGCTGACGACGACCCAACTGCAGCAGGTGCAGGAATTCATCCAGCGCCGGTTCGTCGACCAGGTGGACCCCCAGAAGCTGCAGCAGGGCGCCCTCAAGGGCATGGTTGAGGCAACGGGGGACAAGTACTCCAGCTACTTCCCGCCCAAGGAGTACGCGCAATACCTCGAGCACTTCCAGTCCAGCTTCTTCGGCATTGGCGTCTACGTGGAGACCTCGGCCAAGACCGGCCTGGTCACCGTGGTTTCGCCGATCAAGGGGAGCCCGGGCGAAAAGGCCGGCCTGAAGGCTGGCGACGCCGTGCTGAGCGTCGACGGCAAGGACATTACCAAAATGCCCCTTGAGCAGGCGATTCAGCTAATCAAGGGACCTGCCGGTACAAAGGTGAAGCTCTCCGTGAAGCGTGACGGCGTCACCGACCCGCTCGCCTTCGAGATTACGCGGGCCAAGATCGAGTTCCCCACCGTCGAACAGAGGATGATCGAGCCCGGCGTAGGCTACATTCAGCTCAAGGAGTTCAACGAGGAGGTAGGCTCCAGGGTCAGTAAGGCGATTGCGGAGCTGAAGGCTCAGGGTATGACCCGCCTGATTCTGGACCTCCGGCAGAACCCCGGCGGCCTGTTGGATGAGGCGATCAACGTCTCGTCGCTGTTTGTGCCGGCCAACCAGCCCGTGGTGCACATTGTGAGCCGGGGTGGACAGAAGGAGACCCATGTTTCCAAGTCGAAGACCCCCTGGAATATGCCGCTGGTCCTCCTGGTGGACGGGTATAGCGCCAGCGCCTCGGAAATCGTGGCCGGCGCCATCAAGGACACCAAAATCGGCGTGCTCATGGGCACCAAGACCTTCGGCAAGGGCTCGGTCCAGTCGTTCTACGACCTGCCCGACAACAACGGCGGCGTGAAGCTGACCACCGCCAAGTACCTGACCGCCGGCGGCAACTCCATTCACGAGAAGGGCATTGAGCCGGACGTTGTGGTGGAGAACACCAACAAGGTGCTCCCCGGTGAAGCGGGCGACGTTCAGCTGCAGGAGGCCGTCAAGCATATCAAGACCATGAAGCCCTAGACTTGGAGGGGTGTTCTTGGCACCCATACTGGAGCTGACCCGGCTTATTCTCGCCGCCCTGCCGCAGCTAGTCTTCAGCGGCTGGGCGGCCCTCCTCTTGATTGTGGCAGTAGCACTGGTCTTTTTGCAGTACCGCCGGGTCTCCCAGAAGGAGACTGAGTTGCTTGGGGTTGCCAAGCACACCCCGCTGGAGCAGACCCTCACCTCGCTCATTGTGGGCGCCGTGGGCGGGCTGGTGGGCAGCGCCGTGTTGACCTGGGCTGGCGTGGGCCTGGTGGAGACGCCAGGGACCCCGCCCGCACTGCTCTATCTCTGGCCGGTTTCGATCCTGCTGAGCCTGGTGAATCCGCGATTCATTTGCTTTGCGTACAGCGGTACGTTGCTGTCGCTAAGCTACCTGCTCGTGGGGTGGCCCCGGATCGACATCCCCTCTGTGATGGGCCTGGTGGCCGTACTGCATATGGTGGAGGCGCTGCTGATCCGCTTTAGCGGTGACACTTGTGCCACGCCCATGTCGGTGTCGGGGCAGCGCCAGGAGGCCGTGCCCGGGTTTACGCTCCAGCGCTTTTGGCCGGTCCCACTGGTGATGCCCGTCTTCTCGGCGGCGGCCGCTGCGCCGGTGGACATGCCTGCCTGGTGGCCCTTGCTCAGACCGGACCCGGCGTTCATGGCGGGCGTGGCTGGGCTGGGGTGGCAGCTGTTGCCGGTGGTGGTCACCATGGGCTACTCGGACTTGGCAATTACGGCGCCGCCCGGGGTTCGCACCCGACAGTCGGCGAGAGTGTTGCTGTTATACAGCTTGGTGCTGATGGCGCTGGCCGTTGGCGCCGGGCACTGGCGCCCGCTCATGTGGGTGGCAGCAGTGTTCAGCGGCCTGGGGCACGAGGCGATGGCCGTGTGGTCCGGGCGGGTGCAGCTCACAGGGGTTCCCTACTTGCAGCGGCCCAGCCGGGGTGTCGGCGTGCTTGACGTCTTGCCGGGTTCCCCGGCGGCGGCTGCGGGGCTGCGCAGCGGCAGCGTGATCCTGGCCGTGGAGGAGTATGAGGTGCACAGCCGGGACCAGCTCCATGAAGCGCTGCTGGCCTCGCCTGCCTATGCCCGGATCGTGTACCGCAGTGACCGCTTTGTGGAGAACGCCAGGGTCCCCAGGCCCGAAGGCGGGCTGTTGGGCCTTGGGGTGATCTTGCTCCCCGAGCCCGGAGACGCGGCGAACGCAAGGGTGCGGCGCCCGTCCTTCTTCCGGTGGGCCGGTCTCGAGAAATAAGCAACGCCACCCGGTTCTGTCGGGTGGCGTTCCTGTTTTACCGGGTGCGCATGACCGTGGAGCCCTGCTGGATCACCCGGACCTCTTTTACATAAGGCTTCTGCGGCCGGGCGGTCGCCACGGAGATCAGGTCCTGACGTGCCGCCGCGGGCAGGGGAGCCTGCGGGAGAACCGGTGCCGGTTCCGGAACCGGTTCGGGTGTCGGGGCCACGGTGGGCGCCGGTGGTGGTTCCAGCACGGGCGCAGGAGCGGGCGGAGGCGCCTCGGCCTTGGGGTGCTCACGCTCACGCTGGAACACGATCACCCGGCTCGCCCCGGGCACCGTCCGTGGATCTGCGAACGGTTTGGGCCGCGGGGGCGGTGCGGCGGCCGGTGCTGGCAGGACGATGAGCGGCTCTGAGACCAGCACCGGTTCAGCCTCCACCACGGCCGGCTCAGGTTGGGGCTCAGGTATGTACATAACTGGCGGTGCCAGGTCGATTTCAGCCACGACCTTGGGCGCACGGGCAGGTATCGGTTGAACGGTGGGCTCAGGCGCCGTCGGTGGCATCAAATCCTGGACAACGGAGTAGTCGGCAAAGAGCACCACGCGCGGAACGTCTTCGCTGTTGTCTGTGAGCGGCTGCACATACTCCACCTGAATCCCCAACTCCTCTGGCGAGTCCGTAATCTCGGCCACCTCCTGGAACGATTCTGCCTTCGCCACTTCGTTCTCCGAGAGGGCGCCCACGCAGAGCGGAGACAGGTACAGGGTGCGATCGGCCTCGTCCCAGTGAGTGGAAACGCCCAGGGCTTCACACAGGCTGCTCAATGCCGGCAGGGCCCCCTCGTCGGCCTCCAGGAGCCGTTCTTGCCCGAGGACCAGCCAAACATTCGGCATGGTTCGTCCCCCCTCAAGCGACTGTCTGCAGTACGACATGCTATGTTCCTCGAGTCAACATGCGCACAAGAAAATCCCCGGCTGCATCAAATGGTGCGGTCGGGGATTTGTGGCTTCGAAATGGGTCAGCCGCGCAGTAACCGTTCCATGCCGGCGGTCATAGCTTAGATGCAGACCAGACCTCCCACATAGCTGAACCAAGCCCTTTAAAGGAGGGTGCGAGAGTGTCCCAGTACCTACCGCCCATGGCGGGCGGACAGAACTCCGAGCTGGTTCCCGGGCCCTGGCGCCACGACTGGTGTCCGAAACCCACCGAGATTGTGGTGATCGAAGTCCGGAAGGTCTTTGACTTCTGCTTCCAGGAAGATGTGCTGGAGCGGTGCTTCTTTGAGCCCCGCCTCACCAACACGGGTACGATCACCGGCTGCGAGATCACCAACGTCACCTGTTCGGAGATCCTCGATCGCGAGCCCATCCCCGATTCCGATGGCCTGGCGCTGGTCTCAATCCAGGTGAACCTGACCCTGAATATTACCGTGGTGCCGAGCCCAGGCGCCGAGCCTGTGGTCGTCACCCGGTCGATCGCCTTCCCGAAGCGGGTCGTGCTCTGCGCCCCGATGGGCACGGATGTCGTCTGCGAGGTGCGCGGCACCTGCATCTGCACGCCGCAGCCGCCGCTGATGAACGGCGGCACGACCACCGACCCGAACGTCTGCTGCACGATTCAGCTATGCATCGTGGTCAAGAGCGTGGCCGACATCAACGTGCTGGTTCCGACCTTCGGTATCGTCGTGCCGAAGGAGTGCCAGGTCGCTCAGGCCTTCGGTGGCTGCCCGCCCCTGCCTCCGCAACAGTGCAGGGAGTTCAGCGTACCCCGGCTCTAGGTGACAAACAGCGAAGCCCCCGGTTGCCGTTCGGCGCCCGGGGGCTTTCCCTTTTCGTGCTCTGGCTACTGTGCAACATCCGGAATGCCAGCAGCCGCGGGCTCAGCGTGTCTCCCGGGCGTCGATAGGACGGAGATGGGACCGCCGGGTGCGAATGCAGAGGACCCCTGTCCCCAAGCTTGTAGACGGGGACTGTGGCCTAACACGAGTCCGCATGCCGGGCTCGGCGGGGTGGACATTGTCGGCGCCCACCGTGGCCACGCCGGCTGCCCGGGCCACCTCTGTCATGGCCGGGTCGTTGACCAGCACCGGATAGCCATAGGTGTAGTTGAAGGTGTAGGTGGCCCCGTAGGAGGAGCAGACCCCGGCGAACACCTGCTCCATCATCGAAGCGATGTTGTGATTGCTGCCCCCGGTGAAGTGGCCCACGGTGATCACCAGCCGCTCGAATGGGCTGATCTGGCGGCTGTGGATGTGCTGGAGGGCGTTGACCACCTGCGCCCCGACCACCACGGCGTCGATCGTTTGGTGGGGAGCAGCGCCGTGGCCGCCGCGGCCCTGAATCGTCAGGTCGAACTGGTCCGGCGCGACGTTGACCGGGCCGGCGGAAAAGGAGAGCTGGCCGGCCGGCAGGAACGGATCCACGTGCATGCCAAAGACGGCATCGACCCGGGGGTTCTCCAGCGCTCCGTCCTCGATCATGGCCTTGGCACCGCCTGGCGGGGTCTCCTCCGCCGGCTGGAACAGGAAGACCACGTTGCCTGCGAGCTCATGGGCCACCGCCGTGAGCGCCTTTGCTACGGCGAGCAGGGTCGCAGTGTGCATATCGTGCCCGCAGGCGTGCATGACGCCGGGAACGGTGGAAGCGTACGGGAGCCCGGTCGCCTCGGTGATGGGAAGGGCGTCCATGTCGGCCCGCAGTGCAATTGTTTTGCCGGGCCGGCCACCCCGGAGCACAGCCTTGACCCCGTAACCGCCGCCGATGCCCACCTGAGGGGTGTATCCCATCTCGGTGAGCTTGGCGGCTACGTAGGCTGGAGCGTGTGCTCCGAGGCAGCAATCGCACGGGCCATATCAGGAAGCGGTTCTTTGAGCATATCTCCGTGCCCTGTCCCCAGAAGTACAGGGCGTAATCCGCATAGTTTGCGGGCACTCTCCAGCGCCAGTTCGCTGTTCCATGTGCCCAAAGCGGGGAACGGAAAGGCAGGATTCAGCTGACCGGCTACTGCAATGCCGCCCGCAGTTTGAAAGGCGTCACCGGCGAGCAGGGCTTGGTTGCGGGTATCCAGAAACGCCATCGACCCAGGGGTATGTCCCGGGGCGGCCACCGCCAGGAGCGACCCGATCCGATCTCCTTCTTGAAGCCAAACAAATGCCTGCGTATTCACGTTCCGTGGGAAGCTGCCGCGGATCGGGGTGCCGGGTTCTCCGGGGTCGAAAGTGCGATCGCCGGCGATCACCCGGGCTTCACGGCTGGAGATATAGACGGGTACACCAGGGACCGCTTGCATGATCGCACTCAGCCCGCCAGTATGATCGTGGTGTCCGTGAGTCAATACGATCCGGCCGATCGGTTTGCCGATACGGCTGATCACTTCAAGGATTCCCTCAGCGGCGAAAGGGACCGCGGTATCAACAAGGGTCAGGTGATCGTTCTCTGCCACGAGGTAACAGTTCACCGATAAGCCCTCAGGGTTGGAGAACGTTACTTGGTAGAGGTTGTCCTCACGAACGACTTTCATAGGACCTCCCGATATGTAACTTGTTGTTCGTTAATGAACAGGATGTTCGATTTCTGTTATAATGGTTACGTTCGTGAGGGTCAACAACCAAAGAAGGCCCGATTGTCCGTTATGGGACAAGTGGGCACGCTTTGTTCGAAAACGGGAGGAGAGAAGATGACGCCGAAGGCAGAAGACCGCCGGGTGCAGCGGACGCGCAAGCAACTGCAGGACGCACTCATGGACCTCATCCTGGAGAAGGGATACGAGGCGGTCACGGTGCAGGATATTATCGATAAGGCTAACGTCGGCCGATCGACCTTTTATGCGCATTTCCTCGATAAGCAGCAGTTGCTGATGAGCGGGTTTGAACAACTTCACACAAGCTTGGCCCTGCAGCGCGCCGCGGTGACTCAGTCGGGCGAAGAGGGTCGGACGCTGGGTTTCAGTTTGGCCGTATTTGAACACGCCCAGTGCCACTACCGCATCTTCAAGGCGACGCTGGGCAAACAGAGCGGCGCCATTGTGCACGACCAAATGCGGCGAGTGCTTGCTGACTTCGTGCGCGATGAGTTGGCAGCCCTGGGCCCGCATGGCGCCTCCTCGCAAATTCCGCTGGATATCGTGGTGCAGTACACGGTTAGCTCGTTCATCGGGCTGCTGACCTGGTGGCTCGACCGGCAGATGCCCTGCCCAGCCGAGGAGATGGACAGGACATTTCGCACGTTGACACTGCCCGGTATTGCCGCCGCGCTGAGACTGCCTGCGGCGATGACAAAAACGTAAGGACCCCACATCCGTGCGGATGTGGGGTCCTGCTTACTAGAGGAGGCGCTTGGCGAACAGGTAGTGCTGGTACCAGTACTCGCCCTCCAGGGGATCGTTATGGAACGTGGAGATCGTCACACCGACACCTTCGATGTAGGTGTGCAGAATCTTGCCGTCGCCCATGTAGATGCCGACGTGGCGGGCCTTGTTCAGGCCGGTTTCATTCGGGAAGGCGGTGTCCTCAAAGAAGAGCACGTCGCCCTTGCGAATCTGGTCGAACGGGATCCACTGGCCCTGAACGGCCTGCTCACGGGCGTTCCAGCCCAGCGAGATGCCGTGCTTCGAGAACAGCCACTGCACGAAGGAGGAGCAGTCGAACGACTTGTCCTGGAAGCGCTGGGCGCCGTACACGTACGGGGTGCCCCAGTAGGACTTACCGAGGTTGATAATCGAGTCAGCGGTCTTTTCCCAGTCCGCAGTGGGCAGGTTGAGGCGCTGACCGACCATGATCATGTTGATATTCTTGACCTGCGGATTCGCCTCCGCAAGCCGGGTCATCGAAACGCTGTAGGTTCGAGCAATAGCGCCGAAGGTCTCGCCCGCCTTGACGGTGTGAGTCTTGATCGTATCTGCACTGGCGACACCGCCAAAGGCGAACAGGCAGACGAGAGCCCCGGCAAGGGCCTTCTTAAACACCTGTTCCACCTCTGTTCGTTTATTTTTACGTTAAAAACTACTAATGTATCGTAACATGGCCGTCGATCTGAATGGAACCCGCAAAGTCTGGCAGAAAAACAACAAAGACGCCTCCCGCAAGGCGTCTTTGTGTCACATGGGGTACGAGGGGGTGCAAAACTGTTTACTACAGTTATTACTATACCCGGCCCCCGCCGTTGCCGCATCGTGCAGCCGATCGATAATTATGCCCTTCGAAAGTCGAAGGCCGCCTCATCCAAAAGGAGGAGACGGCTTGTTTATGGGTTGTTCCTACCCGGCCTTGCGCACCGGGGCGCCCGCCGACACGGCGGCACCTTGGGGCGCCCGAGTCAGGAAGGTGACGGCGGCGGCCACGACGATCAGACCGGCAGCGATCTGGAAGGCGAGGGTGTAAGAGCCGGTGACATCCTTCATGTAGCCGGCCAGCGGTGCCCCGAACACCCCACCAATGCCCCAGGCCGTGAATAGCAGGCCGTAGTTGACCCCGCCGTTCTTCGTGCCGAAGTATTCGTAGGTGGTCGACGGGAAGATCGACATGTAGGAGCCGTAGCACAGCCCCATCAGGGCGGTGCAGACCGACAGGAACAAGAGCCCACTCGCGTACGGGGTGGCGAGCAGTGTCGCAGCGTGCAGCACGAAAACGATCAGCATGGTGCGGATTCGCCCCAGCCTGTCGGAGACGATGCCGCCACCAATACGCCCCGCCGCATTGAAGACCGCCAGCAGCGCAACCAGGAAGAATCCGCTCTCCAGTCCGATCGACTTGGCGTAGGAGGCCAGGTGTCCGGTCACCATGAGACCGCCCATGGCGCCGGCGGCATACATGATCCACAGCAAGTAGAACTGCGGCGTGCGCACCATTTCGCTCCACTCGTAGTCCCGGCCCTTGGGCGCCGCCTTTACGGCAGCCACAGCGCCGGGTACGGCATAGCCGGCCTCAGGGTTGTTGACGAGACGGGCCAGGACCATGTTCACCACCAGGAAGGCGACACCGAGGATCAGGAAAGAGGTTTGCACGCCGTAGGCGGCGAGCAGGGCCTTCACCGTCGGGGAAATGTAGACCGGCGCCAGTCCGAAACCGCTGACCACCACACCGATGATGATTCCCTTCATAGCCGGCGGGAACCACTTCACGGCGGCGGGGGTCGTGGCGGCGTACCCGAGGGCGAAGCCGGTGCCTGCCAGCAGGCCAAAGGTAACCACGAGGATCGTGATCGACGACGCAAAGTAGGAGAAGGCGAGGCCCAGGCTGGCAAGAATGCCGCCAATGGTCACGATGACCTTGGGGCCCAGGCGGTCCTGGAGACGGCCCGCCGGGACCATCATCAGCGCGAACACGCCAATGGCGACGGCGTAGGGAAGGCTGGCCTGGAACTCCGTAATGTGCAGGGCCTCTTTGACCGGCCCCTTAAAGACGCTCCAGGCGTACAGAATGCCAAGGGTGAGGTTGATTCCGGTGCCGGCCAAGGTGGTTATCCACCCGCGATTCCACGTCATCTGCGGACCCCCTACAAGGTTTGGTCAGGCGCCTTTGGAAAGGCCATGCGGAGCAGCAGGGGAGTGACCAAGGTCGTCACCAGCGTCATCACGACCATGACAGAGAAGATCCCTGCACTGATGATTCCTGCGCTCATGCCAATGCCGGCCACAATCAGGGCGACCTCGCCGCGGGAGATCATGCCCAGGCCTACCCGGAGCGAGTCTGTGTTGCTGAACCCGACGAGTTTTACGCCAAGGCCGGCGCCCATGATTTTGGTCACGACCGAAGCGACGATAATCAGCCCCATGTAGGCCAGGCCGCCGGTCCTCATCGCAGCGATCAGATCTCCCTCCAGGCCGATGCTGATGAAGAACACCGGGACCAGGAAACCGTAGGCGAGCACCTTGAGACGCTCCTCGAGCAGGTGCTTCAGGTCCGACCGCTGGGCGATCATGACGCCCAGGGTATAGGAGCCGGTGATCGCTGCGACCTTGCCGAAGTACTCGGCGCCAATCCCGAAGAGCAGGCAGAGCGCCAGGGTGATCGCGAAGGGCACCTCTTCGCCGGCCCAACCCTTCGTCGCCTCGATGATCCGCGGGACCACCCAACGCCCCAGGGCAATGGCGACCGCAAAGAAGGCGACCATTTTCACGACAACCAGCCAGACCGGGTCGGCCGCCCCGCCGCCCTGGGCGGTCTGGATCGCGATGACCACCGAAAGGATGACGATGCCCATCACATCGTCGATGACGGCGGCGCCCAGGATCGTCAGCCCGGCCTTGGAGCGGAGCTGCCCCAGCTCCAGCAACGTCTGGGCGCTGATGCTGACCGAGGTCGCCGTCAACACCGTGCCAATGAAGAGGCTCTCGTAGAATCCGTAACCGAAGGCCATGGAAATGCCCAGGCCCGCCACGAGCGGCAGCAGGACGCCGCCGCTGGCGCCGACAAAGGCGGCCACACCCACCTTGCGCATCTCCCGCAGGTCGGTCTCGAGGCCCGCCATAAACATGAGCACGACCACGCCGAGCTCGGCCAGGGTCTTGACCACCTCATGGACGTGATCGGCGGCGGGGAAGAGGTGTAGCATGTCGATCAGGGTGGGGCCCAGCAGCAGACCCGCCGTCAGTTCACCAAGGACCGCCGGCTGCCCGAGCTTTTTGCTCAGGGCGCCGGCCGCCTTGGACGCCACTAGCACGATGGCCAGGGCAAGTGCTGTTTGGAGAAAGGGTGACATCCGTATTAGCGCTCGACGATCGCGGCAATGCCCATGCCGCCGCCGATGCAGAGGGTGGCCAGGCCCCGGCGCACATCCCGCCGCTGCATTTCATGCAGCAGGGTGACCAGGATGCGGGCGCCGCTGGCGCCCACCGGATGGCCCAGGGCGATCGCACCGCCGTTGACGTTGACCCGGGCAGGATCCCAGCCCAGCTCCTTACCCACCGCGAGCGACTGGGCGGCGAAGGCCTCGTTGGCCTCGATCAGGTCGATGTCAGCCAGGGTCAGGCCGGCCTTGCTTAGCGCCTTGCGCGTCGCAGGAGCGGGACCGATTCCCATGATCGCGGGGTCGACGCCGACCGAGGCGTAGGCGGTGAGCGTGGCCAGCGGCTTGATGCCCCGGGCCTGCGCGGCCTCCTCCGACATGAGCACCAGGGCGGCGGCGCCGTCGTTGATGCCGGAGGCGTTGCCGGCGGTAACCGTGCCATCCTTCTTGAAGGCGGGCTTCAGAAGAGCGAGCTTCTCCGCGGTGGTCCCCTGCCGGATATACTCATCGCGGTCAACGGCCAGCGGATCGCCCTTCTTCTGCGGAATCATCACGGGGACGATCTCATCGACGAAACGGCCCTCGGCCTGGGCCCGGGCGGCCTTCTCCTGGCTGGCGGCGGCGAACTCGTCCTGCTCCTGCCGGGAGACCTGGTAGCGCTCGGCGAGGTTCTCGGCCGTAATGCCCATGTGGTAGTTGTTGAAGGCGTCGGTCAGGGCGTCGTGGACCATGCTGTCCACCATGGTGGCGTTGCCCATGCGGGCGCCGTTCCGGGCGGTAGGGACCAGGTAGGGCGCCGCGCTCATGTTCTCCATGCCGCCGGCCACCACCACCTCGGCGTCGCCGTTGGCAATCGCCTGGGCGGCCATGGTCACAGTCTTCAGGCCCGAGCCACACAGCTTGTTGACCGAGGTAGCGGGGACCTCGAAGGGAATGCCTGCCTTCACGGCCGCTTGCCGGGCCGGACCCTGGGCCAGGCCAGCCTGAAGGATGATGCCCATGAGCACCTCGTCGACCTCAGTCGGTGCGACGTTCGCCCGGCGGAGCGCTTCACGGATGGCGACGGCGCCGAGTTCGGGGGCGGGCACGGCGGCCAGCGCCCCGCCAAAGCTGCCAACGGCGGTTCGGGCGGCGGATGCGATAACGACACGCTTCATGGTGTGGTATTCCCCTTTCTTATGCCAGGATCGGCTGGGCGCCCAGCGTGAGACCCATCTTCTCCGGCCGGAAGATGGCGGCGGGCATGAGGGCGAGGTCCCGAGCGATGACCGGCTTGAACTCCATCTGCGCGAGAACGTCCTTCTCCAGGTCGACGCCGGGGGCGATCTCAATCAGGGTGAGGCCCTCGGGGCGCAGCTCGAAAACGGCCCGCTCGGTGATGTAGAGCACCTTCTGGCCCTTCTGGCTGGCGTAAGCGCCGCTGAAGGTTACATGCTCCACCTGGCTGATGAACTTCTTGACCTTACCTTCCTGGGCGATCACCAACCGGCCGTCCTCCACCTGGAACACTGTGCCGCTGGCCGTGAAGGTGCCGCAGTAGATCAGCTTCTTGGCGTTCTGGGTGATGTTGATGAAGCCGCCGGCGCCCGCCACCCGGGGTCCGAACTTGGAGACGTTCACATTGCCCTGGGCGTCGGCCTGCGCCATGCCCAGGAAGGCCACATCCAGACCGCCGCCGTCGTAGAAGTCGAACTGATACGGCTGGTCCACGATCGCTTCCGGGTTGATCGAGGCACCGAAGCTGAGGCCGCCGGCGGGCACGCCGCCCACGGGGCCGGCCTCAACGGTCAGGTACATGGCATCGCCCACGCCTTCCTCGTTGGCTACTGCAGCCACGCCTTCGGGCATTCCGATGCCCAGGTTGACCGTGGCGCCGGGGAGGAGCTCCATGGCCGCACGGCGGGCGACGATCTTGCGCTCATCCAGCTCCATGGTGCTGACCGAGGTGAGGGGTACCCGCACCTGGCCGGTGTAGGAGGGGTTGAAGAGCTCGCCGAAGGTCTGCCAGTGGTTCTCGGGCTTGGCGACCACCACCGCATCGACCAGAATGCCCGGGACCCGGACCTGCCGAGGGTGGAGCGAGCCCCGGTTGACCACGCGTTCGACCTGGGCAATCACGACGCCGCCGCTGTTCTTGGCCGCCTGGGCGATGGAGAGAATCTCGAGGTTGAGCGCTTCCTTCTCAATCGACAGGTTGCCAAACTCGTCGGCGCTGGTGGCGCGAATCAGGGCGACGGTGATCGGGAAGGCCTTGTAGAACAGCCACTCCTGGCCTTCCAGCATCACGACCTTGACCAGGTCTTCCTCGGTACAGGCGTTCAGCTTGCCACCCTGGAGCCGGGGGTCGACGAAGGTCTGGAGCCCGACATGGGTGATGGTGCCGGGCTTGCCGGCGGCGATGTCCCGGAACAGGTGGGAGATGACGCCCTGCGGCAGGTTGTAGGCCTCGATCTTATTCTCCACGGCCATTTTGCCGAGCTTGGGCGCCAGGTTCCAGTGACCGCCGACCACACGCTTCACGAGACCGTCGTGGGCGAAGTGGTTGAGGCCGCGCTCCTTGCCGTCGCCCTGACCTGCAGCGTAAACGAGACTCAGGCTGCGGGGGTGCCCGGTCTCCAGGAACCGCTTCTCCAGGGCGGACGTGAGCTCTTCGGGGTGGCCCGCGCCGACGAAGCCTTCGACGGCCACGGTCGCACCGTCGGGAATCAGGCTCAGGGCCTGATCAATGGACATGACCTTGTTCATGGATGATCCTCCTTGTCCCATGTGGGGAGTTCAGAGGCATCTCTATCTCAAGTTCCGTGCCAAAACAGGAGAGGGCAGGGGCGCATAGGCCCTCTGCCTCCGATTTAGTCCCTTGGTCTACATGGAGATCCCCCAACGGGCCATTTTGCGGTATAGCACCGACCTGTGCATACCGAGGCTCTTCGCGGCCTGGAGTTTATTGCCGTTGGAGCTGCGCAGTGCGTCGATGATCAGCTCCCGCTCAACCTCCTGCAGGGGAGTCCGGCGCTCAGCCGGCGCTGCTTCAGGCTCAGCCGGTGCGGCGGCCTGGCCCACAATGACGTACGGGGGCAGATCCCGCCAGTCAATCAGGTCGGCGTCGACCGTGTTGACCATCCGCTCCAGGGTGTGGACCAGCTGCCGCACGTTCCCGGGCCAGTGATACTTCTGCATGGCGTCCATGGCCGCCGGGGTCAGCGCCTTCACCTCAATGCCGGCTTCCGTGCAGACCCGGCCCATCAGGCTGCGCACCAGTGCGGGCACGTCGTCCAGACGCTCCCGCAGGGCTGGCATGCGCATTTCGATGACATTGAGGCGGTAGTACAGATCCTCGCGGAAGCGGCCCTGCGCCACTTCCTTGAGTAGATCCTTGTTGGTTGCTGCGACGATGCGCACATCCACCTTGATGTCCTTTGTGCCGCCGACCTTCTGCACCTCGCGCTCCTGGATCGCCCGGAGCACCTTGGCCTGCATCTCCACGGGCATGTCCCCGATCTCGTCGAGGAAGATCGTGCCCCGATGGGCGAGCTCGAACTTGCCGGGTTTTCCGCCCTTGGCGGCGCCGCTGAAGGCCCCGGACTCGTAGCCGAAGAGCTCGGCCTCCAGCAGGTCCTTGGGGATCGCGGCACAGTTGATCTTCACAAAGGGAAAGGCCGCCCGGCGGCTCTCGGCGTGCATTGCGTGCGCCAGAAGCTCCTTGCCGGTGCCGCTCTCCCCCAGGATCAGAACGGTGGCGTTCGACTGGGCGGCTCTGCGTGCCATGGCTTTGAGCTGCGTCATGGCCGGGCCGTCGCCCACCAGGTCGCTCAGGCCGTAGCGGGCGCGGGCCTCGGAATTCATCTGGCGTTCGTAGTACTCCACCTGTCGCTGCAGCGCATCGAGCCGGTCCACCATGCTCTTTACGCCCGCCACGCTGCGGAACATCACCCGGCCGACGGCCCCCATTAACTTCCCGCGCACATAGACCGGGTGGCGCTCGACGATGAACTCCTGCTGCCCGACCTGGAACGGCCGACCGATTTCGGGGACACCGCTCCGCGCCACGACGTGCATGCGGGAGTTGGGAAGTGTGAGGGTAATGTGCCTTCCGATGACCTCTTCGCGGCGGACGTTCAGAATCACCTCATAGGCCCGGTTTAGGAAGAGAATGATGCCGTTGCTGTCCACGACCACCATGGCGTCCAGGGCGTCCTCAAAGACGCTGGAGATCAGGTCGCCCACGGTCTCCTGGGACCAAAAGCCGCCGCGGACCTGCTCCTGCATGCCTTTGGCCAGGGCCACCGCGGTGATATAGCCCACGGTGTGCCCGGACGGATCGGTCACCCAGGTGAGTTCGCAGGGCTCAATGTCGGTCAAAGCGGCCTCAGCCGGCACGCTGGGATCCTCCGGCGGACGGTACATGCGCTGCAGCGTGCCCATGACCGGCGTCATGATGTCCCTGGCCAACAGACGTTCCATGTTGCCTCCCCCTCCGGTGTGTCTCCGGCTACATGTCTCACTGTCGCTGTCGCAAATGCGACACTGCAGGCGAGTGTCGCAAGGTGCACCTGTCGCAAACGGCGACACTGTCGCACGATTGCACCCATCATACCACCGGGTTGCGTCAGGTTTCGTGACATATCCGTGCCGTATGGGCTGGGTCAAAAGCATCAGGAAAGTACTCCGGTGCTTGCTTTTGACTCGGGTTGGCACACCGATTGCTTTATGCTGGGGTAGCACATGTGGAAAGGGGTATCGATCAATGCGACTCAAAGAGCGTGTGGTTCTGATCACAGGCGGCGGTCGTGGCATTGGCCGCGAGGGCGCCCTGGCGTTTGCCCGTGAAGGCGCCAAGGTAGTCATTGCCGACTTCGACGCCGAATCTGGTGAGCAGACCGCATCCGAGATCCAGGCCTCTGGTGGCGAAGCGATGTTTGTGAAGGTGAATGTGGCTGACCGAGCCAGCGTTAACGCTGCCGTGGAGACCGTCCTAACCCGCTACGGACGGATCGACGTGCTGGTCAACAACGCCGGCATCACCGCTGACGCCACCCTGATGAAGATGAGCGAAGAGGCCTGGGACAAGGTCATCGCCGTCAACCTGAAGGGCGTTTTCAACATGACTCAGGCCGTGGTGCCGAACATGGTTGCCAACGGCCATGGCCGCATCATCAACACTTCGTCGGTGGTCGGCCGCTTCGGCAACTTCGGCCAGACCAACTACGCTGCCACCAAGGCCGGCGTGATTGGCATGACCCAGACCTGGGCCAAGGAGCTGGGCGCCAAGGGCATTACCTGCAACGCTGTCGCCCCCGGCTTCATTCTTACGGAAATGACCGCCAAGATGCCCGAGAAGGTCTTGGAGATGATGAAGGAGAAGGCTCCGGTACGCCGCCTCGGCCTCCCGAGCGATATCGCCAACGCCTACGTCTTCCTGGCGCTGGACGAGTCCAGCTTCGTCAACGGCCACGTGCTGGCTGTCGACGGCGGGTTGGTCCTCTAACTAGCCCCGGCTCACAGAGTCAGCTAACCGAGGAGGGTACAGCTTGATTCAAGTTCTCGCGATCATCCTGAGCCTTGTGCTGCTGATCTACTTCGCCTACAAGGGCTTTAACGTCATCCTGTTCGCCCCTGTCTTCGCCCTGATTGCCGCTGCTGTCTCTGGCCTTGACATTATGCCGGCCTTCTCCGAGCTCTTTATGCTGAAGCTCGCCACCTACGTGAAGAACTTCTTCCCACTCTTCATGCTGGGCGCCGTATTCGGCAAGGTCATGGATGCCACCGGCGCCGCCAAGGCGATCGCCCACTGGATTCTGCAGAAGCTCGGCCCGTCCCGGGCGATTCTGTCCGTCATCCTCTCCGCTGCGGTTCTGACCTATGGCGGCGTCTCGCTGTTCGTCGTAGCCTTTGCCATTTACCCCTTCGCCGCCGCCATCTTCCGTGAGGGCAACATCCCCAAGCGGCTGATCCCCGGCACCATCGCTACGGGCTCCTTCACCTTCACCATGACCGCCCTGCCCGGCAGCCCGCAGATCCAGAACCTGATCCCCGCCAAGTACTTTGGCACCACCGCCTACGCCGCTCCCGTGACCGGCATTTTCGCCTCCGCCTTCATGTTTGGCGCCGGCCTTATGTGGCTGGAGTACCGCCGCAAGAAGGCCCAGGCCGCCGGTGAGGGCTACGGCAACCACACCAAGAACGAGCCCGAGAAGAAGATCGACGAGACCGCTCTGCCCAACCCGTTGTTCTCGACGCTGCCGCTGCTGGCGGTTCTCGGCGTCAACTTCTGGTTGACCCGGGCGATTCCCAAGTGGGATCCCACGATGATGAAGGACTACGAGAAGCTCCCCCTGGCCACCACGACCCTTCCCGGCGTGGCCGCCAACTGGGCGCTGATCATCGCCCTGGTCGTCGGCATTCTGCTGGCGATCGTGATCTCGTGGAGGGTCATCAAGGAGAAGCTGGCCGCCACCCTGAACGAGGGCACCATCGGCTCGCTGCTGGCAATCATGAACACCGCCTCCGAGGTCGGCTACGGCAACGTAATCTCCTCACTGGCGGGCTTCAAGACCATCTCCACCGCCCTGCTGGCGATCAAGGGGACCCCGCTGATCTCCGAGGCTGTGGCTGTGAACCTGCTGGCCGGCATTACCGGCTCCGCCTCCGGCGGCATGTCGATCGCCCTGGAGACCCTGGGCAAGCAGTACATGGAGTGGGCCGGCCGCACCAACGTGAGCCCCGAAATGCTGCACCGCATCGCCTCGATCTCCTCCGGCGGCTTTGACACCCTGCCCCACAACGGCGCCGTCATTACGCTGCTGGCGATCACGGGCATGACCCACAAGGATTCCTATATCGATATCGGTATGACCTCGCTGGTGATCCCGGTCCTGTCGGGCATCCTCAGCATCCTGCTGTACTCGATTACCGGTATCGCTTAAGCCTTCAGGGCATGAGAAGAGGCGAGCCTCGCATCTGGCGGGGCTCGCCTCTTTTGGATTGGAGGGGCCTACGCGGCCGTTTGTTGGGAGCGCCGGCGGTCCATGACCCGACGCACGATCGGGTACAGGATCGACAAGGCCGACAGGACCAGCAGGGCCAAGGAGATCGGTTGGGTGAAGAAGATCGAGACGCTGCCGTCCGACAGGGTGAGTGACTGGCGCATCGCCTGCTCCATGAGGTCGCCGAGCACCAGCGAGAGCAGCAGGGGCGCCGCCGGGAAGTCGAGCAGCCGCATGACGTAGCCCAGAATGCCGAAGCCCACCAGGAGCACCACGTCGAAGGTGCTGGTGCTGTTTGCCCAGACGCCCAGGAAGGCGAACGCCAGCACCATGGGCATCAGAATGTTCTTGGGCAGGTCGAGCATCTTGGCGAACAGGCCGACCAGCGGCAGGTTCAGGACCAGCAGCATCGCGTTGCCGATATACATGGAGGCGATCAGGCCCCAGAACATATCGGGGTTGTCGTGGATCAGCAGGGGGCCGGGCTTCAGGCCAAACATCATCAGGGCGCCGAGCATGACCGCCGTGGTGCCCGAACCGGGGAGGCCCAGCGTGAGCAGGGGCACCATGGCGCCGCCGGCGGCTGCGTTGTTGGCCGACTCGGGGCCGGCCACGCCTGCGATGGCGCCCTTGCCGAACCTCTCGGGGTTCTTGCTGAGGCGCTTCTCCACCATGTAGGACATGAAGGAGGAGATCGTAGCGCCCGCGCCGGGCAGCACGCCCAGGAAGAAGCCAAGGAACGAGCCGCGCATGATCGGGGCGAACGACTCCTTGAACTGCTCCTTGGTCAGCCACAGCCGGTCGCGGACGGCGATCCGCTCGCCCTCCTCCTCGGGCCGGGTGGTGCTGTCAAATACCTCGCCGAGGGCGAAGAGGGCGACTGCGGGGATCAGGAACTCGATGCCGCTGAGCAACTCCGGCACGCCGAAGGTGAACCGGGTAATGCCCGTCTGCAGGTCGATGCCGACCGTGGAGAGCATGAGGCCCAGCACCATGGAGATCAGCGCCTTGATCATGTTCCCTTCGCCGAGCGACGCTACGGCGGTCAGACCTAGGACCATCAGAGCGAAGTACTCGGGCGGGCCGAACTTGACCGCCACTGTGGCAAGAGCCGGCGCTAGCAGCATCAGCAGCAGGACCGAGATGGTGCCTGCGATGAAGGAGCCTATGGCTGCCACGGCCAGGGCGGCGCCCGCCTTGCCCTGTTTGGCCATTTGGTAGCCGTCCAGGGTGGTCACGACCGAGCTGTTCTCGCCGGGGGTGTTGATCAGGATGGAGGTGGTGGAACCGCCGTACATGGCGCCGTAGTAGACGCCCGCCATCATGATCATCGCCGTGGTCGGGTTCATGCCGAAGGTGAAGGGGATCAGCATGGCGACGCCGCTGATCGGGCCGATGCCGGGAAGAACGCCGATGACGGTGCCCATGAGGGCGCCGATGAAGCAGTAAATCAGGTTGATGGGGCTGATGGCGGTGGCGAAGCCGCCCGCCAGATACTGTATGCCTTCCAAGCGGACGACCTCCTTAGAATGGGAGAATGCCTTGAGCCAGGGAGACCTTCAGCACGTAGACGAACAGCGCGTAGACGCCCACGGAGAACCCAACGCCGATGGAGATGGTCTTGCCCCACGGCCGGGCGCCGAGAAGGGCCATCGTCCCGATGAGGAAGAGGCTTGTCGCGATGATGAAGCCCAGCTTGCCCAGCAGCAGGGCGTACGCCACGGTGGCCCCGATCAGCTTCAGCAGCAGAGGAATGTTGACGCCTTCCATGATCGGCTTGCCTTCCGGGGTTCGGCCGCTCTGCACGAAGTAGACGAGGGAGAGGAGCAAGAGCAGGCCGCCCAGAATCAGGGGCAGGACGTAGGCGTCTACCACGCCGGTGGTCGCCAGGGCGAACCGGGGCAGGTTCCAGGCCCCGGCCATATAGATGATGGAGAAGAGTGCGAGGCCAAGGGCCACAATCTGCTCACGCCGCATAGATACTCACCTCACAGAGCGGGGGGCCTCCACTGGTGGCGGCCCCCCGTCATCTTACTTTTTGAGCAGTCCGATCTCGGAGAGCAGGGTCTCCATGGCCTTGGACTCGGCGTCGAGGAGCTTCTTGAAGTCGGCGGTGTTCTTGTACTCCAGCACCCAGCCGTACTTGGCCGCCTCGTCCTGCCAGGCCTTGGTCTTCACCATCTTCTCCAGGGTGGACTCCCAGAACTTGCGGGCCTCTTCCGGCATGTTGGGCGGGCCGAAGAAACCGCGCCACACGGTGAAGTCAGCGTCGATGCCGGACTCCCTGAAGGTCGGGACATCCTTGATCGCATCGACTCGCTTGGGAGCGGTAACGGCCAGGATGCGCACCTTGCCGGCCCGGGCCTGCTCGGTCACCTCGCCGATACCGGTGGAGATCACGTCCACATGGCCGCCCAGCAGGGCGGTCAGGGCCTCGCCGCCACCTTGGAAGCTCACGTAGGGAATGGACTTCACGTCGACCCCGGCGATCTTCGCAGGCTTCAGGAAGGCCAGGTGGTCCATTGAGCCGGGCGCCGAGCCGCCGCCGAGCTTGACGCTCTTGGGATCGGCCTTCATGGCGGTGAAGAGCTCCTGGATGGTCTTGAACTTGGAGTCGGCCCGCACCACGGCCACGTCGTAGTCGGACATGACCTGGGCGATCGGGGTGATGTCGTTGTGGGTCAGCTTGGTCACGCCGGTGAGCGGGTTCAGAATGATCGGCGCCGAGTGAACGTTGAGGACGTACCCGTCGCCCTTCTTCTCCCAGAGGTAGGTCATACCCACCGACTGTCCGCCGCCGGACTTGTTGGTGACACCAATGGCCTGGGTGACAAGCTTTTCGTCGGCCAGGATCTTTGCAGCGGTGCGGGCCGCTGTATCCAGGCCGCCGCCGGCGCCGGAGGCGGCGACAAACTCAATCGCCTTCTCCGGGTACTTGCTTGCCGGAGCAGTCGTAGTCGTGGACGTGGCCGGAGTTCCAGACGACGTCGAAGAACTGGACGGTTTGGATCCGCTGCAACCTGCCAGGGCTACTGTAAACAGAAGCCCTGCCGCCAATGCGGCTTTCATCCTATGTCTCATCCGTCAATCCCCCCATGTATCTAACCAACCTGGTGTTACCTTAACATTTCGCCCCTTTATATGTCCCGAATAGACCGTATTGAGCATAAAGTCCATAAAGTTCACAAGAAAGGGCGCCGCTGCGATCAGCGGCGCCCTGTGCGTACGTATAGCCGTTCCGGTCTGCCTACGTCGCCGTACCCGACCTGGACCATGGCCCGGTTGATGCTGGAGAGGTACTCCAGGTAGCGCCGGGCGGTGGTCCGGCTCAGGCCGGTCGCGCTCCCGAACTCCTCGGCGGTGAGCGGTTTCCCGGCGGACTCCAGCCCGGCGATCACCCGGTCCAACGTGAGCGGGTCGATCCCCTTGGGGAGCTCGCCGGGCGCCCCCGCACCCGTAGCCGGGACGGGGCGCCCCAGCAGCCGGTCCACGACCTGCTGCTCCACCTCTCCGGCGGCCGACAGCCCCTGCCACTCCTCCCGGTACCGGGTAAGCGCCTCAGCGAAACGCTCGAAGCGATACGGCTTGAGAATGTAGTCGACCGCGCCCACCCGAAGCGCCTGCTGCACAGTCGCTGCCTCCTTCGCCGCCGTCACAATGATCACGTCGGCGGTGTGTCCGGCAGACCGCAGGCGGCGAAGCAGGTCGAGCCCACTGCCGTCGGGCAGGTACAGGTCCAAAATGAGCAGGTCGGGCCGCAGTTCGACCAGCATTTGCTCCGCTGCCGCGGCCGTGCCGGCTACGCCAGCGACTGCGAACCCGTCCACTTGCTCCACGAACGACCTGTTGACCTGAGCAACCCTGGCGTCGTCCTCCACGACGAGAACGGTAAGCATCTACGAAGCCTCCTTCGGCCGCGGAATGATCACCTGGAACAGAGCGCCGCCCTCGGGCGCCCTCCGCACCCAGATCTGCCCGCCGATCCGTTCGACCAGGCGCCGCACCAGGGCCAGGCCGACACCGCGCCCGGCCGCCTTGGTGCTGTAACCCTCTTCAAAGACTCGCTCGATCTGATCCGGCTCCAGTCCGGGCCCGCTGTCGGCCACTTCGATGTAGACCCGGTCCGGTTCTCCCGACAGGAGCACGCGCACCCGGCGCTCTCCCTCCGGCCTCTCCTGAACGGCCTCCAGGGCATTGTCGACCAGGTTGCCGACCACCCGCACCAGCAGGCTGCTTTCGGGCAGGCTGCCCTCCAACTGCGAAGCCGCATCGACCGACAGGGTCACATGCAGCTCTTCTGCCCGTGCCCGCTTGCCCAGCAGCAGGGCTGTAACAGCCGGGTCCCCCACCGACTTCGGCAGCGCCTCCACCAGTTGGCGGTGGTCCTCGGAGATTTCCTGGATGAAGTCGACCGCCTCTTCCACCTGACTGAGCTGAAGCATGCCCGAGATCGCCTGCAGTGTGTTGGCAAACTCATGGGCCTGGGCTCGGAGCTCCTCGGTGTAACGCCGGGTGTCCGAGAGCTCGCGGGCGAGCCGGTCCAGCTCCGACTGGTCGCGGAACGAAGCGACCACGCCGGCCACCTGGCCGTTGATGCGCACGGGGATCCGGTTGGTCACCACCGTGGTCTCCCCCAGGAGCATGCGCTGGTCGAACTCCGCTTCGCCGCTGCGGAGCACCTCCGGCAGGCGGGAGTGGGGCAGCACATGCAGGAGGTCGACGCCCGGCACAAGCCCGGGCACCAGGTTCCTGGCGGTGTCGTTCACCACGACGACCTTGCCGTGCTGATCGATTGCGATAATGCCCTCCCGAATGGCGCCCAGGATGGCGTTGCGCTGGTGGGCCAGGGCGCCGATCTCCTCGGGCTCCAGGCCATGGGTGGCCTGTTTGATCGAGCTGGCCACCAGCCAGGCGCCGGGCAGGCCCACGGCAAATCCGATCGCCAGCACCAGGATCACCACCGGGGCGTAGGACCAGACCAGCTTGTCGACCTCCGGGAGCAAAAAGCCCACCGAGACTACGCCGATCACCTGTTCCTGCTCGCCTATGATCGGGACCTTGCCCCGAATGGAGCGCCCCAGGGAGCCTGTGGCCACGGAGACATACTCTCGTGCCTCCAGCAGGGCCGGGCCGTTGTCGCCGCCCACCATGGGCAGGCCAATCCGGTTGGGGTCGGGGTGAGAGTAGCGGATGCCATCGCTATTGCCTACGACAATGAACGAGGCGCCGGTCGCAGTCCTGATTTGCTCCACCAGGGGCTGAATGATCTCGGAGGGCCGGGAACTGTCCATGGCCCGCCGCAGTTCCGGCATGCGGCCGACAGCTCGGGCCACGTCCAGGGCGTTTTCGCCCAGCTGATGCTGAATGGTCCTTTGCAGCAGGGTGATGAACAGGGCGCCAGTCAGGAGTACTACGAAGGTGATCAGGCCCGCAGTCATGAGCAAAAAGCGCGTCCTCAGCCGCATGTTGCTGCCCCTCTGCCCGTTCTGGAGTTGCGTAGGCACAAGATTCGGCACCGGCGGGGCAATGCCTCCCTACTGACTTCTTGTACCAGTCTGACTATTACGGGACCCGGATGAAAACCGCCGGTCTTGCCATCCTACAGGGAGACCTAGAGCGATCTGGCCGGAGGGATTCTGCATGTGGACTGCCTACCTGCTGTTGTTTGTGAGCAGCGCCTGTGTCATGACGATTGAGTTGGTGGCGGGGCGGGTGGTGGCGCCCTACATTGGGGTGTCGCTGTACACCTGGACCGGCATTATTGGCGCATGCCTGACCGGTATGAGCTTTGGCCACTTGACTGGCGGGTGGCTGGCTGACCGCGGTGACCCCCGCCGATGGCTGCCGCGGGTATTCTTCGCAGCCGCACTGCTCACCTCGGTTCTGTTCGCGGCCCGCCCGGCGATCGGGGGGCTGGCCGAAGCAATGGGCGCCAACAAGGTACCACCCCTGGTCGGCATCTTCGCCCTGTCCACGCTCTTCTTCGGACTGCCCTGCTTCTTCTTGTCGGCGGTCTCGCCGCTGGTGTACAAGATGTCACTGCGCAGCGAAAAACAGGTCGGCATGACTCTGGGGCGCCTCGCTGCCAGCGGCATTGCCGGGTCGATTGCCGGCACCTACGCGACCGGGTTCTGGCTGATTCCCGCCTTCGGCACCCGGTCCATTCTGGTGGGGATCACGCTGGTGCTGGCGGCGCTGGGCTCCTACTGCATGGTCGCTTCGCCGGTACGCCGCACCATTACGGTTGCCGTTATGGCCCTTGTGCCCCTGCTGGTCGTGTCGGCGGTGCCCGCCAAGGCCGCGCCCTGCCAGGTCGAATCGGCCTACTACTGCATTCGGGTCGTAAAGTCTGAGGGGGACAAGGCGACCGGACCCGTCAAGAAGCTGCGCTTGGACTACCTCACCCACTCCGGGATTCGAGTCAACGACCCTGATCATCTTTGGTATGAGTATGAGCAGGTGGTCGGCTGGATTTTGAAGGCGCGGGGCGGCGCCGACCCGGACACGCTCTTTCTGGGCGGTGGGGGCTACGTTCTGCCGCACTGGGTGGAGCGGGAGTTTCCCCGCTCCGCCGTTGACGTCATTGAGGTCGACCCGGCCGTAACCAGGGTGGCCAAGGAAGAGTTTGTGCCTACTATGAAGCGGGTGCATACCTTTAACCTGGACGCCCGGCTGGCCTTGAACGAAATGGCCCGGGAAAACAGGAAGTACGACGTGGTCTTCGGCGACGTGTTCAACGACCTGTCGGTGCCGTATCATCTCACCACGGTGGAGTTCGCCAAGCAGGTCAGGAGCCGCCTGAATTACGACGGCATGTACATCGTTAACGTGGTCGACCAGGTGGGAGACGGGCCGCTGGTGCGCGCGATGACATCGACCCTGAAGGAGGCGTTCCCCTTCGTGTATGTGCTGCCGGGGACCGACCCCGGGTCCATACGGGGGCCGCACATCCTGGTGGCATCGCTGGACCCGATTCCGTGGAGCGAGTGGGACCAGCACTACGCCAAGCCGAAGTGGGACGTGTCACGGCTGGAGATTCCGCCCAGCCCCGTGATCCTTACCGACGACTACGTTCCGACGGATAACCTGCTGCTCCCCGTGTTCCTTGAGCGCTGGGAGCATTGATCTGGCCAAAAGCCGGCACCACGCCGGCTTTTCGCTTTTCGAAAACTTTCTCCTCAAAAAAGTTTTCGAAAAGAAGGGATAATAGACGAACCACCGAATTAGGTATAACGATAGAACGATATAGCGTTTGGTGGTCACCACCGAACGGGGGAGGGATGTACAAAGTGGTTCCGAGGAATGTGGCGGTTCTGGGCGCCGGCAACGGCGGCAAAGCAATGGCTGCGGACCTCACGTTGCGGGGGTTTGCGGTGCGCCTTTACGATCGGTTTCCCGAAGCGGTGTCCGACGTTCAGTCCCGTGGCGGCATTTACCTGCACGGCAGCAGCCTGTCGGGGTTCGCAACGATCCCGACGGCCACCTCCAACCTGGGTGAGGCCGTTAGTGGCGCCGAGGTGGTCGTGGTTGTGGTTCCGGCCTACGCCCACGAGTTTCTGATTGCAGAGCTGATCCCCCTGCTGTCCGACGGCCAGACCATTCTGTTCACGCCAGGCTACCTGGGATCGACCCTGCTGCGTCACAGGGCACAGCAACTGCGCCCCAACTTGAAATTCGTTGTAGGGGAAACCTGCAGCCTGCCCTACGCCTGCCGCCTGATCGGCCCCGCCGAGGTGGGCCTGCGCGGCGTCAAGCTCGCCCTGGATCTGGCCGCCTACCCGGCCTCCGACAACGCTGCGGCCCTGGCGACGCTCAGCCCTCTCTTCCCGATTCTGGAGCTGTCCGCCAACGTGCTTGAGGTGGCGCTGGGCAACCCCAACCCGGTCTCCCACGTCCCCACCTGCCTGCTCAACTATGGGCGCATGGAGGCGCCCCGCAGCACGGCCTGGCACGACTTCGAGGAGTGGGTGACCCCGGCCATTCACAAAATGCAGGGGCGCCTTGACCAGGAGCGGCTCGCCGTGATTGCGGGCCTGAAGCTGCACGGCACCGACTCCGACGCCTGGTCGCTCCGGGCCTATGGCGGCAAACCCAAGGACTCGCTGACCACCAAGGGCGAGATTCCCGCCAACGCCATGGCGGTGCCCGAACGCTACATCACGGAAGATGTGCCCATGGGGCTGGTGCCCCTGGAGGCCCTGGGCCGCCTCGCCGGCGTGCCCACCCCGGTCGCCTCGCTGATGATCTCCCTCGCCTCCCAGCTTCACGACAAAGACTACCGCCAGATCGGGCGCCACCTGGGCGTACTCGGCTGGGACGGACTTACTGCCGAACAAATCCTCAAGCAGGTGAGTTAGCCCATGGCGATCGAGCGCGACAGCCGTTCCCTCCAGGCCAAAATCAAGCAGATCCTCCGTGATGAGATTCACGCCGGTGTCTACCGCCAAGGCGACCAGCTCCCCACCGAGCCCGAGCTGATGCGCAGGTTCGGCGTGTCACGGATCACCATTAGCCAGGCGCTCCGCGACCTGGTGGCCGAGGGCCTGGTGATCCGGCGGCAGGGCAAGGGGACCTTCGTCTCCTCGCACCCGCAGGGCTGGACCAACCTGGGCGCCCTGCTCCAGCGCATGCCGCTGAGCGTGACCAACACCCTGGAGCACTCCAACACCTACCTGGAATGCATTGAGCCCCCCACGGCGATCGCTCTCGACCTGCAGTTGGCGCCCGGCGACCGGGCCTGGCAGTTCACCCGCATCAAAATGGTGGACGGCGCCCCGGCCCAGTGGGAGCAGGCCTATATCCCAGCCTCTCTGGTCAGCGCCGACCCCACCGCCGGGGACGACTGGGGCAAGCACCTTTTTATCGAGATTCTCTACCAGCTGACCGGGCAGGAGGCCAGGCGCTGCCGGGCGTTCCTCCAGGCCGTTTCGCTCAGCGGGGTGGTGGCCGCCGCAATCGGGGAGACCTCCGGCAAGCCCACCATTGAAGTCACCCGTCTCTGGCACAACGACCTGGACCAGCCGGTTTTGCTCACCCGGAGTGTCCTGCGGCCCGACGGCACCCGGTACTTTGTGGACCTGCCCGAACTTCCCCCGAAAGGCGGGGCTGACTGATGACGCTGAACCTGGTCCTGCGCCGGCTGGCCGCACTGATCCTCACGGTCCTGTTGGTCAGCGTGGCCACGTTCTTCGCCATGCGGCTGGTGCCGGGCGACCCTGCCCGCCTGGCGGCGGGACAGGAGGCCACGCCCGAGGTCGTCGAGGCAATGCGGGTCAAACTTGGCCTGGATCAGCCCCTCTACATACAGCTTGGCCGTTTCTTGAAGGGCCTCGTGGTCGGCGACCTGGGTATTAGCTACCGGACCAAGCAACCGGTCTGGGACGAGATCAAGACCCGCCTGGTGCCGACCCTGCTTCTCGCCGTGACCGGCTTGGGGCTGGCCATTCTCGTCGGCGTTGGGGCCGGGGTGATCGCGGCGATCCGGCGGGGAACCTTGGTCGATACCCTGGTGGGGCTGCTGGCCACCCTGGGCATATCGGTCCCGGTCTTCTGGCTCGGCGTTTTGTTAATGATGATCTTCGCCGCCCGCTTGCGCTGGGTACCGTCGAGCGGGTGGGGCGAGTGGAAGCACCTGGTGCTCCCCGCCTTTACCCTGGGGATCGGCTTCTTCGCCTCCATTAGCCGAATGACCCGTTCGGCCATGCTCGAGGTGCTGCAGGATGATTACATCCGCACCGCCCGGGCCAAGGGTCTGCCGCAGAGGAGGGTTCTGCTGGGGCACGCGCTCCGCAACGCCCTGCTGCCCATCATCACCATTGCCGGTTTGGAGTTCGGGCGGCTGCTGGGGGGCGCCGTCATTACGGAGTCGGTCTTCGCCTGGCCAGGCATGGGCCTGCTGGTCGTGGACTCTGTTCGATTCCGTGACTACCCGACCGTGCAGGCCTGCGTGGTGTTCTTTGCGGCTGGCATTGCCCTGAGCACCTTCCTCAGCGACCTTCTCAACATGCAGATTGACCCCAGGCTGAGGAGGGGGGTGTCGGGATGAGGGTGATCATCCGCCGGTTCAGCCGGCACACCAGCGGTATAGTAGGGCTGCTGCTCGTGCTGGCTGTAGTTGGCATGGCGCTCATCTCCCCGATCGTCATGCGGGGGGTCAATCCCCTGGCCGTCAACCTGGCTCTCGCAAGCCAGCTCCCATCGAAGCAGTTCCTGCTCGGGACTGACGCCATGGGGCGTGACGTGCTCCAGCGGGTGATCGCCGGGGCGCCGCTCTCCCTGTCGGTGGCCATCGTGGGCGTGCTGGTGGCCATGATCCCGGGGGTCTGGATCGGCCTGCTGGCCGGGTACTACGAGGGCCGGCTGGGCTCGCTCCTCATGCGGGGGATCGATGCGCTCGTGGCCTTTCCCCGCATCTTGTTGGCACTGGTGATCATCTCGATCGCCGGGTCCGGCATCCCCCAGCTCATGCTGGCCATCGGTCTCTCCACGGTCCCGGTTTTCGCCAGGGTGATGTACGTGACGGTCCAGAGCCTGCGCCACCGGGACTTCGTGGTGGCCGCAGTCGCCCTTGGCGCCCGCGACGGGTGGATTCTCCGGCGTCACGTGCTCCCCAACGCCTTCGCCCCGATTCTGGTCCAGGCCAGTCTCAACATTGCCACCTCGCTTCAGATCGCTGCCGGCCTCAGCTTCCTGGGCCTTGGCCCGCCCCCGCCCACGCCCGAGTGGGGTGCACTCATTGACAGCGGGCGAAACCTGATCCTGCAGCAGCCCATGATCATCATCGCCCCGGGCGTGGCCATCGCCATGACCGTGCTTGGCTTCAACCTCCTGGGCGACGGGCTGCGCGATGTCCTGGACCCCCGTCTCAAGCGATAATCTATCGAGCAAAGGAGTGTCCGTCGAATGCGCCGTTCCCTTCGTTGGATAGGGCTACTGCTCGCCGCTGCCCTGGTACTGGGCGCCTGCTCCAAGCCCACGCAGAATCCACCGTCGACTGCCGAAACGCCCAAGGAGACCAAGCCCAGCGGCCCGAAGGTCCTGACCTACATCGAAGGCACCGACATTACGACGCTCGACCCCGCCTTTGCCTCGGACCGACCCACGCAGACCGTATTGCGGCACATCTACGAAAACCTGGTCGACACCGACCCGGCCACCGGCGGCCCGAAGCCCTGGCTGGCCACGAGTTGGAAGGTGTCGGACGACAAGAAGCAGTGGACATTCACACTCAAATCTGGCGTGAAGTTTGCCGATGGCAGCCCGCTGAACGCGGCGGCGGTGAAGACCAGCCTGGAGCGTCTCCTGGATAAGAAGTTGGCTGCGTCCAACGCAACCTTGCTGAGCACGGTTACCGCGATTGAAGCCCCCAGCGACACCGAAGTAAAGATCACCACCAAGGAGCCCTTTGCTCCGTTGCTGGAGAACCTGGCCCATCCGGGCGCCGCCATTGTGCCGCCCAACTTCGACCCGCAGAAGTCCAGCGGTAGCGGTCCTTACAAGCTGCAGGAGCGGCAGAGCGGCGTCAAGCTGGTGCTCGTCAAGAACACGAACTACGGCGGCCCGGCCCAGACCTGGGAGCAGATCATCTTCAAGCCGGTGACGGCCGAGGCCACCCGGGCCGTGAACCTGCAGTCCGGCGAGGCCCAAATCGTCAAGGGGCTGGCGCCCGAGGCGGTCGAGGAGCTGAAGAAGAACAGCAAGATCGAGGTGCTGGTGCAGCCGAGCACCTTCCAGATCTCCTTTGAGATCAACCAGCGCAAGAAGCTCTTCCAGGATGTGCGGGTGCGGCGGGCCCTCAATATGGCGGTCGACAAGGAAGCGCTGGTCAAGGGGCTGCTGCGCGGCATGGGCAGCGTGCCGACCGGGCCTGTACCGACGGGCGCCCAGTGGCCGCTCGCCCTGAAGGCATACCCCTACAATCCCGAGGAGGCCAAGAAGCTGCTCGCCGAGGCCGGGGTGAAGCCGGGTACCCCCATTGAGATCTGGACCACCCAGGGCCGCTACGTCAAGGAGAAGGAGTCGGCCGAGGCCGTCTCGGGCTACCTGCAGGCGGTGGGCTTCGCCCCGACCATCAAGGTGATCGAGTGGGGCGTCTACACCAAGGAGATCGACAAGGACGACAAGACCGCCGACCTGTACATTCTGGGCGCCAGCGTGCCGACGCTGGACTGGCGCCTCACCCGTAACTTCCTGAGCACCTCGACCAACAACGAGTCGGGATACAAGAACGCCGAGGTCGACAAGCTGCTGCTGGAGGCCCGGACCGTCTTTGAGGACGGCGCCCGCAAGGCCCTGTACGACAAGGTTCAGACCCTGGTCTGGGACGATGCTCCCTACCTGTTCCTCTACAACCAAGTGCAGATCATTGGGGTGCAGAAGGGGGTCACGGGCCTCACGGTCTTCGGCCACGAGATGATGGACCTGAACAACGTCAAGCAGCAATAGCACAGATAAGCCCCCGGGCGGCGCCCGGGGGCTTTCTCTGTCTGCGGAAGGAGGGGAGCGGCCCAAAAGCGGGAATGGTTTTAGGCAGAGGAGATGATACCACCTTGACGCAGCTGATCGACCGCCTTCGTGAGCTTGTTGCCCTGACCGCGCCCAGCGGCCAGGAAGAGGATGTAGTCCGGTACATGTACGGGGCCCTGCAGGGGCTGGCCGACGAGGTGCTCATCGATCCCCTGGGAAACGTGATCGCCAAGAAAAAGGGCGCCCAACCCGGTGCCCCCAGCCTGGCCATTTCGGCCCACATGGACGAGATCGGCTTCATCATTCGCAAGGTGGATGCCAACGGGTTCCTGCGCTTTGAGAAGTTGGGCGGCCACGACGACCGGATTCTGCTGGCCCAGCGGGTCTGGGTGCGCGGCAGCCAGGGCCGGGTGCTGGGCGTAATTGGCTGCAAGTCGGCCCACCTGACTGGGCCCAACACCGGCGCCCCCGGCGAGCGGGACCGCGTGGTGAAGCACACTGAGATGTACATCGACATTGGCGCCAGAAACGCCGATGAGGTGCGGGCCATGGGCGTCCGGGTGGGCGATCCCGTGGGCTACATGAGCGAACTGACCGAGGTCGGCAAGAACACCGGCCGCTACATCGCCAGTGCGATTGATGACCGGGCCGGGTGCGCGCTCCTGCTCCACCTGCTCGCCGACCTGAAGGGCCAGCAGCTGCCCGGCGACCTGTATGCGATCTTCTCGACCCAGGAGGAGGTGGGCCTGCGCGGCGCCCGCACCGCTGCCCAGTGGCTCGAGGCCGACGTGGCCCTCGCCCTGGACATGACCGCCCTGGACGACACCCCCGAGACCCCGACCCGGTACCTGGAGCTGGGTAAGGGCCCGGCGATCAAGGTGATGGACAACAGCCTGCTGGCGCACCCCGCCATGCGTCGCACCCTGGAGGCGGCGGCTGAGCGGGCCGGCGTGCCCTACCAGCTGGAGATCCTCTTGGGCATCGGCACCGATGCGGGCGCCATGCACCAGGCCGGCAGGGGGGCGCCCACCGGCTGCATTTCAGTGGGGAACCGGTACACCCACTCCCCCATCGAAATGATCGACGTCCGAGACCTGGAAGGCGCCTACCGCCTCCTGCGGGAGACGGTGGTCAGCATCCACGAGGCCGACCTCGGCTTCCTGCCCAAGCAGTAACCGAAAAGCCCGACCTACCCATGAGGCAGGTCGGGCTTTGTTTATGTGGGAGCGGGGCTGGGCCTGGGGAGCACCGGACTTGCTCGTCTCAGTCCGTTCAACAGCCAGCCGATATTCTGCCGCATGCTGTTGGCCTGTTTGAGCATGGAGCTGGAAGAGGTGAGGAGCAGTTGCTCCTTCGTCAGGGACGTCAGCTCCTTGGCGTAGTCGACGTCCACGATGCGCGACGCGCTTTCTCGCTGCGCCAGTTCGGCCTGTATGTTGGAGTTGATCACGTGCTCCAGGGACCTGGCTTTGCTGCCCAAGGACGCCCGGATTGTGGTGACCTTCGTAATTGCCTGATTGAACCGAGTGATCGCCTTACCGGCGTCGACCACCACATTGAGGCCAATCAGGTCAAGACTGGCCGTGTCGACCGTGGGAATCTCGATGGTGAGCTTGTCTCCGCCGTTGGCGCCCACTTGCAGGATGATCGGCGGCAACTGTGAGCTCGAGGCGTCCCAGCCAATCGTGAAGCCCACAGTGGGGTTGTTTGAGTAGGAGCCGCCATCAGGGATAACACTGGACGAGTTCCCGGGGTGAAGGCCCCCAACGTCGGGATCCGATAGGTCGCCGCCGGCAATCAGCGTGTTGATGTACCAACTGCCGTTCAACTGGAAGTCGCTAATAAAGCCAGCCACGTTCATGCCAACATTGACGCTCAAGGCTGTGTTTAGATCGGCTCCGGACTGCAGGGAGTTCATAATGTCGGCCATGGTGCCGCCAAAACCAGTGACGACGGCGTTCAGATACTTCATGGCCGCGTAGGCCGACGCTTCGTGAAGGGTGTCGCTGGACCAGGCGCCAGCCATGGCGTTGACGATCGTGTTCACCGAATAGCTGTTGACTGCCTGGTATAGGGTTTCGTCTCCTCCCGAAATCAAGTCGCTGAGGCCGGAAATGAACCATTGCTCCAGGCTGGAAAAATTGGAGTTTCGGGCCAGAACGGCCTGCGTGAGCGTGCGAGCCACCACCCGGTCGGCGTCCTGCGTGCGAGTCAACTGGGCGGCATCAAAATGTAGTTTGATATCCTGCAGTTTGCCGTTGATGTCCGGGTTTCCCGTTATCCAACCTGCCTTGGGACCTCCGGAACCAAGCGAAACTGTAATGGTTGCCCCGTCGCCAATTAGCCCCAAGTGGTTTTGAATCACTTGTTCCGCCTGTTCCAGCCAGCCGCTCCGCAACCCTTCGAGCACTGCTGCGGTTGCGGCAGCACCACCTCCGGCACTGAAGAGGCGCCGGTCGTTAAAGGTGGTAGTATCGGAAATTCGGTTAATCTCCTCAAGCAGGAAGGCGATTTCGGCCTGAATGGTGTTCCGCTCCGAAGCGTCCAGCGTACCGTTTGCTGCCTTAACGGAGAGTTCCCTGCCCTTCTGCAGCAAATCGCCGATGACGCCTAAGGCACCGTCGGCGGTGCCAATGAGCGATAATCCATCCATCGCATTCCTGGAGGCCTTGGACAGCCCAAGAAACTGTGTGCGGAGCTTTTCTGAAATGCTCAGTCCTGCGGCATCATCGCTGGCGCGGGTAATACGCAAGCCAGAGGAGAGTTTCCCCACACTCGCATCCATACGAGTGCTGGAATCTGCCATGGCGCGCCATGCGGTCATGGATGCTCGGTTATAGTGGACTCGCAAGGCGTCACCTCCATGTGACTCTCGTGCTACTCCTTGTCGTTAGTATCGGACGAAGGGCGCCGATGTTTAAGCGTCTTTGTTACGTCTAGCCTTAAATTACTCTCATTTCGCTCCGATCATTATGATGTAGGGTTCACCTAAAATAAGGCCTGGCAGAGGGGATCGCGGTATGCGTAAAGTCCGGAAATCGGTAACCTGGTTGGCTATACTTCTCATGACGTGGTGGGGCGTCGTTGTACCGCCGGCGCCTTCTACTGCCGAAGCCGCAGTGCCGGATGCCATCGTGTACACGGACGGCACCGGCAGCGACGCTCAGGTGCGGCGCATGGCTGCGGACGGAACGCAAAACGCCCAGTTGGCCGCGGCGATCTCGCCGACGGCCACTCGCGTTGTGCCTTATCGCGACGGCACGAAGATCGTGTCGTTCAATACAAATCTAATCACGTCCACACCGGACGGAACGGCACCGACCACCATCACGCCTTCCGGTTTCCAGATCGGCACAGGCTTTGCCTTCTCACCGGATGGGTCCAAAATCGCCTTCGCCGGGCGTAGCACCCCGACCGGCGCTAACCGCGTCTACACCATGAACCCTGACGGCACTGGCCTGTCAGGAGCCTTAAGCACCGGTACCGGTCCGCATCACATCGTCTTCGACTGGGGTTCCCCCGGCATTCTGTTCCGGAAGAGCACTGGGCTAGCCGTTTACAATCCGGCAACTTCGACCGAAACAGTCATCAGGGCGGCTGCCGGCCAAGGCGTCTCGGATGCCCGCTACTCCCCGGATGGGACCAAGATTGCGTTCATTGAAGTCAACCCCTCAGCACAAGTGCTGGTCATGAACGCCAACGGAACCGGCGCTACACCCCTGTCCTTCACCCCCAGCCTTAATGTCAACTCCATCGCATGGTCACCGGATGGAACGCAGTTGGCCATCAGCGCTACCCTGGTTGGCGGGGACGGATCTTACGGGATCTACATCGCCCCGGCTACGGGGGGCGCGGCGACCAAGGTCGCTACTGCCAGGACGGGCAAGCCCACCAGTGACGTCTACTGGGGTCCCCTGGCGGACTTGCGTGCACCGACGTCGCTGTCGATCAGCCCCGTCACGGTCTCCTACGGCGACAGCATCACCTTTACTGCAACCCTTTCCCCTGCGGTCGCCGGCAAAACCGTTACCTTCAAGGTCGACGGCACGGCTGTGGGCACAGGCACCACCGACGTCACTGGCAAGGCTACATTTACCTATTCCCCCGGGCTTACTGTATGGACATACGACCTGATGGCGGAGTTCCTCGGTGACGCCCAGTACTTGCCGTCCTCGCAGCACACAACGCTTACGGTGAACCAAAAGGCAGTCACTGTCACGGTTCCCGCCGTTTCCACGCCGTACTTGGGCACGGCTACCCTGTCTGCCACCCTCAGCCCGGCCCTGGCCGGCCGCACCGTGAACTTCCTGGTAAGCGGCGTCGGTGTGGGGTCTGGCACCACGGATGCAACCGGCACGGCCACTCTCAGCTACCCGACCTCGCAGAGTCCCGGAAACTATCCCGTTGTGGCTGCCTTCCCGAATGAGACCAACTATGCCGCGAGCAGCGGCTCCGGCACCTTGACCGTCACCAAGGCGGCCACCACCGTAACCGCTGGGAACCCCAGCGGCCAGTTCCATGGCACTGCCACCCTGCAGGCAAACTTGAGCCCGGCCCTGGCCGGCGAAACCATCACCTTCACGGTAAACGGAGCACCGGCTGGCACGGGTGCCACCGATGCCACCGGTAAGGCGACGGCAACCTACACGGTTAACCTTGGGGCTGGTTCGTATCCCGTTGTGGCCACCTTTGGCGGCAACAGCAACTACCAGACGTCCGCCGGCAACGGCACCCTGACCGTAACGTCGGCCCCCGGCAGCGTTTCCGTATCGAACGCTATCGCAGTATACAAAGGCAGTGCGACCCTTTCGGCAACCCTGACCCCTGGTGTGTCGGGCAAGACCATTACCTTTACGGTCGATGGATCCCCGGTGGGCTCTGCCACGACCAACGCCAGCGGCACGGCCACGCTCAACTACCCGATCCCCGGGAGCGTCGGTACCTACACCATCGGCGCAGCCTTTGCGGGCGACGCCCAGATCACTGCGGACTCGGGAACCGGGACTCTGACTGTCAACCAGGCCACGGGCGTGGTCACGGTGGCAAACCAGACCAAGCCCTACATGGGGACCGTTACCCTGAGTGCGACGCTGGCTCCGGGTGTATCGGGCAAGACTATCACCTTCGAGGTGAACGGCGCGCCTGTGGGCAGCGGCACGACTGACGCCGCTGGCGTGGCGACGGTAAACTACCTCGTTACGAACTCGGTCGGCACTTACAGCATTGACGCCGCCTTCGCTGGGGATCCCGACATCTCTACGGACAGTGGGACGGGCATCCTTACTGTTACCAGGGCAACGGGCACCATGACAGCAACCAGCCCCTCCGCCAACGTCGGCGACACGGTGACTCTGAGCGCCACCCTGGTGCCTAAGGTGGCGGGCAAGACCGTGAGCTTCACGGTGGCCGGAACTGTTGTAGGCACCGGGACCACCGACGCCAACGGTGTGGCGTCTTATGGTTACCTTATCGCCAAACCGTCGGGCACCTACACCGTGGGCGCCAGCTTTGCCGGCGACTCCGACATCGCTCCGGCCAGCAGCAGCGGCAGCCTGACCGTGAACGCCGGTGTCGGCTCCATGACGGTGACGGACCAGACCGGCACCCACAGGGGCACGGTTACGCTCACCGCAACACTGAGCCCGACGCTAGCGGGCAAGACCGTGACCTTCACGGTGGCCGGCTCGCCGGCCGGTACTGGCACCACCAACGCTGCGGGCGTGGCGACCGTCACCTACACTATTACCAACAATGCTGGCACGGCTACTATCGGTGCGAGCTTTGCAGGCGACAGTGACATTACCGCTGCCTCGGACAGTGGCACCCTGACGATCAATAAGGCCAACGCCACCCTGACCTCGGTCAACGCGACCATCGCCTACAACCAGGCCGGCACGATCACCGCGACACTGAAGGATCAGTTCGGCGGGAACATCAACGGGGCCACCGTGACCTTCACGGTCGATGGCGGGGCCGCACTGACCGCCACCACGGTTGCTGGCGTGGCGACTTTGAATTACACCCCGACCCTCGCTCCGGGCACTTACACCATTACCGCGGACTTCGGCGGCACCAGCAACTTCAACGCTGCGTCCCAGGCCACGGCGACCCTGACCGTGACCAGGGCCAACACCGTCATCACCGCAAGCAACGCTACCATTAAATACAACCAGGCGGGGAACATTACAGCGACGCTAAAGGACCAGGGCGGTGCAGTGATCTCGGGCGCCACCTTGACCTTTAAGGTGAACGGCGGGGCCGCGCAGACGGCCACCACCAACGCCTCGGGCGTGGCTACGCTGCCTTACACCCCGGCGCTGGCTCCGGGCAACTACCCTATCACCGTCGATTTTGCCGCAACGACCAACTACAACGCGGCGGCGCAGGCTTCGGCGACGCTGACCGTGGCCAAGGCGAATACCGCGATCACGGCGGCCAACGCGACCATTGCCTACA
>JBOZRQ010000007.1:0-195210 GCA_050789255.1 Symbiobacteriaceae bacterium
AGGCATTCAGGACAGCGACCGGACCCTCCTCCAGAAGGAGTTCGCCGAGCTGAAGTCTGAGATTGACCGGACTGCCGACATCAAGTTCAACGGCCAGGAGTTGCTCAACGGCAAGCTTGACGGCAAGCTTGATGCCGACGGCAGCGCCCTCAGCGGCACCGCTCTTGCCAACGAGACCCTGAGCATGCAGGTCGGCGCCAACGCCGGTGAGAAGATCGACCTCAACTTCACGAGCCTGAAGGCCGCGGCCCTTACCACGACCGACGACCTCATCAAGCTGGAAGACGGTACGGCCAAGGGCCTGGCCGCTGCATCCACCGGCATCGATGACATCGACATCTCTGACAAGTCCAGCGCTCATGAGGCCATTCAGGTCATCGACGCTGCGCTCAACACGGTCAACACGGCCCGTGCCTCCATGGGCGCCTACCAGAACCGCCTGGAGAACGCCATCAGCACCCTGCAGACCCAGGTGGAGAACATCACCGCTGCTGAGAGCCGCATCCGCGACGTGGACATGGCCTCCGAAATGGCCCAGTTCACCAAGCACAACATCCTCCAGCAGGCTTCCACCTCCATGCTGGCTCAGGCGAACCAGAGCACGCAGGGCGTTCTCTCCCTGCTGCGCTAAACCGTACCGTCGCAACCGGGGAAGCCGCCCCTCCCCTCAAGGAGGGGCGGCCCTTCTCTTAGTCAAGCTAAACCAAGTTCGTAGGCTCGGGAGGGATCGCGCGTGGATCTGGCAACCATACTCGGCTTTGTCCTGGGCATCGGCCTCATGGCCGCCGGCGCCGTTTTCGAACACGTCCAGTTTGGCTCACTCCTGGGCCTGAGTGCCTTTCTGATCGTAATTGGCGGGTCCATTGGCGCCACCATCATGTCCCATACCATGGACGACTTGAAGAACTTCATACCGGCCACCAAGCTCGTTCTTCTGAGACCAAACCTGAATTACAGGGGCATGGTCGAGCAGCTCTGCGACCTCGCCGAGAAGGCGCGCCGCAATGGTCTCCTCTCCCTTCAAGCCGAAGCCGAGTCGGCGGCCAACCCCTTCATCAAGCGCGGCCTCTCGATGGCCGTGGACGGCGTTGACCCGGAGAAGATCTCCGAGGTCCTCAAAACAATGAACGAACATGAGACGCATGAGCTGACTCACGGCTCCATGCTTTGGGATACAGCCGGCGGGTACAGCCCGACCCTCGGCATTCTCGGCACCGTCATGGGCTTGGTGACGATCATGGGTAACCTGTCCGAACCGGACACCCTGGGCCCGGCCATCGCCGTCGCCTTCCTTGCGACACTGTATGGCGTGTTCTTTGCCAACCTGGTCTTTATTCCACTGGGATCCAAAGCCAAGTTGGTCATCAATCAACAGAAGCAGTTTAATGAAATGATCATCTCTGGCCTCATTGGCCTTCAGTCGGGCGAGAACCCGCGGACGTTGCGGGAACGGCTGGAGATCTTCGCCGGCCGCCCCGCCGGGGGCAAGGCTGCCACGTCGAAGGAGTAGAAAGGAGCGGTTTACATGAGCGACCACGACTCGGATGACCGTTCCACGGGCGGCGGCGGCCACGGTGGCGCCAGCGGGCGCTGGCTGGTCTCCTATGCCGACTTCGTCACCCTGATGTTTGTGGTGTTTGTGGTCCTGTACGCCATGGCCAAAGTTGACAGCGCCAAGTTCTCCGCCCTGAAGCAGTCGCTCGGGCAGAGCAGCATCGGCATTCAGCCCCTCCCGGTGGGTGGTAACCCCACCAACACGGCAGCCATTCAGCCCGGCTCAGACCCCGAATCAGCACCCGGCGCCGCTCTGCCCGCCAAGCCGGATGGCACGGCTCCGACGCCGCCGCTTCCAGCGGTGATCCCGCCAACGACATCCGAAGAGGAGCCGGTGCAAGTTACGAAGCCCGGCCCGACCTCGGTTCAGGTCCAGCCACCTCCGAAGGACCCCTTGCAGGAAGTCTCCGACAGCCTGAAGGGATCGGTGGCCCGGGCTGGCGAAGTGACGGTGGCCATTCAGGACCGTGGTGTCGTGGTCAGCGTGCTGACCAGCGTCCTCTTCGCCGAGGGGCAGGCAGAACTGAAACCTGGCGCAGCACAGCTCCTTGACCAGATTAGCGCACAACTGAAGACCCACAGCGAGTCGATTCTGGTGGAGGGCGCTCCGGACGCTGCCGCCAAGGAGGCGCCCTGGGACTTGGCCTCCCGACGGGCCAGCGCCGTGGTCTCCTACCTGGTCAATACACACGGGCTCTCGCCCCAGCGCTTCTCCGTAATCGGCTATGGCAAAGGAGCCGGCGTCGATGGCATCGTCAATGTGGTTGTCCTCCGCCACAACTAAGCATATTGCCAACTTGGCCCGCCACTGGTTCGCACACGTGGCGGGCATTCTTCCGCTCTGGTTCCGCCTTTCGCTTCCTTGGGCGCTAATCGAAGCCTGGTTCAGCGGTGCTGGATGGGCACACAAGCTGCTCCCTTTCCTGGTGAGCCCGCTGAGCGCAGGGCTGTATGCGGCAGGTTACATTGCCCTACGGACCCGCCCCCCGATCCCTTTGCGCCTCCTCAAGCGTACAGACACCGCGCTGCTGGCCTGTGCAGCCGTTGGGGCGGGACTTGTCACCCATAGCCCCGTCGCTGCCGCGGGGCTGTTCGCGCTCGCCTGGCTGGATAACTGGCACCACCAGGCACCGGAGTCTCACCCCAACGAAGGGATGATTCCGCCTGCACCTCCATTTCAGGCCCCCGTGGTCGGCCCAGCCACCGCCGGCTACCGCTCATACGACATATCTCACACCGGTATTGACATTGGGGTGCCGGAGGGAACGCCGGTGCTGGCCCCCGCTGATGGGGTTGTGGTTCAGGCTGGGCCGCTCGGACAGTGGGGCTATGCCGTGACTGTTGAGCACGAGCAAGGCTGGTCCACCTTCTTCGCCCACCTGGCGGAGGTGGCCGTTCACCGCAACATGCGGGTGACGGCCGGATGCCTGGTGGCCCGGTCGGGAAGTAGCGGCATCAGCACCGGCCCCCATGTTCACGTGGAGCTGAGGTACCAGGGCCTGCCCGTAAATCCAGCCGTGCTGATCCGCGGCCACAACGAATAGACCCGCCGGAAGTTCCCGGCGGGTCCTGCTGTTTACTTGCGCTGGTTCAGCAGCGTGGAGGCGCGCCCCTGGCCCAAGAACCGCTGAAATCCCTGCATCTGCTCGCGGGCCTGGGTCCTGCTGGCCGCCGCCTGACGGGTCCGCCCCAGGCGCTGTGCCAATACAGACTCCAACTGGCGCTGCTGGTCGGCCACCTGGCGGAGCAGGGCCAGAGCGGCCTCGCTTCTCCACCCCTGGCTGATCAGCCTATCCGCTTCGGCGGCCAGGCGGTCACGAAGGTCCATCAACCGTTCGGCCAGATCTTGCGCCTGATCGCTGGGTTCATCTCCGAACAACTGCAAGAGTTGCTCCCCTGTGTCCAGCACTTCCCTGTAACAGGCCGCCAGCCGGCCCGCCCCACTATCCAATGGTTCGGACCCCGCGTGTTGCCTTGACCTGCCGGGCTGCATCTGCCCAGGCTTCCCGCATGTCGGCCAGGACCGCCGACACCTCAGCAAAGGCGCTTTCGTCTTTGTTCACCAGTCCCCGCCCGAGCCGCCACTGCCAGTAGTCGTACAGCTGCCAGAGGTTCTTGGCGACCACGCCACCCACCTCCATGTTCAGCATGCCCTGGAGTTCTTCCAGGATCCGCTGGGCCTTGCCGGTGTTGAGGCTCACCTTCTCGTAGTCCTGAGCCCGCAGGGCTGCCAGGGCCAGGTCAGTGAACCGCCGGGCGCCGTCGTACAGCATGACCACCACGTCTTCCCGGCTTGCGGTCTCCTCCTGGTAGCTCCGGTATTGATTCAGTGCGTTCATCCCATTCCGCTCCTAACCCGACTACTTACTGCTCAATCCGGCAATCTGCGAGGCGAATGCGCCGCTCTGGGCCTGCAAGCGGGCCATGATCTGCTCCATGCGAGTGAACTGCTTGCGCAGCGCGTCTTCCTGCTGGACCATCTTTTCGTTCATGCGCTCGATCTGCTGGTTAAGCGCCTTGATCTGCTTGTCAAAAGTCGATTGCCGAACGGAAATCGTACCGGTCTCCGAAGCCAGGCTGCCCTTTACATAGTTGTACATGTTAGAGGCTACGCCCACGTTCTGGGCCATGACACCGAGCTCGGTCACCCGGCTGGCGGTGCCACCGTACGTGGCCGTCACCTCCAGCTTGACAGCCGTGGCTGAAACCGGTTGGAACTCGACAAGCCGAGAGGTGCCCCGGTGTCCGGTTACCGTCTCGATGGTCTTCCAGGTGCCGCTCATGTCCCGGTACGAGATCGTGAAATCCTGCAGCCCGGTGGTGCCGTCGCTGTCCGGAATGGTCAAGGCAATCTGATCGATCGTCTTGCTAGACGCAAAGGTCAGGGTGAGGGACTCAGGCGTCCCCCCGGAGGGGACCCCGTTTCCGATCCAGCCGCCACCGGGCGTTCCGATGCGGCTCGTGTCCGTATCCCCGTTGGTCACACCAGCCTTAGTCGCATCTCCACTGGTCACCGTAACCGTTGCGGTGCGGGCCACGTTGTCGCGCATGGCGCCGAACACCTTAGCCACCGCGTCGGGGTCGACCGCGAGCTTCGCCTTCAGTTTCGTCTCATCGAACACAATCCTGCCGTAGTCGGCGGTACCGTAGGCGCCGGACTGGACGCCCACGTCGCTGAGCTGGTCCACGTCGCCGGCCGCACCAGGGATCGAGTAGCTAAGCATACCGCGCAGGGAGTTGTACAGCCGCTGTGCGGTGGAATCGCCGTTCAGGGGAGCGCCGCTCTTGGTAGCGTCGTTCCACTTCATCTGATCCTTGAGCAGCTGCATGGTGGCGTTCAGCGAGTCGACCCATTCCTTCACCGACGTGGTGACCTTCTCTTCGTCCTGGCTGACGGTCACGGTAGTGGTGCCGGCGGTCTTGAGGGTGAGGGTCATTCCGGGCAGAACCCCGGTCACGGTGTTGGTGGAGGTCTGGTAGTCCATGCCGTTCAGCTTGAACTCCGCATCCTGCGCCTTCGCGATGTTGTTCAGCCCCGTGCTGGTCCTGAACCCCAGTACCTCCAGGTAGCCGCCGACCCTCGCCTCCCCCGTTGTGCTGAGGTTGAGGTTAAGGCCCGCAACGCCTGCGGCGCCGGTCACGGTATTGGAGAGGCTCTTATAGGCGGTCCCGTTCACCGTGTAGGTGGCGGGGACTACCAGACCGAGGGCCTCGAGGGTCCCGTCATCTCCGTTGACGGTGAAGGTCGAACCGCCGTCGCCGGTCAGCTGGATGGTACCGTCTGCTGCCATCACGGCAGTAACACCGGCCCCTGCAGCGTTGACCGCATCCAGAAAACCCTGGGCGGTGTTGGTCCCCACGGTAACATCCACATTGTTGATGCGGAACGTGCCGGTGAAGTCGCTGCCGACCTGAAGCGCCGAGGAATTCCGGGTCTGGAACGAGGCCTGGGCCGAGCGGGTCACCTCAATCTGATACGGGCCTGCGGAGGTAACCCCGCTGGCGTCCGCAATCGCGGGGTTGCTGGATATGAGGCCGGCCGGACCGGACAGATTGATCTCCCCGGCCATTCCCGACTGCTTGGCAGTCAGCACCATGCGGTAGTACGTTTGGGCGCCCTGCATGACCGTGACGACATCGGCCTTCACGCCTGCGTTTGTATTGGCGTTGATCTTGTCACGCAGGGAATAGAGCGTGTCGGTCACGTCTACCTGAATGGCCTGAGTGCCAATGGTGAGCGCACCCGAGACGCCGAGCCCCTGATTGGGGCTCTTGAAGTTTGCGCTGCCCACCACGTGCGTCTGCGCCAGCTTGCTGACCTGAAGGTCATGGGTCACCGCCGTCGCGCCAGAAGTGACGCTGACGGACGCCACCTTGTCGTCCGAAAGCGTAGCCTTGCGCGAAGAGAACATCGAGGTCGCTCGGATCGCGTCAAGTTTGTTTTTCAGGGTGGAGAGAGAGCTCTCCACGCTCTTCCAGGCATTCTGCTTGGCCACGACCTGGGCTTTCTTGCTCTCCTGGGCCCGGACCCGCATCGTCTCCAGGCTCATGATTTTGGTGATTACGCTTTCCGTGTCCATGCCTGAAGCCAGGCCGCCCAAAAAGAGACCGCTCACGGGTCGCACCTCCCGGTGGGTTACAGCTTCCGGTCCACTAGGAGCCCCATCAGCTCCTGCATCTGCTCAAAAGCCCGCACCAGCGACTCGGGCGGAATCTCCCGAATCACCTGGTTGGTCGTAGTATCAACCAGCTTGATGATGACCCGGTTGTGCTCGCTGAACTCAAACTTCAGCGATTGGTTCAGGGCCACGGCCGTTTCGTTCATCCGGTCCGTAATGCCCTTCAGGTCGGCGGACTCCCGAGCCGGGGTCTGAGTGACAGCCGTGGCATTACGCGCCTCTTCTGGCTGGCGCACGGCCGCATCGGACTCCGGACGCACAAGCGGGGTATTAGGGGTCATACGAATCTCCATCGGTCTTCCCCCTACCGCAACATGTAATCAAGCAGTGATGTCGGGAGCGTCTTGGCGAAGGAGGCCAGGGCGGCCTGGTAGGCGCTCTGGGCCTCGGTCATGCGCAACACGGCAGTCTCCAGATCTGCGCCGGTAATGACCGTCAGTCGCTCATCGATCTGAAACAGCGCCTCCTGGGCGTACGACTCGTACTTGGACACCTCGTTCTGACGGGTGCCCAGGTCGGATCGAATCTGCGTCAGGTGACTCAGCGACTGGTGAATCTCGGACAAACGGTCGTTGGCTACGGTGCCCACACGCCCTGCCCGCAGGTCGTCGGACATGTCCGACAGCGTCTTTATGAAATCGCGGGCCGCCATCAGGTCGTCACCGGTCACGTTTACCGTTACGGAGAGCCCGGGGGCAATGTCGCGGGTGGTGTTCTGGCCGGCATCCGACTGGTGGACAGCTGCCCCGTCGACCAGCGAAAACGGCTTGTTCGCCGAGTTCCAGCCGGCATACAAGTACTGGTCGCGGTGCTGGTTGTTCAGTTCGCGCATCAGGCCGTCGCGAATGGCCAGCACCTGCTTAGCCATACTCTCTCGGGCGTCAGGGTCTAGGGCCCCGGAACCGCCAGCCTGAACGGCCAGGTCTCGGGCTTGCTGCAACTGTTCAATCATGGCGGAGAGGCTGTTCTCGGAAATGGAGAGCCACTCCCGGGCGTCCTGACCGGAGCGCATGGTCCGTTCCAGCCGCAGCTTGGCACCGGAGAGGTCCATGGCCTCAACCACCCGCTGCGGATCCTCCGACGGCCGCTCGAGCACGCGGCCGTTGACGGCGTCCTGCGCCTTTCTGTATTTCTGACGAAGACCGTCCAGGTCGCGCATGGCCATGTTCATCATCATGTAGTTAGTAACGCGCATGTGAGTATATCCCCGTATTAGGTCCGGTTGATCAGCGTGTCGAGCATCTCGTCCATCACCGAAATGATCCTGGCAGCCGCCCCAAACGCTTTCTGTTGGATCGTGAGGCTGGCGACCTCCTCATCCATGGAGACGCCCCACTGGGACTGCCGCTGTTGGTCACTCACCTGGACGTGGGTCGCAGAGATCGACTCCAGTTGGACCGCATCCTGCGCCTTGGCGCCAATCCAGCCGACCAGGTTCCGGTAAAAGACTCTCGGGGACTGCATCTGACCCGGAATAATAACCGACTCCAGGAGGGGCTCTTCCCCGACCGCAGCCAGTTTCCGGGCGTTATCGCCGTCGGCGGGCAATCCGCTGCCGTCGCCCGCAGGGAGTTGGTCGGCCCGTAGGTTGGGGTTGACGATGATATCCGCCGGTCCGTCGCCGATGATGAAGAAGTCGAGTCCCGTGACTCCGCCGATGCCTGTTCCGGCTCGATGGAGCTCGTTGACGCGTTCCGCGACGGCCTTGCCCAGTCGGTCAATGTCGCTCTTTAGCTTCTGGATCTCCCCGTTACGGGCCGCTACCAGGCCGGTGACGGTGCCCCCGCCGCCGAACACCGGGTTGTCATACGCGTCCCAGGTGGGCACGGGGCCCTGATCGGTCTCCACCAGTTTCAGCTTGGCCAGGGTCGGGCCGTCGATGACGGGCGTAGGGCCGATAATCACGCGGACCGTGGCGTCGGGCTGTTCAATGGGATAAGCCCCGGTCAGTTTGGCCAGCTTGTCGAGGGTGGCATCCCGTTCGTCCCGGAGGGCGGCATCGTCCAACTGATGCCGGTGGAGCTCGGAGATGCGCTTGTTCAGGTCGTAGATCTTGGCCAGAGCCGTATTTACATCATCGACCCGGGTGACCAGCTCCTCGTTCACGGTCTGCTCGACCGCCGACAGCTGCTCATGGACCGACTTGATCTGCTGGCTGAACATGCGGCCGGCGGAAAGGACCTGAATGCGGGCCACGCCGTCGGTGGCGTTCTCAGCGAGCCCCTTCCAACCGTCGAAGAATTGGTCGATTGCGGTGCGGAGACCACCGTTGACCGGGTCGCCGAAGATATCCTCAACCTTGCTCATAATGTTGCGGCGAATCTCACCTTCGCCGAGCGAACTGGAAGCCTTCCGGTACTGGTCGTCGACGAAGGCGTCGCGCACTCGGATGATTCCGGGGCCCCGAACGTTCGTCTCACCCTGGGGCAGCAACTCCCGCCGGGTGTAGGTTGGGTTATTCGCGTTGGCAATGTTGCTGGCGTTCACAGCGGTGGCGTGCTGTGAGGCCTGCATGGCCCGCACGGCGCGGTTAAAGCTGGAGAACAGGCTGATCACCAGATACTCCTCCTCTCTTACGTGCGGCGGTTGATCATGCGGGCGCCGGTCTCAGGGCGCCCGGTCCCGCCGGGGTAGGCGGAGGGCTTGGCTGCGGAGGGGCCGAGGATGAGCCGGAGCAAGAAGTCGGCCCGGGCAGCCTCGCTGGTGAGCAGGCTCATCAGCTTGGTCTTCTCCCGGTCGATCTCGGCCATAATCGCCTGCAATTCCTCCGGGTGCTCGGTCACCTGGGCTGACTGCAAGGCGGCCAGAAGTTGCTCGTGACGATCGGCGCCAGACTGCACCGCCTGTGCGTCCCCGGCGATGACCGCTGCAACCTGCGAGCGAATCAGCGCCAGCATTTCCTCGAGGATTGGCTTTACGCTCATTCGTCGAGCACCTTGGACTTCAGGAGCTTCTCGGCAATCTTCTTGGGGTCGACGTTGTACTTGCCGGCCTCGATTTGCGCCTTAATCCGCTCCACCAACTCGGTGCGCACCTCGGGGGTCTCCTTAATCTTGGCCTTCAGCACGGCGGCCGTGCGGGCTTTCTCCGAGACGTTGACCCGATCGGCTTCGGCGCCCTTCGCGACGCCAGCTTCTTTCCCCGCGACATTTGGGCTGGCCGTTCCGGCGCGATAGGCACCGGTCACCTTCTGGAGTTGCGAGCGGTCGATCTTCATCTAAAACGTCCCCTTCAATCTTGTTAACAGATGACTGTGCAAGATGGCCGCCACTGTTAAACCCCGTGGCGGCCACCTATCTTTAATTATGTCCGTTTTTGTAGCTCTTTCTCTCGCTTTCGGCCCTCTATAACTAAGCTCGAACTTTTCGCCCCCGCAGGTTAAGCATCAACTCCGCCTCGCCCCGTGGGATCGACAGGGCCTGAGCAATCTCGCCGAGCTCCTTGCCCTCGTCCGCCATGGCCCACACAGCGGAGCGGACCTGCTGGTAGCGCTGAATCGAGGTCGGTTCGTTCGCCTCGGGCGCCGGCGGCTGCGCCTCCACCTTGGGCGCCCGCTTGCGCTTCTTCGGCTCGGCGGCGACTGCCGGTGCAGGTGCAGGCGCCGGCGGTTGGGCAGCAGCAGCTTGCGCAGCCTCCACAGCGGAACTCACCTGGGCCAGCATCGCCGTGAGCTGCTCCATGCGCTCGTCGACACGCTCCAGCACGGCTTCGGCGTTCATGCTCACCTCGGCGGCCAGGCGCTCCAGGCGGGTCAGCTCGGCGGTCAGTCGGCGCTGGCGGGCTGTGATCTGAGTCAGGGCGTAGAAGAGCCCGCCCATGAGCCCGACGCCAAGGAGCAGGTAGATTGCGGTCGTCACGTGCACACGTCCCTTCCGGTGTGTCTCAGGAGACCAGCAGCGCCTTCATGCGGGAGAGCTTGCCCCGCAGCCGCAGAATCGCCTGGCTGTGAATCTGGGAGATGCGGGCCTGCGAGAGGTTCAACAGGTCGCTGATCTCCCGGGCCATCAGCCCTTCGTAGTAAAACAGCGAGACCACGATTCGCTCCCGGTCCGGCAGGGAGTCGATCGCCTGCGCCAGCAGCTCCCGCCGCTCCTCCTGGTAGCGCAGCTCCACCGGGTCGGGCACGGTGGGGTCGGCCAGCCGGTCGCCCAGGCTACTGCCCTGGCCATCCTCGTCGGCAAGGCTCTCCTCCATGGAGACCACCGTCAGGCAGCCCGCCTCTGCGATGCGCTGCTCCAGTTCGGCAACGCTGATCCGCATCCACTGGGCCAGTTCGGCGTCGGAGGGGTCACGCCCCAGCTCCTGCTGAAGGGCCACCACCGCCTTCTCCATCTGCCGGACCCGTTTGCGCAGGGCGGGCGCCCACTGCATGGTCCGCAGGCCGGCCAGGCAGGCGCCCCGGATCCAGGGGATCGCATAGGTCTCGAAGCGCACGCCCCGGGAGGGGTCATATCGGTCGACGGCGTCCAGCAGGCCGAACATGCCGTGGCCTTCCACATCGTTCTGATCGTAGTGGGGAGGAAGCCCCACCATCAGCCGGCCGGCCACGTACCGGACCAGCCACAGATAGATCTCTACCAGTTCATCGCGCGCTGCGGTCTCCCTCAGGCCGAGCCAGCGTTCCCAGAGTTCCGGATGATGGACAGCCACCTGTTCCCCCCCCTTTCAGGCCTAGCCAGCATCGGAGTTGCGGCGCCCGAAGAGGCCGGCGAGCCGGTCGAAGAAGCTGCTCTTCGGCTTGGCCGGAGCCTCGGGGGCGGCAGGCCGGGTCAGCTTGCGGGCCATGTCGGTGACCGCCAGGGAGGCCGGGGCCGACGGGAAGCCCAGGCAGAATGGGACCTGGCGCCGTACAGCTTGCCACACGTGCGGGTCCCGGGGGACGGTGCCCAGGTGCTCCACCTGCATCCCGAGGAAGCTCCTCGCCGTGCTCACGATCCGCTCGGCCGCCGATGTCGCCTCGTCCTGCCGCTCCGCCTGGTTGATAATCAGCTTTACATCCATGGTCGGGCGCCGTTTCGCAACGGTCTTGATCGCCCCGTAAGCGTCCGCCAGGGAGGTGGGCTCCGGGGTCGTCACCACCAGCACCTGGTCGGCGGCGAGCACGAACTCCTGCACGGTCGAGCTGAGGCCTGCCCCGGTGTCAAGGATCAGGTAGTCGGCCCTGCCCTCGAGCTGGCCCAGCCCGTCCACGAAGAGCCGCAGATGCTCCTCGGGCAGGTTGGCCAACTCGTCCAGGCCGGAGCCGCCCGCGATAATCTGCAGGTTGGTGCGGGTCCGATGGATCAGTTCTGTGATGGATCGCTCGCCGCTGAGTAGATGACCCAGGTGGTAAGCCGGGGTGATCCCCATGAGGATGTCCACGTTGGCCAGGCCGAGGTCGGCGTCCAAGAGGATCACCTCCTTGCCGGTGGCCATGAGCGCATGGGCGAGGTTGATGCTCATGTTGCTCTTGCCGACCCCGCCCTTGCCGCTGGTTACAGCGAGCACCTTGGTGCGGCGGGCCTGCGGCCGGCCCGCAGCCTGAACCCGGTAAGCAGCCGCCATTTCGCGCAGCCGAGTCGCTTGATCGAGCATGACCTACACTCCCAGCAGAACGTTGGTTAGGGTGAGGGGATCCGCAGGGATGATGTCCTCGGGCACCGACTGTCCGTGGGTGACGTAAGCAAGGGGCTGGCTATGCCGGGAGCGCACATTCAGCACCACGCCGGGCGAGGTGGCCTCGTCGAGCTTGGTGAAGGTCAGCCGGTTGACGCCCAGGGGCGCGTAGGTGTCCACAATCTCCAGCACGTCGCGCTGGCTGGCGGTCAGCGATGTGACCAGGTGGGTCTCGTCAGGCCGGATCATTGCCAGCAGGTCGCGCAGCTCCTGCATGCGCTTGGGGTCCCGGTGGCTGCGGCCCGCCGTGTCGACCAGAACCAGGTCGCACTGGGCCGTGGCCTGGAGGGCTGCGGCCACCTCGGCGGGCGTGTCCACCGCATGCACGGGCAGCCCGAGGATCTCGGCGTAGGTTCGTAGCTGCTGGATGGCAGCGATTCGGTAGGTATCGCAGGTGATCATGCCCACGGTAAGCCCCTTGTGAAGGGTGAACTGCGCCGCCAGCTTGGCCAGCGTGGTCGTCTTTCCCACGCCGGTCGGGCCGACCAGGGCGATCACCTTGCGCTGGCCCTTCCGGGCCACAATCGGGGTGCAGGGGCCCAGCAGGCGGGCCACCTCCTCCCGGAGCGCAGCGTGGCCGTCCGGGCGCCCGCCCTCCACGCGCTGGCCGATCTCAAGGGCCGTTTCGTCGGCGACACCCCGCTCGAGCAGGAGCTCGTACACCTCACGGGCGTAGCCCTGAAGCGGCGGGCCGTCGCTCTGGCGCGACCGGTCGAGCAGCATCCCCATCGCAGAGCGCAAACTGGCCAGCTCCCGCTCCACGTTAGCGAGCCCCCCGGGCGCCAGCGGCGCTACGGTCGCCGTGGGAGCGGGCTTTTTCTGTGACGTCTGGTCTGCGGCAACGGTAATCTCGGTCACTTCCCGGCCGAAGAGTCCAAAAAGGCCCCCGACTCTCACTTTCTTGGTCTCCACAATCATGGCGTCGCTGCCCAGCTCGTTTTTGGCCTGGATTAGAGCCTCGGCGAAGGACGCGGCGACGTACCGCTTGACCTGCATCATAGCCTGATCACTCCCACGGCTTCGATCTCGATCTTGGGGTCAAGTTCCGCATAGGAGAGGACGATCAACCTGGGGAAGGCGTGGAGGGCAATGCGGCGGATGACGGGGCGCAGGGCGGGCGAACAGACCAGCACCGGCACCTGGCCGCCGGCGGCCATGGCCTCGCCCTCCCGGCCGATCGCCTCGACCAGGCCCTGGGCGAGGTTGGGGTCGAGCACCGGGCCGCCGCCGCGCCGGTCGGTGGCGGCAAGCAGTTGCTGCTCCAGGTCCGGGGAGAGGGTCAGGGTGTAAATCGGGCTCCCGAGCCCCAGGTGGTGCACGATGGTGCGGCCCAGGGCCGCCCGCACCCGCTCGGTCAGCTGCTCCGGGTCCTTCGTCACACCGGCCCAGTCGGCCATCGCCTCGAAGATCAGCACCAGGTCCCGGATCGGCACATTCTCCCGCAGCAGGTTCTGCAGGACCTTCTGAATCTCGCCGAGCGAGAGCAGGCGTGGGGTGAGCTCCTCCACCAGCGCGGGATGGCTCTCCTTGACCGTGTCGATCAGGCCACGGACCTCCTGGCGCCCGAGCAGCTCGTGGGCGTGCTCCTTGATCACCTCGGTCACGTGGGCCACGATCACCGAGACCGGGTCGACCACGGTGTAGCCCATCAGCTCGGCTCGCTGCCGGTCCGACGGGGAGATCCAGACGCCCGGGAGACCAAAGGCGGGCTCCACAGTGGGCTGTCCGGCAATCTGCTCGTCCAGGCCGCCCGGGTCCATGGCGAGCAGGCGCCCGGGCTGCAGCTCGTAGCTGCCCACCTCGATGCCCCGCAGCTTCAATACGTACTGGTACGGCGTCAGGGCCAGGTTGTCGCGCACTCGGATGTAAGGGATCAGGAGGCCCAGGTTGAGCGCCACCTGACGGCGGACCGCCACGACCCGGTCCAGCAGGTCGCCGCCCTTGCCCGGCTCCGCCATGGGCACCAGGGCGTAGCCCAGCTCCACCTCCAGGGGATCCACCGGGGAAAGCTGGACCGTGCGCTCCGGCTCCAACTCGTTGGTGACGGGGAGGGTTTCGGGCTCCTGAGCCGCGATCGCGGCTGCCCGAGCCTCGGCCTGCTTCCTGCGGGTCATGGTCACATAACCAACGCCAGCGACAAGCCCACCGATCATCAGGAACGGCAGGGTGGGCAGACCCGGCACCAGGCCGAGGACCACCAGCACGCCGCCAGCCAGCACCAGGAGCGAGGGATCGCCCAGCAGCTGCCCGCCAAGCTGATCGCCCAGGCCGGTCTCGCCGGCTGCACGGGTCACCACGATACCGGTCGAAGTCGAAATCAGCAGGGCTGGAATTTGGCTGATGAGGCCGTCGCCGACCGTTCGCAGCGAAAAGTGGCCCCACGCTTGGGCAAAGCCCATGTTCTGCTGCATCATGCCAACGACCAGGCCGCCGATCAGGTTGATCGCCACGATGATCAAGCCAGCGATGGCGTCGCCCTTGACGAACTTGGACGCACCGTCCATGGCGCCGTAGAAGTCCGCCTCCCGACCGACCTCCAGGCGGCGCTTGCGGGCTTCCGCCTCGGTGATCAGGCCGGCGTTCAGGTCGGCGTCGATCGCCATCTGCTTGCCGGGCATGGCGTCCAACGTAAAGCGGGCCGCCACTTCGGAAACGCGCTCCGAGCCCTTGGTAATGACCACGAACTGAACCACGATCAGAATGAGGAAGATGATAAGACCGACCGCCGTGTTGCCGCCGATGACGTACTCGCCGAAGCGGCGAATCACCTCGCCGGCCTCGCCGGTGAGCAGCAGCATTCGGGTGGTGGAGACGTTCAGGGAGAGCCGGAAGAGCGTGGTGATCAGGAGCAGGGGCGGCAGTCCGGAGAACTGCAGCGGCTGGAGCGTGAAGATCGAAACCAGCAGGATCACCAGCGAGGCGGCTACGTTAAAGGTGAGCAGCACGTCGAGTAGCATTTCCGGCAGCGGCACGATCATCATCGCAACGACGGCGATGACGGCGCCGGCTACCGCGATATCGGACTTGCGGATCCCAGGGGCACCAGACTGACTGGACACTGGGGCTCACCCCTACTTTCCGCTGGACTGGAGAATCCGCTCGTGGCGCTCCTGGCGCCGCAGGCTGTACACGAAGGCGAGCACCTCGGCCACCGCCTGGTAGAGCTCCGGCGGGACGGTCTTGCCTACGTCGACCATGGCGTACAGGCTCCGGGCGAGCGACCGGTTCTCGACCATGGGCACGTCGTGCTGCTTGGCGATCACCTTCATGCGCTGGGCCAGTAGGTCGGAGCCCTTGGCCAGCACCCGGGGAGCGCTGTCGCCCGTCTCGAACTTGATGGCGATGGCGTAGTGGGTCGGGTTCGTGATCACTACGTCTGCCGTGGGGACATCCTTGATTGCCTTGCGGCGTCGGGCCAACTCCCTGGCCTTCTGCCGCTGCTTTTGCTTGAGTTCGGGGTTGCCTTCTTGCTCTTTGTTCTCTTGCTTTACTTCTTGTTTGGTCATGCGCACCGACTTGAGGAACTCCCAGTACTGGTAGCCGTAGTCGAGAATGCCGAGCGCCATCAGGCCGAAGCCGACTTTCTGCATGGTGGATACTGCGTTGCCGGCGATGAAGATCACGCCGGTGCTGACGCTCTGGCCCATCAAGTTGGGCACCTGCGGCAGCATCGCCTTGGCGTCGCTGTAGGCGATGGCGCCCACCACGCCCAGTTTAAACAGGCCCTTCAGCAACTCCACCAGGGTCCGCAGGGAGAAGATGCGACTCAGCCCGGTCATCGGGTTCAGGTGCGAGAAGTCCGGCGCCAGGTGGCTGAGGGAGAGGTGGAACCTGCTCTGGAGCAGCCCTGCCCCTACGCCTACGGCCACAAGCGTTCCTACGATGGGCAGCACGGCCCTGGCGAAAAGCAGGACCCACTCCTGAAAGTACTGGGCGGTCACCTCGGGGGTCAGCTCCACCCGGTGGAGGGCACCGAGCGACTCGCCCATGGCCCGGGCGACGATCTCGTAGAGGGCCGGGCCCGACGACTTGATGATCATGGCCGCAGCCACCAGGCCAAGGCCGGCCACCAGGTCGACGCTGCGGGGGAACTGACCCTTCTCCCGCGCCTCCCGCAGCCGTTTGGGGGAGGCTTCCTCGGTGCGTTCCTCCGCCGCAAACAGCTGGAGATCCACGGTTCTCTCCCCCCTTGTTGCTTAGCGGAGCAGTTCCAGGGTGCGCAGCAACTCGTTGTGCCCCAGGGCAAAGAGCGACTCCAGGTACGGCGGGAAGTACGGCAGGAGCAGCATCAGCAGGGCGAGGCCAATCACGGCCTTGGCGCCCATGCCCACCGCGAAGATGTGCATGTGCGGTACCGCCCGGTTCATGGCCGCGAGCGCCGCTGAGGTCAGGAGCATCACCCCGACGAAGGGCAGCACCATTTTCACGGCGGCAGCGAGCATCGCCCCGAAGAGGAGTACGGCGTGCATCGGGCCGTCCACGGTCGCCAGCAGCCCGCCGGCGGGCACCGCATCGTAGCTGCCGGCCAGGCCCCGCAGGAGCCAGTGGTGGGCGTTTGCCGCGAAGTACACCACCAGGGTCAGCATCTGAAAGAAGGCCCCGGTGATCGGTTGGGACTGGCCCGAGACCGGGTCGAACAGATGCGACATGGTAAAGCCCATGTCGGTGTCCACCAGGGCGCCGGCCATTTGCACGGCGGCGAAGGTCAGGGCGCTCAGGAAGCCGATCAGCATGCCCACCAGCAGTTCGAGCACCGCCCCGGCCAGCAGCCCGGTGCCGGTTAGCGCCTCGGGCAGGGCCCGGGCGGAGGGCAGCACGATCACGGCGAGGGCCATGGTGAACAGGGCCCGGAACTGGAGGGGCATGTAGCGCCCCGAGAAGATTGGCGAGGTGGCGGTCACACCGGAGAGCCGGCTGAACACCAGGAGCAGCAGCGGCACCTTCTCCAGCAGTTGCTCCATGCGCTATCGCACCAGGTCGGGAAGCAGCAGGATCATCCGGCGGGCGAAGTCGATCAGCGTGGTCAGCATCCACGGGCCGAAGATCAACACGCCCACCAGCGCCGCCAGCACCTTGGGCAGGAACTGCAGGCTGGATTCGTTGATCTGCGTGGTCGCCTGGAAGATCGAGATCACCAGGCCGGCCAGCAGGCCGAGGCCCAGGAGCGGGGCGCCCACCATGAGCGAAACCTTCATCGCCTCGGTGGTGAGGGTCATGGCATAATCCGGGTTCATGGAGTAGGCACGCCCTCTCAGAAATTATTGGAAGCTGTCAAAGAGCGACTTGACCACCAGGTGCCAGCCGTCGACCAGCACGAAGAGCAGAATCTTAAACGGCATGGCTACCAACGTCGGCGGGACCATCATCATGCCCATGGACATCATGGTGCTGGCGGTGATGAAGTCGATGATGACGAAGGGGAGAAAGAGCACGAAGCCCATCGTAAAGGCGGTTTTCAGCTCGCTGATGGCGAAGGCGGGCACCACCGCAAAGAAGGAGAGATCCTCGGGGCCTTGGGGAGGCGGTGCCTTGGTGATCTCCAGCATCAGGGCCAGGTCCTGCTGCCTCGTCTGCTTGAGCATGAACTCCTTCAGCGGGACGGCGCCCTTTTCAATGGCCTCGGTCTGAGCGAGATCGCCCTTCATGTAGGGTTGTATGGCCTGTTCGTTGATGGTTTTGAGTGTAGGGGACATGACGGCGATGGTCAGAAAGAGCGCCAGGCCGAGCATGACCTGGTTCGGCGGCAGCTGCTGCGTGCCCATGGCCGTACGGAGGAACCCAAGGACGATGATGATCCGTGTAAAGGCGGTCGTCAGGATTAGAATGGCGGGCGCCACCGAGAGCACCGTGAGCATTAAGAAGATCTGGAGGGTCTGCAGGCCCTCCTGGGGGCTCTCGGCTGGCTTGATGGGAAGGGCCGGGATCGGAACGGTCTCGGCGTGGGCGCCCGAGGCCAGCGCCAGAACGAGGGCGCCGGCCAGGGCGGCCGCCGGCAGGAGCCGGGTTAGCTTAGCCATTCCCCTGCCTCCCCTGCCGGGAGAGCATGGAGCGCATTCGGTCCAGGTGCGCCTTGACCGACTCTTCCAAAGCCGGAAGGCCCGGCCCGACGGCGGCAGCCGCCTCCGCTTCGGCCGGGGCCTGTGCCAGGAGTTCCTGGGCGGCAACGGGGTCCTCCACCTTGTGGACCAGGTTGATCCCCTGCTGCGAGGCCCCGACCACCAGGACCTCCTTACCTACGGCTACCAGCATGAGGCTGCGGTCCTTGCCGACCGCCACCCCTTCAAGCACCCGCAGGCGCCGGCCCCGGCTCTGCACGGACTGCCAGTTGCTCAGCATCCGGGAGGCCACCCAGGCCAGAGCGATCACGGCCACGCTCGCCAGGACAAAGGTCAGCATCCCGTTGCCGGGGGCGCCGTCGCTCATCGGGCGGCGCCCCCTTCCAGCTGTATGAGGTCGGTCACCCGGACGCCAAAGTTCTCGCCAATCACCACCACTTCGCCCCTGGCCACCAGGCGACCGTTCACCAGGATGTCCACGGCCTCGCCGGCCAGGCGGTCCAGCTCCAGGACGGAACCGGGGCTGTAGCTGAGGATCTCGCGGATGTTCCGGCGAGTCTGCCCGAGCTGCACCGTGACCTCCATCTCCACGTTGGCCAGGATCCCGAGGGGCGAGGGGTCATGCTGGGCGCCGCCCGGGGTCAACTGGGGGAAGGCCGCAGCCTTCGGGGCGGGGGCGGCGGGCTCCTGTGGCGCCTCCTGGGCGAACAGCGCTGCGATCTCCTCCTGGGAAATCCCTGCCGGTTTCATGGCTGCTGCCCTCCTTACTGAATAACAAGGTCGGTAATGTAGACCTTGGTTAGCTGCTTCTTCAAAACCGGGGCGAGCGACTTCATCAGGTCCTCCGCCAGCTTCTCCTTGCCGGCGGCTCCGGCCAGGTCCGCGGCGACCTTGGTCCGCAGCTGGCTCAGGATCACGTCACGGATCTGCGACTCCATCTTCTTGGACCCCTCCAGCGCCACCTCATCAACCAGCCCCAGGGCAATGGTCACGTCGGCGTAGCGCAGGCGGTCCTTGTCGGCCAGATCCGTCACGAAGTTCTTCAGCTTCAGAAACGAGGCGGCTTCCACAGCCGTCTCCTTGGTCTCGGTTTGCGCCTTTTCTGCGGGCGCCGGGGTCGTGGCAGCGGCCGGCTGCTTCAGGAACACGTAGCCGGCCAGACCCGCCACCCCCAACGCCAACACCAGAACAGACGCCACGAGCGTGATCGTCAAACCCTTACTCATGGCCAGTTCCCTACCTTTGCGGCTTTAGCGGCGCAGATTCACCAGGTCCTGGATCATCTCATCCGCTGCGGAGATGATGCGGGTATTCGCCTGGAAGCCACGCTGGGTCATGATCATGTTGGTGAATTCGGTGGAGAGGTCCACGTTGGACATCTCCAGGTTGCCGGGGACCAAACGGCCCCGGCCGCCGGTGCCCGGCCTGCCGAGCTGGGGGGCGCCGGACGAGGCCGACTCCGTAAAGCCACTGGCGCCGGACTTGATCAGGCCGCCCGGGTTGTTGAAGTTGGCCATGGCGATCTGCCCGAGGTCCTTGCGCGTGCCGTTGGAGTACACCCCCGTGATCACACCCGCGGCATCGACCGTAACCGACTCCAGGGTGCCCATTGGGTTGCCGTCCACCTGGCGCACGAGCACACTGGAGCCGCTGGTGCCGGCGTACGCCTGCGTGATCGCCTTCATGCTGACATTCACCGTCAGTGGGAGGGCTGCACCGTCACCGGTGATGGTGATGGGCGTGTCGGGCGTGGTGGTGGGCAGGGTGCCGTCGGAGCCGAAGGTCAGGGTGCCGCCACTGCTGAAGGTGGCGTCCTGGGGGCCCTTGTACTCCCAGTTCCAGTTGTTCGTAGACTGCTTGGTGAACCGCATCGCGATGGGGATGGCGCGGCCCAGGCTGTCGTAAGCAGTGAAGGCCGTTTCGTAGGTGGCGCCGTTGGCAGCGCCGGCGTCCAGGTTCTGACCGAACACGGCGGATGTGGTGGCCTTCGCCAGGGCCGCATCGCCGCGGATCAGTTGGATGTCGCCGATCGCCGACTGGTCAGCGGTATTGAGGGTGCCGTCGGCAGCGGCCGTCCAGCCCTGCACCCGCATGCCCGTGCCGGGGTTGACCAGGAAGCCCTGGGAGTCCCAGTCGAAGTTGCCGGCCCGGGAGTAAACCTTCTGCCCGGATCCGCCCTGCAGGATGAAGAAACCTGACCCTTCCACCGCCAGGTCCATCTCCCGACCGGTCAGCTGCATGCTGCCGGCGGTCTGGATCAGGTCAGTGCTCGCCAGGCCGGCGCCCAGGCCGACCTGCTGCGGGGTGGTCGAGCCGGAGCCGGCGGATATCGTCTGGCTGAACACGTCCATGAAGGTGACCCGGCTGGCCTTAAAGCCCGTGGTGTTCACGTTGGCGATGTTGTTGCCGATGACGTCCATGCGGACCTGATGGCTGCGAATGCCGGTAACGCCTGAAAAGAGAGCCCTCATGAGTTCAAACCTCCCGAGATGACGTCTACTTGGCTGCCTCCAGCACCTGGTCGATGGCGATGTCGGTATCGCCGAGGGAGAGTACGGGCTTGCCGTCCACCATGCGAAGGGCCTTCACGACGCCGTTGGCGGTGGTGCCCTCGTCGGTGCGGTAGACGACGTTCTGACCGACCAGGCCGAGCCCGTAGGTCATCTTGGACCAGCGGGTCTGCTCCGTCATTTGGTCCAGGGCGCTGAACTGCGCCAGCTGGGCCGCAAAGTCCCGGTCGTCCATGGGCTGCAGCGGGTCCTGGTAACGGAGCTGAGTCACCAGCAGCTGCAGGAAATCCATTTTCCCGAGCTGGCTGTTGTTCTTGACCTCCACCGGTGCGGGGCTTTCAGCCGCGGCCCCGGAGACTCCCTTGACGGCGCTCAAGCTGCGTTCCTCCTTGTACTAGGCGGTGGTGTCCAGGCGGCCCCCCGACCGGGCTCGGCCGGGCAGGCGGACCGATGGCGTACTGCCGGGCGCCGGGCCGCCGCGCCCCCGCCGCTGGGTCCGGAGCAAATCCTCCAGCTGCTCCTGCCGGTCACGCGTGCCCTGCCCGCCAGGGCCAGTGCTCACCTCGAAGCCCGACAGGGTGAAGCCGGCCTGGGTCAGGTTCTGCCGGAGGGCGTCGCCCTGGGCCTCCAGGGTGCGCTGGACCTGGGGATGGGCCACTTCCATGACCGCCTGGACCTGGCGGCCGTTCAGGTGGAGCTGGAGCTTCACCTCGCCCAGCTCCTGGGGATGGAGCCGCAGCGTCACCGTGTACTCGCCGGGCTCCGTCTTGACCGCTGCCTCCGACACCACCTGGATCAGCCGATCGGGGGTGACCGGGGTCCGGGTCAGCCTCCGGAGGGGCTCCGGGAGTTTGATCTCCTCGTCGGGTCTGTGTACGTGCCCCGCGGCAGCGGGCGGAATCAGGGGCTCAGTCGGAAGAGGCACGGTTGGAAGGGGCTCGGCCTTAAGAGGCTCGGCCTTAAGAGGCTCGGCCTTAAGAGGCTCGGTCGAAAGGGGCTTGGTCGGAAGGGGCTCGGTCCGGAGGGGCTCGGTCCGGAGAGGCTCGGCCTTTACCGGTGCTGGCTCCTCATCTCGCTCCGTGTTCTCGAAGATGGAACTGCCTTCGATCTGCACCGATGCGATGTCCGGCACCGTCGCCTCTTGAAGCGGTTGGGTGACCGGCTCCGTCGCCGCCAAGTTAGGGGTGTCGGCCTGCGGCGCGGCGGGAGCCGGCTGGCTGGCCTGAAGCAGCAGCGCCAGGAGCTCAGGCTGGGTGGGCGCCTGCCCCGACAGCGGAGGGGCCCCGGCCGGCGAAGGGGCCTGCGGCGCCTGCCCGTCGATCGGCGGGGCTCCGGCGATCAGCTGTGCAGGGAGCGATACTCCTTGCCCGACCAGCATGGCCAGCAAGGCGGCAAATGCGGGGTCCGTCTGAGACGGGTCGCCCTTGCGGGCCGTACCACCGGGACCGGCAGCCAGCTGGGGCAGTCCGGCCGCCTGAGGGGCGCTTACATTACCGGGCACGGCACGTCCTCCTACGGGTTGTTCGCCAGCGGGGCCGGCGGCTTGATCATTTCGTTCATGAGTTGGGCGCCCCGCTCAGCCGACATGTAGGCCAGAATGGCGGCAGCCTGGTCCTCCTCCAGGAGGCGGAGAACCTGAACCGCCATGGCCGTGTCTGCGGTCTCCAGCAAGGGGGCGGCTCGGTATGGCGGCATCGCCGTGTAGAGCGCTGCGGCCTTGCGCACCGCATCCGCCTCGCCCTTCTGGGCGGTCAGATCCTTGATCAGACCCGCTACCTGGCTCTCTTTCTCCTTCAGGTCGTCCTCTCGGGACTTGAGCTCGGTCTCCATTCTGGCGAGGGCGGCTTCCCGTTCCAGCTGGGCGTCCAGTGGGCTGCTTGCCTTGGCTGGCTCCTGCGTGGGCTGCTGGTCGGAGACTGACGAGGCGTACGTTATGCCAGGGATTGGGACGAAGTAGGCCGCTCCGGCGGCGGCGCCCAGCAGGACTGCCCCCGCCAGCAGGACCGGCGCCATGCCCCCACCGGGACGCTTCTTGCGCTTCACGAGACCCCAGCCCTCCTCTCGGAGGAACGCATGGCCTGGGCCATCTCATCGACCAGGTTCTGCTCTTCTCGGTCCGCCTCGTAGCGGTGGGCCTCCATCTCCTGGTCGCGCAGGTTCTCAAGCGTTTTGCAGCGGCGCTCGGCCTCTTCCAGGTTCGCCCGCTTTTCTGCCACGGCTGCCAGCGCCTCGTGGAGGTGCTGGGCGGCCTCCTTCTCGGCCAATGCCTTGGCGTCGTGCTGCTGAGCCGAGGCTGCCCACTGCTGGGCCGACATCCTCCGCTTGCGCCGCTCCTCCAGCTCAGCCTCAAAGGTCGAGCGAGCCAGGCGGGCCTGCTCCAGGGCTGCCCAGGCCCGGGCCAGCGCCACCTGGGCGCCGGCAAGCTCATGCTTGGCCAACATCACCTGATGCTGTCGGACCTTCAACACCTTGTCGAGATTGAAGCGAAAGGGCTGTACCACCGGTTACCCCTCCTCGCAGAGCGCCTGCAGCGCTTGGATCGCCGATTCCAGATCGCTTGTTTCATGCACGTCTTGACCGAGGTATTTCTTCATGGCGCCAATCTTCTTGATCGATTCATCTACGAGCGGATTACTGCCAGACTGGTAGGCGCCGATATTGATCAGGTCCTCGGCGTCCTTGTAAGCAGAGAGCAGGGTTCGGAACCTGCGCGCCGCCCGCTGATGCTCCGGGGCCGTCACCTCTGTCATGACACGGCTGACGCTCTGAAGCACATCGATCGCCGGGAACTGGCCAGCGTGCGCCAGCTTGCGAGAGAGCACCACGTGCCCGTCCAAAATGCCTCGCACCGCATCGGCCACCGGTTCGTTCATGTCGTCGCCATCCACCAGGACCGTGTAGATGCCGGTAGTCGAGCCCGTTACGCCGGTGCCCGACCGCTCCAGCACCCGGGGCAGCATGGTGAAGACCGAGGGGGTATAGCCCTTGGTGGCAGGCGGCTCCCCTACGGAGAGGCCGACCTCGCGCTGGGCCTGGGCCAGGCGGGTCACAGAATCCATCATCAGGATGGTGTTGAGCCCGGCGTCCCGGAAATCCTCAGCGATGGCGGTCGCCATGAGCGCTGCCCGGATTCGGACCAGCGCCGGCTGCTCGGAGGTGGCGACCACCACGACCGAGCGGGCCAGGCCTTCCTCACCCAGATCCCGTTCAATGAACTCCCGCACCTCTCGGCCTCGCTCGCCGACCAGCGCGATCACGTTGCAGTCGGCGGAGGTGGAGCGGGCGATCATGCCCAGCAGGGTCGACTTGCCTACGCCGGAGCCTGCGAAGATGCCGATGCGCTGGCCCTGGCCCACCGTCAGGAGGCCGTCCAGAGCTCGCACGCCGAGGCTGATCGGTTCTTTAATGCGCTGGCGAGCGAGGGGCGCCGGCGGCTGGCCGGTCACCGGGCGAACCGCCCGGCCGGCCAGGGGACCCAGGTCATCGAGGGGGCGGCCCAGGCCATCGATCACCCTGCCAAGCAGGGCCTGGCCGGTGGGCGCCTGGAGCGGGCCGCCGGTGCTGTGCACCGCCCAGCCCGGCCGAAGCCCGTCGGTCTCGGCGAGCGGCATCAGCAGGATCTTGTCGTCACGAAAGCCCACCACTTCGGCTGCGACCTCCTGGCCGTCGCCACGCAGGTAGCAGAGCTCGTTCATCTTCGCCTTGGGGCCCTCGGACTCGATCATGAGCCCGGTGGCGCCCACCACCTTCCCCACCACCGGGGTCAGCTCGACCGACTGCACCGCCCGGAGCAGGTCGGAGAGGGGCAGCGCCGTCATGATTCGCTCCCTCCGAGCGCCGCCGCCAGGGCGGCCCGCAGGAGGTGGGCCTGCTGCTCGACCCGGCCGTCGATCCCGCCCTGCGGGCTGGATACGATGTAGCCGCCCCGGGTGATGCCGGCGTCGGGCTGAAGCTGCAGGAGGCCGGCGCCCAGCTCCTTCTCAAGCTGGTAGCGCTGGGCTTCCAGCAGCGGCAGGTCCTCGGGGCTGATGCGCACCGAGCAGTTGGTGTCCTTCAGGCGCTGGAGGCCGTTAGCCACCATCGCTACAACAGAGGCGGGCTGGATCGCCAGGTGCCCTTGCACCAGGCGGGTGGCGGCGGCGACCGCCAGCTCCACCACCGCCGTCTGAGCCATTTCCAGGCGGCGATGCTGCTCGGTCCGGGCCTCGGTCAGCAGGGCGCCTGCCTCCTCGCGGGCCTGTCCCAGCAGCTCCTGCGCCCTGGCCTCGGCCTGGGCTCGAATCGCCTTCGCCTCGGCCTCGGCCGCCTGGCGGAGGCTGTCGGCGTAGAGCCGAGCCTGCTGCTCCACCAGCGCCAGCTGCTGACGCTGCTGCTCCAGCTCGGCCCGGCCAGCCTCAAAGCCCTCCGCGAATCCCTGCTCAAGCCCCTGGGAGCGGGCGCCCGCCACGGCGGCGTCGGCCTCGGCGGCGGCGTTCTGCAGGATCTGCGCTGCCTCCAGCCGGGCGTGGTTGAGCACCTCCTCCGCAGTCGGAGGCGCCGCGGGTGGAGCGGGCTCGTGGACAGGGGCGTCGAAGCTGTCAGTGAAGGTAGGCCACACCATGCGCCTGGCCGTAAAACCGGGCGGCAGCGGACCGGGCCTAAATAAACTCATCCGTGCCACCACCCCTGGAGACCTGGATCTCACCAATCTCTTCGAGTCGGCGGATCACGGCGACCACCCGGGCCTGCGCCTCTTCGACGTCCCGAATGCGCACCGGGCCCAGGTAGTCGATCGACTCCTTGAGCACCTCGGCGGCACGCTTGGAGATGTTGCCGGAGATCTTGCGCCAGACCTCTTCCTTGGCGCCCTTGAGCGCCAGGGGCAGGTCCTTGTTCATGTCCACATCGCGCAGCACTCGCTGCACCGTGCGGTCGTCGAGCTTGACGATATCGTCGAAGAGGAACATCTTCTGGGCGATCTCGGTGGCCAACGTTTCATCCTCGCTTTGGAGGAGCTCCATGATCTTGCGCTCGGTGGAGCGGTCGACCCGGTTGAGCACCTCGACCGCCCAGGGAATGCCGCCCGCAGCGGTGCTCTCCGAGGCAGCGAGGGCTGAGAGCTTGCGCTCCAGCACCTTCTCCACCTCTCGGAGCATCTCGGGCGAGGTCTTCTCCAGCGTCGAGACTCGCTTGAACACATCGGCCTGGCGCTCGGGCGGGAGTCCCGTAAGCACCACAGACGCCTGTTCGGGCGCCAGGTGGGCCAGCACCACGGCAACGGTCTGCGGATGCTCGTTGGCCAGGAAGCCGGCCAGGTGCGTGGGGTCGGTGCGGCGGACCGAATCGAAGGGCCGCTTGCGCAGGCTGGCCGTCAGCCGCTGCAGGATTTCGGAGGCCCGTTTCTCGCCAACCGCCTTTTCCAGCAGGTCGCGAGCGTAATCTATACCACCGGTGCGCAGGAAGCGTTCGGCTGTCGCCAGCTGCACGAACTCCTGGAGCACGTCATCGCGCTCTTCGGATGAGGTCTTGCGGGCCTGGGCAATCTCCACCGTCAACAGTTCGATCTCGTCGTCCTGCAGGTACTTGAGCACCTTGGCCGACCGCTCCGAGCCCATGTTAATGGCGAAGATCGCCGCTTTCTGCTTTCCCGTCAGGGCTACACTCTGGGCGGTTGTCACAGGCCGGCGCCCCCCTTCATCCATTCACGCAGAATCATGGCGCAGGTCTCGGGATGGCTGTCGATCAGGTCATCGATCACGACCATGAGCTCCTCGGGAATCGGCTCGCCGCCCAGGATCACCTTGCGGTTCCCCTTGGCCGCCATCACGAACTCCAGCTTCTGCTGGGCGGTCTTCAGATCCAGCGGGTTCACGTTCACCATCTCCGGTCCGATCTCCGCCGCTGCAGCCGTCACGGCGGCGTCCAGCGCGGCGTTGTCGGTCAGGTCAAGCCCGGGCTGGGCGCCCGTCTGACCGCTCAGACCAAGGGCCACGTCCAGCGTGGTGCCGGGCGCCGGAGCGGCGGCCAGCCCGCCGATCACCTCCAGCTCCTCCTCGTCCCCCCGGCGGCGCCGGGTCATCACAAAACCTACCAGGAGAACCGCAGCGGCGGCGCCGAGCCCGATCGCCAGCGACACAGGCTGCAGCGGAGCGGAGGTCTTGGTCTGCGAGGCCAGGTCCGTGGGGAGCTCTCGGGTAAACTGCATCGCCGTTACGCTAATGGCGCCCACATCGGCGCCGGTGGCGCTGGCCACGGTCTCCCGGACCTGCTTGATCTGCTCGGCGGTCAGGTCGGGGCGGTTGATCGCCACGCCCACCGAAATGCGCTTGACGGCGCCCGGGCTGACCAAGGTGGTCTCCTTGCGGTTGCTCACCTCGTAGTCGGTCTTGGTTGAGGTCTTCCAGGTGTCGTCGGTGCCCGCCGGGGTTTGGCCCTGGTAGACCGGCGGCGCCCCTGGGGTGGTGGCGGTAGTTCCCGCGGCGGAGGTCTGGCCCTTGCTGGACTCCCGCTCCACGGTGGTCGACTTCGGCGCCGACCCGCCCACGGTGGTGGTCTCAATTCTGGATGCATCCATGTTCAGTTCCAGGCTGACCCGGGCGGTCACGTTGCCCGGGCCGAACATGGTCTCCAGCAGGGTTTGGACACCGTTCTCCATCTTGCGCTGGAGCTCGTCCTGCCGTAGAGCCTGGTCCGCACTCACGTCCGTGCTCAGCCCGTTTGTGGTGTTGAGCACCCGGCCGGTCTGATCGACCACCGAGACGTTCTCAGCGGTCAGCCCCTGCACAGAGCTGGCCATGAAGGTGACCACGCCCTGCACCTGGTCGGCGGAAAGCTTCCTGCCCGTCCGGGGCTGCACCAGCACCGAGGCCTTCACCGGCTGCTGCTGCCGCACGAACACCGACTGCTCGGGGATGGCCAGCTTGACGCTGACGTACTCGATGTCGGCGATGCGCAGCAAGGCCCGCTCCAGTTCGCCCTGCTGAGCCCGCAGGTAGTTCACTCTGCGGTCGAAGTCGGTGGCGCCGAACTTGGGCTCATCAAAGATCTCGAAGCCTACGCCGGTGCCCTTGGGCAGTCCGGCCTGGGCCAGGGCCAGTTTTGCCGTATATTGCTCTGCCTTCGGAACGAGAATGGTGTAGCCGTCACCACTGGGCTGATATGGGACCTTTAGCTCCTGAAGCTTGGTGACAATGGCGGCGGCGTCCTTAGGGTCGGCCTGACTGACCAGCACGACCCAATCGGGCCGGTTCAGGTAGTACACGACCCCGACCGCCGCGGCCAGGGCCAGCGCCATGCCGACTACTAGCCACCGCTGGACCGGGTTAATCCGTCCCCACGTCACCTTCATCCGTCCGAACAACTCGGAGGCCTTGCTGGTCAATCGGTTTCCCCCCGCAGGTCAGAGCGCCTTGATGTAGCGGCGGCTTTCTTTAAAGCGGCATGCGCATGATCTCTTGATAGGCCTCGAGCAGCTTATTACGCACCTGTAACGCCAGGTTCAGGCTCAGGTTCGCCCGCTCTGAGGCGATCATCACCTGAGCGACATCGGTAATCTCACCGGTGGCCAGCTTTACGGCGGCTTCGTTGGCTGCCGCCTGGTCCTGCTCGACCTGGCCGAGCGCTTGCTGGAGCACGTCGGTGAAGCTGGGGCCGTCCGGAGGCGCAGCGGCAGATTTGGTGGGCTCCGGCTGGAGCAGGTCGGTCTGGAGCAGGGCGCTTAACCGCTGAATGTCCATGGTGTCAGGCTCAGCTCCTTATCTGCCGATATCGAGGGCCCGAAGCGCCATCGCCTTGGCGGCGTTGAACGCCGTCACGTTCGCCTCATAGATCCGGGTCGAGACCATCATGTCGGTGATCTCGGTGAGCAGGTCCACGTTGGGCAGCCGCACCATGCCATTCTGATCGGCGTCGGGGTGGGTCGGGTCGTACTTGAGCTTGAACTCCGACTGATCCTCGGCGATCTGAGTGACCCGAACGCCCGCGCCGGACTCGGGGCCGGGCTTGCCGGACTCCCTGGCCAACACATCGGCGAAGGTCTCACGGCGCTCTGCTTGTACGGCGTAACGGCGCCGATAGGGCTCACCGTTGGCGCCACGAGTGGTGTTGATGTTGGCCAGGTTGTTGGCGATCAGGTCCATGCGCAGCCGTTCGGCCGTCAGGGCGGAGGCGCTCGCCTCCATGGCCCGGAAAATTCTCATTTACTTAGCGCCTCCCATCAGTAATCACCATACGGAGCCGGGAGAAGTGGTCGGACAGCTGTCGGGTCAGCGTTGAGTACCAGATCTGATTTTCTGCCAGTTGCGCCATTTCGAGTTCGATGTCGACGTTGTTGCCATCCGGGCGCCCGATGGAGTGCGTCTCCTCCACTACCGCGGGCTGCACGCCGTCCAGGTCTTGGTTGGCTGACACCGCTTGGGCCAGGCGCTCTTCAAACTCGACCCGGGCCCGCTTGAAGCCCGGGGTGTTCACGTTGGCAATGTTATGGGACAACACTCGCTGCCGGAGGGAGGAGGCGTCCAGGGTACGCTCCAGCAGGCGTGCGGTCAGGTCGTTGGCGATCATTTCGAGTCACCTCCCTTACAGATCCATGCAAACCACATGCCAAACCCTTGACCTTTACACCTTTCCAATTTCGGAAACCGCCCTTGACAGAGTCTGGTCCTGCATCTGCAGGGCTCTCTGGTTCACCTGGAAGGAGCGGAGGGCGGTGATCAGGTCGGTCATCTCCTGCGCCATGTCCACGTTGGAGCGTTCCTGGGTGCGAATCGCCAGCGGCGTGCCGACGCCGCCCCGAATGTCCAGCTTGCCGGCGGCGGCGCCGTCGACCAGCACCGTGCCATCCGGCTCTATGCTCAGGGTCTGGCCAGGGCCGCCTACGGGGGCGCCGCCCACCAGCACCGGGTAGCCCTCGGCGGTCACCAGGCGCCCGGCCCCGTCCTGGGCGAAGGCGCCGTTACGGGTGTAGCCGATCCCCTGCGGCCCAAGGAAGGTGAACTCACCGGGTCCTAGCAGGGCGACGTCCAGGGGGTTGTCGGTCTGCTCGAGGGCGCCCTGCATGAAGTCCTGCACAACGGCTTCCAGCGCCGCTCCATTTCCCAGCTTGCCTATCTCGGGGGCTTCGCCCTCCTTGGCGACGGCGTCGCCCAGGCGCTGCAGGATCATCTGGGAGAACTCGGCGCCCACCGCCACCGACCGCTTGAAGCCGCCAGTGTTGACGTTGGCCACGTTGTTGGCAATCACATCGGTTCGGATCTGTTCGAAGGCCATGCCTGTGCGCGAGGCCCCAATGCCACGAATCACGGGCGCTTCACCCCTTGTTCGCAGAATGCTGGTCCATGCTTGTCAGGGCCAGGAAGATCCGCAGCTCACCCCACTCGGTCAGAATGGGTACGGCCACCATAGGCATCGGCAGGGGGGTCAGGCGCACGCCTGTGCCTTTGACAATCGCCGGTGGCGAGATTCGGCATGGATAACCCGCCTGCTCCAGAAGGGCTGCGGCCAGGCCGGTCATCACGTTGCCTAGCTCACCCAGGGCGCTCTCCGCCATCGGATCGGTAATGGGGATCTCCTGTCCGGCCATCGCTTTAATGGCGCCCTTGGCGAGGGACAGGTCCATCCCGTAGGTCACGAGCCCCTGGACCGACCCGCTGACGCCTACCACGACATTCACTGCATGCAGCGTAGCGTGGCCACGGATCAGGTCGGGTTTGCCCGGCGACATTGTCTTCAGCCCCGCCTCGGAACTCAGGACGTTTAGCCCGGCAAATACGAACGGGTTAAGAAACTCGACCTTCATGGCGCTCACTCCGAGGTGTCAGGTGTCTTAGACATGTCTAGACATTAGACAGCGGTGTCTAGCCCAACCCATACACTTTTAGCTTCACATACAAGCCGGCCCGGCTGATGCCCAGCAATCGGGCAGCCTTCGCCTTATTGCCGCCGGCCTCCACCAATGCGTGCTCAATCGCATCTCGCTCGTTGCTCTCAAGCGGAACTAGCTTCAGCGGGGCTGGAGCGTTGCGCTGCACCGGATGGTGCAGCTCGGCGGGCAGATTCTCTGGGGAGATGATCGTCCCGGGCGTAAAGACAAAGGCTTGCTCCACCACGTTGCGCAGCTCCCGGACGTTCCCCGGCCACCCATACGCCCGGAGCAACTCCAGGCTCTCCGGCGTGAACTGCTTGGGGGCCAGTCCGTAACGGTGGCACAACTCCGCCAGAAAGGTGGCGGCAAGGGGAACGATGTCTTCCGGGCGCTCCCTGAGGGGCGGAATCGGAATGGTGACCACGTTCAGGCGGAAGTACAGGTCGCTTCGGAACGAGCCGAGCCGGACCATTTCAGCCAGGTCCCGGTGGGTGGCGGCGACCAACCGGACATCTACAGGGACGGGGCCTTGACCGCCTACCGGGTCGATTTCACCTTCCTGCAAAACTCGCAGCAGCTTGCCCTGCAGGGTGAGCGGCAGATCGCCGATCTCATCGAGGAAGAGCGTGCCGCCGGTCGCCTGCAGAAACTTCCCTCGATGCCCGTCACGCTTGGCGCCGGTGAAGGCGCCGCCCGAGTAGCCGAACAGCTCGGACTCCAGGAGCGCCTCAGGAATGGCGGCCGCGTTGACCGCCACAAAGGCCCCGCTCCGGCGGGCGCTCAGGTTGTGCAGGGCGTGGGCAAACAGCTCCTTGCCTACGCCGGTCTCGCCGGAAAGCAGTACGGTCGAGTCCATGCGGGCGACCTGCTGCAACGCAGTTCGTGCCCGGTGGATCGACGGTGAGAACCCAATAATGTCCTCGGGGCCGTATCGGAGGCCGTTCTGGTGGCGCCCGCCCGCATGCCTTGGCTCCGGCGCTGCGGGACCGCGTGGAGCCTGGGCTCGATAACGCAGCTTTTCCAGGGCGATCAGCACGGCCTCAGGGGCCAGGGGGGCGATCAACAAATCGGCGGCGCCCAGGCTCAGCACCCGTTGCACAAAGGCCGGAGACGAGTTATTCGCAAGAACGATCACGGGAGTTCCCGCGAGCGTCGCCCGGCCCTGCTCAATGATCCGGCGTGCCGTACCGCCGCTGAGCATCCAGTGGCTCACCACGGCGTCGAAACGGCGGGAGTCGAGCAGGTGGACCGCCTCTTCCAAGGTCTCGGCCTCACTCACCTTGGCGCCGGCCTCCCGCAGGACCGTGGCCATGCGAATGCGGCTCTCGCCCCGGGAGTCGGCCAGCAGGACCACGGGCGCCCCCACGTTGTCCGGGAAGAAGCCCGGGCGCCGCCACTCAGCCAGCGCCGCCTCGACTTGGCCCGACAGCCGGCCCACCTGAAGCGGTTTGGTCAACGCCAGGGCGACCAGGTGCTGGAACGGCGCCAGTTCCGGGTCCCGGGTCCGGCTGCCCGTCACCACCACAGGCGGCACATCCCCGGGATACCCGTTGAGGAAATCCAGCAGGTAGATCGCCTCACCCCCGGGGAGCGCCAGGTCAAGCACAATCACATCAGGAGCGGTTCGTTCAAGCACCGAGCAGGCGTCCGTGAACCCTCGTACCAGCTGTACACTGTAGGCCCGCTGCAGCCCCGACCTCAGGTCATCGGCTGTGCGGTGATCGTTCGCCACGATCAGAACTTGCTTGAAGGACAGGGGTGTTCACCTCTACTCATAGATCCACAGCGACAAGCTACAGCCCGGCCCGGCGGAGGATCTGCACAGCCACCCGGTCACCCCGGACGCCCGGCCGTCCGAAGAAGGTGATCCGATCCCCCACGTAGACCGGCAGCTCACTGTTGAGCGTAGTGCCCAGCGGAATCACGTCCCCCACCTTGAGGCTGGAGAACTCGCCAACCGTCATGCGGGTCTGGCCGAGCAGCACCCGAATGGCCATGCCCGCCTCCTGGACCTGCTGCTTCAGGAGGTCCAGCTCGCCCTCCTCGGGCGTGCGCTCGGTGGCCAGCCAGGAGTGCGGCGACAGCCGGGAGAGAACGGGCTCCACGGTAGAGTAGGGGAATGCCAGCGTCAAATGGCCCATATGCTCGCCGATCTGAATCCCAACGGTAATGGCGGCCAGCACTTCCGAAGGGGCGTTGTTCTGCAGGAACATGGGGTTGGTCTCCAGGCTCTCCAGGGTCGGTTTGATCGCCGCCACGTTCCGCCAGGACTCCTGCAGGGGGGTGAACATGTCGTTCAGCGTCCGGCGCACCACCCCGAGCTCAATCTCCGATAGCGCCCGCTGTGGCTGCAAATCGCCGCCGCTGCCCCCAAAAACCTTGTCCACGATGGCGTATCCAATGTTCTGGCTGAGTTCCAGCATGCAGGTGCCCGGCAGCGGGCGAATGCTGAAGGTAGCCACGATGCCAGGGTTCGGCAGAAGCTGCATGAACTCGGCCGCCGGGTACTGATTGGTGCTTCGCACCATCACCTGCACCCGGGTGCGCAGACCGGCCGAGAAGAAGGTCTGGAGCAGCCGGGAGAAATTCTCGTGAATCATCAGCAGCGTGCGCAGCAGGTCCTTGTTGAACTTGCCGGGGCGCCGAAAGTCGTAGGTCCGCACGGCGCTGTCCCTGGTCTGGAACAGGTCGTCGCCGTTCGCAGGGAGCAAAGACCGCATCAACGCATCGATTTCGGACTGACTGAGCGGGCTCTCCATGCAAGTCTCCCCTCCAGGCGATGCTCTGAATGTCTAAACGGAAACGAATCCCTGTCTAGACATTCGTGTACAGAACACCCTTACTAAGCAAGGAACATGCCAGCGTTACCACTGGCATGCTCCTTGCAATTCCCTATGGATGCACAAAAACGAACCCCGCCCAGGCGAAAGGGGAACAACATGGTGTCGTGGCTCTTTGGGAGACGCAAACGGGAGCCTTCTAAACCGCTTGCCCACTGTGCGGAACGGTCCCCGGGCAGCCTGCGCCTCGAACCGGAGGGACTCACCGTGCCGATACTGGTGCTCCAGGCCGACGGGCAAGGCGTCATCGCGGAAACGCGCCAGACGGGCCGGCCCGGCCAAACCGTCATTGGAGAGTACCGCATCGGCGAGGTGGCCTTTGCGTTCCGCGGCACGGTGGCTGAGGTCCTGGCCCTCCGGGACGGCGTCTACCACTGGAAGATCCGATTCGTGCTAGCCAGCCTGTAGGAAATCGCAGGGCCGCCGTGTCGATGGACACGGCGGCCCTGCTCAGTTATTCCGCAGCCTCTGCCTTCTTGGGCTTGAACATGGCGTCGGGCTTGACCCACTGCGACTGTCCGTTGTAGTACTGGTCGCCGCCATGGGAATCGTGAATGCAGATCACCGGCAGCTCCTTCACGGTCAGCCGGCGGATCGCCTCAGCGCCCAGGTCCTCGTACGCGAGGACCTCGGCTCCCACGACCGCCCGGGCCAGCAGGGCGCCCGCCCCGCCGGTTGCCGAGAAGTACAGCCCGGCATTGGCGACCAGCGACGCCTTCACCTCGTCACCCCGGTATCCCTTGCCAATGACCGCCTTGACACCCTGTTCAAACATGGTGGGCGTGAACTTGTCCATGCGGTAGCTCGTGGTGGGACCGGCGGAGCCAAGCACCTGCCCGGGCTTGGGGGGCGTGGGACCCACGTAGTAGATCACGGCCCCCTTCGGGTCAAACGGCAGCCCCCTTCCGGCGGCCAGGTCCTCCACCATGCGCTTGTGCGCTGCATCGCGGGCCGTGTAAATGGTGCCGGTCAGGTAAACCTCGTCGCCGGCCTGGATCTGCCGGGCCTGCTCCTCGGTGATCGGCGTGGTAATGTCAACCCTGGCCATTAGAGCACCGCCTCCTTGTGTCGATGGGCGTGACACTCAATGTTCACAGCCACAGGAAGCGCCGTAATATGGCAACCCATGACCTCAATGTGGACCGCCAGCGCCGTCACCGTGCCGCCCAGACCCATCGGCCCCACGCCGAGCTTGTTGATTTCGGTCAGGAGCTCCTGCTCACGGGCAGCCCACTCGGGATCGGGGTTGGGCTCGCCGGCGTGCCGGAGCAGCGACCGCTTGGCCAGCAGCGCCGACTTGTCGAAGTTGCCGCCAATGCCCACGCCCACCACCAGCGGGGGGCAGGCATTCGGCCCGGCGTTGGCTACCGTTTCCACAATGAACCGCTTGGCGCCCTCCCAGCCGGCCGAGGGCGGCAGCATTTTGAGCTGGCTCATGTTCTCGGAGCCGCCGCCCTTGCAGTCGACCTTAATCCGCAGCTGGTCGCCGGGGACGATGTTGGTGTAGACCATGGCAGGGGTGTTGTTCTTGGTGTTTACCCGCTTCAAGGGGTCGTTCAGCATCGACATGCGCAGGTAGCCCTCGGTGTAGCCCGTGGCCACGCCTCGGTTGACGGCCTCGGTCAGGTCGCCGCCCACCAGGTGCAGGTCCTGCCCGATCTCCAGGAATACCAGCGCCACGCCGGTATCCTGGCACATGGGCACATCCTCGGTCTGGGCGATGGTGTAGTTCTGAACCAACTGGGCCAGCACAGCCTGGCCCACCGGCGCCTCCTCGAGGCTGATCGCCCGGTCGATCACCTTGACCATGTCGGATTCCAGCCGGTAGTTCGCCTCCTTTACCAGGTGGGCTACCGTCTGGGCGATCTCATTGACGTGGAGTTCCCGCACGCTCACCGCTCCTCTCAGTGCCTATCGGACGGCCAGCTTGGCCTGCAGCATCGGAATCGCATCGATGATATGGCGCTGGATCGCCAGCTCCTCCGGCTCAAAGCCCAGGGCCAGACCGATTAGCTGCGGCAAATGCAGGATTGGCATGCGAATCGACTCCTCGAACCGCTTCTGGGCGTCGGGCTGGTACATGTCCAACTGCATCTGACAGAGGGGGCACGGGGTGACCAGCACGTCGGCGCCGGCGTCCTTGGCGGACATGCAGTTGACGCCCGTCTTCTTCAGCACCTCCTGCTCGGCGGGGAAAACGGCATGGAAACCGCAGCAGGCCAGGCGCTGGTCAAAGTCCACACTCTCGGCGCCCAGGGCCGCCACCACCATCTCCATCGACTGCGGATTCAGGTGGTTCTCAAAGCCCATGATCTGGGGCGGCCGGATAATATGGCAGCCATAGAAGTTCGCCACCTTCAGGCCCCTGAGCGGACGCTTCACCTTGGCCTTCAGATTCTCCAGACCGTAATCCCGAATCAGCATCCAGAGCAGGTGGGTGATGTCACTGGTGCCCTCATAGTGCATGTCCGCTTGATGCAGACCCCGGTTGACCATCTCTTTGGTCTCAGGATTCCCATCGATCTGCTGCTTGGCCGTGCGGAGCATCAGGGTGCACGTATTGCACACCGTCAGAATCGGGGCGTTCAGCTTTTCGCCCAAGGCAATGTTCCGGGCGTTGATCGCCAGGGACAGGTCTGTATCGATATCCTGAATGTGGCTCGCACCACAGCAGGTCCAGCCGTCCAGCTCAATCAGCTCAATCCCCAGCGCCGAGGCGACCTTCTGGGTCGAAATCATCAGCTCGTTGGCGGCCGACTCCAGGGTGCAGCCGGGAAAGAAACCATACCTCATCGCTTCTTTCCTCCCTTGATGTGTTCGTAAATCTTCTGCACGCCCTCGATGCCGTTGATCGCCCTGGGGATATGCAGCGGGTTGATCTTGCCCTTGGTGACCATGCGGACGGCGAACGGAACGCGCCGCATTGTCTTCACGATGCCTTCCGTCTTCATCGGCAGGGTGATCTCATTGAGGCGGCCCTTGCTCCGCACATCATCATGGAAAGCGTAGGCGTGGCGGGCGCCGGCGTTGTCGATCTCACCGAGGTGCATCGACTCCTGCCGGAGGAAGGAGATCTCCTTGTCCAGGTGAATCCCCTTCGGGCAGGCGCTCACGCACTGGTGGCAGTGCAGGCACTTCCACAAATCGTTCTCCAGGGCCGGCCGAATGTGCTCCTCCGGCGCCGCGTCACGGGAGTCCACGGCAAACCGGTAGGCCCGGTTCAGGATGAACGGATCGAGGAAACCCTTGTTCTGAGCCAGCTGCTCGCACTCGGAGGAGCAAATGCCGCACTGGATGCAGTCGGTCGGCGAGGCGATGGTGTGGTAGAACTTCGGGGCCTGGGTGAAGCCGGTGGCCACGTCACCGTCGGCCGTGGGAATCAGCCAGGGCTTGACCACCTTCAGCCGCTCAGTCTTGGGGCGCCAGTCGACCACCAGGTCGCGGATCACCTTAAAGTTGTTTAGCGGCGTCAAGGTAAGCCTGTCCGAACCGTAGGTCTCCAGAATCTCATCCAGCGCGGTCTTGCAGACCAGGTGGGAGTTGCCGTTGACACGCACCGCACAACTGCCGCAAATGGCGTGTCGGCATGCCGAGGTGAAGTTAAAGGTGGGGTCCTGCTCCTCACGAATCTTGGTCAGCGCCCACAGGAGAGTCTTGCCGGTTTCGTAGGGCAGTCCGTACTCCCGGTACCATTCCTTACTGCCGTCGAACCGCTTGATGCGAAAGGTAACGGTACGCATTAGTACGCCCTCTCCTCCGGTTCATAGTTCGTGATCTTCACCGGGCTGTAGTCGAGCCGGTAGTTGTCGCCCTCTTTGTGGATCAGCGTGTGCTTGAGGAACTGGCCGTCGTTCCGCTCGGGGTAGTCCTCCCGGGAGTGGGAGCCCCGGCTCTCCTTGCGGGCGATGGCGCCCATGGCCACGGCCTTTGCCAGCTTCAGGAGGTTCCCCACCTCCACGTAGTGGACGAACGCTGTGTTATACTGCAGCGACGTATCGCCGATGAACGTGTCCTTGTAGGCATCCAGCAGTTCATTGACCGTATCCAGCGCCTCGATCATGTTCTTCTCCGTGCGGAAGATGCCCACGTTGTACCACATGGTCTCAGCCATCTTGTTGCGAATGTCGAACAGGTTGTGGCCCGTGCTCTTCTGGCGCATCCGGGCGAACTTGCCAACCCATTCCTCCGCCGCCGCCTTCACGCGGTTGGCGTTGCCCAGCGACCGGTGCTTGGCCGTCTCCTTGGCACCAATGCCGGCATGCTTGCCGAAGAAGACCACGTCGGCCACGGAGTTGCCGCCGAGCCGGTTCGCACCGTGAATCGACACGCAGGAGCACTCGCCGGCGGCATGCACACCTTCCACCGGGGTGGCGCAGGTGCGGTAATCCTGTACGTGAATGCCGCCCATCATGTAGTGGCAGCTGGCCCGAATGCCAACCGGCTGATTGATGATGTCGACGCCTTCGAAGTCCAGGGCCAGCTCACGGACCTGGGGCAGGCGCTCCATGATCTTCTCCTTGCCCAGGTGCCGCAGGTCCATCAGCACATGCGCCTGCATGCCCTCACCGAGGCCCCGGCCCGCTCGAATCTCCAACTCGATCGACCGGGAAACCACGTCACGCGGACCCAGCTCCATCTTCGACGGGAGGTAGCGGGCCATGAAGCGCTCGCCGTCCTTGTTCAGCAGGTAGCCGCCCTCGCCGCGGCATGCCTCCGACATCAGAATGCCGGTGCCGGCCAGGCCCGTCGGGTGGAACTGCACAAACTCGGGGTCCTTCAGCGGAATGCCCGCCTCAAAGGCAGCGGCCGTTCCGTCACCCGTCATGTTGAAGGCGTTGGTGGTGCGGTTCCAGTAGATCCGGCCGAAACCACCGGTAGCCAACACGATGGACTTGGCCATAATCGGGTGGATCTCGCCGCTGCGGATATCCATCGCCACCAGACCCTGGAGCTGGCCGTCCTCCACAACCAGGGAGAGGAGCGACCAGTCGTCGTAGAACTTAACTCCAGCCTTCAGGCAGTGCTCGAAGATCGTGTGGAGGATCACATGGCCCGTCTTGTCCGCCGAGTAGCACGTGCGTGGGCTTGACGCCCCGCCGAAGGGCCGCTGCGCAACCCGCCCCTGCTCGTCCCGGGAGAAGGGAACCCCGTAGTAGTCCAGCTCCCGGATCAGGTCCGGCATGCCCGAGGTAAAGAACGCTACAGCGTCCTGGTCGGCGAGGAAATCGCTGCCTTTCACGGTGTCCCGGAAGTGGCGGTCCACCGAGTCGGTCGCATCCCGGTTGCCCAGGGCGGCGTTGATGCCGCCCTGCGCTGCGCCGGTGTGTGACCGGGTTGGGTAGATCTTACTTAATACAGCTACCCGCAGGTTACTGTCTTTGCTGGCCTGGAGGGCGGCGCTCATACCCGCCCCGCCGGCGCCAACGATTACAACGTCGTACTGTAGCATTCGTATACTCCTTTAGGTAGAGATGATTACCAGAGTCCGATGACCTTCCACCAGAGGCCGCCCACGCCCAGCCAGATCACCATGTTCACCAGGCTGACGATCAGGCCGTTCTTCCACCAGGCCGCCTGGTCGATGTAGCCCGACCCGAAGAATACAGGTGCCGGACCGGTACCGTAGTGGGTGGTGCCGCCGTTCAGGCTGTTCATGAAGCCCAGCACCAGCACAACCAGCGGAACCGGGGCGCCCATGCCCACGGCCACGAGGCCCAGGGGCACGAAGAAGGCGGTGGCGTGGGCCGTCATCGATGCGATCATGTAGTGTACATACACGTATGCCAGCACCACCAGCACGAAGCCGATCACCCAGTTGCTGACGCCGCCGAGACTGCTCTTCATGGTCGTGGCCAGCATGCCGATCACACCGAGCTTGCTCAGGCCCGAGGCCATGCCCACCAGACCGCCGAACCAGACCAGGGCGTCCCAGCCGGCCCGCTCGTTGAGCACGTCGTCCCAGTTGATGATGTTAAAGACCAGCAGGGCGCCGACGCCGCCCAGGGCGACCGCCGTAGCGTTCATGTTGGTCCACTGACCGGTGGCCCACAGGGTGAGGGCCGCCAGGAAGACCATGGTCATGCCCTTCTCGCCGCCGCTCATGGGGCCCATCTTCTCCAGCTCCCGCTTGGCGAGGGCCGGGGCCTCGGGGGTCTGCTTGACCTCGGGGTCCATCAGCTTGTAGATCACGTACGGGATCACCGCCAGAGCGATCAGGCCGGGGACCGCGGCTGCCACGAACCAGTTCATCCAGGTCACGTCGTACTTGAAGGTGTCCTTGGCCAGCTTGGCAATCAGGGAGTTCGGCGCCACGCCGGTCAGGAAGATGGCCGAGGTGATCAGGCAGACCTGCAGCTCGTTGAACATCAGGAAGGCGCCGGCCTTCTTGGCGGTCGGGCCGGGCTCGGAGCCCATGGCCGAAGAGAGCGACCGCAGGACCGGGAAGAGAATGCCGCCGGCCCGTGCCGTGTTGGACGGGGTCGCCGGAGCGATCACCAGGTCGGCGATTGTAATGGCGTAACCCAGGCCCAGCGTGCTCTTGCCGAACGCCTTCACCAGCAGGTAGGCGATGCGGCGGCCGAGGCCGGTCTTAATAAAGCCACGGGCGAAGAGGAAGGCGGCCACAATCAGCCATACCGTGGCGTCCGCGAACCCCGCCATCGAGTCAGCAATCGACATGGTCTGGGTCATGGCGGTAACAGCAACACCCAGGATCACCACGGCGCCCTGGGGCAGAGGCTGAAGAATCAGTCCGAGGATCGTTGCCACAAAGATTGCCGTCAGGTGCATGGCCGCTGGCTTCAGCGTTCCGAACGGCGGCAGAAACCAGATTCCCAGTCCGACAGCTACCACGACCAAGGCCCGCATGAGCTTCGACCGATCCATCGACTGCGGCTTCGTCATCCTGAATCCCTCCCGGGTTGGACTTGTTTGTTCCGTCGTTCACAAGCTAACACGAGTTGGATGGCTCTGACCATAGTTCAACAGACTGATAAGTGTGTTAGGTACGGCCGCGGGCAGACGATGTTTTGGCCGTTTTGGTCTCCTTCGGACCGGCGCTCTTTGAAGTTTGCTTCAATATATGCGCCCTAATTCGGTCAAGCTAGGTTTCAACCACCTCGTGTACGAAAGGTCAACCGCGGTGTCATCTTCCTTACATGGCCTTGTTCTCACATTCACGTTGGGGTTCAATGTGATTACCGGTTTCACAGGAGGCGAACAGGTGGAACGGTGGCAGCGTCTCTCGCTTCGCAGTAAGATCGTTACGCTCACGGGCTTCCTGGTCATCGGCTCCTTCTCTATCGGCCTGCTGCTGACCGGCTACAACCTCCAGGGCGCCCTGATCAAAGAGCTCGGGCGGCGCGCAATGTCGGTGGCGCGAACGGTCGCTCAAATGGACGCCGTGCGCCAGAACCTTGGCCGTGCCGACGGAGCCGCCGTGATTCAGCCAGCCGTTGAACGAGTCCGTCTATCGACGGGGGTCGAGTACATCGTCGCGTTCGACATGAAGCGCATCCGCTATTCCGATCCGCTGGCCGAGCGCATCGGCCAGCCCTTTCGAGGCGGGGACGAAGGGCCGAGCCTCTCCCAGCAGGCCTATATCTCCCGGGCGGCGGGAGTCAACGGCCAGGCCGTGAGGGGGTTCGTGCCGGTCATCTCCCCGGACGGCGGCGAGCAGGTGGGTGTCATCGTGGTGGGCATCATGGTGCCCCCCTTTTGGTCTTTGCTGAAAGAGTTCTCGCTGGAGATTCCCGTGGGCATCCTTGGTGCCATGGTCGCCGCCCTGGTCGGCGCCTGGGTTCTGTCGGCGAATATCAAACGGCAAATGTTCAACCTGGAGCCGCCCGAGATTGCCCGCATTCTGGAAGAGCGGGTCGCCGTGGTTTCGGCGCTGAGCGAAGGCCTGATCGCGATTGCAGAAGACGGCACCCTGACGGTGGTCAACGCAGAGGCCCAGCGCATCGCAGAGGTGGGGCCCGACGCCGTGGGTAAGCGCATTTCCGACGTGATCCCCGCTTCGCAGTTGCCGGAGACCCTTCGAACCGGACAGGCCTCCTATAACGAGCCCTTGGTCTTGGGCCACAGAATGGTCATCAGCAACCGCGTTCCCATTCGGATTCAGGATCGCATTGTGGGCGCGGTGGCCACCTTCCGCGAGCGGACCGAAGTGCACCGCCTGGCCGAGGAGTTAACCGGCGTCAAACGGTTCGTCGAAGGCCTGCGCGCACAGAACCACGAGTCGCTCAACAGGCTGCATACGATCGCCGGCCTGATCCACATGAAAGAGTACGATCAGGCTCTGGAGTACATTTACTCCACAACGGAACACCAGGAGGAGGTCATTCGATTCCTGGCCCGTCAGGTCAAGGACTACCGGATTTCAGGCTTGCTGTTGGGGAAGGTGGTCCGCGCCAGGGAACTGGGGATTGATCTTCACATCGCCCCCGACAGCCAGGTTACCGGTGTCCCAAGCCCCCTTAGCGGCAGCGATGCGGCGTTGATCATCGGCAACCTGCTGGAGAACGCTATGGATGCACTCGGTCGCAGCGACGGCGAGCGGCGGATTGCCTGCCTGGTGCGCTCCAACGCCGAGCGACTGACCATTCGCGTCGAAGACAATGGCCCTGGGATTCCCCCGGAACTGCAGGACAAGGTCTTCGTCCAGGGGTTCAGCACCAAGGGCGAAGGACGGGGGCTGGGCCTGGCACTGGTCAAGCAGCTGGTCTCCATGGCAGGCGGAAGAATGGACCTGGCTTCAGAGCCGGGGCGGACGGCCTTTACGATTACCGTCGGGGAAGGTGATCCCTCTGACCGCCATTAAGGTCTTGGTCGTTGATGACGATCCCATGGTCGTGCAGGTGAATCGGTTCTTCGTCGAGTCGGTAGAGGGCTTTAAGGTCGTCGGTATCGCCCGCAACGGCGCCGATGCCGTGGAGGCCGCCCACCGTTTGAAGCCGGACCTCATTCTGCTGGATATTTACATGCCCGATCAGGACGGGCTCTCGGCCCTCCGGGAGCTCCGCGCGCAGGGCATCGCCAGCGATGTGATCCTGGTCAGCGCAGCGCACGACCCGGCCACGGTAGAGGCAGCCCTGCGTGCTGGGGCGCACGATTACGTGATCAAGCCGTTCCGGCCCGAACGCCTGCGTGCAGCCCTGGAATCTTACTGGGCCGTCCGCCGGAGGTTTCGCTCGGCAGCTCGCCTCAGCCAGGCAGAGCTCGACCGGGTGATGCGCGTCCCGGCAGTGCTGGCCGGCAAGGAGCCGCCCTCGGGGCTTAGCGAGGCCACGCTGGAGCAAGTGACAACCTTTCTGCAAGAACAGGCTGAGCCCCGTTCGGCCGTCGAGGTAGCCGAGGCGCTTGGCATGGCGCGCGTTACAGCCCGGCGCTACCTGGATTTCCTGGTCAAGTCGGGCAAGGCGAAAATCGAGCTGCAATACGGCGGCGGCGGGCGCCCGGTCAATCGCTACCGGGTGGAGCGTTCGACATGAGAATGCGCGCAGTTGCTGCCTTGCTGCTGTTGTTCCTGACGTCGGCGTGCACCCCCATGGCGGTCGACTATGAGCAAGTCAGCCGCACCGAGCGCATGGTCGCTCGCTTCAGCCACGTAACGGCTGAGAACAGCCCGAAACATCTGGCGGCCATGCGCTTTGCAGAGGCTGCGAGCGAGCGCGCAGCAGGTCGGCTGGAAGTACAGGTCTACCCCAACTCCCAGCTGTACCCGGATGTGGATGAGCTGGCGGCACTGCAGGAGGGCAGGATTCACTTCATTGCGGTGGCGCCTTCCAAACTGGTCCAGTTCGACCCCTCGTGGCAGGTGTACGACCTCCCCTACCTGTTTTCCGACTTCGAAGCCGTGGAGAGGCTCTTTGAGAGTCCTGTTGGCATGCAGATGCGGCAACGGCTGGAGGCAAAGGGGCTAAAGGCGCTGTCCATCTGGCCGAACGGCTTTATGCACTTCACCAACAGTGTGCGCCCGCTCGTCACCCCGGAGGATTTTCAAGGGCTTACCTTCCGAGTGCAGTCGGCGCATGTGCTACAGGACCAGTACGCAGCTCTGGGCGCCACCGCCGTGGTCAGCAGTTTCAGCTCGGTCTACGCCCAGCTTGAGAGTGGACGGATCGACGGACAGGAGAACACGCCGAACAACATTTTCTCCCGCAACCTGCACAGGGTTCAGCCCTTCCTCACCGTGTCCGCACACCGATTTTTGGCCTACGTGGTCATCGCACAGGCGTCCTGGTGGAATGCACTGGACCCGGAGATGCGCTCGGCGATGGAAAGCGGGTTGACGGAAGGCACGGCGTGGGCGCGACAAAACGCCGGGGCCATGAACGCCGAGTCCCTGGAAAAGGTGGTGGCATCCGGGTTGGTTCAGGTCCGTACCCTTACAGCCGCGGAGCGGGCGGTGCTGGAGAGGGCGTTTGAACCTGCCTACCGGGCTGTGGCAGCCCGCCTGGGCGCCCCCTTTCTCAATCAGGTCATCGCCTCCGCCCTGGGCAAGCCATAAGACGTAGAAAGAGCTCGCCTCCCGATGGAGACGAGCTCTTTTTGGATCCTAGCAAACGTAACCGTCCTTCTCCAGCACCCGGGCGGCGATCTTGCGCTTCAGCCCCACTGTGTTGCTGGGGGTGTAGCGGGTCAGCCGCTTCAGCATGCTGAACTGGGTCCGGAGCACGTCGCCCTCCTCCTCGATCACGGGGAGCATGTTCCGGGCGATGGTGGTGATCCGCTCGAAGGCGTCCTGGCAGTAAGCCTGGGCCATCTCCAGCTTGATGCCGGCGTTGCCCTTCTCCAGGGCCTTCAGCGCCCGGAGCACGGCGCTCTGCATGGCATAGATCTCGATCGCCACGTCGGCCATGCCCATCAGCAGCTCCTGCTCCTGCTCCAGGGCCATCTGGAACTTCTGCACGCCCAGGCCGGCGAGCATCAGGAACACCTTCTGGGCCCGGCCGATCAGGAACTGCTCCTTGGCCAGCGGGGCCTCGGACTCGTCGAAGGGCTCCAGGTTCATCAGCTCATCCTGCAGGCCCATCATCGCCTGCATCAGCGGCAGCTCGCCCTTCATGGTCCGCTTCACCAGCGTGCCGGGGATCAGCAGGCGGTTGATCTCGTTGGTCCCCTCAAAGATCCGGTTGATGCGGCTGTCGCGGTAGGCGGCAGCGATCGGGTACTCCTCCATAAAGCCGTACCCGCCGTGGATCTGCACGCCCTCGTCCACGCAGAAGTCCAGCACCTCAGAGCCGAAGACCTTGTTGACCGAGCACTCGACCGCGTACTCCTCGATCCGCCGGGCCGACTCACGGCCGTAGTCGGCAGCGGTGGGGTCGGGCAGGTCGCCGAAGTTCGCATCGAACAGGCCGGCGGTGCGGTAGATCATCGACTCGTTGACGAAGGTGCGGATGTTCATGTCCGCCAGCTTCGCCTGGATCGCCCGGAACTCGGCGATCGGCTTGCCGAACTGCTTGCGGGTCTTGGCGTACTCGGCGGCAATGTTGACCACCTGCTTGGTGGAGCCCACCACGCCGGCGCCCAGCTTCCAGCGGCCCACGTTCAGCACGTTGAAGGCGATCACATGGCCGCGGCCGATCTCGCCCAGCAGGTTCTCAGCCGGGACCTTGGCGTCCTCCAGGATCAGCGAGCAGGTGGAGGAGGCGTGCAGGCCCATCTTGTTCTCCTCAGGACCCACGGAGACGCCGGGGAAGGTCCGCTCCACAATGAAGGCGGAGAACTTCTCCCCGTCGACCTTGGCGTAAACCACGAACACGTCGGCGAAGGCCGAGTTGGTGATCCACTGCTTGGTGCCGTTCAGGGTCCAGTACTTGCCGTCCTCGCTCAGGACCGCCGTGGTGCGGGCGCCGAGGGCGTCGGAGCCGCTGCCGGGCTCGGTGAGGGCGTAGGCAGCGATCCACTCGCCGGTGGCCAGCTTCGGCAGGTACTTCGCCTTCTGCTCGTGGGTGCCGAAGTAGGCGATCGGGTAGGTGCCGATGCCAATGTGGGCGCCCAACGTCACAGCGAAGGGGCCGGAGTAGCCAAACATCTCGGTGGCCACCGTGGCGGTCACCTTGTCGAGGCCCAGGCCGCCGTACTGCTCGGGGATCTCCAGGGAGAGCAGGCCCAGGTCGCCGGCCTCCTTCAGGAGGGGCCGGGAGTAGCGGGGCTTATCTTTCTCGATGGTGGGCAGCATGGCGTGGATCTTCTCCGAGTAGTCCCGGGCGGTCTCGGCGATCATGCGCTGCTCCTCGTTCAGATCCTCCGGGGTGAACACATCGGCCGGGCTGGGGGTCTGGAGCAGGTACGAACCACCCTTGATCTTGGTCGCGACCTTGGTTTCAGCCATTGCTCGACGAACCTCCCTCGCTAATGCACAAACTCAAGCACACCGGCGGCGCCCATGCCGCCGCCTACGCACATGGTCACCAGGCCATACTTGGCGCCCCTGCGCCGGGCCTCGTGGAGAATCGAGACCGTCAACCGGGCGCCGGAGCAGCCCAGGGGGTGGCCCAGGGCAATCGCGCCGCCGTTCACGTTCACCTTCTCCATGTCGAACTCCAGCTGCCGGGAGACGGCCAGGGCCTGCGAGGCAAAGGCCTCGTTCAGCTCGATCAGGTCCATGTCCTGCACGCCCAGCCCAGCCAGCTTCAGCGCCTTGGGCACCGCGGAGACCGGGCCAATGCCCATTACATCGGGGTCGACTCCACCCACAGCGAAGGAGCGGAAGACCGCCATCGGCTTCAGCCCGAGCTCCTGGGCCTTCTCGGCGCTCATCAGCACCACGGCGGCGGCGCCATCGGTGGTCTGGCTGGAGTTGCCGGCGGTCACGTTGCCCTTCACGGAGAAGGCGGGCTTCAGCTTGCCCAGCGCCTCCAGGGTCGTGTCACGGCGAACGCCCTCGTCGGTGTCGAACAGGACCTCCTTCTCCACGGCCTTCTTGCCGTCGAAGGTGACCTGCTTGACGGTGACGGGGACGATCTCCTCCTTGAACTTGCCGGCGTCGATCGCCGCGGCGGCCCGCTGGTGGGAGCGCAGGGCGAACTGGTCGCAGTCCTCACGGCTCACGCTGAACCGGGCGCAAACGTTCTCGGCGGTGTGACCCATCGAGATATAGAGCTGCGGGTAGGTCGACACAATCTCCGGGTGCGGGCGGGGGGTGTGGCCGCCCATCGGCACACGGCTCATCGACTCGGTGCCGCCGGCCACCACCACGTCAGCGCTGCCCGCTGCAATGTGGTGCGCCCCGATGGCGATCGCATTCAGGCCGCTGGCGCAGAAGCGGTTGATGGTGAAACCAGGCACGCTGGACGGCAGCCCGGCCCGCATCGCGGCGATTCGGCCAAAGTTCAGGCCCTGCTCGCCCTCCGGGAAGGCGCAGCCGAGCACCACATCCTCCACCAAGTTCGGGTCGAGGCCGGGCGCCCGCTTGATGGCCTCCCGGATCACCGTGCCGGCCATATCTTCGGGGCGCAGGTCCTTCATGGTACCCTTCGGCGCCTTGCCCTGCGCAAGGCGGGCCGCACTTACGATGACAACTTCACGCATGTTTGCCCACCTCCCTTAGTTCCGCAGCGGCTTGCCGGTCTTGAGGATATACTGCATGCGGTCCTGGCTCTTCTTCTCGCCGCAGAGGCTCAGGAACGCCTCCCGCTCGATGTCGAGCAGGTACTGCTCGGTCACGTAGGTGCCCCGGGCGACCTTGCCGCCGGAGAGCACGTACGCCAGCTTCTTGCCAATGTGCATGTCGTAGTCCGAGATATAGCCGCTCAGCCGCATGTTGTAGAGGCCCAGCTCCAGCACGGCCCGGCCGTCGGCACCGACCACGGGGATCATTTGCTGCTGGGGGGCCTTGTAGCCGGCCCGGGCCAGCTCCAGCACGGACTGCTTCGCCTCGTAAAGCTGATGGTCCCGGTTCACGGCGATCCGGTCGGTCTTGCGGAGGTAGCCCAGCTGCTGGGCCTCCACACCGCTGGTGGAGACCTTGGCGGTACCGATCGTCTCGAAGACCTTGTTGACTACGGGCTGCAGGTCCAAGCCGGTGCCGGAGGCCATCTGAGCGGCGCCGCCCATACCTCCGCCCGAGGAGGGCAGGGTCTCCAGGGCCCGGATCAGGACCTCCTTGTTGCCGCCGCTGCCCGGAATCAGGCCGGCGCCGACCTCCACCAGACCCATGTAGGTCTCGGCGGAGGCGATTACTCGGTCAGCCGGAGCGCAAATCTCATAGCCGCCGCCCAGGGTCATGCCATAGGGCGCCGCGACCACGGGCTTGGGGGCGTACTTCAGCTGCATGCAGGCGGTCTGCATGGAGCGGATCATGAAGTCGACCTCATCCCACTCTTCGTCCTGGGACTCGCTCAGGATCAGCATCAGGTTGGCGCCGACGCAGAAGTTCTCCGTGCGGGCGCCGATCACCAGGCCCTCCCACTTGCCGGAGTGCAGCTCCTCCACGGCAGTCCGCATCATGGTGATGATATCGGTGCCAATGGCGGTCTTGGGGGAGTGGGTCTCGAAGAGCAGCACGTCGTCGCCCATGTCGATCAGGCTGGCGCCCTTCTTGGCCTTCACAACCCGGCCCTGCGCCCGGAGCTGCTCAATGTCGATGATGCGCTCGTTGGCGGGCTGGGCCTTGTAGTCGCCGGCCTTGATGAAGTGGTAGGTGGTGGCGGGCTCCCGGCGGTAGAAGCCGCCGGCCTTCGCCGCCGCCTTCACCCAGTCGGGGATCATGGCGCCCTCGCGCTCCATGCGCTCCACCGACTTGGCGACGCCGATGGCGTCCCAGGCCTCGAACGGGCCCATCTCCCAGTTGTAGCCCCACTTCATGGCGTTGTCGATGGCGACCACGTCGTCGGCGATCTCGCCGACCTTCTCCGCGGAGTAGAGCAGGGTCTGCTTGAAGACCTCCCAGAGGAAGCGGCCGGCCTTGTCATCGGCGTAGATGAGCGCCTGCAGGCGCTCCCGGGCGGTCGCCAGCGGCTTGGCGGCGTCCACCGAGGGGAAGCGGCCCTTGTTGCGCGGGCGGTACTCCAGGGTGTTCAAGTCCAGGGTGAGGATCTGGTCGCCGTCCTTCTTGAAGAAGCCCTGGCCGCTCTTCTGGCCCAGCCAGCCCCGCTTCACCATCTCACGCAGCTGGTCGGGCACCGAGAAGACGGCGGCCTCAGCGGCATTGGGGATGGTGGCCCGGCAGTTGTCGGCCACGTGGACGAAGGTGTCCAGGCCGACCAGGTCCAGCGTGCGGAAGGTGGCGGTGCCCGGGCGCCCGATCAGCGGCCCGGTCAGCGAGTCGACCTCGTCGGCGCCGAGACCCATCTCCTGCATCGCCTGCAGGGTGATCATCATGCCGTAGGTGCCGATGCGGTTGCCAATGAAGTTCGGGGTGTCCTTGGCGGTGACTACACCCTTGCCCAGGACCCGCTCGCCGAACTCCTGCATGTGGGCCAGGACCTCGGGGGCGGTGTCAGGGGTGGGGATCAGCTCCAGCAGCTTCATATAGCGGGGCGGGTTGAAGAAGTGGGCGCCCAGGAAGTGGCTCCGGAACTCGGCCGGGGTACCCTCCACCATCTTCGCGATGGAGATGCCGGAGGTGTTGGAGGCGACGATGGTGCCGGGCTTCCAGTGGGCAGCGACCTTCTTCCAGAGGTCCTGCTTGATCGCCAGGTTCTCCACGATCGCTTCGATGATGAAGTCGACCTCGCCCACCTTGGCCAGGTCGTCCTCGAAGTTGCCGGGGGTGATCAGCTCCAGGGCGCCCTTCTCGTAGACCGGGGAGGGCTTCATGGTGGCAAGCTTCTGGAGGGCGCCGAGCGCAAACCGGTTACGGACCGGTTTGGCCTCCAGGGTCAGGCCCTTCTTGGCCTCGTCCGGGGTCAGCTCCTTCGGGACAATGTCCAGCAGCAGGCTGGGGATCCCCACGTTGGCCAGGTGGGCCGCGATCTGCGAGCCCATCAGGCCGGCGCCCAGCACAGCTACCTTCCGGATCGCCTTAGGCATACAACTTTCGCCTCCCGAATGGTTGGTAGGAGGTCGGTAGGGGCACCTCTCGACGGCCTCGGGGTTGCCTGCCCAATGGCCGCCGAGAGGTACCCCTACCTCCTGCGCCTGTAAAGTTAGTTAACCGAGCAGAGCCCTGAATTCTTGTGTCAGCAAGGGCACGACCTCAAACAGGTCCCCCACAATACCATAGTCAGCCACCTTGAAAATCGGGGCCTCGGGGTCCTTATTGATCGCCACGATCACCTTCGAGGCGCTCATGCCGGCCAGGTGCTGAATGGCGCCGGAGATGCCGCAAGCGATGTAGAGGTCCGGGGTGACGGTCTTGCCGGTCTGGCCGACCTGCATGCTGTAGTCGCAGTAGCCGGCGTCGGCAGCCGCACGGGAGGCGCCCACGGCGGCGCCGAGCACGGAGGCCAGCTCATAGAGCGGCTTGAAGCCGTCGGCGCTCTTCACGCCGCGCCCGCCGGAGACCACGACCTTGGCGGCGGTCAGGTCCACCCCAGTCGCGGCCTTGCGCACGATCTCCTTGATCACGGTGCGCAGGTCGGCCGCCGGGGCGGCCATGTCAGATACCTCGCCACTGCGGCTGGCGTCCACAGCGAGCGCCGACAGGTTGTTCGGACGAATCGTGGCCACGATCAGGCCCTGCTTGACGATCTGGGTTACGTAGGCCTTGCCGGCGTATATCGGCCGGGTGAAGACCACGTGGCCGCCCTCCACCTTCAGGTCGGTGGCGTCCGAGACCATGCCAGCGGCATTGCGCATAGCGAACCGAGGTCCCAGGTCGCGCCCAATGCCGGTGTGGCCCATGAAGACCACGTCGGGCTTCTGCTCCAGGTAGACGCCCTGGAGGGCGCCCAGCCAACCGTCCGGGGTGTAGTTCGCCAGGTGGTCGCCCTTCACGGTGACAACCCGGTCGGCGCCCCGCTGGACCAGCTCCTGGGCAAAGGCCCCATCCTGACCAATCAAAACGGCGGTCACGGTGCCGCCCTCGGCAACCGTGCGGCCAGCGGCAATGCACTCGAAGGAGACCGGGCGAAGCGCCCCGTTGCGAACCTCAGCCAGAACAAGAACGTTGCGTGCCATGTTATGTATTCCTCCCGCTAAACCACTTTGGCTTCGCCGCGCAGCAGTTCGACCAGCTGCTTCGCCTGCTCGGCGGGAGAGCCCTTAAGGATCTTGTTCAGGCGGTTCTGCTGCGCCTGGAAGACGGAGGTCGCCTCGGTGAGAGCGGCGGCGCCGACACCCAGATCACCGGCGCCCACCCGGGCGATCGTCTTGCGCTTGGCCTTCATAATGCCCGGCACCGACGGGTAACGGGGCTCGTTCAGACCCTGCTGAGCGGTGACCAGGGCAGGCAGGGGCACCTCGAGCACCTCGGTGTCGCCCTCGGCGTCACGGTGCACGGTGGCCTTGCCGCCACCAACCTCCAGCTTCACAGCCGCAGCCACGTGGGGGATTCCCAGCGCCTCAGCCACCCGCAGAGCGGTCTGCCCGGCGCCGGTGTCCACCGACATTTTGCCGGCGAGCAGGAGGTCCCAGCTCTTCTGCTTGGCCCAGGCGGCCAGCAGGCTGGCGGTCACGAACTCGTCAGCCCCGGCGGGCGCCTCAATCAGGACCGCCTCGTCGGCGCCCATGGCCAGCGCCCGGCGGAGCGCCTCCTCCACCCGGTCCGACCCGACCGACACGACTGTCACCGTGCCGCCGGCGGCTTCCCGCAGCTTCAGGCCCTCCTCGACCGCATACTCGTCGTAGGGGTTAATCACCAGGGTAACGTCGTCCTCCGCGATGCGGCCGTCCTTCACGGTCACCTTCGCTTCCGTGTCAAATGTTTGCTTTAGCAGTATCAGGATCTCCATGCCTTTGCGCTCCCCCTTGTAAGTCACATACGCCTCCGGCGATCAGCTCGAAGGTGGGTTCGGCCAGTGCCTCCAGATCGAACCTGTTTCCGGAGAGCACCCAGGCGGTCACCGTCTGGTCGATCGTCCCGAAGACCATGTTGCGAACCTGGCGCGAATCAACTTGCCGGAACAGACCCTGCCGTTGGCCTTCCTCAACAATCCCGTCGATGACCTCAAAGTAGCCCTTCATGATCTCACTGATCTGGCGCTGAACGTCCGGCTCAGCCTGGCGCAGCTCGATCTGCGTCACCGCGGCCAAGTCCTTGTCGCAGCCCAGCCAGTGCAGGTGATGACCAATAAAGATCCGCAGCTTTTCGCGTGGGTCGGACACCTCAAGCAGGCTGGAGCGTGCCCGTTCGATCAGGACCCCCAGTCGATTGCGGAACAGAGAGACCAGCAGGTCGGGTTTGTTCTGAAAGTAAAGGTAGACGGTACCGGCCGCCACCCCGGCCTCCGCCGCGATGCGGGATATTTGTGAGCGGTGGTAGCCCTGCCGGGCGATGATGGTCTGCGCGGCATCCAAGATGGCAGCATACTTGTCGCCGCCCTTTTGTGCCAAGCCTAACCCACCTCCCTCACCGTATTGGCAGCCTTCTCCTCTTCGAGGAGCACCCGCCGCAACACCTTCCCGACCAAAGATTTGGGGAGTTCATTCCGGAACTCAATCTGCCGCGGCACCTTGTAAGCGGCCAGATGCTGTCGGCAGAACTCGATCACCTCGCTGGCCTCGAGCGTGTAGCCCTCTTTGGCGACCACGAACGCCTTCACCGATTCGCCGCGGTATGCGTCGGGCACCCCGACCACCACCGCCTCCTTGATCCCCCGATGCAGGAACAGAACCTCTTCGACCTCACGGGGATATATGTTGAAACCGCCCGCAATAATCAGGTCCTTCTTCCTGTCGACGATATAGAAATAGCCCTCCTCATCCATACGGGCCATGTCGCCGGTATACAACCAGCCGTCCCGGAGCGTTTCTGCGGTGGCGTCCGGGCGGTTCCAATAACCCTGCATCACCTGCGGCCCCCGAATGGTCAGCTCGCCGACCTCCCCGACCGGGACCGGTTCCCCCGTCGCCGGGTCGACAATGCGGGCCTCGGTGTCGGGCCAGGGCAGGCCGATGGAGCCCTCCTTGCGCTTCTCCCAGATCGGGTTGGCATGGGTGACCGGGCTCGCCTCGGTCAAGCCGTAGCCTTCAACCAGCCGCCCGCCGGTCAGCTTCTCAAAGGTCTGCTGAACCTCCACGGGCAGCGGAGCAGCCCCGGAGATGCACGCATCGATTGAGTCCAGCCGGAACTTCTCAACCCCCGGCGTGTGGTTCAGAGCCACGTACATCGTTGGGGCGCCGGGGAAGATCTTCGGCCGATACTTTTGAATCAGCTTCAGCGATTCCTTCGCCTCGAACTTGGGCTGAACCACCATCGTCCCCGCCAGATGAATGGTAAAGTTCATCACCGTGGTCATGCCGTAAACGTGGAAGAATGGCAGCGCTGCAAGCACCCGCAGCTCTTCACCAGGCTTCGTCCGGTAGAGCCACGCCGCCGTCTGATAGACGTTCGCCATCAGGTTCCGGTGGGTCAGCATGCATCCCTTGGCCAGGCCCGTGGTGGCCCCTGTGTACTGCAGGAGAGCCAGGTCCCCGACCGGGTCTACCTGAACCGGTGCCGCAATGGGCGAATGAGCAAGCAGTTCGGACCACCGTTTCACCGCACCGCCGTAGGCGATCTTGGGGGGCTTCAACTTCAGGGGCGCCAGCCACCTGGTGGGGATCGGCATGTACTCCGGAATGCTGGTCACAAAGATGTGGTCCAACCCAAGGCCACGCAGCTTCGGGTAAACCAGGTCCAGGGCAATCATCACCTTGGCGCCTGCGTCGCTCAGCTGGTGCTTGAGCTCCCGCTCCATGTACAGGGGATTGACCTGTACCACCACTGCGCCGGCCATCAGCGCCCCGTAGTAACCGATAATCCCCTGTGGACAGTTGGGAAGCATCAGCGCCACGCGGTCGCCCTTCTTCACCCCAAGGGCAACCAGCCCGGCCGCCATGCGCCGGGCTTGGGTCAGGAGCTCCCCGTATGTAAGGCGCGCACCGAAGAAGATGGTCCCGGCCCGATCGCCATGCCGCTGGGCCGCCCGCTCTAGCAAGGCATACAGAGGCTCGTTGGGGTATTGAAGTGTAGACGGAACCTCCGCCGGGTAGGACCGGAGCCATGGTTTCGCGGCATAGGACTCAGACAAGCAGTTCTCCTCCTCAGGCAACCCCCGAACGCCTTCGTGACCCGAAATGAATGAACCACCATTCATTTCCTGGTTCCACTCTATTCGCACGGCGGAAAAGGAAGTCCTGCTTTTCACACTTAAAAGAATAAGTTATCTGATTCACAATCGACTCTGTTGTTTGCGATACACAACGGTGAACCGGGGGCCCCCGGTTCACCGTACTCTTTACGTCACGACTTGGCCATGCGACCCGCGAGGGCCGCCAGGTGGATCGCCGCAACTGTGTAGTAGGCCCACACGAAGTTGCCCCATGCCTCGGTCTGGAAGGCCAGCGCGGTGAGCGCCAGGCCCAGGGCCAGCCCGGCGCCCGCCAGGGCCCGGCCCCATCGCAGGCCGGGCACAGCGGCCGCCGCCAGCAACGCCGCTGCGGCCAGACCCATCCAGCCGCGAACGAAACCCTCATAGAGCCACATGATGCCCAGCACTCCCAGCAGGAGCTCAAGCCAGCGGTGCGGCGCACCCCACGGGCGGTCTTCCAACCAGGCCGGCATGGCGAGCGCCAAATGACCCAGAATCAGAAGGGGGTACTGAAACGGCCAGTCTGAGGTCAGGAAACCCGCCCAGAAGAAGCCCTGAATGAGGGCGCCCAGCGACCCTGACCACCGAAGCCCGAATCCGGCGAGCAGCGCCAACCCCAAGCCCACCTCCAGGATACCCACCGGGAAGGTCAGGGCTGAGCCGAGGGGCAGCATCAGCCCCCGTATGATCCACGCAACCGGCACAATCGGCGTCTCCGACATCAGCTCAAGCATGCCCGGCACATCGCCGGTGCCCCCCAACAGCCAGGAAGGCCAGTCCACCCCAAACTTCTCCAGCCCGTTGGCAATCCAAAGCGCAGCCAAGAAGCCACGGAGCACCCAGCGCCAATCCCAATGCCTTTGCACGGCCGCCCACCCCCACTCCTGATCGTAAGAAAGGAGCCCAGATCCCATGACCCGCTCGTTCATCTCCCGCGCACTCCCCGGCCTGCTGGTGACGGCCGCCCTTGTCGCCGCCTGCGGCGGTGCCAAACCTGCCGCCCCTGCCGCGGGCATCGAACCGTTGAGGGTATCCGTTACACTCAAGGACTTTCGTTTCGAGCCTAAAGAGATTACGGCTGTGAAGGGACAAAAGATCATTCTTACGCTGAAGAATACGGGCGAAAGAGACCACGACCTGGTTCTGCAGGGTCCGTACAACGGCATGAAGAGCCAGCACATCCAAAATGGCCAGGAGACCACCCTCGAGTTTGTCGCTGATCAGGTCGGCACCTTCGAGTTCATTTGCGATCTAAAGGGACACAAGGATCGCGGCATGGTCGGAACCCTTGTGGTCAAAGAGAAGTAAAAAGAATACCCTCCATGCGCTGCATGGAGGGCTCGATAATTATAAGACCACGCTGGTGCGGCGAGAAACCACGGGGTGCTGTCGGTTCAAGGAGTAGCCTGGTTCGTTCTCGGCGGTATTGCCATGGCTCAGAATCTGGTGGCTCACTAACAGGTCCAGCCACTCCATGTGGTTGGGAGACCCGTCGGCGGCGGCCTCTTCAAGGCCAGCCTCAAGCAATTCCTTCGTGACCACGTCGCTTTCCCGATAGATCCGTACCAGGGCGTCCAGAACCCCGTCGCGGGCGGACATGGCATCCTTCACAACGTGGTTGTCGTGCTGGAGGTAGGCCCCGGTGGTCGGACGGCTCCCAAACTGGTTCGGCTGCTGCCGGATGATGATGATACCGGACTCATTGGCGATCCGAATGGCCCGCTCCATTTCCTGCTGCCCGTAGTTGCCCAGCTGTTGACGCAGCAGGCCCATCGACATCCAGGCGTAACCGGTGCGGGTCAGGTAATGATCCATGTGGATGACCAGACGGCGGAGCATGGGCGACATGTCCTCGCCCGGAACCACCTGCTGCACCAGGGGATGCTCCTCGGAGAGGAAGAGCGCCGAGGTGGGATAGTCGGGGTTCTTGGGGTTCTCCTTGCGCTCAAGGCGCAGGAGCCCTTCGGCGATGCACAGGTCAATCCAGGCCCGGCGGTCGGCCTCCCCGGCCTGCCCGTGCGGCATGATGGGGTCGTTGCCCAGCACCTTGTCGAGCAGCCCGTACGCCACCCAGGTGGCGCCCGGCATGGAGGACATAATCTGGCGGATGTTGGCGACAACCCGGTTGCACGCCTGAAGCGTGTGGGTCACCGTAGGATTATCTTTCTTCAGAAGTACGAAGGTGGTCTCCGTGCCAGGCCGCTTGGGGTTCGGCTGTTTCTTTGTTTCCAAAATGCCGTCTTCCAGGCACCGAACGATCAGGAGACGCCGCTGTTCACTGTCCTCACCGAACAAGTTCGAGGTGGACATTTCCTGCATCAAGGTCAGGAAGGGCACCTGAACCCACCCGCGGGCGAGCATGACGCTTTCAGCACGAATGATGAGCGCACGCACCGCATTGTCCTTTGATGGTGGCCCATCCACCCGGACCGGCATGCGGTTGGTCTGACCTGACTCAGCCCCGTGCCCGTTCCCAGGCACCAGACCGTGCCCGGCGAGCATGGTTTGAATGTTTACCAGTTCGGCCACTCGCGCTGCAAGCCGGCTGCTAATGGAGCCCTCAACGCCCCACACAACGACCCGCTTCTTCTCCTGCTGGAGCATGCGGATTACGTGAACGAAGTCGCCGTCGCCGGTGACAAGAATGAACGTGTCGGCGTCGCGGCCGGGGATGCGGAGAAACTCCTGAATCTCCAGACTCATGACGAGGTCCGCGTTATCCTTGCGCCCGCCTTCAACGTACTCCGGCTTAATATCGTGCCGGTCCAAAACGGACATGGCCTCCGGGAAGATGTCCCAAGGCGCGTAAGCGCGCGCGTAGACCACTTCCCCGACCTTCTGCGCTTCGGATTTGAGGATTTCGGCTAGTTGTTTATGGGTTGTGTTAATGTTTTGTCCGCGCAGGGATTTAAACACATTTTCATAGTCAATGAAGATCGCACAGGTTGCCACCGATCATTACCTCCATCTAAATTTAACCAGAGCTGAATGTTGGGTTTAAGGAGCGGAGGCGTTGTTCCAATGCGTATTCGGTGCCTCCTATGGTTTTACCTGTCGGAGAACTGGGCAAAATCCGGGAAAAACCCCACCCTGTCATTTGATCAGGGTGGGGTCCGTTTTATGCCATAATCAGCGCCATTATCGCTTTCTGGGCATGCAGCCGGTTCTCAGCCTCGTCGAAGACCACCGACTGCGGGCCGTCGATCACCTCGGCGGTGACCTCCTCGCCCCGGTGGGCGGGCAGGCAGTGAAGGAAAATGGCGCCCGGGTCAGCCAGCTTCATTAACCCATTGTTTACCTGGAACCCCTCAAAGCGCTTCAGCCGGTCGGCTGCTTCGGCCTCCTGACCCATGCTGGTCCAAACGTCGGTGTATACAACGTCGGCGCCTGTGGCTGCAGCCACCGGGTCGTTCAGCACCTCCACCAGCCCGCCATGCCGGGCGGCTTCAGCCTTGGCTCTCTCCACCACCTCGGGATTGGGCTCGTAGCCCTCCGGACATGCGATCACAACGTGCATGCCGAATTTCGCTCCGCCATCGAGCAGGCTGTGGGCCATGTTATTGCCATCGCCTACGTAGGCGAGCTTCAAGCCACGGAACTGGCCCTTCTTTTCCTTAATCGTGAGCAGATCGGCCATCACCTGGCAGGGGTGCTCCAGGTCGGTCAGGCCGTTGATTACGGGAATGTCTGCCCACTGGGCCATTTCGACCACGTCGTGGTGGGCGAACGTGCGAATCATGATCCCGTCCAGGTAGCGGGAGAATACACGGGCCGTATCGGCAATCGTTTCTCCGCGCCGCAGCTGCAAGTCGGCGGCCGAGAGGAACAGGCCGTATCCGCCCAGCTGCTGCACGCCCACCTCAAACGAAATCCGCGTCCGGGTCGACGCCTTGGCAAAATACATGCCCAGGGTCTTGCCACGAAGCGGCTGGTCCACCATGCCCATCTGCCGGCGCAGCTTCAGGGACTCAGCAAGCTCCAGCGCATGCTCGAGTTCATCCCTGCTCCAGTCATGCAGGGAGATGAAATCCCTGCCTTTTAGCGCCACCGACATTACCATACGGCACAGCCTCCTCGGTTTGGTTACGAGGCCCATTGTACCGTATATTTATGCAGAGCGCAAGAATAAAGATGCAGCGTAGCCAGTCCTACTTGAACCGGCGCACCGCAAAGCGTCGCAGTTCCAGCCCAGGGTCCGTTGGGCGCAGCCCCGCTTTGCTGCATGCAATCTTGAGTTGCTCCTCGGCTGTATCCACCCCAGGAAGAGCAGGCAGCAACAGCCCCGTCCGGCCCTCCTTGCTCACAATCACGCCGTACCTGGCCGGGTCGAGCTGCTCCCGTGTGCATGGTTCGGACGGCTCCAGCACATCGACCGAGTACTCCAGCTCATCCAGCTCCTCCTCCTCGACCGGTGAGAAGCGGGGGTCCTGCGTACCGGCCTGAATTGCCGAGTGGACGATCTCCAGGGCAAGGGTAGGCTCGTGGGGCTCGAAGCTGCCAATACAGCCCCGCAGCTCTCCGTCCACCTTGAGGGATACGAAGGCACCGGCGCGCTCCGGCAGGCCCTCGGGCAGTTGCCACGGCGCCGTTCCCTCGTGGGGGGCGCCGGCCGAAAAGTCCAGTTCCAGGCCCGTTTTCACATAGTGTTCCAGCGCCCGGCGAGCCAGCGCCACCACGGGATGCTCTTTGGCCCGGCCCTTCTGAATCCGCTCTCGCCGCTCCTCTTGCAGCCGGGGCAGGTAGAGCCGCGATGGATCCTCGCCGCCCGGCCGTAGCTCCACCACGGAGTACCCCACACCGAACGGGCCTTCATAGGAAAGCACCTGCGGCTTCACCTCCAGGCCGTCGAGCACCCCGGCCAGCATCATCAGCGGGCGGAGGGCGCACGACCCAGCGCTCTCACATCGCCCGTGCTCCATGTGAAAGACGTGAATCAGGTCGCCGCGTCCCAGGGCCTCCACGACCTCACGGTCGAACTCCTTGGCGTTGGGGTCATAGCCGGCTGGTGCATCGGGAGTAAGGCGGTGGGACAGGTCGCCACTGGCAAGTACGGCGATGCGCCGGTCTGCCTGGTCGATCGCCCGCTGCAAAGCCTGACCGAACGCATAAAGCTGCACCGGGGGCAGCATCCCGATCGCCACGGGCAGAATCCGGCCGTGCCAGCCGGCCCGGTCCAGGAAGTAAAGCGGCACCATGGTGCCGTGGTCGAGCTCCTTGGCATCCCATTCCTCGGCCCACTCGGCGGTTACGGGCGCCGTCTGAATGCCGGCCTCCCGGCACGCCTCAATCACCAGCCGGCCCAAGGCCTGATCTACGGAGACAGAAAGGGCAACCTCCGGCGCGCCAAACGCGCGGAGGCTGCCCTCGATTTGCTCAACCATGTGCACCGCAATCGCATCTTGAAAAACCGGGCCGTGCGGGGAGATGATCACCACGGTCTCGGGGGCCATCTCCTCCAAGCCTGCCGCCAGGCTCTCCATCGCATAATAGGTCGCGCGCACGCGCGTCGACTCTTCCTTGCCGACCTCCGGGACCACAATCGGCGGGTGGGGAACCAGTGCGGTAAAGATTAATTCCTGCATGCAATAGAGCACCTCATCGCTCGTGTTGTGAGCTTAGAATGCCCCGTCTTACACCGCAGCCGTCCAAATTCGGTTCTTTCCGGACCGCTTGGCGTTGTGCATGGCCTGTTCAGCCGAACGCATCGCCTTATTGGGTCCGTGGGCGGAGTCCACTTCGGCCACGCCCACCGAAATCGACACGTAGATTCGCTCGCCGCCGGTCAACTCGATCGGTGTTTCCGCCACGGCCATCCGCATCCGCTCCAACACGGCACTGGCCTCTGGCAAAGCCAGCCCCGGGAAGAACACCAGGAACTCATCACCGGCAAACCGGATCAGTACGTCTTCGGGGCGGCGGAACGCTGCGATGCAGCGGGCAATATGCTGGATAATGCGGTTTCCCGTGTCATGCCCGTGCCGATCGTTGGTCTGCTTGAGGTTGTCGCCGTCCACATAGGCCACGGACATCGGTCCGCTCCACCTGCCCGCCTCCGTCTCCTTCAGGAACACGCCCAGGTAGGCCGTATTCCACACGCCGGTCAACGGGTCTGCATAGAGCGTGTCCAGGCTGGACGAGCGGTGTTGCGCCTTCTCCATGGCCTGACTCAGCAGGCTGCAGAAGATCCGCAGCACCTTGGAGTCCGCCCGGCCGAAGCGGCTTTCGCCCCGCTGTACCAGTTCGATCACGCCCATGGCGTTCCCCCCGAAGGAGATCGGCGCCACCAGCACCGAAACCGGGGTATCGAACTGGGCGCCGTAGTGCCAGCGCGGGTCCCGGCGGCCGTCGGCCACCGTAGCCGACTGGTTGGACAGCGCCACCCAGCCCAGCAGCCCTTGAGACATGGGCACCGCATTCTCCCGCTGGCAGGCTGCCAGGAAACGGTGGCCCGCCTCGGTGCCGTCGGACCAGGCGAGGCGCAGCGTGCTGTCGTTGTGGTTCGCCAGGTAGATCAGCACGGCGTCCGGCGCCCAGAAGTTCCTCACCTGCTCACCACTGCGCATGAGCAAGCCGCCAAGATCGTCGGGCTGCAGCAGGCTGCGGGCCTCTGCCAGGAAGTCCAGCGGATCCTTTACCTGCACCTGCCCGCCGGCGACCTCCTCCAGGGCGCCCTGTTCCGCCGCCGTGTCGAACTGGCTGAGCGGCAACCCCTTCTCGAGGGCCGTGAGCCAGGGCTCCTGGTGTTCCTGGGCCTGCTGGACCATGCGCAAAAAGGCGTCCGCAATGTCGGGATGGAACTGGGCGCCCCGGCAACGGCGAACCTCCGCCAGGGTGTGGTCTAGGGTGAACGGCGGGCGGTACATCCGCCGGGTTGTCATCGCGTCGAAGGAGTCAGCAACGGCAATAATGGCGGCGCCCAGGGGAATCTCCGCCCCCTTGAGCCGATCGGGGTAGCCGTTTCCGTCATAACGCTCATGGTGGTGCCTGACCAGCGGGACCAGGTGGCGCATGTGCGCCGCCTGAGCCAGTATGTTCGCACCGATCGCGGCGTGGGTCTGAATGATCAGCCGCTCCTCGGCGGTCAGTGCGCCGGGCTTCTGCAGGATCTGATCCGGGATGGCGATCTTGCCAATGTCGTGCAGCAGCGCCGCCAGATCGATGCGGTGAATTTCGGTCGGGTCGAGGCTCATCTCGCGGGCGATCCGCCGAGCTAGGAACGCGACGTTCGTGGAGTGATTTCGGGTGTACTGATCCTTGGCGTCCACCGTGGCCGCCAACACGCGCACGGTGGAGAGCTCCACGCTGCCGGAGGTGCCTGTGCTCGACTCTTCCAAGAACGCGCCGATCTGCCTGGCCGTCGCTTCAATAAACGTCAGGTCGTCCTCACAGAAGGCGTTCGGCTCCGGGCTGTTAATGTAGAGAACGCCCCACGGCAGATCATGCACGGTGACCGGTATCGCAACAAAAGACCGAACGTCGGGAGGTAGTGAAGGATTTGGCTGTCTGTCCGCCAATACGTCCTGCACAAGGCGAAGGCGCCCCTCGCGGAGCACGGTAGCAGTAACGCCAGTCCTGCTTACGCCAGTGCGATATTGTCTGGTGATTTGGCCTTCCTCCAGGCGCCACATTTCCGGGAAGGTGTCGGTGACCGCGTCATATCGATACAGGGCGAGACCCCTGCCCGATAGTTGGCGGTATCCGGCTGCAGTAATGCTGTGCAGAATGACTTCCATGGTGTCCCCTCGCCTGAGAAGTACTGAGGTGAATACTTAGCGGGCAAGGAGAAATCTCCTGCAAAACTACAGGAAAACCCTCCCCTGCGTAGCACCTACGTAGCAAGGGAGGGTTTTTTTCTTACTCAGTGAGGGCCCCAGGGTCCTCGAATCGTGCGGCCACGCACGACCCGGCCCCGGGAAGGCTGCACCCGCTTGGGCTGTCCCTGTTGCCTAAACCACTCGAGAGCCAATAGCACGGCAGCCACGGTTCCCCAAACGGCAAGCCCTCCTTGGTCTAGCTCCCTCGGGTCCATGCCGAGCAGCAGGAATGTTGCACCCATGCCGAACCGGATTCCCGTCGTCAGCCAGGCTGAGTCGAACCGAATGAACAACAGAGCGAGGGCGACGGACATGGCCATCTCCCAGACGGTGCGGATGCCGGTTGACAGCCCCCCGAGATTCAGCAGTGCCTGGATCACCGACCATGCGATGGGCGTAAGTGTCGCGGCCAGGAGAATCTCACGCTGCGACAGGTCGGCTTGGTACCTGGAGATCGCTGCCGCCCGAAAGACGAGCTCAACCACAAATGAGGTCAACAGGGCCATGACCAGACCGATCAGCAACGGGGTTGAAAAGGCCACCGTTTGCAGCGTCAGTCCGGCACCCGAAGACCAACCGGCAACTAGTTGCACTAGCACCGCAGCGATCCCGCCCAGCACTATGCCGCCCCCAAGCCCGCCAACGATCGCCCCCGGGCGCCGGTGGAGGCCCATATGCTCAGCTGTCCAACCCCAACGCCAGTCGGCGTAAACGAACGTGCCAACGATGACCGCGAGCGTCCCGACCGGTAACGCGACCAGTTTCGCCAAGGCCTCGGGCATCAAGCCAAAGAACGTGGCAATGGTCACGACAACATCGACCAGAAAGCTAAGGCCCAACAGGTACAGCGCGACCGACCAAACAGACGACCAGAAGCGGTTCAGCGGCATTCCGAGCCCTCCCCCGACACCCCATCACCCTTAGGAATTCGCCTGGAGGAGAGCATAACCCTTCCCAGTTCCTAGTGGCGCGGCTCGGGCTTGAACTCGGCCTCCGAAACTCCACCAACGCCCTCCTCATGCCATCCCCGGGCCAGCTCCTCCTCTATGGTCGGCCCACGAAAGGTCATCATCTCCCGCAAGTCGCCCAGCATGGCCCGGGGGACTGGCATGTCCATCATGGTCTTTAGCCCGGCGCCGGACTGCAGCACAGCCGGAACCATGTTAACCGCCAGGGCGATGGCGCCCTTGTCAGCCGGAATGGATTCCTCCAGTGAGATCTTGATCCTCGGCTCTCCCTCGATCTCAATCAGGTCCCCGGCCTCCACGAATTCCGCCTCAGGCACCACCTGCAGGGGGTTCTCCAGGAGAATGCGCGGGCGCCCGTCGACATAGCCGACCGCGGTGTAGAGGCACCCAGCCACCTGCCCGGGCTGCACCCGAATGTGCGGCGTCTCACGCCGGTTCTGTGCAAGGATGGGCTGCCGGGACTCCGTCACATCGTCGAGCTTCCAGCCCAGGGCGTCGGCAATGAGGCGGATCGACTGCTCCAGGCCCACCGGGGTTACCAGCGTGCCGCGCTCCAACCCGTCCACGTACTTGGAGGGAGAGAGCCCGATGCCCCGGGTCTTGAGGGCGCCGGCGTCCAGGTGGGACAGGTCCGTCATGCGGGAGGCGCGAATGCGCTCAATGTCGAAACAACAGCCCGACAAAGCAACCACCAGGGTGTCCAGCACAAAACCTGGGTTCACCCCGGTCCCCAGCACGGTCACGCCGTGGGCGTGGGCCAGTTCGTCCAGCTTCTCCGCCAGCCCCGTGTCGCCCGCCCACGGGTAGGTCATCTCCTCGGCGAGGCAGATCACATTGGACCCGGCCTCCATGGCCTGAAGGACCTTGGGCGCCACCTCGCCGAACCGCGAGCCCGCACTAATGAAGGTAATGTCAGGTCGCGCCCGACCCAGCACCATTTCCGGGTCGCCGTTCACGACCACCCCGGTGCGATCACCGAATCCGAAGAGGTCGCCCAGGTCCTTGCCTACCAGGGTTCCCTCATCATCGATCGCCCCGACCGAGGTCATGCCGGACCGCCGCGAAACCAGCCGGGCAATGCCCACGCCCACCGGCCCAAGCCCCCAGTGGACCACTCGCACAGGGTTGAAAGCATCCACGAAAAAACACCTCCGGGGCTGTATGATGCCCGATTCGGGTTGAACCGATTTGAGCACCCGATCCGTATTCTTCATGAACAGCTATTTTCTAACCGAATACTTAGGCACGCGGCGGGAGGGAGACCAGTCGCATGACCGACGACGAGCGGGTTGCGCGCGTGGCCCGGGGGGACAGGCGGGCCCTGGAACAGTTGTACGACCAGTATGAGCGGTTGGTTTACTCGTTCGCGCTCAAGATCATGGGGGACCCCCACCTGGCTGAGGAGGTCGTCCAGGACGTCTTCATGCGGGTCTGGACCCACGCAGCCAAGTACGACCGGGACCGTGGGCGGTTCTCGTCGTGGCTGATCAACATGACGCGCAACCTTGCCATCGACCGGCTGCGCTCTGCCCGCGCCCGCGGCATGCTATCCCTGGTCCGCCCCGACGACACCGAGCGGGAAGTGACCGACGCCGCTTTGCCGGACCTGGCCGACATGGCTGTAACCTCTATTCACGTTCGGGAGGCGTTGGCGGTTCTCTCGCCAGACCAGCGTGAGGCCCTGGACCTTGCGTATTGGTATGGCTACACCCATTCCGAAATCGCGCGGCGCATCAAGGTGCCCCTGGGCACCGTGAAGAGCCGCCTGCATCACGCGCTCTTAAAGCTTCGCACAGCGCTTAACGCCGAAGGCAGAGGGGAGGAGATCAACCGTGGAAGCCGTTAACCGGTGTCCGGATGCGGAGCAGCTAAGCCTCCACGCACTCGGCTCCCTCGACAGCAACGAGCTTGCGGCGGTTGAACGCCACCTTGCCGTATGTCCCGGGTGCCGCCGCGAGCTGGAGGGCCTCACCGACACGCTCGCCTCCCTGGCCCTCCGCTCCCCGCTGCAGGCTCCGCCCGAAGGACTGAAAAGCCGGGTCATGGCTAGCATTGACAGCATGCAGCAACAGCCGGCGCCCCCCATGCGCTTGACCCGCCGCTGGACCACCTGGGGTGTTGCCGCCGTCGCTGCCGTCCTGGTTCTTGCCTTCGGGCTCTACAGCTACTCCGGCGACGTCTCAACCTACCGGGCCGTGCAGAAGGCCGTGGCCGACGCCAAACGGCAGGGCGCCCGCGTCGTTGCCCTGGAGGGCACAAAGGAGGCGCCCCGGGCCCAAGCGGAACTCTACGTGGTCGACATGAAGGGCGGCGCCCGGCGGGTCATCGTCACGGCGGAAGGGCTCACCAAGCCTACCGACAGTCAGGTTTACTGCCTCTGGCTGATCCAGAATGGTCAGCGCAGCGTCGGCGGCTGGATCACCGTCGATCGCCGTGGGCGCGGCGGCCTCATGTTCGACACCAACATCCCGTTCGACGCGGTCGGGGTGACGCTCGAGCCGGAACCTGAGTACTACGAGGACGACTACGGGCAAATGGTGCCAAGGGGTCCCAAGGTACTGGGCACATCGCAAAAAATCTGAGGAAAAGACCCCGGCACGGCTGACCGAGCCGGGGTTTTCGCGCGCTTTCACCTCACGGGTTCCAGAATAAAAACCACCCCGCCAACGGAAACTTTGCGATACAAGTTGATTCCTGCAGCGGGGAGATGACGTCATGGCAATGATCGTGTTTCTCGTGGTATTGGCCCTGGTGTTCGCCGTGGTCTGGATCAACCTGGCCAAGAAGCCCGGCCCCCGGGCCAAGCTCGGACCGGACGGCACAAACGTACGGGAGCCGGAGACCTTCGTCGTCCACCATGAGGGGAAGGCCCAGGGGCTCGACATTGCCAACACGGCACTCAAGGAGCGGACCGAGGACCTTCGGAAAGACCTGCCCGGTGACACCCATAAGATCCAGACCCCGATTCCGGGCCGGGACATGATCCGCATGGATGCCCCGCCCTCCGACATCTCGAAATTCGGCAGTGAGAAGGTCGCCCCGGGCGCCGAACCCAAGGAAAAGGTCCTCACCGAGGGCCCGATCGGCAGCCGTCCGGGTACGCCCGAGGAGCCGGGGAGCCCGTACGCCAAGGGGCGCCGTGTCACCGACGTCCACCGTGACATGGAGCTGGCGGCCGAAACGCTGCCGAACCTGGAGCCCGGCCGAAAGGGCGGGGTGGAGCGCAAACTCGCCGTGAGCCCCTCGACCACCGGCAAGGAGCCGGGGTACGGGCTGGGCAAAACGGGACCGGGTGACACCGACGGCGAGAGCGACGAACCCGGCGACGGCTTTCACGAGCAGCCCGAGGCCACCGATGAGCTTCCGGACATGCCAGAGGGCGACATGCCCACCGCCTCGGTGGAACGCGGTCGGGTCGTGCCCTTCACCAAGAAGGCGACCGGGACTCAGCCCAAGCCACCTGCCCGCGAGGCCCGGTTCCAGCCGGAGTCCTCCATGGCGAATGTCGAGTTCCGACCCGACCCGACCTTGGCGCAGGAGGCCTCGGAGGAACTGGCTTGGTCCGGCCTTCAAGAGGACCTTCCCATCCCGGAAGTCTACGGCGAAGACAACATGGTCGCCATGGTCCGCAACCCGCGGTCCCTGTACGTTTACTGGGAGCGCAGCGGCTACGGCGACGAAAACCTGCGTAGCATGCTGGGCGCCGACTACGAGCGCTCCACGCCGTGCTTACGTGTCTTCGACGTCACCTCCGGGGCGCATCCGGGCCAACCCGGCGGGCAAAGTTTCACGATTACCGTGGGCGAGCACGACGATCACTGGTTCGTCAACGACGGCATTCAGCCCGGTCACCGGTATGTCGTCAGCTATGAGCGCCGCACGACTGACGGGCAGTTCTTCCTGATCAGCCACTCCGCTCCGGTCACCACCCCTCACGAAACTGCGGCTGAGCCGGCCAACCCGATCCAACAGCGATACGGCGGCCAGCCCGGACCCACGTCAGGGAGCATCTGGAGGTAAGTCCGCAGCATGTCCCTGGGCTACACCGCTCTGGTCCTGCACGCACACCTGCCCTTCGTCCGACATCCTGAGCACGAGGAGTTCATTGAAGAGCGCTGGCTCTTTGAGGCCGTAGCAGAGTGCTACCTGCCCCTCCTCGACGTTCTGGAGCGGCTTCAGACCGATCGAATACCGTTTCGCATCACCGTCTCCTTCAGCCCCACGCTTATGGCCATGCTGGATGACCCCCTGCTCCGCCACCGCTGCAAGCGCTTCCTCGAAGCATGCGTGGAGGTGGCGGAGCGTGAGGTCGCCTTTACGGTGGGGCGCTCCGAAGAGCCGGTAGCCCACTTCTACCGCCACTGGTTCCGCAGGCTCCTTCGCCTGTACACCGCCACGTATCGGCAGGACATCCTCGGCGCCTTCCATAGCCTGGCCAAGGCTGGCTACGTCGACCTGATCACCTGTGGTGCCACCCATGGCTTCTTGCCGCTGCTCCAACACCGGCCCGAGGCCGTGCGAGCCCAAATCCTGATCGCCGTCCAGGAGTTTCGCCGGCGCTTCGGGCACCCGCCCCGGGGCTTCTGGCTGCCAGAGTGCGGCTACTTCCCCGGCGTCGACCAGTTACTACGAGAGGCAGGCGTGCAGTATTGCTTCGTGGAGACCCATGCGATCATGCACGCCCGGCCGGGCGCTCCCCGGGGCACCTTTGCCCATGGCTGGACGCCGGGCGGTGTTGCCGTCTTCGGCCGTGACGCCATATCTTCCAAGCAGGTCTGGAGCTCCCGCGAGGGCTACCCCGGCGACAGCGCCTACCGAGATTTCTACCGGGACATCGGCTTCGAGCGCGACCCGGCTCACCTCGGGCGGCTGCAAGGCCCGGGCGGTATACGCATCTTCTCGGGTCTCAAGTACCACAGAATCACCGGCCCTACCGACCACAAGGACCTCTACGACCGGTGGGCCGCGGAACAAACAGCCATCCGTCATGCGGGCCACTTCGTAAGCAGCCGGGCCCGGCAGGTGGCGGAGGTGCGCGGGCTCCTGCCAGCCGGTCCGCCTCCGCTGATCGTAGCCCCTTATGATGCCGAGCTGTTTGGCCACTGGTGGTTCGAGGGACCCTATTTCCTCGAACAGGTGGCACGCCATGCCGCCAGCCATAACGGGGTAAAGTTCATCACCCCCGCAGACTACCTCGATATGCACCCCGAGGGGCAGGGTGAGCTCGTGCCCGCCTACTCGTCTTGGGGCAACGAGGGCTATGCTGACTTCTGGTGTGACGGCAGCAACCACTGGATGTACCGGCACCTTTATGGCACCGCCGGCTGCATGGCCCGGCTGGCCCGCAGCCACGCTTCTGCTCCGGAACACCTGCACCGTGCGCTGAACCAGGCCGCCCGTGAGCTCCTGCTCGCTCAGGCCAGCGATTGGGCCTTCCTCATTCGGGCCGGAACCGCCGCCGACTACGCTCGCCGCCGCTTCCTGGCTCATGTGGGCCGGTTCAACCGAATTGCGGATGATCTCTCTCGGGGTGACGTGCCCGACCCGCACTGGCTTTCCCAGGTGGAGGCCGCCGACAACCTCTTTCCGGAACTCGACTTCCGGGTATACGCCCACAGTTGACTTCACTGAGGGAAAAGACCTCTCTGGCTATCGCGGGTCCCGAACTTTCGGACACGGGATACGTGTTTTCAAGTAGAACGCACTGTTTGAGGAGGCCGGAGCAAGGCTAGCCCTTCGGTCGCCTCATGAAAGGAAGGCAGCGCCGCAAGGCGCTGCCTTTCAAGAATGCAGCGAATGTATTAGAATAAACGGTAGCCGTTCCGCGTGGGGGGAGAGCCGTTTTGAGAACAGGATCTCGCTGGGCCATGACCCTGGTCATGTCGATGGTTCTATTGGTGCTCGCCGCTTGCTCCTCTCAGCCCAAAGGGCCTGCCGCCCCGAAGCTGACGGACGAACAGGCGATTGATCTCCTTTGGAAGTACGAACAAGCTGTGGCTTTCAAGCTAAGCGACCCAAACCTGTACGTTACGGGGACCGAAAAGAAGTGGCTCGACCAGTACCTGGCCGACCGCGAGGCAAAAAAGCCGGCCTATTTGGACTGGACCACCAACAATGCGGTGATTCAAATCGCCAAGCAGGACAATAAGGAGACCATCGCTTCCTCCACGTTCAGCTCCCAAGGCACCCAGTACACGGTGCAGTTCAAGCTGGTGCCCGTAGAGGGCGCCTGGAAGATTGAAAACCACCAGACCCTTGAAGGCAAGTGGTGGGCGCCCGCCAAGTAACCTGACCACATGAACCTCCCCTGTCAAACAAGGCAGGGGAGGTTTTTCGCATGAGTTGAACTAAGAGATGCCCTCGCAGCCTCCGTCGTCGCCAAACAACCAAAAGGCGCCGCCCCCAGCGATGGGAGCGGCGCCTTCACCCTTTAGATCCGCTTCATTATCTCGTCGCCCATGGACCTGGTGCCCAGCACCGTGGTGCCCGGCGACCTGGTGTCGCCAGTGCGGTACCCGGCCTCCAGCACGGCCTTCACGGCGCTCTCAATCGCCGTGGCGGCCTCCGCCTGACCAAGCGAATACCGGAGCATCATGGCACCGCTCAGCAGGGCAGCCAGGGGGTTGGCAACGCCCTTGCCGGCAATGTCGGGCGCCGACCCGTGAATCGGCTCATAGAAGCCCTTCGGCAGCCCGGCGCTGTTGAGCACCGAGCCCAGCGAGGCCGACGGCAGCAGCCCGATCGAACCCGTCAGCATGGCGGCCTCATCGGACAGGAAGTCGCCAAACAGGTTAGAGGCCAGCATCACGTCAAAGTCGCCCGGGCGCCGCAGGATCTGCATCGCGGCGTTGTCCGCCAGCAGGTGCTCCACGCGCACCTCAGGGAACTCCTTGGCTACCTCGTCCACCACCTGGCGCCACAGCTTGCCCGACTCCATCACGTTCGCCTTGTCCACCGAGGTGACCAGCTTGCGCCGACCCATGGCGGCCTGGAAGCCCAGGCGGGCGATCCGTTCAATCTCCTTGTCCGTGTATACCTCGGTGTTGATACCGCGGCGGGTGCCGTCCGCCAGGGTCTCGATTCCCCGGGGCTCGCCGAAGTAAATCCCGCCCACCAGCTCCCGGAAGATCACGAAGTCCACGCCGCCAGCGATGATCTCGTTCTTGAGCGGCGAGGCGTCCTTCAGGGACGGGTAGAGCAGGATTGGCCGCAGGTTGGCAAACAGGTCGTAGCGCTTCCGAATGGCCAGCAGGGCCGCCTCGGGACGCTTGTCCCAGCCCAGCTTATCGTACGCAGGGCCGCCCACGGCGCCGAAAAGAATCGCGTCAGCAGCGTCGCACAGGTCTCGCGTCGCATCCGGGAACGGCGTTCCGGTGGCGTCATAGGCTGCGCCACCCACCAGGCCGGTCTGGAACTCCAGCGCGAAACCATATTTCCGGGCCACGGCGTGAAGGACGCGCTCTGCCTCTGCTACAACCTCAGGACCAATACCGTCACCAGGCAGGCTGGCGATCTTGTATATGTTCTGCGTCATCCTCGTACTGCACCCTCTCACGGATATTGGGAGGATTTTAGCACGCTAAATCATTCAAGACAACCCTTTTTGCGCCGCCCGCCCAACGAAGCGTTCCAGGTTCACCACAAAACGCTCATGGGTGCCCTCACCAATCTTCTCCCGCTCGTCGTAGGCCTCCACGGTGAAGAGCAGCCGCTTCCCTTCGACTACGTCCAGCCGGGCCACGGCCCGCACCCCCATCCCCACCGGCGTGGCGGCGAGGTGCTTCACATTTAGCATGGTGCCCACCGTCGTCTCGCCGGCGCCCAAATGCGGCTGCACCGCCGAGTACGCAGCGTTCTCCATCAGGGCGATCATCATGGGGGTCGAGAAGACGTCAACGCCGCCGCTACCCACCGCCGAGGCCATGTTGGCGCTTGAAACGACCGTGCGGGCTTCAAAGGTCAACCCGGGCTGCAAACTCACCTGCATCCCTCCCGTGTCAGTGCGCGGGTCTTCTTCGTCCGAAAGATAGAATCCTGCCCCGGCAGGCACACTACAATGAACAGGGGGTGCGAGTGTACAAAATGGGCCACACGTTTGATCCGGCCAAGAAGGGCGTGCTGCTCGCCGAGGAGAGGCGGGCCTGGAACAATCCCGATCAGATCCTCCAGTACCTCAACCTGGGCCAGTGCACCGTCATGGCCGACGTCGGTTGCGGCCCGGGGTGGTTCACCCTGGAGGCCGCCAACAAGATGCAGCCTGGCGGGCTCGTCTACGGTATCGATCTCAGCCAGGAAATGCTCGACGAGCTGGCTAAGCGGGCCAAGGAGGCCGGGCTGGAGAACGTCCACCCCGTTCTTGCTGAGGATGACGCCGAGTACCCGATTCCGACCGAGTCTGTCGATGTCATCCTGCTGGCAAACGTCTACCACGAAGTCGACCCCGGGTCGATGTTCATTGGGGAGATCAAACGCATCCTGAAGCCGGCCTCCACGCTCCTGGTCGTCGACTGGAAGGTGGAGCCGACGCCGGTGGGGCCGCCTCTGGAGGAGCGTGTGGACCAGCAGGATGTCACCGAAGAGTTCTATGCTAACGGCTTTATTCTGGCCGGCACCTGCGATGTAGGACCGTACCACTATGGCCTGAAGTTCTATAAGGTCAAAGGCGCCGAGGAGCCGCACGATACCCTCAACAACGTAGTGCCTTGAAGTCGGGGGGAGGTAGAGCGCCACCTCCCCCCGACACCCCCCACGCCCCTGGAACGCCCCGTCGCCGATCGTGCCGCACCTGTCGCCACGACCGGCTCTGCTCCCGGTTGAGCATAGGGCCAAAGTCGAGAGAGCCCAGCACCAGCTGGGCTCCTCCTATGTCATCAAGAGTTCCTGCAGGCGCCGGGCATAGTGCTCGGCTAGGCCCTCTGCCTCCTGGGGGTCCGGCGACTCGGAATATATGTGGTAGACCGGCTCATCCGGGTCGGGAAGGACCAGCGCCCATCCCTTGGCGTGGTGGATCCGCAGCCCATCGACCATGTCGACAGCGGAGTCGGAGTGTTCCTCCAGCAACCTCCGCATCACGCGACCCTTGGACTCCCACGGGCAGGTCACCTTGCGCACAACCATGGCGTCGTTTGGCAGTCTGCCCAGCACATCATCTATGGTCAAGTTGTCAAGCGCCATCCACTCCAGGAGCCGAGCGATGCCCAGCAGGGGGTCGCCGTTGCGCCAGTCCGCCTGCCGGATCCGCACCGGGCGCCGTCCTGAGCGCTTCAGCAGATCCTCAAGGCCCCTGGGCGCCGTCACCGGGATTGGCACCGCCGTATCCCCGCCACGGAGACCGGCGTGCAGCCACACCTCCAGGGCCAGCATTGCCTCGCTCCTGAGCCCGGCCACACTCCAGGCCCCGGCCAGCAGGTCGACCTTCACGCGCAGCTTGCGGGTAGACCCGAACGGCCGGCACCGCAGCCGCTCGAACCAGCGGTAGAGCACGGGCCACGCCGGACCGTCGACCTCAACCCCGATGCCCGCTGCCCGGATCGCTTCCAGATTCACCTGCTCCCCCAGGTGCTCCAGGTAGAGCCATTCCGCCTGGGTGAACGGCTCGGCCACGCCGGCGCCCTCGGGCGTGGCCCGCGGAAAGTCCTGCCGTGCACAGGCCTGCTCCAGCTTCCGCTGCAGGTCCCGACCGGCCGGGCGCCCCTGCCCGTCGTAGAAGATCACGTTCGCCTGCTCGCCGTCGGCGCGCACGTGCATCCCTCCGGCTGCCTGCCGCCGCACAATGGCGAACTCCGTGACCGGCGAGGCCGATATGCCGGTGTCAATCACCCGGCGCCCGGCTGCCAGCGCCCCACAAATTAGCGCCTGCTTGAGCAGCGTGGCGGCCGGCCCGGGGTCGCCCCCGATCACAACGGGGCCGCCCGGCGGCAGCACGCCTGCATAGGCGGTGCCGACCCTTACGGCGTTCTCCGGGAACAGGTCAGCCCCCAGCCTTCCCCCCATACTGCCCCGCCGCAGGACCCTCCCGGTCCACAGCGGCGACTGAGTCAGGGTGCAGTCAACCCGGGCGCCGTCCCCCACCTCGGTCCTGGGCCAGAGCCTTACGTTCGGCGCCACCGTAGCCTTGCTGCCTATGCTGCAGTTCGGGCCAACCACGGCGCCCTCATACACCCCCGACCCAACCTCCAGCGCGGCGCCGCCACACACCACAGCGCCAACCAGCGTGGCCTCCGCCCCCACCCTCACCCCTGCCCACGTCACCGTTCGCCGCAGCACGGCGTTCGGCCCAGTCACGGTGGCGGGCCCCAGCACCACCCCGGCTTCCAGCCGGGTCCCCGGCGCCAGGCGGCACCCCTCGCCGATCAGGGCCGGGCCATCGACCACCAGGCCCTGGGGCACCTCAGCGGGCGCCCACACCCCCGATACCACCTCCCGGCCCGGCGGGCGGAACCGCAGCCGCTTGTTGAGCAAATCCAGGTTCGACTGCAGGTAGGCAGCCGAGTCCCCAATATCGCACCAGTAGCCCTCCGCCACCTGCCCAAAGAGCGGGGCGCCCATCTCCAGTAGCGCTGGAAACAAGTGCTGGCTGAAGTCATACATGCGCTTGGCAGGGACCCCCCGTAGCACCGAGGGCTCCAGCACATAGATCCCCGTGTTGACCGTGTCGCTGAACACCTCGCCCCAGCCTGGTTTCTCCAGGAACCGCCGCACCCGGCCCCGCTGGTCGGTCAGCACCACCCCGTACTCCAGAGGGTGCTCGACGCGCGTCAGCGCCAGGGTCGCCACGGCCCCTGTCTCCCGGTGCTGGGCGATCAGCGCCGTCAGATCGAAGTCCGTGAGGGCGTCTCCCGAAAGCACCAGGAAGGTGTCGTCCAGGAACTCCCGAAGGGCGGCCACACCGCCCGCCGTGCCGAGGGGCGTCTCCTCCACCACATAATGCAGCTTCATCGACCGGTAGCTGTCGCCAAAAACCTCAATCACAGCGTCCGGCATGTACCCCAGTGTGAGAAAGACCTCCTGGAAGCCATGCTCTGCCAGGAGGTCCAGGGTATATGCCAACACGGGCCGGTTACAGACCGGCACCAGGGGCTTGGGACGGTCACAGGTCAGTGGACGCAGCCGGGAGCCTTCGCCGCCGGCCATGATCACCGCTTTCACGCGACGCATGCCCTCCATACTGTTTGCGTTCTAGGTGGTGTACCGACCCGGAGGATACCCCGGCGGAGGCGGTGCTGGGAGCGTCCGGAACGCAGCCCCCCACTCGCTTCGGGCATGGGACTCAGCCACTTCCCTGTACACTTCCGTCGTGGCCGCGGCGACACCACTCCAGGAGTAGCGCTCGCTTGCCTGGCGCCGCCCTTCCGCGGCCAGGCGTGAGGCCAAAGCCCGGTCCATCAGCACACGGTCGAGTTGCTCCGCCAGTGACTGTGCATTGCCCGGCAACGCCTTCAACCCGTTCTTCCCGTGCACCACGATCTCGGACAGTCCGCCCACATCCGATGCGACCAGGGGCGCCCCTGCAGACATGGCCTCCAACGCCACGATCCCAAACGGCTCGTAGGTGGACGGAACCACGGCGACGTCAGCGTGAGCGTACAGCCGCTGCGCATCCTCATCGGACATCCAGCCGGCAAAGTGGACCCGCTCTGCCACTCCCAGCCTGTGAGCCATGTGCTCCAACTCCTGGCGGTACGGCCCGACCCCACCGATCACCAACCGCATCCGATGGCGGCCCTTCAGCAGCGCCACCGCCTCCAAGAGCACACCGGCGCCCTTCTCCGGCACCAGTCGGCCAATGTGAAAGAGCAGGCGCTCATCCGAACGGACGAAGGCGCTCCGGTCACTGGGCGGAGCTGCCGCCTTCAGCTCGATCCCGTTGTAAATCACCGCGACCTTGTCATCGCTCAGGCCAAACAGCCGACGCACCTCGGCACGCATCGCTTCGCTGCAGACAATAACCCGCCAGGCCTCATAGGTCAGCCACCACTCGACATCGTTAATGTATTGCTGGCCCTGGTTGTGTATGCCGCCGTGCCGTCCGTGCTCCGTAGCGTGAATGGTGGCGACCAAAGGAACGCGAAAGAGATGCTTCAGTCCCTTGGCCGCGTGCGCTACCAGCCAGTCATGGGCGTGCAGAAGCACTGGCCCGGTCTCTTCCTGCAACAGCTCGACGCCCGCCTGGAGCAGGCCAAAGTTCAGGTGGTTCACCCACAAAGTGAAGTCTCGCGGCTCCTGAAAGTACGGCTCTACCCGACGGACTTCAACCCCGTCCTCGGTACTGCGCTCCGGCAGTCCCGGCGCCGCTTTGGTCAGCACAATCACCCGGATCCCCTGGGCTACCAGCTCCCGAGACAGCGCGTGCACGTGCCGGGCGAGCCCTCCCACAAGGCAGGGCGGATACTCCCAGCTCAGCATCACCACAGTACGCAACGTTGGGCAACCTCCCCAGTATGGGCTCTCCGTCCATCCTTTACATCTGTACACACCCACATGTACCGTTCCTGTAAAATTGCGCTATTTTTCGACGTGCATGCAGGAGATAACGCCGCTCTCCAATAATGATGTACGGGTGACATTTATCGACAAATTCCGCGAGAGGCGGTGAGGCGAAGCGACATGACCACTCTCCCTCGACCTACTGTGTCCAGGCTGTCCTGGAGATATTACCTGTCCGGCGCTCTTCTCCTCACAACCGCTCTGCTCATCTCGCTGATCATCCCCAGTCACCACCCGCTTGAGTGGACGGTGCCTCCCTTCCTCCTGGCGGGCACCTGGCTCGGTTTCCGGTGGCGGCGCGAGCGGGTCCGGAGTCGGGCACATTCCCTTATTGCAGCGCGTCTGGAGCGCTTGCCCCAGGACTTCACGGTGCTTCACGCCCTGATGATTCAAGCCCCGTGGGGGCGCACCCGTATCGACCACCTGATCCTCTCCCGGTTCGGAGTCGTCGTCGTAGCCGACGGCATCGGGAACCGCTGGATGCTCGAGCAGGTGGAGGCCGTGCGGTCGTTGCTCTTTGCCCATGGGCACAAATCGCCGCTGATTCCCGTCCGCTCGCTCGTTCTGCTTCCGCCCGGGGCCTCTGACTCCCAAACGGTGGAGAGCGACGCCCCGGTGGTCCGGGTCGATCAGGTTCGCCTGCACCACGTAGCACCGAGTTCCGAAGCGATCCTCCCCCCGGAACAGATCCGAAGCTTGACCCGCCAACTGTACGATCTACAAGAGTTCATGTGAAAAGGCGGCTGCCCTCGGGCAACCGCCTTTTGAATGAAATCCCTACCTCAATTCTCGCCGCGAGCCTTGCGGCCATCGTTCCAGCACTTGCGGCACCGGGCCTCATACTTATCGCCGGCGCCCACCGAGACATCCTCTTTCTTAGCCCGCAGGGCGAACGGCTTGGTGGCCGGCTCGCCACACACCACGCACACGCCGTAGACCGAGGTAATGTTATCGGCAATGGTCAGTAGGTGCGGCATGATTCCAAAAGCCTTGCCTTCGGAGGTCTGCGACAGGCCCGCCAGAATGATGTAATGCCCCCGGTTCGCCAGCTCCTGGACGACCTCCACCAGGGACTGGTCGTAGAACTGTGCCTCATCGATCGCAATAACGGCGGGTTTGTGCATTTCGGCATACCACATGATCTCCATGGGGTTATCCGTGAAGACCGCCTCGTAGCGCAGTCCATCATGTGACATGATCACTTCGTCGTCGGTGAACCGCTTGGCAATCGACGGCTGAAAGACAGCGGCTGTCCGTTTGGCCAGAATGAAGTTTCTCACCCGCCGGATTAGCTCGGTGGTCTTGCCAGCATACATGCTCCCCGAAGTAATGACGTCGATCCAGCCATAGTTCAAGTTGCGGTGCAACGTAGGGACCCCCTCTAGTGCATTCGACAAAGAGGGGTTCGTTAGACCCGGGCTACATTCCTTCGTTCAGCGACCAATCCCACCGCCTGCCTTCGCAGGGGGAACCTCGGCCCTCAGGAAGTCGGCAATACCCAGTGTAATGGCCAACGCCAGCGTCCGCTGGTGATCAGCGTCCTGAAGCCGCTCCTTCTCCACCGCGTTGCTCAGGAACCCCACCTCCACCATGGCGGCGGGTGCCGGCGATGTACGTAGCACAAAGTAGTCGGCCGGCAGCGAGGTCCTCGTCGTGGTGGTCAACTGCCGCATCTGGTTTTGAATCGCCATGGCCAGGCGCTGACCGGCCGGCATCCCCTTGCGCTGATAAAAGGTCTGAGCGCCCCAGCAGTTGCAACTGTCCTTGTTGGCATGGATGCTTATGAACACTTGCGCTCTGTGTTGCTCTACCAGCGCCACCCGTCGCCCGAGATCCTCCCGGGTGGCTTTGGAGAAGGACTCGTCCGATTCCCGGGTAAGTACTACCTTCGCCCCGTGCTGCTCCAGGAGTTCCTTCACTTTAAGCCCGATCTCCAGCACGATCTCTTTCTCCCGTGTCCCCGACACCACGGCGCCCGGGTCCCAGCCCCCGTGACCGGGATCCACAACCACCGTAATGCCCCGCAGCCACTTCTCCGCTGCGTTCAGCTGACTCTGAGCCTTCCCGTCCGCCCGCTGCATCCAGGCGGTTCGTCCCAGCGTGAACACCAAAAACAACGCCAGGACTGCAACTACAGCCTGGCGCTTAGAGATCACCAGCACCGGCCTCCCCCCTCGCGGGAAAGGTTATGCCGGGCCTGTACTCAGTTAGACGAGCATTTTAGATGAACGGCTGCCAACCCAGGCCGAACACGCCACGGATCAGCAGGTCGAGCACAAAGGTGGTGGCTGTAACAGCGTCCAGGCGTGAAACCCAGCCGGCCTTAGCCGAGTTCGCATTAGCGGCCAGGTCCTCGTGTACTTCGCGCACCACAGCCTCTGTGCGGCCTCCGTACATGACGTTCTGCACTGCGGTGCTCATGCGCGATGAACGGGTCATCTGATTCAAGGCTTTGAGGAATACGGTGCCCAAGCGGGGGAGCAACAGCACCGCTACCGCCCACTCATCCCAGGTCACCATCGTCGGCAGGTAGGGCTTTCCTGAGTTCCTAGCATACTGCCACGAGGCACCAGCGATGATCATCCACAGGAGGGTGCCCGCCAGCAAGTACAGCCTGTTCTGCTTGAACCACCTGAAAAACAGCCGCTTCACCTTCGACCCCTCCTATGGCAAAAAACCCGTGGCGAAGACGCCACGGGTTTTTGTTGAAATTAACGCTTGGAGAACTGCGGGCGCTTACGGGCCTTCTTCAGGCCGTACTTGCGGCGCTCCTTCATGCGCGGGTCACGGGTCAGGAAGCCGGCCTGCTTCAGGGAAGGACGGAAGGTGCCGTCCACCTTCAGCAGGGCCCGGGAAATGCCATGGCGGGAGGCGCCGGCCTGGCCGGAAACACCGCCACCGATCACGTTAATGAAGACATCGTACTTGCCAGCAACGCCGGCGACCTGCAGGGGGCTCTCAACCAGCATCTGCAGGGTCTTCAGACCGAAATAATCCTCCAAGGAGCGGCCATTCACGGTGATAACGCCGGTGCCGGGAACCAGACGGGCCCGGGCGACAGCGTTCTTACGGCGGCCAGTGCCCCAGTACTGAGCGAGCGTAGTAGCCATTAGGTCACATGCCTCCTTTCACTTAAATGTCCAGCTTCTCGGGCATCTGGGCCGCATGCGGGTGCTCAGGACCAGCGTACACCTTGAGCTTGCGGTACATAGCCCGGCCCAGCCGGTTGTGAGGGAGCATGCCCTTGACGGCCATCTCAATCACACGGGTCGGATGGGTCTCCAGCAGGCGGCCGGCGGTGACGGACTTCTGACCGCCGGGGTAGCCGGTATGACGCAGGTAAACCTTGGTCTGGAGCTTGGTGCCGGTCAGATGAATCTTGTCCGCATTGACAACGATGACAAAGTCACCAGTGTCGCAGTGCGGGGTGAAGATGGGCTTATTCTTGCCACGAAGAATGGCAGCGATCTGGGAGGCGAGGCGGCCCAGGGTCTTGCCCTCGGCGTCCACCACGTACCACTTCCGCTGGACATTCTGCGGATTGGCCATGAAAGTCGTGCTCACTAGATTCCCTCCTACGGAAGATGAGGACAGATAAGGGGCTCATCTATAGTATCGGTCACGCCCGGCGTACAAGGGGCTAGCTTGAGGTCCGGGTCGCACCTGTTTTGCCCTTAGCTTTGAAAGGCGACGTGTGATATTGTACCGTGCCAGAAAAACGCTGTCAAGGCGCGCGGTGGCGGGCTTGGCGCGTTATGCGCCATCATCCAGCCAAAAATCCGGGCGCCCCTTGGGGCCCTCCCCGTACCGGACCGCCTCCAGGCATAACCCATGGGCGGGCAAGGTCTTCCCGGCGTACTTGCGGTCGCCGGTAGCCAGCGCCTCACGCACTTCGTCCAGCGAGCGCTTGCCGGCCCCCGCCTCTACGAGGGTTCCGGTAATGATACGCACCATGTTGTAGAGAAAGCCATCCGCCTCGATGTCCACATAGATATACGGAGGCTCGCTGGTCACGGTTAGCTCCGTAACCGTCCGCACCGAGGTCTTCGCGGCGCCTCCGGAGCTCCGGAAGGCTGCAAAGTCGTGTCGTCCCGCGATCAGCGCAGCAGCCTCCCGCATCCTGGCCAGGTCGAGGCGCTCCCTGGGCCAATGGTAGGCATAGCGGCGGCTCAGAACCGCCGGGAACGGTCCCGCATCGATCGTGTAGCGATACCTTTTGGAGATGGCCCAGTACCGGGCGTGAAAGTCTTCCGGCACAAGTTCGGCTGCGTGTGCGACGATATCGTCTGGCAGGTGCTGGTTCAGCGCGTGGGGCCAGCGCTCCACCGGGATGCGGCTCTCCGTGCGAAAGTGAACCACCTGCCCGCGAGCGTGAACCCCGGCGTCCGTCCGACCCGACGCCGCCCCGATCTTGAACGCAGGATCGCCTGTGAGCGCCCGCAGGGCCTCCTCCAGCCGTTCCTGCACCGTGACCCCGTTCGGCTGCCTCTGAAAGCCGGCATAGGCCGTCCCATCGTACTGCAGCGTCAGTTTCACGGTCCTCAGCATCGCATCACCCCCGTCCGCTTACACGCAGCCACACGACGGCGCCCAGGTAGACCACGAACAGCGCCCAGGCGCCAGCGTCGGCAGCCGTCAGCGCCAACTCCTTCATACGGGTCCGGCCCTCACCGCCGCGGTAACCCCGGGCCTCCATGGCCGTGGCGAGCTCGTCGGCCCGCCGGAAGGCAGCCACAAACAGGGGCACCATCACCGGAATCAGCCCCTTGATTCGGGCGACCACCGATCCTGTGCCAATGTCGGCGCCACGAGCCATCTGCGCTCGCATGATCCGGTCCGCCTCATCGATCAGGGTCGGAATGAACCGCAAGGCGATCGTCATCATCAGTGCCAGTTCATGGGCAGGGACCCCAAAGCGTGAGAAAGGCCTCAGGAGCCGCTCCATGCCGTCCGTCAGCCGGATCGGCGATGTGGTCAGGGTCAGAAGCGAAGCGGAGATCACCAGCAGAATCAGCCGGGTTGCCGCTGTCACCGACAGGATGATGCCCTCGCGGGTGACCGAGAGCTTCCAGAACCGCCACAGCACCTCACCAGGCGTGAGAAACATGTTAAACAGCACCGTGATCGCCAGGATGATCAGAATCGGACGCAGGCCCCGCAGCAGAAACTTAACCGGCACCTGTGACGCCAGGACGGCGATCAGCACGAAGCCAGCCGTTACGGCGTAGCCGGGCCAGGCCTTTGGCAGAAAGATCGAGATCGACAGCAGAACCACAGCAAGAATCTTCGTGCGGGGGTCCAGCCGGTGCAGGAACGAGTTTCCCGGGAAGTACTGCCCAACGGTTACAGCCTGCAGGTTCACGCCTTCCCGCCCCCTTTCCCGAGGGCGCCCCGGATCGCGGCGATCGCCTGCTCCAGGGTCACAGCGGTAAGCGGCAGGTCCCAGCCCCGCTGCCGGAGCATGTCGACCAGTTGCGCCGCTGCCGGGACCCCCAGGCCGATCTCCTCCAGCTCCCGTCGCCGGGCGAACAGCTCGGTGGGGCTGCCTTGCATATGCACCTTGCCCCGGTGCATCACGACAACCTGGTCGGCCATCTGGGCCACGTCGTCCATGCTGTGGGATACCAGGAGCACCGTCATGCCAAGGGCCGGAAAGCCCTTCACCAGGGACAGAATCTCCTCCCGCCCCCTGGGGTCCAGGCCGGCGGTGGGCTCGTCGAGGATTAGCACCCGGGGCTCCATGGCCATAACTCCCGCCAGCGCCACCCGGCGGGCCTGTCCACCTGACAGCCCGAAGGGCGATCTGGCGCGGAATTCCGGACCCAGCCCAACCCGCTCGAGCGCCACTACGACACGCTGCTCCACCTCAGCAGCCGACAACCCCATGTTCCGGGGCCCGAAAGCGACATCCTCGAAGATCGTCTCCCCAAAGAGCTGATGCTCGGGGTACTGAAAGACCAGCCCCACCTTCATGCGCACCTGCTTGAGGTTGACGCCCTTCTCCGCCAGATTCACCCCGTCCACGGAAACGTGCCCGCTGGTCGGCTTGATCAGCCCGTTCATCGTCTGGATCAAGGTGGACTTGCCTGAACCCGTCGGCCCAATAATTCCCCAGAACTGCCCGTCTGGTATGGTCAGCGACACGTCCTCCAGCGCCTGCCACTCGTAGGGAGTGCCCGGCTGGTACACATGGCTGACACGGCTCAGTGTAATCGGCATAGCGCTTCCACCAGCTCTTCTAAGGTGAGGATCCCCTCCGGCAGCTTAACCCCCGACTGCCTGAGCCGCTCGGCGGCAGCCACGGCCGGCGGCACATCGAGCCGCAGGTCCCGAAGCCGGCCGGTCTGCGTAAAGACCTCCTGCGGAGCTCCTTCGAGCACCACCTTGCCCCCCGCCATCACTACGACCCGATCCGCTTCGGCCGCCTCTTCCATAAAGTGCGTGATCCATACGACCGCCATCCCCAACTCCCGGTTGAGCCGGCGAACGACCTCGCCGACCTCGGCCCGACCTGAAGGGTCCAGCATGGCCGTAGGTTCGTCCAGGATCAAACAGGCAGGGCGAAGCGCCAGGGCGCCCGCGATGGCCACCCGCTGCTTCTGACCGCCGCTCAGCAGGTGGGGCGCCCGCTGGGCCATGTGGATCATCCCCACGGCCGCCAGCGCCTCCTCCACCCGCCGCCGTATCTCGGCGGAGGGCAGCCCCTGGTTCTCAGGGCCGAACGCCACGTCCTCCTCCACCACGGCCGCGACGATCTGGTTGTCCGGGTTCTGAAAGACCATGCCCACCCGGTCCCGAATGGCCCACAGGTGCTTATCCTCCCGGGTATCCATGCCGTCGACCAGCACGGTCCCCTCCCGGGGCACCAGCAGCGCGTTAAAGTGCCGGGCCAGCGTCGACTTGCCCGACCCGTTCATGCCCAGCACCGCGACGAACTCGCCCCGCCGCACGGTGAAATCCACCTGATCGAGCGCGAGCCCGGCCCCATAGGTAAACGAAACCCGATCGGCAGAAATGAAAGCCTGACCCAACCTACCACATCCCGTCCTAGCAAAAGACCCGAGCGCCGAAGGCGCCCGGGTCTTCCGGTAAGCGATCTTACACGAGCTCCAGAATCGCCATCGGAGCAGCGTCGCCCTTGCGGACACCGGTCTTCATGACACGGGTGTAGCCGCCGTTGCGATCCGCGTACCGCGGAGCGATGTTCTCAAAGAGCTTCTTGACGACGGACTCGTCGTAGATGAAGGCCAGCGCCTGGCGACGGTTGGCGAGGGTGTCCTTCTTAGCAAGGGTGATGAACCCCTCAGCGATCGCCTGGATCTCCTGGGCCTTGCCCTCGGTGGTCTCGATCCGCTCCTTGTCGAACAGAGCGGTAACCACGGCGCGGAACAGGGCCTTACGAGCGGAGCTGTCGCGGCCGAGCTTCTGATACAAAGCCATTTTACGTGTTCACCCCTATCGCAGTGACAGTCAGTGCGGCGGTTAAGTAGCGCCGCCACAGCGAGTTAGTCGTCGGACTTGCGCAGGCTCAGGCCGATACCGGCCAGCTTCTGCGTAACCTCTTCGAGCGACTTCTTGCCCAGGTTGCGGACCTTGATCATCTCTTCCTCCGTCTTGGCGCAAAGCTCCGCGACGGTATTGATGCCGGCCCGCTTCAGGCAGTTGTAAGAACGCACGGAGAGGTCGAGCTCCTCGATGGTCATCTCCATCAGCTTGTTCCGGTCGTTCTCGTCCTTCTCCTGCATAACCTCGATGGTATCCGCATCGTCGGTCAGGGAGAGGAAGAGCTCCAGGTGCTCCTTGAGGATCTTGGCGCCCCAGGAGCAAGCCTCGTCCGGCTTGACAGTGCCGTTGGTCCAAACCTCGAGGGTGAGCTTGTCGTAGTTGGTACGGTTACCAACACGGGTATGCTCAATGGTGTAGTTCACACGGCGGATCGGGCTGAAGATCGAGTCCACCGGGATCACGCCAATCGGCATATCCGGGGTCTTGTTCTGGTCAGCCGGGACGTAACCGCGCCCCTTGCCGACGGTAATCTCGGCAGTGAGGCGGCCGCCCTTATCCAGGGTGGCGATGTGCAGGCCCGGATTGAGGATCTCCACATCGGCGTCCGTATGAATGTCCCCAGCCGTAACGACTCCCTCGCCCTCCGCGTCAATGCGCAGGGTCTTGGTACCGTCGCTGTGCACCTTCAGCGAGAGCTGCTTGAGGTTGAGGATAATGTCCGTAACGTCCTCCACGACCCCGGGGATGGTGGAGAACTCATGCAGCACGCCGTCGATCTTCACAGAGGTAACTGCGGCACCCGGCAGGGAAGAGAGCAGGATGCGCCGCAGCGAATTGCCAAGTGTGATGCCATAGCCGCGCTCGAGCGGTTCAACCACGAACTTGCCGTAGCTGTTGTCCTCGGCTAGCTCAACGCACTCAATCTTGGGCTTTTCCATTCCGATCATGTTGTAGATACCCCCAATTCCCTCTCTCAAGCGACCCACATCGCCGGATAACGTTCCTGGCTATGCCGCAGGATTAGCGCGAGTACAGCTCGACGATGAGGTGCTCCTGCACCGGCACATCGATCTCGTCGCGGTTGGGCAGACGGACGACGGTGCCACGCAGAGCTTCGGACTCAACGCTGAGCCAGGCGGGAACGGTGCGAACCGTGCCGGCCAGCTCCTTGATCCGCTTGTGGTCCTTGGAGCTCTCACGGACGGCGATGACGTCGCCCTCACGCACGAGGTAGGAGGGGATGTTCACCTTGCGGCCGTTGACTTCGATGTGGGAGTGCTTGACCACCTGGCGAGCCTCGGAACGGCTGGCGCCCAGGCCCATGCGGTACACAACGTTGTCCAGGCGGCGCTCGAGGGTCTGGAGGAGGATCTCACCGGTAACGCCCTTCTTGCGGCTGGCGAGCTCGAAGTACTTCTCGAACTGGCCTTCCAGGACGCCATAGAAACGACGGGCCTTCTGCTTCTCACGGAGCTGAACACCGTACTCGGACATCTTCCGGCGGGAAACGCCGTGCTGACCGGGCGGGGTGTTGCGCTTCACGACGGGGCACTTGTCGCTGTAGCACTTCTCGCCCTTCAGGTATAGCTTAACGCCCTCCCGGCGGCAGAGCCGGCAGACAGCGTCGGTATAACGCGCCATTTGTTAAAAGTCCCCTCCTTCTCTTAGACGCGGCGCCGCTTCGGCGGGCGGCAACCGTTATGGGGGATAGGAGTCACGTCCTTGATGGTCGTGACCTCAAGCCCCGCAGCCTGCAGCTGACGAATCGCAGCTTCGCGGCCGCTACCGGGGCCCTTGACGAAAACCTCGACCTCGCGCATGCCATGCTCCATGGCAGTCTTGGCCGCAGCCTCGGCAGCCATCTGCGAGGCGAAGGGGGTGGACTTACGGGAGCCCTTGAAGCCCATACCGCCGGAGGTCGCCCACGAAATGGCGTTGCCCTGCACGTCGGTGATGGTCACGATCGTGTTGTTGAAAGTCGAGCGGATATGGGCCACGCCCTTATCTACGTGCTTCCGCTCCTTACGCTTGGTGCGTACTACGCGCTTAGCCATTTAGACGTGTCCCTCCTTTACTTGCCGGCCTTCTTCTTATTGGCGACCGTGCGCTTCGGACCCTTACGGGTGCGGGCGTTGGTCTTGGTGCGCTGACCACGGGTCGGCAGGCCACGGCGATGCCGCAGGCCACGGTATGAACCGATCTCAATCAGGCGCTTGATGTTGAGCTGAACCTCACGCTGGAGGTCACCCTCGACCTTGTAGTCCCGGTCGATGGTTTCACGGAGTTTGGCAATCTCCTCTTCCGTGAGATCCCGCACGCGAGTGTCGGGATTGATGCCGGTCTTGGCCAGAATCTCGCGCGAGATGGCCCAGCCGATGCCGTAGATATACGGCAGGGCGGCCTCCACACGCTTGTCACGAGGCAGGTCTACGCCTGCGATACGCGCCATGCTTGAGTAATACCCTCCTCAGGAAATCAAGTCCTTACGACAAAGCGGTTGCACGACTCGTCCGGCACGCTAGCTGTACTGGGAAGTTGCAGGGAGAGAAGGGCCCCGACAACCAGCCGCCCCAGAACAGTCTTCGCCCTGGCTCCGACCCGGTTTCACGCCTCCCGGCAGTGACCGGAGTCTTCGAGATCCATGCGGGTAAGCCATAACCCCTCCCATGCGGGGGAGGCTCCGGCAAAAGGAACAAAATTGATGATTCCCTGCGCCCTCAAATAAGGACGCCTGCTGCAGTTAGCCCTGCTTCTGCTTGTGCTTGGGGTTCTCGCAGATCACCATAACAGCGCCGCGACGCTTGATGACCTTGCACTTCTCGCAGATCGGCTTCACAGACGGACGAACCTTCACGAGCAGCCCCTCCTCTCTTGCGCGCTCGTAGCCGAAAGTGGCTTCTAGATAGCGCAGGGTAAAACTTGAAAATGGGTTATTCGAGAAAGCATGAAAGGGCGACAGACCACCAAGGCACCCGGTTTTCCGGCCGCCTACAGAGAAGTGGTCCGTACACCTAAACTTGCTTTACTTGAACCGGTATACAATTCTACCACGAGTCAGGTCATATGGCGAGAGTTCAATTGTGACTCTGTCGCCCGGCAAAATTCGGATGAAGTTCATGCGGATTTTGCCCGACACATGAGCAAGCACCTTGTGTCCATTCGCCAGCTCGACCCGGAACATCGCGTTCGGCAGCGGCTCGATGACGGTGCCTTCAAGCTCAATGACGTCGTCCTTGGACATAGACTCGACCTAGACCTCCTCTAGCACCCGCGTTGGTTTGGCTTCCAGAGCCTTTTTTATGTCCTGATCCGAGACCCTGTCGCCCTTCTCCAGGCGGTTGCCCAAAGGGGACTCAACCCAGCCGAGCACCTCAAGGTGCCGTCTGTTCTTGGCCTTGGGGCGATCCACAGTGCGCTGCTGGCCGTTGCAGACCAACACACGCCGATCGTCCACCTGCCGGAGGACGACGTAACAAGTTCCCTGATCACGTCCGGCCAAGGATCGCACCAGCGCCCCGGGCCGTATCCCCGGTTGGTCCACCAGGCGCACCTCCGTACCTCACGCTGACCCATCGGGCAAATGCCCAATAGCACTATTATAACACAACAGCGGCGGCATATTCCTCACACTTTGGTGAGAATTACCGGGCCGTTCTCAGTGATGGCGACGGTATGCTCAAAGTGAGCCGAGAACTTGGTATCCGCAGTGACCACTGTCCATTTGTCGGCCAGCGTCTTCACTTCCCATGTGCCCATGTTGACCATGGGCTCGATGGCGAGGACCATGCCAGGCCGGAGAACAGCGCCGGTACCCGGCACGCCAAAGTTGGGGATCTGCGGATCTTCGTGCATCTTGGCGCCGACGCCATGCCCAACGTAGTCACGCACGACGCCAAAGCCGTTCGCCTCTACGTAAGCCTGGACAGCGTAGCCCACATCACCTAGCCGTTTGCCAGCATAGCACTGCTCGATCGCTTTTTCAAGCGAAACGCGCGTCACGTCCAACAGACGCAGGGCTTCGGGCGCCACCTTCCCCACAGGGTGGGTGTAGGCAGAGTCGCCAACGTACCCCTTGTACGTCACCCCAAGGTCGATGGCGATCACATCGCCCTCCTTGAGCTTCCGGTTTCCAGGGATGCCGTGAACGACCTCTTCGTTGACAGAAGCGCAGATCGAGGCGGGAAACCCGTTGTAGCCCTTGAAGGTCGGAACGCCGCCGGCCTTTCGGATCAGGGATTCCGCCAGCGCGTCCAGCTCGCCCGTGGTGACGCCCGGAGCCACGGCTTTCGCCAGCTCCTGGTGCACCTCGTAGACGATCCGGCCGGCCTCTTTCATGATCTCGATCTCGCGCGGGGTCTTGAGAATGATCATGCTAAGCGCCCTTTACGATCTTCTTGATCTCGGCGGTGACTACGTCCATGGGCTGGTCGCCGTCAACCGTCTTCACCATGCCCTTGCTCTCGTAGTACTCCAGCACCGGGCGGGTGCTGTTGTGGTACTCGGATAGGCGCACGGCAACCTTCTCGGCGTAGTCGTCGCTGCGATGGTACAGCTCGCCGCCGCACTTATCGCAAACGCCTTCCTTCTGGGGCGGATTGAACTTAATGTGGTAGGTCGCACCGCAACTGCGGCAGACACGCCGTCCCTCGGCACGCTCAACGAGCAAGCTGTCAGGTACGTCGATCTTGACTACCGCGTCCAGGGTAGCGCCCAAATCCGTCAACATCTGCTCCAGAGCGGCCGCCTGGTCAGAGGAGCGCGGAAAGCCATCAAGGATAAAGCCCTTCTTGCAGTCATCCTTGGCGAGCCGATCCTTGACCATTGCGTTGGTTACATCATCGGGCACCAGTTTACCGGCGTCCACAAAGGATTTGGCCAACTTGCCGAGCTCAGTGCCCTGGCTCATATTCGCACGGAAAATGTCGCCCGTGGAGATGTGGGGGATAGATTCCTGCTCCGCCAGCAAAGCAGCCTGAGTGCCCTTGCCGGCTCCGGGGGGGCCCATTAGGATGATGCGCACGGCTCCAACCTCCTTGCGAGGGGGTCTCTATGCGCCGCTTTACCCGGCGCAAGGCGTTCGCGAGGACCGGTACGCCCACGAAGGGGTGCACCGGTCCTCTGCGCAACACCGAACTGGACTCTATGACCGCATGAAGCCCTGGTAGTGACGCATCACCATCTGGGCCTCGATCTGCTTCATGGTCTCCAGTGCCACACCGACGACGATCAGCAGCGCGGTGCCGCCCAGGTAGGCCTCCTGTACACCGGTCACCTTGATAGCGATGATCGGCATTACACTCAGGCCAGCCAGGAACAGCGAACCGACCAGCGTAATCCGCTCGGAGATCCGAGACAGGTAGTCAGCGGTAGGCTTGCCGGGCCGGAAGCCCGGAATGAAGCCGCCGTTCTTCTTCATGTTATCCGCAATGTCGGTCGGGTTGAAAGTGACCGCCGTGTAGAAATACGTGAAGAAGACGATCATCAGGGAGAAGGCGAGCCAGTACCAAACGCTCCCCGAGCTGAAGTGTGCGTTGACCCACCGAGCAAATGCCGAGGTCGGCACGAACTGGGCAATGGTCACCGGGAACATCAGCAGCGACTGAGCGAAGATGACCGGGATTACGCCGGCCTGGTTGATCTTCAGCGGCAGGTGAGTGCGCTGGCCGCCGTAGACACGCTTGCCCACGACCCGCTTAGCGTACTCGACCGGAATCTTGCGCACACCTTCGGTGATCAGGATCACGAGAGCCACGACGATAATCGCCAGAACAGCCACTAGGCCAAGCTGGAAGATGTTCAAAGCACCCGCGCGCACCATTTCGATCAACCGAATGATCGTATTCGGCACCCGAGCAACGATGTTCGCGAAGATAATCAGCGACATACCGTTGCCGATGCCCTTCTCCGTGATCATTTCGCCCATCCACATCAGGAAGGCGGTGCCAGCCGTAAGGCTGACCATGATCACGAAGAGCGTGGTCCAGTTGTTGTTCAGGTAAGCGTTCTGGTTTTTCAGGGTTAGCCCGAGACCGAACGCCTGTACCAAACCCAGGACCACCGTGCCGTAACGGGTATATTGCTGGATCTTCTTACGCCCTTCCTCGCCTTCCTTCTGCATCTCTTCCAGCTTCGGAATGACGATGGTCAGGAGCTGCATGATGATCGACGAGTTGATATACGGCGATACGCTCATCGCGAAGATGGCGAACGACTTGAAGGCGCCACCGGAGAACAGGTCGACCAGACCGAGGAAACCCCCCCGGTCGAAAAGTCCCTTTACCACGTCCGGGTTAAGGCCCGGCACGGGAATGTGTGCGCCGACACGTAGAACGACTAGCATCATAGCCGTGAAGAGCAACCGGTTTCTCAATCCGGGCATACGCAGCGAGTTGCGCAGCGTCTCCAGTGCGTTGGCCATGGCTGTTACTTCACCTCTTCGGTGGCTTCTCCGAGGACCTCGACCTTACCTCCAGCAGCTTCGATCTTCTGCTTAGCAGATTCGCTGATCTGATGGACACGAACGGTCAGAGCCTTGGTGATGTCACCGGTGCCCAGGACCTTCACGCCCTTGGTGGCGTTCTTGCACAGGCGGGACTCTTCGAGGAGCTCGGGAGTGACCACCGTGCCAGCCTCAAAGCGATCCAGCGTGCCGAGGTTCACGACCTCGTAACGCGTCCGGAACGGCTCGTTGGAGAAGCCACGCTTCGGGAGGCGGCGCATCAGGGGCATCTGGCCGCCCTCGAAGCCGGGGCGGACACCGCCGCCTGCGCGGGCGTTCTGACCCTTGTGGCCCTTACCGGAGGTCTTGCCAAGGCCCGAGCCGATACCACGGCCGAGGCGCTTGCGCTCCTTCTTAGCACCAGGATTGGGAGCAAGCTCATGCAAATGCATCTGTCTGTCACCTCTTTTTCGTCAGGGTCTGGTGGGCGCCGTGCTGCAAAGCTCGGCGCCCCACTCACGTAACGGAGTCGCTAGACCCCGCATTTGGTTCGCTTAAGCTTCGGTGACCTCGACGAGATGCGCCACCTTGGTGATCATGCCACGAATGGCAGGATTGTCGGGCTGCTCCACCGTCGAACCGGTCTTGCCAAGGCCCAGGGCCTTGCAGGTAGCGATCTGGTTCTTATGCTTGCCGGCCAGACCGCGCTTGAGGGTAATAATCAGCTTCTCAGCCATCTGTATTACCCCCCTTAACCGAGAATCTGCTCGACAGGCTTGCCGCGCAGCTTCGCAACTTCCTCAGCACTCTTGAGCGCCTTCAAGCCGGCGAGGGTGGCGAGCACCTGATTCGCGGCGTTGTTGGAGCCCAGGCTCTTGGTGAGGATGTTACGAATACCGGCAGCCTCGAGCACGGCGCGGACAGCGCCGCCGGCGATAACGCCGGTACCCTCGGAAGCAGGCTTCAGCAGAACCCGGCCAGCACCGAACTCACCGACCACCTCGTGGGGGATCGTGGTGCCGTTCAGGGGAATCGCAACCATTGACTTCTTGGCGTCTTCGGTGCCCTTGCGGACAGCCTCGGGGATTTCGGCGGCCTTGCCCAGGCCGGCGCCCACGTGGCCGTTACCGTCGCCGACAACCATGAGAGCGGAGAAGCTCATGCGGCGGCCGCCCTTCACGGTCTTGGCGACACGGCGAAGGTCCACCATCTTCTCCTTCAGGTCCATCTGGCTGGTATCAATGCGAGCCACTTCGTTGTTCCCTCCCTCGACTTAGAACTGCAGACCGGCTTCGCGAGCGGCGTCAGCGAGAGCGGCAACCCGACCATGGTACAGGTAGCCAGCACGGTCGAACACGACCAGGGTCACGCCAGCGGCGACAGCACGCTTGGCAATAACCTCGCCGACGATCTTGGCGGCGTCAACGTTGCCGCCGGTGCCTTCCAGCCGGCCCTTCACCTCGGGGTCGAGAGTGGAGGCAGAAACCAGCGTCTTGCCGACGGTGTCGTCAATCAGCTGGGCATAGATGTTCTGGTTGGAACGGAAGACGTTAAGCCGCGGCCGCTCGGGCGTGCCGTGGACGGTCTTCCGAACGCGGACCTGGCGCACCTGGCGCTTCGCATTGCGGTCCTGCTTGGTAATCATCCTCGGTCACCCCCTTACTTCTTACCGGTCTTGCCTTCCTTGCGGCGGATCTTCTCACCAGCGTACTTGATGCCCTTGCCCAGGTACGGCTCGGGCGGACGGACCGAACGGATGTTGGCGGCCACCTGGCCGACAACCTCCTTGTCGATGCCGTTCACCACGATCTGGTTCTGGGCCGGCACAACGAACTCGATGCCCGCAGGGGCCTCGAACTCGACCGGGTGCGAGAAGCCAACGGTCAGGGTCAGCTTGGTACCGGCCTTAGCAGCACGGTAGCCGGTGCCGACCATCTCCAGGTTCCGGGAATAGCCCTTCGTCACGCCCTCGACCATGTTGTTGATCAGGGAGCGAGTCAGGCCATGCAGCGCCTTGTGGTTCCGCTCATCCGAAGGACGGGCGACCAGGAGGGCGCCGTTCTCAATGGTGATGATCATGTCCTTGTTCAGCTGGCGGCTCAGGGTGCCCTTCGGGCCCTTGACGGTCACGAGGTTGCCCTCGTTCTTCACCTCAACACCAGCGGGGAGCTTAATCGGAGCCTTACCGATACGAGACACGGCTGCACCTCCTTCCTTACCAGATGTAGCAGAGAACCTCGCCGCCGACGCCTTCCTGGCGGGCCTTCTTGTCAGTCATGATGCCGCGGGAGGTGCTCAGAATCGCGATACCAAGACCGCGGAGCACCTTGGGCACCTGATCCTTCTTGGCGTAAACGCGCAGGCCGGGCTTCGAGATACGGCGCAGGCCAGAAATGACCTTGGTCTTGTTCGGGCCGTACTTCAGGAACACCCGGATGATGCCCTGGTGACCGTTGTCGACCCACTCGAAGTCCCGCACGAAGCCCTCGTCCTTCAGGATCTGGACGATGGCCTTCTTCAGCTTGGAGCCCGGAACCTCGATGCGGTCATGGTTCACCATGTTCGCGTTGCGGATGCGAGTAAGCAGGTCCGCGATCGGATCAGAAACCACCATGTCGCTTAATCCTCCTTTCAGGATCGGGCGGTTGGAGTTGGTGAACAGGCGTAACCTGCGCCCCGGCGTGGAGGTTGTTACACTTCGCCGGTGGCTGGCAGCGGCGGGTATGTCCCGCTCGCTGCCCAACTCCCCTGCCCGGTCTCATCACTACCAGCTAGCCTTACGAACGCCGGGAATCTGGCCCTCATGGGCCAGCTTGCGGAAGCAGTGACGGCAGATGCCGAACTTCCGCATGTAGGCATGGGGACGGCCGCACAGCTTGCACCGGTTGTAGGACCGGACCTCAAACTTCTGCGGGCCCGCCGCCTTCAGCTTCAACGAAGTCTTTGCCACGGCAGTCCCCTCCTTAGCTTTCCTTGAACGGCATGCCCAGGCCCTTGAGGAGCGCCTTGGCCTCCTCGTCGGTCTTGGCAGTCGTCACAATAATGATGTCCATGCCCCGGATCTTATCTACCTTATCGTAGTCGATCTCCGGGAAGATAAGCTGTTCCTTGAGGCCGAGGGCGTAATTGCCACGGCCGTCAAAAGCCTTCGGCGAAACGCCGCGGAAGTCACGCACACGGGGCAGAGCAACGTAGAAGAGCTTCTCGACGAAGTCCCACATGCGCTCGCCACGCAGGGTCACCTTGCAGCCGATGGGCATGCCCTGGCGAATCTTGAAGGTCGCGATGGACTTCTTCGCACGGGTGACCACGGGACGCTGACCGGTGATGGCGGCGATATCGCCCACGGCGGCGTCAACAGCCTTGGCGTTCTGAACCGCCTCGCCGAGACCAACGTTAACGACGACCTTCTCCAGATGGGGGAGCATCATCACGTTGGGGTAATTGAACTGCTTCTGAAGTGCAGGCACAACTTCCTGCTCATACTTCTTCTTCAGGTTGGCCAAGTGACACAAGCCTCCTTTCTACGGCGCCGCTAAGCGGTTAGCCGTTCTTCTTCTTTGCTTTCTTCTGCTCGATCTTCTCCAGGGACATCACGTTGGAAGCGTCGATCGGAGCTTCCATTTCGATGATGCCGCCCTGCATGTTCCGAGCGGAGGGCTTGGTGTGCTTCTTGACCACATTGACCCCGGCGACCACCACACGGTTGGTCTTGGGGAGGACCTTAGTAACCTTGCCCTGCTTGCCCTTGTCCTTGCCGGTAATGACGACGACCTCGTCATCCTTCTTGACATGAACCTTGTTAGCCATTTTGCTACCTCCTCCCGACTACAGAACTTCGGGAGCCAGGGAGATGATCTTCATGAACTCACGGTCGCGCAGTTCGCGAGCGACCGGGCCGAAGATACGGGTGCCCTTGGGCTCCTTCTCGTCCTTCAGGATGACGGCAGCGTTCTCGTCGAAGCGGATGTAGGAGCCATCCACGCGGCGAGCGGGCTTCCGAGTACGGACCACCACGGCCTTGACCACGTCGCCCTTCTTGACGACGCCGCCCGGAGCCGCGGCCTTGACCGAGCAAACGATAATGTCGCCGATGCCGGCATAACGATGCCGGGAACCGCCCAGGACCTTGATGCACATCAGTTCCTTGGCGCCGGTGTTGTCGGCCACCGCCAGACGGGTCTGGACCTGGATCATAAGCCGAACCTCCTCTCAAAAGTCAGCCGGTTTCCCATCCCCCGGAGAGGGGAGGGACCTTGCTAACCTGCCCTTACGACAGGCCCCGAGTCTTGTCGGGGATTAAATTCGGTGCGATTAACCCTGTGCGGTCTCGATAATCTCGACCACACGCCAGCGCTTGTCCTTGGACAGCGGGCGGGTCTCCATGATCCGGACCTTGTCTCCAACCTTGCACTGGTTCTGCTCGTCATGGGCCTTGAACTTGGTGGTCTGCTTCACGCGCTTACCGTAAAGCGGGTGCTCCACCAGGGTCTCAACGCTGACGACGACGGTCTTCTCCATCTTGTCGCTGGTGACCACGCCAACGCGGGTCTTGCGGAGATTACGCTCTTCAGTCATGCTTTAACCTCCTCCCGTGTTAGGCGTTCGCCTTGAGCTCGCGCTCACGGATGAGGGTCTTGCACTGAGCAATAGACCGCCGCACCTCGCGAATACGAGCGGGGTTATCCAGATTGTTGACCGCCAGCTGGAAACGGAGGTTAAAGAGTTCCTCCTTCAGGCTGGCCACCTTGCTATTGAGTTCCTCGGTGGACATATCCCGGAGTTCCTTAACCTTCATTCGCTTCACCACCCGTCTCAGCCACGGCGGCAGTGGTCTCCGCCTTGGTCACGAACTTGGTCTTGATCGGAAGCTTGTGAGCCGCGAGGCGCATGGCTTCCTTGGCGGTCTCGACGGGGACGCCGGCCAGCTCGAACATGATCCGGCCCGGCTTGACAACCGCAACCCAGTACTCCGGGGCGCCCTTACCGGAACCCATACGGGTCTCGGCGGGCTTGCGGGTAATGGACTTGTGCGGGAACACCTTGATCCAGACCTGGCCGCCACGCTTGATGAAGCGAGTCATCGCGATACGAGCAGCCTCGATCTGACGGTCGGTCACGAAGCCGGCTTCAAGAGCCACGAGGCCGTACTCGCCAAAGGAGACAAAGGTGCCGCCCTTGGACTGGCCACGGTTCAGCTTAACGGCGGCCTTGTGAGGCCGGCGCCACTTAACACGCTTCGGAGCGAGCATTAGCTACGACCTCCTTCCCGATTGACGGGCTTCGGGCCGGCCGCAATCGCAGCACGGTCAACGGCGGGACGGGGGCCACCCTGCGGACGGCCGGCGCCACCAGGGCCACCAGGGCCACGGTTGCCACCAGGACCACCAGCACCGCGGTTGCCGCCACGGCCACCGGCGCCACCAGCGCCACGGTTGCCGCCACGGCCGCCGCGATCGCCGCCACGGCCCTCGCGGTCGCCGCGCTCACGGCGCTCGCCAGGAGCAGGAGCAGCAGTGCGGTCGCCGACGAACATCCAGCACTTCACGCCGATCTTGCCGTACGTGGTGTTGGCCTCAGCGAAGCCGTAGTCGATGTTAGCACGGAGGGTGTGCAGGGGCACAGTGCCCTCCCAGGACCGCTCCTTGCGGGCGATTTCGGCGCCGCCGATACGGCCGCTGATGATGACACGGATACCCTTGGCGCCCATGCGCATCGACTTCTGGATCGACTGCTTGATGGCACGGCGGAAGGCAATCCGCTTCTCGAGCTGCTGGGCGATGTTCTCGGCCACCAGCTGAGCGTCCAGTTCGGCAGACCGGATCTCAACAACGTTGAGGGAGACGGACTTGCCGGTCATGTTCTCCAGGGTCTTCTGCAGGTCGGCGATACCGGCGCCCTGCTTGCCGATCACCATGCCCGGCTTAGCGGTGTGCACGGTGACCTTCAGGCGGTTGGCGGCACGCTCGATCTCAATCCGGGAGACGCCGCTGTTATACAGCGCCTTCTTCACGAACTTGCGAACCTTCACGTCCTCAACGAGGAGGTCGGAGAAGTTCTTCTTGTTGGCGTACCACTTGGTATCCCAATCCTTGACGATACCAATGCGGAGGCCCTTCGGGTGTACTTTCTGACCCACTTTACTTAGCCTCCTTTTCCTTCACCGTAACGGTGATGTGGGAGGTCCGCTTCAGGATCGGGAACGCCTGTCCCCGCTGCCGCGGATGGAACCGCTTCATGGTCGGTCCCTGGTCAACGAAGGCCTGGGCAATCACCAGGTTATCCTTGTTGAGGTTGAAGTTGTGCTCAGCGTTCGCAGCGGCGCTCTTGATCACCTTGGCGATCGGCTCGCTGGCACGCTTGGGAATAAACTTGAGGAGCGTCAGCGCCTCGCTCACACTCTTGCCTCGGACCAGATCGATAACGATCCGGACCTTGCGAGGGGAGATGCGAACATGGCGGGTGCTAGCCTTCACTTCCACGTGCGTTAACCTCCTTCACTCAGACTTCAAGGGTTTTGTTACCGAACGCGGCTGGACTTCTCATCGCCGCCGTGACCCTTGAAGGTCCGGGTCGGAGCGAACTCACCCAGCTTGTGGCCAACCATCTCTTCGGTGACATACACCGGGATATGCTTCTGGCCGTTGTGGACACCGATCGTGTGGCCGACCATCTCCGGGAAGATGGTGCAGTCACGGGCCCAGGTCTTGAAGACCTTCTTCTCGCCCTTATCGTTCATGGCGAGGATCTTCTTCTCAACTGAGGAGTCGATATACGGCCCCTTCTTGAGGGAACGACCCATTTGTTTCTACACCCCTTCCTTACTTCTTACGGCGGCTCACAATATACTTGTCGGACTTGTTCTTGGACTTGCGAGTCTTGTAACCCAGGGTCGGCTTGCCCCACGGGGTGACCGGGCTCGGACGACCGATCGGGGACTTGCCTTCACCACCACCATGCGGGTGGTCGACCGGGTTCATAACGACACCGCGGACGGTCGGGCGGATGCCCATGTGGCGCTTGCGGCCGGCCTTGCCGATCACGACGTTCTCGTGCTCGAGGTTGCCGACCTGGCCAACGGTGGCCCGGCAGGTCAGGTGGACCTTGCGCTGCTCACCGGAGGGGAGGCGCAGAAGGGCCATGCCGCCTTCCTTGGCCATGATCTGGGCGGAGGAACCGGCGGAGCGGACCAGCTGGCCGCCGGCGCCGGGCCGGAGCTCAACGTTGTGCACCACGGTACCAACAGGGATGTTGGCCAGGGGCAGAGCGTTGCCGATCTTGATGTCGGACTCAGGGCCGCTGACGACCGAGTCGCCGACGTTCAGGCCAACGGGGGCGAGGATATACCGCTTCACGCCGTTGGCGAACTGGATGAGAGCGATACGGGAGGTGCGGTACGGATCGTATTCGATGGCGACAACCTTAGCAGCCATGCCGTCGAACTCGTTGCGCTTGAAATCGATAACCCGGTACATCCGCTTGACGCCGCCGCCCTGATGTCGGACGGTAATGCGGCCGTAGACGTTGCGGCCGGCCTTCTTGGTGAGACGCTCCAGGAGAGACTTCTCCGGACTCGTCTTGGTGATCTCCTCGAAGGTGTGGCTCGTCATCTGGCGGATACCCGGGGAAGTGGGCTTAAAGCTCTTGATTCCCATCGTGTACCCTCCTTACAGGCCCTCGAAGACCTTGATGCTGTCGCCTTCCTTGAGCTGGACGATGGCCTTCTTCCAGTCGGAGCGGCGGCCGGTGAACTTGCCAACACGGCGTTCCTTGCCCATCATGCGGATGGTGTTGACGCCGGTCACGGTGACGCCGTAGATCTTCTCGATGGCGTCAGCGATCTGAGTCTTGTTCGCGTCGAGGCGAACCTTGAAAGCATACTTGCCCTCGCCCATCTTGGCAACGGCCTTTTCAGAGATGAGCGGCTTGAGGATCAGGTCGCGAGCGTCCATTAGCCGAGCACCTCCTCAACCTTCGCCACGGCATCCTTGGTGAGGACGAGCTTGCCGCCGTTGAGGACCTCATAGACGTTGAGGTTCCGGGCGGAGTTGCTGTTGACACCGGGGATGTTGCGAGCGGACTTGTAAACGTTCACGTTCTGCTCACCGGTCACGATGAAGGCCTTCTTCGCGGCGTTCAGCTTGGTGAGCAGCGTGGCGACCTCAGCGGTCTTGGGAGCGGCGAGATCGAAGCTGTCGAGAACGATCACATCACCGGCAGCCACCTTGGCGCTGAGGGCCTGGCGGAGAGCGGCGCGACGGGCCTTCTTGGGCATCGTCCAGCCAAACTCGCGGGGATGCGGACCGAACGCGACGCCACCATGACGCCAGTGCGGGGCACGGGTGGAACCCTGGCGGGCACGGCCGGTGCCCTTCTGGCGCCACGGCTTCTTGCCGCCGCCAGAGACTTCGGAGCGGGTCTTGGTGTCGGAAGTACCCTGACGCTGGTTAGCCAGATACATCTGCACAACCTCGTGCAGAAGGCCCTGGTTCACCTCGGCCCCAAAAACGGCGTCCGAAAGGGTGATCTCCCCGACGGTGGCGCCTTCACGATTATATACGGCCACTTTCGGCATGTCTTGTTCCTCCTTTCGGGACGACTAGCGGGCCTTGGCGGCCTTCACAGAGTCACGGATCGTGATCAGAGCGCCCTTGGCTCCGGGGACGGCGCCCTTGATGAGAATCAGGTTGCGATCGGCGTCAACACGCACAATCCGCAGGCCCTGGACGGTGACCTTCTCAACGCCCAGGTGGCCGGGCAGCTTGCGGCCCTTGGGAACACGCGCCCAGGAGCGCTTGCCCAGGGAGCCCGGAGCCCGGTGATATTTCGAGCCGTGGGCCTCGGGACCACGATGGAAGCCCCACCGCTTGATGCCACCAGCAAACCCCTTACCACGAGACATGCCGCTGACATCAACCAGATCGCCCTCGGCGAAGATGTCGGCTTTAATCTCGTCGCCCACGTTCAGGGCGTCGATGCTCTCTAGTCGGAACTCCCGCAGATAGCGGGTCGCCTTCACGTTGTGCTTGGCAAAGTGGCCCTTGGCAGGCTTGTTTACCAGCTTCTCCTTGATGCTGTCGAAACCGACCTGAACAGCGTTGTAGCCGTCCGTATCAGTCGTCTTTTTCTGGACGACGGTGCACGGACCGGCTTCCACGACGGTGACGGGGACGATCTTGCCATCGGCGGCGAAGATCTGGGTCATGCCCAGCTTCTTGCCCAGGATGCCTTTCTTCACGGAAGCCACCTCCAAATCAGTGGTCGCAGGGCTCTCGGGCTACTTGAACAGGCTCTCCCGGTCCCGGCGACATGATTGATACACGCAGGCCGCCTGAGGCCTGGCCGGGGTAGCGATTCCCCGGACTTGACTACAGCTTGATCTCGATGTCGACGCCGGCGGGCAAGTCGAGCTTCATGAGCGCCTCAACGGTCTTGGAGGTGGGCTCCAGGATGTCGATCAGGCGCTTATGGGTGCGCATCTCGAACTGCTCACGGATGTCCTTCTCGCCGTTGGGGGCAGTCAGGATCGTGTAGATGTTCTTCTCGGTGGGCAGCGGGATCGGGCCGCTTACGCTGGCGCCGGTGCGCTGAGCCGTCTCCACGATCTTGGCGGCGGAGGTGTCGAGCATCTTGTGATCGAAGGCCCGCAGCTTAATGCGGATCTTCTGATTGGCCATCTTTCATTTCCCTCCTCTGATAGAGCGTAGGGCTCCGCAGTTAGTGAACCACAAGCCCACTGACGGGGGTCCGGCCAAGGGCCGGACCCCCGGGCAGGCTTAGTAATCTTAGCCGTGGATGGTGGCGACGCGGCCGGCGCCCACGGTACGGCCACCCTCACGGATGGCGAAGCGGAGGCCTTCCTCCATGGCGATCGGGGTGATCAGCTCGACTTCGATGCTCACGTTGTCACCAGGCATAACCATCTCGACGCCCTCGGGCAGCTTGATGACGCCGGTCACGTCGGTGGTGCGGAAGTAGAACTGCGGGCGGTAGCCGTTGAAGAAGGGGTTGTGACGGCCGCCCTCTTCCTTGGAGAGGATATAAACAGCGCCGTTGAAGCGGGTGAAGGGCTTCACAGAGCCGGGCTTAGCCAGAACCTGGCCACGCTCGACGTCCTTCTTGTCGATACCGCGGAGGAGGGCGCCGACGTTGTCACCGGCCATAACCTCGTCCAGCAGCTTGCGGAACATTTCGAGGCCGGTGACGACGGTGGTCTTGGTCTCCTCGGACAGGCCGATGATGGAGACCTGCTCGCCGACCTTGACGCGGCCACGCTCGACGCGGCCGGTCACGACGGTACCACGGCCGGTGATGGTGAAGACGTCCTCAACGGGCATCAGGAAGGGCTTGGCATCGTCGCGCTCCGGGGTCGGAATGTAGGCGTCGACGGCGTCCATGAGCTCTTCGACAGCCTTGATCCACTCGGGCTTGTCGTTCAGGGCGCCCACGGCGGAGACCCGGACGAACGGGATGGTGTCGCCAGGGAACTCGTAGGAGGAGAGCAGCTCGCGGACCTCGAGCTCAACCAGCTCCAGCAGCTCGGGGTCGTCGACCATGTCGCACTTGTTCAGAGCCACGACGATGGCGGGAACGCCGACCTGGCGGGAGAGCAGGATGTGCTCACGGGTCTGGGGCATCGGGCCGTCAGCGGCGGACACGACGAGGATCGCGCCGTCCATCTGAGCAGCACCGGTGATCATGTTCTTAACATAGTCGGCGTGTCCAGGGCAGTCCACGTGAGCGTAGTGACGCTTGTCGGTCTCGTACTCAACGTGGGCGGTGTTGATGGTGATGCCGCGCTCGCGCTCCTCGGGAGCCTTGTCGATCGCGTCATAGGCCATGAACTGGGCCTTGCCCTTAGCAGCCAGAACCTTGGTGATGGCGGCGGTGAGGGAGGTCTTGCCGTGGTCAACGTGGCCGATGGTGCCGATGTTGACGTGGGGCTTGGTACGCTCGAACTTAGCCTTAGCCATGTGAATAAATCCTCCTTACGGAATCTTATGGTTCGTCCCCCGTTAACGGGGTTGAAGCCACTGGTGTTATGCGATCCGACTGGTCTCTTAGCCCTTGCCCTGAGCCTTTTCGATGATCGGCTTGGCCACGTTCGCGGGGACTTCCTCGTAGTGGTCAAACTCCATCGTGTAGTTACCACGGCCCTGGGTGCGGGAGCGGAGGTCGGTAGCGTAACCGAACATTTCAGCGAGGGGAACCTGGGCCCGGATCACCTGGGCGCCCGAGCGGGCTTCCATACCCTCAATGCGGCCACGGCGGCTGTTCAGGTCGCCGATGACGTCGCCCATGTAGTCCTCCGGCACCACGACCTCGACCTTCATGTAGGGCTCGAGGAGGACCGGGTTGGCACGGCGGGCGGCTTCCTTAAGGGCCATGGAACCAGCGATCTTAAAGGCCATTTCGTTCGAGTCGACGTCATGATAAGAACCGAAGGTCAGGGTGACCTTGACGTCGATCAGCGGGAAGCCAGCGAGGATACCGTTCTGGGTAGCTTCGCGGGCGCCGTTTTCGATCGGGCCGATGTATTCCTTCGGAACGACACCGCCGACGATCTTGTTCTCGAAGACAAACCCGGCGTTCGGCTCGGAGGGCTCGAGGGAGATAACCGCATGGCCGTACTGGCCACGACCGCCGGACTGGCGGACGAACTTGCCTTCCACGTTCTCGACCTTGGACTTGATCGTTTCGCGGTAGGAAACCTGCGGCTTACCCACGTTCACGCCGACCTTGAACTCACGCTTCAGGCGGTCGACGATGATCTCCAGATGGAGCTCGCCCATGCCTGCGATGATGGTCTGGCCGGATTCGGGGTTGGTGTACATGCGGAAGGTCGGATCCTCTTCCGCCAGCTTCGCCAGGCTCTGGCCCAGCTTCTCCTGGTCAGCCTTGGTCGCCGGCTCAACCGCGAGCTCGATAACGGGCTCGGGGAAGTCCATCGACTCGAGGATAACCGGGTTCTCTTCCAGGCAGAGCGTGTCACCGGTAGTGGTATCCTTCAGGCCTACGACAGCGGCGATGTCGCCGGTCTCGACGTTCGGGATGTCCTCACGGTGGTTGGCGTGCATCTGCACGAGGCGGCCGATGCGCTCACGCTTGCCCTTGGTGGCGTTCAGCACATAGCTGCCGCCGTCGAGGCGTCCGGAGTAAACCCGGATGAAGGTGAGGCGACCGACGAAGGGGTCGGTGGCGATCTTGAAGGCCAGGGCGGAGAAGGGCTCGCTGTCGTCGGCCTTGCGGACGATCGGCTCGCCGGTCTCGGCGCTGTGACCTTCGATCGGGGGGATGTCGAGCGGGCTGGGCATGTAGGCCAGAACCGCATCGAGCATGGGCTGAACGCCCTTGTTCTTATAGGAAGAGCCGCAGACCACCGGGGTGATCTTGCAGGCGATGGTCAGTGTACGCAGACCCCGCTGAATCTCTTCGATGGTGAGCTCCTCGCCGCCGAGGTACTTCTCCATCAGCTGGTCATCAGCTTCGGCCGCAGCCTCGATCATCTCCATGCGGTAGAGCTCGACCTGGTCCTTCATGTCATCAGGAACCGGGGCTTCCTTGATGTCCTTGCCCTTGTCGTCACCGTAGATGATCGCTACGTTGCGCAGCAGGTCAACGACACCAACGAAGGTGTCCTCGGCGCCGATCGGGAGCTGAACAGCAACCGGGCGGGCCGCCAGGCGGTCCTTCATCATCTGCATGACCCGGAAGAAGTCGGCACCCAGGGTATCCATCTTGTTGACGTAGGCCATACGGGGAACCCCGTACTTGTCAGCCTGGCGCCAAACGGTTTCGGACTGGGGCTGAACGCCACCCTTCGCGCAGAAGACCGTTACGGCGCCGTCGAGCACTCGCAGCGAGCGCTCAACCTCAACCGTGAAGTCCACGTGTCCGGGCGTGTCGATGATGTTAATGCGATGTTCCTTCCACCAGCAGGTGGTAGCAGCGGAGGTGATGGTGATGCCACGCTCCTGCTCCTGCACCATCCAGTCCATCGTTGCGGCGCCCTCGTGAACCTCACCCAGCTTGTGGGTACGGCCCGTGTAGAAGAGGATACGCTCCGTGGTGGTGGTCTTGCCTGCGTCAATATGAGCCATGATACCGATATTGCGCAGCTTATCCAGCGTTACCTGTCTAGGCATCTTGCACCCCCCTTTGTTGACTTTTTATCGAGCCACAACCGTGCCTAGAGCGCCAGGAGGGTTATGTACCTGGCGCGGGCTGCAGCTCCTGTTTGTAGCCGCAGCCCGAGCAAGTGGCCCGGTGCGGGCTTACTACCAGCGGTAATGAGCGAACGGCTTGTTAGCCTCCGCCATCTTGTGCATTTCCTCACGCTTCTTAACAGCCGAGCCGGCGTTGTTGAAAGCGTCCATCAGCTCACCGGCCAAACGATCCTCCATGGTCCGCTCACCGCGGCCCCGGGAGTAGTTCACCAGCCAGCGGATGCCCAGGGCCTGACGGCGCTCAGGACGAACTTCCATCGGGACCTGGTAGGTGGCACCGCCCACACGACGGGGCCGGCACTCCAGCAGCGGCATAATGTTCTTCAGGGCGCCCTCGAGAACCTCGAGCGGCTCCTTGCCAAGCTTGTTGGCAGAGGTCTGAAGAGCGTTGTAGAAGATGCGCTGCGCGAGGCCCTTCTTGCCCTCGAGCATAACCTTATTGATCACGCGAGTGACCAGTTCCGAGTTGTAAATCGGATCCGGCAGCACTTCGCGCTTGGGAACGTGTCCCTTACGCGGCATGTTTGAAACCCCTTTCAGTATTTCCCTTGGGTGGCAAGTATCTCCCGTATGGAGAAGCTTTGTCGATGGGGTCGACTACTCTTCCCACCCCTGGTTGGCCTACTTCTTCTTGGCGCCACCCTTGACCACGGCCTGCTTCTTCTTAGCGCCATACTTGGAGCGAGCCTGCTTGCGGCCAGCAACGCCAGCGGCGTCGAGCGTACCGCGAACGATATGGTAACGGACACCGGGGAGGTCCTTAACACGACCACCGCGCACGAGCACGACAGAGTGCTCCTGCAGGTTGTGGCCGATGCCCGGGATGTAAGCGGTGACTTCGATACCGTTGGTCAAGCGAACACGAGCGATCTTACGAAGCGCGGAGTTCGGCTTCTTGGGGGTCGTGGTCTTAACCACGGTGCACACGCCACGCTTGAAGGGGTTGTTCTTCAGCGCAGGGGCAGTGGACTTCTCGGCGAGGACCTCGCGGCCCTGGCGAACCAGCTGATTAATCGTCGGCACGGACTGATGCACCTCCTTCCATTGGGGCTATCCAATAAAATTGGTAAGTAGCCCTGGTCAGGCATCGAGGATCGCAGCAGCGGCAGCGCCGACTTCGATCCCACACGCTTTGCCCAGCGCCAACATGGACTCAGCGTACACCACTTCGAGGCTTCTCTCCCGGGCCAGCTTAGCCAGCTCACGGGTGATATGCTCCTCAGCATCCTTCGCGATGAAGACCGTGCGGGTTGTGCCCTTCTCGATCGCCTTCGCGGTCTGCTTGGTCCCGATGCTCTTCTTCCTCGCAGTTTTGAGCCGCTCCAAAGACATCGAAAAACCCTCCTGCGTGACGCACTTTCATATTGTACTCTGGCTGGTATGATGCGTCAAGCAAAATAGCCTCTGGAAAGCGTTCCAGCGCGTATTTCCGCGGCTTTTCGCGCGTTTTCTTCGGCTTCCAGAGTTTACTCCTTCACCGAGCGGAATACGTGGTATCCCGCCTCGCGCTCGACGTCATCAACGTTGCCAAAGGTCTGCTGCATCTTCTTCTTCATGCTGGGGGCGCCCTGCTTGGTCTGGATCACGACCCACAGCGAGCCGCCGGTCCGGAGCGCAGCATGTGCCTCATCGACAATCCGGTAGATCACTGCCTTACCAGCCCGAATGGGCGGGTTGGTCAGCACATGGTCGAAGGTGATGCCGCGTACAGGTTCAAGGGCATCCCCTACCCTTACCTCGGCATTTGCTATCCCATTCTCGTCCAGGTTCCGCCTGGCTAAACCGGCTGCCCGTTCGTTCACGTCGACCATGTACACCTTGCCCTGCGGGGCCAGCTTGGCTGCCGACATGCCGATCGGCCCATAGCCACAGCCTACGTCCAAAACGGTGGCATCGGGCTCCAGTTGCATCGCTTCTATTAATAGAGCGCTGCCAAAGTCAATGCGGTCTCGGGAAAACACGGCCGTATCCGTAATGAACCGGAATTCCATGCCCCGGACCTTTCCGGTAAACGTGGCTTCCTCATGTTCCGTGGTCGGTCGCGCCGTGTAATAATGCTCGCTCAAACAGAACCCCCCGGTGGCAATGACTCCAGCCGCGCAATGTTATCTTAAACTTTTCCCAAACGCAAGGCGCGCGGCCATTAAAGTTCCGCGCGCCCACAATTACCATAAGTAGTGTTGACCCTAACCTGGACGGGTCTCCGTTACTCGCCTCGGCGCTTTCGTCCCATGCAACCAGAGCCGTGCGGCAAAGTCCGCATCGCCATCGAAGCGGGATCTGCCTCCTCCGCAGACAGGGCGTAGTCAATCTCCAAACACCTGATACGCGTTGTTCAGCGGCGAGGATACTCAACTTTGATGAAGACAGAAGCACCGAACCCCAGAAATGCCAAGACCGTCAGAATCGCTCCGCCCCACACCAGGACACGGCCGACTCGGCGGGCGGTCTCGGTTTGAGAGGCCTTGGGAATCATGGCACCGGCTCCAAGACTCAGCATGCCAAGCACCAGCGGAACGGAGGGGAACTCAACAACCTTAATGAGGAACAGTCCTACATACTTCATGACATTTCACTCCCGCAGGCTGCTGGTCGCCGATGCCCAGAAGGATGCTCCAGGGCGCAAGGTAGTAGAGGATTAACACTAGCTTAGTGTATACATAACTGGACACGATAAAAGTCCCCCCAAATACCTAACGGATGACTATTCTATGTATTCAGAGCCGAGTTCCTGTCTCAAGACTGTGTGCGGCCGTGAAAGTTTGCCTCGTCGGTCCCGAGCTGCTGCTGCGGGCTACGAGAGACCTCCACGGTGAGACGGGCACGGCCGCACTCCTGCAAGCCATGGCGGGTCTGCTGCATCGCCAGTTGTCGCCACGGGTGGGTGGCACCGCACTGACCGACCGTGTTGACTCTATCGCCAAGGTGATGGAGGAGCTTGGCTATGAAGCCACAGTGGACCAGGGGGAGTTGGCGAGCATTACAGCCTTGAGCTGCGTGTACCATCACCTGGCGGCTCAGTTCCCCGAAGTGTGCAAGCTCGACGTGGATCTGTTCACAAGCCTGTCTGGCGCCCGCGTGGAACACGCCGAGTGCATGGTCACCGGCGGGCATCGCTGCCGGTTTGTGTTCCGGCCCAAGGGTGAACCACAATAACAAAAACAGGGGCCACCCAGGTACACAAAGTACCGGGCGGCCCCTGCTCATTTGATAGCCTAGTCGTCGGCGCCCTCAGGCTGCTCCGCGTAGATCTCGTCCTCGGTCATCACCCGAATCGAACGGTAGCGGCTCATACCGGTGCCTGCCGGCACCAGCTTGCCGATGATGACGTTCTCCTTCAGGCCGAGCAGCGGGTCGCGCTTGCCCTTGATGGCCGCATCGGTCAGCACGCGGGTCGTCTCCTGGAACGAAGCGGCGGAGAGGAAGCTGTCGGTGGCCAAGGAGGCCTTGGTGATACCGAGCAGCATCGGGCGGGCCACCGAAGGCACGCCGCCATCCATAATCACGCGCTCGTTCTCGTCCTCGAAGTCGAAGATGTCGATGAAGCCGCCGGGCAGCAGTTCGGTGTCGCCCGGGTCCTCCACCTTCACCTTGCGCAGCATCTGACGGACCATGACCTCAATGTGCTTGTCGTTAATATCCACACCCTGCAGGTTGTAAACCTTCTGCACTTCACGCAGCAGGTACATCTGCACGCCGCGGAGACCCTTGACACGCAGCAGGTCATGCGGGTTCACGGAGCCTTCGGTCAGCTCGTCGCCGGCCTCCACGACCTGGCCGTCGCGCACCTTAAGGCGGGCGCCGTACGGGACCGAGTAGGTGGTCGTCTCGCCGTCCTCCGCCGTCAGGGTGATCTCACGGCGGCCCTTGCTCTCAGCCAGGGTGATCTGGCCGGCGATCTCAGCGATCACGGCCTGGCCCTTGGGCTTACGAGCCTCAAAGAGCTCCTCAACGCGGGGCAGACCCTGGGTAATGTCGTCACCCGCCACGCCGCCGGTGTGGAAGGTACGCATCGTCAGCTGCGTGCCAGGCTCACCGATCGACTGAGCGGCGATGATGCCGACGGCCTCGCCGACGTCCACCAGGCGCCCGGTGGCCAGGTTCCGGCCGTAGCAGGCCCGGCAGGTGCCGAACCGGGAACGGCAGGTGAGCACCGAACGGATGGTGACTTCGGTGATACCAGCCTTCTTGATGCGCTCGGCCATCTCCTCGTCGATCAGCTCGTTGGCGTAGACGAGAATCTCGCCGGTGTTGGGATCCTCGATGTCGTAGAGCGCCACACGGCCAACGATGCGCTGGGTGATCGGCTCCACCACGTTGTCGCCCTCGCGGACCTCGGTCCAGGTGATGCCGGCGGTGGTGCCGCAGTCGTCCTCGCGGACGATCACATCCTGGGCGACGTCAACGAGACGGCGGGTCAGGTAACCGGAGTCGGCGGTACGCAGAGCGGTATCGGCCAGACCCTTACGGGTGCCGTGCGTGGAGAGGAAGTACTCCAACACGGTGAGGCCCTCGCGGAAGTTTGCCTTAACAGGCAACTCCACGATCTTACCGGACGGATCGGCCATGAGGCCGCGCATACCGGCGAGCTGCGTGATCTGCGAGATGTTACCACGGGCACCGGACTTCATCATCATGTTGACCGGGTTGAACTCATCCATGGTCTTGACCAGGGTCTTGGTGACCGCGTCCTTGGCCTCCGACCAGATGGCGATAACCCGCTGATAGCGCTCGTCGTTGGTGATCAGGCCGCGCTTGTAGTTGCGCTCCACCTCTTCGACCCGCTTCTCGGCGCCAGTCAGGATCTCAGCCTTCTCCTTCGGCACGTGGATGTCGGCGATAGCAATCGTCGCACCCGAGCGCGTGGCGAACTTGAAGCCGAGCGCCTTGATGTTGTCCGTCTGCTCGGCGGTCTTGACCGTGCCGAGCTTGCGGTAGGCCTCGTCGATGATCTTGCCCATTTCCTTCTTCTCTACCGGCTTGTTGCGGTAGCGAATCTTGGGGTGCAGGACCTCGTTGAAGATCATACGGCCGACGGTGGTCTTGACACGCTTACCGGAAGCCTGGTTCCAGTTGTCGCGGTGCTCCCACCACTCCTCGGAACCGGGCTCCAGTTCGGCCGGCGGGGCCGGGAACCGGATCTCGACCCAGGTGTGGAGATCAACCAGGCCCTCGTGGTACGCGTGAAGCGCCTCGTTGGGATGGCTGAAGGAGAACGCCGGGTCAGACTCAGGCTTGGCGAGGGTCAGGTAGTAAGAGCCCAGCAGCATATCCTTGGACGGGGTGATAACCGGCCCGCCGTCCTTGGGGTTGAGGATGTTGTGAGCCGCCAGCATGAGGATGCGGGCTTCGGCCTGCGCCTCAGCGGAGAGCGGCACGTGCACGGCCATCTGGTCGCCGTCGAAGTCGGCGTTGTACGCCGTACAAACGAGCGGGTGGATCTGGATGGCGCGGCCCTCGACCAGGATCGGTTCGAAGGCCTGAATGCCCAGGCGGTGCAGGGTTGGGGCACGGTTCAGGAGCACGGGATGCTCCTTGATCACGTCCTCGAGAACGTCCCACACCTCAGGCTTGACGCGCTCCACCATGCGCTTGGCGCTCTTGATGTTATGCGCGTAGCCCTCGTTGACCAGCTTCTTCATAACGAAGGGCTTGAAGAGCTCCAGGGCCATCTCCTTGGGGAGACCGCACTGGTGCAGCTTCAGGTACGGGCCAACGACGATAACCGAACGGCCGGAGTAGTCGACGCGCTTGCCCAGCAGGTTCTGGCGGAACCGGCCCTGCTTGCCCTTGAGCATGTCGCTCAGGGACTTCAGCGGACGGTTGCCAGGGCCCACGACCGGGCGCCCGCGGCGGCCGTTGTCGATCAGGGCGTCCACGGCCTCCTGGAGCATGCGCTTCTCGTTCCGGACGATGATGTCCGGGGCGCCCAGGTCCAGAAGCCGCTTCAGGCGGTTGTTACGGTTGATCACACGGCGGTAGAGGTCGTTCAGGTCGGAGGTCGCAAAGCGGCCGCCGTCCAGCTGAACCATCGGGCGCAGATCGGGCGGGATGACCGGAATCACGTCCAGGACCATCCAGCTCGGGTCGTTGCCCGACTTACGGAACGCCTCAACCACTTCCAGCCGGCGGATGGCACGGATCTTCCGCTGGCCGGACACGGTCTTCAGCTCGTGGCGCAGCTCACCGGAGAGCTTCTCCAGGTCGAGCTGCTGCAGCAGCGTCTTGACCGCCTCGGCGCCCATGCCCGCCTTGAACTGGTTGCCATACTTCTCACGGTACTCACGGTACTCGTTTTCGGTAAGAAGCTGCTTCTCCATGAGCGGGGTGTTGCCGGGGTCGATCACCACGTAGCTGGCGAAATACAGGACCTTCTCCAGCGCACGGGGGCTGATGTCGAGAATCAGGCCCATGCGGGAGGGGATGCCCTTGAAATACCAGATGTGCGACACAGGGGCAGCCAGCTCGATGTGGCCCATGCGGTCACGGCGCACCTTAGCACGGGTGACCTCAACGCCGCATCGGTCGCAGACGATGCCCTTGTAGCGGACCCGCTTGTACTTACCGCAATGGCACTCCCAGTCGCGCTGCGGGCCGAAGATCTTCTCGCAGAAGAGACCCTCGCGCTCGGGCTTCAGCGTCCGGTAGTTGATGGTCTCGGGCTTCTTGACCTCGCCCCGGGACCACTGCCGGATCTGCTCGGGAGAGGCCAGGCCGATTCGCATCGAGTCAAAGTAATTGACGTCAAGCACCGATCAGCAACCTCCCCTACCGGTCATCATCGTCGTCGTAGTCGTCTTCGTCGTCAGCGTCACGACGGCGGCCACCCACGACGTCATCGTCGTCCTCCTCGAAGTCATCCAGGACGCCGCGGCGACGGCCCACTGCGGGCTTGCGGGCGGTGCGTCCACGGCCGAGGCCCACGGGACGCTCTTCGTCCTCGTCCTCCTCAGCCTCATCCTCGAAGAGATCCTCGTCGTCGAGGTCGTCATCCTCCGCCGCAGCGGCGGGACGCCGGCGCGGAGCCAGCACCTCGGGCGGCATGGGGCGGGCCGGACGGGCTGCGTTCTTGAGGGCACCGGCGACCTTCTCCAGCTCCTCGGGAGCCAGCGGGGCGTCCTCGTCCTCTTCCGCGTCCTCATCCTCTTCGTCAGCTTCGACCTCGGCCACGGGCTCGGCGGGCTTGCCGGCCTCAGCAGCCGGGAACTCCTCGTCGCCCAGCGGGAGGTCCATGTCGCGAGCGGTCTGCTCGACGTCATCATCGACCTCACGCAGCTCGATCTCGTGATCCAACTCGTTGAGGACCTTCACATCGAGACCGAGGGACTGGAGCTCCTTGATCAGCACCTTGAAGGACTCGGGCACGCCGGGCTCCGGCACGTTCTCGCCCTTCACGATCGCTTCGTAGGTCTTCACGCGGCCCACCACGTCGTCGGACTTGACGGTGAGCAGCTCCTGCAGGGTGTAGGCGGCGCCGTAGGCCTCGAGGGCCCACACTTCCATCTCACCGAAGCGCTGGCCGCCGAACTGCGCCTTGCCGCCCAGCGGCTGCTGGGTAACCAGGGAGTACGGGCCGGTGGAGCGGGCGTGAATCTTGTCGTCGACGAGGTGGAGCAGCTTCAGCATATACTTGTAGCCGACCGTAACCTCGTTGTCGAGGCGCTCGCCGGTCTTGCCCTCGTACAGGATCGTCTTGCCGTTCTCCGGCAGGTTTGCCTGACGCAGCAGACCCTTGATGTCGCTCTCATGGGCGCCGTCGAACACGGGGGAGGCGACGTGGAAGCCCAGCGTCTTGGCCGCCCAGCCCAGGTGGATCTCCATGACCTGGCCGATGTTCATACGGGAAGGCACGCCCAGCGGGGTCAGAATGATCTCGATCGGGGTGCCGTCGGGCATGAAGGGCATATCCTCTTCCGGCACGATGGTAGAGATAACACCCTTGTTGCCGTGACGGCCGGCCATCTTGTCGCCCTGGCTGATCTTGCGCTTCTGGGCGATGTAGACGCGCACCAGTTCGTTCACGCCGGGGGAGAGCTCGTCGCCGTTCTCCCGGGTAAAGACCTTCACGTCCACAACGATACCGGACTCGCCGTGCGGCACGCGCAGGGAGGTGTCACGGACTTCGCGGGCCTTCTCACCGAAGATGGCCCGCAGGAGGCGCTCCTCGGCGGTCAGCTCGGTCTCGCCCTTCGGGGTGACCTTGCCGACCAGAATGTCGCCCGGACGGATCTCAGCGCCGATGCGGATGATGCCGCGCTCGTCGAGGTCCTTCAGGACTTCCTCGCCCACGTTCGGGATGTCACGGGTGATCTCTTCCGGACCCAGCTTGGTATCACGGGCCTCACACTCGTGCTCCTCGATGTGGATCGAGGTGAAGACGTCTTCCTTCACCAGCTTCTCGTTGATGATGATGGCGTCTTCGTAGTTAAAGCCCTCATAGCACATGTAGGCGATGAGGATGTTACGGCCAAGGGCCAGTTCGCCGAGATCGGTGGACGGGCCGTCGGCCAGCACGTCGCCCTTCTTCACCCGCTGACCGCTCCGGACGATGGGCCGCTGGTTGATGCAGGTGCCCTGGTTCGACCGGGTGTACTTGGTCAGCTTATACTTCTTCACCTGGCCGTCGTCCTGATGGACGATGACCTCATTGGCGGTGGCCCGCACAACGGTGCCGTCGCCTTCCGTGATGGCGCACACGCCGGAGTCCCACGCCGAGCGGTACTCCATACCCGTGCCCACGTAGGGCGCCTGGGTCTTGAGCAGAGGCACGGCCTGGCGCTGCATGTTCGAGCCCATCAGGGCGCGAGAGGCGTCGTCGTTCTCAAGGAAGGGAATCAGCGCCGTAGCGATCGACACGACCTGCTTCGGCGAGACGTCCATGAAGTCGACCTGCTCGGGCGGAACCCGCAGGATGTCATGCTTGTAGCGAACGGTAATGCGCTGGTTCTGGAACCATAGGTTCTCATCCAGCGGCTCGTTCGCCTGCGCCACCACGTTCTCGTCTTCCTCGTCAGCGGTGAGGTAGACGATATCTTCGGAGACGCGGCGGTTCTCCTTATCGACCCGACGGTACGGGGTCTCGATGAAGCCGTACTCGTTAATCCGGCCGAAGGTGGCCAGAGCGCCGATCAGGCCGATGTTCGGACCTTCCGGGGTCTCAATGGGGCACATGCGGCCGTAGTGCGAGTGGTGAACGTCGCGCACTTCGAAGCCGGCACGCTCACGGGACAGACCGCCGGGGCCCAGGGCCGACAGACGCCGCTTGTGGGTCAGTTCGGCGAGCGGGTTGGTCTGGTCCATGAACTGCGAGAGCTGCGAGGAGCCGAAGAACTCCTTGACGGCGGCAACCACCGGGCGGATGTTAATCAGCGCCTGCGGGGTGATAATGTCGACGTCCTGAATGGTCATGCGCTCCTTGACCACACGCTCCATACGGGCCAGGCCGATACGGAACTGGTTCTGGAGCAACTCGCCCACGGAACGCAGGCGGCGGTTGCCCAGGTGGTCAATATCATCCACGGTGCCCATGCCCTTGAAGAGCGTCACCATGTAGTTGATGGAAGCGAGGATATCGTCCTTGGTAATGGTCTTCTGGGTCATGGGGGGCTGGCCGTTGGATACGACGCGCACCACAGTGCCGTCACGCATCTTCACGGTAAGACGGCCCACGCCGGCCGCATCCATACGATCAGCCAGCTTCTTATCAATGGTAGTGCCCGCCTCGGCGATGATCTCACCCGTATTCGGGTCCACCACGCGATCGACAGTAACGGTGCCCACCACACGGCGCTTCAGCGCCAGCTTCTTGTTCAGCTTGTAGCGGCCAACGTTGGCCAGGTCATACCGCTTCGCCTCGAAGAACAGGGTCTCGAGGAGCTGACGGGCGTTGTCCACCGCAGGCGGCTCGCCCGGGCGCAGACGCTTATAGATTTCAATGAGGGCGTCCTCTTCAGAGTCCGTGCCGTCCTTCTCCAGGGTGCGGCGCAGGTACTCGGAGTCGCCAACCGCATCTACAATGGCCTGGTCGGTGCTAAAACCAAGTGCACGCAGCAGAATGGTGGCCGGCAACTTACGCGTCCGGTCCACGCGAACGGAGATGACGTCGTTGGTGTCCGACTCGAATTCGAGCCAGGCGCCGCGGTTCGGAATCACCGTGCTGAAATAGAGCTTCTTGCCGCTCGCATCCACCTGCTCGGAGTAATAGACACCAGGGGAGCGAACCAGCTGGGAGACGATGACGCGCTCAGCGCCGTTGATAATGAAGGTGCCGTGGGGAGTCATGAGCGGGAAATCGCCCATGAAGACCTCCTGCTCCTTCACCTCACCGGTCTCCTTGTTAATGAGGCGGACGCGGACACGCAAGGGCGCAGCATAAGTGACGTCGCGCTCCTTGCACTCGTCCATGGAGTACTTGGGTTCGCCCAGGCTGTAGTCAATGAACTCCAGCACCAGGTTGCCGGTAAAGTCCTGGATCGGGGAGATGTCACGGAACATCTCCTGCAGGCCTTCCCGCAGAAACCACTGATAGGAGTTCTGCTGCAGTTCGATAAGGTTTGGCATATCCAGAACCTCATCGATTCTTGCGAAGCTGCGCCGCTCTCTATACCCGGCTTGCAGGATCTTCGCCATGCGGTCTTGGCCTCCTCACTTGTGCTTGGTGGCCATCAAGAAGCTCCCCGTTTGGAAGTGCCCACCGCGGAAGCGCTCGATGTACTATGTGAATCTCCCAGTCCGGTTCTTTAGTAACCCGGCAGGAGAATTCGACCCTCGAAAAGAAAACAAAAAGGCAACACCGGTCCGTATCCCTTACGGCAAATATGGGCGGTGTTTCCAAGGGCACATCTTCTATTTGTATCCGAGAGCCCGGGAATTATGCACGCAAACTCCCCTACCTTTGCCCGGTGTTGCTCCACAGCGGTTCCTAGGCAAGGACCTTAGGGCCCTCTGTTCCCAAACTAACCATGCTATGATGGCAAGTTATCATGCTACCATAGCAGGAATAGCTTGTCAAGAATAGTACCTCCCGATGAATCGGGGGGTTTTATTATTACGTATTACTTCTCGAGTTCTAACCAAAAAAGGAAGGCCAGAGACGCTCGGTGAACGAGTTTCTCCAGCCCTCCTTGCTTTGGAATAGGAACTTACTTGACCTCGACCTCGGCGCCAGCTTCCTTGAGCTTGGCAGCGAAGCCCTCGGCGTCAGCCTTGCTGACCTTCTCCTTGACGGTCTTGGGAGCGCCGTCGACGAGGTCCTTGGCTTCCTTCAGGCCCAGGCCGGTCAGCTCGCGCACGACCTTGATGACGTTGATCTTGTTGGCGCCAGCGGCCTTCAGGACGACGTCGAACTCGGTCTTCTCCTCAACGACCGGAGCGGCAGCGCCAGCAGCGGGGCCAGCGGCGACGGCGACAGGGGCGGCGGCGGTGACACCGAAGGTCTCCTCGAACTGCTCCTTGAGCTCCTTGAGCTCGAGGGCGGTCATACCCTTAATAATCTCGATAACCTCAGCGGCCTTCGACATTGTGGGATCCTCCTTATGCTAAAAGCAAGAAATTTGTTTGCCTGTGTAGGCGGTGAAGCGGGATCTTAGGCCTCGAGCTGCTTGATGCGGGCATCGAGGGCGTAGGCGAAGCTCGAAAGCAGACCGTTGATGGCGCCAGCCACACCCTGCAGGGGGGCCTGGATACCACCGAGGACCTGAGCGAGCAGGACCTCACGGGAGGGCAGGTCAGCCAGCGACTTGACACCGTTGGCGTCGATGACCTTGTTCTCCAGGATACCGGCCTTCACGACGAACTTCGGGTCCTTGTCCTTGGCAAAGAAATCGCGGATCTTCTTCGCGGCGGACGCCTCGTCGACGTTCGAGAAGGCCATGGTGGTGGTGCCGTGCAGGTACTGGTCCAGACCTTCGATACCAAGATCCTTGGCAGCAATGCGGACCAGCGTGTTCTTGGCCACCTTCACGGAGACACCAGCCTCACGCAGCTCCTTACGGAGTTTGGTGACCTGGGCCACGGTCATACCCTTGTTGTCAGCCAGGACGACGCTCTTCGCATTGCGAATTGCTTCCTTTACCTGGGCAACAGACATTTCCTTTTCAGGACGAATGGGCATTGTAGTTGATTCACCTCCTCCGGACAAAACAAAAAGACCTCCGACCACAGCAAGTCGGAGGTCTGCAATTCATGAAGAACGACAGACCCTCATGACCCCGTAAAGGGCTATGAGTTTCCGACCTCGGCGGGCTGGCGTTTTGCCACTTAGGCCTACTGGCACCTGCTGTCTATGGTCGCATATGAATTTCAAGCACAATGGTGAGTATACACACCGCGGCCAGGAGTGTCAAGCATCAACAAAAGAGGCGGGGCGTTTCCGCACCCCGCCAATATACACCAGTTAGTGCTCCTTACCGGACCGGGCCTGGTCGAGCATCTCCTCCAGGCGAATCTTCTCGTGGACAAGCATAGCCTTCTCGGCCGGGGTCGCACGCATCCAGCGGTCCACCAGGTTCTCGAGCCGCAGCAGAATGTCCTGTTCACTCATCTTATTTACCTCCGATCGTATTTAGTAAACGTCAGATATATCTAAACTGTCCACAGTTAAAGGATACAATAAAAATGTCGCACTAGCAATACATTATCGACCTAATTCGACAGAGTGCGGAGTGGTCTAAACAACCTAGACACACATCTGTCGAACTACTTCCATCTATCTATTAGATGTTTTAAGTAGGTTAATGGTTCGGCAGAAAACAAAAAAGCCCACCCGAAATTCGGGTGGGCTGTCGTTTTGCGGTGATTAGTGCTCGGCGGTAGCGGTGAGCTTAGCCGGGTTCACCTTAACGCCAGGGCCCATGGTGCTGGAGACGGTGATGCTCTTCAGGTAAACACCCTTGGCAGCAGCCGGCTTGGCACGGATGAGGGCATCCATGACGGCCTTGAAGTTCTCGCCCAGGCGGTCAACCTCGAAGGAGACCTTGCCGATCGGGGCGGCAATAATGCCGGCCTTGTCGGTGCGGTACTCAACCTTACCGGCCTTGATTTCCTTGATGGCGCCGGCCAGGTCAAAGGTGACGGTGCCGGTCTTCGGGTTGGGCATCAAGCCACGGGGACCGAGGACACGGCCGAGCTTACCGACCATACCCATCATGTCCGGGGTGGCGACGGCCACGTCGAAACCGAGCCAGCCTTCCTGGATCTTGGTGACAATATCCTCGGCGCCCACGAAGTCGGCGCCGGCGGCCTCAGCTTCCTTGGCCTTGTCGCCCTTGGCGAACACGAGCACGCGGACTACCTTGCCGGTGCCAGCGGGCAAAGACACGGCGCCGCGGACCTGCTGGTCGGCGTGGCGGGGGTCAACACCCAGGCGGACGGAGAGCTCCACGGTCTCGTCGAACTTGGCGGAAGCAACCTTCTTAACCAGTTCCAGAGCCTCGGCGGGATCATACAGCTTCGCACGATCGAGCTGCTTTTCAGCTTCGCTATACTTCTTGCCGTGAGTCGGCATAATCTCTTTCCTCCTTGTGGTTATGCACTATGTTTCGGCCGCCGTGCGGCCTCCCACAAGCCCAAGCAGCAGGTGCTACTCGGTCTCGACGCCCATCGAGCGGGCGGTGCCGCGCACCATGCTCTTGGCGGAATCCAGCGTGGCAGCGTTCAGGTCGGGCATCTTGATCTTGGCGATCTCCTCGACCTGCTTGTCGGTCAGCTTGCCGACCTTCTTCTTGTTGGGGGTGCCCGAAGCGGTTTCAATGCCCAGGGCCTTCTTGATCAGAACGGAAGCGGGCGGGGTCTTCAGGATGAAGGTGAAGGAGCGATCCTCGTAAACGGTGATCTCGACCGGGATAATCAGGCCGGCCTGCTCCTTGGTCCGCTCGTTGTACTCCTTGCAGAAGCCCATAATGTTCACGCCGTGCTGGCCGAGAGCCGGACCAACGGGCGGCGCCGGGGTCGCCTTGCCGGCCGGCAGGGCCAGCTTGACCAGCGCGGTTACCTTCTTCGCCACAGTGACTCCTCCTTACAATTGTGGTCTGGCGGGTGACACCTATCACCCTCCCACGGCGGGCAGAGCCCGCACACCAAAGAGGTCGGCACGACCCGTGCGCGACCTCAATGATACTAACACAAATCTCGGGCGAGGGAAATGGGCGCCGCCTAGATCTTTTCGATCTGCGCGAAGTCCAGCTCCACCGGCGTGTCGCGGCCAAACATGCTGACCAGCACACGCACCTTGCCCTTGTCCGGGAAGATCTCCTTGATGACGGCGGCGTGGTCCTTAAAGGGACCAGCGATCACTCGCACCGGCTCGTCGATCTCGAAGTCCACCACGATGTTGGCCTGGGCCTTCTCCGTTTCCGCACCGAGGATGGCCTGGGCCTCTTCCTCGGAGAGCGGGATCGGCTTGTTGCCAGAACCCACAAAGCCAGTGACACCCGGGGTGTTACGCACGACGTACCAGGAATCGTCGCTCATGATCATTTCCACGAGGACGTACCCGGGGAACACCTTGCGCTTGACCTTCTTCTGCTTGCCGTCCTTGATTTCGATTTCGTCTTCCATGGGAACGAGGACGCGGAAGATTTTCTCCTGCATCTCCATGGATTCGACACGCTTCTCCAGGTTGGTTTTTACCTTGTTCTCATACCCGGAGTAAGTATGGACGACATACCAATGCTTGTCTTCCATTGGTTGGGGACCCCTACCTTCTTACCGTCCGAGGAACTTCTGGCCACCGATCCCCAGGACGTAGTCAATTGCAAACAGGAACAGCGAGATCAGCGTAACCATACCGACGACCACGCCCGTAAGCTTCGCCGTGCGCTCCTTCGTGGGCCAGACCACCTTCTGCATCTCGCCGACCACTTCGCGGAGATAGTCGCGTGTCGCTGCGACAAAGGCTTTGACTCTTTCCATGACTCGCCCTCGCCCTCGCTGGAAATTGCTCCAACACAAATAAAGCCTGGCAGGACTGCCAGTGTTGAAGATTGTAACACAGGGCGAAACAGTTGTAAAGCGCGCCCCGTCTGACGAGTACACTCTAGTCTGCCCATTGCCGGGGCGCCCATTCCAGACCGGGGAACGAACCAAAAGGGGCGTGCACTTGATACGTGCACGCCCTTCTTCTATGGCAGGGGCAGTAGGAATCGAACCCACAACCTACGGTTTTGGAGACCGTCGCTCTACCAATTGAGCTATACCCCTGTATTTAGCCGCTGCGCCTGGGAACAGCCAACGCACAGCGGCGATCTTCCATTCACCGAACTGCGTTAGCGAGTCTCGCGGTGAGTGGTATGGTGCCCGCAAGTCGGGCAGAACTTCTTCAGTTCAATACGAGCCGAGTCGTTCTTCTTGTTCTTGTACGTGCTGTAGTTCCGCATCTTGCAGTCAGTGCAAGCCATGGTGATAATCACTCGGGCGCCTGCCTTAGCCATTTGCGACACCTCCAATCAGCAAGGGACTCCTAACACCCTCAACTACGCTCATATACGTTACCACGCGCGGTACCCCCTGTCAACAATGGACAAGGCCCTGAGAATTAACCGGCCGCAGGGCGACCTTCGGAAACACGAAACCAGAGAACGCCCGTAAGCGCTCTCTGGTTCGCTTTCTGGTTGCGGGGGTAGGATTTGAACCTACGACCTCCGGGTTATGAGCCCGACGAGCTACCGGACTGCTCTACCCCGCGATATGATTGGAAACCGGTTACAGGAAAATGATAACCCACCTTCTCCCCCGAGTCAAGGAAAAACAGGTAGGGAATTCTTGGAGCCGGATGTGGGAATTGAACCCACGACCTACTGATTACAAGTCAGTTGCTCTACCCCTGAGCTAATCCGGCGTGCCTGCCGTTGAGAGACGACTCCTATCATACCATAGGTGAGCGGAGCAAGAAAAGTGCTCATCGCTGGTCGGGCGCCCAATCCGATGTACAGAGGGCCGTTGGCCCTCCCTGCTGCGCGTTAAAAGAACCTCGGGCACGGGCATTGATTGCTCTTGAAGGTCACGGGGGTGCAATCTATGGTGACGGTGCCGATCGGGATGTTGCTGACAGGGCTCACCGGGCTGATAGGGCTGACCACGCCACAGCCGCAGCGCTTGCGCAGGCGGCGGCGGCTCTCAGCGGTGGCCTCAGCGACGTTCATCGCGTGCTCGGCGGCTACAGCTTCGGGTGCGACCAACGGCTCAGCGGCCATATGGCGGCGGCGGCGACGTCCGTGAGCACACCCGCAGCCACCCGTGCCGCTGCCGTCACTGCCCGAGACACCCCCAAGGTCCGCGCAGATATCATTCCCCATGAAAAACGACACTCCAAATCCCCTCCTCTGTACCACCGTATGCCCAGGTCCGTCCATTTGACATAACGACTGGCCTTGCGAGGGAGAGTGCGAAGAAAAAGACCGCCGTTCTGGCGGTCCTTACACAGGCGATGTGGGGTTAGTCGCGGGGCCGGTCGCCGCCGCCGTTGCGATGGTCCAGATAGCGCTCCAACTTGCGCTTCACACGCTGCAGAGCGTTGTCGATGGACTTCACATGGCGCTTCAGGTCGACAGCGATTTCGTGGTAGGACTTGCCGTCCAGGTAACTCATAAGTACCTTCCACTCGAGGTCACTGAGAATCTCGCCCATCTTTTCTTCGATGTCACCGAACTCTTCACGGCTGATGATGAGTTCTTCGGGATCCGTTACCTTGGACCCGGAGATGACATCGAGCAGGGTGCGGTCGGAATCCTCATCGTAAATGGGCTTGTTGAGGGAGACATAAGAGTTGAGTGGAATATGCTTTTGGCGGGTCGCCGTTTTGATGGCGGTAATGATTTGCCGGGTGATGCAGAGCTCGGCGAATGCGCGGAAGGAGCTTAGCTTGTCCGAACGGAAGTCGCGAATCGCCTTGTAAAGACCGATCATACCTTCCTGGATAATATCCTCGCGGTCAGCGCCGATCAGAAAGTACGAACGAGCCTTCGCCCGGACAAAGTTCTTATACTTATTAATAAGGTACTCCAGAGCAACGTTGGACCCATCCCGAGCGAATTCAACGATGTCCTCGTCGAGCATGGAATCGTAATCGTTGAAGACGTCTCGCTGAGGCGTCGCCGTCATAAACAAGTTCCCCTCCCTTTTCCGTATTACGTCTGTCTCGGCCCCTCAGCCGATAAAAAAAGCCCTGGACTCACGGCTGCGGGGGGTAAGAGGGGCGTACCATATCGACATAATGCGGGTGAAAACCCTACTGAGGATTATACCTGCTGCCCTCGGAAACCGTCAAGGTGAAGCCACCTGAACCGGCGTCGAAACCCCGCGGTTCTTGCATAGAACGGAAGGGTTTTGGCCATGTCTGTCGAAACGACAGTCCCTTGTACTTTTCCTCTCATCATCTTTCATGATCTTATCATCAGGGCGCCGTCACGTTTAGACCTGAAAACCTTCCAAATACGGCAGGCACCGCATTTCTGCGGTGCCTTTGGTTTATTCCATGCCAGGATTGAGCAGTTTCTGCAATCCCGGCGCATTGCCGACGCCTACCTTCACTTTTCCGGCCTTGGGGTTGTAGCGATCGTGGGATACCAACTCCCTTCGCTCCTGTCCACCTTGCTGAAAGACCCGGTAAATCCGGATTTCCAGGCCATAGTTTCCCTCGTCGAGAACTACACGCTGGTTAGCCGGCAGGAACGGGTCCTTCACCTCGACCAGGTCGGGCGGGAGGTAGCGTATGTCGGCATCCTCCAGGCGAATCTGACCGACCTGGGGCGGCTCCGAAGAGAACAGGCTGACCTCGATCTGCTTGGGGCTGCCCTCCAGAATCTCAGCGTTTACGATCACCGGCGCCTTCGAGTTGTTGCGGAACCGAAAGTCGAGCAGGTTCCAGGCCACGGTTGCATCGCGCCCCGGCGCCACGTACTGGAGGGGGCGATCATGATGGTACCGCTCCTTCACCTCCAGGCCACCCAGCAAGATCGCATTGTACAGGGTGGATGAGACCTGGCAGATGCCGCCGCCGTAGCCTAGCACGAACTCCCCCTGGTACAGCTCCTTTGCCTGAGCCCATCCGTGGGCCGCATCGCGAGGGCCAACTACGTTGTTGAAGGAGAAGATGGCCCCGGGTTCCACCACCGAGCCACTGATTTTCTTTACAGCCAGGGAGATGTTCTGAACCCGCCCGGGGTCTGCCGCCAGAATTGGGGTGCGGAAGGTTGCCACCTTGTGACGCCTGGCCTGTTCCAGCACCTCCCGCGTGACTGTCGGTTCGGTGGTATTGACCGTTAGCTGGACCTGACGGCGCCCAGTGTGCACTGCCTTCCGAATGGCTTCCAAACTGGCGTTCACATCCAGGGCTCTCCCTGGTTGTTGGTCGGTCAGCGTATCCGTGACAAAGTCGTACGTGGCGTTCTTGGCGGGCTGATCAACCTCCTGGGCGATCGTTGCGAGCTGGGCCAGCACGGTCTGTTCGCGCAGGGCAGTCTCCAGGGGAACATAATAGCCGTGCACCACCCCCCGTAGGAACGCCCCTACGCGGCTCCCTAGCGACCCGGAGCGCCCAAGGGACGCCGCCTTCCTCAACGCCTGCTGTACGTCCGGCGCAGCGCCGAGTTCCTCGTCGGTAAGTCGCCAGACGCGCCCTTCCCAGACCAGCGCCGTCTCTGCCGCAGCATCCTCCACGGGAAGCTGTATCGCTGGACCTCCCATACTCCCGGCCAGCACGGCCGGGCGCCGCCCCACCACCTCAGCCAGACGGCTGCGGGCAATTCGCAAAGCGAGCCCGCCTACCGCCGTCTGACCAACGGTGACCCCCGGAAGAATGCGGTCCGTGCCTGTGTACCAGGCGACATAACCGAAAAGGGCCCCCGCGCCCAGAGCGGACGCGAGCAGCCCCAACAGTACCCCACGCACTACAATCTGACGCGGCGAGTTCATACGGCCACCCTCCTTCTGGGTACCGCCGAACGCCGCCTGCCTGCTACCGGGCCTGGCCCTTGGCCTGGTCCCGCTGCTTTCTGACCTCGTAAATCAGAATGGCTCCCGCAACGGCGGCGTTCAGCGAAGTGACGCGCCCGAGCATCGGGAGTCTGACCATGAAATCGCACTTCTCAGCTACCAGCCGGCTCACACCTTTGCCCTCGCTCCCAATGACCACCGCCAGAGGGCCTCCGAGCTTTGCCTGGTAGTAAAGCTCCTTGCCCTCCTGGTGCGTGCCGACCACCCAGGCGCCCCGTTCCTTCAGCTCGTCCACGGTGCGGCCAATGTTGGTGACCCGGGCCACGGGAACGTACTCGATCGCCCCGGCGGATACCTTCGCTACGGTTTCGGTCAGGCCCGCCGCCCTGCGTTCGGGGATGATCACCCCGTGAACGCCTGCGGCATCAGCGGTGCGCAGCAAAGAGCCAAGGTTCTGGGGATCCTCAATGCCATCGAGGACCAGAATGAACGGATCCTCCCCGGACTGTGCGGCCCTGGCGAAGATATCCTCCACGTCGGCGTAGGTATGCGCCGCCACCATGGCAATGACACCCTGGTGGTTCCGGCCGGGAGCCAGAGCATCAAGCCGCTGCCGGTCTACCTCCTGGATGATCACCCCGGCCTCACGCGCCAGGGAGATCACCTCCCGGATCGAACCTTCGCGGCTGCCCTTGGCTACCAGCAGCTTGTTGATCTCCCGCCCTGAACGCAGCGCCTCCAGCACCGGGTTGCGCCCTTCAATCTGTCCAGACACCCTTCATTCTCCCTTGCTTGCACAGTATGCCCCGTAGCCTTGTTACCTATGAATCGCTATCGCTTAAGCGGATTGTCCTCCGCAGGATCGGTCACCGTCAAATAGGAAGCAAACTCGGGGTACCGAGCGCAGAGCGCTTGGTACATCTGGTGGGCGACGCGACGGTAGGAGAAATGTCCGCCTTCCTTCGATCGCAGGCGAATAATATACCCAGCTTCCGCAAGGTCCATCCGGAAGAGCGTACGGCAGCGGAATCCCAACGGCAGTAGGTAGTTCGCCTGAAGCGGGTCCCAACGGCTCAGCTGCTGCACATACTCGGCGGCCTTTTGCATGTCGGCGAGGTAGACCGCCTCCTCCGGCGTGCCGACCATGGGCTCAGGCACGCTGGCGCCGTGGCGGGGCGTCCAGGTCTGGCGTATCTGCGAGGCCCGGCGGTGCCGGTGCAGGTCGCGGTACCCGCCGATGTCCATCAAAATGTCGAATGCGAGCGGGGCGCCCTGGAACTCCCGTAGCCATTCGTCGTGCGGCCCGCGCTTCTGTAGGGCGGCATCGAGGATCTCCTTGCGCTGGGCGGGGCTCAGGTCCGCCACTACCTGCACGATCTGATGGTAAGCCAGATCGGAGACACGATAGAGCAACGAGGCGATCGCTGCGTTGATCGGGTTCTCCTCCGTGGTGAGAACCACCGGGGCGCCGTTGTCCGGCGCAAGGTTGGAGAGCACCTCCGCGGCCACCTTGGCCAGGTCTGACCAGACCACGTTCTGATAGGCGGTGGGCTCGACGTACTTGATCAGGGTGGGCGCCACCGGCTCCGCCTTCAGGGCGCCCAGCAACTGGCTGCGCAGGGGTTCCGCCGCCTGCTCAGCCAGCGGCTGAAGCCGCTCGGCAGCCAGGTCGAAGGGGGCCTCCTCCACGGCAGCCGCCTTGATGTCCAGCGCCATGGCGCGAATCTCGGGGAGCTGGTCGGACAGAAGCCGGGCCACCTGCCGCTCCAAGGACCTGGCTGAGTTGATCTGCCCGACGGAGGTGTTAACGCCAAGGAAGAGGTAGTACCGGGCAATGTCAAACGCCCGCGCCCGAATGGCCGACTCATAGTCAGCGCTCTTCATGCCCTCGGGGCAGGGCCACTGACCCTTCAGCCGCTCCACCCAGCGCTCGAAGGTCTGCTCATAGCGCGTCATGAGCCATTCGGCGACATCCGTGTACTCGCACGGCGCCCCCTCGGGCACATGGAAGCCCGTCTGCCGGAAGGGCTGGTAACGAGTCGAGCGCTCCTGACCGTCCCACAGCTGCTCATCGAGCAGCACGATGGCGGCCCAGAGCGAGATTTGCTCGACTGCAAGCGAAATGTGCGCCATGTCGGCGATGGAGGCGTGGCCGTACTTGAAGTACATGGTGTTCAGGAACTTGCGGGTTCGGTCCGCCGTTAGCTCCCGGGCGCTGTCCGCCAGCGACTGGGCCGAACGGCTGTACTTCGCCAAGGCGTATGCCTGCCACTCCGGTGCCACGCCCGTCATGGCATATACCTGTCGTTGACCCTTCACGCGGGCGACCTCCTCGCAGCCAGATCTACCCTAATAGTTCGCGATTCAAGCGCGCAACGCCTGCTCCAATCGCCGCGAAAAAGTCGCCCCGCCGACAGGGCGACTCTTCGCTTACTGCTGTTCCACGTAGGCAGCCGTAGCCGCTAGGATCTCTCGAAGGCGGTCCTCACGGCCGGAGAGGAAGAGGAAGCCCACCAGGGCCTCAAAGGCCGTGGAAGCGGCGTACTCCGCGGCATCGGCGCTCTTGGGCGCCGCGTGTCCCTTAGCGTTGCGCCCACGGCGCACGACGTCTTGCTCCTCCGGCGTAAGCGAGGGGTGAAGTTCCGCGAGCGCCTTGGCCTGCACCGTGGCCCGAACGTATTTCATGGCCGACTTGTGCAGGGCGCCCGCCTTCACGCCGCCCCGCTGCATCATCAGCCGCTGGCGCACGAACAGCTCGTAGACAGCGTCGCCCACGTAGGCGAGGCTCAACGGGGGCAGCAGGAGCGGGTTCTCCATCCGAAACTCATCGAGCCAGTTGGTCATTTGCGCTTCCACCGCACGCCCTGAGGCGTATCTTCCAGAATGATGCCCATGGCGCCCAACTGATCACGAATCCGGTCGGACTCGGCCCAGTTCTTGGCCTTGCGGGCAGCCTGGCGGGCGTCGACCAGCGCCTGGATCTCGCTGTCGAGGTCATCCGCCTGTTCGGCCTTCGGCAGCACGCCGAGCACGTCGCCCAGTTCGCGGAGGAGGCCCAGGGCGCCCTCCGCCAGCTCGGCCGAAGCGCCGGCGCCGACACGGCTATTGATCTCGCGCACCAGGTCGAACAGCACCGCAATGCCGCCGGCGGTGTTAAAGTCGTCATCCATGGCCTCGATGAAGCGCTGGCGCGCCTGCGACAGGTGCCCCAGCACCTCGGCCTCATCGGGCGTCAGGTGCTTCTCCGTAGCGCTCTTGGCCTGGTGCTGCAGATTGGCGATGGCGTTCTTGACCCGCTCCAGCCCGGCCCGGATCCCCTCGACCAGGGTGTCGTTGAAGTCCAGCTGGGTCCGGTAGTGGGCGCTCAGCAGGTACATGCGTACCACGGCGCCGTCGTAGTGCTTGAGAATGTCCTGCATGGTGAAGAAGTTGCCCAGGGACTTGGACATCTTCTCGCCACGAATGTTCAAGTGGGCGTTGTGCACCCAATAATTCGCAAACGGCTTGCCGGTGACGGCCTCGCTCTGGGCGATCTCGTTCTCGTGGTGCGGGAAGTTCAGGTCCTCGCCGCCGGAGTGAATGTCGATGGTGTCCCCCAGGTACTTGCGGGCCATGGCCGAGCACTCAATGTGCCAGCCGGGGCGCCCGGCGCCCCACGGAGCCTCCCAGGCGGGCTCACCGGGCTTCTGCCCCTTCCACAGTGCAAAGTCGAACGGGTGCTCCTTGCGATCGTCGGGGTCGACGCGCTCGGAGGCACCGGCGACCAGGTCCTCCAGGTTCTTATGGGAGAGCTTGCCGTAGTCATCTTTCCGGGCGACACGGTAGTACACGTCGCCACCCTCCACGACGTAGGCGAAACCCTTGTCGATCAACTCCTGGATCATCTGCACCTGTTCGGAGATCAGCTCGGTCGCCTTGGGATGAACGTCGGCCGGCAGGACATTGAGCGCCTGCACATCCTGGAAGTAGGCGGCGACCATCTCGTCCGCCAGCTGCTTGACTGTGATGCCACGGGCGTTTGCCCGCTGAATCATGCGGTCATCAATATCGGTGAAGTTCTGCACGAAGGTAACGTCAAAGCCGCGGTACTTGAGGTACCGACGGATTGAATCCGCCACCACGAAGTTGCGGGCGTTGCCAATATGGAAGCGGTCGTAAACGGTGGGCCCGCAGTTGTAGTACCGCACCTTGCCGGGAACTACCGGCACGAACTCCTCTTTGCGGCGGGTCAGGTCATTGTAGATCTGGATTGCCATAGGGGCCTCCCTCTCGTGCAGCCTTGCGCAAGGCGTCGTTCTCGGACTCAAGCATCTCCACACGCTGGGAGAGCCGTTCGAGCTCCTTCTGCATTGAATCTAACATATTCATGACCGGGTCAGGCAAGTGGATATGGTCCAGGGGGTCGACCCGCTTGCCATTCTGCCGGACAATGCGCCCCGGATTGCCCACGACGGTGCTGTTGGGGGGCACCTCGCTCAACACGACGGCGCCGGCCCCAATGCGGCTGTTCGCGCCAACGGTAAACGAACCGAGAATGCGGGCGCCGTTGCCTACCACGACACCATCTTCGAGGGTGGGGTGGCGCTTCCCCTTCTCCTTGCCGGTGCCGCCCAGGGTAACGCCCTGGTAGATCGTCACATTGTTCCCGATTTCGGCGGTTTCGCCAATTACGACGCCGCTGCCATGATCAATGAAGAACCCTTCGCCGATGGTGGCGCCGGGGTGGATCTCAATTTGGGTGAAGAACCGGGTAATCTGGGAGATCACACGGGCCAGCAGCTTCCAGTTGCGCTTCCACAGCCCGTGCGCCACCCGGTGCGCCAGAATAGCCTTCAGGCCGGGGTAGCACAGCAGCACCTCCAGGGTGTTGCGGGCTGCGGGGTCACGGTCGAAGACGATGTCGATCTCTTTCTTGAGGCTCCCTAACATAGCTCTCCCCCCTTCACGTGCGCCAAAAGGACAATGGAAAAGCCCGCCCTGGCAACAGCCAGAGGCGGGCGTACTACCCGTGGTTCCACTCTGATTGAGCGCCCGAAGGGGCGCCCCACTTATGCGGGTGCAAACACACCCTGTGCCCTGATAACGGTGGCCTTCCGTGGGCGCCTAGCGGCCGTATGGCCGTTCGGACCCAAGCTCCCGAGCGCATATTCCCTGCGTTCCTCCGGCTTCCGCTTTCAGCCAAGGCGGATGCTCTCTGGACGGTCTCCTGCAGGTACTTCTCTCGTTCAACGCTTTTTCCGATAATTACGAGGTATTATATGCGGGCTGCCGAAAAATGTCAAGTTTTGGGGCCGACCTCGGTAATTAGGGCCACGGCGTACGCCGCCATCCCCTGCCCTTCCCCCACAAACCCCATCCCCTCGTTCGTGGTGGCCTTGATGCCCACCCGGCGAGGCGCCACGCCCAGAGCCTGGCTGATTCGCTCCCGCATCCGCTCAACGTACGGACCGATCTTCGGCTTTTCGGCAAGCAGGCTCATATCAACATTCACAGGTCGGAACCCTTCCTGCGCCAACAGTTCGACGACCCGCACGAGCAACTGGATACTGTCGGCGCCTTTGAAGGCCGGGTCGGAGGGCGGAAAGTAGAAACCGATGTCCCGGAGCCCGGCGGCGCCCAGCAGGGCATCCATGAGGGCGTGAACCAGCACGTCGGCGTCGGAATGGCCGTCGAGCCCCTTGGTGTGGGGAATGGTCACCCCGCCAAGGACAAGCGGGCGCCCTTCTACCAGGCGATGCACGTCATAGCCGAACCCAACCAGCATAGTGCGCCCTCCTTAGTTCCGCCGTTCCAGAATCGCTTCCGCCAGGGCAAAGTCCTCCGGGGTGGTCAACTTGATGTTCTCGTGGCTCCCGGGATAGATTCTGACCGGCGTTCCCGCACGCTCGACCAGCGAGGCACAGTCCGTGCCGACAAACCCCTCCGCCTGGGCCTTGCGGAAGGCTTGTACCATCGGCTCGGCCCAAAAGACCTGCGGAGTCTGCACCGCCCATAGCGTGGACCGGTCCGGGGTTGCGGTTACCACGCCGCTTGGGTCGACCACTTTGACCGTGTCTTTAACAGGTACAGCCACAACCTGGGCCGGGTGCTGTGCAGCGGCCCGCAGAACGCCTTCCAGCGTGTCGGCCGACAGCAGCGGCCGGGCCGCGTCGTGCACGCAAATGATGCGCGGGCGGGCATGAACCGCCTGCAAGCCGGCCCACACAGAGTCCTGCCGCTCGGCGCCGCCGGGCACAATGCGGGTCACCTTAGGGAACTGCCCAACCATGTCCCGCGTGGTGTCAATGTCGTGCGCAGCGATTACAATTTCGTCGACTAGCGGAGAGGCGCTGAAGACCCGGACGGTATGAACCAGCACCGGTTCGCCGCGCAAAGGGAGGAACTGCTTGGCAGTTCCTCCCCCCATACGCTTGCCCGAACCGGCGGCGGGGATGATTACGCTAACCGGCACCCGCAGTCCGCCGATTTGAATGCTCACGGTGCCACCCTTTCGACTTGCAGCTTCGGTTTGACGAAGATCATGCGACCTGCAGCGGTCTGAAGTACGCTGGTGACGGTGACGCCGATCGTGTCGCCTATGTGGCGGCGACCGCCGTCGACTACGATCATGGTGCCATCTTCAAGGTAGGCGACACCCTGGCCGATTTCCTTGCCCTCTTTGAGCACAGTGACAGTCATTTCCTCCCCGGGGAGAACCGCCGGTTTCACGGCGTTGGCCAGCTCGTTGATGTTCAAAACCGGCACGCCCTGCAGCTCGGCTACCTTGTTGAGGTTGTAGTCGTTGGTGACCACCTTGCCCCCGAGCACCTTGGCGAGCTTGACGAGCTTTGCATCCACCTCCAGGCCCTCACCAACGGCCTGCTCGTAGATTCGCACCTCGGCGCCGAGCTCCTTCTGAATGCGGTTGAGGATATCCAACCCTCGGCGGCCACGGTTGCGCTTCAACACGTCGGCCGAGTCGGCAATATGCTGAAGCTCCTCCAGCACAAACCGCCCAATGACCAGGGGCCCCTCCAAGAAGCCAGCCTTCACAATGTCAGCAATGCGCCCGTCGATAATGACCGATGTGTCCAACACCTTCGGCTGGCTCGAGCCGGTATACTCCGACTGAGCGGCCGCGGCAGTCTCTTCGTTCTTGACGGTCTTGCTACGGAAGAACCCGAAGGTGACAGTAGCTTCGTCGCGCTTGCGGGTAGGGACACTGATGCCGAGGTACCCAAATACCACCGCTGAAAGCACCGTGAGCAGCGTGCCGAAGGGATGGAAATCCTGCAGAATCATTCCCAACAGGGCTGAAATGAGCAGCCCGACTATAAGTCCTGCCGTTCCAATGACAATGTCTATGAATGCTGCTTTGGCAAGGCGACTCTCGATCCAAGTGGCGAGAGGGAACAGGAAGAATCCAACCAACCCTCCCAACAGTCCGCCTGTAACCCAAATGAGCACCGTTACCGCCCAGTGGTGCGGCATAAAGGCGATTGCTTGGATTTCGGCGAGGCTCAGGCTTATGAGGCTGAGTCCTCCCAGGATGCCTGCGCTCGTAAGAACCAATCGTAAATTCTTTCTCAGCATCGATTCACCCCCTTACCGACTTCCATTATATTGCAGGAAACTGTTCACCGGCAAGGCGAACGGTCTGTCATTGAGACGCCAATACCAGGCGCTCAGGTTCTCAGGATTCCCAGTTTCCCAAAAGAAAAATGGCGCCGGGAGTCCGGCGCCAGATTATTGGGCGAGTACTTCGTCTAAGAAGGAGTTCGCTTGGTCCACGGCCAGGTTTTTTGCCAGGATGATCTCCGAAAGAAGAATCTGCCTGGCGCTGTCCAGCATTTTGCGCTCACCCGTGGATAGCCCCTTCTCCCGGTCCCGGTGGGAGAGATTGCGCACAACCTCGGCCAGGTCAAGAATGTTGCCGCTGCGTATCTTTTCCATGTTGGCGCGGTAGCGGTGGTTCCAGTTCTTTGACATCAGGGTCTTGCGGGTCCTGAGTACATCGAGCACTTTCTGCAACGCCTGATCCGAAATAACCTCCCGAAGGCCGATATCCTTCATGCTTTCGCATGGGACCATCACCTTCATGTCGTTTATCGGCAGGCGCATCACATAGTACCGCTTACGGTCCCCCAGGACCTCCTGCTCCTCAATCGCCTCTATGACCCCGGCGCCGTGCATTGGGTAGACCACCCGATCGCCGACTCGAAACACCGGTGCACCCCCCAACTTGGTGACCTCGCGCCAAACCTACCGCCCTCGCTGCAGCCGCACGTAGCTCTCGTAGCGCGCTTGCTCGAGCTTGCCGGTATCGACAGCGGCCCTGACGGCACACCTGGGTTCATGTATATGGCTGCAATCGCGGAACTTGCATGCCGCCGCGAACTCTTCGATATCGGGGAATGCTTCGGCGAGGTCCTCCTGGTCGGTATCAGCCAGCTCCAGGGATTTGATTCCCGGAGTGTCCACGAGGTAGCCCGAGGTCGGGAGCTGGTAAAGACGGCTGCTGGTTGTGGTGTGCCGGCCCTTGTTGTGAATGCTGACCCCTTGGGTCCGGAGCTGTAGCTCGGGGAAGAGCGCGTTTACCAAGCTGGATTTGCCCACGCCGGACTGGCCGGCCAGCACGGAGATCCTGCCCCGGAGCTGTGATCGCAACTCATCGAGACCGGTGCCTGTGACGGCGCTGACGAGGGTGGCCGGAAGACCAATCCCCTCGAAGGGGGCCACCCAGGAGCGGATTGTGCGCTCATCCTCCAGGTCGCACTTGTTGACCACCAGGATAGGCTCCAGCCCGCCCTGACGGGCGACTACCAGGAACCGCTCCACGATGCCCCGCTTGAAGCGCGGACTAAGCGCCGAAGCCACGATCAGCAGCTGATCCACGTTTGCCGCAATCACATGCTCATAGCCGTGGAATCCGGGCCGCGAGAGCTTGGTTTTGCGCTCATGAATCTCATTGATGGCACCGGTGCCATCACCGCTGGTGGAGATGCTGACCCGATCGCCCACAACGACAAGACTGGTCACTCGCTGCCACTCTCGTTTTAGGCGCCCCCGTAGTACGCACGGGATGGTCACATCGCCAGATTGTACATGGAACAGTCCAGCCTCCGCTTGGATTACGATTCCCTGAAGCCCGTAACCGTTTCGATCTTCAAACACTATCTTGTCAGCCTCCCTGATTTTTGCGCGAAAAAGCCATGGGCACTGCTGCCCATGGCTCAGGAAGGCGTGCATGAAGAGGCCGCTGATGGCGGCGTTACGAGGCACTTCCGGAGGTTGGGCAGCCATTTTGGACAATAGCAAAGCTAAGCACCATCATGGACAGCCACCTCCTCTTAAGAACACGAGTTGGAACAAAACACTTGGCTATCATACGACGTGTTCCGCCGGTTGTCAATTGCGTGAACCGATTTTTACTTACCCCTCCCCCTATAGTACTTTTGCTTCGCCGGTGGTACAATTTACCTCGGGCTGTCATTTGTTCAGCGTCCTGGCAGTCTGCTACAATAGGTGGGCAGACGCACCGTACCAGTTGGCTCCATTTCCTTCGCCAAACCACAGGCTAGCAAAGGGAACTGAGGGGTGAGAAGGTCGATGAAGGACTTGCTCTGCGACCAGTTCCAGGAAACGGTTGGGGAATATCTCATTCGCCACCGGAGCATTCTGGACGTCATGGCCAAATTGCAGGAGGCTAGCGCCCGTACGAATCGGGCCATTACCAAGGCGGTTACGACCTGTGGCTGCATTAAGGTCAGCGCAGGGAAGCAGCAGGTGCCCACGGATATCTCGTTACAGGAAATCAAGTCATACATGAACAACCACATGGAAGGTCAGCTCTGCGAGCACTGCCGGGAAATCATTGAGGCCGAAATCGGCAACAGCCTGTTCTACCTGGCGGCCATCTCAAACGTGTTTGACCTGAACCTCTACGACGTCATGCTGAAGGAGCACAAGAAGCTCGCAGCCCTCGGAGTTTTCAACTTCGCGGACTAACCTCACACAAATGGCCCGAGCCTTGGGGAGGCTCGGGCCCTTCTTATTTACATGCCGGGCGGCTGATAACGGGCGCCGCTGGAAGGCCAGCGGATCAGGTAAACCTTATCCTGGGCGGCCCAGTCCACGACCATACCGTTCCCGAACTGCGTGGTCGTCCCGGTGGCGGAATCCACCACGAACACGGGACCCCAATCTTCGGGGCTGTACAGAAGCCTGTTCCCGCCAGGCTCCCAGATTCCATGCGAGGAGCGCCCCCCGGCGAGCACCCGGTGGCTCTTCGCCTCCAAATCGAGCAGCACGTTGGCGGCCAGCAGGTACCGGCGGTCCGCCGACCAGGCGAGCCTGGCGCCGTAGGCCGGCACCGGTAAAGCCGTCGCCACGGTGGCTTTCGCGCCGGCGGCCACGTCCAGCACGACAAGATCTGAAGTCCCTGCCTGGCCCGTGTAGCTCAGGGCGGCCACATGGCCGCCGTCAGGAGACCAGGCCAGGTACGCCGACAGGTCGGTGTTCGTCGTACCCATGTATCGCCCGATGAAATCCTCGTACACGACCTGGCGGCCGCCCCGCAGGTCCAGAATTACCAAGTTGGCCCGGTAAGGGTTTTGGTCCGGCGGGCTGCGGCGCTCGGTCCTGAGCCCGGCCACCAACGTGCCATTGGGGCTTATGACCCAGCCTTCCAGATCGTCAGGGATCCGGGGCTGTGCCCCCTCCACCCGCCCGGGCTGCAGCGCACCGTCGGCCAGGGTGAGGTGAAAGTTGCGGGTCTGCCAGTCCCAGCGGTTGGCACCGGGTACCCAGGCAAGCAGGTTCATTTGCTTCCGTTCCGGCGAGAGCGATGCCGTAACGATGTCGGGCGGGAGGTCCGCCCTGACCTGTTCGCCGGCGGTGGCAAGGCTCAACTCGACCAGCCTTGGCGGCTCACCCGCCCGCAGCGAGGGAATGCCCCCCGGGAGCGGCACCCCTTCCTGATCGCTGGCCCCGGTCAGGAAGAAATCGACCCGTGCTGGCAGTTCGGAGATCTGCCAGTACAGCGTCTGGTCGTCCTGCCACTGCATAAGGCCCCGAACCGGCGCCGGTTGGTTCTCAATCAGCGCCTGCTCCACCTCGGCCCTGCGAACGGGCTTTGAGAAGACGAAGCGAATCTCGGTGGGGCCAGGGGGAGCATACGACGCCAACAGGGAAAGGGGCCTCCAGCCATCCCCGAAGCGGTGGTCAACCTTAACCGTGGCGGGCGCCGCCATGCCTGACGGTTTGGTTGGGGCCGGCTCGACTGTGTCCGCGGGCGGCGTTTCGACGGCGCGCGAAGGCGGGGCTGCCGGCCGGGCGCAGGCAACCAGAGTAACCGCAAGCACAAGCGACAAGCCGGTACGCCAACGGGAGACCATGTGAAGTCCCTCTCTTCAGGAAATGGCGGCGTCAGATGTGGCGTTCCAGCAGAACCTGTTCATGCAGGCGCCGCAGCCCCTCCTTGATCGCCCTCGCCCGGACCTCGCCGATGCCCTCCACCTCGTCGAGCTCTTCGATCGAGGCTCTCAGTACCCTGGGCAGGTTGCCCAAATGGGTAACGACGTTTTCGATCACGGGCATGGGCAGGCGGGGAACCTTACGCAGCATGCGGTATCCCCGTGGGGTGATCGGGTTCTCAAGGGCGCCCGGGGTGGTGCCCAGGCCCAGCATGCGGGCAATCGTCGCCAGATCGAGCAGTTCCTCACCCGGCCAATTGGCGACCTGCTCACGCACCGATTCAAGAGTGCGCCCCTCGCCAACCTGTACATAGTCGCGCATGATCAGTCCGCCCTCCTCAGCCACGTTGGCGACCAACTCCTCCAACTGCATGCTGACAAGGCGGCCTTCGGTGCCCAACTCAAAGATGTACCGCTCGATCTCTCCCACAATCCGGAGCACCATTTCGGTGCGCTGGACGACCTGAACCACGTCGAGCACGGTAACGAGATCCTCCAGCTCCAGGGCGGACAGATTCGTGAGCGCCCGCTCCAAGACCGCCCGGTACCGCTCCAGCGTCTGAAGCGCCTGGTTGGCCTTGGTCAGAATCACGTTGACGTCACGAAGCTGGTAGCGCACGTTCCCCTTGTACAGGGAGATGACGTTGCGGCGCTGAGAGATGCTGATAACCAGTTCGCCTGTCTGGCGCGCGACCCGTTCCGCCGTGCGGTGGCGGATGCCTGTCTCAAACGATGGCGTGGCGGGGTCCACAATGAGGGTGGCATTCGCGTAAAGAATGCGGCGCGCATCGGGGGTCAGGATGATGGCGCCGTCCATTTTGGCCAGTTCGTAGAGATTCGAGGGCAAGAAGTCGGAGTCGATGCGGAAGCCGCCATCGACCAGCTTCATGACCTGGGGGCTGTCGCCCACCACGATGAGGGCGCCGGTGCGAGCGCGCAGAATCGACTCAAGGCCCTCCCGTAACGGGGTGCCGGGAGCAACCTGCCGCAGCACTTTCAAGAAGCCGTCTCGGTCTTCGGCCATGGCACCCTGTCCCCCTGCACATGCGGACCGGGAGAACCCGGCCCTCCGTCTTTCTAAAGTTTCCCCAACAGACAAAAAAGTCCTGCACGTTTAGGCTAGAAAGGTGCGTCCCCCGTGTCATTGAGGGCTGCTTCCAGCCCTTCCATGACCGTTTCGACCCCGATTAGCTGAAGCGCAAACTTGGCCGAGAGGTTTTTCACGTTGGCGGCTGGCAGCACGGCGCGCCGGAAGCCCATTTTCTCGGCCTCCTTCAGCCGCTGCTCCACCCGGGAGACGGCCCGCACCTCGCCTGCCAGACCAACCTCCCCAATTACTACGGTGCGAGGATCGGCTGGCTGGTCCCGGTAGCTCGAGGCCAGGGCGACTGCCAAACCAAGGTCCACGGCGGGCTCGGCGATTTTCACCCCGCCGGCCACCTTCACGTAAGCGTCATGGTTCCCTAGCAGCAGACCCACGCGTTTCTCCAGGACAGCGACGAGGAGCTGCACCCGGTTCAGGTCGATGCCGTCGGCGGTGCGGCGCGGGGAGACAAAGGTGCTCGCACTGACCAGCGCCTGCACCTCCACCAGCAACGGGCGCGTCCCTTCCATGGAGGGCACTACCACACTGCCAGCGACGCCCTCCGGCCGTTCGGAGAGGAAGAGTTCCGAGGCGTTGGTCACCTCGACCAGCCCCAGGTCACGCATCTCGAAAAGGCCGATCTCATTGGTGCTGCCGAAGCGGTTCTTCACCGCACGGAGCACCCGGAAGCTGGCGTGACGTTCGCCCTCGAAATAGAGCACCGTGTCTACGATATGCTCCAAGACTCGGGGGCCTGCCAGGGAGCCCTCCTTTGTGACGTGCCCGACGATGAAGACCGCAATGCCGCGGGTCTTCGCCAGCCGGAGCAGTTGGGCGGCGCCCTCCCTCACCTGGGATACGCTGCCCGGTGCACTCGGGAGGTCCGGCCGAAAGACGGTTTGTATCGAGTCGACCACGAGCAGAACGGGAGAGAGATGGGTCGCATGCTGCTCGATGGTCTCCAGGTTGGTCTCAGCCAACACGAAGAGCCGGTCGCTCAAGGTCCCCAGTCGATCGGCCCGCAGGCGCACTTGGCGGGTGCTCTCCTCGCCGCTCACGTACAGAACGGTGCCGTGCGTTTCGGCAATGCGGGAGGCCAACTGGAGCAAAATCGTGCTCTTGCCAATGCCAGGGTCGCCGCCGACCAGCACAAAGGAGCCCGGTACAATCCCCCCGCCAAGGACGCGGTCCAGCTCAGCGGAGCCGCTGGACAGGCGCGGCGCATCTTCCGCCTCCACGGTTGAGATTGCCACCGGCTTTTCACCCGACGAAAGACCCGGCGAAATGCCGGGCCTGGCAGCGGCTGCGCTGGGGAGAATCTCCTCGACCATGGTGTTCCAGGCACCGCAGCCCGGGCACTTGCCCAGCCACTTCGGCGACTCGTGGCCACAGTCTTGGCAGACAAAGATCGTCTTCGCCTTCGGCATTAACCAAGTACCTTCTTTACGACATCCAGCCGGTGGACCACGCCCACAACCCTGCCGTGATCGGTCACCAGCATTACCTTGCGCTTGTTGCGAAACATGGTTTTAATCAACTCATCGTCCGTGGTGTCCGGAGAGACGGAGTCAGGGTCGCTGGTCATAATGTCGCTGGCGGTCAACTCACGCAGTTGCTCAGGGGTGAGGCCAAGAAAGACGGGCAGGCGGCCGCCAATGGCCACGTCAACGTCATAGACACCGGACTCGTAAATGAGCTTGACCAGGTCAAACTCGGTAATGATTCCGGAGAGCTTGCCCTGAGCGTTCAGAACGGCGAGGCAATAGGAGTTTTCCGCGGAGAGGATATGAAAAATGTCGGCCACGATAGCGTTTTCGGCCACCGAGCCACAAGGGCGCATAAGATCACGGGCAATAGCCACAATCGATCCCCCCTGGAGCTTGATGCTTACCCTTTCGCTACCACCGTGCCTTCTCCTGCGAGCAGAGAACGGGGACGGGAAGGAATATGCAGGGGTGCGGGCGTAGCATAGTACGCAAGGAGGACGATAAGTTTGCCGGAAAATCGCCCCTACCAAAACCCCATGGCGCTCGCCGCCCTGCTGGTCAGCCTTGTGCCCCTGCTTACATCCCTTAGCATGGTCGGGCTTAAATACGGAGTGGGCCCCAAGGCCCTCCTTTACTACTTTGCCATGGGGAGCGGCTTTCTCTTGTTCGGTCTGGTGGTCGTGGGCTCGGCGCTGGCTGTAGTGGCCCTTTCCAGGACCGGCGGGCGACGCGATCTGCGCATACACGCCGCCTTCGCTTCCCTGGTCGCTTCGATTCTGTTGGTCGCCTTATTTGCCAGGTAGAAAACGGCCGCCTCCCACAAGGGAAGGCGGCCGTTTGGTTTACTCGGCAGGCGGCGCGTCGGCGGCCGGAGCCGGGGCCGGCGCCGCACCAACCGTTGCAGCGGTGGGCTCGGTCCGGCGGAAGACGATCTTGCCGTCCTCGTCGACGTCGGCGTGGACGTGCTCGCCGTACTTGAACGGCTTCATGAGCAGCTCCTCCGACAGCGGGTCCTCCACCAGGCGCTGGATCGCCCGACGCAGCGGGCGGGCGCCGTACTGCAGGTCGTGGCCTTCCTTGACCAGCTTCTCCAGTGCGGAGTCGGAGATGGTGAGCTGGACGCCATGCTCCTTGAGGCGGGCGCCGACCTTCTTGATCTCGAGCGCCACAATCTCCTTCAGGTGCTGCATGTTGAGCTGGTGGAAGATCACGATCTCGTCGAGGCGGTTGATGAACTCCGGGCGGAAGAGCTTCTTCACCTCGTCCATGACCCGGCCCTTCATCTTCTCGTGGGCCTGCTCCTCGGACTCATGCACGGCGAAGCCGAGCTGCTTGTCGCCGCGAATCACCTGGGCGCCGGCGTTAGAGGTCATAATGATCACCGTGTTCCGGAAGTCCACGGTGCGGCCCTTGGACTCGGTGAGGCGGCCATCCTCCAGCACCTGGAGCAGAATGTTGAAGACCTCGGGGTGGGCCTTCTCGATCTCGTCAAGCAAGACCACAGAGTACGGGCGGCGGCGCACGGCCTCGGTGAGCTGGCCACCCTCGTCGTAGCCGACGTATCCGGGCGGGGCGCCGACCAGGCGGCTGGTGGTGTGCCGCTCCATGTACTCGGACATGTCGATGCGGATGACGGCGTCCTCGTCGCCGAAGAGCGCCTCGGCCAGTGCCCGGGCCAGGTGGGTCTTACCGGTGCCGGTGGGGCCGAGGAAGATGAAGGAGCCAATCGGGCGCTTGGGATCCTTCAGGCCGGCACGGGCCCGGCGGATCGCCCGGGAGACCGCCTTGACGGCCTCGTCCTGACCGACTACCTTCTCGTGCAGCACCGACTCCAGGTTCAGCAGGCGGGCGGACTCGTCAAGCGTGAGCTTGGTGGCCGGAATGCCGGTCCAGGACGAGACGATCGCCGCGATGTCGTCTTCCGTGACGGTGGACTTGCTGGTGACCTTCTTCTGCTGCCACTCGCCCTTCAGGCGCTCCAGCTCTTCCTTGAGCTTGGTCTCCTTGTCGCGGAGGCGGGCAGCCTTCTCAAACTCCTGGCCCTGAACGGAGGCTTCCTTCTCCTTGCGGACCTCCTCCAGCCGGCCCTCCATTTCCTTCAGGTCGGGCGGGGCCACGAACGTGGAGAGGCGGACGCGGGAGGCGGCCTCGTCGATCAGGTCAACCGCCTTGTCAGGCAGGAAGCGGTCGGTGACGAACCGGTCGGAGAGGCGCACCGCAGCCTCAATGGCGGCGTCGGTGATCTCCACCCGGTGGTGAGCCTCATAGCGGTCGCGCAGGCCCTTCAGGATCTGGATGGCGTCGTCCGTGCTGGGCTCCTCCACCATGACCGGCTGGAAGCGGCGCTCGAGGGCGGCATCCTTCTCGACGTGCTTGCGGTACTCGTCGATGGTAGTAGCGCCAATGGCCTGCATTTCGCCACGGGCCAGGGCGGGCTTGAGGATGTTGGAGGCGTCGATCGCACCTTCGGCAGCACCGGCACCGATGATCGTGTGCAGCTCATCGATGAACATGATGATGTTGCCAGCCTGGCGAATCTCCTCCATGACCTTCTTGAGGCGCTCCTCGAACTCGCCGCGGTACTTGGAGCCGGCCACCAGGGAGGCCAGGTCGAGGGAGACGACCCGCTTATCCTTCAGCAGTTCGGGCACGCGGCCGTCGGTGATGCGCTGGGCCAGGCCCTCGGCGATGGCGGTCTTGCCGACGCCGGGCTCGCCAATGAGGCACGGGTTGTTCTTGGTGCGGCGGGAGAGGATCTGGATGACCCGCTCAATCTCCTTCTCGCGGCCGACCACCGGGTCCAGCTTACCGTCGCGGGCCATTTGGGTCAGGTCGCGCCCGAACTGGTCAAGGGTGGAGGTGTTGGTCTTGGCGCCCTTCTGGCCCTTGGCGGCGCCCTGGTTGCCGCCGGACTGCGGGTGCGGCACGCCGCCCAGCAGGTGGATGACCTGGTTGCGCACGCGCTCCAGCTCGGCGCCGAGGTTCTGGAGCACCTGCGCCGCCACGCCCTCGCCCTCACGGATCAGGCCGAGGAGGATGTGTTCGGTGCCGACGTAGTTATGGCCCAACAGGCGGGCCTCTTCAATGGCCAGCTCCACCATGACCTTCTTTGCGCGAGGCGTAAATCCGATCTCGCCGCGGGTCGAGGCAGAACCCTTGCCAATCATTTTTTCCACTTCGGCCCGGACCTGCTCCAACTGAATGCCGAGGCTCTGCAGCGCCTTGGCCGCTATGCCCTCGCCCTCGCGAATCAGGCCAAGAAGCAGATGCTCGGTGCCCACGTAGTCGTAATTAAGGCGGCGAGCCTCATCCTGCGCAAGCACGATGACCCGCTGGGCCCGTTCCGTGTACCGACTGAACATCTAAGAAAACCCCCTTTACGTATCGAGGCGTTTGATCGCATCCATAACGGAATCCTTACCGGCCCCCAGAGCGGTCAGGACCTCAAGCACCACACCGTGCTGTTCCAGCAAGAAGCCGAGCAGGATGTGTTCGGGTCCTATATGAGTATGCCCAAGGAGGGCAGCTGCGGTCTGTGCCCGCTGGTGATAAACCTGCTCAGCGGTGGGGAGCACCCCGATGGCCGTTGGATCCTCGGGCGCCCCGAGACCCGGTATGAGGCGGCTCTCCACCTCGCGCCGCGTATTATCTAGGTCGAGTCCGAGCGCGGAGAGGATACGGGCCACCGCAGCGTCGTGTAGAAGACCTAGGAACAGTTGCTCCCGTTGGACGAAGGGGAAGCCCAGGCGTTGCGCCTCAAGTTGTGCCAGCCTGATTACTTCCTCAGCAGCCGGCGTGTAAGACGGCATGGATCCACCTCCCCTGCCCCTAGGCGTTCAGCCGGTTCCGAATCAGCGTTGCCCGCCGAATGTCACGGTCGAGCGGGTCAAGCTCCCGCCCCTCCATTTTCTGCAGGAATGCGGGCTGCATGGTCACCATGAGCTCGTTCATGAGCCGCTGGGAAAGCTTCGGGAACAGGCCGAGGTCGATGCCGAGGCGCACGTCCGAGAGCAGCCGCATGGCCTCCTCGGTGGTCATGATGCGAGCGCTTGACAGAATCCCGTAGGCCCTGCCAATGCGGTCCTCGATCTGCATGCGCATCTCCTTGAACAGATGCTGCCGGGCCTCTTTTTCGGTTTGAATCACCTTGTTGGACACGGCCTCAAGGTGCTGAATGATCTCCTCTTCGGCCTTGCCCAGGCTGGTTTGGTTGGAGATTTGGAAGACGTGCCCGGCTGCCTCCGTGCCCTCACCGTAGAGGCCCCGCACGACCAACCCCAGCTGGGACAGGTTGTGGAAGAGTCGGCCGGCCTGCTGGGTGAGCACCAAGCCCGGCAGATGGACCATGACAGATGCTCGTAAGCCGGTGCCCACGTTGGTAGGACAGGCAGTCAGGTAGCCTCGCTGCGGGTGGAATGCGTAGTTGAGCTTCTGCTCCAGCGCATCATCTACCAGCGAAGCGACGCGCCAGGTCTCCCGAAGCTGCAGACCGGGCGCCAGGCACTGAATGCGAAGGTGGTCCTCCTCGTTCACCATGACCGAGATCGACTCATCTTCAGAAATGGCGACGCCCTTGCCACGTGTTGCCTGCGCTTGCTGGGGGCTAATGAGGTGCTTGTCGACCAACACCTGGCGCTCCAGGGAAGGATGGTCGGCCAGGCGGTACAGATCCACCTTGCTGGAGAGCCCCATGAGGTTGATTTCCTTCACCCCGCCCTCGACCGAGCGAATGAGCTGATCCGCCTGCTGGTCGGTCATGCGATGGGGGAAGGCGAGCCCTTCCAGGTTGCGTGCCAAGCGGATGCGGGAGGAAAGGACCACCTCGGTTGAAGGACCAGCCTCCATCCACTTGCTTACAGGTTGGGTAACCAATTTATTCCACGGCACCTGTGCCACCCCCTGCCTGAAGCTCGGCCTCCATTTCGCGAATGCGGTCGCGCAGCCGAGCGGCCTCCTCGAATTGCTCCTGGGCAATCGCACTCTGCATTTGCTGTTTCAGCGCATCGAGCTCACGGCGCTTCCGTACGATGCCGCCCGTTCGCTTCGGGGCCTTTCCGGAATGGGTGGTGGTGCCCTGAATGCGCTTGATCAGCGGGACCAGGTACGGTTCCAGTTGCTCGTAGCAGTGCGAGCAGCCCAGGAGGCCGCCAGCGGCAAATTCACTATAGGTCATGCCGCAGTGCTGACAGCGGGGCTCCGCCTGCGGGCGGGGTGTGGTCACCGTTCCGCCGAAGGACTCCTGGCCGAGGAAGCTGGAGAGCAGCTGCTGAATCGAGAGATTGGGGAAGGAGAAGGCGCCCCCGACCGTTGTCCCCTTCTCCCGGGCGCACACCTCACAAAGGTGGCTCTCCTGCTTACTCCCGTTCATGATCACGGTCTGATGGACTGTGGCAGGTCGCTGACGACAATTCTCGCACAGCATAGGGCGCTCCCACCTTTCAGAAACGGAGAATGGCGATGATCATTGCCTTTAACAGGCTGGCACGAACAACGTCACGCATTGGCAGTTCAAGACCTATGGAATCTCGGTGGACCGCAGCCTGCATGAGAGCAGCCTCGCGGTCGTCAATAATGTTTTGCTCGAGGAGCCGGCCAATGTAACCCAGCGCTTCGTCCTGACTAAGATGCGACCCGATTTGCTGATGGACCAGAGCGTGCAGTGAGTCCCCCGTCTCCAGGTTCAGGCGAATGATGCGCAGGAAGCCGCCGCCGCCCCGCCGGCTCTCTACCAGGTAGCCCCGTTCCAGCGAAAAGCGAGTCGCCAGTACGTAGTTGATCTGGGAGGGAGCGCAGCCAAACTGGGAAGCCAAGGTGGCCCTCTGGATCTCTACCACACCGGAGTCACGCAGCATTTGCTTCAGAAATTCTTCGATGTCATCTGCCAAGTTGGCCACGGGAGACACCTCTTCATCTCTGACGTAGTTTGACCTTCCTAGGGTTTACTCTACAGCAATGCTTTATGCCGTTCAAACGCCATGGCGGCTGATTTTGGCCCGGTAAGGCGACGAAAAGGGCCGATAAGTCACCCGATTTCTCTCTTTGACGTTTTTTGACGTTCCTGGGATGCGGAAGGCCGGCGGAGCTTGGGCTCGACCGGCCACGACTTGGCGGCTAAATCACTTCGTAGATGAGGCACTTCAGGTAGTGGCTCTCGTCGTAGCCGACCACGATGGGGTGGTCGGGGCCTTGGGCGCGGTCCTCGATGAGGCGCAGGCGCCGCCGGGCGTCCAGGGCTGCGTCGGCGACAACCGCCTTGAACAGCTCCGGGGTCATGTGGTAGGAGCAGGAGCAGGTGACCAGGAAGCCGCCTTCGGGGATCATGCGGAGCGCCCGCAGGTTGATCTCCTTGTAGCCGCGAACCGCACCCTCCAGGGCGCCCTTGTTCTTGGCGAAGGCAGGCGGATCCAGGACGATTACATCGAAGCGCTCCTTTTCGACCTCCATCTTGCGGAGAATGTCGAAAGCGTTGCCTTCCTGGTAAGAGATCAGGTTCTCCAGGCCATTCAGGCGAGCGTTAGCTTCAGCTGCCCTGATGGCCTCGGCCGAGGCATCAACAGCGATTACCTCGCGGGCGCCGGCAGCGGCAGCGTTGAGTGCGAAACCGCCCACGTTGGAGAAGCAGTCAAGCACCCGCCCCCCCTTGGAGTATGGCCGAATCGCCCGGCGGTTGTCCCGCTGGTCCAGGAAATAGCCGGTCTTCTGGCCGTTCTCCACGTCGACATGGATCTTCAGTCCGTTCTCTTCAATGATCAGTTGCGTGTCGAACTCGCCGCGCAGGAACCCCTTGCGCTGCTTCAGCCCCTCCAGTTCGCGCACCGGCACATCGTTCCGCTCGTAAATGCCAACCGGCTTGAGCAGGTCCATGAGAATGTCGGCAATGTCGTGCAGCCAGCGCTCGATGCCCAGGGAGAGCGCCTGGACGACCAGCACATCTCCGAACTTGTCCACGATCAGGCCGGGCAGGAAGTCGGCCTCGCCGAAAACGACACGGCAGGCCGTGGTGTCGGGAAGCAGGCGCTGGCGATGGGCCCACGCCTTCTCCAGGCGACGGCGGAAGAACTCCTTGTCGATCTGGTCATCATGCTGGGTCAGGAGTCGGACGATGATCTGTGACTTTGGATTTATGTATCCCTTGCCCACGAACAGGCCGCGGTGGTCGACCACCGTGACGATGTCGCCAGGCTGATAGTCCCCACGAATGTTGTAAACCTCGCCCTGGAAGATCCAGGGGTGTCCCGAAACAGCCCGCTCATTTTTGCCGCGGGCCAAATGTACGATGGCCATTGGATGGAACCTCCCTAAAAGAAACGGCTCACCTCTTATGATACCCTACCTGGTTCCAGATTTCCTGGCAGAGTCAAGGAAGCGAAGAAATCCGCCACGAACGGGATAGGCGATGCCACCCGGGAATGGAGGTTCTGGTCATGTGGAAATCAACCCCGCTGCGGGGAGTCATCGTGGCTGTGCTGGGCGCCCTGCTCCTGGCAGCCCTGGCCATCCGCTTGCCGGCGGAGGCCGGCGAGGTGAAGGTGGACACCTTTACGGAGGGCGCCATGACCCTTCGGATCGACGGAGTCCCCATGGAGTTCGACCCGGCCCCGTACGTGCTGCCGCCCGGGCGGACCATGGTGCCGTTGCGCGCAGTCTTTGAAAACTTGGGCGCCACCGTTACCTGGGACGGCGCCACCCGTACGGTGACGGCGACCCGGGGCGACCGTACCATTCGCATGACTGTGGGTGCAAAAACCGCCTACATCAACAGCCAAGCCCATCAACTGGACGTCGCCCCCGAGATTCGCCACGACCGCACCTTCATTCCCCTGCGCTTCGTGGCCGAAGGGCTGCAGGCAACCGTCGGCTACGATCAACGGTCTCAGGAGATATCGGTAACCTCCCCCGTCACGCCCGTCGAAACCCTGGCACTCAAGCAAGGCATGAAAATGCGCTTCCGGTTGATGATGGTCCGGTTAGTCCTCCACCACCACTGGCAGCTGGTGATTGACGACGCAGCAGCGTTTCCAGGTCCGGTCACCTACCGGTTTGAGGGCAGCCTTGCCCAGGCCAACTTGCCGGTCATGAAGCGGACCCTCCACTCGCTGAAGGACAGTCGCAAGTTCCTGCCGACCGCATTGTCGATGACCGAGACCGAGACGGCGCCGTGGGTCTCCGCACAGGTCTACCAGGAGCTGAAGGCCAAGGGCAAGGTAGAGAACTTCACCATGGGCGGGTTCAGCGAGAACGGTCAGCAGGCGACCACCCTGACCCTGGTCGAGGAGAGCCCGCTGGTCTTCACCATGGGGGTGAGCAGGGTTCAGGTCAAGACACTGGAAGCCGCCACCCCGGGTGGTGACCGCTTCTGGATTCTGGACGACCCCACCAACCCACTGGTGGTCAAGTTCCAGCCTGTCGGCACGCCGCTGCCAGGAGCCTACGGGACCATTGGGTACCAGATCGAGTCCATAGAGGAAGGCGAATAACGGACGAGAACCCGGTACCAACCCCCGAGGGATGGTGCCGGGTTCCTTCGTTACGTGGATTGCTTCGTCTTCTGGCCCTTGTTGCGCAGCCGTGGCGCCGCCTCAAGGGGATCGACGTGCGCCACCTTTCGCATAAAGTGCGAGAAGGGGAGGTTCAGCCTGTCTCGGTTCGCTCTCCGGAACGTCTGGACGGCCCAGTCAAGCTTATCCACAACAGTTCACCCCCGTGCCTAGTGTGGCAGGGGGGTGAACGGATTATCCGGCCTCTGTTACTCGGCCTCTGCCTTCAGGTTGGCCTGAGCGGCATCGATGATCGGCTTGGCCACGATGGCCGGCACCTCTTCATAATGATCGAACTCGAAGCTGAACTCGCCGCGGCCCTGGGTCATCGACCGCAGGTCGATGGCGTACCGGTGCATCTCGGCCAGGGGCACCGTGGCCTTGACCAGCTGATGCCCGTCGCCGGTCGGCTCCATGCCGGCAATGCGGCCCCGCTTCTTGTTCAGATCGCCCATGATGTCACCCATGTAGTGATCCGGTACCCGCACCTCGACCCGCAGAATCGGCTCCATGAGGATCGGCTTGGAGTTCATGAAGGCGGTCTTGAAGGCGTTGCGGGCCGCGATCTTAAAGGCCATTTCCGAGGAGTCCACGTCGTGGTAGGAGCCGTCCAGCAGGGTGCAGCGGATCCCCTGCACCGGGTAGCCGGCGAGAACGCCGTCCGACATGCTCTCCTGAACGCCCTTGTCGACGGCGGGACGGTAGTTGAGCGGGATCGCACCGGCGAAGATCCGGTCCACAAACTCGTACTGCCCTTCGAACAGCGGCTCGACCTCGATCTTGCAGTGGCCGTACTGGCCCCGGCCGCCGGACTGCTTCTTGTGCTTGTACTCGGCTGTCGCCTTGCCGCGGATCGTCTCCTTATAGGCAATCTTCGGCTCGGTGGTAGTAGCCTCGACACCGAACTTGCGCTTCAGCCGCTCCACCATCACATCGACATGGGTTTCGCCCATGCCCGAGATGATGTTCTCCGCCGTAACCGGGTCGCGGCGGACCGTGAAGCTCATATCTTCCTCGGCGAGGCGGTGCAGCCCGGTGCCGATCTTCTCCTCGTCGCCCTTGGCCTTCGGATGGACCGCCACCGAATAGATCGGCTTAGGGAAGTCAGTGCCGTCGAGCGTAATCTGACGGGCCTCATCGCACAGGGTGTCGTTGGTTTGGGTGACGTTGAGCTTGGCAATGGCGATGATGTCGCCAGGGCCTGCTTCGGTCACCTGCTCCTGGCCCTTGCCCTTCGGGATGAACATGTGGGCCAGCTTCTCCGGCTTGCCCTTGGTCACGTTATAGACCACCTGGTCGTTCTTCACGACGCCGCTGTAGACCCGCATGATGGTCATGCGGCCCACGAAGGGGTCGGCCGTGGTCTTGAAGACGAGCGCGCTGAACGGAGCGGACTCGTCGGCCTTTCGCGTTACAGTCTCCCCGGCAGCGTCCGCACCCGAGATCTCCCCGGCATCGAGCGGCGACGGAGCGAAGTCTACAATCGCGTTCATGAGGCAGGAGACGCCCAGGTTCTTGCCGCCGGCAGTGGCGAAAACCGGCATGATGTTACCCTTCGCAACACCAAGCTTCAGGCCCATCACCAGCTCAACGTCGGAGAGGGCGCCCTCCTCGAGGAACTTCATGGTCAGCTCGTCGTCGGCCTCAGCTGCAAGCTCCATCATGCGCTCGCGAACCGCGTCGACCTGGGCCTTCATGGCAGCAGGAACGTCCGCCTCCTTGATCTCCTTGCCGGCGAACATATAGGCCTTCTGCTGAACCACGTCCACGATGCCCTTGAAGTCGGCCTGGGAACCCATGGGGATCTGGAACGGAACCACCTGGCGTCCGAAGGCGTTCTCCAAGGTCGCCAAGGCCTTGGTAAAGTTAGCGTTCTCCCGGTCCATCTTGTTGATGACCACCATGCGGGCCACCTTGGCGTTAACAGCGTGCCGGTGGGTCAGTTCGGTGCCTACCTCGACGCCGGCGACGGCGTCAACCACGATCAGGGCGGTCTCGGCGACCCGCAGGGCAGCCTTTACCTCTCCCACAAAGTCAAAGTAACCAGGGGTATCCAGAAGGGTGAACTTGTGGCCGTTCCACTCCAGCGGCGCAACGCCGAGGGAGATCGATACCTTGCGCTTGATCTCTTCCGGTTCGAAGTCCAGGGTGCTATTGCCCTCGTCCACTCGTCCAAGCCGGTCCGTTGCCCCGGCGGTGAAGAGCATCGCTTCGGCCAGCGAAGTCTTCCCGGCGCCGCCGTGGGCAATCAAGGCTAGGTTCCGCACCTTCTCGACAGCAAATCTTCTCAACTCCATCTCCTCCTTAGCGGTTGATGGAACTGACACTCGCCGGAAGCCCCGGGTACTTTTGATTTGCGACATGTCCGAAGGGGGCTCAAAGGCGCACCGAACGATTCGGTGCGCTCCGGCTTGGTTCGGCCGCTCCTGCGGCCTCTTTCCCTGTGAACTTGGGACGGGTGCCCCATGCATGGGGGGCGGTTGGGCGACATGCGGGGACATTGCATTCAGGCGGGCACCAGGTCCCGTGGACGAAGGCGGTTCGCGGGCAGCGCCAGCACTACCAGGCCGAATGGTTGAATGCCTGTCCGAACATTCACCTAACGGCGCGATACTTCGACCTTTTGGGATACAACTCCTTCAGCGTCCCGTCTTCTTATCCGAAAGGTCTAGCAATTAGTCCGTTGGGGCCACCGATCCTCGTTCGGTACTACGGTACACGAGCAGACCCGCGTTTAGACTTCCGTCCGCGCGGTTCGCACAGAGCATGCGTATCCAGGGCAGACTAAGGTTCGGGGTGATAAAAGATGGACCATCAAGGCGGTAAGGATCCCACGCCGCAAGGCCGTACGCCGCACGTTGTGGACCGGGCCACCCAGACGGCGCCTACGGACACGATCAGCGAGAAGTACGAGAACAGCACGCCAGGTCCCGACGTCCGCAAGGACGGCGCCTACTTCTTCGGCTACAAGCGGGAGAATGCCAACCCCGAGATCCGGTAGCAGAAAGCCCGGCACGCACAGTGCCGGGCCAACTTATTTCCCCATGACGAGAGCCACGAGGTCCGACGGGTGCTCCAGCCAGTGGTCAGGCCTCGACTTGTCCAGCTCCCCGCGGTCCTGGACGGTCCAGCTGACGGCAGCGGTCTTGATTCCGGCGTTGTGGCCACACAGAATGTCAAACCGGCTGTCTCCCACCATGAGCACGTGCGGCCCCGGCTGTTCACCGAGCCGCTGGAGTGCCAGCAGAACGGGTTCCGGGTCCGGCTTATGCTTCTCCGTCTCGTCCATGCCAACAACGGTATGGAAGAAACCGTCCATGTTGCTCACCTTCAGGCCTCGCATGGCCGTATCAAGCTTCTTGGAGGTGACCACGCCCAGGCGGACGCCCGCCTTGGACAACTGCTCCAGCGCCTGGTGCATCCCCTCGAACTGACGCAGCAGGCGGTCATGATTGGCCACGTTGTAAACGCGATAAACATCGGCCAGCTCTTCCGCCCGCTCCGGGGACCAGCGGGCCATGGTCCTGGGAAGCGGCTCGCCGAAGTACTTGTAAAGCTCCTGCTCCGTCACCTCCAGTCCGAGCTCCTGCTTGAGCACGTGCTGAAAGGTATGCACAATCAAGTGATTCGTGTTGATCAGGGTTCCGTCCAGGTCAAAGAGCACAACCGAAAAGGGCATCGGTACTCGCAGCCTCCTTCATGTATAGAAATTCCCCTGTCCTACAACTTTCCCCTTCCTGATTTTGGCTCCCCGCGAAAAGGGCTGCGTGCAATGGGGCGGCGAAGTTCGTAGAGGCGAAGGGGGTGAGGGTATGGGTCAGGTCGGTCTCCATGCCCTGTTCGGACTGGCCGTTGGAGAGCAGTTGGTGGCGCCGTGGGTGCAGGACCGGACTGGGCGCCGCGCGATGATGTATGGCTTTGTCATGGGCAACATTGCCCCAGACCTCGATTTCCTGGCCGTCATCGCGATGTACCCGGTCGACAACCAAATGGCGGTCCACCTGCATCGCGGGTTTACGCACAGTCTTCTGGCGGTCGTTGCCACGCTGGTGGGCTTTACGTTTGCCTCTGCCCTCACGCGGGACAAATACATGCGCTACCTGGGGTGGGGATTCTCGCTGGGGATTGTCGGCCACTTCACCAAGGATATCTTCCTCTGGTTCTCATCGGTCGACATATTCTGGCCCGCGAGTATCTTTGGGATCATTCCCCGGATTGATGCATGGTTCTGGTGGACGACCCCGCCCCTGTTAGGCAGGCTGATGGGCGCTGGCGAACTGGCAGCCTTTGGGCTTTACTATGACCACCTGGTCCGACTGTCGAGTGAACAGCAAACCGACCTGGACATGATTCCGATCCTCCAGCGCATGTCAGCGATCTGCTGGGTGACGTGGGCCCTGCTCACCGCGCTCTCCCTGGACCTACCGGGCACCACCTTCGACATGTACATGTACATCCCGCTCGGCCTTGTCTTCATGCCCACCTGTATCTACCTGACATGGCGCATGCAGACCACCATTGAGTTCACCGGGCTGTTTGGGCGCCCCTCTCCGAAAGAATAAAGAGCGAGCCGCAAGGCTCGCTCTCTCTTTTCCTACGCCCGGCCCTCCTGGGCGGCGATCGGATGCAGTTCGTTGGGCGGAACCACGAGGATGGCGCCCTTCGCACACACCTCTTCGCACTCCTTGCAACCAACGCAGGCGTTGGGCTTGGTCAGCACGGCGGTGCCGAAGAACTGACCCTCACCGGCGAGCTCAAGGCAGTCGAACGGGCAAATCTCCACGCAGAAATCGCAGCCGGTGCAAGAAACCGGATCGATTACCGGCTTCGGCCAGTCGGCGCGCTTGGGAATACGGGGCTTGTAAACGCCAAACTCGTCGGCGATCGCAAGCACCGGGCAGCTGCGGACGCAAGCGTCGCAGTCAATGCAGAGCTTCGGGTCAATATAGTGCAGCGCCTTGCGCTCGCCGCTGATTGCCTCGGTCGGGCAAACGGTGACGCATGCTGTGCAGCCAATGCACTTGTCATCGATAAAGTGGGCCAAGGCGTTTCCCTCCCCTAGAGCCAGTTTGCTTTGCCTCAAGGCCCGGCAACACACTACCGCCATTATAGCAGGTCGGACAAGACTTATTCAAAGGCCTTGTTTGGTAAGTCTGTCAGGGACTATGCCTGGCGGAGTATACGGGTCAACTTAATCCGGGCCGGCTCGTCGAGCAGCGGCTGCGAAACTTGACTGCGCAGGTGCTCACCAAGCCTGTCCGGGTTAATGACAGCGACGTTTTCGGCGGAGTAGGTCTCCTCGGCCTTGCGCCGAGTCATAACGAGGAAAGCGCTTACGGGCAAGTCCTGACCGGCCGTGTTCAGACGATCGCGCACCCACCGAACCGCCGTTTGCGCTCGCTCCCGGCCCTTCGCCACGTTCACCGCCGCCTTCTTGGCCCGGGTGGAGCCGGGGGTTTCCTCCAAGCAGACAGCCACTACGCCGCCGGGACCAACCAGCACGTAGTCGGGCTTGCCGGCGCCCTGTTGGGCCCAGTCCGTAATGATGAACCCCTCGGGCTCAACCTGCTTGAGCGCCTCTTGGGTCTCCTTGAGGCCGCTCTGGGACTGCCATCTGGTCAGGGCCATCGTACCGACGACGCCAAACAGGAAGATGCCGAGCGTGCCGAACATCTTCATCAGGCGAACTCCGGTATCGTCTGCCGCTTTGAAGAGCGTACCAACCAGGAAGGCAATAGCGAGCAGCGTAATCACGTAACGGCGCACGGTAGCCCTCCTGTTCTTGGCGGCCACCCTACTGCGAGCATCCGAATGAGCAGGAGAAACGGGGGGCGCCGCCGAGTGCGGGCCCCCCGGGCTGCTACTTCAGGCCCATCAGATACTTGGCCAGAATGGAGATTTCCTCGTCCGACAGCTTGCCCTTGAAGCGCGGCATGTTGTACGGACCCTCGGAGACGACCTTGTTCTTATCGCCGATGTTCAGGCTCGGCGAAACGGTGGCGCGGCTGGCGCTCCAGTAAACCGGCATGCGCTTGTCGTGAGCGAGGGCCGGGGTCTGATCCTGATCGTTGGGACCGGGCTTGTTGGCGTACTTGATCCAGTTCTCCAGGAAGGCCTGGTCAATACCCCAGCTGCCAACCTTGGAGAGGTCCGGACCAACCTTGCCACCCTTCGAACCAATGGTGTGGCAGGTCAAGCACTGGCTCTTGCCCAGGTTCCGCAGGAGGGTCTGAGCCGCTGCGTTGGTCGCGGCGTCAGTCTGGGAATCGGGCAGAGTGATCAGCTTCGTCTTGGGGTCCACGTCCAGGTCAGCCAGCTGAGGCGGAGCCTCAGAGGTACCAACGACGTCCCACTGCGTGCCAGCGGGGTTGACGATGAACATGGTCAGAGCCTTGAGGCCCTCCGTGTCCATGGGACCGCCGTACTCCTTGCCCCAGGCGGGCATGGTGGTATAGGAGATCCAGTTGCCGTCGGGAGCCTTCTCCCACTGGAAGTGGGAGTCGTTGGCCTTGCGGCCCCGGAGCAGGGTGTCGTAAATGAGGGCGTACTTTTCCTTGCCGGCCGGGCTGTTCGGGTCAACCTTCAAGTCGGTGCGGTTCAGCGGCATGCCCACGACGCCTTCGCCCTTCGGGCCATGGCACTGCATGCAGTTCAGCGCATAGAGCTGGGCGCCCCTCAGCACGTATTCGTCATGCTGGCGCTGAGTAGCGGACTCCATGCGGAAGTATTCACGGAAGCAGTTACCTAGCAGAAGAACTGCCAAAAGTGATGTGAGCAGCGAGATGATTTTGTACTTGCGCTCGTTACGCACAGGCCGCGAGCTCCTTTCTGAAAAAGGCCTTCACGGAGCCGTTCACCGGCTTAATAATCACCGATCCAGCGCTGGATATAGTAGACGGTAATCAAGACGCCGATGAACAGGAGGATGACCATGAAGAGCTCGGCGGATTCCCACCAAGGGCCCACGTCCGTGATCTTCACACCATGGTACCAGGGGCCGGAGATGCTGGCCGACTGACCGGCGGCGGCGAGGAGAGAAGTGAAGTCCATGTTACACGTCCCTCCTATACCTTGACCGCATGCTGCGGCTCATGCTTGCTGCGCTGCGTAATCTTACCCGTGTTAACGATAATGGAGTCGTCCTTGACGGTGATCTCCATAATGTCGAGCGGGCGGGGCGCCGGGCCGGCAATGTTCTGGCCGTTCTGGTCGTACACGGAGCCGTGGCACGGGCAGTGGAACCGCTGCTCGCCCTTGTTCCAGGGCACCGTGCAGCCAAGGTGCACGCACTTCCAGTACAGGGCCATGAGCCCGTCCTCGGTGCGGGTCAGGTAGAACTTGCCGTCACGCACCATGATCGGCTCGTCGCCGACCTTGATCTCCGAAAGCTTCTTGGGCACGGGCACCGGAGCACCGAAGCCCGAAATCTTGATCGGCCAAATCATGGCGCCGCTGCCGCCGGCCATGGTGCCAAACAACATGCCGATCGTGGCGAACATGCCGGAGCGGAGCGCCTGACGACGGGTGATACCGTCGGGAGCGTGGCCACCCGCGGGCGGGGCTGCGGCACCAGCCGGAGCCTTTTGCGTATTGTCGGCCATGTGATTCACCCTTTCAGTGTCGTGTAGTCAGGCTGACTAATGGCCGCCGGGATGCAGGTTCCAGGGCGGCAGCAGGTGCATGGACTCGCCGCGGAAGGCGGTGCCGATGATGCTGAGGAGAATGAACGAAGCGAAGAAGAAGGAGTACAGGCCGATCATGACCTCGCGAGTGTTCATGTTCTTGTACCGCTTCTTCAGCAGCACAACCAAGACCCAAGGCACCGCGATCATCATAGAGGTCGGGATCAGAAGCTTGCCGACCCAGTCGATCTTGTCGAGGCCCCAGTTGGTCGCGTTCTTGATCGTGTAGGTCACGAAGGGCTCGATGCCGTGGGAACCCTCAGGCATGACCCCGGTGACGAAGAACTCGTCGAACAGGATCAGAGCCAGCTCCACGATCCAGGTGTAGATGGCCGCGAAGACCGAAATCGAAACGCCACGCTTGGTGGAGAACCAAATGCCCGTGCCGCGGCGGTCCCGGTCGATGTAGGGAATCAGACCGAGCAGGACCAGGGCGGCCGTGGGCACCATAACGCCGGCGAGGGCCGGGTGCATGTGGAGCAGCAGTTCCTGGAGGCCAAGGAAGTACCACGGCGCCTTGGACGGGTTCGGGGTGACTTCCGGGTTGGCGAGGTCGAGCAGCGGAGCATTTACGAAAGTGGACATAAGGGACAGGGCGAGAATCATGGTGACAGCCATAATGGCCTCGATGGAGACCAGGTATGGCCAGGTGTAGACCATTTCTTCCTTCGCGCCGGGCTGGACCTTGGGGCCCGCCTGCTGGTACTTTTCGGTGACTTCAGCCATCAGGGTCCCCCTCCTTTACTTGGCGTCGGCGGGAACGTTCAGCTGCTCCGTGTCGCCGTCCTCGTCGTAGGGGATCGGAGTGGAGATGCCGCCGTCCTTACGGATGCGCCAGAAGTGCATAGCCATCAGCACGATGCAGAGCAGCGGAAGCAGGATGACGTGAGCCGTGTACCAGCGGACGAGTGTGGCCGGACCGATGTCGTAGCCGCCGAGCAGGGCCTGCTGGACGTAAGTACCGATGACCGGGGAGACCTTACCCATGTTCGAGCCCACGTTGATTGCCCAGAAGGCCAGCTGGTCCCAGGGGAGCAGGTAGCCGGTAAAGGACAGCATAACGGTGGTAAAGAACAGGACCACGCCGATGACCCAGTTAAACTCACGGGGCGGCTTATAAGATCCGGTATAAAATACACGGGTCATATGAAGCCAGACTGCGATCACCATGCCGTGCGCCGCCCAACGGTGCATGTTGCGGGCGAACTGGCCGAAGATAACGTTGGTTTCCAGAAGCTTCATGGACTCATAGCCATGGGGCACGGCCGGCACATAGTAGAACATAAGCCACACGCCGGTGAGGGTCAGGATCAGGAACATGAGGAGCGAGAGCCCGCCGAGACCCCACGTGTAGCTAACCCGGACAGCACGCCTGGGCAGCTTTACAGGGTGTAGGTGGAGCACAACGCTGTTCAGAATTACAAGCACCTGGTTACGAGGGGTATCCGGATAATCATTGCGATAGATCGACTTGTAGAGCGCAGTGCTCTTAAACCAGGACCAGAGACCCACCGAATCAGCACCTCCCTTAAATGAGGAGCCCTAGCTCCGGAGCAGCCATGGTAGCCATCCGTTCTAGCGTGAACGTTATACGAAAATCCCCCCTGGGTGCCTGGTACGTAGTGCCAACGTAGCCACCGCGCAGGAGACAACGCCACTAATTATACCCGCGAAAGATACGGCTATCAATCCAAAATGGCGATATCAGGACACTTGTCCAATCCAGAAGTCGGCTGTTTACCCTAACAGGTGACTAGGTGAACTGGCACATAAGGAGCCTTCGCCCGCCAAACCATAGTATAGTTCTTTCTCCCTATCCAAATTCCTCCGCTGGTGGAAAGATCGACAGGGCTTCTAAGCCAACCCTATGTTACCAAGCAAGGCCCGTCTTTCTATATCGGGGTGTCATCCGATTTCTTCCCTCCGATTCGCGCCCGATGAACCAGCCCTTATATAAGGAAGAGGCGGGCATTATAGGGGATCGCAGCCACGCCGGATAACTGAGAATGATTTTCACAGGCACACTTGCATTAGCTCGTCGATAGTGCTAGTATGACTTTCGGGCTGTTTACGGGTTCTCGCTGAGCGATAATGCCTTATTATGTGGTAGCCCTATGGTATCAGGCGATCGACCCGGGTCGCATGCTATGGAGCACCTAAGGTATCCGCCCTAGTTATTTAGGTGGATAAAGGCACGCCTGTACAGCGGGAAGCCGATTGTAGAAGGCTTGTTCACTATGGCATGATGCTTGTGAAAGGAAGGGGTTTTTACTCATGAAGAAGCTCGTTATGCTGGCTATCGTGGCTCTGCTGTCCCTGGGCGTCCTGGCTGGTTGCGGCGGCGGCGGCGCTGCCGGTACCCCGGTCACCGTCACCATGGGCACCAACGGCGAAATGAAGTACGACCAGAGCGCCCTTAACTGGGAGAACGGCAAGACCTACTCCGTCACCCTCAAGAACGCTGACACCGCTCAGGCCCACAGCTTCCTGATCCCCGACCTGAACGTGAACTCCGGCCAGGTCGCTGCCGGCCAGTCCAAGACCATCGAGGTCAAGGCCAGCAAGACCGGTACCTTCACCGCTTACTGCGATGTCCCCGGCCACAAGGACGGCGGCATGCACATGGAAGTCACCGTTAAGTAAGTTACAATAGTGAAACCCCGGGCACCTCTGCCCGGGGTTTTCGTTTTGCTTATGTAAGGATATAAAAACAGAGCGGACTGAGACTTGAACCATAACTTGGCCACGAGTGGAAGCATAACTTGGCCAAATCGAGCCTCGAAACCCTTGATCTTGCCGAGTGTTTTTCGGGGTCGGAAATGACCGAGGAAGCATAAATTGGCCAGGAGTCGAAACTGGAAGCATAAACTGGCCAGGAGTCGGTCATGTGTTACAACTGGACACCACTGGTCTTATGGCCCTAACAGCTAGAGAGAGCGATGCCATTCCCAGCATCACTCTCTCTAGCTGTCCGTACGGGGGGCTCAAACGCCAAAAGGAGCCCAGTTCTTCAGCGCGCCCCAAATATGCTCAAGGACCTTCTTCGTCTCAACTGGATACAGGGCACCAATCGCTACCCAGATGGATAGGACCGCAACGACTAGTGAGATGACGCTCACCCAAAATGCTGCGCGCTGCCAGCCCTCGTCACTGATGATTAGCCGTACATCAAGTTCGTTTCTCGACGCTGTTTGGACATTCCCCAAGGCGTCTTGGATGCGCTTGACCCAACCAGCGGTGTCTTCAATCAAGTAGTTCAGAAGATCCAAGTTCTCCAACTCGGTCTTCCATGCAGGTCTCGTCTTTGGGAAATCTGAGGAGGTTTTTTGTACTATTTCGGGATCGTACTCGGTTGCCAAGCGATCTATGAAGAGAGACAGACGGTTGAGATCTCGCTGCGCTCGCAGATATCTCTTTAGACCGCTCTTACCAAGACCCCGTCGTGATGCAATTGTGAACATCCGCCTGCGCAGTGTGGCCAAATCAGACTCGCAGCGCCACAGGAACGGGCGCACAGCCATCAGCGGAGCTAGTTGCGGATTCCAATACGGAAGAGTCATGTAGCTCAGTGCATCTCTCTCAGTAGCACCTAACTTACCTGAGTGTTGAGGGTCACTCTGCTCAGCCGCGATGCACAACGAGTGTCTGAAGAGGTCGCTGGAGTATACTCCCGTCGGAAGGAAGAAACTTAGCTTCTCTCTGGGCGCCTGGAAATGGCTCACGCCCCCCCAGTTCATCCCCAGGCAACCCCAGAAACTCCCCACATAGGGCCAACTTTCGCGACCTGACTCACCGACAGAGAAGAGCGGGATCATTCCTGGCGGTCCTTCACCAAGAAATGTGCTGGGTCCACATTCATGGCGTAGCACTCGATCAGCGTCCCAGACGACATCCAGTAACAAGTCTTCGACCTCCTCAGCCTTTATCTGACCGAGGGCATCGCAACCAAAGCTAATACGGTAAGGGCTCGGCTGGTTCCAGGGGAAGAACACGGAGAGTCTAGGATAGGGGGGCGTAGCAAGAACCCGATCAAGGATATCCAGGCAGGTATCCGTTACCGTTAGTTGAGCCGTAACAACAACGTAACTAGAGAGGTAATGGTATACCCGCACCTCCATTGACCTGACTACCCCTGCTTCATCACTGATGTCGAAAGTCCCGGCAGTCCTCCAGCCATGAGGAGCTATGCCACGGCGAATGCTGTCAAAACCCTCGTTGAACTCCTCATTAGTCTGGTAGATCCCTCCTCGCGAGCCCCGCTTAGCGCGAAGCGAGTGCAGCCCACGCTGAAGTGCGTCAAGGTTCTCTATGGGAACAAGCCAAAATGCCATCACGCTCAATAGTTCGCAGTGCGCCGACTCTGGCTTAGCTGGTGTTCCCAGGACATCTGCATGGTCTAACATATCCTTCATGTGCTGAAGGTGCGTGTTCAGTCGTGTAACGGCTGGGTAGTTCTCAATTAGCCGTTGGATGGCCCGTGATGCATATCGATCGACCTTGCGGACCCCTGTAACTCGGCGCTTACTCCAAGGGTTTTTTGATGAATACCGCCAGGTAACGTTTTTCACGTCTCAATACCTCCCACGGCTGTTGCTCTGTCGATTTTCGCTAGTCCCCTCGGAGCGGCGCTCACAAGTTGAGGTCATTATGTCACCAGTATCAGTCCATGTTCCAACTCCGATTCTGGAGGTCTGCTTCATGGTCGAGAGACTCCAGGAAGTCCTTCCATTCCCATTGCAGCCTTGTTACTTCTGCTGGTCCGAAGGAGACTCAAGCTCGCTTCTCTTGCCTTCCCTGTCGTACAAGGCTGCCTGAAGGTAGTCGAAAAGCAGAATAGCCTTGAGCGAATTGGCTGCCGTACCATACTCTGAATCCGCTCCGTGAAGAATAGCGTGTCGGCTTAGCTCCGAACTGATCGGTGAACCGTGTTGGAAACTGGCCAACACCGTCTGGAGGGTGAACTCCTTAACGCACCTATCCAAATCCTGAGACTGACCCGAACCGAGAAGGTCTTCAAGGTACTTCTTGTATACGTTCAGGTTCATGTATCCCTGGTGGCCAAATCCGTCCGCAATCATTCCCTCAATCTGCGCGATCAGTACGGGGATCGAAAGCCGGTACCGTTCCTCCACATGCGCCATGACAGCATCTGTCACTATGGGCATACGTCTCACCAATCTTGGTTTCTGTGCCCATTGCTCCAAAAGGTTCAGCACGACGTCGCGGTTGTACCATAACAGCATAACAGTCTGGAGTTCCTGCTTAGCCTCATCTTTCGAGAAAGTATCGTAGAGTTCCAGGACATGCTTCATCTCGTCCAAGGGCGGCTCTGAAGAGGGGGGCCACCCAAGAGCAAGCATCGTGGGCCCATATCGCGTGGCTACGTCTTCATACTCGCGTAGTTGCTCTGCCCATCGCCGACAAGACTCAAGCAGTTCCAGCCCAGCAAGGCGGTACTTGTCTGTGACTATGGTGGCAGCTTCAATTGCTGCCCTCCACTGCTCGTTTACTACGTCATACTGCCGAAGTACCTCGTACTGGTGCTGGAGCGCCTGTGCATACGCATCTGTGATTCTGGGAGTATTCTGTACCATCTTTTGCACCTGATTGATGTTCTCGGTGAGTCGCTGTAATGGCTGAAGCCGATCCAGGGTCTCCATTAGTTCCAGCAGCTTTGGCGGTAGGGGTGCATGCAAGGCGACTACCTCCTTCGCTTCGCAGATGTGATATGGAATACTGGTCGATTTGCGCCGGAATCGGCGATGAGAAGTCCTGACAAATGTACTTTAGCCTAAGCAGTCAGAGGCGTACCCGCTGTAGCGGGACGCCTCTGTGTTACCACAACGAAAACCGGTCGTTCCTGGCCTGGTATAGATACGATGTCCAGTGTTTATCGAGGACAGCCCGGCGGTATCCTCGATGCGCACGAAGGGCCATGCCTAGGGAGAAGGCAACACCTAGTTCTGCGTAACCGGTGAACGCTCCCGCAACGCTGATGCTAAGGGCGATTGCGCCATCTTTGCTGAATACTGCATCTACAGCAGCACGCTTTAGTTCTCGAATCAGGGCAAGTCCATCCGACTCAAGTTCATGGTGATACTCTCGCGTCCAGGCCGCAACTTCCGCGGATGTTTTGCTCCCCTTGATGGCCTCGACATATCTGGCGTTGGTCGCGGTGTAGGCTCTACGGAGCCCTTCCATATCCGGATCGCGACGTATCTCAAGAATTCTCCGGAACTGCCTAACGCTTGGCCGACCCAGGTTAAGCCGTCCGGTAGAAGTTAGGTATATCCTCTTGATAGCCCTGGTTCGCTCGTCAGCAAGGTCGTCTTTGTCGGAAAAACCATCAGTTGGTTCCTCAAAAAACGAAGACGCTCCTGTGGCGGACAGGACAAGGTTGTTCGCAAATTGAAACGCATCATCTTGATCAGTGACCGGCGGGATAACAGGACTGGAGCAGGCTCGTACCAACGCATGCATGATCAGGAAGCCGACTTCGGGAAACGCCCCAAAAAAGCGCCCCGTCTCCCTTACCCAACCCGATTCTGTCAGTTGGACCCATGTGTTGGGCAAGAGTTTCTGTGCGTCGATATAGTAGGCGTATTGCGGGTCAACCATGTCCGGCTTGAGCCCAGGAGGGCACGGGTACGCACAAATCTGTTGTATGTACTGATGTGCGCGAGCCTTCTCCGAAGGCGACGGGGCATGGCCTTCCACCCACTGCTCATGCGCTTCGCAGAGCAGCATTGCGACTTCCCTATCTGGATGCATCGGTAGCGGATTGAAATCACGGTAAGGGACGATGCACTGGAAGTGGTCCCATGTCAGAAGAGAACCAAACAAGAACTCCGCGTTGCTAATCGACCAGTGGGGATAGTAAAGGCCAACTTGCATGTTTCCTCCTGGAAATAACAAGAAAGTGTGTACTCCACGGTTGCTCTACGTGGTTCCGCTGCGGAAGGTAGCTAGACCTCCTTAGTCGGGCTGAACTTGCCAAGAGTCCCGTACAGGCTAGGATCGGTCGCCCTTGACCTCGCCCGTAGCTGGCGTCGGCGCCAACGATGACGGCGAAGCCGGCTCGCTCGTGGATGTGTGCCTCTGGGGCGTGGTCAACATCCTGTGCAAGTGGATCGCAAACATCCTTGTACGTTGTTCAACCTGGGTCCACACATCGTCCATGATCTCGCCCACCCTGGTCAAATCATGATAACCATGATTCTTGACCATAACGAGCAAGAACAAACCACCCTCGGCAGGCTTTCGTTGGATACCTGGCCCCACCGACAACGCTCAGGGCCGGTGGTATGGGTTCTTGTCAATGACGGCGGCACGCAGCTTTGTTCTCAGCAACTCAGGAAGATCCCCCTCCATCTCTAGAAGACGGACAATCTCCTCCATGTGACATAAGACCACTGTGGCTTTTGACAGGGACTCGCGGCACATATGGACGGCGGCGTCCGTAAAGTCTGACGCGGAGAGGAAAATACCCCTGGCATGTCCCCGGTTGAATACACGAACCAAGTGCTGAGCTACCTCACCGGGGCCTAGCGGCCTATTCCACCACTTGATCTCGACAAGATAGAGATTACCGTCCAGTTCTACCACACCGTCGATTTGCTCAACTATCCCTTCGCCGTCCTGTCCGCAGAGGGTAAAGGCTTCTCTGATGGAAATGCCAGCCACCCTAAACAAGCGGTTAAGAACGCCTTCGAGCATCTTGCCCCTTCGCTGTGGGTCATTAACTGTAAAGAGGCTAGTCAGGTCAGCACGGATTGATTGAAGTTGGGCGCGTTTCTGCTTGATCGCCTCTAGTTTGGCGTCGTGCTCTTCTCGTCTCTTTTGGGCTTCTCTCTCCCTCTCCTGATTCATTCGAGTGAAAGAGTCCTTCACGTTCACGAGCTGACATATTTCGGCAATTAGCCCCTTGGCCTTAAGTTGGTCCGCTGGCCAGCATGAAGCGAAGCTATCAAACTGTGTGACACGCTTCAAGATTTCTCTTCGCTCTCGTATGGCGGCTTCGCCCCGCTGATTAAGGCGTACTAACACAGTTCGGGCGATCTCGTACTTGTTAATTTCATCCGGATCGCTTCGTACTCGGCGCTGCAAATCCTGAAGGATGGTCTCGCTTACTCCAGCTCCTTGGAAGAAGACAATAACACCCTGCTTGGAACGGCAGAGTAGCGGAATGGTATCCACCAGCAGATCAAGCAGCTCCGGAGGATAGTGAAAAGTTACATCCATACCTCTGTCCTCCTTGCAGGCTTAGGCCGGATATTCCGCCAACGCATGATTTGATTGCATACCCGTGACCAACGCCTCTTACCAAGAGCTATACGTGAGTCGAGTCTTGGCCTTGGTCGCCATTAGGTAATCGTTGATCGCCTTGGTTATCGCAGAGTTGGGGTTAGACACCTTTCGAGTCCGATAAAACATGGCCCAGATCGCGGCAGCGTCATGAAAGTCCACTTTTTTGCGCCCCAAGTGGTAGCACCCTGTAAAGAGATTCGGTTGCGCTGCTTGCAGCTTCTCGAAACCATACTTACTCGAACAGGTGGACAAGCAAAGGACCCGCTTCTGGGCCACGGACACAGGCTCCACTAAACGCCGAATCAGAGTGCCAACTTCCTCCCAGGAAGCGTACTCCCCCAGCAATCCGACTCCATCCTGGTTGGCATGACCTGAAATGTGAACGAAACTTACGGCTTTATAAGCGGGCTGACTTCGTTTGAGAAGGGCTTCAAATGTATCCCGTGATGTGATCTTATATCGGACCGTAGAAGATCTCAGTCCACGGTTTGTTAACAGTGCGTACACCATGTCAGCTTCCGTTGGCACTCCGAACGCAATCTCATGGTCAGCGGGAAAATCTAGTAACACGTACTCGTACTTGGGGCGGCCCACTCTATCACCTGCTGCATCAGTATCGCGATCTCGTGAAATGTTGGTCTGTCAATTTGGTGCTCAACGCTCGAAGTTCTCAAGCAGAGTAATGTCCATACTAATCCGGCGGTTCATGCTGCCGGAAGTTGCCAAGGCGGCCACTTTGGCTTCGATAACAAGATCATCTTCCAACCATGAGAAGACTGCTGGGGCTTCCTCCTTTTGCACATAACCTAACTTGACATCGCGATAGTAAACCTCAACCGCGTTTGGATCAACTGCATTGGTGGGTTGTGGCCGCAACGTAAGCTGGGCACCTGCCCGGATCTCCGACAACAACTCTGGGTGATAGTATTGCAGCCCCACCACGAAGGCCCTGTGATGCTTGGAGACGGCTCGTATTAGCCGTCCAGCATAACGACGTGTCGCCTGGAGCAGTAAAGCCTTACCGAATGAATCCAGGGCCAACTGCTCGACCTGGGGGATATCTAGGCGGTTAAACCACTGGATGAAGTGCCTCACGGAAAAAAGCCGCAGAGTATACCGCTCATGGTAGGCCCTTCCCACCGTTTCGGCTACGATCCTATCTCGAATCCCAAGGGTAGCACATGCCGCACCAGCCCTTGTGGACACACCAGCCTTGATGTAGGCAGGGAGATATACGAACTCTTCATCCACTTCAGCTTCCTCGTTGTCGGCTGTTAGGGCAGCCCAGAACAAAACTATTGCGTTAACAGCCCAAGGAAGTTTGTACCGGATAAAGTCGCCTACATAATCCACGCACTGTGATACTGCTTCTTCAACCTCGTCTGTCGCAGCGGTGTCTACAGACTTGCCAGTTTCCAGAAACATCGAAGCAAGTTCAGGCATTGAACCACCATGAAGCCACGAATCCAAGAGAGCCGCGTGATTCATTGTCTCGAACTGGCGCTTTGGCCTGGTTCCCTCAAGGCCAACCGTCAATTCCAGAAGTACATCTAAGACATTCGCACTTATTCGACCGTCTGAAGTCCGAACGCTGGAAAACGAGTGAGGTTGAGATATTACGGTCTCTGCAAGCTTAGCGTACAACTGTCGGCAGTCTCGCAAGGGAAGACCAGAAATGGAGAAAAGCTTCTTGATGTCCTGATCATTGACCACCTGGTTTACAGCGACTGATGCGCGCTCAAACAACTTCTCCACAGCTTCTGCGTCTTCCTGAAGGTAGGCAGCAGCCAAGGATTTGGAGGCGATGCGAGACGGTTCCAACCCAAGCCCTTCAAAGGCCATTACCATCGTCTTGAGTTGCTCTACCACTTCGTTGTCTTCTGCCGCAAGAGCCTGGTCTGAAACGGTCAGTAGTTTTTCAAGGTAGCTATGTACCTCTAGTTGCCTAGACGCCTCTGCGTTCGAAAGGCCAATAAACCGCTCGTACGCGTGGTTTCCGGCGAGTGCATGGGTAGGGTCCTCGATAAGGATAACCGATCCTTCTGTCTCTCTGAGAGCCCGTCCAGCGCGACCGACCAGATTCAAGAAGCTACGAAGGTCAAGGGGGACAGCCCTTTTGTCTTTGAAACGGATGGGTTGAGCAATGATCAGATGGGTTATGGGCAGATTAACCCCTTCTAGGAGCGACGGTGTGGCCACCAGCACCTTGATCCCCTTGGCACCTGTAGTCTCTTCAATCGCCTCCCTAACCTCATCAGGCACGCTTCCGTGATGATAGGCTACGCCCTTGGGTGCCAACTTGGTTATGAGAGGATGCCTGTCAGTCAAAGTGCGGCCAAGACGTTCAACCCAAGGTGCATCTGATTGTACCGGTAGCGCCTCGGCTAGTCGCTTGGCCAAGGCGACAGCCCAGATTGGCCGCGGACTATAAACCAATATGGTGCCCGGTTGTCCAGCCAAGATCTTAGCCAGATAGACTGCGATATCGGATGCATTTACATCAGCGGTTGGCTCCGATGTTCGCCCTGATCGGTCGTAGAGTCTGGTGGTCAGTTTGAACTTGAATATCCCGGAAATGGTATGGGGACTGACTCGGATACGCGGTAGATCTGGGAACACCATGCTAAGGCTCGACCGAGCAGCGAGTTTGTGGTTCTCATACCTGAGTTCGCTCTTCTTCTCCTGTCTCTTGCGCCCCTCCGGTTGCCAATCGCCGTACGGCTCGTGCCAACAGACACTCAGCAGAGAGCGTGTCGGGCGCCAACTGGTAACCACTGCCGTTGCTCCGTTAAGCGATTCTTGTGCCAGCCAATCCTGGAGTTCCTTCACTTTGCTCATTACGGCAGAGCAGATGATCAACCGTGGAAGGGGCACCCCAAGATCCACTAAGGATCGAAGAGCAATAAGAGTTTCCTCTTGAATCATTCCGCGTTGTTCTTCGGCAATTTTGTGGAACTCATCATAGATGACCAGACTTGTGGTCAAAAGAAAACCCGCTTGCCGCCTTATCAGCGATGATAGCCGTTCAGGGGTGACCACGACTACTCTGGCCCTTTTCAGGAGATAGTCGTCGAGGACATCAACAAACTCAAAGTCGCCTAGTGCTGAGGACACAGTGAGGCCGAGAGGGTTCAGCCGTCGGCCCAGGTCTCCCTCCACCTGCCTAACCAAGGCGCGAGTGGGCACGACGTAAATACAAGTTGCTTCCTCTTGCTCCTCAAGGGCACGAACTATGGCCAACTCACATAGCAGGGTTTTTCCTGCACTCGTCGGCATTGAGATGATTCGATGGCCGACCCCATCTCTGATAAATCCCTGGTCAATGGCGTGTTTCTGGGAAGGCCATAACTCTATAATCGGTGCGGGTAAGCCCGGCAGACGACTCGTGCCGGTCAAAACATCCAAGTATTCTGGCCTCAGCAAACCTGTAAGATTTGCTCGCACCGAATTATGATGTACCAACTCAACCATAGAAGCAATATCATCAACAAACCAGTAGTGGAACGACGATAACCGTCCAGCAAACACCAAGGCCCGTTTGAACAGAGGCATAACCTGCTCCTCTAGCAATCGGTCCATGTGGGAGAACCCTCTCCGAATGGCCCGAACATGCAAGTCAAGAGCCTGCAAGACATTCTTCCAAAGGTACCCATCTAGGAGTTGCGGGAAGTCCTCCACTCCCGCATTGCCGAACTGGCCGGCACTCACCGCGGCCAGCTTTTCCACTTGCATGTAATCACGGCGCAGATAGGCCAGAACAGGCTCTGGCACACGAATCCCAATCATGGTAGCGTCAACTTTACCGCCAAGGAGAGCTGCATTACTGGATAGCCCAGCCTTCGAATAGCAAAGACAAGCCCTCAAATGCAATAGGGCACTGGGAGGTAACCATTCTACTGTCACACCGGCCAGGTATTCGTAACACTGGGCAGCGAGTGCCCATGCTTGTTCACGAATTGATGGGTCTTGGTCGAACACCTCATCAGGTTCGTTGGCCAGAGTTTCCAAGTAGATGGCATATCCCTGGAGTTCCTTGAGTTGTTTGTCCAAGTCCAAGTCCTGGGAGACATCGAAGCTCGCTCTCAAGACCGACGCTTTAGCAGAGTATAGAACCCGGCGGATTTCCTGAATAGTATCCTGGTAACCACCGGCGGCGAAGATAAATTTCAGGCTAGATCCCTCAAGATACGAGTGCATACCTCATCACCTACCCGCCCAACGGCCTTTGATAGCTGAGCGAAATCGTTGTCAGGGAATGCGAGAATAACCATATGCCGATGCCTCAGGGAAGGGGCCTCTAGCTGCTTATATGCCAAGTACGGACTACGCTCCGTGATATGCGACGTCACAAAAAATGCTCCATAGTGAAAGCGGTTACCACCAGGCAGAAAGTCCTTGTGCGGTCGGAATATGGCTCGTTGCGCCTGCGGCAGCTGCCGCCTTACAGTCTTGAAAGTGTCTTGCAGGGTGTTGTAGATCGTGGTGACAAAGAACGAATTGACCTTGGTGCAGTGAGGAGCCATCTGCTTCTCACTTATCGTTTTTGTCTCCCACACTCTAACGGAATGCTGTCCCTCACAGTCAAAGAACTCCATGAAGTCTATACCTGGTACGGTAGTATGCTCCTTGGGCGGATTGACCGCCATAGGATCTCCAATTTCAACGTACCAGTGAGCTAAGCACTCTCCCACCAAGCTTGTCAGATCATAACCGGCAGCACCAATCAATTCTGTTGCGCCTTTGTCTTGTGCTAACAGCAGTTGATCAGCTGGGGTCAACCGCCCGCACAGAGCGCGACTAAAGGCCCGAAATCGACCGATCACCAACTTAAGCTTGATCAGTCGGTCACGCGGGGAATCCTCTGTTTCCCTGATGGCGTCCAGCAGATCTTCGTCAGCAAAGGTATTATACAAACGCTCGCCAAATTGCTCGATAAACTCATCAAAGTGGTCGGAGAACTCCGGGCTGTCCTTATGCACAAAGATCAGATCGCTAAGCACATATTCTTTTGCTACGTCTGGCACGGTTGGACCGTTGATCCACTCTTTCAAACTGGCCCCTCCTACCAATCTGGACGCCGTATAAAACTTTCGTATTTATACTAACTCGGTATACTATTCTTGTATACCCGAAAAAACAGTGCCCAGTATGACCAATTAAGCCAGATCAGTATTCAGACCCATTTGCACCCACCTGAATACGACTTCACCGAGTGGCCCCTTGCCGGTAGAGTGCAGCAAAAGAAGAGAGTCCTGTCCCCAGCAGGGGACAGGACTCTCAGGCTGTTGACAAATCCACTTCCCATTCATGACGTGTGCATATCCATGCACCGCCTCTGGGCTTGAGATGTACAGCCCAGTATGTTCTTGCGAGCCTTGCCCAGCACACGTCGCCTACCGCAACCATTCACCAACCGCAAAACCATTTCGCTGTTTAAAGGTTTCCTGACAGTTTTGTCGAATCAAACTAGATGGCAGAGCTGTTCGAACAGGTGCGACCAAACGGTAGCTTGGCCGTCTCTTTCTCCACCCGTACCCGCACGACGAACACCTACATACTGGAGGGCTGACTGTGAGCAGCGAACACGAGAATGTCGCAGCCGATAAGAAGGAAAAGGACTTTACGATCATCGTGAATGCCCGTGCGAAAGTGGTTCAGGACAAGGAACTGACGTTCAACCAGATCGTTGGCCTGGCTTTCAATCCGGTACCGTCCGGCGAGAACATCGTCTTCACCATCCTTTATCGGAACGGGCATGGCAACAAGCCGGAGGGTAGCATGGACGAGGGTGAGTCTGTGAAGATCAAGGAAGGTATGATTTTCGATGTCACACCAACTGATAAGTCGTAGCCCTGATCTCAAACGACTCCGGGACGAAGGTTACGATGTAGAGGTGCGGTCGAACTACCTGCTGGTCAAGCATGTGCCCTATGTGAACGCGAACCGTGAGGTCCAGTTCGGAACCCTTGTCTCGGAGCTAACCTTAGCGGGTGACGTGACGACAGCGCCAAGCACCCACGTCGCCTACTTCATCGGGTCTCACCCGTGCAACCCTGATGGCACGCTTCTGACTAAGATTCAACACCAAAGCCTGACGCAGGCGCTTGGCAAGGATCTTGTTGTTCAGCACTCGTTCTCGGCCAAAGCACCATACAAGGACTACTACGAGAAGATGTCCACGTACGTGAGCATCATTTCTCGCCACGCCCGCGTCCTTGATCCTTCCGCAACAGCCAGCACCTTCCCCGTCATCGAGGCCGATGAAGAGGAATCGGTGTTCGCCTATCTGGATACGGCATCCAGCCGGGCTGAGATCAATGTCGTCAGTGACAAACTGCGCATCAATAAGGTGGCAATCGTCGGACTGGGCGGGACCGGCTCTTATGTGCTGGACCTCATTGCCAAGGCCCCCGTCAAGGAGATCCATCTGTTTGATGGAGACAAGCTCTTGCAGCACAACGCTTTCCGGTCACCGGGAGCCCCGTCGGTGGAGGAGTTGCGCCAGGTGCCGAAGAAGGTGGATTACTTCCGGGAGCGTTACTCCAAAATCCACCGTCACATCTTTGCGCACCATGAGTACATCGACGGCTCGAACGTCGATCAGTTGCAGGGGATGACGTTCGTCTTCCTGTGTATAGACCGGGGCGAGGCAAGACGGCTCATCGTCTCCAGACTGGAGGAACTGGGCATCCCGTTCATCGACGTTGGAATGGGTGTTCAGCTCGTCGATGGTTCATTGACCGGGGTTGTGCGCGTTACATTGAGCACCGAGGCGTATCGTGACAGCAAGCGAAAGCTCTCTTTCGGAGACGCTGACGGAAACAACGAGTATTCCCGAAACATCCAGATCGCTGATCTCAATGCGCTCAACGCGGCGCTCGCAGTCATCAAGTGGAAGAAGCAGTGTGGCTTCTATGTTGACCTACAGCGCGAGCATTTCAGTGGGTACAGCATCAACGGGAACATGATCATCAACGAGGAAAAGGGATGAGAAGCAACTCCAAACTCACCCATGCGTTTGTCGAATTAGTGCCGAATGTCCTCCAGGAAGGCGTCGTCTATGTGTCAATTCCCTACGCTACGGCTATACACAGGTGCTTCTGTGGCTGCGGGAATGAGGTTGTCACACCGTTGTCACCCACCGACTGGAAGCTGATCTTTGACGGGAAGACGGTATCCCTGGAGCCATCCATCGGGAACTGGGGCTTTGCCTGCCGGTCTCACTACTGGATCAAGCACGACATGGTTGTCTGGGCCGGTACCTGGTCCAACGAACAGATCCATGCTGGACGTTTGGCGGACAGCTTGGCAAAGGAACGGTACTTCGGCGGCAGCAGAGATCATGCCTCTCCAGCGGAGGGTGTCCAAAAGGAACAACAAGGTTCTCCGCAGAGTTGGCTCTACCGGATGCTCAAAAAGTGGTTCCCTAAATAGCCTTGGCATCCATGTCATCTCTTTTATCGGTGCCGACTTGACGCTCAACACAAAACGGCTCTGAGCCTAAGTTATCCCCCCAAAACTCATAAGGAAAGACCACCTCGGCTGGTCAACTGATCCGCCAAGGTGGGTCACCTTTGAGGCACTTCGCCAGGTTTCGTGCAGAAACACGGTCACTACCGAATAGCTCACAGCGGATTCCGTCCATTTCTTACCTCTACAGGGGAACTGGGTGTACGGAAAATGGACGGAAGAGGTCGCCTCCCCCTCGTGTGCACTCGTATCTTTCCGGCCTTGCGGCTGTACAAGAGGCTTCTTGAGATTCTCCCCAACGCCCGTGGCCGACTGCGTCCGTTTATTATCGCCAATGGGGAACGGAAAGGGTAGAAAGTGGACGGAAGGCAATGGCAGCCCCTTGCCAGCACGAACGCTGGCGAAGAGCCCCTTTGAACCGCGAATGACAGATATGAGGCTGAGCGCGCGCAGACTGCAAAAACGTCCTGCTGGGGGTCATCCCAGCGGGGCGTTTCCGTTACCAACACAGTGTTCGCAATAAAACAGGACCCATGCGTTGCCGACCGAGATCGGCGAGATGTAAGAACGTTTCCTCACACGTCAAGGCGGTGCACTCCTGCTCTAGATATTGATCCGGCCTTGGGGGTTGTGTTTTGAAACGTGTCTGGCCACATTTGGGCGCCATTATCGGTGTCGTGCTTTGCGGGTGGTGGGGGAGCCAGTTCCGCCAAGTCGGAGCCGCAATTTGTCGCCGGCGCCTGGAGTCACTACATTGCCGCTCTAGGTTTGTGGGTCCTTGCGGGATTCTTTCTCTCGCTTCCGCCCACTGTTACCGCTATGCGTGCTGGGAGAACACTCACCGTTCGCTGGGCAATCCTCGGTCTCTACCTCGTGCCTGGCCTGCTTTTCATGCTGATCCTTCCGTTGTACATGGCAGCAGGGATGTGGGGGCATACATGGCTTCCGACCGATTGGATGTCCGCGTATGCAAGGTACGGCGGGGATGTGCGAGGAAGTCTGTTGGTCGGATACGGGCTTTCCCAATCCCTAAGTAGCGGTGAGCCGAATGAACAGTCCAGGTTGTCCCGTTAACATATAGCGAGCTGGCGGCCTGCTCTGTCAGAAGAATCGGGCCGGAGTACGCGGACGTAGCCGGGGGGGCATGGTGCTCCGGGTTGCATGCTCATTCAACGCCATGCATTTGTCAACAAGAAGAGAGTCCTGTCCCCAGCAGGGGACAGGACTCTCTTCTTGCCGTACGGAGTGATTTGGCATAAGGGTTCCTTCAAATCGTACCTGGGTAGGTAGGTTTACGTAACTCATCACTTGCCAACAATGTTGTCGCGGAACCGATGGGGTAATTCCCTTTTTTTATCTCTTTTGGAAGGAATACCACCCTGACTCCGCGAAGACCACCATGGAGCGAGGGGGGCTATCTTCCCTCGTCCGTCGAGGAGGATGGATTACGTGCTTACGGAGATCGAGTTCAGCGACTGGCTCAGACGTTTGCACCTATCCGAAGAGGCACGAGAGCTGATTACATCCATTCGGCAGTCTGAGCCTGTGCGTAACGTGCAGAGTGGTGTCGGAAATGTCTCCGGTCGGTTCCCCAGCAGAAAAATGATGAGGACAATTCAGTTCGAATCCCATCGCGTGGAGTTGCCTGGCATCTACTCCATGGAGCACGATCCCGCGTGCCTGGAGTATTACGACCAGCCCGGCAAGATCAAGCTTGTCTATCAAGACCAAGCGGGAACAAATCGCGGTGTACTGCACACCCCCGACATTTTTGCATTGTGGTCGAACTCGGCTGGTTGGGAAGAGTGGAAAAGAGAAGAGGACTTACACCGGCTGGCAACCAAGATGCCTAATCGATATGTACTTGGAACTGATGGGAAGTGGCGTTGCCCGCCTGGCGAGACATACGCCGCTCGTTTCGGGCTGTATTATCGTGTTCGCTCCTCTGCCGAGATTGATTGGCAGTACCAGCGGAATCTCGTGTTTCTTGAAGACTATCTCCGTTCCAGCTTAGAACCCGTGCACGGCCCCATAGCCGATGCAGTATCCGCCATCGTCAAGGAAAAGCCCGGTTTGTCCTTGATGGAGTTGCTTAACAGCCAGACTGGAGCGACTCCTGACTTTCTGTTCCGGATGCTCGTAAATGCAGACCTGTATGTGGATCTTTCCGCGTCGCCGTTGGCCGAGCCCCAGCGGGTAAAGGTATTCATCACCCGTGAGGCAGCGAATGCATATCAGATTGTCTCGGAATCCGGGATCACCAGCCATTCCGACAAGCCTGTAGTGGAGATTATGGCGGGTGCCACTGTGTCCTGGGATGGGAAGCCCTGGTCCATTCTCAACATCGGCGAAACAAAGCTGAGTCTCAAATCCACTGATGGACGCGTCATCAGTATGGTCAAGTCGCAGTTGGAGGATCTTGTCCGTCAAGGAGAAATCCGCGGGCTCAAATCGACAGGTAATAGCGAACAAGACGGCAATAGGCTATTGGCCTCCGCGAATGAGCGGGATCTGGCTGAAGCAAACCGGCGATATTCCGCGATATTGCCCTTTCTGAAGGGCGGAGAAAGGCCGAACCACAGGTCCATTCGCCGCTACCTTTCCCAGTATCGGCATGCGGAAAAGTCACTGGGAAATGGTTATCTTGGGCTCCTACCTCAAAAGAGCAAACGAGGCAACCGGCAACCAAAGCTTGACCCACGAACACGGCAACTGATGGATCACTTCATCGAGGAACACTACGAAACCTTAAAGGGGAAGAACCAGAAGACTGTCTATGGGGAGCTGTTGAAGGCGTGCGACATGAAGGGAGTTCCAGAACCTAGCTTCAAAACGTTCACAGTTGCAGTCCGGAGCCGGCCCATCCATGAGCAGACACTGAAGCGGGAAGGGCGGCGATCTGCCTATCGTCATTCGCCTTTCTATTGGGAATTAAGCATGACAACACCTCGACATGGAGACAGACCGTTTGAAGTGGTCCATATCGACCATACTCAGCTTGACGTAGAAGTTGTGTGCTCACAGACTCAGAGAAATCTCGGACGTCCATGGGTGACCTTCATGGTTGACGCATACTCCCGTCGCATACTGGCACTGTTCTTGTCCTTTTGGCCGCCGAGTTACCTTTCATGTTTGATGGTGCTCCGCATTTGTGTTAAGAAGCACGGGCGGCTCCCTCAAAGTGTAGTTGTTGACGGAGGGCGCGAGTTCAATAGCGTTTACTTCGAATCATTCCTGGCCATGTATGAGTGCACAAAGAAGTCGCGCCCGCCAGCACAGGCACGATTCGGGTCCGTCTGTGAGCGCCTGTTTGGAACGGCTAACGAGCAGCTCATCCACAACCTTGCGGGAAATACCAAGGTTATGCGCAACGTCCGTCAGGTCACCAAGAGCGTCAATCCGAAAAACCACGCCGTCTGGGTCTTAGCTGACCTGCATCATATGCTCTCAGAATGGGCGTATGAGGTTTACGATACCCTTCAACATCCTGCGTTGGGGCAGAGCCCGCGAGACGCGTTCCAGGCGGGTCTCGCGGTGGGAGGAACCAGACCCGAACGGATTGTCCCGTACAACGATGACTTCATCCTGACCACTCTTCCGACTACCACAAAGGGGACAGCGAAAGTTCAGCCTGGGATGGGTGTGAAGATCCAGAACATCTATTTCTGGTCAGACGCGTTCCGTGAGCAAGCCTTGGAGGGGAAGTCAGTGCCTATCCGGTTTGACCCGTTTGACGCTGGAGTCGCTTTTGCTCAAGTCGGACGGTCATGGGTGAGGTGTATCTCACAATATTACAGCGTCTTTCAGGGCCGATCCTGGAAGGAGGTCGAAGTGGCTTCCGAGGAACTGAGGAAGCGCCATCAGCGAAGTGACCAGCAGCTCAGAATCAACGCCAAGATGATTGCCGGGCTCATCGAAGTAGCAGAACAAAACGAGGCACTACTTACCCAGCGGCTGGCAGACCGAGAATCAATCGGTGTCGTGAACATGGTCGAGGGCAATGGCAACCCAAGTCCTGATCAGAGTACCCGCGTAGCTCGCACCGATAGGATTGGAGTTGCCCGGCCCCACCCTGCTGAGTCCAATGAGACTTCAGCTCCCAGAGCGCCAAAAGTCTACGGAACGTATTGATGATGCAGAACGACCGTCTCTTTCCCCAGGATGTGCTCCAGAAGCCCATCCAGGATCGCGTGAGCTACTTCGAGAAAGATGTAAGGGTAGCGCACCCAAGGCTTGTCGAGGCCCATAGGACATTGCTTGAGGCCATTCGGCAGCCTGGGGAGTCTTCCATCATCACTGTGATTGGGCCGAGCGGTGTTGGCAAAACGACCCTCAAGGACAGGGTCATCCAGGAGATCTGTAGGGACCTCCTTGAAGCGTTACAGAGTGATCCTGGTCGGCTTCCGGTGATCTCCGTTGACGCAGTCGCTTACGAGTCAGGGAATTTTAACTGGAAAGATTACTACATCCGCTCGTTGGCAGCCCTCGCCGAACCCCTGATTGACCGGAAGAGCGATAAAAGAGTGGCTGTTTCCCCTAACCGTGAAGACGGTGTCACAAGCGTGCGGGCCAGGGCAACCAGCGAGTTAAGGCGGGCTCTTGAGGCGGCGCTAAAGCATCGCAGACCGGCGGCGTTCATTATCGACGAAGCTCAGCACTTTGCCAAAATGTCAAGCGGTCGCAGACTCCAGGATCAACTCGATTGCATCAAAAGCTTGGCGCAGACCACCCATACCCTTCAGGTGCTCCTGGGTACATACGAGCTTGTGCCCTTCAGAAACCTCAGCGGCCAACTTAGTAGACGTAACCGCACTATCCACTTCCGACGCTACGACGCCATGCAAGCGCACGAGGCCGGTGAGTTTCAGGATGTCGTCTTCACCCTCGAAAAGCACTTACCCCTCCCCCAAGAGTCCAATCTCCTCGGACATTGGGAATACCTATACGAACGTAGCATCGGGTGTGTCGGCATACTCAAGAACTGGCTCACACGTGCGTTGAGCAGGGCTCTGGACTTGGGAGCCAAGAAGATGGCGTTTGAGCACTTACGACACTCTGCCTTCACCATAGCCGAGTGCGAGAAAATGGCCCTGGATGCCATTGAGGGCGAGAAGCGGCTTGGCGAGGGAGAAGGGACCAACTCAAAGCTCCTGATGCTCCTCGGACTTCCTCCAAGAGCGACCACACCGCCACTTTCAAATGCTCCCCAAGACGAAGAATCTGCTCCTCCGGCATTGTCCAAGAGGCCCCGCCCCGGCCAGCGCAATCCAAAGCGCGATAGGGTTGGTTTGAAGGGAGTGGATGAAAATGCAGGCTGAGGGCCATCGAGTGTACGAGTTGTGGCCGTCAGACACTGTGAACATCCCGCCTCGTAGCCGCCTGTTTCATCTCCCTCCAATCGGGCAAGGCACTGCGGGCGTTGAGTGCCTAACAAGCTACATTAGTCGGCTCGCCAAAGAACATTGCGTATCAACCAGGGATTTGGTGTCTCGCATCATTGAGCCCGCAATCGGGAAAAAATACCTTAGTGGGGCCGGTTTAGGGGTTGAATCAGCGACGTCAAGTGATGTCGGAGTTAATGGCACGGGGACCATGGCGACAGACTGGGTTCATGCCGTGGAGACTCTGACCCACAGAAGAGATCTCAGTTGCCTGACTCTCCTGGCACTCGGCGACGTTCTGCCAACCCGCGGGTTAATGCGATGCTACCGGGCCTGGTGCCCCGACTGCTACCAAGAATGGTTTGATCAGGGCCAAGAGATCTATGAGCCTCTCCTTTGGTGTCTGACCGAGGTAACCGTTTGCCCGTGCCATCGCAGCCGCCTAGTCTCGATCTGTCCTCACGCGGGTTGCGGGGGAAAGTCAAAATGGTTGGGAGGGGGCCTTCCCGGCTGCTGCCCCAGGTGCGATGGCTGGCTAGGTGCGACTCAAACGGGTGGAACCGAAGATTTATCGCCGCAGCCCGACGAAGAGATGCGTGTCTGGTGTGCTGAACAGGTGGCAGACCTTATTTCCATTACTCAGCGCGTTTCCAAGGTCCCCCGTCGGCAGGTGTCAAATGCGATGGGTGCTCTCGCAGCACAGTTGAACGAAAGCAACATAGCTCAGTTCGCCCGCCTCTTAGACCTGCCCAAGAACACCGTGTGGCTTTGGTGCAACGGGCAGGTACTCCCAACGTTGTCCATGTTGCTACGGGTTACTTGGCGGCTCGATCTGCCGCTGTCTACCTTGCTTACCAAAGCGCACTTTTGCGTGCTTCCCACTCAGCAACGAACGTTAACACAGAGGCAAAAAAGAATCCAGCGGCGGTTTGATCCAGACCCGGTACGACTCTCTCTGGAGAAAATGCTTCACGCCGATCCACCAGTATCAGTGGTAAAGGCCGCCAAGGCCCTTGGGTACGGGCCACGACATCTGCGCCGCCATTTTCCGCAACTAACTGCGCAAGTTGCGGCTAGGTATATGGCCTACGTGGAGGACAGCAAGCGAATTTGGGAAGAACGGACGCAGGAAGCTGTTAGGGCTGTCGTTCGAACCCTTCACGCCCAGGGAGTCTATCCGAGTGCTCGAAAAGTCCATTCCTTCCTTCCGAAGCCAGTAAGCCTTAAGAACCGGACGGCGAAGGCAGCTTGGTCGGCGACTCTACAGGAGTTGGGCATTAAGTAAGCGTAGCAGCGAGTCTCGCAACAAAAAACAGGGAGGGTCGGGGTTTCCCCGATTCTCCCTGCTCTTTACCCAGGTTCTTTGAGGAAGCATAACTTGGCCAAAAGTGAAAGGAAGCATAACCTGGCCATTTGGGCCAAGTTATGCTTCCAGTCACACGGACCATGCCCGCTCTGTTTCTGCTTGAATGGTGGAGCTGATGGGATTCGAACCCACGACCTTCGCCTTGCAAAGGCGTTGCTCTCCCAGCTGAGCTACAGCCCCGTATCCGATTGCTTTGCTATTGTACCCGCACGAGCCTGCTGCTGTCAACGCGGAAAGCCCCGCATTTCGCTGGCGGATCTGGCTCGACATGTAAAACGGGCGCCGGGGAATCCCGGCACCCACTTGAGTTTCCTATTTGATGCGGATAATTTCGTACTTGATGGTTCCGTCGGGCGCATCGACCTCGACGACGGTCCCGACCTTCTGGCCCATAATCGCCCGGCCGACCGGGGACTCGTTGGAGATCCGATTCTCCGTAGGGTTGGCCTCAAGTGTGCCGACTATGCTGTACTCGAGATCGTCGCCGTACTCCAGGTCCCGTAACACCACCGAGGAGCCCAGGGTAACTACCCCCCGGCCCTCAGCCGGTTCATCAATGACACGGGCGTTGCGCAACGTCTTCTCCAGGACCAGGATGCGGCCTTCAATAAACGCCTGTTCGTTCTTGGCGTCCTCGTACTCCGAGTTCTCCGAGATGTCGCCGTACTCTCGCGCTTGCTTGATCCGCTCAGCCACCTCCAGCCGTTTCACCGTGCGGAGATGAATGAGCTCCTGTTCCAACTGCTTCAGCCCCTCGAGCGAGAGGAGGACTTCCTTCTCGGACACTTATGCTCTCTCCTTTGATGGCCAACTCCACCTGGTGCGTCAGCGAAATCGTAGACCTATTGGAGCATATGAGAAGCGGTCCCGAGGGATTCCGCCAACTACGGCGCACCGATGGCCACGATACGGTACAAGCACTGCAGGACTTAGCCTTGCAGTGCTTGCTAGCTGTTCGTTTGACTATCTAATTATATTGTCCTCTTAAAACTCTGTCAACAAAACCTTCTGAAGCTTTTATGTTCTTGGCTCTGGTCTGCCGGTCGTTGCGGGTCAAACGGCCCGATGCTAAACTTCAGCTGTACAGTAATCTTATACATGAAGGAGCTACCGCATGAATCCCTCTCCGGCCACGGCACCCCCTCAATTGGGGGCGTCCCGGTGGGACCTGCGCAAGCAGATCTTGCGACTGGCCATCCCGGTGGTGGCAGAACAGGTTCTTACCACGCTGACCAACATCGTCGATATGATCATGGTGGGGCGTCTGGGCGCCGAAGCGGTGGCCGCGGTGGGCCTGTCCAACCAGCCCTTGTTTCTCTCCATGGCCATCTTCATGGGCATCGGCACCGGCACCACCGCACTGGTCGCCCGCTATACGGGCGCCCAGGAGCCGGACACCGTGGAGTCCATCACCCGGCAGTCCTTCTGGATGGCCCTGGCCTCGGCGGTGGTGGTGGCGCTCGGTTACTTTGCGCTGGCGCCGCAGATCATGCACGTGATGGGCGCCGAACCCGCGGTAGAGCCGCTGGGCACCGCCTTTCTGCGCTGGTCGTCGCTCGGTTACGTCGCCATGCAGTGGTCTCAGGTAATGAACGGCGCCGTGCGCGGCCGGGGCGACACGGTAACCCCCTTCTACATTGGCGTGGGCGTCAACATCATCAACGTAATTCTGGGCTACTCCCTGATCTACGGCCACCTGGGCCTGCCGGCCTTGGGGGTCCAAGGCTCCGCCATCGGGACCTCCATCGCTCGCAGCGTGGGCGCCCTCGCACTCCTGGTGATCCTGGTGCGCAGCAAGCACTCCGTGCGCCTGCGGTTGAGCACCTTGTTCCGGCTGGACTGCAGCGTAATGTGGCGCGTGCTGCGAATCGGGCTTCCTGCCAGTGGTGAGCGGGCTTTGCAGAGCCTGGGCATGATCTTCTTCACTCGGGTGGTATCGTCGCTGGGGACCATCTCCATGGCTGCCCACCAGATTGCCGTAAACGCCGAGTCCATCTCCTACATGCCGGCAATCGGTCTGGCGACGGCAGGCACGTCGCTGGTCGGTCAGCGGCTGGGCGCCCGCAACGACCAGGGCGCCGGCGAGGTGGCCATGGAAACCCTGCGGATTACAGCGGTGGCCATGGCGGCCATGAGCTTGGTTTTCTTCTTCCTCGGGAAGCCATACGTCTCGCTCTACACATCAGATCCGGTCGTGCGGGACCTCGGCGCCCACATGCTGGCGATTGCAGCTGCCGCCCAGGTGCCCATGGGGCTGTCCTTCGCAATCAGCGGCGCCCTTCGAGGGGCCGGCGACACGGTCCCCATGATGATCGTCACCTTCCTGGGCGTGTGGTTCGTGCGGCTCTCCATCACCAGCGGACTGATCTTCCTCGGCGGCTGGGGACTGGCTGCCGCCTGGACCTCGATGTTCTTTGACTGGTCCTTCCGGAGCGGGTTTGCCTACCTGCGCTTCCGTTCCGGGAACTGGCGCCGGATTCGGCTCTAAGAAAAAGGACTCCCCGCCACCGTCGCGGGGAGTCCTTTGTTGTCTCAACAACTCTCTTCGCTGAAGGCGTCGCAGGACTGGGGCATCTCCTCGGTCAGGTCATCGCCGCCGTCGGCGGCGCCCCGGTGGCTGAGGGTCCGCTCCAGGAAGTTCAGGAGCTCCGCCCGCATCGCCTCAGGTGTCTCCGTGGTGTTGATGCGCGCCCGGGCCTCGGCAGAGCCCCAGAGGCCCTTCAGGTACCAGGCGGCGTGTTTGCGCATCTCCCGCACGGCGAGGTACTCCCCGCGGTAGGCGATCATCATTTCCAGGTGACGCAGGGCCGTGGCGACCCGCTCGTTGGCGTCGGGCTCGGGGAGGAGTTCCCCCGTCTCCAGGTAGTGGGCCGTGCGCCGGAAGATCCAGGGGTTCCCCATGGCGCCCCGCCCGATGGCAAGGCCGGCGCAGCCGCTGGTCTTCAGACGCATCGCCGCCTGCTCGGGGCTGGTGACATCGCCGTTTCCCAAGACGGGGACCTTAACGGCAGCGGCCACCTGAGCAATAACATCCCAGTCGGCGTTGCCCGAGTAGTGTTGCTCGCGGGTGCGGCCGTGCACGGTCAGCATCTGGGCGCCCACCGACTCGACCCGCCGAGCAATATCCACCGCGTTGATGGTGCTGGCGTCCCAGCCAATGCGGATCTTGACCGTGACGGGCACCGGCGCCACGGCCTTCACGACCTGCGCCACGATCTCCTGGGCCAGCTCGGGCTCCTTTAGCAGTGAGGAACCGCCCCGCCCCTTCGTAACCTTTGGCGCAGGGCAGCCCATGTTAATATCGACAAAGTCGGGGCTCTGCAGTTCGACCACCCGCACGGCGGCCTGGGCCATGGTCTCCGGCTCGGCGCCGAAGATCTGGATCCCCGCCGGACGCTCCTCGTCCAGGAGTTCGATCATCTCCTGGGTGCGTTTGCTGTCATGCAGAATCGCCTTATCGCTTACGAACTCGGTGACGACGAGGCCACAGCCCTTTTCCTTGCAAAGCAGCCGGAACGGCCAATTCGTGACCCCGGCCATGGGGGCCAGCCCGACGGGATGTTTTATGGTAAAGGACCCGACCTGAATCGGTTTGATAATCGGCCCGCGCATGGCGCACACCTCCCGGCCTGCACTTGGAACGATGCTTATTATACCCAGATCGCGCCCGGCGGTCTACGTAAGTCGGAACGAATCAAACCATCGCATTTTGACGGCTTGGCAAGCAGCCTGCGGAGCGGGTAGAAGCAGAAGCCAGGCGCCTGGCCGACTGGTGCGGCTTGGAGCGCCTGGCCTTTGAGGTAGCTACACCAGCGGAAACGTAACCCCCATGGACCATCCGAGCAAGAGCGCTGAGAAAGTGGCGATGGCCGCCGGGCTGTAGTTCCAGCGCCTGAGCACCAACCCCAGCAGTTCCAGGCCCACCAGGAGCACCAGGGCGACCGGGGTGACCAGCGCCAGGAAGGCCGGCGGGTTCGGCAGCGCAGCGGCGCCCAGCCAGGTCCCGACGAGCACCAGCTTGCCTGCGAGACCCACAACAGCTGCCAGCCAGGGGTTGGAGCCATTCACTACCGCACGCTTGAGCCCCTCCTCCTGCACGAAGTAAGGCCACAGTGCCACCGCCAGCAGCAGTATTGGCACGAACCTGGGCCCGACGGGGATGAAGTGGCTCACATTCATGTGCAGGACTGTACCGACTGCACCGATGAAACCCACGAATACGGCGACCCCACGAAGCATGGCGAACGGCAGCGAATCGGCGCCCAACGTGATCGGGTGCCCATAGTCCCGGGGCCAGATCAAGCGCAGGGCCAACAGTACGAGGGCCATAATCAAGTGATACGGAATGACATAATCGACGACGGCGACACCGATCCAGGGAATGCGGATATAGACGGAACCAAGTACAGCGGTCAGCGCAGCGATGGCCAATACTACCAGGCCCATTCCCGCCCCCGTCCGCACCACCGCTCCCCCGCCACCTCGACTGGCGGGCGGCGCCAGAATCGCTGCGCCCGAAAGCGCCGCACCCACTGCGGCACACAGGCCCACTACGATTAGCCACCAAGTCGCCGCAGGCGCACGGTTCTCCGGCGCCGTGGTACCGAACCCCTTATGAATCCAGGCGGCCGCCTGATCGATGACGGCGCCCGAGTATACAACAGTGATGTGGTTCTTGCCCTCCACGGTCTGAGCGGGGCGAGCCATAGCTGCGACAACCCGCTGAATCCCTTCGGGATCCCTCGCGGCAACCAGGTTCAGCAGGTTGGACGGCTTTCCCGCCGGCAGCGTTACCGCCGTTGGGGTGGAGATCGCGACCGTGGCCGCCACCCGATCGTCGGCAGACGCAGCAGTCAGCACGGTTGTCGCACCCATGGAGTGGCCCACCAGGGCTATGCGGCCCGGCTTGGCCCTCCCCTGTCGAACCAGCTCGTCGACAAGGCCCGTCAGGTTGCGGCCCAGAGGATTCTCCGGGCCAGCCTCGCGCCAGGTTGGGAGCGAGTCGGTGCTTTGCCCATGACCAGGCTGGTCGAATATGTAGGTATCGAAACCCTGGCTGGCCAAGGCGTATCCCCACTGGCGCATCATGACGCGGTTGGCGGAGAAGCCGTGCGCCACCAGTACGGTCCCTGCGGACTGGCCAGTCGGCCCGTAATGGTCGACGGCGCTTCCCGCAAGCGTCTCCGGCGTTACGGAGATATCCCCTTGCTGACGCCGGATCAGCAACTGGGTGGTGAGGAGAACGGAAAGGCTGAGAGCCAAGGCCAAGACCTTGCGCATGCGGTTAGTCCTCCGACGGGTGAAGTAAAGAGCTGCTCGTTATGCCCATCACGCCTATTGTAAAGCGAATTCTGTGGATTGCCTACGTGGAAATCCGTTTGCTACGATAAAAGAAGAGACTGTTGCTCAAGGGGGAACTGGTCATGCACCTTCGATTCTTGGGCCATGCAGCGGTTGAGGTGGTATCCGGCGGGACCAACCTGCTGATCGATCCTTTCATTACAGGGAACCCTGTCTGTCCCGTGAAGGCTGACGAGCTCAATCCAAACTACATCCTGGTTACTCACTTTCACGGCGACCACGTCGGCGATACCGCAGCCATCGCCAAGCGGACCGGAGCCACGGTGATTACCACAGCCGAGGGCGCCCAGGATCTAGGTTCCAAGGGAGTCAAAGTCCATGGCATGGCTCTGGGCGGCACGCACGAGTTCGACTTCGGCATGGTCCGGGTCACCATGGCCTTCCACGGGTCCGGGATAGCCGGCGGGCATGCGGCGGGCTTCGTGGTGCACATAGGCGGCAAGCGAATCTACCATGCCGGTGACACCGCCCTCTTCAGCGACATGAGGCTCCTGAATGGCGTGATTGAAGAGCCGGGCATTGATGTCGCCCTGCTGCCAATCGGAGACAACTACACGATGGGTCCCCGGGACGCGGCCATCGCTGCTGAGTGGATCGGCGCGAAGGTCGTGATCCCCATCCACTGGGGCACCTTCCCCGTACTGCTGCGAGACCCGGGCGAATTCGTCACCCGGGTGCAGAAGACGGGCGCCGCCAAACCCGTGGTCCTCCACCCTGGCGACGTCTACGAACTCTAAACAGATAGAAGGCCTCCCGTGCGTCGGGAGGCCTTCGCTATACTCCTGGAGGGCAACTCTCGCTTCCAAGCAACCTTCCTTATCTGATGGCAAGGGTCGGTACCGGCAGGGCGCCGGGGTAAAAGGCCACCGCGATCGCATCCGGACCCACATGGGCGCCCAGGCTGGGGTTGGCCCTGAGCGTCTCCACCCAGTGACACTTGAGCCGGCCTCGGAACTCCTCAGCCATCCAAGCCACCTCGTTCGGGCAGTCGCCGTGCATGATCATGATGCTGGCCTCGCCGCTCTCACCGATTCGCTCGACCACCATGTCGACCACCTGGCTGACGGCGCCCTTCCAAGACCGGGCACGGCCTACCGGGGTGTAAATGCCCGCCGGCTTTTCCACGGTAATGATCGGGCGAACGCCCAGGAGGGCGCCCATGAAGCCGGCGACCTTGCCGATGCGGCCGCCACGCCGCAGGTAGTCAAGCTTGTCGATGGTAAAGAACATGTCGGCCTTCTCGTGCACAGCCTTGGCTCGCTCGATGGCCTCATCCGGCGAGACGCCGTTGTTGATCGCATCAGCCACCATCAGAACCTGCATGGCCATGGCGCCCGAGAGCGTGCCCGTGTCCACAATGCGAATGTCGAGGTCCGGCAGCAACTCCTTGGCGGCCGTGGCGCTGCGAATCGAACCGCTCAACCCGCCCGACAGGTGCATGGAGATGATCGGAAGTCCCGCCTCGGCAGCCTCCTGATACGCCTTCAGGTAGTCGCCGGTGGAGGGCTGGGAGGTCTGGGGGGACTCCCCCGTCTCCCGCAGGCGAAGGAAGAACTCGTCCGGGGTGATGTCCACGCCGCTGGTATACTCCTGATCGCCGAACCGGACCACGAGCGGGATCAGACGCAAACCGAGCTGGTCGGCAAAACCCTTGGGAAGGTCAACCCCGCCATCCACGATGACGACGGCCGAAGGACGCATAGGTAAGGCACCTCCAGAGATCAAAAACCTGTCAATCCTGGCTATACTTCATAGTAGCTTTCCCCAAGAAGGTCCACATCTTCCCGTGGACTGATTGCGGGACATGGAAAAGCGACCGCCCGAGTGGACGGTCGCTATGCCTACAGATATGGACCAATCGATCGGACGCTAGACCAGGTCTAGCTCCTGAGCAATCAACACCGCTTGAACGCGGTCTCTGGCGCCAAGCTTGCTAAAGATGGCCCGCACATGGTGCTTCACCGTGCCAAGACCAATGTAGAGCTTCTCGGCGATGTCCTGGTTCGTGGCGCCGGAGGCCATCAGCCTGAGCACCTCGGTCTCCCGATCGGTCAGCGGCTCGGTCAACGGCTGGGCCTTGGGCTTGGTGCCGGCCACGCTGGAAAGCCGGCTAAACTCCTTCAGGAGCCGGGAGGTGATCTGCGGCTGCAGCATCGCCTCACCGCCGGCCACCGTACGGATTGCCTGCGAGAGCTCGTCCAGCTCCGCATCCTTCAGCAGGTAGCCCTTCGCCCCCGCCGCCAACCCCTCGAAGATATACTCATCGTCATCAAAGGTGGTCAGGACAATGATCGCCGCACGAGAGCCGCTACGCACCAACTCGCGCGTCGCCGCCACCCCGTCCATGATCGGCATACGCACATCCATGAGAATCACGTCGGGGTCGAGCCTGGCCGCCGCTTCGATCGCCTGCTGGCCGTTGTCGGCCTCGCCCACTACGGTCATGTCGGGGTTGCGGTTCAACAGGCCCGCCAGCCCCCGGCGCAACATGGACTGATCATCGACCATCAGAATCCGGATCTTTTCTCCGCTCATCCGCTATGCCCCCAACGGCAGGACTACTTTTACCTGGAACCCGCCGGCCACGTCGGCAGCCGTTGAAAACTCGCCCTGTAGGGCGTCTGCCCGCTCGCGCAGGCCGACCAGCCCAAAGCCGCCCGAAGCTGACTCGACCCGGGGCGGCGTCCCGCTGCTGTCGTTCGTAACCGTCAGCATAACCCGGTCCGGCTGGCGTACCAACACAATCTCAACACGTCTGGCCCGAGCGTGTTTCTGGATGTTCGTCAAACTCTCCTGCACCACTCGATACAATGTGATGCCCACGGAAGTGGACAACGTGGCGCAGTCGCCGGTGACCTGAATCGACACGTCTGCACCGTTGCCGCGCCGCCAGGCAAGCACCAGCTCCTTCAGCGCCGCGGGCAGCGGCCGGTCAAACCGCTCGAGCGACTGGAGCATCTCACCGCTGGATACCAATGCCGCGCTGATGATTCCTTGTGCGCTCCGAACCCGGTTTGCAGCCTCTGCTGGGTCCTCCTCAGCGAGCGCTTCCGCCGACTGCAGTTCCACAATAATGGTTGTCAGGTGGTGCCCCAGCGAGTCGTGGATCTCGCGGGCCATGCGCACCCGCTCCTGAGCAACTACCATGCGCCGGACTTCGTGCAGTTTCGCTTCCAGCAGGTTATTGACCTGGGCCATTTGCTGGGCGTACAGGATCGCCTGCTGGCGGGCTTCCACCTGGCGCCGGGTCATGTAGGCCATGAGGGCGCCGAAGAAGTAGGTAACGCCAAAGGCGCCACTCCAGGAGAAGAGCAGGCCCATATCCCCCTTGAACACATTGGTGACCGCCAGCACCAGCGCTGACAGCACGGTTGGGAAGAGACCCGCAGCGACCGGCCACCGGTTGCGCATGGGCACCAGAAAGACGATCTGGGCCGCTACGATCAGCAGCAGGTGGTTCATGAGCGGCTCCGTGGAGATAAAGGTAATACCGAGACAGATCGCTGTTTGGAGCACCAGGTAGAGCGTGCGGTTCCAGGGCTGCCGGGCAGTCGCGGCGCCAGCGTAGGCGCCCAGGAGGGCCAAGCCCATGCCCAGCAGGGGCAGCCAGCGCGACGTGCCGCCCACCAGGTCGGAGGCCACAATCACGCCCGTGGTGACCACAATGACGCCTACGTTCCATACATGGTAGATCCGCAGGGGATCGGCGACCTTGACTGATATCTCCGGCGAGGGCGGCGCCTCAAAAGCGCCTTCCTCCTCGTCTACAAGGCGGTCCTCACCGGGGCGCAGGGTCCGCACCGCCTCCCGGACCGACGCCAGGACCTCCTTCGCCTCCAGGCGGGCGAATCGCACCCCTTGCAGGTCATTCGCCAGTAGTCGATTCAGATGATCCTGCAGGCTGGCCAGGCGCTTTTGAAGTTCAGCGTAAATCGTTTGGGCGAGACGTTCCCGCTCCTCCATCTTGGCCAGTTGCTCGACCGACAGGTCGTAGGCCCGCAGAGCCTGGTGCCGCTCGTCAACGCCCTCCAGCAGGTCGTGTGCCAGCTGCACCTGTCGCTCCTGCTGCACCGTGGTGAACGTGACCAAGGCGGCGAAGATAAGGTAGCACAAATACATGCCGATGACCGCCACCTTGTTGGCGCCGGGGTCGCCAGGCGACAAGACCAGGTACAGCGTAAGCCAGAGGGCGCCCACCGTCCCCAAGAACCAGGCCCAGCGGCGAACAGGGTTCAAGTAAACGGCCTGCACCGCCACGACCACGAACAAAAACCGGGTGAGTCCGCCGTCCAGGACGTAGATCAGGCTGACCGCCACCGTCTGGAGGGCCAGGTACACCTGATAGTACCGGTTCGAGCGGGCCGGATTGGCTACCCGCAAGCGCGACCAGACCAGCAGGGTGCCCCAGGCGACCCCGCCAGCCAACAGGTAGTATGGTCCCGGGCGCACCGCCCCTGCGGTAGTCCCCGCAAGGGGTCCTAGCACCGGGAGCAGCCCCAGCATCAAGGCAACAAAGAGATTGATCGGATGGGGATAGCCCGTCTGAAAAAGGGCATCCAAAATACGGTTTGCTCTTGCCTGTGCTGTATCCATACCGCCATTGTATATCAAATGTAGCGGATTTCATCTACCCGCAGACAGATGCCTCGGGTGCCAACCGGAGCATACTCGTTTACGGCTGTGATCAAATAGTCTACAATTGGATGTGGTCATCTCGGGGGATGTCAGATAGGAAACGCATATAACTGCGATATAGAATGATAATCCCAGAGAATCGATAGTTCGATGTTATGGTATACATGCAACTTGGGAATACCGCATACGCCGCTCGGTTCTACACCCTCCATCACATGACTTAGGGGGATACACCATGTCGACGCGGAAGGATCCGTTCCTGTCCAAGGGCACCTTTGACACCGGTTCGGGCAAAGCAGTCCTCTACCGCCTCAGCAGCCTGGAAAAGGCCGGCCTCACCGACATTGCGAAGCTGCCGTTCTCCATCCGCATCCTGCTGGAAAACCTGCTGCGCAACTGCGACGGCTTCCTCGTCACCGAGGAGGACGTAAAGGCCCTGGCCGCCTGGAAGAAGGGCGCCCTCCCCACCAAGGAGATCCCGTTCATCCCCTCGCGCGTGGTGCTGCAGGACTTCACTGGCGTCCCGGTCGTGGCCGACCTCGCTGCCATGCGCAACGCCATGGTGGCCCTGGGTGGCGAAGCTGAACAGATCAACCCGCTCGTCCCTGTTGACCTTGTCATCGACCACTCCGTCCAGGTTGACGCCTTCGGCGCCGAGTGGGCATACAAGTTCAACGTCGAGCGTGAATATGAGCGCAACAAGGAGCGCTATGTCTTCCTGAAGTGGGCGCAGAAGGCCTTCAAGAACTTCCGCGCCGTCCCGCCGGGCATGGGCATCGTGCACCAGGTCAACCTGGAGTACCTCTCCCCCGCCGTGGACGTCCGTGAGATCGGCGGCGAGCAGGTGGCCCTGCCCGACACCGTCGTGGGCACCGACTCCCACACCACCATGATCAACGGCCTGGGCGTGCTGGGCTGGGGCGTCGGCGGCATCGAGGCCGAGGCGGCCATGCTGGGTCAGCCCTCCTATATGCTGATCCCCGAGGTCATCGGCTTCAGGCTGACCGGCAAGCTGCCCGAGGGCGCCACCGCCACCGATCTGGTCCTCACCGTCACCCAGATGCTTCGCAAGAAGGGCGTCGTTGAGAAGTTCGTGGAGTTCTACGGCCCCGGTCTCAGCCAGCTCACCCTCGCCGACCGGGCCACCATCGCCAACATGGCGCCCGAGTACGGCGCCACCATGGGCTTCTTCCCGATCGACGAGATCACCCTGGAGTACCTGCGCCAGACTGGCCGCGACGACTCCCGGGTGCAGCTGGTGGAGCGCTACTGCAAGGAGCAGTCCATCTTCCGGACCGATGCCACCCCGGACCCCGAGTTCACCGATGTGCTCGAGCTGGACCTCTCCACCGTGGAGCCCAGCCTGGCCGGCCCCAAGCGCCCCCAGGACCGCGTGGTCCTCAGCGGCGTGAAGGACTCCTTCAACAAGGCGCTGGCCGAGGCCGGCAAGGCCTCCGGCGGCGGCGTGGCTGTGGCGACCAAGACCGGCGTGCAGAACGGCTCGGTCACCATCGCAGCGATCACCTCCTGCACCAACACCTCCAACCCCTCGGTGATGATGGGCGCCGGCCTGCTGGCCAAGAAGGCCGCTGAGCGTGGCCTCACCAGCAAGCCCTGGGTGAAGACCTCCCTCGCCCCCGGCTCCCGCGTCGTGACCGACTACCTGACCGCTGGCGGCGTCCTGCCCGCCCTGGAAGCCCTGAACTTCCACGTGGTCGGCTACGGTTGCACCACCTGCATCGGCAACTCGGGCAGCTTGCCCGACGAGGTCGCCAAGGATGTCACCGAGAACGACCTGTTCGTGGCGGCCGTCATTTCCGGCAACCGTAACTTCGAGGGCCGCGTCAACCCGCTGGTCAAGGCCAACTACCTGGCCTCCCCGATGCTGGTCGTCGCCTACGCTCTCGCTGGCACCGTCGACATCGACCTGGCCAACGAGCCGGTCGGCACCGACACGAACGGCCAGCCGGTCTACCTGAAGGAGATCTGGCCGACCCCGGAGGAGATCCGCGAGACCATCGCCAAGGCGCTCAAGCCGGAGATGTTCAACAAGCAGTACTCCACCGTGTTTGACGGCGACGAGAACTGGCAGGCGCTCCAGGCCCCGACCGGCAAGCTCTTCGAGTGGGATGCGGACTCCACCTATATCCAGCAGCCGCCTTACTTCAAGGAGCTCGGCATGGAGCCCGGCAAGGTGAGCGACATCAAGGGCGCCAAGGTCCTGGCCGTCGTGGGCGACTCCATCACCACCGACCACATCTCCCCGGCCGGCAACATCGCCAAGAGCAGCCCGGCGGCCAAGTACCTGATGGAGCACGGTGTCGACCCGGTCGACTTCAACAGCTACGGCTCCCGCCGCGGCAACCACGAGGTCATGCAGCGCGGCACCTTTGCCAACATCCGCCTGAAGAACGAGCTGGCGGATGGCAAGGAGGGCGGCTACACCAAGTACCTGCCCACCGGCGAGATTCTCTCCATCTGGGATGCAGCCGTGAAGTATATGAACGACGGCACCCCGCTCGTCATCCTCGCTGGCAAGGACTACGGCATGGGCTCCTCCCGTGACTGGGCCGCCAAGGGCGTCATGCTCCAGGGCGTCAAGGCCGTCATCGCCGAGAGCTACGAGCGCATCCACCGCTCCAACCTGATCGGCATGGGCGTGCTGCCGCTGGTCTTCAAGGCCGGCCAAAACGCCAAGAGCCTCGGCCTCGACGGCACCGAGTCCTTCGAGATCCAGGGCGTGGGCGGCGAGCTGACCACCCGTCAGGAGATGACCGTGGTCGCCACCAAGGCCGACGGCAGCCAGGTCACCTTCACCGTCACCTCTCGCCTGGACACCCCGGTCGAGATCGAGTACTACAAGAACGGCGGCATCCTGCAGACCGTTCTCCGCCGCCTGGCGAAGGATAACTAATTCGTTTGTCGAAATAGGGCGAGACCCCAGCTAATCCCTGGGGTCTCGCTTTTCTACTTTGGGGGGCGTTTAACGGCGTTTCCACACGTCAAGTTCAGTGGCTCCCACCGGGAAGTGGGCCGTCAGCATGGCGAGGCCCTGCGCGGCTGGATCGCCCAACACCTGGACCTGATCTACTCCCGAGGCATGCGCAAATCGGGCCTGACCAGGGAGGGCGCCCTCCTTCTGGCCGAGTCCTTTGTGCCTTTTGTGCAGCAGTACTCCCCCGGGTTCTGGGAGGAGATTGAGGGCCTGGCTGAAGGCGCCAACATCCCGGTCAGCGAGGCGATGCTCCTACAAGTCCGTCAAGAGGTGGCCCACATCGCCCGGCACGCCCAGCAGGACCTGGAGTGTACCTCCTTTGCCGTGGCGGGGTCCTACACGGCCAACGGGTACGCCTACGCCGGCCAGAACGCCGACCTGTCGGGTCCACTTGAAGAGTTCACCGCAGTGGTGAATTTCGCCGTCACCGGGAAGCCCGCTGTCATGATGGTGATCCCCGCCGGTCAGATCAGCTACATCGGCATGAACTCCGAGGGCATCTCCGGCTCGGGCAACTTCCTGCACTGCACTGGCTGGCGCCGGGGCTATCCGCGCTACCTGCTCACCCGTCTGGGCCTCGAGCAGCGCACGGTGCAGGAAGCGGTGGCAGCCGCGGTCACCCCGCCCCGGGCCTCCTCCCGCAACCTGCTCTTCGCCGGGCGGGATGGCAGCATGGCGAACATCGAGAATACCGCCCAGGAGCACGCCGTGGTGTGGGGCGAAGGGTGTTTGGTGCACACGAACCATTACCTGGTTCCCCACATGGTACAGCACGAGCTGTCCAAGCCGCACGAGGTACGCAACTCCTGCGCCCGGTACGACCGGCTCGTGCATTTGCTGGAGTCCCGTCGTGGTGCGGTTGACCTGGCCTGGCTCCAGGCGGCCTACCGCGACCATGCTAACGACCCCGACTCCATCTGCGCCCACCGGGTCCCCCCCAGCGATACCCATACCTTCGCCTCCATGATCTGCCGGCTCTCTGAGTCCAGGCTGGACGTCGCCCGGGGGCCGGTCTGCGAGAACGAGTACGCTACGTACACCTTTTAGGGAGCGGTTAAGATGGTCCACCAGCGCATCTGCGAAATCATAGACGCCAACCGAGACCGGTTCATCGCCATCAGCCGGGAGATTTGGGAGAACCCCGAGCTTGGTTACCAGGAGTTCCGTGCCCAGCGCCTCCTGACCGTCCCGCTCGCCGAGGCAGGCTTCACCGTGGAGACCGAAGTGGCTGGCATGAACACGGCCTTCCGGGCCACCTGGGAGGGCGCCGCCCCGGGACCCACCATCGCCGTCCTGTGTGAGTATGACGCCCTCAAGGGGCTGGGCCACGCCTGCGGCCATAACCTGATTGGCACCGCAGGCATGCTTGCCGGCTGGGCGGTGCGCCAGGCCTGGCCCGGCCTGCCCGGCCGGGTCCAGGTCATCGGCACCCCCGCCGAGGAGGATGGCGGCGGCAAGGTGATTATGGCCGAGCGTGGGGTCTTCGCAAGCGTGGATGCCGCCATGATGTTCCACCCCAGCGCCGGGATCAACCTGGCCCACCGGGGCGGGCTCGCCTGCCAGGACATCAGCATCACCTTCCGCGGCAAGCCCGCCCACGCTGCGGCGGCGCCGTGGAACGGGGTGAACGCTGTGGACGCCCTCATCCAGACCTTTGTCAACGTGGGGCTGCTGAGACAGCAGCTCAAACCCGACGCCCGCATTCACGGAATCATCACCAAGGGCGGCGACGCGGTCAACGTGATTCCCGAGCTGACCGAGGCGCAGTTCCTGGTGCGGGCCACCGAGGCGCCCTACCTGCAAGAGATCAAGGAGAGGGTGCTCAACTGCGCCCGGGCCGGGGCTCTAGCCACTGGCTGTACGATGGAGTACACCGAGGGCCTCCTGTTCGAGAACCGAATTAACAACATGGTGATGGCCCGGACCTTCCAGAAGCACCTGGAGTCGCTGGGCCGGGTGGTCAGCGAGCCCGACCCCAAGGGCGGGGTGGGCTCGTCAGACATCGGCAACGTGAGCCGGGTCTGCCCGGCCATTCACCCCTACGTCAGCATCGCCCCCAAGGGCGTGGACGGCCATACCGCCGCTTTCCGGGAAGCCGCTGGCTCCCCCGAGGGCTTCGCTGCCATGTTTGACGCTGCCAAGGCGATGGCTCTCACCGTGGCGGACCTGCTCGGCGAGCCCGGGCTGATGGACAGCGCCAAGGCCGAGTTCCGCAGTGCATTGGATTCGGGGCAGTAGAACGGGTTGACGAAAGCAGAAAGTAAGGCTACCATGAATTCCAACAGCTGTGATGGGGAGGAGTAGCGCCGGGCGCAGCCCGCAGCGAGCCGGGGAAGGTGTAAGCCCGGCGGCGGCAATCGGCGTGAAGATGGCCCCGGAGCTGCAGGTCGATGCCCCGTTGTGGGCGGTAGGCTGAGCCGATTGGTCCCCGTTACAGGGCCGAGGTATAACGGCGCTTCGCCGCGTACCTTTTTGAGGCCTGTTCAGCGCAAGCTACGGGCGAATCAGGGTGGTAACACGGGAGTAAAGCCCCGTCCCTGCACACGCGTGCGGGGACGGGGCTTTTGTCATGAAGGGGGGATGCGTCTTGGGCATGCAGCCGACCGGTGATTCCGACAGCGATGGCATGATGCGCACCACACCACCGACAGGAGGAATGATCCATGACGCGTCCGTTCTTCATTACCACATCGATTTTCTACGCCAATGACCGTCTTCACATCGGTCACAGCTATGAGTCCGTGTTTGCCGATACAATCGCACGATACCGCAGAGCCAAGGGGGACCAGGTCCATTTCCTGACTGGAACCGACGAGCACGGCACAAAGATTCAGCGGAAAGCCGAGGCACAGGGACTGTCCCCCCAGGCGTGGGTCGATCAGATTTCGGCCGCGGATCGTCATCTGGCGGATACCCTGCAGATCAGCTATGACGACTTTATCCGAACGACGGAGCCCCGGCACCGCGCCGGCGTTCAGCTAATCTTTGACCGCCTTCGCCGACAAGGGGACATCTACCTGGACCAGTACGAAGGCTGGTACTGCCAGTTCGAGGAATCCTTCTGGCCCGAATCCAAAGTGGGCTCAGACCACCTGTGCCCCGAGTGCGGGCGCCCGCTGGAGTGGGCTCGGGAGGCCTCCTACCGGTTTCGCCTCAGCAAGTACGCCGCCCAAATCGAACAGCTGTTGCTTGAACCCGGCTTCGTCGTACCGGAATCCCGCCGGAACGAAGCACTGGCCTTCGTTCGGCAGGGGCTTGAGGATATCGCCGTCAGCCGCACCACGGTCAGTTGGGGCATCCCCGTACCCAACGACCCGGCGCATACCATCTACGTGTGGATCGACGCTCTCAGCAACTACATCACCGCCCTGGGGTACGGCACAGACGATCAGAGCCTCTACCACACCTTTTGGCCAGCATCACTGCAGGTCGTAGGGAAAGACATTGCCCGCTTCCACGCCGTGATCTGGCCTGCCCTCCTGCTGGCCCTGGGCGCCCCCTTGCCGGCGAAACTGTTCGTGCACGGCTATCTCAACATCAACGGCGAGAAGATCTCCAAGTCCCGCGGCAACACCGTAGATCCCCTGGTCCTGATCGACCGTTTCGGGGTGGACGCCGTTCGCTACTATCTGCTCCGCGAGGTACCGTTTGGCCCCGATGGCAACTACCATCCCGATTCGCTCGTGCTGCGGATCAACAACGACCTCGCCAACGACCTGGGCAACCTGCTGTCACGCACCACCCAGCTCATCAACAAGTTCAGCTCCGGCGTCATTCCTGCCCCGACGGCCAGCGATGGCATCCTGCAGACTGCCGCTCAGGAGGCCCTGGCCGTGTTGGAACACCACCTGGACCACCTTCATGCGGCTGACGCCCTGGCCTCACTGTGGACCCTGGTTGGCCGGGCGAACAAGTACGTCGATGAGCAGGCGCCCTGGTCACTGGCCCGTGACCCGGCGCAGGCCGACCGGCTATCGTCGGTGCTGTATGATCTCGCTGAGGCCCTCCGACTGACCGCTGCCGCCCTGGTCCCCTTCCTTGTGGAGACGCCCGAGCAGATCTATCTGCAGTTGGGCCTGGATCCACAACGGGTTCGAACAGTCCCATGGCATGCCAACACCGAGTGGGGACGCCTGGCCCCCGGTACGCCTGTAAAGCGGGGCGCCCCGCTCTTTCCCCGCATCGTTGATCCAGCATAAACGAAAGCCCGCGGACATCCGCGGGCTTTCCGTCTATTTCACCCAACCCAGCTGCTTGGAGATCTTATCGGCCGCACCGGCGCCTTCCCGCACGCAGTCAGGCAACCCGACGCCCCGGTAGGCGGCGCCCGCCAGGTAGAGACCCGGCGCCTTGGAGCTCACCAGCTTATCGAGATAGTCCATGCGGTCCAGGTGGCCCACCTTGTACTGCGCCATCGCCCGACGCCACCGGAAGATCCGGGTAACGGTCGGCTTGGCGGTCAGGTTCATGGTCTGCTTTAGGCCCTCAAAGACCGCCGAAAGGATCGCCTCGTCGGACTCCAGGGTCCAGTCCTTGCCGCCTGCCCGGCCCAGGAAGCACCGCAGGAGCGCCTTGTCCGGCGGAGCCGCATGCTCCCACTTCGAGGAGACCCAGGTGGAAGCCTTCAACTCGATATTCTCCTGAATCGGCACCTGGAAGCCGGAGGCGTCCAGCGGGTGGTTGATGTCAGCCCGGTTGTAGCCAAGGGCCACCACGACCGAGGAGCCGTACTCGATGTTGTCGAGCTCGGTGGCGATCTCCGGGAACTCGGGCTTGACCAACTCGCTGGCGGCCCAGGCCGGCGTAGCCAGCACCACGGCATCCGCCTCGACCACGTCACCGTTGGTCAGGGTGGCCACATACCCGTTCTCCCGCTTCTCCAGCTTGGTCAGCCCCGTGCCGGTCAGGAACTTCACGCCGTCGCACGCCTTAACCAGAGCAGCAACCGCATCCTTGAGGCCCGTCGGCACGGTCATGAAGGTGCTGAAGCCCGTGGGCCCCTTGGGCTTGGCCGCCCTGGCCTTCTTTTGCTTCTGGGCGGCGAGCAGCAGGCTGCCCTGCTCCCGCTCCATCTTCAAGAACATGGGGAAGGTCGACTTCAGGCTGATCTCGTCATACCCGCCGCCGTAGATACCGCCCATGAGCGGCCCCGCCAGGTTCTCAAGGATCTCACGGCCGAACCGACGGCTCACAAAGCTGCCGATCGACTCATCCTCATCGGTCCGCCTGATCGGCACGAATGGCTCCATGCCGGCCCGCAGCTTGCCCAGCGGGGAGATCAGCCGCGTCTTCAGGAACGGCCACACCTCGGTGGGGATCATCATCTGCATACCAACCGGCAGGGCTTCCATCTGCCCACGGTGATAGATATAGGTTCTGGTGCACTTCGGGTTGGTGGGGACGATCGGCAGGCCCAGCTCCTGGCACAGCTCCCGCATCCACGGTTTGGTGGTCACGAAGGAGTCGGGCGCCGTCTCGATGACCATTCCATCGATGATCTCAGTCTGCGTCTTGCCGCCGAGGCGCTCATCGCGCTCGACCAGCAGGATCTCCGGGTTGACGCCGGCAGCGCGAGCCTTTTTCTGGAGGTTATAGGCTGCGGATAGCCCGGTGATTCCACCGCCTGCAATCAAAACCCGGTTTGTCATGCTTGTTCACCCTTTGCATAGCGCCGCACCACGTCCGCCATCGCCTTCATCAGCAGCGGATGGTCGTTCAGCATGCCGGTGCGCTCAAAGTGCACGCCGACCTCGGCGGCGGCCTGCTTGGCCTCAATGTCCAGGTCGTACAGCACCTCAAGGTGGTCAGAGATAAAGCCCACAGACGAGACGATGATGTTCTTTTCGCCGGCCTGGGCCAGCTCGTTCATCTTGTCCCGCACGTCCGGGCCGAGCCAGGGCTCGGGGGTCCGGCCGGCGCTTTGGTAGGCGAAATGTACATTATTAAGGCCAACCTGGGCGGCGACCGCCTCACCGATCTCCCGCAGGTGGACGGGGTAGGGGTCGTTCCAGGTCAGAATCCGCTCCGGCAGGCTGTGGCAGGAGAAGACCACGGCGATCTGCTCACGGGCGGCGCCCGGGAACTTGGCCAGGGCCTCCTCCATCTTCTCCGCCTCGGCAGCGATGAAGCCGGGCTCCAGGTGCCAGCTGAACACCGTCGCCCACTCCATCGGCTCGGGCAGCTCGGCATTCGCCTTGGTCACCTGCTCGAAGTAGGAGCCGGAGCTCATCTTGGAGCCCTGCGGCGCCAGGACGATCGCTACAGCCTTCTTGATGCCGTCGGCGGCCATTTGCTTGACCACGTCGGGAATCCAGGGCTGCCAATGCTTGTTGGCCATGTAGACCCGGTACTCAATCCCGTCCTCCGCCTGAGTCAGTTCACGGGCGATGCCGTCGACCTGGGCCGCCGTAATGGCGTTCAGGCTGGACAGGCCGCCAATGGCCTCGTACCGGCCGGTCAGCTCCTCGAGCAGCTCGGGCGTGGGGGGCTTGCCCCGGCGAATATGGGTGTAGTAAGGGAGGATCTCCTCTGGCTTGTTGGGCGTGCCGTACGCCATGACCAACACGCCGACGACTTGCTTAGCCAAGGTGTTTAGCCCTCCTTGTGCTTGTAGTTGTGGACCCGCTCCACGACACGCTGTGCGGCGGGGACAGGGGTCTCCGTTAAGATGCCATGGCCCAGATTAAAGATATGGCCAGGGCGCCCGCCCACACGGCGCATGATGTCGTCGGTCTGCGCGTCGAGCACCTCGTTAGGCGCAAAGAGCAGCACGGGGTCCAGGTTGCCCTGCACAGCATGGTTGGGACCAATGCGCTCCCAGGCCTCGTCGATCGGCTCCCGCCAGTCCACGCCGACCACGTCGACGCCCAGCGAGGCGAAGGACTGAAGCAGGTGGCCCGTATGCACGCCGAAGGTAATCATCGGGGTGCCGGTGGCCCGCACGGCTTCTACAATACGCTTCGAGTGGGGCTTTACATACCGCTCGTAGTCGAGCAGGCTGAGCTGGCCGACCCAGCTGTCGAACAGCTGCACAACCTGGCAGCCGGCGTTGATCTGCCCGATGAGGTAGTCGATCGTCATGGTGGCGAGCCTGTCCATGAGGGTGTTCCACAGCTCGGTCTCGCTGTACATAAAGCGCTTGACCGTGCGGTAGTCCTTGGACGGGCCGCCCTCGACCAGGTAGCTGGCGAGGGTGAACGGCGCCCCGGCAAAGCCGATCAGGGGCACCTCTAGCTCACGGACCAGGATCCGCACCGTCTCCAGCACGTAGGGGACATGCTCCTCCACGTTGAGTGGGCGGATCGCCTCAATATCTTTGGCTGTGCGAACCGGCTGCTTGATGACCGGCCCGGGGTTCAGTTCCACCGGATACCCTACCGCCCGGATCGGCGTGAAGATGTCAGAGAAGAGAATCGCGGCGTCCACGTTCAACTGCTTGACCGGCAGCAACGTCACCTCGGCACATACATCGGGCCGATCCACGATATCAAAGAGGGAGTACTGCTTCTTCAGCTCCCTGTACTCAGGCTGATAACGGCCGGCCTGACGCATGAACCACACGGGGGTCGCATCCACCGGCTGGCGACGGCAGGCGCGCAAAAGCCGATCATTTTTAAGCATTGAGACGACCACGACTCCTTTCCAAGACTCCCTGCTAATTAAATCATCTTTACGCAGCATGGGTCCAGACTTACTTCGGGTAGACATTCCAGTATAGTCTACCCAAATCTGCAAACTGGGCCTATAGGGCGCGAGCAGGAGCAAATCGTTTCCTGGTGTAATTAAAAGGAGCAAGATTCAATCTACCGACCAGTTGTTAGGGGGAGGGGAACCATGACCAAGTCATTAGAAGGGCGGGTTGCCATAATTACCGGCGCCAGCCGCGGCATCGGCAAGGCGCTGGCGCTCCGTCTGGCGCAAGAGGGCGCCGACATCGTGGTGGCAGCCAAGAGCGAGCGTGACCGCGACAAGCTGCCCGGCACGATTTACGACACGGCAGAGGAGGTCCGACAACTTGGGCGCCGGGCCCTCCCGGTCAAGGTCGACGTGCGGGAGGAAGAGGACATCGAGTCCATGGTCAACAAGACCATGGAGGAGTTCGGCCGCATCGACATTCTGATCAACAACGCCGGCGCCCTCTGGTGGAAGCCGGTGCTGGAGACACCCGCCAAGCGCTTCGACCTGGTCATGAACGTGAACGTGCGCGCCTCTTTCCTCTGCAGCTACTACTGCCTGCCTCATATGGTCCGGCAGAAGTGGGGGCACATCATCAACATGGCCCCCGCCATCGGCACCAAGGCCAACCCCGGCATGGTCGCCTACATGATCTCGAAGATGGGCATGGCCCGCCTGGCCATTGGCATCGCAGAGGAGCATCGGGCAGCCAACGTGGCCGCCAACGCGCTTTGGCCGGTGGTACCCATTGAGACCGCTGCCGTGATCAACAACGGCATGCTCGACCGCACTTACTGGCGCACCCCGGAGATCATGTGCGACGCCACCATGGCCATCCTCCGGCAGGAGCCCAGCCAGTGCACCGGGCGCATGCTCTCCGACGAGGAGATCCTCACCGAGGCCGGCATGACCGACTTCGACAAGTACTGGTGCGAAGGGAAGCCGCCCGAGAACCCCGTCTACATCGACGGCCGCGACCCCAAACAATCCTGGTAATAGAGAGTAGGGGCCGCCCTTTCGAGCGACGCCCCCTCGTCAAACCGGACTTGCAGTTTTCCCGCATCCGGCTTACGCCGGTCGTAGCCCTACAA